>JADJCP010000001.1 GCA_016703155.1 Hydrogenophilales bacterium
TGATCGATGCACGCGCCGAGGCCTACGTCGTCGATTTTCCGCAGGCCATGGAGCGTAACTATCAAGCGCACCAACACATCGGCATCCAACTGATGCAACGGCATGTACCCACTGAAGCACGGCTATGGCTCAGTAGCGATCGGGTGTTAATGGATGAACTGTTGGGCTATCTCTCCGGCGCAGCACAAGGTCCAATTGCTGAAATCGTCCGCGAAGCCGAGTCAGAAAGTGTTCGGCGCAATCTGGCTGCGGGATCACGGTTGCGATTCGCCACGTCCAAGGCCACCCCGCTCATCGAACTGTTGATGCACGCCCTACGCACCCTGCTTGCCGAAGGCGGGCATTTGCCACTTAACCGGCCTGGCGCAGCAGGATTCTGCGACGGCACCGACATCTGGTTCGCCGCCGTGCGACTCACCAATGATATCCGCGCCTGGCTGAGCAAGGCCTTTCCTGAGGCCGCCATCCCATGTGAAGCGTTGAACGATAGGCTGTTCGACACCTGGCAGGAATACGGCGCGTGTCGCACCAATCCGGCGACTCACGGCGCGATCTGGTCGGCCAGCATTGAATTTGCCGGGGGCCAACGGATACAACTAGGCGCCCTGCTGCGTTTCCCCCTTGGACCTGCTCTACCCTGACCCGGCCGACTTCCCAAAGGCCTTGAACGGACGCATCGTCGTCACCCAGCAAGGCAGCCAACTCAGGGGCACTGAGGACTCTCAGCCTGGGTCAGTTATTGCCATGGCCAGTGAGCCGCCAGCGGTCAGCACGACCGATGGTCCAAAGCCGATGGCCGAGGGGGTCAGGCTAACAGATGACAGCGGCCATGCCTCGCCCAAGCCAGCCCTGCCCGGAGCTCCGAAGCGGGAAACCCTCAGGAAGGACCGTCGCGAAACGGTTCAGCCGACCAAGGAACATCTCAGACTGGTTCAGGATGCCGGGAATGGTAGTTCCACGGGTCACATAGAACCGGTCCTGGACTTGGCAGAGGACGGCTACCTGTCGGATGAGGATGCCGCCGTGACGCTGATCGCCCCGAAGCCAAAAACTGCCAAGGTGCCCGAACCGCCACGCCATATAGGCGCGGTCGTGCCACATGTAGCCTTGCCCAGCACGCCGGGCAATCAAGGCAAGGCCGGCAAACGTGGCGCCACGCCCTCCGATGCCGCCTTGCGCTTCATGGGCTGGCTGCAACAAGGCCTGGCCGATGGTTCTCTGCCCTACAACACCGTGTCGGCACTGGTGCATTTTGTGAAGGTGAACCTGCGCGAGCGTGAGGAGACCATGATGCTGCTGGTTTCGCCGGCGGTTTTCCGGAAATTCGCCGAGGCCTACGGCGATCTGGCCGCCGGCGAATCGAATGCGGCGAGGTCTCGCCGGGCAACTGGGCATGGGCATACAGATGGCATTCAGCCAAGCCGGTTGGCAGCAACCGGCGGCACGCGGCCGCAACATTCATCGCTTTCAGGTGATCCGGCGCGGCGACACCGGCGGCAGCCTCCTGAACGGCTTCCTGGTGCGCGAGCCGGAGCGTTTCGTGAATCCGTTACCGCCGCCCAATGAACGCCTGCGCTACTGGAGCCAGAGCGTCGCACCCGGCATCGACAAGGTCGCCCAGGATTGAGCTATCCCATCGAGAACCTGCTCCGGCCACCGGTGGAACTGATCTCCGGCATTGGCCTGTTCCTCGGCTCGGCGGGCACGGCCGCCGCCCGCCCTGGGCACCGATCAGGCCGACCACTGACCGGCCGCTGGCCCTCGGCCTTGTTGGGATCGGGCTGGCGTTTCCACCAAGCCTGGCGGGTGATCCGCTATCACCGCAATCTGCGTAAGCTGACACGCTACAGCCTGAAACCGAGTGAGATTCCCTGGAGCCATGAGGTGCTGTTCCTGGGCATGGGGTTCAGATGGACCGCCCTGCACACGCAGCGACTGCATCTGGCGCTGCATCCGCAGGAATCGCCGCTATGTCGAGCCTCGTGCCATCTACAAGGCCTTTCGGCGTTTCGAGCGGACGCGAGCACGACCTACGGCCGAGGGTCCAGATGTTGCGCGCGCCTTGTCGCCCCGAGTGCCTGGTGGAACCGCTTGGGCGCCGCTGCCGGAGATCGGCGGTACCCCTGCCCTGCATGGTGTGGAACCGGACGAGGAACCCGTGACCATGGCCCTCTCCGGCCGGGTGGGGCACACCCTGGTCCTTGGCACGACACGGGTCGGCAAGACCCGTCTCGCCGAACTCCTCATCTCCCAGGACATCCGACGCGGCGATGTGGTGATTGCCTTCGACCCCAAAGGCGATGCTGATCTGCTGATACGCATGTACATGGAATCACAGCGTGCCGGGAGACCCTTCTATGTGTTTCATCTCGGCTTTCCGCACCTCTCGGCACGCTACAACCCCATTGGTTCGTTTTCCAGAATCACCGAAGTGGCAACGCGCACGGCAGACCCCCTGCCCTCTGAAGGCAATTCCGCCGCCTTCAAGGAATTCGTCTGGCGCTTCGTCAATGTGCTGGCCAAGGCCATGACCACGCTGGGCGAGCGTCCGGATTTCCAGAGCATCTACGCCTACGCCGTGGATACCGAATCCTTGGCGGTGCGCTATTTCAGCTGGTGGCTGGACCGTATCCGGCCGGGCTGGCAGGTCGAGGCCAAGGACCTGGAGACGGCTCAGGCCAAGCTGCTGAGCGAGGCGGCCAAAAAGAGCGGGCGCTCCTTGCACACCATGGCCATCATGGGCTTCATTCGCGACAACGATTTGCGCGACCCAGTAGCGGACGCCCTACGCTCGGTGCTGAGCAATGATCGGACCTATTTCGAGAAGCTGGTGTCCAGCCTGTACCCGCTTCTGGAAAAGCTGACCACCGGCAAGATCGCCGATCTGATCTCGCCAAACTATGCCAACCTCGATGACACCCGACCGATCATCGACTGGATGGGCGTGATCAATCAGGGGGCCGTGGTCTATGTCGGTCTGGATTCGCTCTCGGACCATGAAGTCGCCAGTGCGGTCGGAACCGCCATGTTCGCCGATCTGACCAGTGTCGCTGGGCAGATTTATAAATTCGGCGTCGGCGCGGGCCAACTGCCCCCGGAGAGACGCAAGCTGGCGCTGCATGCCGATGAGTTCAACGAACTGGTCGGCGACGCCTTCATACCCATGGTCAACAAGGCGGGCGGCGCGGGCTATCAGGTCACCGCCTACACCCAAACCTGGCACGACGTGGAAGCCAAGGTCGGTAATGCCGCCAAGGCGATGCAGATCGGGGGTAACTTCACTACTCGCATCGTGCTGCGCGTGGAAAACACGGAAACAGCGGAGATCCTCACCGAGAAACTGCCGGAGGTAGATGTCCCAACGATGCAAGTAGCCTCGATGGCCAGTGATTCCAATGACCCGACGGATTTCGCGGAATTCCAGAGCCGCAATGAAGATCGCATCAGCATCGAACGACTGCCCATGCTGACCCCGGCCGATCTGGTGCAATTGCCCAAGGGGCAGGCGTTCGCGTTGATCGAGGGTGGCCAACTCTGGAAGATTCGCATTCCTCTGGCCGATTCGCTGGATGAAACCGATGTACCCAAGGACATCGAAGACATGGCGCAGCGCATGCGCTCATCGACAGCGAGTCAAGATAGGGGTAAGCTCCGTCGGCGTCACCATCCCAGGAAAAGGAGCGGCTGGTAATGCCAGGCGATGGCGCGGCGATTGAGATCGGGATTACCAAGGCCATCACGGCCCCGTTCAAGATCGCTTTCTTTTCTGGTGATCGGGTTTTTCGTGATCCTGGTCGGGCGTATGGCCATCGACATCTGGCTCTTGGCCGAGTCCAAGGACTCCTTGCCCCCCTGCCCTGGTCATCGACCGCGAGATGGCCAGGGCTGCCGAGGCACCGGATTTCATGGGGAGCACTCATGATCGGGCTATGGCATGGGCGAACTTTGTCACCGATTGGTTTTACCGAAAGCCTGGACTGTTGCGCCACGCGGAGGACGACGCGACCCGCAGAGGTGAAGTCGAGCATGCGGTGATCCGTGGTGTCCAGTCGATGAATGCCGCCATATCCCAAGCTTACCGGCTCCCAGGTGATCGCCATCCGTGCCGCAATCATGGTGTCTTTCCTGCCCTGGACCGGGCTTCTCTACCTGCTCGCCATCGTCGATGGCGCCATGGAACGCGCCAGGCGCAAGGTTGGTGGTGGCCGCGAGTCATCTACGCTTTACCACCGCTCCAAATACTTCCAGGCCACCCTGGCGACGGTGACGACCACTGTCTATCTCTGGAGGCCCGGCGATGTGGATCCGTTGCTGGTCGTTGTGCCAGCAACGCTTGCTTGCGCAGCCTTGGCGCGGTTTCAGGCCAAGTACTACAAAAAATACGCGTAGCTGCATTTTGGGGAGCACGCTGGCAAAGTGATGAAGTGATCAACTTGATTTGTTATATACCGTTGCATATGTATATAATTTATCCAGTTCCTCTGGAACAGAAATCCACGTCGACACTACATGGAAGAAATGCGGTGCTCCCCCAAATGAATGATGAGTTGTTACCTGCGACAAAATCCCTGATCAACCGAAAGCAGCTCCTGAAGATAGTTCCGCTGTCTGACCGGACCATCTTCGATATGGAAAAGCGCGGGGAATTTCCACGGCGCTTTGCGCTCACCAGCCGAAATGTGGCGTGGGATCTCGCGGAAATTGAGGCTTGGATTGAGGCTCGCAAGGCGTCAGGCGATCAAGCCGTGCGCCCAGGGATCACGCCTTCTTGATCGTCCATTCGTCGATCATATCGGCCCAGTCTTGCAGCATGGCTTTTCGCTGTTCTCTGTACTCCGCCTTATTGTAGACGGCGCGAACACCCTTCTGCTCATGAGCAAGCGCCTTCTCGATCCAATCCGTGTTGTACCCGGCTTCATGAAGTAACGTGGATCCAGTGCGCCGCAGGTCATGCGGCCCGAACTTGGCCAACACCTTCCCATCTTTCTGTGCCGCGGTGTACGCCAAAGTTGTTACTTGGTTCAGCGTGGCCTTGCTCATCGGGATGTCTGGGTCATATCTTGAGGGCAGCACATAACGCGAGCCACCTGCACAGGTTTTGAGTGCAATGAAGAAATCAACCGCCTGACGTGACAGGTAGACGTTGTGCGGATTGCGTCGCTTCATTCGGACGGCAGGTATGGTCCAGATCCCATCCGAGAAATTCACCTCGTCCCAAGTCGCATCAGTCAATTCTGACTTGCGCACCAACGTCAGCAGCAGGAGCTTTACCGCAATGCGGATGGTTGGGGAGGTCGAAACCCGTTCCAGATACTTATACATCAAACCGATTTCTTCTTGAGTCAACGCCCGGTCGCGGGGAACGAATTTTGCGATGGCCGCGGGCCTGACGCGGTCCGCAGGGTTCTCTACGTCCTGTCCCCGTTCGGATGCCCATCGGTAAATCTGCATGACCACTTCACGAGCATGAACGGCAGTGGCCGGAGCGCCCCGCGTTCGACGATCTTGTCAGTAAGATGCCGCAGATCGTCATGAGTCACTTCAGCCAATAGTCGATTGCCAAAAACCGGCTTCAACTCCCGTGTATAAACGGCCTTGCGCATGTCACGAGTGGAGTCCGCCATCTCGTAGCCTTTGAGCCAGGACTCAGCCCAGTCGTCAAACGTCTTGGCCTGCTTTTCCTTGTCCTTGGATCTGGCCTTGTCCTGGGCCGGTGATATCCCGACAGCAATTTTCCGTTTGGCTTCATGCAACGCGTCCCTTGCCTCGGCGAGCGTAATGCCGCCAGTGCCATAGCGTCCTATGGTCAGGGTCTCGCTACGTCCGTTGAACTCATAGTTGTAGCGAAACGAAATACTGGCAGCAGGAGTGACCGCCACATAGAGCCCATCCCTATCCGCAACCTTGTACAGTCTGTCCCGAGGCTTTAGGTTCCTGATCTTGGTATCAGTTAGCATTTGTTATTCCTTGTTTAACAATTAGATACAAGGTTTTTTTGGTTCATTCGTGGCATCGACAACATGAAACCTTCAAATTCGATACCACGAATTTGAAGATCGCAAAAATATGCATATTAATAAATATATACAAGCACATAAGCATGTTTCAATACCACGATTACCACATCATCAACGAATGGTATCGTGCTTTCTAGAAACTGCCTACAGGAATGATACCCGTGAAAATGCCACGCGCAGGTCTTGCTTGGCCGTGCTTGTAGTTGCCAGTCAATGCCAGCTCAACAAAACAAAAAGCCCATGTATACATGGGCTTATGCTGTACTTCTTGCTAGCCGATGCTAGCCAATGCCAGATATCAAATCATTCCCACTCGATGGTGCCCGGCGGCTTGCCGGTGATGTCGTAGGTGACCCGGTTGATCCCGCGGATTTCGTTGATGATCCGGTTGGAAACCTTGGCCAGAAGAGTGTACGGCAGGTCAGCCCAGTGCGCGGTCATGAAATCCTGGGTCTGTACGGCGCGCAAGGCAACGACGTAATCGTAGGTGCGGCCATCACCCATGACGCCGACGGCCTTGACTGGCAGAAAGACCGCAAACGCCTGCGAAGTCTTTTCATACCAACCACTTGCACGTAATTCTTCAATAAAAATATGATCCGCGTGACGCAGTAGATCGGCAAACTCCTGCTTCACTTCGCCAAGGATACGCACACCCAAGCCGGGGCCGGGGAAGGGATGACGGTAGACCATGTCGTGTGGCAGGCCCAGGGCGACACCGAGTTCGCGGACCTCGTCCTTGAACAGCTCGCGCAGCGGTTCAAGCAGCTTCAGGTGCATGTCCTCGGGCAGTCCGCCAACGTTGTGATGCGACTTGATGGCGTGGGCCTTCTTGGTCTTGGCGCCGGCGGACTCGATCACATCCGGGTAGATGGTGCCCTGGGCCAGCCACTTGGCATTCTTTAGTTTTGCGGATTCAGCCTGGAATACCGCGACGAACTCGCCGCCGATGATCTTGCGTTTCTTTTCCGGATCGGCAACACCAGCCAGCTTGCCCATGAACTGCTCGGAAGCATCGACATGGATGACCTTGACGCCGAGGTTTTTGGCGAACGTATCCATGACCTGCTCGGCCTCGTTGAGGCGCAACAGGCCGGTGTCGACGAAGACACAGGTCAACTGGTCGCCAATGGCGCGATGGATCAGCGCAGCCGCCACGGATGAATCAACGCCGCCCGAGAGACCCAGGATCACGTCGTCTGAGCCCACCTCGGAACGAATCTTGCCGATGGCTTCGTCGATATAGTCGGGCATGTTCCAGTCATGGCCGCAATCGCACAGGTCGTGCACAAAGCGTCCCAGGATGGCCTTGCCCTGCAATGTGTGCGTCACCTCCGGGTGGAACTGCACGCCGTAGAATTGTCGTGCATCGTCGGCCATGCCGGCGACCGGGGTTGAGGCGTTGTCGCAGATCGTCTTGAAACCGGGCGGCAGATCGACCACACGGTCGCCATGGCTCATCCAGACATCCAGCCAGGCCTTGCCATCCGGCTCGACACGATCCTGGATATCGGTGAGCAACTTGGAATGGCCGTGGGCACGCAGTTCGGCATAGCCATATTCATGATGGCTCGCGGTTTCGACCTTGCCGCCGAGTTGTTCGGCCATGGTCTGCATGCCGTAGCAGATGCCCAGCACGGGTACGCCGAGTTCGAATACCGCCTGGGGGGCGCGCGATGTATCGTCCTCGGTCACCGATGCCGGCCCGCCCGAGAGGATCACCCCGGCCGGGGCGAAATCGCGAATGAACCGATCGGACACGTCGTACGGATGCAACTCGCAGTAGACGTTGTGCTCACGCACCCGGCGGGCGATCAACTGGGTGTATTGCGAACCGAAATCGAGGATGAGAATTTTCTTGTGCATGGGTCTTGTGTCAGGCGTGTGGTGTGAGGAACGCGGCAATTCGGCGTAAGGTGAAAACCTTACGCCGAATTGCCTCAAGCCTCACACGTGGTAGTTCGGCGCTTCCTTGGTGATCTGCACGTCGTGGACGTGCGATTCCTTGATGCCGGCGTTGGTGATCTCGACGAACTGGGCGGTGGCGTGGAAACGGGCGATGCTGTCGGCGCCCAGATAACCCATCGAAGAGCGCAGCCCGCCCATCAACTGGTGCAGCACCGACAGGACGCTGCCCTTGTAGGGGACGCGGCCTTCGATACCCTCTGGTACCAGTTTGTCGGCGTTCGCCTCGTTGTCCTGGAAGTAACGGTCCTTCGAGCCCTTCTGCATGGCGCCGAGCGAGCCCATGCCACGGTAGGACTTGTAGGAACGGCCCTGGAACAGTTCGATCTCGCCAGGCGCCTCTTCGGTACCGGCCAGCAAACCGCCAAGCATGACGCAGTTGCCACCGGCGGCGATCGCCTTGGCGATATCGCCCGAGTAGCGAATGCCGCCGTCGGCGATCAGCGGTACACCGGCCTTGGCCATGGCCTCGGCGATATTGGCGACGGCGGTGATCTGCGGCACGCCGACGCCGGCAACAATACGCGTCGTGCAGATGGAACCGGGGCCGATGCCGACCTTGACGCAGTCGGCGCCATGATCGACCAGGGCACGGGCGGCATCGGCGGTGGCGATGTTGCCGCCGATGACCTGAACGTTCGGGTAGGTCTTCTTGGTCCACTGGACGCGTTCCAGCACGCCTCTGGAGTGGCCGTGCGCGGTATCGACGACGATGACATCGACGCCCGCCTCGACCAGGGCAGCGATACGTTCGTCGTTATCCGGGCCGACGCCGACGGCGGCGCCGACCAGCAGACGCCCCTGGGCATCCTTGCAGGCCAGGGGGTGTTCGCTGGTCTTGCGGATGTCCTTGACGGTAATCAGCCCCTTGAGGGTGAAATCGTCGTCGATCACCACCAGACGCTCGAGACGATGCTTGTGCAGCAGGGCGACGATCTCTTCCTTGCTGACGCCCTCCTTCACCGTCACGAGACGCTTGCGCGGCGTCATGATGTCGCGCACATGCTGATCCAGATTGGTTTCGAAGCGCAGGTCGCGGTTGGTGACGATGCCGACCACCTTGCCGGCCTTGTCGATCACCGGCAGACCGGAGATGTGATACCGATGGGTGATATCGAGGACATCGCGGACGCTCATCGTCGGGCTGATGGTGATCGGATCCTTGACCACACCGGACTCATACCGCTTGACCTTGGCCACCTCGGCGGCCTGTTGCTCCGGCGTCAGGTTTTTGTGGATGATGCCGATGCCGCCCTCCTGGGCCATGGCGATGGCCATGGGTGCTTCGGTAACGGTATCCATGGCGGCGGAAACCACCGGCATGTTGAGGTCAATGCCGCGCGTGAACCGGGTCTTCAGGCTGACATCGCGGGGCAGGATACTGGATTCGGCGGGGACGAGCAGGACATCGTCGAAGGTGAGCGCTTTTTGCAGAATACGCATATATGAAACCTTACGCACAAAGTCGCATTATACCGGTTAGACCCCGTGCCACGAACCTTTTCGTGATCTGGTTTTCGTCTGATAAAGCCGGGGGTTTCGGTTGACGCTGAGCAAGACGCCTTTAATTTTGCGGCGTCGCTGCAATCGAGGCACATAATTGCCCCATAGGGATGTCGAGGAAACCGCACCATGAAGCATCAAAAAGTCGCCATAACCGTTTCCACCCTGTTGCTGGGCCTGTCCTTGTCCGCTTGCAGCATGACCGCGCCCCAGAAAGCCGTCGCACCTGGTGCGACGGTTGCCGCGCAGCCCGCCCTGACCCCGGAAGCCCAGGCCGCGCTCGGCCAGGCCGAGGCCGACATCACACAGGCCAAGGCCGCCTACGCTTTGTGGACCACCGCCGAAGCCGCCATCAAGCGTGCCCAGGAAGCCGCCAAGGCCGGTGACAGCGCCACGGTCATCGGCGAGGCGCGGATCGCCTCCGAGCAGGCCAAATTGGGCCTGGCTCAGAAGAGCTACCCGACGACCGAGAAGTAATAAGCGACACCGCGTACATGAAAAATGACGGTCAAGGCCGTCTTTTTTCTTTGTCTCGGCGAAGCCAACCGGATTTACTCCGCCGCCGCGTCTCCGCCGCCCTTTTTCATGACTTTGCCCTCAGCGGCGCGCTGCTTGCGCACCTCTTTCGGATCGGCAATCAACGGTCGGTAGATTTCCACCCGGTCATGATCGCGAAGTACTGTGTCGACCTTCGCCAGCTTTCCCCAGATTCCAACCTTGTTGCCGCCATCGAGATTCACTTCCGGATATTGCTCAAGCAGCCCGGATTTCTCCACGGCCTGACGCAGGCAGGCCCCTTCATCCAGGCTGAGACGGACGATTTTCTGTTCGTTGCGGAGTGGATAAACGACTTCGACGATCATTGTGCTCACCTCGCCCCATAGACCTTTTCGGCACGCTGTACGAAGGCATCCACCAATGTATTGGCGATATGCCCAAACACGGGCCCGAGCAGTTTCGCAAGCAAGGTACTGGAAAATTCGTAGTGCAACCTGAATTCAATCTTGCAGGCGGCATCGCCGAGCGCCTTGAAATGCCACTCACCCTCAAGCTGCCGGAACGGCCCTTCCTTCAGCTTGATGTACATCGCCTCCGGATACACCTTGCGGTTGCGCGTCGAGAAATGCTGCTTTACCTGCATGTAACTGATATGGATAGTCGCCTCGGTAGTCTCCGCGTCGCGCGCATGCAACTGCGAGCCGCCGCACCACGGCAGGAAACTTGGGTATTCCTCGACACCGTCGACCAGGACGAACATCTCGGCGGGGGTGTAGGCGACCAGGACGGTCTTGACGACTTCAGGCATAACGACGCAGGGCGTTTCGGACAGGGCTGGTAACATACACGAAACACAGCCCCTTATGCATCACCCTTGTCATATCTATTGAACCTATGAGCATCGCGGAAAACAAAAAAGCGTTTCACGATTACTTCATCGAAGAGCGCTACGAAGCCGGCCTGGTCCTGGAAGGCTGGGAGGTCAAGTCGATTCGGGCCGGACGCGTACAGTTGAAGGAATCCTACGTAGTGGTGAAAAACGGCGCGGTCTGGTTGATCGGCTGCCACATCAGCCCGTTGACCACCGCCTCGACACATATTCACCCCGACCCGACGCGCAGCCGGAAATTGCTGTTGCACGCCGAAGCGGTCAGGCGCCTGATTGGCAAGGTGGAACGTGCCGGCTACACTCTCTTGCCTCTGAACATGCATTTCACCAAGGGCCGCATCAAGCTGGAAATCGGCCTCGCCAAAGGCAAGAAGGAATACGACAAGCGCGCGACCGAAAAGGACCGCGATTGGCAACGCGAGAAACAACGTCTGGTAAGAAGAGACGCATGATCCGCGCTTTGGAGTCACGCTGATGCTTTGTGCCGACGCCCGCCCGGTGCCGCGCGACAAGGCCGATGTCGGCGAGTTGGACGGCTACGACGAGATTATCGACACCCGCTCACCCGCGGAGTTCGCCGAAGATCACATTCCCGGGGCGATCAACCTGCCGGTTCTCGACGACGCAGAGCGCGCTCAGGTCGGCACCCTCTACAAACAGGTCTCGGCGTTCGACGCCAAAAAACTCGGCGCCGCGCTGGTGGCCCGCAACATCGCCCGGCATCTGGATACGCATTTCACAAAACAGCCCAAGGGCTACCGACCCTTGATCTACTGCTGGCGCGGCGGTAGCCGTAGCGGCGCCATGACACATATCCTGCGCAGTGTCGGCTGGCAGGCCATGCAGCTGACTGGCGGTTACAAGGCCTTCCGGACGCGCGTTATCACCGACCTGGCCAGCCTGCCTGAAATCCTGAATTTGAAAGTGGTCTGCGGACCCACCGGCGTCGGCAAGAGCCGGTTCCTGCGCGCCTTGCGCGAAGCCGGCGCCCAGGTACTCGATCTCGAAGACCTGGCCGCGCACATGGGCTCGGTGCTGGGCGCCTATCCGGATCGGCCGCAGCCACCGCAAAAATTTTTCGATAGCCTGATCTGGGAGCAACTGCGCCGATTCGACCCCAGTCGCGTCGTGTTCGTCGAATCAGAGAGCAAAAAGATCGGTAACCTGCACACCCCCGACGCCTTGCTGGCCCGTATGCGTGCCGCGGATTGCCTCAACCTGCAAGCGGAAATTCCACTCAGGGTACGGCTGCTGAAAGAGGAATACGCGCACTTTCTGGCGGACTCCCCGCCCCTGCTGCGCCAACTCGACTGCCTGGTCAATCTGCGCGGCAGCGCCCAGGTCGAGCGCTGGAAAGCCCTGGCTCGCCTGGGCGAATGGGACCGTCTGGTCACCGAGTTGCTTGAAATCCATTATGACCCGGCCTACAACCACTCGCTGAGCAAAAACTATGTGCATGCGCCCGAGGCTCCAGTCCTTGAATTGATCGACGCAGCGCCTGCATCGTTTCTTGATTTGGCACGACAGGCCGTCAAGCAGCCGCCTTGACGCGCCGTGCCCAGTTGCTACGCTGAAAACGTGGTTTTTCTTCGAGACCGCATCCCAACCACCCAATCCAAGCGAGGGGAATTATGTCCATGACATGGATCGTTGTCGCCAATGCCAGCCTGGCCAAGCTTTACGAGAACCCGGGTCCGAACAAAGGTCTGCAATTGGTCAAGGAAATGGCCCATCCAGAAAGCCGCGAAAAAGCCGCCAACCTGGTCAGCGACCGTATCGGCAACTTTCAGGGTTCCGGCAGCTACGCCCAAGCCACCGATCCAAAGCAGCATGAGATGGACCGCTTCGCCCTGGAAATTGCCAAAGTGCTGGAGGCGGGACGTCTTGGCAATGCTTTTTCGCGCCTCGTTCTGGTCAGTTCCGCGCCATTCATTGGCCGGGTCCGGCAGCATCTCGGCGAACAGGTCAAGGGCAAGGTCAGCGACTCCATCGAAAAGGACTACACCAAACTATCGTTAAAGGATCTTTCGGATCATCTGGGTGGTGTGCTCCGACTTTGATACACGTCCATATAAAGTTTTCCCCGAAGTTGCCGTAATCATCGGCAACATTCCTTGAATCCTGGAGCCGAGATGTCCTGCTACCGTCCGAAGTTTGGCCGGCTGATGTGCTTGACGCTGCTATGTTGGTCGAGCGTCTCCGCGGCGGCCGATCCCATGGACGCCGAGCTCCTGAAGCTGTTGCCCTTATCCCTGGCGGAGCTGATCAATATTCCGGTGGTGACCGCATCGAGACAACCGGAGAGCCGGAGCCACACCCCAGCGCACATCATCGTCATCTCACGCGAACAGATACGCGAGCGGCGCTACCGGAATCTCGGCGATCTGCTGGAGGATCTGCCTGGCGTGGATTTCATGCGCGGCACGAAATCTTCGGCCTACAACAATTTCACGGTGCAGGGCAGCAACAGTAACAACAAGCTGCTGATCATGCTCGACGGCGTGCGCATCGATCACCCCTCGGGCGGCAAGATACCCGTCGCAGAGAACTTTGCCCTGTACCACGCCAAGCAGGTGGAGATCCTCTACGGACCCGCCGCCGCGCTCTATGGCGCCGACGCGGTCGCCGGCGTCATCAACATCCTGACCGATCGCGGCGGCGAGGGGCCCGGCGCGTGGGCGGCCATCGGCGCGGGCTCGTTCGGAAGCAGAGAGGCGTCGTTCATGGCCGGGGTGAAGACCGAAAGCAAACTGGCACTCAGCGTTGGCGGCCATACTCAGCGTTCCGATCGGGCGCCCCTCGACGAGTATTACCCTCGGGATTTCCCCAAAGTCGATGCCCGAACCTTCGGCGGCAGCGTGGTTGTGCCCGCCACCGAGCGCGAGGACTATTCGGGCGGCATTGGCAGTCAAAGTGTTTATGCGCGGCTGGATGTTGGCGACCACCTGACCCTGGGCTACTACCACAATGATTTCCGTAGCCTGACCAGCACGGGCGATACGCCGAGCAGCGCGCTGTATCTCGACAGCGCGCGCTGGATCACCCGCTCCGACAGCGCTTATGGCAAGTACCGCTTCGAACTGACGCCGAGCCTGTCGGGCGAACTCGTCATCGATTACGCCACGCAGGAAGTCGACCCCAAGTCAAAATACGTCAACATCTATACCGACTTCGCCGATCATGGATATGACTATGTCAAGGCCGAGCGCATCGCCATCGAACAAAATCTGAACTGGAAGATCAACAGCGCGCACAGCATCCAGGCGGGGCTCGGCTATCAGGATTACTACGCCCTGGAAACGCCCGATCTGCCTCGACCGTACGATACCGATCGCGGGCCCGGCGCTCAGGATATGACCTATGTCAACACCACATTGCCGATTCAGACATTCGACGCCAGTTACGACAACCTCTCCGCCTATGCGCAGATACAGTCGGATTGGAGCGAGTCATTCAACACCATGGCGGGGGTGCGCCATGACCGGCACTCCGCCTACGGCAGCACCACGAAGCCGCGCTTGGGCGCGGTATGGCGTCCCAACCCGGAACACGCGCTGAAACTGCTCTATGGCGAGGCATTTCGCGCGCCATCCCCGGAAGAAAGCCTGAGTGCATTCGGCAGTTTCAGTGGTGCTCGGGATGCCAGCGGCAATTATCTGGGCAGCAACTTCCGCGCCCCGAACAGCAATCTGGAACCGGAGAAGGCGAAGACCCTGAGCCTGACTCGGGACTGGCGACCACGGCCGGAGTTGAACCTGGTGGCGAATCTCTACCGCAGCCGGATCGACAACCTGATCGTCACCCTGGATGAAACGGTCTCGACCCAATACATCCCTGGCGCCGTCCTCAGCAAGACGACGATCAAGGGTAACGCCGGCGAAGAAACGCATACCGGCCTGGATCTGATGGCCCAATGGCGTTTTCGTCTCGGCGCGAAGTGGGCCGGCGATTTGTGGACCAGCTACAGTCATGTCGATGGGTCGATCCATGAAGGCATGGACCAGCAAGATTGGGATCTGAGTTATGTCGCCGCGCACAAGCTCAAGCTGGGTGCGACGTTCCGGTATCTTGACCGTCTCAGCATTACCCCGCAGATACTCAGCTTCGGCGACACGTCCACCGGACGGAAAGACCGAAGCCACATCGGCCAGCGACTATTGACACCCGGCTACACGACCGCCAATCTGCATATCGGCTGGCACAAGCTGTTCAATGACAAGGCCAGCCTGTGGCTGGATATCTACAACCTGTTCGACAAGCGCTATTACGCCGCGCACGGCTCCGCCAGCACCACGTTTTTCAATATGCCGCAGCAACCGCGCAGCTGGCTGGCCTCACTGGAATACCGCTTCTGACCACGCCTTCCCCGCGACCGACGCCTGCCGTACAGCGCACCATGATGCGATTTGCCCCAGGACGCGTTGCCATTTTCCTGTTTTGCGGGCTCATGGCTGCCTGGGCCTCGCAGGCCACGGCGGAAAATCAGGCTGTGTCCGAAAACGCCATGAAGGCGGTCCTGTTCTACAAGCTGCCTCAGTTCGTTTATCTTCCCGAGGAGCGCCGTGCACATCTGATGACGGTGTGCGCCATGGGCGGTCACCCCATCGTCAGCGCCCTGGAGAAACTTGCCGGCACATCAGCGGAGGCGCGCCCGGCGGTTTTCCAGATGGTCGCCAGCGCCAGCGAGGCCAGCCGCTGCGATTTCCTGTTCATATCCCGCTCCGAGACCGCGAATTTCGATGCCATCCTGCATCGGCTGGAGAGCAACGACGTAGTCACTGTCTCGGATATCCCGGGCTTCGCGAAAGCCGGGGGCATGATCGAGTTCACGCAACACCCGGAGCGCACCGGGGTGCAGATTCTCATCAATCGTCGAGCCGCCAGGCAGCAAGGCATCGAATTCAACGCCCAGCTGCTGCGCCTGGCGAAGATCGTCGAGCCATGATCCAAGCCCTGTCGCGTCTCCTCAGGCCTGCCAGCATACGCGGCAAACTCGTGCTGCTCTCGGTCGGCACCCTGTCGCTGGCCATCGCCATGATCTTCATTCTGTTCATCTACCAGCAACAGCGCCTGCTGCGCGCCGATTGGGTCGAATCCCTGTCCGCGCAGGCACGCCTGCTGGCAAGCAGCAGCCAGGCCGCGATCGCCTTCATGGACCGGCGCGAGGCGAATCGTCTCCTGGGAGCCGTAAACAGCAATCCGGCCATCCTGCATGCCCGGCTACTGACTCCGGAGGGTGACACGTTTGCCGAGTTCATTCGTCCGGGATACACACGCGGGATGGCCACCCCCCAGGCCGGCAGTCTCACGGGGTCCGAATTCACCACCGAGACCGTGACGGTCTGGGCCTCGTCCCCGGCCGACTTCGCGGCACCTGCCACGGTTGAACTGGTTGCTTCACGCGCGGCCATGCAGGATGCCTTCCAGCGTACCGCAATGGAGGCCGCGATCGGTCTGCTGATCGCCTTGTTCCTTGCCCTGTGGTTGTCCAGCCAGGTGGTGCGTCGGTTATCGGCGCCGGTCGAGGATCTGAGTGGCTTGATGCGCCGCTTCGCCAGCAACGCCGCGTTATCGGAGCGCGTCGTGGTCAGTGGTGACGACGACGAAATCGCCCAGCTCGGCAAGGGCTTTAATGCGCTCGTCGACAGCATTCAGGCGCGTGATCGGGAGTTGGGCAGCTATCGCGAAAATCTGGAACAACTCGTCGAACAGCGCACCCATGACCTACACATGGCCATCGAGGAAGCGCGCCAGGCGAATCAGGCAAAATCGGATTTCCTGGCGCGCATGAGCCACGAAATCCGTACGCCGATGAACGCAATCATCGGCCTGGGTCGGCTGCTCCTGAAGACCCGCCTGGATCTGCGCCAGCGAGATTACCAGGAGAAGGTACTCGCCGCCTCCGACGCCCTGCTCGGGGTCATCAACGACGTCCTGGACTACTCCCGGATCGAGGCCGGCAAACTATCGCTCGAAGCGATAGCGTTCGATCTTAACCAGGTGGTCCGCAACGTCATCGGCGTGGTTGCCCTGAAGGCCCCGGAAAAGGGTCTCGAACTGCTCTTCCAGATTGATCCGGACGTGCCACGCTGGGCTGTCGGCGATCCGCTCCGCCTGGGTCAGGTTCTGGTCAATCTGATCAACAACGCCATCAAGTTCACCGAAACCGGCGAGATCATCGTGCACGTCAGTCGCCTGGGTGAAATCGATGCGCAGACCCGACTTGGCTTCGAGGTGCGCGACACCGGCATGGGAATCCCCACGAGCCGACAAAAGGCCTTGTTCACACCCTTCACACAGGGCGACGACAGCATTACCCGCCGTTTCGGAGGCACCGGCCTGGGCCTGGCGATATGCAAACAGCTGAGCGAGATGATGGGCGGCGGCATCGGCGTCGAGAGCGAACCGGGCCAGGGCAGCCGCTTCCAGTTCAGTGTTGTCCTGGGCGTCGCCCCGCAACAACCGCCGTCGCCACTCCACTCCCATCTGCTGGACGCCCGGCGCGTCCTGCTGGTCGACGACAACGATAGCGCGCGCACGGTTTTGGGCGAGATGCTGCGTAGCTTCGACCTGGCTGTCGATATCTGCGCCAGCGGCGAGGCGGCGCTGGCGAAAATAAACCAGACAGCGCGTCCCTACGATCTCGTCCTGCTCGACTGGCTGATGCCCGGACTCGATGGCATCGAAACCGCGCGACAAATTCATGCTCAAGGCAACATCGATGTGCCGGCCATCCTGATGATCACCGCCGGCGCCTACGAAACGGTGGTGGACCAGCTTGCCGAAGTCGGCATAAAGCATGTCCTGGCGAAGCCAGTGAGCGAATCGACGCTCTATGACGCCTTGCTTGAAGTCCTGCTGGGCGGGGCGATTGCCGATGCGCAGCGCCAGTGCCGCCAGCAAGATCAGGCCACGCAGGTCGACCTGAAACCGATCCGCGGCGCCCGGGTATTGCTCGTCGACGATGTCGCGCTGAATCGCGAGGTTGCCCTGGAACACCTGCGCGAGGCCGGCGTACGCGCCGATGTCGCCAGGAGTGGCCGCGAAGCCGTCGCGAAGACTCTGGCCGGCGACTATGCCATGGTGCTGATGGACATTCAGATGCCCGACATGGACGGCCTCAGTGCCACGCGCGCGATTCGCGCCGATGCCCGTTTCAGCGACCTGCCCATCATCGCCATGACCGCCCATGCCATGAGCGGTGACCGGGAGCGCAGTATCGAAGGCGGGATGAACGACCATCTGACCAAACCCATCGATGCCGACAAGCTGAATGCCGCGCTGCTGCGCTGGATACCGCCCAGCGCAGCGCAACCGGATGAGGCCCCTGCCCGGCATGCCGACGCGCCCCTCGGCACGGCTATTCCGTGTCTGGAGGGCATCGATACCGAGCGCGGTTTGTCCAACCACATGCGTCGCCCTGACCTATATCTACGCATGCTGGCCGGATTTAACCGGGAGTTCGGCATGGTGGCCGACGATATCGCCAACGCCCTGGCGCGGGGCGACTATCCGCTGGCGCGCCGCCATGCCCACTCCGTCAAATCGGCGGCCGCCACCCTGGGTGCCGGAACGTTGGCACAGCGAGCCAAGAACCTTGAGGATCGCTGCGCCGAAGGCGCGCCCCCGGACAGCGCGCTGAACCAGTTTGTCGAGTCACTGAAGCAGATCGAAAAAACGCTCCGCCACCTCGGCGATGCCCGCGCCGCACCGGCGTCATCGGGGCGCGACGAAGTCGGTACGGCACTGATCCTCATGGACCAGCTGGAAACGCAGCTCAGCAAGGACGACGCCCGTGCGGCGAGCACTCTGGAGGATCTTTGGACCTGCCTGGCGGATCATCGCTGGGTTAGCGAATTGCACATGCTGCGCGACCTGATCGACGATATCGAATACGAATCCGCACTGGAAATGCTGTCGCGCCTGCGTGCCGCGCTCCAGTTGGAAACCGATAACAAGGCGGCCATATGAATCCGACATACACCCTCCTCATCGTCGACGACGAAAAACAGAACCGCACCTTGCTGACCGAACTGTTGAAGGATGAGTACCATCTGATCCTCGCCAAGAATGGCATCCAGGCCCTGGATCGGGCCATCGAGCATCGGCCCGACCTGATACTTCTCGACGTGCTGATGCCGGAAATGGATGGCCATGCGGTGATCCAGAGTCTCAAAAACGACGACCGTACCAAGGAGATCCCGGTCATTTTCGTCTCGGCACTCGATTCCACCGAGAGCGAGGAACGCGGCCTGGAGCTGGGCGCGGTCGACTACATCTCGAAACCATTCAGCCCATCCATCGTCCGGGCACGCGTCCGCAACCATATTCAATCCGTGCACCAGCGTCGCCTGCTCGAACAACTTGCCTTGCTCGACGGCCTGACCGAGATCCCCAATCACCGGCGCTTTTCCCAGGTCTACGCGCAGGAATGGCGCCGGTGCAGGCGCAGCGCCAGCCCGCTCTCGCTGATCGTCGTCGATGTCGACCACTTCAAGATGTACAACGACAGCAATGGCCATGCCGCGGGCGACATCGTCCTGCGTCAGGTTGCACAGACCTTGAAGGCCGCCGTGAAGCGATCCGGTGATTTCGTTGCACGCTATGGTGGCGAGGAATTCGTGATTCTGCTCCCCGACATCGATCAGAACGGTGCCGAAGCACTGGCCGAGCAGGTGCGCGCCGAAATCGAATCGTTGTGCATCCCCCACGTAGACTCTCCGGTATCCCCCTGGGTGACCATCAGTCTGGGAGGCGTCACACAAATCCCCCCGGAATCCCAGGATGAGCCGGAGTTATTCTGTATCGCCGACGCCGCGCTCTACCAGGCCAAACGACAGGGCCGCAACCGGGTCATCTGGTCGATCCCGACCGAGCCCTGCATCAAGCCTGTGGTGTCTTGAGCGGCCAGGGTACCAGGCCAAAACGTTCGACGACCGTGTAGGCCGGTCCGTCCTGCGATAACCTCGACTCGACCAGCACGAATTCACGCGCCGACCAGTGGATCGGCGTCGCCAGTGCGGCCGGCGCCGCAGTTGGGCAATCGCCACGCCGTACCAGGGTAATGTGCGGCTTATAGGGACGTTGGTCGTAAACGAAGGCTGCGGCAGCCAAGGCCTGTTCCAGGCTGTCAACCAGTTCATGCAGCGCGTCCGGTGGCTGGCTGGCATGAGATAGGCAATCCGGTTGTGGCGCCAGCAAACCGGCCTGGTCGAAGTCGATATCGAAATACGGCGCGCGTACCGTGACGGCGGCCCGGATCAGCTCGGTCAAGCGCTCACGCGCTATATCGCCGATGAACACCAGCGTCAGATGCAAGGTTTCAACGCGCGTCAGCCGGCCACCGCGCTGAACATGGATCCGGCGTGCTTCACACGCCAGTTGTTCGCGGGTTGCAGCGTCGGGCCATAGGGCGAAAAAAACGCGTGCCCGGGCCTTCAAGTCTGAATGATCAGACACACCGCCTCCGCCGCGATGCCCTCCTCCCGGCCGGTAAAGCCCAGGCGCTCGGTGGTCGTTGCCTTGACATTGACGGCATCCACGGCGATTCCAAGATCAGCCGCGAAACACGTCCTCATGGCCGGGATATGCGGCGCCATCCTGGGCGCCTGGGCGATGATGGTGGCGTCGACATTGCCTATGGCCCAACCTTGCCCATTCAAGAGCGTGACGACATGGCGCAACAGTTCGCGGCTGTCGATACCCTTGTAGCGGACATCGTTATCCGGGAAATGCCTGCCGATATCGCCCAGGCCAGCGGCACCGAGCAGGGCGTCACACACCGCGTGGATGAGGACATCGGCGTCGGAGTGGCCGGCCAGTCCCAGAGGGTGGGGGATTTCCACCCCACCGATGATCAGTTTCCGTCCCGGCGCGAAGGCATGGACATCGTAGCCGTGTCCAACTCGAATCTGCATGCATCACCTCAAATTCAACAATGTCGGCCAGTCTGCCCTTGCGCTCGCGAACACAGTAAAATGCGCCGACTTAATTATGTGAGTGTGCCATGAAACTCTACGGTATCCCCAATTGCAGCACCGTCAAGAAGGCCCGTCAGTGGCTGGAAGCGCGGGAAATTGCCTATGAATTCCATGATTTCAAGAAAGAAGGCGTGCCCGTTACGCTGATGAAAACACTCATGAAGTTGCATGGCTGGGAGGCGCTTCTGAATCGCAATGGGCCAACCTGGCGCAAGTTGCCTGACGACCGCAAGGCCGAAGTCAAGAACGCCACCGCGGCCCTGGCGGTGATGCAGGAAAACCCGAGCGTCATCAAACGACCAATCATCGATCAGGATGGCCAGTATCAGGTGGGCTTCACTGAAGACAATTACGCCGCCTTTTTCGGTGAATGACTCCGGTGGCCGCGCATAATCCGGGCAGCCTATCCGATCGCACCCTGGAATACGCTGATCGCACCCTGGAATACGCCCGCGAACTCATTGCCCGGCGCTCAAATACGCCCGACGACGCCGGTTGTCAGGCTTGGCTGACTGAGCGCCTGAGCGGCCTCGGTTTCAACATCGAACCCCTGATCAGCGGCGACGTCACCAACCTCTGGGCGCGGCGCGGTACAAGCACTCCACTGTTCTGCTTCGCCGGGCATACCGATGTGGTGCCCACCGGGCCGCTGGAAAAGTGGACCTCGGACCCGTTCCAGCCGATCGAACGCGACGGCCTGCTCTACGGGCGCGGCGCCGCCGACATGAAAGGTTCCATCGCGGCATTTCTGGCGGCGGTCGAGGCCTTCCTCGCCGAGCACCCCGAGCATCCCGGCTCCATCGCCTGGCTGATCACCTCGGATGAAGAAGGTCCGGCGGTCGACGGCACGGTGAAGGTCGTCGAACGCCTGGCGGCGCGCGGCGAGACCCTCGACTACTGCATCGTCGGCGAGCCGACCTGCGCCGAGGTGTTCGGCGACACCATGAAAAACGGCCGGCGTGGCTCGCTGCATGGCCGCTTGCGCGTCAAGGGTATCCAGGCGCACATCGCCTACCCGCAGATGGGCAAAAATCCGATCCACCTCGCCGCCCCGGCAATCGCCGAACTGGCCGCGACCGAGTGGGATCAGGGCAATGACTTCTTTCCGCCAACCACGTGGCAAATTTCCAGCATGCATGGCGGCACCGGGGCGAGCAATGTCATCCCCGGGCACGCCGACATCGTCTTCAACTTTCGCTTCGCCACCGCCAGCAGCGAGGCCAGCCTGAAGGCCAAGGTGCATGAGATCCTCGACCGTCATCGCCTGGATTACGAGATCGACTGGGAACTCGGCGCCAAACCCTTCCTGACCCCCCGGGGCCGACTGGTCGAAGCCTTGTCCGAAGCCATCCATGAAACCGTCGGCATCACCCCGCAGCCCTCTACCACCGGTGGCACTTCCGACGGTCGGTTCATCGCCGACATCAGCCGCGAAGTCGTCGAATTCGGGCCGGTCAACAAGACCATCCACAAGATTGATGAATGTGTCGGCATCGACGAACTCATGGCGCTCACTGTCATTTATCGGCGCACACTGGAGAAATTGCTGAATGTTTGATATCGCCACGACTACCCTGCCGACTGTGCGCGATTGGCTGCGTTTCGCTGTTTCACGCTTCAACGAGGCGGGCCTGCATTTCGGGCACGGCAGCACGGAGGCCTACGACGAGGCCGCCTACCTGATCCTGCACACCCTGCATCTCCCTCTGGACCGGCTTGAACCTTTCCTGGACGCGCGGCTGCTGCCCGAAGAGGCCAGTGCCGTCGCGGCCATCCTGGAGCGGCGCGTCAAGGAACGCGTGCCCGCCGCGTATTTGACCCGGGAAGCCTGGCTGCATGGCTTCCGTTTTTATGTCGACGAGCGGGTCATCGTGCCGCGCTCGTTTCTGGCGCCGCTGGTTCTCGACCAGTTCATGCCCTGGATCATGGAGCCTGAACGCATTCGAAGCGCGTTGGACCTGTGCACGGGTTCAGGCTGCCTGGCCATTTTGCTGGCCCAGGCTTTCCCGGATGCCGAAGTCGATGCCGTCGACCTCTCTAAGGATGCCCTCGCCGTAGCACGCCGCAACGTCGACAATGGCCCTGGCCTCGGGCCAGGACGGCATGGACGCGGTGCGCGGCATCCTGGCCGGCGCCCGCAAGCACCTCAAGCCAAGCGGCCTGCTGGCGGTCGAGGTCGGCCATAACCGACATCTGGTGGAACAGGCCGTCCCCGAGCTGGAACTCACCTGGCCCGAGATCGAGGGCGGCGAAAGCACGATTTTTGTCATCAGCCGGGAGCAGTTGCCCGGTTAAGCTCGCAGTTAAACGCATCAACGGAATCCCCCCATGGAACAAATCGATATCTTCGTGACCTCGCTGGCCTCCTTCTGGACGCAGATGGCCAGCTTCATCCCGCAACTGCTTGCCGCGCTGGTCATCCTGTTCCTGGGCTGGATGCTCGCCAAGGTGGCACGCAGCGGCATCATGCGCCTGCTGAAGGCGCTGAATTTCGACAAGGTCACGGAAAAATCCGGCCTGGAAGCCTTCCTCAAACATGCCGAACTTGAGGTTTCCCTGGCGACCATTCTGGGTAATCTGATTTATTGGCTGATCATCCTGGTGATGATCGTCACGGTGGCCAATTCGCTCGGCCTGACCATGGTCGCTGAGCTGTTCAACAAGGTGGTGTTCTATATACCCAACGTGATCGTCGCCATTCTGGTTCTGGTCTTCGGCACCATCCTGGCGCGCTTCATCAACCGCATTGTCTTCGCCTGGCTGAACAACGTCGGCTTCGATGGCGCGGTGACGGTCTCGACCTTCTCCGAATACGCCATGATGGTCTTCGTGTTCTTCATCGCCATGGAACAACTGCAGATCGCCAACGAGCTGCTCACCGCGGCCTTCATCATTGCCTTCGGCGCCTTCGGTCTGGCCTTCGCCATCGCTTTCGGCCTCGGCGCCAAGGACTGGGCCGCGGGCGTGATCGAGAAGCTGACGCATCACAAGAAGCCCGGGCAATAAACCACCGCGGGGCGCCGCGCTCCGGCCCGAAAGTACACGGACCTCATTACGGTGAAGGGCTGTATTCAGCCGGTTTAATCGGCCGCTGGCTTTCGCCGGTGCGGCGAAATTCCAAGCGCTTTCGGAGCAACCATCGGTGTCATAGGCGGCGCACGACGCACCTTCCGGATCATGCGCTTTCTCCTCAAAATAATATTGCACCATAAACCTCAAGTATTTCCTCGCAGAGCCGTTAACACATCTAGTTCGTGGAACTGTAATGGAACTGTATGCGGCCCGAGTTGGAGACAAGTTTGTCGACCATCCTTATCGTTGACGATTCACGCGAAAATCTTTCTATCCTCAGCGATTTGCTGCAACCCTTGTATCGGGTGCGCGCCGCCACGTCCGGTGTGAAGGCCTTGCGCATCGCCAAAACCGCTCCGCCTCCCGATCTGGTCCTGCTTGACGTGATGATGCCGGACATGGACGGCTACCAAGTATTCGAACACCTGCGCGCCGACCCGGCGACGCACGACATCCCGGTTATCTTTGTCACCGCCATGGATAGCACCGAGGCCGAGATGCGTGGTCTCGCCGTCGGCGCGGTCGACTACATCACCAAGCCCTTCACCCCCACCCTCGTCCTGGCCCGGGTCGCGACCCAACTGGAACTGAAACAGGCGCGGGACTGGTTGCGCGATCAGAATACCTACCTGGAAACCGAGATCGCCAAGCGCATGGCGGAAAATGAGCTCATCCAGGAGGTAGGCATCCGGGCGCTCGCCCACATCGCCGAAACGCGCGACCCGGAAACCGGCAATCACATCCTGCGCACCCAGGGTTATGTCGAGTTGATGGCCAATTGTCTGCGCCAGCACCCGCGCTTTTCGGCGGTGCTAACCGATCGTTACATCAAGCTTCTGAGCCGCTCCGCACCGCTGCACGATATCGGCAAGGTCGGCATCCCCGATGCCATCCTGCAAAAACCCGGCCCGCTGACGCCCGACGAATGGCGCATCATGAAGACCCATGCCCAGCTGGGTAACGATGCCATCGACCTGGCCGAGCACGATGCCGAGCAGCCTGTCGAGTTTCTCGCGCTGGCGAAGGAGATCGCCCACTGGCATCACGAAAAATGGGACGGCAGCGGCTACCCGGACGGCCTCGCCGGCGAAGCTATCCCCCTGTCGGCACGCATCATGGCCCTGGCGGATGTTTTCGACGCCCTGATTTCCCCGCGGGTCTACAAGGCGCCAATGAGCCACGAAGCCGCCCGAGATATTATCCTTGCCGGGCGCGGCAGCCACTTCGACCCGGACCTGGTCGAAGCATTCAGTGCCCATTTCGAAGCCTTTCAGGCCATCGCCAGGCGATATCGCGACCCGGAGCCAACGGCATGAACGCATCGATCCGGACACCGTCGATCAATGATGAAAAGATCATCGCCATGCTCACTAATCCGCCAACCCCGCACGACGGCAACCGCTAGAGAACCCGGCGGATATGCCCATCGATCCCAATCCAAACCGCCGGCAACCGGCCCAAATCGGGCACGGCGCGATTCTGGCCGTGGTTTTGATTTACGCCGTGTCCGCGGCCTTGTGGATACTCCTCTCCGACAAGGCCGTTGAACTGATTTTCACTGACCCCGGGCACATCACCCTGGTCAACATCATCAAAGGCTGGCTATTCGTCGGCGTAACTTCATTGTTGTTGTATGTCCTGATGCGACGCCTTGTCGGCGGGGGCCGCGCCTCAGGCATACCAGGCATCGGCGGCCGGCGCATCGGGCTGCCATTCGCTTTGCTTGCCACGGTCATCGTCGCGCTGACCGGAGCGGTGATGATGCAAACCCTGGTGCACCACAAGAAAACCGAAGTCGCGCGCTTGCAGGCGATTGCCGATCTCAAGTCCCGGCTGATCGCCGAATGGATTCGAGAACGCCAGGGCGATGCGGATTTCATCCTATCGAACAGTCAATACGCTGATCAGTTTCGCCGCTGGCAAGACGCGGGCGACATCAACGAAGGCCAACGGCTAACGGCACGACTCGAACAATTTCAAAAGAATCGGGGCTATAAGGCCATCTCTATCCTGAATCCCAATGGTGAGAAGCTTTGGGGCAGCGACGCCTCGCCGCGTTCCGTGGAGCCCATATTGCTTGCCGCGGCAAAGCTCGCCAGTGTGGAACGCAAGAAAGGGCGGGTTGGCCCGTATCTGGATACTTCCGGTAGGGTGTATCTGGATTATGTCGCTCCGTTCGCGGTCGCATCCGGCCCCGCGCCCCTGGCCGTCCTGCATATCGATCTGGCGGAATGGCTCTTCCCAACCATGCAAACCTGGCCCGTGCCCAGCGCCAGCGGGGAAACCCTGCTATTTCGGCGAGATGGCGATCGGGTGCGCTTTCTCAATGAACTCAGACACCGTAAAGGGACTTCGCTCAAGTTCACGATTCCGTTATCGAAACAGTCCCTGCTCGCGGCGCAGGTAGCGCGCGGCGAAGTCGCCTTGGGCGGCGTCGTGGAAGGCGTCGATTACCGGAACGTTCCCACCATAGGCGTAGTGCGCGCCGTCTCCGGCACGGACTGGTTCCTGGTCGCGAAGCTGGACCAGGCCGAACTCTATGGCGACGCCCAAAGCAATGCCGCCTGGATTGGTTTCGCCGGTCTGCTGCTCCTGTTGATGACCGCCGCCGCGGCCCACCTGCTGCGCCAGCGCCAACAACTTGCCGTCGCCGCAAGCGTGCAAAGCTACCAGGAGGAGCGCCTGAGGACGCTCAGTCTGCTGGGCGCCATCGCCGAGAGTTCGGATGACGCCATCTTCGCCCAGGATCTGGATGGCCGCTACACCCTGTTCAATCGGGCCGCCAGCGATTTCGTCGGCAAACCGGTCAAGGAGGTATTGGGCCGTGATGACCGGATGCTCTTCTCGCCTGATCTGGCCGAGGCATTGATGGCGTTCGGTCGGCGGGTCATCGCCGAGAACCGTACCCTCACCCAGGAGCAGGTGATCGACACGCCGAGCGGCGAGCGGACATTCCTGACGACCAAGGGGCCGTTGCGCGGCGCCGATGGCCAGATCATCGGTGTCTTCGGCATTTCCCGCGATATCACCAGATTCAAGCAAACCGCGGAGGCATTGCAGCGGGTCAACCGGGTCTTGCACACCCTGAGCGAATGCAATCAGGCCTTGGCGCGTGCCAAGGACGAAGAACACCTGATCCCCGAGGTCTGCCGTCTTGCGGTCGAACTTGGCGGTTATCGCCTGGCCTGGGTGGGCTATGCCGAAACAGACGCGGCTCGCACAGTACGGCCCGTGGCGGAAGCCGGCTTTGAAGCCGGCTATCTAGCCGCCATGCACATTTCCTGGGCAGACAACGAGTTTGGGCGCGGCCCGACCGGCAGGGCCATCCGCGAACGCCGCCCGGTCACGGCACTGCACATCCAGACCGATCCCATGTTCGAGCCTTGGCGCGAGGTGGCCCTGCGTCACGGCTTTGGCTCGTCCATCGCCCTGCCGCTGCTGCTCGATGACGGCCACTGCCTGGGCGCCCTGAACATCTACGCCGCCGAGGCTGAAGCCTTCGATGCCGACGAGGTGCTGTTTCTCACCGAGTTGGCGAACGATCTCGCCTACGGCATCCGTGCCCTGCGCGACCGCGCCGCGCGGGACGCCGCGGAAGCCATGCTGGAGCGGGAGCGCGGCCTCCTCAAGGCCTTGATCAAAAACTTGCCGGATATGGTCTGGCTGAAAGACATGGAAGGTGTTTACCTGACATGCAACGCCCGTTTCGAGCGGTTTCTCGGGGCCAAGGAGGCGGACATCCTTGGCAGGACCGACTTCGATTTCTTCGACAAGCCACTTGCCGATTTTTTCCGTGCCAACGATCGCGCCGCCATCGCCGCCGGCAAGCCGACCGTGAACGAAGAAGAAGTGACCTTTGCCGACGACGGCCACCGGGAATTGCTGGAAACCATCAAGGCCCCCATGTTCGATGCCCACGGGCAACTCATCGGTGTACTGGGCATTGCCCGCGATGTCACCGCCGCCCACCTGGCCCAGGAAGCGTTACGCAAGCAAGGCGAAATGTTGGCCGAATCTCAGCGCATCGCCCACATCGGCAGTTGGGAGGCTGAATTGCCCATCGACGGCTTCGTCTGGAGCGCGCAGACATATCGGCTCTGCGGCGTGTCGCCGGAGTCCTTTACGCCCTCCCACGAAACATTTCTGCCGTTGGTCCATCCGGATGATCGCCCCAGCATCATTGCCTGGTTAGACGCCTGCATGGCCGGTGAGCAGCCCGGCGACCTCGAATTCCGGGTGGTCCATCCCGACGGCACGGTGCGCATCATCAGTGGGCGCGGCGAACTGGTTCGCGATGCCGAGGGTCGGCCGAGCCGCATCGTCGGCACGGCACAAGACATCACCGAGCGCAAGCAGGAGCAGGAAGCGCTGCGCGAGAGCGAGACGCGCCACCGAATCGTCCTGACCGCCCTGGGCGAGGGGGTGTATGGCATGGACCGCGAGGGCTGCTGCACCTTCGTCAACGCCGCCGCTCTGGACATGCTTGGTTACACCGAGGACGAACTGCTGGGGCGAAATCAACACGACCTGTTTCATCATCACAGACCGGATGGCCAAGCTTATCCCAGCGCCGAATGTCCGATCTTCCTGACCGCGCACGATGGCCAGATCCGCCGCCAGCTGGAGTGGTTCATCCGCAAGGACGGCTCATTCTTCCCGGTGGAAATGATCGCCACGCCCCTGACGGTGGCTGGCGAACAGCGTGGCGCCGTCGTGTCCTTCCAGGACATCACCGCGCGGCTGCAGGCCGAGGAGCAGGTGCGCAAGCTGTCGATGGCCGTCGAGCAGAGCCCGGAGAGCGTCGTCATCACCAACCTGAAGGCGGAAATCGAATACGTCAACGAGGCATTCGTCCGCAATACCGGCTATAGCCGCGAGGAGGCACTCGGCCGCAACCCGCGCATCCTGCACTCGGGCAAGACACCGAAGGAAACCCACATGGCCATGTGGGACGCCCTGACCCATGAGCGGGTATGGAAGGGGGAGATGTTCAACAAACGCAAGGATGGCAGCGAATACACGGAATTCGCCATCATTTCGCCCATCCGCCAACCGGACGGAAATATCACGCATTACGTCGCGGTCAAGGAGGACGTCACCGAGAAGAAGCGCCTGGGCATGGAACTCGACCGGCACCGCCACCATCTTGAGGAGCTCGTCGCAAGCCGCACAGCGGAATTGGAATTGGAGCGTACCCGGGCGAATGCCGCCAACCAGGCGAAAAGTGCTTTTCTCGCCAACATGAGCCATGAGATACGCACCCCCATGAACGGCATCATCGGCCTGACCTACCTGATGCGGCATGACACACCATCCCCCCGCCAGGCCGAACGTCTGGACAAGGTCGACGTGGCGGCTCAGCACCTCCTGGGGATCATCAACGATATCCTGGATATTTCCAAGATCGAGGCCGGTCGCCTGGAGTTGGAACAGACCGATTTCGCCCTGGATGCCGTGCTGGACCACGTCAAATCCCTGATCGCCGAACAGGTGAAGACAAAAAATCTCGTTCTGGAGGTGGATGCCGGCGATGTGCCGCTCTGGCTGCGCGGCGATCCGACGCGCCTGCGCCAATCCCTGCTCAACTACGCGAGCAATGCCATCAAGTTTACCGAGCGGGGGTCGATCTCGTTGCGGGCCAGGTTGATCGAGGAGTCCAGCAATGATCTGCTGGTGCGTTTCGAGGTGCGCGACACCGGCATCGGCATCCCGGCAGACACGCAAGCGTCCTTGTTCAAGGCTTTCACCCAGGCCGACGCTTCGACCACGCGGAAGTATGGCGGTACCGGCCTTGGACTGGCCATTACCCGACGCCTGGCGCACATGATGGGTGGCGACGCCGGCGTGGAAAGCAGCTTGGGCTCTGGCAGTACCTTCTGGTTTACCGCCAGGCTGCAACGGGGCCATGGCGTGATGCCGGCGATGACCACGGCGAAGTTGCGCGACAACGAAACCGAATTGCAGCACACGCGCGCCGGCGCCCGACTGCTCCTGGTCGAGGACAATCCGATCAACCGCGAGGTGGCGCTGGAACTGCTGTATGCCGTCAGCCTGAACGTCGACGTCGCCGAAAATGGCCTGCAAGCCGTGGCAAAGGCCACCTCCCAGGCCTATGACCTGATCCTGATGGATGTGCAGATGCCGGTGATGGATGGCCTGGAGGCCACGCGCCGGATTCGCGCCCTGCCTGATCAAGGCGCCACGCCCATCCTGGCCATGACGGCGAACGTCTTCGAGGAAGAACGGCGCGCTTGCATTGATGCCCGCATGAATGATTTCGTTGCCAAGCCCGTCAATCCAGACGCCTTGTACGCGAGCCTGTTGAAATGGTTGCCGGAGTGGCCCACCGGACACAATACCCCGCCTGCCACGCGCAGGGAGACTCGCTTCGAGCCGATAGTCGGCGGCAGCCCAGTGTTGTCGGCGCTGCATGCCATCCCCGGGCTGGAGGTGGATCGGGGTTTGGCTGTCGTGCACGGCGATATGGTGAAATATGTCCGCTTGCTACGCATGTTCGCCAGCTCGCACACGGGGGATATGCTGCACATCGACACCTTGTTGGCGCAGGGCAATGCGCGGGAAGCAAAGGCCGTCGCGCACGGACTCAAAGGCGTCGCCGCGACGCTGGGCGCCAGAAGGCTCGCCGACCTCATCCAGCGTTTGGAGAAACAATTCGATCAGGAATCCGGCCAGGCCGCCGGCTTGATCATCGCCTGCGCAGGCGAGTTGCAGACTCTGGTCGTGGCCATCCAATCACTCGCCGCGACACCGTCGATGGTCGAGCAACCCAAGGAAACCTGCGCGCCGGCGGAGATCGACCAGGCTTTGACCGAACTGGAGACCTTGTTGGCCCAGGACGACACCCGCTCGATCGAGTTTGTCCGGGGTCATAAGGGCCCGCTGCGCGCCGGCCTCGGCGCTCGCTTCGATGAAGTCAATCAACTGATCGAAGGGTTCGAATTCGACAACGCCCTGAATTGTCTGCGCGCTAGCCGGGTTGTTGTCGCGGGAACGACAATAGCGGGTCAAGCCGCGGTACAAGATCGTCGCGGCTAGCTTGCGTGTGCCATATGGCAGTACCATACTTAATCGATGAGCCGCCCCTGCGGGGTATGACCATCCTGTTCTTGTCCGGCATGTTCAAGTATGTACGCGGTGATTGGCAACTCGTCCGCTGGCACCCGGTCAAGTGTTCTTAAGAAATCCGCTTGGTTCTTCATCGACGCCCTGCCCTCCCGGTAATGGCGAGCCTGATCGCCAAGCAGCAGATCAAGCCGCGGGATCGGTATTCATCACCGACATGGAATGGCGCCAGCAGGCGTGCAGGAGTAGATGAGTGTTTGGAGTCAATGACTTGTATAGGACGAGCAAACGGCTAGGCGGGTGTTTACTGAGCGGCTTGGTATTCTTGGCCAGCACCGCCACGGCAACCGCGGAACCCGCCTGGGTCAAGGCCGACGCCGGACTGTCCGGGGTACAGATCAGAGCCAGCATGGCCGTGAAGGCGGATGCCGCAACACTCTGGGCCACGCTTACGGACTATAACCGGCTCACTGAATTTGTCCCCAGCCTGACCATCAGCCGGGTGGTCTCCGCGCCAGGCAAGCCAAAGCGCGTCGAGCAACGCGCCGACTCAGGGGTATTTTCCTTCGTCATGCCCGACCACGTCGTCTTGGCCATGGAAGAAGCGCCTCCTGATCGCATCCGCTTCCGCGCCGTGGCCGGCTCGGTGGTGGCGATGGCGGGTGAATGGCGCATTCTCGGCACGACCAACCCGGTTCGCCTGACCTACCGCTCGCACGTTATCCCGATGGTTCCGCCCCCGCCATTGCTGACCGATGGTTTCATCGAGGACGAAGTGCGCAAACGCTTTGAAGCTGTAGCCATGGAAGCCGAACGTCGCGCCAGGGTTCTGCCGGCCATTGCGCCAACCTCACCGTTCTCGGCAAACCCGTATTTGCCGTAGTCTTGCGTTGCAGTACACCGGCAGCGGAGCGCTAGTCGCCATCAGTACCGAACAGCAGTTTTTTCAAGGCGTGCATCTGGTCGCGTAACTGCGCGGCACGTTCGAATTCGAGATTTTTTGCGGCGGCCTGCATCTCTTTTTCCAGGGCCTTGATCTCGCGCGTCACGTCCTTCTCGCTCATGGCGCCGTAATGGGCTCGGTCCTGGGCCACCTTGAGTGCCTTTCCGGCCGCTTCAATGTCATACACCCCGTCGATGATGTCCTTGATGCGTTTCTTGACACCGCTCGGGACGATGCCATGCAGGGTGTTGAACTCGGTCTGCTTCTGCCGGCGCCGATCGGTTTCGTCGATGGCGCGACGCATTGAGTCGGTGATCCGGTCCGCATAGAGGATGGCCGTACCGTTGATGTGCCGCGCTGCCCGGCCGATGGTCTGGATCAACGAACGCTCCGAGCGCAGGAAGCCTTCCTTATCGGCATCCAGAATGGCCACCAGAGAAACCTCTGGAATATCAAGGCCTTCCCGCAACAAGTTAATGCCGATCAGCACGTCGAACACGCCCAGCCGCAGGTCACGCAGGATCTCGACGCGCTCGACGGTATCGATGTCCGAGTGCAGATAGCGCACCTTGATGCCGTGGTCGGCGAAATAATCGGCCAGGTCTTCGGCCATGCGCTTGGTCAGGGTAGTCACCATGACGCGCTCCTGCTTGGCGACGCGCAGGGTGATCTCCGACATCAAATCGTCCACCTGGGTGCCGACCGGCCGGATGATCAGGGTCGGATCGACCAGCCCGGTGGGCGCACCAACTGCTCCACCACCTGTTCCTGATGCAGTTTTTCATAGGCGCCCGGGGTCGCCGAAACGAAGACGCTCTGACGCAGCATCTCTCGAACTCGTCGAAACGCAGCGGCCGGTTATCCATCGCCGACGGCATGCGGAAGCCGTATTCCACCAGATTTTCCTTGCGCGCCCGGTCGCCCTTGTACATGGCCCCGGTCTGCGGGATGGTGACATGCGACTCGTCGAGGAACATCAGGGCGTCCTCGGGCAGGTAATCAAGCAGGGTCGGCGGCGGCTCACCCGGTTTGCGTCCGGAAAGATGCCGGGAATAGTTCTCGATGCCCTTGCAGAAGCCGAGTTGCTCCAGCATCTCCAGATCGAAGCGGGTGCGCTGATCCAGGCGCTGGGCCTCGACCAGCTTGCCGTTGCTGTAATAGAACTCCAGGCGTTCTCGCAGCTCGGCCTTGATGGTCTCGATGGCGCGCAGCGTCGTGGCGCGTGGCGTCACGTAGTGACTCGACGGGAATACGGTAAAACGCCCGGTCTTTTTCATCACCTGTCCGGTGAGCGGATCGAACAGGGCGATGCTCTCCAGTTCATCGTCGAACAACGAGATGCGCACCGCCAGATCGGCATGCTCCGCCGGGAAGATATCGATGACATCGCCCTTCACCCGGAAGACACCGCGCTTGAATTCCAGTTCGTTGCGCTGGTACTGCATCTCCGCCAAGCGCTTGATGATCTCGCGCTGGCCGATGCGCTCGCCCTGCTTCAGGTGCAGGATCATGTCGTGGTAATCGGAGGGATCGCCGATACCGTAGATGGCCGACACCGTGCCGACGATGACACAATCGCGGCGCTCCAGGATCGCCTTGGTCGCGGACAGGCGCATCTGCTCGATCTGCTCGTTGATGCTGGAATCCTTTTCGATATACACGTTGCGCGACGGCACATAGGCCTCGGGCTGGTAGTAGTCGTAGTAGGAGACGAAATACTCGACGGCGTTTTCCGGAAAGAACTCACGCATTTCCGAATAAAGCTGCGCGGCCAGGGTCTTGTTCGGCGCCATGACGAAGGCCGGCCGGCCGGTGCGGGCGATGACGTTGGCCATGGTGTAGGTCTTGCCCGAGCCCGTCACGCCCAGGAGGGTTTGGCAGCGCATGCCCTGTTCTATGCCGCGCACCAGCCCATCGATGGCTTCGGGTTGGTCACCGGCCGGCTCGAACGGTTGGTGCAGTGCGAAAGGACTGTTGGGAAAGGTGACGGCCACGGGTTAAAATCGCCTGATAAAGCGATCAATGTTACCACCCCATTATTTACAGGTTGCCACCTTGGAACTCTCCAACCGCGTCAACAACATCAAGCCTTCCCCCACCCTGGCCATTTCCGCGCGCGCCGCGCAACTCAAGGCCGAAGGCAAGGACATCGTCAACCTCGGCGTCGGCGAGCCCGACTTCGACACGCCGCAGCACATCAAGGACGCGGCCATCGGCGCGGTCAATGCCGGCTTCACCAAATACACCGCCGTCGGCGGCACACCCAGCCTGAAAAAGGCCGTCGCCGCCAAATTTAAGCGCGACAACGGCCTCGACTACACGGCGAAACAGATCCTGGTCTCCTGCGGTGGCAAGCAAAGCTTCTACAACCTCTGCCAGGCGTTCATCAATCCCGGCGACGAGGTCATCATCCCGGCGCCCTACTGGGTCTCCTACCCGGACATTGTCATCCTCGCCGACGGCCAACCGGTCATCGTCCAGGCCGGCATCGAACAGGACTTCAAGATCACCCCGGCGCAACTGCAAGCGGCCATCACCGCGCGCACCCGGATGCTTGTCATCAACAGCCCGTCGAACCCCACCGGCGCGGTCTATAGCCTGGCCGAACTCGCTGCGCTCGGCGAGGTGCTGCGCCAGCATCCCCAGGTACTGATCGCCTCGGACGACATGTACGAGCACATCCTGCTCAGCGACCAAGGCTTCGCCAACATCCTCAATGCCTGCCCGGACCTCTACGACCGCACCATGGTGCTGAACGGCGTCTCCAAAGCCTACGCCATGACCGGCTGGCGCATCGGCTACGCCGCTGGCCCCGCCGCCATCATCGCCGCGATGGACAACATCCAGTCGCAGAGCACCTCCAACCCCACCTCGATCTCACAAGTGGCGGCGGAGAGCGCACTCAATGGCGACCAGAGCTGCATCCAGCCGATGCTGAGCGCCTTCAAGGAACGCCACCGTTACGTCGTCGACGCCCTGAACACCATCCCTGGCCTGAAGTGCGTCGACAGCGGCGGCGCCTTCTACGCCTTCCCGGACGCCAGCGCCGCCATCGCCACGCTGCACGCCGCCGGCAAGCTCAAGGAAGCCACCGATCTGGCTCTGACCGCCTACCTTCTCGACTTCGGCGTCGCCGTCGTCCCGGGCTCGGCCTTCGGCGCCGAAGGCTGCATCCGCCTCTCTTTCGCCACCTCCATGCAGAACCTTGAACAAGCCATCGCCCGTATCGGCGCGGCATTAAGCTAATTCTCAGTTGACCAGAGAGCGCGCCGTCATTATCATTGCGCCCTCTCAATTCCCCGATAGCTCAGTTGGTAGAGCAACGGACTGTTAATCCGTGTGTCCCTGGTTCGAGCCCAGGTCAGGGAGCCAGACAGCAAGCGCGAAGGCCACTTTTCGAAGTGGCCTTTTGCTTTAATGTACTCTGCATTCTTTCGGGCCAAACCGTGCACCACATCCGTTCCATGGTTATCGTTTCTCTACTACCCCTCACCTGCTCCGGCTGCGCGGTGGTTACCGTTGCTGGCGCGGCCGCAACAGTGGTATCGACAACCGTCAGTGTCGGCGCCACAGTGATTGGAAGCACAGTGGACATCGCTGCTGCCGGTGTGCATGCCGTCGTCGGGAGCGATGACGAGAAGGAGTGATTTTTCGACATTGTTTGGCAATACGCGGGGTTCGCCCCAGCCATGGGGAAACCGCACCAATGCCAAGCGTATGCAGGCTCGTGCATTTCATCTGCGCCGATGCGCCCGATATACAGGTGCATTCCAAAGCAATATTTCGCCAGCGCTCCTCTGGCATGCGCGCATGATCGCGATGAACATGTTATCCGTGCGACGCTCCCTGGCCATCCCGGTATGCGTATCGATATGTACTCCCAGCCTGCTTGCCTTGCGCTCACTGACCGCCTAATCTTAAGCCCGCTTTACCAAGCCGATGGAGGAGAAAAAATGTATACACGCCTGTTAACGACTGTGTTGCTTTCGGTTGCCTGCCTTGCGCCATTGCCTTGCCTGGCGGTGGATCCGATGACGCTTCCTAAGATCAAGATTTCCAAGCTGGGACTGTATCTCGAAGCCAGGGAGGTACCGGAATTCATCAGGAAGCATACTCCCAAGGTTTTGTTCGTCGACGTACGCACGCCCGAGGAGCAGTTGTTCGTCGGAGTACCGGCGGGTATCGATGGCACGACACCCTTCGGCATCATGAATTACGGCAAGTGGGACGTGGAGAAGAAAACCTACCTGCGCTATCCCAACCCAGACTTTCTAGGCCAGTTCGAGATGTGGGTGATGGACAAAGGCATCGAAAAGACTGATCCCATCGTCCTGATCTGCCGCTCGGGTGATCGCAGCGCTTTATCCGCCGACTTGCTGGCGCGACACGGCTATACCAATGTCTGGTCGGTGGTGGACGGCTTTGAGGGCGATATCGCCAAGGCGGGCCCGAAGCAGGGGCAGCGTGCCGTGAATGGCTGGAAGAACGAGGGACTACCCTGGTCGTACAACCTGGACCGCGCCAAGGTATTCATGAAGGATTAAATCCACAACGCCCCGTATCGTCGACACGGGGCGTAGGCCAACTACCCGCGTTTCTGGGCCAGCAGGTTCCAGGTGCCGACGACGGTATCGGGATTCAACGACAGACTGTCGATACCCTGCTCCATTAGCCATTCCGCCAGATCCGGGTGATCCGACGGCCCCTGGCCGCAGATGCCGACATACTTGTTGGCCTTCTTGGCGGCCTGTATGGCCATGGACAGGAACTTCATCACCGCCGGGTTGCGTTCGTCGAAGCTCGCCGCGACCAGGCTGGAGTCGCGGTCCAGCCCCAGGGTGAGCTGGGTCAGGTCGTTCGAGCCGATCGAGAAGCCGTCGAAGCGCTCCAGGAATTCCTCGGCCAGCAGCACATTGGACGGCAGCTCGCACATCATGATGATCTTCAGGCCGTTCTTGCCGCGCTCAAGACCATTTTCAGCGAGTACTTCCAAAGCGGCGTCGGCGTCCTTAAGCGTCCGCACGAAGGGCAGCATGACCTCGACATTGGTCAGGCCCATGTCCTCGCGCACCCGACGCATGGCCTTGCATTCCAGCTGGAAGGCGTGACGGAACATGTGGCTGGCGTAGCGGCCGGCGCCCCGGAAGCCGAGCATCGGGTTTTCTTCGTGCGGTTCGTACTGCGGGCCGCCGATCAGGTTGGCGTATTCGTTCGACTTGAAGTCGGACATGCGCACGATGACCCGCTTCGGCCAGAACGCCGCGCCGATGGTACCGATGCCCTCGGCCAGCTTTTCGACGTAGAAGTTCACCGGGTCGCCGTAGCCGTGGATCTTCGCATCGATCGCCTTCTTCACGTCGTCGGACATCTTGCGGTATTCCAGACAGGCGTTCGGATGGATACCAATGGCGTTGTTGATGATGAACTCCAGCCGAGCCAGGCCCACGCCATCGTTGGGCAGCATGGCGAAATGGAAGGCCTGCTCCGGATTGCCGACGTTCATCATGATTTTCAGCGGGATGTCCGGCATGGTCTTCAGGACCATCTCGCTACGCTCGAATTTGAGCAAACCCTGGTAGACGTAGCCGTCCTCGCCCTCGGCGCAGGACACCGTCACCTCGGCGCCATCGGGCACGGTGCTGGTGGCATTGCCCGCGCCAACCACCGCCGGCACGCCCATTTCACGGGCGATGATAGCCGCGTGGCAGGTGCGTCCGCCCCGGTCGGTGACGATCGCGGCGGCCTTCTTCATGACCGGCTCCCAATCCGGGTCGGTCATCTCGGCGATCAGCACATCGCCCGGCTGCACCAGGCTCATCTGGTCCAGACTCTTGATGATGCGCGCCGGCCCCTGGCCGACCTTGCTGCCGATGGCGCGGCCGAGAGCCAGTACCGGGCCCTTTTCGAGCATCTTGAAGCGCACCTGGACCTGGCCGCTGCGTGACTTCACCGTCTCCGGGCGGGCTTGCAGGATGTACAGCTTGCCGTCCAGGCCGTCACGACCCCATTCGATGTCCATCGGCCGACCGTAATGGTCTTCGATGATCATGGCGTAGCGGGACAGTTCCAGGAGTTCGTCGTCGTCGATGGCAAAGCGATTGCGCAAAGCCGGCGGCACGTCCTCGACACGGGTCGAACGCTCGGCGATGGCCTCGCTGGCGAACACCATGCGGGTCGCCTTGTCGCCCAGCTTCTTGCGTACCACGGCGCGTTTGCCGGCCTTCAGGGTGGGCTTGTGGACGTAATACTCGTCGGGATTCACCGAACCCTGAACGACGGTCTCGCCCAAACCGTAGGCGGCGTTGATGAACACCACATCACGGAAACCGGATTCGGTATCCAGGGTGAACATGACACCGGCGGCACCCATGTCGGAACGCACCATGCGCTGGATACCGGCGGACAAGGCCACGACTTCATGCTCGAATCCATTATGGACCCGGTAGGCGATGGCACGATCGTTATACAGCGAAGCAAAACAGCGTTTGACCGCGTCGAACAGGTTCTCAACGCCCTGAATGTTCAGGTAGGTTTCCTGCTGGCCGGCGAAGGATGCGTCTGGCAGATCCTCGGCGGTGGCCGAAGAGCGCACGGCAAACTGGAGATCACTCTCGGCCTCGGCACACATCAAACGGTGTTCGTGGCGGATCGCCGCCTCCAGTCCCGTGGGCAGGGGCGTCGCCATCATCCAGCCGCGGATCTCCCGACCGGCGGCGGCCAGCGCGGTGACATCGTCGGTATTCAGGTGCTTGAGCTTGTCGACAATGCGGTCGGCCAGACCCGAGTGGGAGAGGTACTCCCGGAAAGCATCGGCGGTGGTGGCAAAACCGCCTGGCACACGAACCCCCCTTGTCGGTGAGGTTGGCGATCATCTCCCCTAATGAGGCATTCTTGCCCCCGACCCGATCCACATCATGCATGGACAGGTCCTCAAAACGCGCGATATAGTCCATTTCATCCTCTGAAAGATTGAGACATTCACGCGAGAGCCCCCTTCCCCATGAACCCAGCCCGACCGGTCTTTTCGTTTCCGATCACACCGGAATCACTGCCGAGATCATCGGCAAGAGTCTCCTCTCCCAATATCCCGACGAAGCGTTCGCAACCGAAAGTTTACCCTTCGTAGACTCTCAGGAGAAAGCACAAAATGCTGCATCGCACATAAGAGAGGTTTGGAAACAGACCAGCGTGCGACCTTTTGTCTTTTCCAGCCTCACCGATCCCGATGCGCGCGCCGCCCTGAACGCCTCGGAAGCCTTGGTGATGGACATCTACGGACAGTTTCTGGGGATGATGACTGCTGAAATCGGCCGACCGGCGACGCCGGCCAAAGGCAAGTTCCACGCCATCGGCGACCAGGACAACTACACCTCGCGTATCGACGCGCTCAATTTCTCGCTGGCCACCGACGATGGCATGGCGCTGAAGTATGATCGGGCCGATCTCATCCTGGTGGGCGTGTCGCGCAGCGGCAAGACGCCAACCTCGCTGTACATGGCGATGCAATATGGCTTGTGTGTCGCCAACTACCCGCTCACGCCCGAGCACTTCGACCGTTTCGAGCTGCCGTCGGTGCTTCGGCCGCACCTCAAGAAAGTGCGTGGTCTGACCTTGACGCCGACACGCTTGTCGCAGATACGCGCCGAGCGTCGTCCGAACAGCGAATACGCCTCGCTGGAAACCTGCAAGCAGGAATTGAACGCGGCCGAGCAAATGATGCGCTCGGCGGGCATCCCGGTGCTGGACTCGACCACTCGCTCAGTGGAAGAAATCGCCGCCCTCTTGCGCCAGTCCCTGACCAACCCGACAGTGCAGAGACCAGCCTGACTAGCGGAACGGTGGATGTTGCCCGGCGAATGATGCCGGGCAACATCGGCCATCTTGCGCCACGGAGACGACGGCCTATAACAAAAACATGGAAGCCTCCCAACAGATCCGAGGAGAAAAACCATGAAACGATTATTCCCCACGTTGCTCTTGACGTTTATGGCCTTGAGTGCGGGCGCGGTTTCGGCGCAAGGCACCCATCCGCTGATTCTTCAGGATGCCATGCGCGCAAGATCGGATAGCGCCGCGCAAGCTCAAGATGAAAAGGGTTCTGTGAGGAGCCACTTCGGCGCTACCCAATTGGCCAGCCAAAGCGAGTTGATGGGCTTGGGCAATGTCTGGAGCGTAAACGAATGCTGCGGCTGGACTGGTACATGGACGCGGCGCGCGGGCAGCAACCTGTTCAATGCGCAATGGCGCCATACGAACGGTACCGTGGTCAGCGACACCATCACCCTGGCGGAATGGAACAAAGCCAACAATCAGGTTCTGCTCAAACGCCAAGGCAACAGCGGCACCTACCGCGCCACTTATAATCCCCAGTCGCGAACACTGAGCGGCGGTACGACGAGTTGGTATCCGGCGGGCGCCACTTGGAGCGCGGCGCTTCGTTGATGCTTGGATGACGCGTTAACGGCGCGGGCACGCCGTTAACGTTGTCGAACTCTCCGTTTATTGATAGCCCGGAGCCCCAGCGGGCGGGGGCGCGGCCGGCTCCGTACCGAAATCCACCTTGGGCGGTTCGGCGATGGCCTTCTCATTCTCGACCGTGAAATTCGCCTTCACCTTCATGCCGAAGACCATGGCCGTCAGGTTGCTGGGGAACTGGCGTACCGTCGTGTTGTATTCCTGAACCGTCTTGATGTATCGGTTGCGCGCCACGGTGATGCGGTTTTCCGTGCCTTCGAGCTGCGCTTGCAGGTCTCGGAACGAGGCATCGGCTTTCAGGTTCGGGTAGTTTTCCGCGACCAGCAGCAGCCGACTCAAGGCGCCACTCAACTGCGCCTGCGCCGCCTGGAATTTCTGGAAGGCTTCCGGATCGTTGATGAGCTCCGGAGTCGCCGCGATCTTGCCGACGCTGGCGCGGGCTTCGGTGACGCCGAGCAGCACGTCTTTCTCGTGCGCGGCATAGCCTTTCACCGTATTGACCAGATTGGGTATCAGATCGGCGCGTCGCTGGTATTGGTTAAGGACTTCCGACCAAGCCGCCTTGATACCCTCGTCTTGAGCCTGCATGGTGTTATAGCCACACCCGTAAAGGCTGAATGCCGCCAGAACAATAATAAATTTATACATGATGTTATGAACCATTATTAATGCTCCATCTAGGATAGGCCGGGGTCTTTCAAGCGTGCCATGGTCTGCCGCGCCAGACATAAATCCTCCCACGACTTGGCCTTGTCGGCGGGATTGCGTAGCCGATAGGCGGGATGATACGTCACGATCAAAGGCACACCATGGTATTCATGCAATCTGCCACGCATCCGGGCGATCGAGGTGTCGGTGACCAGCAGACTTTGCGCGGCGAATCGACCCATCGCCAGGATCAGCTTGGGTCGAATCAGATCGATCTGGCGTAGCAGGTAGGGCAGGCAGGCTTGCACTTCTTCAGGTTTCGGGTCGCGATTGCCGGGTGGCCGCGACTTGAGCACATTGGCGATATAGACATCCTCGCCACGTTTCAGGCCAAGCGCCGCGAGCATGGCATCGAGCAATTTACCGGCCTGGCCGACAAAGGGCTCGCCAAGGCGGTCTTCATCGGCGCCGGGCGCCTCGCCGATAATCATCCAGTCCGCGGCGATGTCCCCGACACCGAACACACCCTGGGTACGTGTCTTGCTCAATTCACATCGTGTGCAGGACTGGACCGCCGAACGCAGGGCATCCCAACTGTCGCCGATGTCGGTGGCGACCGCCTCGGCGGGTGTAGCCAAGGACGCGGTTTGGCTGGCATCGCGCAAGCGCCATACCGGCCAGAGGCCAAGGGCCTTGAGCCTATCCTCGCGCGGCAGGCTCATGGGCCAACGCCTTCATCCAGACAATAGCGCATCACCAAGGCGTCCTCGCGTCCCTGGTTGGCGGGATAGTAGTGGCGGCGCAAACCGACCGTCTCGAACCGAAGATTCTCGTATAGCCTGATGGCCGGGTGATTCGACGGGCGCACTTCCAGAAACAGGCAATCGACACCATACCGGGGCGCGGATTCGATCAGATGCTCCATGATCCGCCGACCCAGGCCATATCCCTGGCGCACCGGAGTGACGCAACAATTCAGGACGTGCCCCTCGCCGGCGCCAGACATCAGGATGCTGTAGCCGATGATCGCACCGCCCTCCTCCACCACCCAGCAGCTATAACCGCAATCGAGGCAATCACGGAAATTACCGCGTGTCCAGGGATAGGGATACGCCGCGCGCTCGATCTGGATCACGGCATCCAGATCAGCCAGCAGCATCGGCCGGAAGGCCAATGGGAGTGCTTCCGCCAAGGCATTCATCGAATCGCCTCGCGCCGCTCGCGGGTCGTCAGGGCCACTTTATCGCGTACGTAAAACGGCTCGGCATGGTCCGCCGGCACCGCCTCGCCAGCAAGAAATCGGGGCAGGGCCAGCGCGGCAATGGCGCGCGCGTGCGGCCACAGTTCCGGGACGACTCTGGCGATGCGCCCCGCCAGACGTGACTCCAGAACGGTTGGGTACGCAGCGAAACCTGAACCGCCGGCATGCCAAGCCTCTCCCTCGGGCAAAGGCACCGCATCGGGCTTGCAGACACACGGCGCCAATACCGCTTCCATGCTGTCGCCAAGCCGGCGATAAGCCGCGTAGTAGACCTCGTGCATGCGCGCGTCCAGGCAGGTGATCACCCGATTTGCCTGGGCCTGCCAGGCCATGGCTTCCAGGGTGACAACCCCCACGACCGGCAGATCGGCCCCCAGTGCCAGACCCTGGGCCACGCCACAGCCGATGCGCAGCCCGGTAAACGAGCCCGGCCCCCGGCCAAAGGCGATGCCATCCAATTCCCCCAGGCGGACACCCGCCTCGTTCAACAGCTCGGTCAGCATCGGCAAGAGCAACTCGGAGTGGCGATTGCCGGCCATGCATTCGCGCGACAGCACTTGCCCGCTCAGCGTCAGCGCGGCGGAACAGAACTCCGTGGAGGTATCGAAGGAAAGCAGATTCAAGAGCCGGGGCCGAAATCGTCAACGGACGGATTTTACCTGCTCGGACCGGTTCCCGCTCAAGGCGAGGCTTCAGGCACGAGCACTTCGATGAGCACCCGCTTCCAGGGATCGCGCGCCTTCTGCAGGTGCACGATGCGCCCCTCGACAGTGACGCCGTGATCCATCATGCGCGCCAGATCGGTATTGTCGACGCGCGGCGCGAAACCGATCATCACGCCGCGCCACTCGACACGCACGGCCTTGGGGTCATAGGGGTTATCCGCTTCCCGGACCAAGGTCAGCCGATCACCAACCGACATCAGTGGAAACAATGCCCGGCCGGCATGATATTGAAAGCCGGCCAAAGGCGATGTTTGAATCAGGATATGACTCTCGGTATCGGCGGCGACCGGCGCTGCAATCAGGCCGACCGCCAGCAAGGCACCGATCCGGATCATGCCCGATCAGCGGCGATCCGGGCTCGCTCCGGGGCCACCGACCGGGCCGGGGGGATTTTCCCAGTTGGTCCCCGCGCCGCCCGCCGGGCCGGGAGGATTGTCGTCACGGTCGAACCAGCAGTAATCACGGTGAATGCCGCGCTTGTTGCAGAAGGCATGCTGCTTGGTCACATTCCAAGTCACGAAAAGTGCCCAATCGGCGGCGTTCATGCGGCTCCTCAGCCAACCCGTATGACGATGACGGATATCCGGGCTGGCACCGATGCCGCCGCGCGGGCCGGGGGGATTTTCCCAGTTCGTGCCACGACCGCCGACCGGGCCGGGAGGATTGTTGTCGCGGTCGCGGCGGTGACGATTCGGACTGGCACCTGGGCCACCAGCCGGGCCACGGGGATTTTCCCAATTGGTGCCCGCGCCGCCGACCGGACCGGGAGGATTGTCATCTCGGTCCCTGGCCATGGCGCCGGAGGCAGTGAACAAGGCGAACAAGGTCGTGGCGAGCAGGCATTTCGTTGTGGCTTTCATCATCTTCTCCTTGGGTTGGATCGTACCCACCTGGTACGTGCAATCAGGCTATTGGCTGCCTGTTATGCCTGTGTGTACGGGCTGTAATCAATTGTAAGCATTTGTGTCCTTAAAAAAACCAATAACTTCTTCGACGACACGGGTACGGCGCATGGGCGGCAACGATTGCCAGACACGCCGGCCATACGGCTTGTCGACCAGCCTCGGGTCGCAGATCATCAACACACCACGATCCGATTCACGCCGGATGAGCCAGCCAGCACCTTGTTTCAGGCTGATTACGGCATGCGGCAACTGGTAGTCGAAAAACGGGTTGCGTCCTTCCTGGCGCATCTTGTCGATACGCGCGTTCAGCACCGGGTCATCGGGCGGCTGGAAGGGCAAGCGGTCGATCACCACCAGCGACAACGCCTCGCCGGCCACGTCGACCCCTTCCCAGAAGCTCTGGCTGCCAAGCAGAACGGCATTACCAAGACGGCGAAATTCGCTGAGCAATTCGCTGCGACTTTTCTCGCCTTGCAGCAGCAGATGAATTTCGCTGTCCTCGGCGCGCATTTTTTCGCAAATCAGGAGATGCGCCTCGTTCATCGCACGCAAACTGGTAAAAAGCAGAAAAGCCCCCCCCCGACTTGCTTTCAATACCGGCCAGGCGGCCTCGACCACGGCCTCCGTATACCCCGGGGTGTTCGGATCGGGCATGGCTCCGGGGACATAGAGCAAGGCTTGTGTCGGGTAGTCATAGGGGCTCTCCCACTGAGCCGTTTCGGCCTCGTGCAGACCGACCCGCTGTTGATAATGGCTGAAATCGCCACGCACCGAGAGGGTGGCCGAAGTAAACACCCAGGCACGCGGGTCATCCGCCAGTTGCTTGGCAAACTGCTCGCCCGGGTCGAGCGGCGTCGAGTGCAGCAACACGGAATATTGTGTCGCCTCGCACCAGCGCACCATGCCACTCTCCGCCTCCGGCTGGCGCCAGCGCGCCAGGCAGATGGCGGCTTCCTGGGCACGCTGCAGGCAAGCACCGAGACCTTCGGAGCGTTCCGCCTGCGACTCAAGCAAACGAGTCATCCCCGCCAGACAGCCATCGAGCTTTTCCAGCGCCTCCCGAAACTCCGGTTTATCCAGGACGCGTGCCGCCGGCCAGCGATTAAGGGCCGCGCCCAGGCTGATCCGCAGATCGCGCGCGGCGGTATCGAGTTCCGCCGCCGCGCGCGGTAAATCCTGGCTCTCCGTGGCGGCAACGGCAGCCTCCTGGCGCACATCGCGCGACAGATCCACCAGCACGCCGGTGGTCACGCTTTCGCCGAAAAACACGCTGGCGATCTCGGGTAACTGGTGCGCCTCGTCAAAGACCACCGCGTTCGAGGCCGGCAACAATTCTCCGGCGCCCTCGTCCTTCAGCCAGACATCCGCGAAAAAAAGGTGATGGTTGACCACCACCATATCCGCCTCCAGGGCCTTCTTGCGGGCGTTCAGGACAAAACACCCGCGATGGTGCGGACATTCGCTCCCCAGACAGTTTTCACGGGTCGAGGTGGCATACGCCCAAGCCGAGGCATTTTCGGGGATGTCGGTCAATTCCATCCGGTCGCCACTCTCGGTCACCGCCGCGAAATGGGCGATTCGCCGCAGGTGGGCAACCTCTTCACGGCTGTTGAAGCGGCCATCGGACAGGGCGCGTTCCAGGTGGTACGGACAGACATAATTCGCCCGCCCCTTGAGCAAGGCGATCTGGATCGGCAGACCGAGCGCCTCGCGCACCGCGGGGATGTCGCGGTGGAAGAGCTGATCCTGCAAAGTCTTGGTACCGGTCGATATGATCGCCTTGCCGCCATGCAGCATCAGCGGCGCCAGGTACGCCAAGGTCTTGCCGGTACCGGTGCCGGCCTCGACAATCAACCGCGCGCCGCGATCCAGTGCCGACAATATTTGCTCGGCCATCTCAAGTTGCTGCGCGCGTGGCCGATAATGGTCGATATGTTTTGAAAATGCTCCCGACGCCGAGAACAGACTGTGTAGATCCATGTGGGCAGTTTAGCGGATCGGGGGGCGGGAATGCTTGGAGAGAGGCGCGATGATAACGATCCGACTTGGCGTTGGCATGCTGTTGCTTGCTTTCATGCAATTGGCGGGTTGGCCGCTTGCGCGTGCCGAACGCGTCAGCATGACGATGCGCCCTGACCTCACCGCCATCGCCGAGTATCGAGCGGGTCGAGCCGACAAGCCGGTCGTTCTGATTCTGCATGGTTTTTTGCAGACCGCCGACTCGCCTGTCATATTTAGCTTGACCGAAGGGCTGGCCGGCGAAGGCTATGGCGTCCTGGCGCCGACCATGACGCTCGGCATCACGCATCGCCGAACCAGCCTGGCCTGTGAGGCGATCCATACCCACACGCTAAACGACGACATTGTCGAGATCGACCGCTGGGTACAATGGTTGAAACGTCGCCACAATCGCCCCATCGTCCTGATCGGCCACAGCTTGGGGAGCCTGACATTGCTGGCTTATCTCGACCGGTACGCGGCCACCCCGGTACGCAAGACCATTGGTGTCAGCATCATGGAAGGCCGCCTGACGGGCAACCCGCAAGATCAGGAAAAAAGCATCCTGGATTTGAAGCAGCGCATCCGCAACGGGCAGCGTGAACCCGTCAGGCAACCCTACTCGTTCTGTAGCACGTTCAATGCGGTTCCAGAAAGTCTGCTGTCCTATCTGGAATGGTCGCCAGCGCGCGTCATGGCCATGTCGCGGAAACACAAATCACGCCTGATCTACATCATGGGCGGCCGCGATGATCGGCTCGGCCCCGGCTGGGTCGAAGGTCTCGTCAAGACCGGCGTCACAGTGCGCATTATTCCCGGCGCGAACCACTTCATGGATGGCGAATATGAATTCGACCTTCTGGAGAGCGTCATTGGCGAGCTGAAGGGCCTTCGCGTCGAATGAAGCCCATCAAGGTCTCGCATCTCAGCCTGGCGTTTGTCGGCTTGATCTTGTTTGCCCTGCTCGGCTTAGGCACCCTGATGTGGCTGGAACTGGGCCAGTTGACCAGCCGCATTCGCTCTCAGGAAACGCAAGCGGCGCACCAGGAAGTCAGCGACGGTTTGGCGCGCATGGAAAGCAGCCTCAGGGACAGGGTCGAAGCCCTCGGGCGCTGGGATGAAACCCGCCAGCAGCTCATCTACCCGGATTACTACGTGATGTGGCGCGACCTGAGGGTACGCGATGCCGGCATGCTGCCGGCGTACGTCAGTGGCGTCGCGCTATATGACAAGCAGGGACACATCCTGGTGGAGCCCCGTGGCGAGTTCATGCCTTCCGAATTGGTCGGATTGCCGGGACGGATTCAATTCAGCGGCGCCGGCGACGACCGGCATCTCTATGTCTTCTTTCCAGTCCACGCCGACCCCGACGGCACGATTCCGCTCGGCCACGGCGCCATCAAGGTCGATTTTCCGTTGCAATTTCGCCTGATCCGCGCCTATCGCTATGCCGACATCCAGGGACTGAAGATCCAGTTGCGCGCACAGGCTTCCGGCTCTCTCGCGGCGGCCATCTCGCGGATCGACTATGACACGCTGCCCAACCAGAATCTGGCCAATATCAAGGAAGTACTCCAGGTCGCCTTCATGCGCCTTCTGGCGGCCATGCTGCTCATCCTGGCCTTGGGGGCGTGGTTTTTCAAGCGCGCCCTGGTCAGTCCGTTGAATCGAATTTCCCGCGACATCGATAAGTTGAAGAACGCTCCCGGTGACAGTCGCAGTCTGGTTCCCCTGGAAAACCCGATGCGCGTCCAGGAACTGGAAAACGTGCGCCGCTCGTTCAGCGAATATCACGAGAAACTCGCTCTACTGCGGAAGGATCTGGAAAAGAGCAGTCAGGACTTTTTCGATCAGGCACGCCACGACGCCTTGACCGGCGCGTTCAACCGGCGCGCCTTCGACGAGGATTGGCGTGCCCTCGCCGATGCCGGCTACCTCGGAAAATGTGCCCTGCTGCTCTTCGATTGCGACCACTTCAAGACCATCAATGACAGCTATGGCCACGGCGTCGGCGATCTGGTGATCCAGGCGATCGCAACCAACCTCACCCATGCCCTGCGCACCGGAGATCGCCTGTATCGGCTCGGTGGCGACGAATTCGCCACCATGCTGCCGAACAGTGACACCCCCTCCGCCGAAGCGGTCGCCGAGCGTTGCCTGCACCATATCCAGAGCCACGATTTTCGCCGCTACGGCCTCATGGAGCCGGTGTCGGTCAGCATCGGCATCGCCTTGTCCGAACACTCCGCCTTCAACCTGCACGAATTGCACAGCCAGGCGGACCTGGCCATGTATAGCGCCAAGCGGCCCGGCAACCGCAAGTTCGTCTTCTACAGCGGCGACATCGACGGCATGGCCAATCTGGTCTCGAATATTCGGGTCAATGCCGTCTATAACGCGATTCAGAATGCCGATGCCTTGCAGATGCATTACCAGCCGATAGTCGCGCTGCCCGCGAATCATACGGCCTATGTCGAGGCGCTTGCGCGCATCCGCCATGGCGATGATTTACTCATGCCGGGAGAATTTCTGACCATTGTCGAAGCCCATCGACTCGATGTCGAATTCGACCTGGCGGTGCTGCGCAGCGTGGAAAGCGACATGCGCATCGGTCGTCTCGCCGCGGACACGGGACTGTCGATCAACGTCTCGCCCACGGGCATCGTCGACGAAAGCCTGATTGGCGCGTTGCTGGACCTCAAGGAACATCAGGCGCAGCGCAAGATGATTATCGAGATCACCGAGAACGCCCTGATTACGCAAATTTACAGAGCCAGCGAGAATTTGCGAAGGTTGCGCGAGGTGGGCTACCTAGTGGCCCTGGATGATTTAGGCAGCGGCTATTCATCGTTACGCTACTTGTCGTGCATGCCGGTGGATCTGGTGAAATTCGACATCAGCATGATTCATCAATTGGTCAGCGATGACCCGAAGAAACGTCTGGTCGTCGGCGAAATCGCCAACATCGTCAGTGCCAATGGTTACCAGATCGTCGCAGAAGGTGTTGAAACCGAAGAGCATCTGAGCCGGGTCGTCGCCTTGGGCTTCAACTATGCCCAGGGCTACCTTTTTGGACGGTAATCGACGAATACCCACCGAGCCATGAGTAATGGGGTTTGCAGGATTGCCTGATTACGGCTAGTCTGAAATCAAAATGCGTATCCAACACCGCATTTTTTGTAACGAGTTGTGTGTAGCTTGATCACGTTTCAGCAGGATTCTCGGCAAGTACGCGGGAATACTGTGTTACCCATTGGGAGATGATGGCCGTTGCTGCTGGCCATCATCGGTTCACGAATGTAATCAGGATTTGAGGAGATAAACAATGCTGACGAAAAAGTTAGTGCAGGCAGTCGCTGCTTCCATGGTGGTTGGTGCTTTTACGGGCTGTGCCACGCTGGAAGATCTGGAGAAGGTCCAGAAAGTTGCAAATGATGCCGAGGCGCGGGCAGCGCAAGCAATTGCCGTAGCCGAGGCTGCGAGTGCCGCTTCCGCGCAGGCTGGTCGCGTGTCGGACGGGGCGAGTGCCAAAGCCGCTTCCGCCGTGTCGACGGCCAATGAAGCCAAGCAACTTTCCGATGCCGCGCAGCAGGCGTCAGCGTCCGCGGTGAGTACGTCCAATACGGCCATGTCGACGGCGGATGACGCCAGGGCAACCTCCAGTCTGGCCAGCAGAACCGCCGATGCGGCAAAGGCTGTCGCAAGCGCTGCCTCCGAGAAGTCCGACGAAGCCGTGGCAAGTTCCGCAAAAGCGACAGACATTGCGAATACCGCCCTGGCCACATCGAACAAGTCCGCCACGGTTGCCGACGAAGCCAAGGCATTCGCTACGACTGCAAACACCAAGTCCGACGAAGCCGTCGGCAATTCGGCCAAGGCTTTGGAGACATCTCATGCGGCCATGGCCAAATCCGACGCCGCCGCCGCCCGATCCGACATCGCTTTTGCGGCGTCCGAGAAAGCCGTCGCCACGTCGGACGAAGCCAAGGTCATGGCAAGTGGTGTCAAGGGTTCTCTGGACTCGGCGGTCGCCAATGCCAGCGAAGCCAAAGCCGCCGCAACGGATGCGCAGACCGCCTCCGCCCAGGCTGTGGCCACCTCGAATGATGCCAAAGCAGCTTCTTCTGCCGCCGTGACAACGGCGAATGACGCCATGACCACTTCCAGCGCAGCGAACAAAGCCTCGTCGGAAGCCGTTGCGACTTCGAACAAGGCTATGGAAATCGCCGCGTCGGCCAAGTCGATTTCAGAGGCCGCCAAGAGTATTGCGGATAGCTCCAAGTCGATTTCAGAGGCCGCGCACCGTATCGCGAAGTCCGCCGAGCAGCAGTCTTACGAAGCCCGTTCAACCGCTCACGAAGCCCAGGCACTTTCATTCAAGGTCAAGGCGATAGTGATGGGTGACACTGAGATCAAAGCACCGACTGACACCGGTACTGTCGAGAAAAAATAGTCGTTTCTGAAAACGCAGGCCGGCAAGGGGCAGCAGCGCCCTTGCCGGCCTGCGTACTTCTTGTCCAGGCTCAGGGTGATTCAGGTCTTGAGCGCCAGGGACAAAAGCAGCTGACCATCGACACGCAGTAAACGACCCATCCACCGCGCCAGCCGCAGGCGTTGTCCACGCCGCGTAAAGCTCTGTTGCTGATTGCCCCGGCGCGCCTCGGTCTCTATCGCTTCAAGCGACATTCACCAGTTTCAGTGCGTCGTCCACATCCACCGCCACCGGTCGCGACACGCCCGGCTCCGGCATGGTGATGCCGACCAGATGCTGGGCCAGTTCCATGGTGATACGGTTGTGGGTGATGAACATGAACTGGGTTTCTTCCGACATCTTGCGGATCAAGCGGCAAAGCCGTTCGGTATTGCTGTCGTCGAGCGGCGCGTCGACCTCGTCGAGCAGACAGAATGGCGCGGGGTTCAACCGGAAAAATGCAAATACCAGCGAGAGCGCCGTCAGCGCCTTCTCGCCGCCGGAGAGGAGATGGATCGAGCTGTTCTTCTTGCCCGGCGGCTGGGCCATGACCGCCAGACCAGCGTCGAGGATCTCCTCGCCGGTGAGGATCAGTTGCGCTTCGCCGCCGCTGAACAGCTCGGTGAACAGGCTGCGGAACTCACGGCTGACCAGATCGAAGGTATCCCGCAGGCGCGCCCGGGTCTCGGCATCGATGCGCCGGATCGCCTCTTCCAGGGTATCCGCCGCCGTGGTCAGATCGAGCGCCTGTTCGTCCAGATAGGTCTTGCGCGCCTGAGTCGCCTCCAGTTCCTGCAAGGCCGCCATGTTCACCGGACCCAACGCCGTCAAATCGCGCTCCAGGCGCTCCAGTTCGCCGCGCAGCCAGGGCTCGCCGCGCCCGGTCAGGCCAGCCGCCTGAATCTCGGCGGCCAGGGCGTCGAGGTCGACCTCGGCGAGTTCTTCCTCGAAGCGGCTTTCCAGCAGCCGGGCCTCCTGGAGCTTCAATTCCATCGCCTGGGCGCGTTCCTTGAGCGGCTCCAGGGCGCGTTCCACCTTCAGTCGACCGGTCTCCATGGCCTGCAAATGGCTGTTGCTGCCTTCCAGCGCCTCGCGTGCCTGGGTCAGGGCCGCCTCGGCGCTCTGGCGTAACTTCAGGGCCTGTATCAAGGCCTCGTTGATCGGTGTTTCGCGCGCCTCGGCCAACTGGCTTTCCAGACGCGCCTGGGTCAGTGCCAGGTCTTCAAGGGCACGCTCGCCGCGCGTCACACGCTCGGCCAGATCCTGCAAGCGTCCGGTGACGGAACGCACCTGGAACACCGCCTCCTGACTCTCCCGGTCGGCGCGCCGCTGCACTTCGCGTAGCGCCTGGAAGTGCTGGTCGGCGGCCAGGCGGGCCTGGCGCGCTTCGTCCAGACGCTCGCGGGCGAAATCGTATTCCAGGCGCGCTTCTCTCAAGCGTTCGCTGGCCTCGTTCCAGGCCTCGGATTCGGTGTCGAGCTGCTCATACAACTCGTCCAATTCCCTTTCAATCTGGGCGCGCCGGTCGGCGACGCGCCGCGCCGCTTCCTGCGAGCGCACCAGAACCACCTGCAATTCATGCGCCTGGCCCTGAAGCTGCTGCTGCTGCGTCTGCAAGCTTTCGACCTGGCGCCGCCCGGCGAGAACCGCCTCCTCGGCGCCCCGCACCTCCAGATCGAGTTCGGCCAGGCGCTCGCGGGCCATCTCCAGATCAACCTCCAGGCCTTCGATCTCGCGTACCCGGGCGATCAGACCGTGATGGCCCTTCTCCGGCGCGTTGAACATCAGCGTATCGCGGCCGACGCGATGCCCCTCGCGGCTGGCGATGAAACCGCCGGGCGGCAGCTCGGCACGTCGGCGCAGGGCGATCTCCAGGCTGTCGGCGGCATAGGCCAGGGCCAGGCGGTCGTTGAGAAAGCGCGCCACCAGCGGGTCGGTGCAGTGGATCAGGTCGCTCAGCGGGCGGAACCCCGCTTCCGCGGGCAACAGGGCCAGCTCGGTTTCGGCTTGCGGCACGGCGCTCAGGACAAATTCGAAACGCGCCTCGGGCGGTTCGCTCAACCAGGCATCGGCGGCCTCGACCGCCAAGGCCGCCATGGCATCGCCCAGAGCCGCCTCGACGGCGGTCTCCCAGCCGGCCTCGACGCGGATCGATTGCCACAAGCGCGGCGCGGCGTCCAGACCGACGCGTGCCAGCCAGGCGGCGCCCTCGCTTTCCGACTGTTGGGCGGCCGCCTGCATCTTGTGCAGCGCCGCCAGTTCGGCTTCCTGTCGGCCCAGATCGCGGCGCGCCAGTTCGCGCACCTGGCCGGATTGGGCCAGCGCCGCCTGCAAACCGGGCAATTCCGCACGCGCCGTCGTCAGATACTCGCCCAGGCTGGCGATGCGCTCCCGGGCCTCCTCCAGATCGGCTTCCTGGCGCGCCAGATGGGCCTCGTCGAGCGCCGCCAGATTCTGCTTTTCCTGGATCAGGCGCAGTTCGCGCGCCTTGAGCTGCTCCATGACCTTGTCGGCATGGTTGATATGCGTCTCTTCAAGCTGCGCGCTCTGTTCATGGCGGCTGATCTCCGCCTGCACCGCCGCCACCGCGCCTTGCGCGTCGCGCCAGGCCTTCTCCGCCTCGGGCAGGTTCTGGCTGGTCTCTGCGGCACGCTCGGCGAGGATCGCCGCTTGTTCCTCGGCGCGCTCATGCTCCTGCCGGCGCTGCTCGATCTCGGCGCGCGTCGCCGCCAGCTCGGCCCGCGATTGTTCATGGCGCACGCCGGTCAGACGAATCTCCTCGGTCAGCCGTTCGCGCGTCGTGTGCAGATGCTTGAGTTCCTGCTCGACGCGTGCCACCTCACCGCTCTGCGCGTAGAAATGCGCCTGCGCCTGGTTCATCGCCTCGGTGGCGCCGAACTGATTGAGGCGCTCCGCTTCCAGTTCCGATTCCAGCTTGCACAGTTCGGCGGTCTTCGCCTCGATCTCGGTACGCGCCGCTTCCAACTGGCGCGCCAGATCGGCCTGCTTGATCTGGGCGTCCTGCTTGCGGGTCAGCGACAGTTGCCGGGTCTTCAGGGTGCGCTCGGCATCCAGGGCGAAAAAGCGCCGCGCCACCTCGGCCTGCACCGTCAGCTTCCAGTTGCCCGGCCAGCTCGTTGCGGATGTCGTCGACGCGCGACAGGTTGTCGCGGGTATCGCGCAGTCGAAATTCGGTCTCCTTGCGCCGCTCCTTGTACTTCGACACCCCGGCGGCCTCTTCGAGATAGCCGCGCAGTTCCTCCGGCTTCGCCTCGATGATGCGCGAGATCATGCCCTGCTCGATGATGGCGTAGGCATCGCCGCCCAGGCCGGTGCCCAGGAACAGGTCATACATGTCCTTGCGCCGCACCTTGACGTTATTGATGTAGTAGCTCGACTCGCCCTGCCGGGTCAGCACCCGCTTGACGCCGATTTCGGCATACTGCGACCACTGCCCCGCCGCCCGGCCCTCGCTGTTGTCGAAGAGCATCTCCACCGAGGCACGCGACGCCGGCTTGCGGTTCGCCGAGCCGTTGAAGATCACGTCCTGCATCGACTCACCGCGCAGCTCGCGCGCCTTCGACTCGCCCAGCACCCAGCGCACGGCGTCGATGACGTTCGACTTGCCGCAGCCGTTCGGCCCCACCACGCCGGTCAGGCGCGCCGGCGCGGGAATGGTCACCGGATCGACGAAGGATTTGAAGCCGGAAAGCTGGATGTGCTTGAGACGCAAGGGGTTACAGGCGGGACTGGGTTATCGGGCGGGCATTTTAACCTGTTGGCCGGGCGCATGCCGGGGCGGTGCAACACGCGGAGATTACGATTCTTGGACATCCAGGCACGCCCCACTCGGCGAAGCGATGCACCGGGCGATTGATTTCGCTGAGGCATACCCCGGCTATGCCGGGCGAATCACATTGGTTTGACCTACGCCGCGGTCGAGCCACTGGTATGGGTTTGGCCGTGGCGCCCCCCTTATGCATAGGAGCGGTAGGGAGCCATGGCACTACCTTTAAGTGTTGAGGTGCCCAATTTTGAAAAAGGTAATGGGGGATTCCTTAGGGAAGAATTCGTCGCGAGGAGCGCAGCGACGTGGCGATCCAAACAGAATAGACGACAAGGCCAGATTCTGTGTCGAGGCGGCGACGTTTCGCGCCGATACCAGATACGTCAGAAAGGCCTCCACCTCGGGCTTGCCCATCGCTTCGGGGTGCCGCTTGCCATGAAAGGCGTTAAAGCGTTTAATCCAAGTCACATAAGAAAGCTCGGTCCGGCGCGAATAGCCCAAACGCCGGATACGGTCCCGGACACGATCAAGAAGCTTGGGTTCCGAGGCACCAGCGGCCTCGACAGAATTGGGGAGTGCATGCGTTGTCACAATCGTTCCATCCCTATGATATTTATGAGGAAATCGGCGTTTCCGTTTTCCAGATTGCACACCAAATGGTGTACACATTACGTTAGCCGTCGTAATGCCTGCGCAGAAACAACTGTCCGTCTACAAATACAAACGCCTCGCAGCGGAGTCGCTTAAGAATGCGCTTCGGCTACACGCGGATTCCATTCTTCTGTTCCGTTCAGGCTCGTATCCGTCAGCATTCCAACTCGCAGTCCTTTCTCTTGAAGAGTTCTCGAAAGCCAAATGGATCGAACACTATTACTGGTCGTCCGTAACGAACGACTGCTTTCCCGACTTTGAATTTGAACAAAAGTGGCTGGCCTTGCTTTACTCACACCCGAAGAAGCAGTTCCACTTCGTCGCCCGAGACCTGTTTGACTTCTCGCCAAAACTTGTTCGCTTCATCGAGAGCAAAAAGCTTGAAGAGAAGAAACAGCAAGCCGTATACGTCGGCCTAGAGCGAAAGGGGAAGCACGTGGACACAACAAGTCGAATTTCCACACCCGCGCGAATTAAGGAATCTGATGCACGGCAGATCATTTCCTTGGTGAATCAAGAGTTCGTGGATATCTTCAACACCATCGAACAGAGCGAGACATACTTCGACATTCCCGAGATGGACGAACTGATCTATCCCGATCTACGGCATGTCCTATTCGCTTGGCCTCATCGGACTGGCCTCAAGTCGCCCCGCTTCTTTAAGCAACACATTGCAGGGCTATCGCGTGGAACGTAAAGCGACAGCTAACTCTACAGTCGAGGGGAGCTGCGCAAAAAGCCGCGCAGCCCCCTCACTTCCACGTTGGCCGGCTTCAGGATTGACCATATGAAGTTTCCCCTGTTTCAGATCGACGCCTTCACGCGTCATCTATTTGGGGGCAATCCCGCTGCTGTCGTGCTGCTTGAGAGCTGGCTTCCCGATGCAGTTCTCGCCGCAATCGCCGCCGAAAACAATTTGGCGGAGACAGCATTTGTTATTCCCGGGGCGGATGAGATTCCTTTGCGGTGGTTTACGCCGACTGTCGAAGTTGATTTATGTGGTCATGCCACTTTAGCCGCAGCACATGTGCTGTTCCGGCATTTCATGCCCTCAGCCGGTCAACTCACATTCGCAACCCGTAGCGGAAATCTTGTCGTTACCCGCGATGCTGATCGCCTGACATTGGATTTCCCGGCCAGGCCAGGTGTATCGGTTGAAGTTTCTGAACAGCTTGTGTCTGCTCTGGGCGCACGGCCCAGAGAGGTGTTTCTGGCTCGTGATCTATTGGCGATTTTTGATTGTGAATCCGAGGTCAAGAACCTTCAGCCGAATTTTTCTCGCATTGCCGCGCTCGATGCTTTCGCCGTCATAGTGTCTGCGCCAGGGGGGACCGTGGACTTCGTTTCACGATTCTTCGCGCCAGGCGCGGGAATCCCCGAAGACCCCGTTACCGGCGCTGCCCACTGCACGCTTGTTCCGTATTGGGCTGCACGTCTCGGCAAGTCGCGCTTAACGGCGAAACAGTTGTCGCCCCGTGGCGGAGACCTGAGTTGCAGCCTCTCAGGTAGTCGCGTGCTTATATCCGGAAGCGCGGTAGAGTATTTGCGCGGTGAAATTAATGTTGTCGTTTAGCGCGCGCTGGCCAACCCATCATTCCACCGGACCTGCGCGAAAAGCCGCGCAGGCCGGTGAATTCAAACGTTAGGCGCTTATGCCATTGAATTGGAAAGACAGACTAGCGTTGATCTTTTGGCGGCTTACACCTGCAATAGCGCTATTTTCTTCGGCGGCACTGTTAGTGCTACCGATTCCGCCAGAGTATCTGCGAAATATTTTATTGCCAGTATTTCCGTCAATGCAGTACTTCTTATTTTTCGGTGGCATTACACTCGCATTTACCGCAACGTTCCTTTTCATGCTCTTCGTTGCGGTGGGTGCATGGGTTATTCTTTTTCGCAAGTTCATTGGGGTTGCCAGGGTACTTCAGGTGGTGCGCAGCGCTAGCAAAGAGCAAAGCCCCGCACGGCAAATTTGTCAATACATTATCGGGCAACTCGATGCACGCACCTAACAATTCCTAATATGGACTCCCCCCAAAAGCAACAATAGGGGACAGACCACGTTTATTAGAAACTGTATTCAGAGATATTTATGAATAACGTAGCCTTTCCCCTTTTATTAATTTAGTCACACGCTTTTCATTATTTATTTGGGCGCATTTATGTGGCGCTCATTGTGGCTCAGAAATATCACTATTAGGGAAACGCTGAAGAATTCGTCATCGCGAGGAGCGCAGCGACGTGGCGATCCATAGGCTGTTGATTTATTTAGTGCACTGGATTGCCGCGCTTCGCTCGCAATGACAATGAGCGAATAAATCAGCGTTTCCTTAGAAAACACTACCGCTCATGAATAGCACCAGCAAGGAGTGATGCATGTCTGAAAGCGATAATGCAAAGGGCCCCGCTTCGTACTTTCCTTCAATCGAAAAAAAGTACGGTTTTCCTGTAAATCATTGGTTCGATCTTTTGAAACAGCAAAAAGGCCTGAAGCATATGGAGATGGTTGCTTGGCTGAAGCGTGAGTACGAAATTGGCCACGGCCATGCCAATGCGCTCGTGGCTCATTTTCGCAATCGGGAAGGTATTTGAGGTGTATTCGCCCAGGGAAACGCTAAATTATTCGCTCATTGTCATTGCGAGCGAAGCGCGGCAATCCAGTGCACTATATCAATCGACAGCCTATGGATCGCCACGTCGCTGCGCTCCTCGCGATGACGAATTCTTCAGCGTCTCCCTAGCATGACGCTCAACCCGGACCCACAAAATGCAGCGGATTTTGCTGTCCGGTTGGCAAGTAGTCGCGCCGCGGATCGTGAACGTGAAGAACAAAGTGCGGGCGAACATTTTCGTCGAAGGGACGGCCGAGAAGCTGCGTTTCCCGGTTTCCTGCGGGCTCCGCCCTCCGGCCACCTCACCTTGAACTCTAGCGATCAACAAAGGAGATGCCGTGAGTATTTTTTCAAAATTCATACCCATCCTGTTTTGTGTTGCCATTGTTTCTGTAGCACATGCCCAAGGAAGATCATTACCCGCTGGCGCCCTTCGAGAAGGAACACTTGCGAATGAAAAGCTGATTCGCGATGCAAAGATAGGGGTTGCAGCGAAAGTGGCCGTTTTGGGTTGCTCCAAACCAGAAACCCTTCAGCCGTTTGTTCTGGCGGCACCCACAGGCAAAATTGGATCGCGCCACTGGAAGGAACAGTGGGTAATCGGGGGTTGCGGAAAAACATATCCGATTACTATTGATTTCATGGAAGACGGTCAAAATGCTGCTATTTGGACCATACGAGATCGCTAATACCGTGCTCAACATGGACGCCCGATATGCCGCTTCGCGGCATTCCAGGTCATAAATGCAACTTACCCGACTCGTTACTCTGATTGCCAGCTTCTTGCTAGGCAGCGCGGTGTCTGTGTGTCGCGCGGATGCCGAGTCTGTTCGAGTCTGCAACTTTGAGGTCAAGCCGCGGTGCGCCTCCGGAGAAGCTCGCGCCACTTTCAGCGGCAGTGAGCTTACGAAGCTCGCCATCGATATCTTTTGGTGTGGCCTTCCGGGCAAACCGGGCTACCGGTGCGAACTGGGTTACTCGAGAAACGACAAGAACTCCAGTTGGGCCGAGGCAGTCGGCGCGGTGGTAATCGAGAACAGCTCACCGTGGAATCCGTCACTGCCTGACCGAATCAAAGTTACAGTTGGAAGGCATGTCTCAATCGATCTTGAGGAGGCTCAGTCCGCAGGTGCTTGTGGCGCCGGCGCCGAGCTACCTGGCGCAATTGTTATCCCTGATCGCAAAGGTACTTGTCGAGTTTGGCTCCGCGACCCCTAAGGAAACACTCAAGAATTCGTCCTCGCGAGGAGCGGAGCGACGTGGCGATCCATAGGCTGTTGATTTATTTAGTGCACTGGATTGCCGCGCTTCGCTCGCAATGACTATGAGCGAATTCTTCCGCCTTTCCCTAACCCTCGGCCATAGGGGGGCAGATCACTCTGCGAAGCCCGGTCGGGCGGTAATCTTCCCTCTTTCCATCGCCCTTAGAAGTAGAGGTCACTGTGTCATGGCCAACTTCTGTTTTGGGGTGATGCCACCCAAGGCCATGTTCGGGCGCTCATGATTATCCAGTTCGTTGCGAAATCCTGAGCCTCGGCGATGGGCGATATCCTTTGAATCTGGCCTGAACAAGTCGGCTGGGAACCGGTAACATGGTGAGTTCAGGGACGGGCAAGCAAAAGTCGCTTGTCTTATCAGTGTGTGGCCAAAGGCGTGCATGCGATTTTCAACAGATGTCAGCGAAGGCAAACCGCAAAGCGCGTTTTGAAATTTTATCCATGGAACAGAGCCAGACGCGATACCAATTGAATAAGAAGGACGTTGTCAGTGAATTGCTGGATGGCGAAGTTGTCGTCATCCATCTTCAATCCGGCACGTACTACAGCATGCTGGCAAGCGCGGCGGACATATGGGGTGCGCTGGTTGGGGGTTGGTCAGCCGAGGAGATTGCCGAGCGACTGGATGCCGGTGGGGACAGACGACAGCACATCAAGGCAGATGTCATGAGGTTTTTGGAGCTGCTGGTTGCCGAAGAACTGATCGTGCCTGTTGCCGGTGTTTCGTGCGACGAACCTCGCGCGGATTTTCAGCCTACAGCCCCTTTCGCGGCTCCAGAGCTGCAGAAATACACTGACATGCAGGAATTGCTGCTCGTCGACCCCATTCACGAGGTGACGGATCAAGGCTGGCCAAATCGGGAAAATTAGTGAAATGACCGATGCCGCAGCGGTATTCGCTGCCGCCGAAAAGGCCTTCCAAGCGGCCTATCTTGACTCTGGCCAGCAGGCTGTTTATCGGATTGCCGGGCGAGTGATCGCGCTGAAGTTCGCCAGTTCGACGCTGGCCGAAAAACTCTTGCCTGCCTTCGCTCATCTTGAACCGGCGGAGGACGCGCCGGCCGACCTGACCATCTGCTGCTGGGACGGTGCCTCGAACGGTGTGCGCATAGTGGCGCCTGAGCTTGAAAAAGGGCGCGGCGGGCTTGAATACACCGATGGCCCGATCCGAGTTGCCTGGGGTCTCGACGACCCCGGTCTTCAGGCTTACAAAGCCGAGTGCCAAGTTGCGCTGTTCTGGGTTCCCGATGCCGCAAAGCTTGCGGCATGGGAACAGGGTGCTCCTTTTCGGCGTATTTTCCATTGGTGGTCGGCGCGGATTGGGTTGCAGCTCGTTCATGGCGCGGCGGTGGGCACTGGGGTGGGTGGCGTGCTCCTGGTCGGGCGGGGTGGCTCCGGTAAATCGACCACGGCACTGGCTTGTGTGGGGTCTTCACTCGATTATGTGGCGGATGATTACTGTCTTATCGAGCCTGGTCTCCACCCACGTGTGCATTCCCTCTATGGAAGCGGCAAAGCGGATACGGCATCGATTGCAAGGCTGCCGCGCCTTGCCGATGCATTCCGAACCTCTCCCATCGACCAACAAGGCAAGTCGATCATCTTCATAACCGAGCACTTTCCCCGAGCGGTTGCCAGGTCGCTTCCCCTGCGGGCCATTGTGGTACCGAGGATCGTGGCTGGCCCAACCTGCCGTGCCGTCGCTCTGACACGTGGCGACGCGCTCCGCGCGCTTGCGCCGAGCACCCTGTTCCAAATGCCGGGGGATCGCGCATCATCACTCGCGCGCATGAGTGCGCTCATCCGTTGCTTGCCCTGCTGGCAGTTGGATGTTGGCAACGATCCTGATGCGGCCCAACCCTTTCTTGCAGCCATCATCACAGGGGAAGCACCAGCAAAATGATCGTCAAGGACTTGGTCAGCATCATCATTCCCGCCTACAACGCAGAGGCTTTTATCAAGGCCGCCATTGAGAGCGTTCTGGTGCAGGGATATCGCCCGCTTGAAGTGATCGTCGTGGACGATGGGTCGAGTGACGGTACCGCAAACATGGCGGAGAGCTTTGGTCCGCCCGTAGTTTGTTATCGCCAGAATAATGGCGGACCGCCGGTTGCGCGCAATCGTGGCTTGGCTGCTGCCCAAGGCGAATATATCGGCTTCCTGGATGCAGACGATCTCTATGCACCGGGCCGCATCGAGCTTCAGCTCGCCAAGCTAAGAGAAAATCCCACCATCGAGATGGTGGTCGGAAGAAAGACGCACGAGCAACTCGCCAGCGCACCTGACGAACCGGTCGCTTTCAAGCCAATGGAGGCGGGGGGCAACCACATTGATGTCTCACTTGGTGTCTGCCTCTTTTGCCGTACCGCGTTCGAACGGGTCGGCGTGATGGAGGAGAGTCTTCGCCACTGCGATGACTGGGATTGGTTTATGCGCGCGCGTGAACTGCAAGTGCCCATGCTTTTTCACGAGGAAACCGTATTGCGCTGCCGGTTGCACTTGAACAACATCACGCGTGACCAGGAAGCGGATAGGCGTTATCTGGCGATCATGCTCAAACGCTCTATCGACCGCAGACGAACCCAATCGGGCAAAGCGGAGTCGCTCACGAAACTCTCGGACTTCCGTGAAGCAATGAAGTCAAATGATGGGACCAGAACATGACCTTCGCTCCGGGTTTCCTGAGCGTCATCATTCCTACCTTCAATGCGGAAGCCTATCTCGCAGAAACCTTGGAGAGCGTGCTGCGGCAGAACTGGGAGCCGCTCGAAATACTCGTCGTCGATGACGGTTCTTCCGACCGGTCCATGGCTGTCGCCGAAAATTTTGGTCACCGTGTCCGGATAATTGCGTGTCCACATCGTGGGCTTGCCGCCACGCGCAATAGCGGTATCGCGGCGGCGCGGGGGGGATTCCTGTTGCATTTGGATGCCGATGACCTGCTGACACCCAATTCAATTTCAGTCCGCATGGCAATCCTGCTGGCTGAACCACAGTTGGATATGGTGGTGGGGAAACTGGAATGTTTCGTAAGCCCGGAAATACCTGCCGATGAGTGCGCCCGTTATGTGCTGCCACCCGCGCCACAGCTTGGGCACTTGCCCGGCGCCGCCATTATCCGGGCTTCGACTTTTCTGAAGTTCGGCGTCCTCAACGAGGACTTTGTCGTCAATGCGGATCTTGATTGGTCGGTGAGAGTCAAGGACGAAGGCGCCAATATCTGCCAGCTGGACGATGTGGTCGTAAAACGCCGAATTCACGGCAATAACCTGACGATTGTCCACAATCAGGAGCTCGACACGACCCGACTTACAATCATGCGCGCTTCTCTCGCGCGTCGCCGAAAGGCTGGAATGGACGGAACGCTTGTGGAGCATCGATGAGTCTTGTCGCACTCATCGATGCGTACGACAAGTTGTTCACTTTTCATCAATGCAACGTACTCGACTCGTTACTCTGATCGCCAGCTTCTTGCTAGGCAGCGCGGTGTCTGTGTGTCGTGCGGATGCCGAGTCTGTTCGAGCCTGCAACTTTGAGGTCAAGCCGCGTTGCGCCTCCGGAGAAGCTCGCGCCACTTTCAACGGCAGTGAGCTCACGAAGCTCGCCATCGATATCTATTGGTGTGGCCTTCCGGGCAAGCCAGGTTACCGGTGCGAACTGGGTTACTCGAGAAGTGACAAGAACTCCAGTTGGGCCGAGGCTGTCGGCACAGTGGTAATCGAGAACAGCTCGCCGTGGAATCCGTCACTGCCTGACCGAATCAAAGTCACAGTTGGCAAGCATGTCTCAATCGATCTTGAGGAGGCTCAGTCTGCTGGCGCTTGTGGCGCCGGTGCCGAGCTGCCTGGCGCAATTGTTATCCCTGAAAGCAAGGGGACTTGTCGTGTTTGGCTCCGCGATCCTTAACCCTCGGCTATAGGGGGCAGGTCACTATGCGAAGCCCTGCCTGAAACCATGTCCCTGTTTTTCAGAGAACCGCGTTCCGATTGCCGATCAACGCCTGCTCGTTCCCGCTTCCTCCAATAACCTCGCGGCCTCGACGGTCGGCGGGTAGTTCGGGTGCAGCGTGCGGGCAGCGATCAGTCTTGCCCGAGCGATATCCAGTCGGCCTTCGGCGAGCGCCTGTTTGAAGTCTTCGAGGTATTGCAGCACATCCGCCTTTTCCTGGCTCAGGCTGCTCAGATAGCCCGTCAGCTCGGCCAGGTTCTTGTCCTGTTTGTCGCGGTTGCCGGCATAGTCGTTCAGGGTGCCGATGGCTTCGTCGAGCTTGCCCGCCTCGACCATGATCTTGGCCTCGGCGATGACCGCCTCGGGTTTCTTCGCCTTGGCGGTGGCGGCCGAGGTGTCCTGGCTATAGCTGCCCTGACCGATGACCCGGCCCTGGGCGTCGCTGACCGTGACCTTGACCAGGCAGGATTCCGGGCCGCCGCGCGTCACGGTCACCTGCCGGCTGGCGTGGCCGCTGGCCAGGGTGCAACCGGGGCCTTCGGTCGACCAGGCGTAGCGCAGGCCCGGGGCGTCGCCATCGTCGAGGTTGGCTTCGAGGACATATTGCTGGCCGATCTCGACCGCGCCGCCGCGTTCACCCGAGCCGGCGAATTTGCGGCCGAGGTATTCGATGCGCACGCTGTACTGGCCGGGGATGAACTGGTCCTTGATGGCATCGTCGATGATGTCGCCGTAGTGCGGCACGCGGGCGATGACGTGCAGTTTCCAGCGGCGCGCTGTCCTTGGGGATGATCTCGATGACGCCCTTTTCCGGCAGTTCCTTGCGGTCGACCGGCTCGACCCAGCGGTAGTCGATGAGTTCGTCCGACACAGCGGGCTCGGCGACGATGCTGACCTGAATCGGCTTGCCGACCACGGCTTCGGCCGGGCTGGGGTTGTACTTGAAGCGGAAGGTCGGCGGTATGACCTCCAGATCGTGGTTCTCGGTGCGCCCGACGGTTTCGTAGAAGCCGCCCTGCTTGGTGCGCAGTTCGGCCCAGACCGGCAGGTTGTCGGTCATGCGGTCGAGGGTGACCTCGGTGTTGTCGATCTCGGTCTCGCGCGCCTTGAACTTCAGGTTGGGGCTGGCGTTCCAGAGGATGTGGTAGCCGGTGGCGCCGACCAGATTGGTGCCGGAGACGCCGCATTCGTTCAGGTCGAAGCGCGGCGGCACCTTGCAGTCCTTGCGTTTCGCCTCGGGCAGCTTGCGGTTGGCTTGCAGGCAGGCGTCCAGGGCCTGCTGTTCTTCCAGGTTGCGCCGGTAGCGCTGGATACAGGGGTCGTCGTCGAGGTTCTGGCCGGGCGTGGTTTGCAGCATGAGCTTGAGCTTGCGCGTGGCGCCGAAGTATTCCCGGTCGCCGAGGCCGTAGAGGCGTCCGGTGACGCCGCCGCTCACCGACAGGGTGACCGAGGCGGAATGGTCCTGGCCGTCACCACTGAAATTGGCGGTGATCGTGTACTGGCCTTCCTTGTCGGCCTTGAAGGTGTTGCTCCAGCTGGCTTCCTTGGTCTGCTCGGGGTCGAGTCCTTCGCCAGTCCAGGTGATCTTGCCCTTCCAGGAGCGCAGATTGTCGATCTTGAATTGCAGTTCGGCGAGTTCGCCTGTCCTGAGCTTGGTGGCGCTGGCGCGCAGGCTGGGCTTGGGCGCCTCGAAGACCTTGATGGCGGCCTCGTTGGTGCAGTAGCCGTCATAGGCCGCGACCGTCGGCGGCTTGTCCGGATGATTGAGATTCAGGGCGCGCTTGGCGTATTCGGTGAACTTCGCCGACCACCTGCGCCTGCTTGCCGAGCTTGCTGGCTTCGTCGCTGAGCGCTTGGGCTTCGCGCTGCAGGGCCTCGCGTTCTGGGCCGGGGGCTTTCCAGGCTTGAGCGCGCAGTTGCCCGGCGCGCTGGTTGAGCTTGTTGGATTGGTCGTAGAGCCGGTCGCGTTCCTCCGACTTGGCCTTTTCGAAGGGCTTGAAGGCGTTGTCGAAGGCCGCCTTGGCCGCTTCCATCTGGGCCAGATACGGCTGCACGGCGTCGGAGAGAACACGCGCCAGATCGAGCAGCTTGGCCTTCAGGAGTTCCTTGTCTTCCGGCCGCTTGGCCTGGTCGTCGATCTCGTAGAGCTTCTTCCAGTCCTTGAGCTTGTAGGCGGCCTCGATCTCCTCGGTGTAGGGCCGGTCGCTGACCTTGAGGGTCTTATTCACCTCGGCGTAAACGATGAGTTCCTTCGGATCGAACTTCACCGCGTCGATCTTCAGCACCTTGACCAGTTGCGCCGCCTTCTCGGCCTCTTCCGGCGTCTTGGCCTTGCCGGCGAGCATCTTGTCGGACACCGAACGCGCCATCATCAGCATGGCGAACTGGTCCGGGATCGAACGTGTCTCGCGCGTCGTTGATCCCTTGCCGCCACCCCAGGCGGCGGCCAGGCCGCGTGCCAGGCCGGCAAACATCTGGTAGATGATCTCGCCCTTCTGATTGACGACGGCGATGTCGGTTTCTACCGGGATATTGGTGATCCGGGCGATGTAGGTGACGCTATCGGCCTTCTCCGGCGGCGCGGTGTCGAGGGCCGTGGCCTGGATGCCCATGCCGTCGGTGGCCTTGTTCTGGTACCAGTTGATGTAATAGCGGTCGAGGTTGCGGAAGGCGTCGCCGAGTTCAAGCTTGAGCGTGAAGGCGTTCTTGCGGTAGACCTCGTCCGGGGCGATGATCTTCGCGGACATCTCGTCTGATTGACCACGCCCAGGTCGATCTCGACCTCCTTGACGATCTTCTGGCTCGGGTTGCCGAGCTTGTCCCAGTACAGGCCGAGGATGTCCTCGCCCGAGGGCGTGATCGACGAGTGGAAGCGCGTGTCGATGGCAATACGGAATTTCAGGAGGTTGGCGCCGTTCGGATCAAGCTTGATCGTGCGTTCCAGCCGGGCGGGTTCGATGAGGTCGTAGGCGCTCTGGATGCGCGTGACCTTGTCCTCGGCCAGCAGGGCGCCGTTGAGATACCAGGCATAGGTGACCTCGTTGTTGGCGCCGGCCAGGCTGCTGGAGAGCTTGCGCAGTTCCAGGTTCAGTGCCTGAAAGATATCCTCGACCTTCTTGTCGTCGTAGTCGTAGTGCACCTTGACCTTGACGTTCAGGTCGGCCGTCGGCGCGTTCTTGTCGATGACGACGGGGAACGGGTTCTGCTCGATGCGGATGGGCTGATTGTTCACCTCGGCGTAGAACTGGTTGGCCTGGGCCGTCACCAGGGCCAGGCGGTCCATGCGCCGGCGGTTCCACTTGTGGGTCAGCTCCGCCAGGCATTTGTTGAACAGCGGCGCCTTCTTGAATTTCTTGTCCTTTTCGTCGGTGAAGGTGCCGAATTCGCGCACCGCGCACTTCTCGGCGACCTTGTCCAGGCTGGCGTGGATCGCCTCGGCGAAGTCCTTGTTGTTGGCCGGTTGGGCCTGCTCGATGATGGCGTCGACCGAGGAGAACGGGCCAATGCCGTCGACCACCACGCCGGCGTTGCAGATGCCTTCCTCGAACAACTGCTCGCAGTCCTCGCGCGACACCACGGCCTGGTAGCCCATGGCCTTGGTGTATTCCAGGACGAATGACGTGACGATCTGCACCGGCACGAGGGCGAGCGAAAATTTCCAGCCGTAGCCTTCCATGACCGTGTTGCCAAGGGCGGCCTGGAAGGCGTTGCTGTAGGCGCCTTCGAGATCGCCTCGATAGGCGTCACGCATCGAGGCGATGACATCCCAAGCCAGGAAGATGCCCGTGACGGTGGCGCCGATGACATCCGTGGACATTTCCTCGAAGGCCTCGCGCAGGGCCGATTGCGCCTTCGCCAGGACCGCGTTGCTCGGCTTGTTGAGCATCTTAGCGATCATGTTCGCGCCCTTGAAGTTCTTCATCTGCACCATGCGCGCGCCGGCCTGGATCATGCGCGCCTCGGTGGCCTTCTTCTTCATCGCCGCCTCGATCTGCTTGCGCATGCCCTCGCCGAGCACGGCCTTGCCGCCGGCCTTCTTCACCGCTTCGATCTGTTTCAGCTCGGCGATCATGTCGTCCAGATAATCGGCCTCGGGCAGGGCGCCGAGCATGCTCTTGCCCTTGTTGGTGTATTGGCGCAGACGTTCGAGCTGCTTGCGCAGGCCGGTGATGTCGCCGCCGTCCAGGACAGGCGTGCCTCGGAAAGGGCGCTGGCGGCGGTTCGGTGGCAGGATTCGAGGGTGTAGCGCGGCGTCGCGGCGGTGATCGAGTTGTCCAGGTTGGCATAGCCCCAGCGCAGCTTGCCGGCATTCTTGCCGCTGGTCTCGGTGTACAGCTCGACGCCCTTGGTGAAGTTGTAGTTCTGCCGGAAGGCCTCGTTGTGCTTGCCGAAGAAACCCTCGGCGGTCTCCTTCGGGTCCAGGCGCGGAATGGCGCCGGTTTTCTGGAAAAAGCGCTTCGCGGCGTCGTCGGTGTTCAGACCGTTGACGATCTGGTCCGGCGGATACAGGCTGGTGGTGCGCAGCACCGTCGCGGCCGCCTCGGTGCCCTCACCGTACAGCTTGTTGACCTTGTCGACGAACTTGGCGCGCGCCTCCTTCCACAGCGCCGCGTAGTCGTCCAGTTGGCTGGCGCCGAGCGGGCCGCCCTTGAGATCCTCGGCGAGGCGCAGGGTGGAGTCGAAATCGGCCCGACCGCCGCGCAGCGGGTCGGTATAGCCCTTGCCGGTGGCGCAGGAGCCGGAGATCACCGCCGTGATGTTCATGCGCGGGGTATTTATTGCGCATCTCGACCACGACCTCTTCGAGGAGATCCTTCAACACCGCGTTGGTGGCCTTGGTCGGTGGCTCGGCGAAGGCGGAGTTGACGATGGCCAATCCGGCCAGCAGGACAACAAGTTTGCAGACGCGGCTGATCGTGTTCATTGCAACTCCTTGGCTGAGAGCCAAGCGCACGGTCAGGCAGGTCGCCGCCAGCGCTCGGAGGTTATCCATGCTGGCAGTATAGGCACTGCCGGGGCCGATCCAAGGCAAGACGGCGCGTAACGCCAGGGGGCGTTTATAATCCGCCGCTTGAATTCACTGACTGCCCTGCTCCCATGCCCAGCCTACCGACCAAAGCCCTGGAAACCTTCGACAACCCGAGTCCCGGACGCGATTACCACATCCACATGGAAATCCCGGAGTTCACCTGCCTGTGCCCGAAAACCGGCCAGCCGGACTTCGCGACGCTGATCCTGGACTACATCCCGGACCGGAAATGCGTCGAACTGAAGAGCCTGAAGCTCTACATCTGGTCGTTCCGCGACGAGGGCCATTTCCACGAGGACGTCACCAACCGCATCCTCGACGATCTGGCCAAGCTCCTGGAGCCGCGCTTCATGCGCCTGACCGCGAAGTTCTACGTGCGCGGCGGCATCTTCACCAACGTCGTTGCCGAGCACCGCATGGCGGGCTGGCAAGCGCAAGCGCGCGTCGAATTATGCGAATTCACGACACAGTCGAATACCCGGGGTTGAACGTAGCGCGTGCCTGGTCGCCGCCAGAGAATTGTCAGGTCGCGAGGAGCGCAGCAATGTGGCGATCCGCGGCTGTTGATTTTATTTGCACTGGATTACCGCGCTTCGCTCGAAATACCAAGCCTTCGAGTCACCCATCAGGTGAGTCCAGCGTAGGAGCCCGCTTGCGGGCGATGCCCCGGTTTGATCGCCCGCAAGCGGGCTCCTACAAATCGGAGGCGTGGTCGGGGATAATCCGGGTTGGACATATTCACGGGATGCTCTGTTGACCTATTTGCTCTCCCCCTTTCCAGCGCTCCCCGCTTGCGGGAAGCGGGCACTGAATCGGCATCTCCGTATGGCCTCCTCCCTGTTCCTCGGCCTCGACTTCGGCACCACCGGCGCGCGCCTGCGTGATCGCGCCGGACGATCCCATCGAGGCGCTGGAGCGCATCGATTTCGGTGAGTGGCATGATTACGAGGTCGCCGGTATCTGGCGCGAGACGCTATGGGACATCCTGGCGTGCCTGCCAATCGGCGTGCGGCGGCAACTGGGGGCGATGGCCGTGGACGGCACATCGGCAACCGTGCTGGCGTGCGATGCGGCATTGACCCCGGTGGCCCCCCCTCTGCTTTATCACGATACCCGCGCGCTGGCGGAGGCGGCTGTGATCGCCCGTGCGGCGGGCGCCGACAACCCCGCCGCGACACCAAGTTCCGGGCTGGCAAAGATGCTTTGGTTACAAGCGAACCTGGGGCCGGGACGGGCAGATTGCTACCTGAACCAGGCCGACTGGCTGACCGGCCTGCTGTCCGATCGGCCCGGTATTTCCGATTATCACAACGCCCTGAAAATGGGCTTCGATGTCGCCCGACGCGTCTGGCCGGAATGGGTCGGTCATCTGGTCGACATGGAGGCCCTGCCCTTGCCCAGCGTCAGCCCGCCGGGCAGCGGCATCGGTACCCTCGCCCGGCCCCGGGCACGCGATCTGGGCATTCCGGTCGATTGCCTGGTGCGTACCGGGACGACTGACAGCATTGCCGCGTTTCTGGCGTCGGGGATGTCGCAACCGGGGGCGGTGACATCACTCGGGTCGACGCTGGTGTTGAAACTGCTCTCGGAACACCGCGTCGATGCCACCGGAGTTCGGCGTCTCCAGCCATTGGTTCGGCGATTTGTGGCTGGCGGGCGGTGCCTCGAATGCCGGCGGCAGCGTGCTGCGCCGGGAATTCGACGATGCCGAGCTGAGCGCGCTATCGGCCCGAATCGATCCGCGGACTGCTTCAGGACTCGACTACTATCCTCTGCCCCGGCCGGGCGAGCGCTTTCCGATCAACGACCCGACCTTGGCGCCGCGCCTGGAGCCACGCCCGATGACCGGGCGCTGTATCTGAAGGGTGTGCTGGAAGGTTTGTCAGAGATCGAGGCGCTGGGCTACCGGCGCTTGGCCGAATTAGGCGCGACACCCTTGCAATCCCTGACCACGGCGGGCGGTGGCAGCCATAATGCGGTCTGGACACAGATGCGTCAGCGTCGTCTCGGTGTACCGGTCAGCGCCTCGCCGCAACAGGAAGCGGCCTACGGGTCGGCCCGACTGGCACGCCATGGCACCGAACTTTTTCCCCGGAGACCTGCATGAGCGAAGCGCGCCTTGCCGTTGAATCTCACTTCGCCTTCACCTGGCGACCGCTGACCGAGGCGCTCGATGCCCGCACCCTGCGGGGTAACCGGCTGCTGCTGCGGAGCATCAACGCGACGGAGTCATCCGTACTGGAAGCGCACCCCGACCGGCTGCACGAACGTCTGGAAACCAAGCTTGATCTGGCCCTGCATTGGCTGGGGGGAGTGCTATACGCGGGCACCGTTCTGCCCCCGGCACGGACCTTGCGCCTGGATGCCGAAGGTCTGGCCTGGGAGGAAAGCGCTGCGCCGGCTTTGGGTAGTCAGGTACGCCTGACCTTGTACCCCAACCCCGGGCTCGCCGCGCCGCTGGAGTTGGCCGGCGAGATCGTCGAGGCGGGTGGTAGTACCTGGTTACGCGCCAGGTTGCTGGATCGCTCGGAGGAATGGCAGGACGAGTGGACGCAGTGGCTGTTCCGACTGCACCGCCGGACGATCCAGGCAGCAAGGAAGTAGCGATCAGTCACCCACGACGAGTGTCGCCTGCGGGGTAATGTAAGCTCGCCATTGCGAGCACGGCGAGGCGATCCGGGGAACTCAAGCCAGCCAATCTGAACGCCGCGCGCCTTGCAGATCGCAAGTTGCGCGGCGCGCTCGCGCGGTTTACTCGATCTTCTTCTCGACCACGGCCTGGTTGATCTCGACCTTGTTGCGCGCCCGGACAAACTCCAGGTAGCTGCGCAGTTCTTCCTGCGCCGAAAGTCGGCCCAGATCGCGCTGGATCTGCTTGTCGAGGCCGTCCTTGACCTCGCCCTGGGTGACCTTGCTGATACGGTACACGCGGTAGCCATCAGGCATCTCGACGCCCACATAGCTCGGCAGCTTGGCGGCACTCGCCTTGAAGATGGCTTTCATGGCTTGTGGTGGCAGGCTGACCGGTTGCATGCGGGAAACCTGCATGGGCATGCCCATGCCAGCGGGTGCCTGGCCGGCTTGCGCCGCCGTCAGCGCGGCCTTGCCGGCTTCCAGCGCCTTGGCCCGCGCGGCCGTAAGCATCAGACGTTGCTTGATTGCGCCCGATACTTCGGCCAGGGAGCGCGTACCGGCAGGGCGGTGTTCCAGGACGCGCGCCGCGACCAGGGTGCTCGGGGCAACCTCGATGGCTTCGGTGTTCTGCTTCTTTTCCAGGGCTTCCGGAGAGAAAACCGCTTCCAGCAGGCGCGGATTCATCAACATAACGGGTTCGGCCTGGGTCTTGCTGATCCAGCCGGACTCCAGCTGGGTCAGGCCGAGTTCCTTGGCGGCAGGATCGAGGCTGTCGGGCTTTTCATAGACCAGGTTGCTGAAGCGTTCAGCCACCTCGGCGTACTTGCGCTGGGCTTCCTGGCCCTTGAGTTCCTGGACGATCTGATCCTTGACCGCGGCAAACCCCTGTGTCGTTCCAGGCGTGACGCCATCCAGGCGGATGATGTGGTAGCCAAACTCGCTTTCGACCAAGCCGCTCAATTCGCCCGGTTTCATGGTGAAAGCCGCGTCCGAGAAGGGCTTGACCATCATGTCGCGACTGAAATTACCGAGATCGCCACCACGTTCGGCGGAGCCTGGATCCTGGGAATTCTGCTTGGCCATCTCGCCAAAACGAGCCGGATTCTTGCGCAACTCCTGTAGCAGTTTTTCGGCCTTGGACTTGGCTTCAGCCTTGGCGGCCGGGGCCATGCCGGCGCCCGTCTTGATCAGGATATGGCTGGCACGGCGCTGCTCGGGTTCCTGAAAGCGGGTCTTGTTGGCTTCGTAGTACTGCTTGACCACCTCATCGCCGACGTTGATCTGCTCGGTGATGGCCTGCATCGACAAGACCAGATACTTCACGCGGACCTGCGGCGGGGTGGCATAGGTGGCTTTATTGGCGTTGTAATCGGCTTCGATGGCCTTGTCGTCGATGCTGATCGACGGCAGATAACTCTGCACGCCAAAGACGGCTTCGCTGACTTCGCGCTGCTGCCCGAGTTGCTTGGCGATCAGACCGGCGCTGGTCTTGGCGACGATGCTGCCCTGACCATAGCCGAACTGGAATTGCTGAAGCAGGGAATCCTGCTGGATCATGTTGATGAGTTCCTGCTGGCTGGTCCCGCGACTGTTCAGCCAAGCCTCCAGTCTGCTCGGCGAGAACTTGCCGTTTTCCTGAAAGGCAGGAACGCTGTTGATCATCGCCGTGATCTGCGCCTGGGATACCAGCATGCCGTTGTGCAATGCGGCATTCGAGATCAGGCGCGTATCGACCAACTGGTCGAGTACCTGTTTGCGAAATGCCGGGTTATTGACATCGGCTTTGCCGCCCTGTTCCTGTATGCCGTCACGCTGGTTGTTCAGGGCCTGCTGGAATTCGCGTTCGCTGATTTCGGTGTCGCCGACACTGGCTACCGTGACGGCTTTGCCGCCACCGCTGAAGTACGAGTCGATCCCCCAGAATGCGAAGGGTACGGTAATGAGCGCGAGGATCACCTTGGCGATCCAGGTTTTGGCATGTGTGCGAATGGCTTCTAGCATGGTTTCAAACAGGTCCGGTAAAGAAAAAGGCGAACGTGAGTTCGCCTTCTGTTATTGGCGGAGTGGACGGGACTCGAACCCGCGACCCCCGGCGTGACAGGCCGGTATTCTAACCGACTGAACTACCACTCCAAAATTCGCTTGGTGGGCGCTGACGGAGTCGAACCGCCGACATTCTGCTTGTAAGGCAGACGCTCTACCAACTGAGCTAAGCACCCAGAAAGCGTGTCAGTTTACCGAATCCTTCAGACCCTTGCCAGCACGGAATTTCGGGACTTTCGCGGCCTTGATCTTCAACGCGGCGCCGGTGCGGGGATTACGTCCCGTGCGCGCGGCACGCTTGCCGACATAAAACGTACCAAAACCCACCAGAGTGACCATATCGCCCTTTTTCAGGGCCTTTTTGACGGCTTCCACCGTGGCATCCAGTGCACGGCCCGCGGCGGCTTTGGAAATATCGGCGGACTCGGCGATGGAATCGATCAGCTCGGACTTGTTCACTTAAACCCCCTATGCGTTGATTGAGTGCGGCATACCGCCACCGCTTTATAACAATCCCGGGCGGGGCGGTCAAGCCACAGACCGCCCGGAAGCCGCATCAGTGCTTGATTACGGCGGATTGTTCCGCGTCTTTTGTGACTGGCGCCGGGCTTGCCTGCTCGGCATCGGGCAAGGGCTCCGGCTGCCGTTCCAGGGTGGCTTCGAAAACCTGCTCAATCCACTTCACTGGCTGGATCTCAAGACGGTTCTTGATGTTGTCGGGGATTTCCACCAGATCCTTGACGTTGCCTTCGGGGATCAGCACCTTCTTGATGCCGCCGCGATGCGCCGCGAGCAGTTTTTCCTTCAGGCCGCCGATAGGCAACACCTCGCCACGCAGGGTGATCTCGCCGGTCATGGCGACCTCGCAACGTACCGGAATACCGGTCCAGACCGAGGCCATGGCGACGCACAGGGCGATACCGGCGGACGGTCCGTCCTTGGGCGTGGCGCCTTCGGGCAGGTGAACGTGCATGTCGTGCTTCTCGAACATGTCAGCGGCGATGCCCAGCGCCTTGGCGCGGCTGCGCACCACGGTGCGGGCGGCCTCGATGGATTCCTTCATGACGTCGCCCAACTGGCCGGTACGGATGATGTTGCCCTTGCCCGACATGATGTTGGCCTCGATGGTCAGCAGTTCGCCGCCCACCTCGGTCCAGGCCAGACCGGTGACCTGGCCAACCTGATTGTTCTGCTCGGCCATGCCGTAGGTGTAGCGGCGCACACCCAGGTATTTGTCGAGGTTCTTGGGGGTAATGCTGAGTTTGCCCTTGGCCTTTTTCAAGGTATGGGCGGTGACGCCCTTCCGGCAGATCTTGGCGATCTCGCGTTCCAGGCTGCGCACCCCGGCTTCGCGGGTGTAATAGCGGACGATGTCACGCAGCGCGGCCTCGCCGATATTCAATTCCGCATCGCTGAGGCCGTTATTCTTCATCTGCTTCGGCACCAGATAACGCATGGCGATGTTGACCTTCTCGTCCTCGGTGTAGCCGGACAAGCGGATCACTTCCATACGATCCAATAGAGGTGCCGGGATATTCATGGTATTGGCGGTGGCGACGAACATCACGTCGGACAGGTCGTATTCGACCTCGACGTAATGATCCTGGAAGGTGTTGTTCTGCTCGGGGTCGAGCACTTCGAGCAGCGCCGACGACGGGTCGCCGCGGAAATCGGCGCCCATCTTGTCGACCTCGTCGAGCAGGAACATGGGATTGCGCACCGTCGCCTTGGTCATGTTCTGGAGAATCTTGCCGGGCATGGAACCGATGTAGGTGCGCCGGTGGCCACGAATCTCGGCCTCGTCGCGCACACCGCCCAGAGCCATGCGCACGAACTTGCGGTTCGTGGCGCGGGCGATGGACTGGCCCAGCGAGGTCTTGCCGACGCCGGGCGGCCCGACCAGGCAGAGGATCGGCGCTTTCAGCTTGTCGACGCGTTGCTGCACGGCGAGATACTCGACGATGCGTTCCTTGACCTTGTCCAGGCCGTAGTGATCCTGCTCCAGGATATCCTGGGCGCGCTTCAGGTCTTTGCTGACCTTGGTCTTTTTCTTCCAGGGCAGGTTGACCAGGGTCTCGATGTAACCGCGCACCACGGTGGCTTCGGCGGACATGGGCGACATCATGTGCAGCTTCTTGAGTTCGGCCTCGGCCTTCTTCAAGGCCTCCTTGGACATGCCTGCGGTATGCACACGCTTTTCCAGCTCATCCAGTTCGGCGCCCTCTTCGATCTCGCCGAGTTCCTTCTGGATCGCCTTGACCTGCTCGTTGAGGTAGTACTCGCGCTGGCTCTTTTCCATCTGACGCTTGACCCGGCCGCGGATGCGCTTTTCGACCTGGAGGATGTCGATCTCGGTTTCCATGAAACCCATGAGATGGTCCAGACGGCCCTTCAGATCGTGCATTTCCAGGATCGCCTGCTTCTGCTCCAGCTTCAGCGGCAGATGCGCGGCGATGGTGTCGGCCATGCGGCCCGGATCGTCTATACCGACCAGCGAGGCTAGGATTTCCGGGGGAATCTTCTTGTTCAGCTTGACGTAATTGTCGAACTGCGCGACCAGGGCGCGGCGCAGGGCCTCGACCTCGGTGTTGGCGTCACCGGCCTCTTCGAGGGGCTCGGCGCGGGCGGTGTAATGGGTCTGTTCGTCGAGGAACTCCAGAACACGCACGCGCTGGTTGCCTTCGACCAGCACCTTGACCGTGCCGTCGGGCAGTTTGAGCATCTGCAGGATGCTGGCGACAGCGCCGATTTCGTAGAGATCGGAAAATTCCGGCTCATCCTTGGCGGCCGACTTCTGCGCCACCAGGAGGATGTGTTTGCCGCTTTCCATGGCGTTTTCCAGGGCCTTGATGGACTTGGGCCGACCGACAAAGAGCGGGATGACCATGTGCGGGAAGACGACGACATCACGCAGTGGCAGGAGCGGCAGGGTTACAGGCGAGGAAAACAATACGGATTGGCTCATGTTTGAACTCCGACAGCAGTGCCGCGTTTGGGGTAGAACGATAGTTGCGCCGCCGGCCTGGATTTCAAGCCGGCGGATATAAATTGACTAGCCGGCGGCCTTGGCCTTGGCCGCATGCTGCGGCTCGGCATAAATAAGCAGGGGTTTGCCCTCGCCAGCGATGGCTTTCTCGTCGAGCACGACCTTGACCACGCCGGATAGACTGGGCAGGTCGAACATGATGTCGAGCAGGGACTGCTCGATGATCGAGCGCAAACCACGCGCGCCGGTCTTGCGTTTCAAAGCCGCCTTGGCGATGGCGAGAAGAGCCTCTTCGCGGAATTCGAGTTCGGCGCCTTCCATCTTGAACAGCTTCTGGAACTGCTTGACCAGGGCGTTCTTGGGTTCGGTGAGAATCTGGATCAGGGCCTTCTCGTCGAGTTCTTCGAGCGTGGCGATGACCGGCAGACGACCGACGAACTCGGGGATCAGCCCGTACTTGATCAGATCCTCGGGTTCGGTCATGCGGAAGACTTCACCCAGATCCTTGCGGTTGTCCTTGCTCTTGACTTCCGCGCCGAAGCCGATGCCGGACTTTTCGGTGCGGTTGCGGATCACCCGCTCCAGGCCGCTGAAGGCGCCACCGCAGATGAACAGGATATTGCTGGTGTCGACCTGGACGTATTCCTGGTTGGGATGCTTGCGGCCACCCTGCGGCGGTACCGAGGCGACCGTACCCTCGATGAGTTTCAGCAGGGCTTGCTGGACACCCTCGCCGGAAACATCGCGGGTAATCGACGGGTTGTCGGACTTGCGCGAGATTTTATCGATCTCGTCGATGTAGACGATGCCGGTACGCGCCTTTTCGACGTCGTAATCGCACTTCTGCAGGAGCTTCTGAATGATGTTCTCGACGTCCTCGCCGACGTAGCCGGCTTCGGTCAAGGTGGTCGCGTCGGCGATCACGAACGGTACATTCAACAAGCGGGCCAGCGTCTGTGCCAGCAAGGTTTTTCCGGAACCGGTCGGGCCGATCAGGAGGATATTGCTCTTGGCCAGTTCGACATCGTCGCCCGCGTTGCTCTGACGAAGACGCTTGTAGTGGTTGTAGACCGCAACCGCCAACGATTTCTTGGCCAGGAATTGGCCGATGACGTACTGATCCAGCGTGCTGCTGATTTCCATGGGCGTCGGCAGGCGATCCGCATCGTCACGCCCGGACTTGGCACTTTGAACCTCCTCGCGAATGATGTCGTTGCACAGGTCGACACATTCGTCGCAGATGAAGACGGTCGGTCCCGCGATCAGCTTGCGCACCTCATGTTGGCTCTTGCCGCAGAACGAACAATAGAGGAGTTTTTCGCTATCTTGCTTGTCTGCCATGAGGATGCCTTCGTAGTCCCGGAAATACCTGAATATTTAACTCAAGTTTATACCGCGTCAGCGCGGTTTGCCAGCACTTTATCGACCAAGCCGTAGCTGACCGCGCCTTCGGCACTCATGAAGTTGTCGCGGTCGGTATCCCGCTCGATCACCTCGATGGGCTGGCCGGTATGCTTGGAGAGCATTTCGTTCAAGCGGCTGCGCAGGTAGAGAATCTCTTTGGCATGGATCTCGATATCCGAAGCCTGACCCTGATAGCCACCCAGGGGCTGATGGATCATCACCCGCGAGTTGGGCAGGCAAAAACGCTTGCCCTGGGCGCCGGCGCTCAGCAGAAAAGCCCCCATGCTGGCCGCCTGACCGATACACAGCGTCGACACGTCCGGCTTGATGAACTGCATGGTGTCGTAGATGCCCAGACCCGCCGTGACCGAACCACCCGGCGAGTTGATGTAGAAGAAGATGTCCTTGTCGGGGTTTTCCGACTCCAGGAACAGCAGTTGGGCAACCACCAGATTGGCGGTTGCGTCGTTGACCGGCCCCACGAGAAAGACTACCCGCTCCTTCAGCAAGCGCGAGTAGATATCGTAGGCGCGCTCGCCCCGGCCGCTCTGCTCGATGACCATGGGGATATACCCCAGGCCGGTCGGGGTGGTCATTTCGTTGGTTGGCGTCCAGTCTGACATCAAGCATTCCCCATCAGTTGTTCCAGCGTCGTCGGCTCGTCGGTGACTTGCGCCCGCGCCAGAACGGAATCAACGATATTGTCCTCGATGACCATTGCCTTGACTTCGCTCATGCGGTCGGCATTTTGATAGTACCACGCGACCACTTCGCTCGGATCTTCGTAGCTTTGGGCGAATTCATCGACCTTGGCACGCACCTGGTCTTCGGCGGCGGTGATGTTGTTGGCCTGGGCAAACCCGTTGAGCATTAGACTCAACGCGACGCGGCGCTTGGCCTGGGTTTCGAAGACTTCGGCGCCGAGCTTGATATCCTGTTCCTTCATGCCGCGTGCCTTGAGGTCGCTGACAGCGCGTTCATACATGCCACGGATTTCCATGGCCACCAGGCCTCTGGGCACATCGAACGGGGTCACGGCGAGGAGGCCGTCCATGACCTGTTCCTTGACCTTGAGGAGGATACGGCGCTTGGCTTCACGGCTGAGATTCTGGCCAATTTCCTCACGCAATTTGGCGGCGCCTCCTTCATGCACCCCGAGCGCCCGGGCGAATACCTCGTCGACCTCGGGAAGTACGGCTTCATGCACGGATTTGACCGTCGCCGCGAACGTCGCGGTCTTGCCAGCCAGTTCCTTGGCGAAATAGTCTTCCGGGAAAGTGACGTCGAAGGTTTTGCTCTCGCCGGCCTTCATGCCGACCAGGCTTCCCTCGAAATCCGCCAGTGTCCGGCCTTCGCCCAGGACAACGGGGAAATCCTTGGCATCGCCCCCCTGGAAGGGTTGACCATCGATGGTGCCCTGATAGTCGATATGCACACGATCACCACTTTGCGCGGCGCGCTGCGTGGCTTGGTAATGGACACGCTGTTTCCTGAGGACATCCAGGGTGCGATCGATATCCGCGTCGCTCACTTCGATTACCGGACGGCTGACCTTGATCTGGGCGACATCGCCAAGAGTGATCACCGGCATGACCTCAAAAGTCGCGCTGAACGCGCCCTCGCCCGCCGGGGCGAAACGTGGGTAACCCGCGACATCGAGGTTTTGCGATTCGATTTCCTCATAGAAGCGCTTTTGCAGAGCATCGCTCAAGACTTCGCTATGCACTTCTTCGCCATAGCGCGCCGCCACCATCTTCATGGGCGCCTTGCCAGGTCGAAAACCGTCGATCTTGACGTTACGCGCCAATTTCTGCAGGCGCTTGCCGATCTCGGCCTCGTACGCCGCCATATTCAGGTTAAGGGTGATCCGGCGCTCCAGGCCTTCCAGGGTTTCAACGGTTACAGACATTATTTTTCCTCAATCAAAACGCTCGTATGGTGCGAAAGGGGGGACTCGAACCCCCACGCCGTAAGGCGCTGGAACCTAAATCCAGTGCGTCTACCAATTCCGCCACTTTCGCGAAACGGTGGATTTTACCCTATCCGGGAGCAGAATCGGCAGTTCGCCGGGTTGAATCCTAGGCGGGGAAGACCCCAGTGGAGAGGTAACGGTCACCTCGATCGCAGATGATCGAGACAATGACGGCATTTTCGACCTCCCGCGACAATCTCAATGCCGCCGACATGGCGCCCCCCGAAGAAATGCCTGCGAAGATGCCCTCCTCGCGCGCCAAACGGCGGGTGGTGTCCTCGGCTTCGGCCTGGGAGACATAGATCATCCGGTCGATGCGTTCGAAATCGCAGATGCTCGGCAGGTATTCCAATGGCCATTTGCGGATGCCCGGGATCTGGGCGCCCTCTTCCGGCTGCACGCCGACGATCTGGATCGCCGGGTTCATTTCCTTGAAATAGCGGGCGCAGCCCATGATGGTGCCGGTCGTACCCATGCTTGAAACGAAGTGAGTAATCTTGCCCGCGGTGTCGCGCCAGATTTCCGGCGCGGTCGTTTCGTAATGCGCCGCCGGGTTATCCGGGTTGGAAAACTGGTCGAGCATGATGCCCTTGCCTTCCGCAACCAGGGTATCCGCGAGGTCGCGCGCCGCTTCCATGCCGCCCGCCTTGGGCGTCAGCAGCAGTTCGGCGCCGAAGGCGCGCATGGTCTGGCGACGCTCGATGGACAGATGCTCGGGCATGATCAGGATCATCCGGTAGCCCTTCATCGACGCCGCCATGGCCAGGGCGATCCCGGTGTTTCCGCTGGTCGCCTCGATCAGTGTGTCGCCGGGCTTGATGTCGCCTCGTGCCTCGGCCTTGACGATCATCGACAGGGCTGGCCGGTCCTTCACCGACCCGGCCGGGTTGTTGCCCTCCAGCTTCGCCAGGATGACGTTCGATGTCGTGCCCGGCAGCCGTTTGAGCTGAACCAACGGGGTGTTGCCGACGAAATCTTCAATGGATTTATGCATGGCCGCCCTGTCACTCAGTCACTCGTCACTCTCAGTCCTTGCCGAACAGATCCCGGCTGTAGATTTTGTCTTCCACGTCGCGAATATCATCCGTGATCCGGTTGGCGACGATGACATCGGCCTCGCGCTTGAACTGTACCAGGTCGTTGACGACGCGCGAATGGAAAAACTCGGCCTCCTTCAGCACCGGCTCGTAAACGATGACCTCAATGCCCTTGGCTTTGATGCGCTTCATGATGCCCTGAATGCTCGACGCCCGGAAATTGTCCGAGCCGGCCTTCATGATCAGCCGATAAATGCCGACGATGTTGGGCTTGCGCTTGAGGATGCTGTCGGCGACATAGTCCTTGCGCGTGGTGTTCGAGTCGACGATGGCGCGCATCAGGTTTTGCGGCACGTCCTGATAGTTGGCCAGGAGCTGCTTGGTGTCCTTGGGCAGGCAGTAACCGCCGTAGCCGAACGAGGGATTGTTGTAGTGCTCGCCGATACGCGGGTCGAGGCTGACGCCCTGGATGATCTGCTTGGTATCCAGGCCATGCGTGGCGGCATAGGTATCGAGTTCGTTGAAGTAGGCGACGCGCATGGCCAGATAGGTGTTCGAGAAGAGCTTGACCGCCTCGGCTTCGGTCGAGTCGGTGTAGAGCACCGTGATGTCCTGCTTGATGGCGCCCTGCTTGAGCAGGTTGCCGAAGGTTTCGGCGCGCCCGGAGCGCTCGCCGACGATGATCCGCGATGGATACAAATTGTCGTGGAGCGCCTGGCCTTCGCGCAGGAACTCGGGGGAGAAGATGAGGTTCTTGCAGTCGTATTGCTGTTTGAGCTTGGCGGTGTAGCCGACCGGCACGGTGGACTTGATCACCATGACGGCATTCGGGTTGGTGGCCCTGACATCCTGGATCACGGCTTCGACCGACTTGGTGTTGAAGTAGTTGGTCTCGGGGTCGTAGTCGGTGGGCGTGGCAATGATGACGTAATCGGCACCGGTGTAGGCTTCATGCTTGTCGAGCGTGGCCCGGAAGTTGAGCGGCTTGTGCCGGAGGTAGTCCTCGATCTCGGCGTCGACAATGGGCGATTCCTTGCGGTTGAGCATGGCGATCTTCTCGGCGACGATGTCGAGCGCCACCACTTCGTTGTGCTGGGCCAGAAGAACGGCGTTGGATAGACCGACGTAGCCGGTGCCAGCGATGGCTATTTTCATGATTTCGTTCCTAAGTTCGAGTCAATTTCAATATTGATGCGTTGCAGGGCCTGGATCGGGTCGTCAGCCTGGGTAATCGGCCGACCGATGACCAGATAATCGGCGCCGGCTTCGATGGCTCGGGCCGGGGTAAGTATGCGGCTCTGGTCGCCGGCCTCGCTACCCGCGGGACGTATGCCGGGCGTCACCAGCATGAAGGCTTGACCCAGCGTGGCGCGCAGCAGGCTCGCCTCCCGGGCTGAGCAGACCACGCCGTCCATGCCCGCTGTCTGCGCCAGACGGGCCAACCGCTCGACCTGCGCGGCTGGTTCCGCATCCAGGCCGATCTGGCGTAGATCCTCACCGCTCATGCTGGTAAGGACGGTGACAGCGATCAATTTTGGCGGCGTTGTCGATTGATCGACGGCCGCGCGCGCCGCCTGCATCATCCTCAGTCCACCCGAGGCATGTACGTTGACCATCCACACACCCAGATCGGCGGCGGCCCGGCAGGCCTGGGCGACGGTGTTGGGGATATCGTGGAACTTCAGGTCGAGGAAGACCTGATAGCCGGCTCCGGTCAGTTTGCGCACAAGATCCGGCCCGGAGCGCACGAACAACTCCTTGCCCACCTTGAGCTTGCACTTGCCTGGATCGAGTCGTCTTGCCAAAGCCAGGGCAGGCTCGGCGTCGGCATAATCCAGGGCGACGATGACCTTCGGGTCCAGGGTGTCGGTCATACGTTGTCGACCTCTTTTCGTTCCGGAGGAATGCTGTCCCAACGGGCACAGGCGGGACATTGCCAGAAGAACTGGCGCGCCCGGAAACCGCACAGGCCGCATTGATAGTTGGAGGCGCGGCTCACCTGCTTGTGCACCAGGTCCTGTGCCATGCGCGTCTCCAGCTCGGCATGCTCACCGGCCTGGCTGGTGCAGGCTTGCAGGTAATCGTCGAGGACGCGCAGGCCCGGCTGCCGCTTCAGGGCATCCGAGGCCAGGCTTTCAGCCGCTTGCCAGCCACGCGCCTGGGCAATGCTGTTGAACAGGATGTGGAACAAGTCATGACTTGGGTAGCGTGTCAGGTAACCTTGCAGTAGATCGATGCCATCGTCGATGCGACCGAGATCCTTGAAGGCGTTGACCAGGCGTTCGGCAACGATGGGCAGATAGGCAGGATTCTGGGTTTCGACTTCACGCCAACGGGCGATGGCAGCCTCGGTTCGTCCCGCCTGAACCTCGATATCGCCGAGCAAAAGGGTCGCGCGCACAGCCTTGCGGTTCAGTTCCAGGGCGCGTTTCAGCAACCTGGCGGCGCTCTCGCCATCTTTGCGCAGCATGGCGTTCAAGGCCTGCTCGCAGTGGTAATGAGCCGTGTCGGCATCCTGGGAATGGCAACCGAGTTTATCCAGGTGCTCTGCCGTCTCGATGGACTTATCCCAGTCCTTTTCCAGGGCGTAGATCTCGCGCAGGTGCTTCAGCGCTTCCATGGCATAGGTGCCTTCCTGCAAGCGCTTGAAGATTGTCTCGGCACGATCCAGCAGGCCCGCCTTGAGGAAATCCTGGCCGAGTTCGTAGAGTGCCTTGAGTCGTTGCTCCTGATTCAGATCGCTGCGATCGACGAGGTTCTGGTGGATGCGGATCGCCCGGTCGATTTCGCCGCGACGCCGGAACAGTGAGCCGAGCGCATGGTGCAGTTCCATGGTGTCCGGATCCAGGCGGGTCACTTCCAGGAAGGCTTCGATAGCCTTGTCCGGCTGCTCGTTGAGCAGGAAGTTCAAGCCTTTGAAATACGACGCCGGCAGCGCGCGGGATTCCTTGATGACCTGGCGGATGTCGACCCGCGCCGCCAGCCAGCCCAGCGCGAAAAACACCGGTAGAACCAACAGATGCCAAGTTTCAAGTTCCATGTCTCAAATATCTCGCTGCCGCCATCGGCACGGATTGTAGGGATATTCCCGCCCACCGGCACGGGATTTACATTCATAAACGAAAACGGCGCCGTTGCCGGCGCCGCTTCTGAGTAACCCTAAGCGTTATTCCTTGTAGTCCACTCTGTCGCGCAATTCCTTGCCAGCCTTGAAGTGCGGCACGTACTTGCCCTCAACACTGACGCGTTCGCCCGTCTTGGGATTACGGCCGACCCGCGGCGGGCGAAAGTTCAGACTGAAACTACCGAAGCCGCGGATCTCGATGCGCTTGCCCCCGACCAGACTGGAAATCATCGCATCCAGCATGGTCTTGACCGCCAATTCGGCATCGGCGGCCAGGAGATGGGGGTGGCGCTCGGCCAGCCGGGCTATCAACTCCGACTTGGTCATGCCAACTCCCATATCAGGATTCGGCGTTCTTGCCGTCAAGCTTGGCCTTCAGCAGCGCGCCGAGGTTGGTCGTTCCGGTGGAATGCTCGGCGGCCAGCTTCTGCATGGCATCCGCCTGTTCGGCGGCGTCGCGCGCCTTGATCGACAGATTGATCTGACGATTCTTGCGGTCGACGTTGGTAACCACGGCCTCGACGGTATCGCCTTCCTTCAGGTGGGTGCGGATGTCCTCGACGCGGTCGCGCGACACTTCCGAGGCGCGCAGGTAACCGTCGACATCGCCGCCCAGATCGATCACGGCGCCCTTGGCATCCAGCGACTTGACGGTGCCGGTGACCAGATTGCCCTTCTCGTGCGTGGCGATGTAGCCGTTGAACGGGTCGGTCTCAAGCTGCTTGATGCCCAGGGAGATACGCTCCTTCTCGACATCGATGCCCATGACCACGGCCTCGACCTCTTCACCCTTGCGGAAGTTGCGCAGGGCTTCTTCGCCGGGCAGGTTCCAGGACAGGTCGGAGAGGTGCACCAGGCCGTCGATGCCGCCGGGCAGGCCGATGAAGACGCCGAAGTCGGTAATCGACTTGATCTGGCCGGCAACCTTGTCGCCCTTCTTGAAGTTCATCGAGAAGTCTTCCCACGGGTTGGCCTTGCACTGCTTCATGCCCAGGGAGATACGGCGACGGTCCTCGTCGATTTCCAGGACCATGACCTCGACCTCGTCGCCCAGCGAAACCATCTTCGACGGGTTGACGTTCTTGTTGGTCCAGTCCATTTCGGAGACGTGCACCAGACCTTCGATACCCGGCTCGATCTCGACGAAGCAGCCGTAGTCGGTGAGGTTGGCGACCTTGCCGAACATGCGCGTACCGGTGGGGTAACGACGCGACAGGCCCACCCACGGATCTTCGCCGAGCTGCTTCAGGCCCAGGGAGACACGGTTCTTTTCCTGATCGAACTTGAGCACCACGGCGGAGACTTCGTCACCGACGGTGACGACTTCGGACGGATGCTTGACGCGGCGCCAGGCCAGGTCGGTGATGTGCAGCAGACCATCGATGCCGCCCAAGTCGACGAAGGCGCCGTATTCGGTGATGTTCTTGACGATGCCCTTGACCGTGGCGCCTTCTTTCAGGTTGGCCAGGAGTTGCTCGCGCTCGGCGCCCATGCTGGCTTCCAGGACGGCCTTGCGGGAGACGACGACGTTGTTGCGCTTGCGGTCCAGCTTGATGACCTTGAATTCCGATTCCTTGCCTTCGAACGGCGAGGTGTCCTTGATCGGCCGCACGTCCACCAGCGAACCCGGCAGGAAGGCACGGATGCCGTTGCACATGACGGTCAGGCCGCCCTTCACCTTGCCCTGGATGAGGCCCTTGACGACACGGCCCTCGCCCATGGCGGATTCCAGATCCAGCCAGGCGGCCAGGCGCTTGGCGCGGTCGCGGGAAAGCTTGGTGGAACCGTAGCCGTCTTCGAGCGACTCGATGGCGACAGCGACGAAGTCGCCGATGTTTACATCCAGTTCACCCCTGTCATTCTTGAATTCCTCGACGGGAATCAGGCTCTCGGACTTGAGGCCTGCGTTGACCGTGACGAAGTTGTCGTCGATGCCCACCACCTCGGCGGTGATGACCTCGCCCTGACGCATTTCCTGTTTCGAAATGCTCTCTTCGAAGAGGGCGGCAAAGGATTCCATGGGAGAAGAACTGACGGGGGAAGTTGCGGTTGACATGTATGAAAGAAGCCTAAGAAAAACCGTGTCGCCACGGGCTGGTTAAGGTAAAAAAAGCGAACGCCATACGGCCTTCGCGGCTGAAAATCAGGATTGCCGATACCAGTTCAGGACCCGATCGACCGCTTCCTGGATGGTCACCCCGGTGGTGTCCAGCAGATGCGCGTCGGCGCCCTGCTTCAGCGGCGCGGCCTGACGGCCGGCATCGCGCGCATCGCGCTCCTTGAGATCCTGCACAAGGGCGGCGAGATTAGCATCAAACCCTTTTTCGATCAACTGCTTATAACGCCTTTGCGCGCGCTCCTCGGCAGTCGCTGTGAGGAACACTTTGACGGTCGCATCCGGGAACACCACCGAGCCCATGTCGCGCCCGTCGGTGACCAGACCCGGCGCCTTGCGAAAGCCCCGCTGCAAGTCCAGCAAGGCCGCGCGCAACGCGGGTAGCGCGGCGATCTTCGAGGCGGTGCGCCCGGCGTCTTCGGTGCGAATCGCATCGCCGACCGGCGCATCGTCGAGGAATACCTCGCCGCCTTCGAAACGCAGATTCAGCCCCTGCGCCATGCGCGCCAGGGCCGTCTCGTCATCGAGCGGCACAGCCCGCTGCCCGGCGGCATAGGCGGTGACGCGATACAACGCACCGCTATCGAGATAGGCAAAGCCCAGCGCGCGCGCCACCAAGGCCGCGACCGTTCCCTTGCCGGACGCCGATGGGCCGTCGATGGCGATGACCGGAATCGCTGCACTCATTGGGTAATCCCTCCGAAGACCTCCCAATACGTCGGAAACGTCTTCGCCGTGCATTTCGGGTCGTTGATGCGCACCGGTACGCCCGCCAGGCTGACCAGCGAGAAACACATGGCCATGCGGTGGTCGTCGTAGGTGTCGATGACGGCGTTGGGGGTCAGTTGCGCCGGCGGTGTGACCTTGATGTAGTCGGCGCCCTCTTCCACCTCGGCGCCGACCTTGCGCAGTTCGGTGGCCATGGCGGCGATGCGGTCGGTCTCCTTGACGCGCCAGGAGGCGATGTTCTTCAGTGTCGTCGTGCCATTGGCGAACAAGGCGAGGATGGCCAGGGTCATGGCGGCATCGGGGATGTGGTTGCAGTCGAGGTCGATGGCATGCAGTTTGTCAGCGCAGCCGAGGCGGCATTCGATCCAGTTCGGGCCGAAACTGAGTTCGGCGCCCATCCGCGCCAGCGCCTCGGCGAATTTCACGTCGCCCTGGATGCTGTTGCGGCCGACGCCTTCGACGCGCACCGGGCCGTGGCCGATGGCACCGGCGGCGAGGAAGTAGGACGCCGAGGAGGCATCGCCTTCGACTTCGATGCTGCCGGGACTCTTGTAGATGGCAGCGGGGACGACGAAACTTTCCCAGCCGTTGCGCTTCACCTCGACGCCGAAGCGTTTCATCAGATTCAGGGTGATCTCGACATAGGGCTTGGAGATCAGCTCGCCATCGACCTTGACCGTTACTTCCCGGCCCAGGAGCGGCGCGGCGAGCAGCAGGCCGGTGAGGTACTGGCTGGAGACATTGCCCTTGACGGTGACCTCGGCCACCAGCAGCACCTGCGCCGGGGACATGCCGAGCGGCGGAAAGCCGTCCTTGCCGAGATAGGCGACTTGCGCGCCGAGTTGCCGCAGGGCGTCGACCAGATCGCCGATGGGCCGTTCGTGCATGCGCGAGACCCCCTTCAGGACATACTCGCCGCCGGCCAGGGCCGTGGCGGCGGTCAGCGAGCGGAAAGCCGTGCCGGCGTTACCCAGGAACAATTCAGCCTGCTTGACCGGGAAGGCGCCGCCCACGCCCATCAGACGATAGTCGTCGCTGCCGTCACGACGAGTCCAGTCGACGCCCAGGGCGCGCAAGGCGTCGAGCATGACGCGGGTGTCGTCGGAATCAAGCAGCGCCTTGATTTCGGTCGCGCCTTCGGCCAGCGCGGCCAGCAGCAGGATGCGGTTGGAGATGCTCTTCGAGCCGGGCAGGCGCACCGTGCCTCGGGCGCCGCGCGCGGCGGGTAAATCCAGATAGTCCATCGTTTTCTTCCGGTGATTTATTGCGTGTTCCTGCCCCAGGCCTTGCGCGCCGTGCTGGCACGCGCGAACAGGGCTTCGAGGGCGCTGCCGTCGGCTTCGGCCAGACGCTGCCGCAACTGTTCCAGCGCCTCGATGTAGGCGGTCAATTCCTGTTGCAGCGGTTCGCGGTTGGCCAGGGCGATATCGCGCCACATCTCGGGGTGGCTGGCGGCGATTCGGGTGAAATCGCGAAAGCCGCTGCCGGCGTATTCAAAATAAAGCTCGGCGTTGTCGCGTGCCGCCAGTTCGTCGACCAGGGCGAATGCCGCCAGATGCGGCAGGTGACTGACGGCGGCGAAGACGCGATCGTGGGTTTCGGGATTCATGGTAGCGACACGCGCACCCGTGGCCCGCCACAGATCGGCGATGCGCTCGACAGTGGCCGCGGGATTTTCGTCCAGGGGCGTCAGGATGACCTGCCGGTTGGCATAGAGATCGGCTCGCGCCGCCGTCACGCCGCTATGCTCCGCGCCGGCGATGGGATGCCCCGGGACAAACTGGCCGATGCGTGCCCCAAGACCGGCGCGCGGCGGCAACGACATCCTGTTTGGTGCTGCCGGCGTCGGTCAGCAACGCATCCGGACGAAGATGCGGGGCGATGCGCGCGAAGCTATCGGCCATGGCCCCGACCGGCAGGGCCAGCAGCACGGCATCGGCGCCGGCGACAGCGGCTTCGGGCGTATCGGCGATGGCATCGATGACACCCAGCTGCAGAGCCCGGTCGAGATTCGCCCGACCACGTCCGCAGCCGACCACATGGCGGACCGCGCCGGCCCGTTTCAGGGCCAGGGCCACGGAACCGCCGATCAGGCCGACGCCGACGATCGCCAGCCGTTCGATCATTTGCCGAGGGCGCCCTGCAATGCGCTCAGAAAGCGCGCGTTCTGCTCGGGCAAGCCAATCGAGACGCGCAAGTAACCGTGCAACCCGTAATTGGCCACGGGCCGGACGATCACGCCGTTGCGCAGCAGCGTCTGGAACACGGCGGCGGCGTCGCCCACCTGGACGCAGACGAAGTTGCCCCAGGAAGGAATCCACGCCAGCCCAAGCGCCTTGAAGCCCTCGATCAGTTGAGCCATGCCGGCGTCGTTGACCTGTTTGGAACGCGCCAGGAAAGCCGCATCGTCGAGTGCGGCGGCGGCGGCGGTCAGTGCCAGCGAATTGACGTTGAAGGGTTGGCGTACCCGGTTGATCAGGTCGGCCATATCGGCCTGCGCCAGGGCATAGCCGACGCGCAGGCCGGCCAGGCCATACGCCTTGGAGAAGGTGCGCGTGACGATCAGGTTGGGAAATTCGGCGAGCCAGGCCACCGAGGGGGCGCGGTCGCCGGGTTCCAGAAATTCGCCGTAGGCCTCGTCGAGCACCACCGCGACATGCTCGGGTACCGCGCCCAGGAAGGCATGCAAGGCCGCCGCCGACAACAGGGTGCCGGTCGGATTGTTCGGATTGGCGATGAACACCATGCCCGTGTCGTCGCGTATCGCCGCAAGCATGGCGTCCAGATCGTGGCCATAGTCCCTGGCCGGGACTTCGATGCCCGTGGCGCCGACCGCCTGGGTCGCCAGAGGGTAGACCGCTAAGGCGTGCTGCGCATAGATCGCCGAGGCGCCCGGCTTGAGAAAGGCGCGCGCGGCCAGTTCCAGGACATCGTTCGAACCGTTGCCCAGGACGATCTGATTGAGTGCCACGCCCAATTTGCCGGCGATGGCCATTTTCAAGGCGAAGCCGTTGCCGTCCGGATATAGGGCCAGGTCGTTCAATTCCCGCTCGATGGCCGCCCTGGCCTTGGGCGAGATACCCAGCGGGTTCTCGTTGGAAGCCAGTTTGACGATGTCGGACTCGTTCAGGCCCATCTCGCGGGCCAGCTCGAGATCGGTTTGCCCGGCTGGTAGGGGGCGATGGCGCGGATGTACGCCGGGGCGTTGGCGGTGGGTTTCATAATTGGGGCGAGGCAGTGAGGATTCCGGTTTGCGCTGACGCCTCATCCAGGCTACGGGTTTGCAGTTTCATAAAGTCAGAGGGCCACTGGATAGGAACCGAGCAACTTCAGCGACAAGGCATGCTCGGCGGGCTGATGCATGGCCTCGGCCACCTTGGCGTCACGGTGGTGGCCTTCCAGGTCGATGAAGAAGACATATTCCCAGGTACCGCTGCGCGCCGGTCGCGACTCGAGCTTGGAGAGGCCGACGCCGAGACGCGCGAAGGGCTCGATCAGGGCCATCAGCGAGCCGGGCTTGTTGCGCGCATAGACGGCAAGCGAGGTCTTGTCCTTGCCCGAGGGCGCCGCCTCGTCCTTACCCAGCACCAGGAACCGCGTGGTGTTGCTGGCGTCGTCCTCGATCTCCGGAGCAACCACCCGCAGGTCATAGTGTTGCGCGGCAATTTCGCCGGCGATGGCGGCGGCGTCGGCTTGACCGGCGGCCAGGCGCGCCGCCTCGGCGTTGCTGGCCACCGAGATGCGTTCCGCGCCAGGCAGATGTTGATTCAGCCAGCCATGACACTGAGCCAGGGACTGGGCATGGGAATAGACGACACGAATGCCTTCCAGGGCACCCTCCCGCCGCAGCAGATTCTGGCGCACGCGCAGCATGACCTCGCCACAGATATTCAGGGGCGTGCTCAGGAGCAAATCCAGAGTCCGGTTAATGGCGCCTTCCGTGGAGTTTTCCACGGGCACGACGCCGTAATGCGCCATGCCATGATCGACCGCCTGGAAAACTTCGTCGATGCTGGCGACCGGCATGCCCTGAGTGCTTTGTCCGAACTGCTTGACCGTGGCGGCCTCTGAAAAAGTCCCCTCCGGCCCCAGATACGCCACGGTCAGCGGCTGCTCCAGCGCACGGCAGGCGGACATGACCTCGCGGAACAGCAACTCGACGGCGCTGTTCGGCAAGGGACCGGCATTCGCACCGGTAAGCCGGCGCAACACCTGGGCTTCACGCTCCGGTCGGTAGATCGGCCCATTGTTTTTCAGGTGGCCAATCGTCTGCGCCAGCCTGGCGCGTTCGTTGATCAGCTCCAGGACGCGGTCATCGAGCGCGTCGATCCGGTCCCGGAGCTGCTTCAGTTCCGCGCTCATGCCGCCGGCAGATAACGCACGTTCAGCACGCCTTCGATGGCGCGCAGCTTGTCGAGCAAGGCATCGGTAACCGGGCTGTCGACATCCACCAGGGTATAGGCCATATCGCCTTTCGACTTGTTGACCATGTTGTGGATATTCAACTTGGCCTCGGCCAGAGCGGTGGAAATCTGACCCACCATGTTCGGCACGTTGGCGTTGGCGATGCCCAGGCGGAATTTGCTCTCGCGCGGCAGGACGACGTTGGGGAAATTCACCGCGTTGAGGATATTGCCGTTGTCGAGGTAGTCCGACACCTGCTCGGCGACCATCACCGCGCAGTTCTCTTCCGCTTCCTCGGTGCTGGCGCCCAGGTGCGGCAGGCAGACGACGTTCTTCTGGCCTTTGAGCACATTCGCCGGAAAGTCGCAGATATAGGCCTGTAGCTTGCCGTCCTTCATGCCGTTCAGGACGGCGGCGTTGTCGACCACGCCCTCGCGAGCGAAGTTGAGCAGCACCACGCCATCCTTCATCAGCGCGACGCGCTGGGTATTGATCAGGTTTTTCGTGGCATCGACCAGCGGCACATGCAGGGTGATGAAGTCGGCGGCCTTCACCAGATCCTCGACGCTTTCCGCCTTGCGCACCCGGGAAGGCAGCTTCCAGGCGGCATCGACGGTAATGCCCGGATCGAAGCCGACCACTTCCATGCCCAGCTTGATGGCCGCGTCGGCGACCAGCGAGCCGATGGCGCCCAGGCCGACGATGCCCAGGGTGCGACCCGGCAGCTCGGTGCCGACGAAGTGCTTCTTGCCGGCCTCGGTCTTCTTGTGCAGTTCCTCGTCCGTGCCGTCCAGGCCATTGACGAAGTCCATGGCGCCGCCGATGTTGCGCGCCCCCATCAGCATTCCGGCGATGACCAGTTCCTTGACCGCGTTGGAATTGGCGCCCGGCGCGTTGAACACCGGCGCGCCGCGCTCGGAGAGCTTCTTCACCGGGATGTTGTTGGTGCCCGCGCCGGCCCGGCCGATGGCCTGGACGCTGGCGGGGATGTCCATGTCGTGCATGTTGTGCGAGCGCACCAGGATGCCGTCGGGGTCGGCGACCGAGTCGCCCACCTCGTAATGCCCCGGCAGGCGCGCCAGGCCCTTGGCGGAAATCTTGTTGAGGGTCTGGATGCGGAACGCCTTAGCCATGCTTGGCCTCGAACTCTTTCATGTATTCGACCAGTTGCCTGACGCCCTCGACCGGCATGGCGTTGTAGATCGAGGCGCGCATGCCGCCCACCGAGCGATGCCCCTTCAACTGCACCAGACCACGCGCCTTGCAGCCCTTGAGGAATTCCTCGTCGAGCGCCGCATCCTTGAGGGTGAAGGGGATGTTCATGCGCGAGCGGTTCTCCCGCGCCACCGGCGAATTGAAGAAGCTGGTGGCATCGAGATAGTCATAGAGCAGGTTGGCCTTGGTGATGTTGGTCTGTTCCATGGCGGCCAGACCGCCCTTCGCCTTGAGCAGCTTGAACACCAGGCCGGCGATGTAGATGCCATAGGTCGGCGGGGTGTTGTACATCGACTCGTTATCGCCGTGCGTCTTGTAGTCCATCATGGTCGGCGTGCCGGGCACCACCTGGCCGATCAGGTCGTCGCGGACGATGACCACGGTGACGCCGGCCGGGCCGATGTTCTTCTGGGCACCGGCATAGATGACGCCGAACTTGCTGACATCGATGGGCCGCGACAGGATGTTCGAGGACATATCGGCCACCAGCGGCACGTCGCCGGTCTCCGGGGTCCAGAAGATCTCCACGCCGCCGATGGTCTCGTTGGGCGTGTAGTGGACGTAAGCGGCATTCGGGTCGAGTTTCCAGGCATCCTGGGGGGGCGCGTAGGAGAAATTCTTGTCTTCCGACGTGGCGACGACATTGACCGCGCCGAACTTCTTGGCTTCCTTGATGGCCTTCTTCGACCACTCGCCGGTGTTCAGGTAGTCGGCGGAGGCTTTGCCGCGCAGCAGGTTCATCGGCACCATGGCGAACTGCGCTGGACGCGCCGCCCTGCAGGAACAGCACCTTGTAGCTGGCCGGGATGCCCAGCAGTTCGCGCAGATCGGCCTCGGCTTCGGCCTGAATGCCCATGTATTCCTTGCCGCGGTGCGACATCTCCATGACCGACATGCCGCAGCCCTGCCAATTGACCAACTCGTCGCGCGCCTGTTCGAGGACTTCACGCGGCAAAACCGCCGGGCCGGCACTGAAATTGTAGATGCGTTCCATGATGCTCCGTTCCTATCCTGTAGAGTGGTTAATGATGCATGCTTGCGGCGGACCCGGCCGGTTTGGCGCCCTTCCTGGGAGGGACATCCAGACCCTGCATCAGGTCCAGTTTGGAAATCTTCATGGGGTCGGTTTCGCCGTTGACGTTGACGATGGACAGTTTGCCCTGACCCTTGGCCAGTTCATTGCGGAAGTCGTAGACGGCGCCGACCACGGTCAGCTTGCCGCTGAGAACCGCTTCCTCGAACTTGCTCATGGCGTGCCTGACCTGGTTGTTGACGTTCAGCCTGACGCTGCCCATCCCGGCCTCGCCTCTCGGTACTTGCAGGGTATCGAGTTCGCGGCGGATCGGCGCCGATTCGGCGGAGTAATCGCCCGAGGCCGCCTTGATCGCGCCACAGGCGCTGTGACCGACGATCAATAGCACCGGTGTATGCAGGTGATGCACGCCATATTCCACCGAGCCTTCGTTGGAGCTGATCTGGTTGCCGATATTGCGCACCATGAACAGGTCGCCGTCCGGACTGGCGTCCAGGGCATGGATATGCACGCGTGAATCGGAACAGGTGACCACGGTGGCGCGCGGGTGCTGGCCGTCGACGAAATGGCTGAAATGCGCCGGGCCGTGACTGCGCACGAACTGGGCGTTGTCCTGGACCAGATTGCGCATGATCTCCTTGGCCGCCGGGCTCGCCTGCTTCTCGCCCAGGGTCGCGGCGTACTCGCGCAAGACCTCCTTGACGATGGCGCGAATGCGCTCGGTCTCGCCCGCGGCGGGCTCGGCGGCCGACACCCGCGAACACATCAAACCGCTCAGGGAAAATAACGCCAACGGCAGGAAAAGCCAGAGTCGTCCCTTCATCGCATCCCCTTGAGCGTCAAAAGTGGGCATTTTATCGCAAAGCCGGCACTCTGACGGTGCCATGCATTTCAAGGGTAAACTAGCGCTTGTTTGACTCTCTGTCGGCAATCCCCATGCCTCTAGCAAACCCGCCGGCCGGCAATGCCCTCAACGCCGGCCACTATGAGAACTTCCCGGTCGCATCCATCGTCATGCCACGCCGACTGCGCCATCCGGTACGAGTGATCTACGCCTTCGCGCGCGCCGCCGACGACATCGCCGACGAAGGCGATGCCGTGCCGGAGGTTCGTCTGGCCGGCCTGCAATCGTTTCGCGACCGGCTCGATGCCCTGGCGCGCGGCGAGACGCTGGCGGGCGATCCGATCTTCGCGCCGCTTGGCAAGGTCATCCGCGACCACGGCCTGCCGATCCGTCTGTTTCACGACCTGCTCGATGCCTTCAGCCAGGACGTCAGCAAGACGCGCTATGCCCATCTCGGCGAGGTCATGGAGTACTGCAAGCGCTCGGCCAACCCCATCGGCCGACTGCTGCTCAAGCTCTACGGCGACGACGATGCCAAGCATCAAGCCTGGTCGGACGGCATCTGCTCGGCGCTGCAATTGATCAATTTCCTCCAGGATGTCGCCATCGACTACCGGAAAGGCCGGATCTATCTGCCCCTGGACGAGATGACCAAGTTCGGCGTCACCGAGTCACAAATCGCCGCCGGCCGGGTCGACGCCCTCTGGCAGATGTTCATGAAAGGCCAGATCGAACGCGCCCGGCGCATGCTGGCCGCTGGCGCGCCCCTGGGCAACGCGCTCAAGGGCCGCGTTGGCCTGGAGATGCGCCTGATCATCCTGGGCGGCGAACGTATCCTTGCCCAGTTGCATGAAAGCCGGGGCGACATGTTCAACCAGCGCCCGAAGCTGCGCGCCGGCGACTGGTTCTACATGTTCCGGCGCGCCCTCTTTCCCAGGCAAAAGCACAGGCCGCCAGCGCCTGCGGCACGGGAGGATGCAGCTCCGGTAGTTGCGGCACGGGGCGCCGGTGACCGACCCGCAACAATATTGCCAGGAGAAGGCCGCCGCCAGCGGCTCCAGTTTCTATTACGCCTTCCGCTTCCTGCCCGCCGAGCGGCGCCGGGCGATCACCGCGTTCTATGCTTTCTGCCGCGAGGCCGACGACGTCGTCGACGAATGCCACGAACCGGCCATCGCCCTGGCCAAGCTGGCCTGGTGGCGCGAGGAAATCGGCCGACTCTATGCCGGCACGCCGCAGCATCCGGTGACCCGGGCGCTCGCCGACGCCATCGGTCTCTATGATATTCCGCGCGAATCGCTGGAAGAAATCCTCGACGGCATGGAAATGGACCTCACCCAGACCCGCTACGCCGACTTCTCGCAACTGCACCTCTACTGCCACCGCGTCGCCGGGGTGGTCGGCGAGGTCGCGGCGCGCATCTTCTGTTATAGCCAGCACGCCACGCTCGACTACGCCGCCCGACTGGGGCTGGCGTTCCAGCTCACCAACATCCTGCGCGACGTCGGCGAGGACGCCCGGCGCGGCCGGATCTACCTGCCTCAGGACGAACTCGCTCGCTTCGGCGTCAGCGCGGCCGACATCCTCGCCAGCCGCGCAACCGAAGCCTTCAGGCAACTGATGGCCTTCCAGTACCAGCGCGCCGTCGACACCTACGACCGAGGCCATGGCCCTGTTGCCGCGACAGGATCGCAAAGCGCAGCTGCCCGGCCTGATCATGGCGGCGATCTATCGCGACCTGCTCGATGCCATCCGTGACGAGGATTTCCCGGTACTCCAGGGGCGTACCTCGCTGACGCCCCTGCGCAAGCTCTGGTTGGCCTGGCGAACCTGGTTCACGGGATGAGCCGTAAATCTCGTCACCTCCCCCTTTGCAAAAGGGGGAATGAGGGGGATTTCTCCAGCCATCGCGTAATGCAGGCGCCGCAAAATCCCCCCCGCCCCCCTTTTTCTAAGGGGGGAAACACACACGCATTGGCCAAGGTCGGACCTACTCCAGTCGCATTGATCAGTACGTCGTACGCTGTCGCCTATGGCTTCCCCCTTTGCAAAAGGGGGAACGAGGGGGATTTCTCCAGCCATCGCGTAATGCAGGCGCTGCTAAATCCCCCCTACCCCCCTTTTTCAAAGGGAAATTCAAAGCCATTCCCAAGGTAAGGTGGCATGATCCCCGTCGCCATCATCGGCGGCGGCTGGGCCGGCCTCGCCGCCGCCGTTGAACTGTCCAGTGCCGGTATTCCGGTCACCCTGTTCGAATCCGCCAAGCAACTCGGTGGTCGCGCCCGTAGCGTCGACTGGAACGGGCTGGCCATCGACAATGGCCAGCACCTCATGGTCGGCGCCTATAGCGAAACGCTGCGCCTGATGTCCCGGCTGGGCACCTTGAACAGCCTCGACAGGCGGGCACTCGATCTGCGCGTACCGGGCTTTCGCCTGACCCTGCCGCGTCTGCCGGCACCGCTGCACCTGGCCGCCGGATTGCTCGCGGCGCGCGGTTTGTCGGCGAAGGAAAAAAAATCCGCCGTCGATTTCATGCAAGCCTTGAAGCGTTGCGGCTACCGACTCGAACGGGACATCGCCGTCAGCGTCCTGCTCGACCAGCAGCGCCAACCCGCCAATCTGGTGGCCAGGCTCTGGGAGCCGCTGTGTGTCGCGGCGCTCAATACACCGCTCGATGCCGCGTCGGCCCAGGTCTTCTGCAATGTCCTGCGCGACAGCCTGGCGGGTTCTCGCGCCGACAGCGACTTGGTCTTCAATCGCAGCGAACTGGGCGCGCTGTTTCCGGACGCCGCCGAAACCTTCATCACCCGGCATGGCGGCTCGGTGCATCTCGGCGTCAAGGTCGACGTGCTGCGCCACGCAGCGTCGGGCTACCGCCTCGACGGCCCGGATCGGAATGCCGGGAAGGTCATCGTCGCGGTGCATCCGGCGAGATTGCCCGCCGTCCTGGGCGATCTGCCGAAACTGGCAGCGACGCTGGAGGCCGTCGCCGGCTATGCCTGGCAACCCATCCTGACCCTCTGGCTGCGCTTCGACCAGGCCATTCCTTTGCCCTTTCCCATGCTTGGCCTCGGTCCGGGACAAGCCCCCTGGGTCTTCGACCGCAACGACCAGGCGCCCGGTCTACTTTCCATCGTCATCAGCGCCGAGGGGCCGCATCTGTCGATGCCGCCGGAAGCACTCAGAGAACGATGCCTCGCCCTGCTGCGCGCGGAGATCGGCCCGCTGCCGACGTTGCGCGACTGGAAGATCATTACCGAAAAGCGCGCCACCTTCGCTTGCACGCCAGGCATGTACCGCCCGGACAACCGCACCGACCTGCCCGGTCTCTATCTGGCCGGGGACTATACCGAGGCGGCCTATCCGGCGACGCTCGAAGGCGCGGTGCGCAGCGGCGTAAAATGCGCCCGATTACTTATGGATAGCCTATGACACCCGAAATCAAATCCCTGCAAGGCCGCGTCATCCTGGTCACCGGCGCCGGCCAGGGCCTCGGCCGCGCGACCGCGCTGGCCTGCGCCCGTGCCGGTGCCACCGTGATCCTGCTCGGCAAGACCAGCGCCAAACTGGAAGCGGTCTACGACGCGATCATCGCCGCCGGCGGCGCCCTGCCCGCCATCTTTCCCATGGATCTGGACGCCTCGGCGGACCACGACTTCGAGATCATGGCCCAGGCCATCGCCGGGCAACTGGCACGGCTCGATGGCATCGTCCACTGTGCCTCCGCCTTCGAGCCGCCCAGCCCCCTGGCCATCCAGTCGGTCGCCGCCTGGCAGGAACAGATGCAGGTCAACTGCATCGCCCCATTCGCCATCAACAAGCATTGCGAGCGCCTCCTGAAGTCCTCGCCCGACGCCTCGGTGATCCTCATCGGCGAGAGCCACGGCCATGCGCCCGCCGCCTACTGGGGCGGCCTGGCCGCTTCGAAGGCCGCGCTGGAAGCCTATTTCAAGGTCCAGGCCGCGGAATGGTCCGATCTGCCCAGGCTGCGCATCAACCTGGTCATCCCCGGGCCCATCGCCACGCCGCAGCGCGCCAGAACCCACCCCGGCGAGGACCGCTCGCTACTACCCACGCCGGAAACCCTGGCTGAAGACCTGCTGCGCCTGCTCGGCCCGGACAGCCGCGACATCCGCGGCCAGTTGATACTCTGGAAGGAACCTGGCGCCACGCTATAGGCTGGCCCCGTCGCGTCCAGCCTTTCGTCGCTGCGCTGGTGCCAAACCAACCTTTGGTCATAATCGTATAACTTTTGGCCCGATAGCGAACTCGGACAGGCCTGTCCATAATTCCCGCCAGAATTCCGATACGGGGCGAGCGTGGAAAAACATATCGGGGAGGATAGCTTCATCTGGCTGGTGGGCAGCCTGTGCCGGCTGCATGGCCTGCCTTGGGACGAAGCCTTGGTGCACGGCCAATATATCGCACCGCTGGGCTTGCCGGCCTTGCACCGCGCCCTCGACGAACTGGGCCTTAGCGTCCGCGAGCAAGCGCTCGGCGGCAAGCGCGCCAAGCCGCCGCTGCCGCCCTTCATCGCCTTCGAACGCGAGCCAAGCGCCAACAAAGTCGGCGCCGATTCCGCCACCCCCGCCCTGGTCACCGGCGTGCTCATCGTCCAGACCGACGCCGAACGCATCCTTTTCTTTACTGCCGGCTCGGACACTCCGGAAACCCTGAGCCATGCCGACTTCCTGGCGCGCTTCGAGCCGCACGTCCTCAAGGTCGAACGCAAACCCGCGGCCAACGGCCAACTCGCCGACCCCGCCGACACCCTCATCGGCCGCCCGGCCTTCGGCTTCAAGTGGTTCATCCCCGAATTGATGAAGCACAAGCGCATCTGGCGCGACGTGCTGCTTGCATCACTGGCCATCCAGCTCCTCGGCCTGGGCCTGCCCATCTTCACCCAGATCGTCATCGACAAGGTCGTCGTCCACCAGACCTATTCCACCCTCCAGGTGGTCGGCGCCGGCATGGCCCTGTTCATGGCCTTTTCCGCCGTCATGTCCTGGCTGCGCCAATATCTGCTCATCCATACCGGCAACCGGGTGGACGCCGTCCTCGGCGCATCAGTCTTCCGCCACCTGTTCCGCCTGCCGCATGCCTACATCCAGGCCCGGCCCACCGGCACTCTTGTCGCCCGCCTGCAAGGCATCGAGACCATTCGCGAATTCATCACCGGCGCCGCCGTCAGCCTCATCCTCGACTTGCCCTTCATGCTGCTGTTCCTGACCGTGATGGCCTTCTACAGTTGGCAGCTCACCCTCATCGCCCTGGCCCTGCTGGCCTTGGTCGCCGTTTTGAGTCTGCTCGTCACGCCACTTTTCAGGGAACGTCTCGACCGCCAGTTCCTCACCGGCGCGCGCAACCAGGCCTTCCTCACCGAATACATCGGCGGCATGGAGACGGTGAAATCCCTGCAAATGGAGCCCAGGCTGGAACAGCGCTACGGCGACTATCTGGGCGACTACCTCAAGGCCGGCTTCGCCACCCGCCAACTCGGCAACACCTACAACACCCTGGCCACCACTATGGAACAGGCGCAAAGCCTGGGCATCCTGGTCATGGGCGCCTTACTCGTCATGCGCGCCGACGGCTTCACCGTGGGCATGCTGGTCGCCTTCCAGATGTTCGCCGGACGGCTCAGCCAGCCCGTGCTCCGGTTGGTCGGCCTGTATCAGCAGTTCCAGCAGACCCAGGTCGCCGTCCAGCGCCTGGCCGACATCATGGACGCCCCGCGCGAACCCTACGCCCTCGCCCCCAGTCGGCCCTTGGGCGGACCGGGACGCATCGAGGCCCTGGGCCTGGGCTTCCGCTACTCCGAGGCGCACCCCTGGCTCTATCGCCAGCTCGACCTCGTCATCCCGCCCGGCAAGGCCGTCGCCATCATGGGGCCATCCGGCTGCGGCAAGAGCACCCTGGCCAAGCTGCTGCAAGGCTTCTACATGCCTCAGGAAGGCCGCCTGAAACTGGACGGCATCGACACCCGGCACCTGGCCGCCAATGAACTGCGCCAGTACTTCGGCGTCGTCCCCCAGGAAACTGTGCTGTTCTCCGGCACTATCTACGACAACCTGGTCGCCGCCCACTCCACCGCCAGCCTTGACGACGTGGTCATGGCCTGCAAGATGGCGGAAATCCACGATGTCATCGAACAACTGCCCCAGGGCTACCAGACCCCCATTGGTGAACGCGGCGCTGGGTTATCGGGCGGCCAGAAGCAACGCCTGGCCATCGCCCGCGCCCTGCTCAAGCGGCCCCGGATACTCATCTTCGACGAAGCCACAAGCAACCTGGACGGGCCGACCGCCGAAGCCTTCGCCCGCACCGTCAACCAACTGCGGGGCACGGCGACGCTGCTGTTCATTGCGCATCAATTGCCGAGGGGGTTGGAGGTGGATGGGATGATCGATTTGGGGCCGAGGACGGTGAGCACCGCCCAAGTCCGGGCCGGAGGTCAGGCGTGATGATCGTGGCGCCCAAGACCTTCCGCGATGTAGGTCAGCACCAAGGTATTCAGCGACACCCCTTCAGCCTTGGCCCGTGTGGTCAGTTGCGCGTGGACCGACTTAGGCACGCGGGCAACGAACTTGCCGGATACGTTCGGTACTTCCGCGTCGACCGGCCGGAAGGACGGGGCTGGAATCGCACGGCCCATATCGGCCAGCGCCGATACCACCGCACTAAACGCATCGCGTCCATTGGCTACCGCCTCGGCTTCGGTTTCGCCATCCGACATGCAGCCCGGCAGGTCGGGGAAAGTAATCAAGAATCCGCCGCCGTCCTCGGCCGACAGAGGGCTGACGATATGCGTATAGGCCTCGAAGGGATACGGTGGACTGATGCGCGGAATGACCTTAACCCAATCGTTCATTGCTCGGACTCCTTTACCTTGTCGCATAACGCCACGAATTGGCGAACATATATGGGCTTGACAGGCCGATGCGCCGGAACGCTGACGACATCCGCCACCCCCGCATGCGAGAACACATGATGACTGCCGCCTTCGCAGCGAACATCCATCCCCAACCGACGCGCCACGGTCTGCATCTGCTCGATACGCCAATCAAGCGGATGACGGCGCATGGATTCGAGCAATTTAGTGGCGGCACTCATGTAGGATTGATACTACATGCGACATCATGCGTCAAGCGCCATGGCCGTATGGCTTGGAATGGCGTGAGAGTCTTGAGCGGGCCAAAAAGGGTCAGTGTCGGATTAATTTCTGAACCGAGCCAATAACACTATGCCACGCCGCCCCCGAATCCAACTCCCCGGCCTGCCCCTGCACCTCGTGCACGTGGTGTCAATCGGGAGCCGTGTTTCTTCGCCGAAGAGGATTATCACTGTTACCTCCATTGGCTGAAGAAATCGGCTGCCGATTATCACTGCGCCCTCCACGCCTACGTCCTGATGACCAATCACGTTCACTTGCTGGTCACGCCGGAGACACCCGAAGGGCCCAGCCGTCTCATGCAATCGGTCGGCCGCCGGTATGTGCAATACATCAACCGGACTTACAAGCGTACCGGCACGTTGTGGGAAGGCCGTATCAAATCCAGCGTCGTGCAGGAAGCTCATTACTTCCTGCTTTGCTCGCGTTATATCGAACTCAACCCGGTCCGGGCCGGCATGGTCGCCGATCCGGGCTTGTATCGCTGGTCAAGTTACCGGCACAACGGTCTGAGCCTGACCGATGAACGACTGACCCCGCATGCCGAATATCTGGCGTTGGGGGCATCCGGTCAAGACAGGATTGCTCACTACCGATCGCTGTTTCGGCCTCAACTGGACGAAGAAGCGCTACCGGACATCCGCTTGGCGTTGAGCCAGGGCCAGCCCTTGGGAAACAGCCGTTTTCGTGAAGCGCAGTGCAAAGCCGTGGGAGTAAGGCAAACCCAGGCGAGACGGGGGAGACCCACGAAATCGATCAGCGATGCGATTGGCATCGACGGCGAGCAAACGGGTTTTGGATTTTGATGATGAATACCGGGGAGAAACGAATGTGGGAATACAAATCAACACTGACCCCTTTTGTGTTAATGCCGAGTGCCTCTTGTTATTACGCTATTGGTTTGTATGCCTCTTGTGGCTTTTTTTTCTTGTTCGCGCAACGTGATATGGCAAGAAGAAGTGAAGCTGAGCACCCGGGCGAAACCATCACCATAGAGCGTGAAGTCAAGCACAAGGTGGCGGCGCAGCCTGGCCGCATGGGCAGGGCTCCATTCCGATGGAGCACCTCATCCGCCTTCAGATACCCGGCACAGACTGGCCAGATCATCGAGTGGCGCTCGACAAAACTTGGGCCTAGGGGAACTTATGCAGAGCTACCACTGGTACTGGATATCAGCGCGAACAAGACTTGGTACGTTTTCACCAAGATCGCGATCAATGAGGGTTGTCGTCGGTATGTGAAGTACCAGTTTCAAAACGGTGTGTGGACGGAACCCATGTTGACTGAGGCCATTGAGCCCCATCCGACGAATCTGTTCCTGGCGGCGGGAAGTAACGAAATAGAGGGGCTCATTTCACTTGTGGAGAAAGCCCGAGAGAACTCAAGTTCTGGATATACACCAGATCTTAAGCAGGTTGGCCCCAAACGAGTTATTTGCGGTTACTGAAGCAGTAATTTTCAAACTCAGCGGGTCCAATAAGGGGTCAGTGTCGGATTGATTTCTGAACCGAGCCAATAACACTATGCCACGCCGCCACCGAATCCAACTCCCCGGCCTGCCCCTGCACCTCGTGCAACGCGGTGTCAATCGGGAGCCATGTTTCTTTGCCGAAGAGGATTATCACTGTTACCTCCATTGGCTGAAGAAATCGGCTGCCGATTATCACTGCGCCCTCCATGCCTACGTCCTGATGACCAATCACGTTCACTTGCTGGTCACGCCGGAGACACCCGAAGGGCCCAGCCGTCTCATGCAATCGGTCGGCCGCCGGTATGTGCAATACATCAACCGGACTTACAAGCGTACCGGCACGTTGTGGGAAGGCCGTATCAAATCCAGCGTCGTGCAGGAAGCTCATTACTTCCTGCTTTGCTCGCGTTATATCGAACTCAACTCGGTCCGGGCCGGCATGGTCGCCGATGTGGCGTTGGGGGCATCCGGTCAAGACAGGATTGCTCACTACCGATCGCTGTTTCGGCCTCAACTGGACAAAGAAGCGCTACCGGACATCCGCTTGGCGTTGAGCCATGGCCAGCCCTTGGGAGATAGCCGTTTTCGTGAAGCGCAGTGCAAAGCCGTGGGAGGAAGGCAAACCCAGGCGAGACGGGGGAGACCCACAAAATCGATCAGCGATGCGATTGGCATCGACGGCGAGCAAACGGGTTTTGGATTTTGATGATGAATACCAGGAAGAAACGAGTGCGGGAATACAAATCAACACTGACCCCTTCTGTGGGAAGACCGATCACGACAGGCAGTCAAGCTATCGTTCCCTGTTCCGAACCGAACTCGATGAAGAGGCCATCACCGACATCCGCTTGGCGCTGGCCCAAGGTCAGCCGTTGGGGAACGACCGATTCAGCGAAACGCTATGCAAGGCGGCTGGGATAAGGCGAACCCAGGCGTGCCGAGGACGGCCCGCAAAACCAACCGACGGAGCATCGGGTTTGGATGGGAAACAAACGGGCTTTGGATTTTGATGATGAATATCAGGGAGAAGCGCATGAATATAAACAAATCGACACTGACCCCTTTTGACACTTTTGACAGACCCCTTTTGACACCAGACCCCTTTTGACACCAATCGCCCAAGGGGTTTGCGGTGGATGGGGTGGTCAAATTGGGAGGCATCGGTATACCTGACCATCAGATGCATTCGCTAAAAGAGGTAGCGCATGAATAAGAATATTTTCAAATTGCAACGAACCACATGGCTGGCTCAAACAAGGTTATTAGCTACCTTGATGCTGCTCGGCATGACACCGAGCTTGATCACCGCATGTGATTTGATCAATCGAACCACATGGAAAGAAGAGGTACTGCTTCACGACGGAAATAAGCTGATCGTTGAGCGGTCAGTTGTGAGAAAGGGTAGGCGTGAAATTGGCCAGAGTCCACCCATTGGCCATCAGCGCTTGACATTTGTGCTTTCAGGAGATGGCGAAGAAATTACCTGGAAAGACCCTTTCAGCGAAGAACTGGGTAGTGCCAATTTTCTACCCATGATGCTCGAAATTCATAAAGGGGCGGTCTATTTAGTCGCAAATCCAGCCGGATGTCTGTCATACAACAAATGGGGCAGGCCTAATCCGCCTTACGTTGTCTTAAAATATCATAGAAATAAATGGGTTCGCATACCATTGGCTGAGTTGCCTGGTGAATTGGTTCGCCCTAATTTAATAATTTCATCTCCTGATGAAGAGGCAAGGCGTGTTGGGGATGGGATCGTAACGGCTAAACAAATTCAAAAAATAAACACAGGATACAAGCAGCCTGAGAACAAAACGATTCTGCGGACGCCGGTTGTGGTTAATTGCGAGCCGATGGTGCACTACAAATGTGGCTGGGTTGGCACAAGGCCAGATGGCACGTTCGATCGCGAATTTATGGATCGTATGTAATAGGTAATTTAATTTAAACACGGGAGAAACAATCATGGCAACGACACGCGAATACGCGCTGATGGCAAAGGCGATAAGGGGTCAGTGTCGAATTGATTTCTGAACTGAGTCAATAACCATGCCCCGCCGTCCTCGAATAAAACCCCCCGGCCTGCCCCAGCACCTCGTGCAACGCGGCGTCAATCGGGAACCGTGTTTCTTCGCCGAGGAGGATTATCAGTGCTACCTCCATTGGCTGAAGAAATCGGCTGCCGATTACCGTTGTGCCATCCACGCCTACGTCCTGATGACCAACCACGTTCACTTGCTGGTCGCGTCGGAGACACCCGAAGGGCCCAGCCGCCTCATGCAATTTGTCGGGCGCCGTTATGTGCAATACATCAATCGCGCCTACAAGCGTACCGGCACGTTATGGGAAGGCCGTTTCAAATCCAGTGTGGTGCAGACCGAGGAGTATTTTCTGCTGTGTTCACGGTATATCGAGCTCAACCCGGTACGTGCCAGCATGGTCACCGCAGGTGACGTGGCTGCGCCGGGCCAACTGTTCTATCGAACCCTGGTCACGTTGGAGAGCGACCACCTGGCGATCGATGGACACCGTTATCCCCTGACCGCTGGGATGCAGACGGTCGCGGAGATCAATCTGGGCACCCGCTCCGTGCTGGAGTATTTGCTGTCGCCGATACAGCGGGCGTTTCATGAGGCAGGGAGAGAACGCTGATTTAGCGCGGATAGTTCTGGTCGCCTGCTACGATGAAACGAAGTGATGCCCTATATAGACCCAAGCATGCCTGAATCCGGGAACCCTGGATTTCGCTTCGCTGCATTCAGGCTACAGGATCAGTTCGGTTATGCACGATACACGACGGATTGCCCTCTTTTTCGCCGGCCTGCTGTGCCTCTGGCTGATTTTGCCAGTCGGCGCAGGCGCCCAGCCGCCGATGGCCTGGAAAGGGCTCGGCGCGGATGGTCAGGCCACGGTCGATCTCTGGTTTTTCTGGTCGGCGCGCTGTCCGCATTGCCTCGACGCCCGACCCGAGGTTCTGAATCTGGTCCAAACCCATCCCTGGATCCACCTGCACGACCTGGAACTGACCCGCCACCCGGAGCATGTCGAGCGCTATGCGGCGATGGCCCGGGCGCTCGGGCAGGAGGCGCAGTCGGTGCCTGCCTTCATCTATTGCGGCCGCATGGAGGTCGGTTGGGATAGCGCCGCGACCAGCGGCCAGGCCTTGTTGACGGCGCTTCGGGATTGCCGGCAAGCCCCCGGTCCCGAGGCGGTGGGGGCCGCGCCTACGGAATCGACGACGACCATCGACCTGCCCGGATTCGGTCGGATCGATGCCGCGTCGCTCTCCCTGCCGGCACTCACCGTGCTGATCGCCGGCATGGACGCCTTCAACCCCTGCGCCTTCTTCGTGCTTTTGTTCCTGCTCTCCTTACTTGTGCACCAGCAGGACCGGCGCCGCATGCTGATCATCGGCGGCGTCTTCGTGCTGTTTTCCGGTTTGATGTACTTTGCCTTCATGGCCGCCTGGCTCGGCCTGTTCCGCATGATGGGCAGTCTGCCCTGGGTGACGGCCACCGCCGGCCTGGTGGCCCTGGCGATCGGCCTGATCAACGTCAAGGATTACTTCGCCTTCAAGCAGGGCGTCAGCCTGTCTATCCCGGAAGCACGCAAGTCGGACATCTTCCAGCGCGGCCGACGCATCCTCAACGCCGGCAGCCTGCCGGCGATGCTGGCCGCCACCGTGGTTCTGGCCGTGGCCGCCAACTTCTACGAACTGCTCTGCACCGCCGGTTTCCCCATGGTCTACACCCGCCTGCTCACCCTGCACGCCCCCGACCCCGCCCAGCACTATCTTTACCTGGCCCTCTACAACGTCATCTATGTCCTGCCGCTGCTGCTTATCGTCCTCGCCTTCGTGCGCGGCATGGGCGCGCGCAAGCTCACCGAGCGCGAAGGCCGTCTGCTGAAACTGCTCTCGGGGTTGATGATGCTGGGTCTGGGCATCCTGCTGCTGGCGGCGCCGGAGCGCCTCAACAATCTTGGCATCGCCTTCGGCCTGCTGATCGGCGCGGCCGGATTGACCTGGCTGGCCGCAAAGTTCGGCAAGACCTGAGTCTTCTCGGGTTCTCTCGCCGGGAGCCGTCGTGCATACTTCCGGCACTTCTCATTATTCGAAAGCCCTCATGTCCAACCTGCCCGCCTGCCCGCAATGCGCGATGGAAAACACCTACCCCGATGGCGCGAACTACGTCTGCGCCGACTGCGGCCACGAGTGGCCGATGCAGACCGCCGCCAATGCCACCGACGACACGGATGCGGTCATCCGCGATGCCAATGGCAATGCCCTGGCGGATGGCGACTCGGTGGTACTGATCAAGGATCTGAAGGTGAAGGGCTCATCCATCACGTTGAAGATGGGCACCAAGGTGAAGAGCATCCGCCTGGCCGGCGGCGACCACGAAGTCGACTGCAAGATGGACGCCGGCAACTTCATGCTGAAGGCCTGCTATCTGCGCAAGGTGTAGCCGGCTTCAGCCGAGTTCGCGCAAGTAATCCAGGGCCTCGCTCAACGTCACCACCCCCCTGACCTCGACGCCCGCCGGCACCTGTTTCGGCAGATTCGCCTTGGGCGCGAGGATGCGGTTGAAGCCCAGCTTGGTGGCCTCCTTCAGGCGTTCCTGACCGCGCTGCACCGGGCGGATTTCTCCCGACAAGCCGATCTCGCCAAATACCGCCAGTTTGTGGGTAAGCGCCTTGTTGCGGATCGACGAGACCACGGCCATGAGCACCGCCAGGTCGGCGGCGGGTTCGTTAATGCGCACCCCGCCGACGGCATTGACGAAGACATCCTGATCGAAGCAGGCGATGCCGCCGTGGCGGTGCAACACAGCGAGCAGCATGGCCAGGCGATTCGGGTCGAGGCCAACGGTGAGTCGGCGCGGCGTCGGCGTGTGGGCGGTATCCACCAACGCCTGGATTTCCACCAGCAGCGGCCGGGTGCCTTCCTGGGTGACCACCACGCAGGAGCCGGGCGCTTCGCGCTCCGAACGGTTCAGGAACAGCGCCGACGGGTTGTTGACGCCCTTCAGGCCCTTGTCGGTCATGGCGAATACGCCCAGCTCGTTGACCGCGCCGAAGCGGTTCTTGAAGGCGCGGATCAGCCGGAAGCTGGAGCCGGTGTCGCCCTCGAAATAGAGCACGGTATCGACGATGTGCTCGAGGACGCGCGGCCCGGCGAGGGTGCCTTCCTTGGTGACGTGGCCGACGAAGATCACCGTGGTGCCGCTCTGCTTGGCGTGCCGGGTGAGTTCCTGGGCGCATTCGCGCACCTGCGAGACGCTGCCCGGCGCCGAGGTCAGGGCGTCGGTGTAGACCGTCTGGATGGAGTCGATGACCGCGACCTGGGGCTTTTCCGCCTGCAAGGTGCCGAGGATGGCTTCCAGGCGGATCTCGGTGAGCAGGGGAATGTCGGCGCCATCGAGGCCCAACCGATTGGCGCGCATGGCGATCTGGTCGGCGGATTCCTCGCCGCTGACGTAGAGCGTCTTGTGCTGACCTGAGAGGGTCGCCAGGGCCTGCAACAGCAAGGTGGATTTGCCGATGCCCGGATCGCCGCCGATGAGGACGACGCCACCCGGGACCAGCCCGCCGCCCAGGACGCGGTCGAATTCCGACTGGCCGGTGGGAATGCGCGGCGTTTCGCGCGCCTGCACCTGAGAAAGTTTCTGCACCGCGCCCGCCGCCGCCAGCCCCTGGAAGCGCCGTGTCTGCACCTCGGCGACCGATTCGGCGAGGGTATTCCAGGCCAGGCAATGCGGGCACTGGCCCTGCCATTTGTTGGTCTGGCCGCCGCATTCGTTGCAGACGTAAAGGGTTTTGTCCTTGGCCAAGCTGAGTGTTCCCTGAGGTTTAACGGTCGGGGTCCACCCGCATACGCTGGCGTTTCACACCCTGACCGGGGATTGTAGCGCCGTGGGCAAGCCTGTAGGAGCCCGCTTGCGGGCGATTAATCGACAGCACGCCGCAAAGCGCGGATATCGCCCGCAAGCGGGCTCCTACAGCGCGCCGCTCAATGCGCCCCGGCGATCTCCCGCTGTTGCGCCTTCAGCCTGACGTTCGCGACCACCCGCGACAGGGCGGCGGGCAGGTGTTGCATCACGGTTTCCAGTTCGACGGCGTCGAGCATGTTCTTGACCCTCAGGCCCAGGTCGGTGTTGCCCTCGATGAGCAGGCGGCGGTTGAAGAACAGGGTATCCGGGTCGTCGACGCGCAAGGCCAGGCGGGCGAAGTCCTCGGTCGTGGCGGTGAAGGTGACGTCGGCCTGCTCGTTGACCTCGGTGACGAAGCCATGCCGGCTGACCGAGAAATAGGCGCGCAGGCCGGTGTCGCGCAGATGCACGCAGAAGCGCCGGCCGCGCAACGGAGCCCAATCCAGGTCTTTCAGGGATTTCCAGGCCACCAGATTCAACAAGGCCACCAGACTGGCCGAGGCCGGCAAGGCGGGCAGACGGCGCAGAACGCGGGCCAGGGGCTGGGGGAAGTTGGGCAGGCGCATTGGAAGACTCCGTTCAGGCTGGGTGGTAATCAAGACCCGGTCCGCCCAGTTAGTAGCCATCGTAGGGTTGGCCGGGAATCAGGCGGTCGAGCCGACCGGGTGCATCCTTGGCGTTCAGGGCACCGTCGGCAAGCTGCCGGAAGACCTCGACGACCCGTCCCATGTGCCGGAGCTGCGGCGACAGGCGCAATACGTCGACCTTGCTGCCGTCCAGATCGGCATAGCGGTGCGCCAGGCTGTGCACCTTGCCGGACTGGGTCTGGATGCCGTTCAGGGTCAGGAAATCCTGGGCCTCGCGGGTTCGCAGGGTCAGGCCGTCCGGATGCTCCAGGCATTTGAACTGGCAGTCGTCCTTTTGCAGGTTGTAGTGCCGGGCGGTGAAACAGCGCGCCGAGAAGGCCAGGGGCAGCCGGCCATAGGCGAACACCTCGGTTTCGACATTCTCGGGAACAGGCATGGCGGCGATCATGTCGCGCGGCATCTCCACCGGCGGCACCCAGCGCACCGCGCCCGATTCGGAGAGCATGGCCAGGGTTTCCGGGTTGTAGACGTTGAGCGTCGGCCCGGCGACAAAAGGCAGCTTCGCCTCGGCGCACAGGCGCACGGCACCGAACTCGTTGGCCTCGACCTTGAAGCGGCCCTGCCCGACCAGCTTGCGCAGCATCTTCAGGTCGGACTCCGATTCGATCAGCGTCTGACTGGAGAGCACGACCTCTTTCCCGGTGTCGGCCAGGGTCGCGGCCAGGTCCAGCCAATCCTGCACGCGTATCAGGTGACGCCGCGAGCAAACCGTCTCACCCAGATAGATGATGTCCACCGGCCAGCCGGCGGCCTCGCCGTAAAAGGCAAGCGTGTCCTCGCGGGACCAGTAATAAAGGAGCGGGCCGAGCGAGAGTTTCATCATTTCCATGGCCGGTAATACGCCCCGAGGGTATGCATGCTGCCCTCGGAGATCTTGTCGAGTTGCGCGTGCCAGGCGGGCTGTACCGCGAAGGTCGCGGCGGATTTCTTCACCGCGTCGATGGCGGCGCGCCAGACCTGGGTGACCTGGGCGACGTAGGCCGGGCTGCGCTGCCGGCCTTCGATCTTGATGGCGGCGACGCCCAGGCGGTGCATCTCCGGCAGCATCTCCAGGGTGTTCAGGCTGGTCGGCTCTTCCAGTGCGTAATAAGTGTCGCCCTGGACCTCGAAGCGGCCCTTGCACAAGGTCGGGTAGCCGGCCTTTTCGTTGTCGGCGTAACGGTCGATGAGGATGCCGTTGAGGCGCGTCTCCATGCCTTTGTCGGTCTGCTGCCAACGCACCGCGTGACCCGGCGAACAGGCGCCGAAGGTGTTCGGTGAATCGCCGCAGGCATACGAAGACAATAGGCAACGGCCCTCGACCATGACGCACAGGCCGCCGAAACCGAACAGTTCGATCTCCGCCTCGGTATTGCGGATGACGTTTTCCACTTGCGGCAGCGACAGGACGCGCGGCAGGACGGCGCGCCGGATGCCGAAACGTTCGCGGTAGAAATTCACCGCCTCGTAGCTGGTCGCCGAGCCCTGCACGGACAGATGCAGGCGCAGGTCGGGGTGAGTCCGGTTGGCATAGGCCATCAGTCCGGGGTCGGCCAGGATGACGGCGTCCACCCCCAGCTCGGTGGCCTTGTCGACGGCCGCGTGCCAGCGGCTGAGGGTGGCCGGCTGCGGATAGGTGTTCAGGGCCATGAGCACCTTGCGCCCTTTCGCCTGGGCATAGCGTATGCCTTCGGCCAGCGACTTCTCGTCGAAGTTGAGGCCACTGAAATTTCGGGCGTTGGTATTGTCCTTCAGTCCCAGGTAAACACCGTCGGCGCCATGATCCACGGCCGCCTTGAGTGCGGGCAGGCTTCCGGCCGGACAAATCAATTCCAACAACGGTTCAGGCAACATTCTTCAAGTCCTGGTTGAGATTCAGCGCACGACTGCCCTGACGCGTGCCCCGCGCCCGCAAGGTGTTTTCGATGCCGTTCAGGACGATCCATTTGTGCTGACACCAATCCGGGGCAAGCAAGACATCGCGCGGCGAAGTGCCGGTGACACGGTGGTAGATGACCTCCTCGGGGGTGTACTCGATCAGGTCGGCGGCAATGCGGATGTAATCATCCATGGTCAACGGCGTGTACTCGCCCCGCCGCCACTGGTTGGCGAGCTGGGTATGGCGGACGACGTGCAGCGGGTGCAGCTTCAGGCCTTCGACGCCCTCCTCCAGAACGCGCGCCAGGGTCTGGCGGTAATGCCATTCGCCTTCCCCCGGCAGTCCGACGATCAGATGGGCGCAGACCGGCAAACCCATGCGCCTGGCGGCATGGCAGGTCTGCACGTATTCGCGGAAGCCATGCCCCCGGTTGACCCGTGCCAGACTCTCGTCGAAGGCCGATTGCAGGCCCAGTTCCAGCCAGACCTCCAACCCCCGGTCGCGGTATTCGGCGAGCAGATCAAGCACGGCGGGCGGCACGCAATCCGGGCGGGTACCCACCGACAGGCCGACCACATCGCCGTGGCTCAACGCCTCGTCATAGAGCGCGCGCAACCGGTCAATCTCGGCATAGGTATTGGTATACGCCTGGAAATAGGCCATGAATTTGCGTGCCCGCGTGCGCTTGGCAATCGCTTGCCGGCCCGAGTCGAGCTGCGCCGGCAGCGCCCCGGGCAGGCGTTTGCGTGGCAACAACAACGGGCCACCGGCATCACTGGCTGGTTCGGGAAACCGGGGCGAACCACTTGCCGCGGCATCCGGAGCCGGCTCGTTCGGGCTGAACGAAGCGTTATTGCAGAAGGTACAGCCACCGACACCCTTGCTGCCGTCGCGGTTTGGGCAGGTGAAGCCGGCATCCAGGGCAATCTTGTGCACCCGCTCGCCATGACGGGCGAGCAGCCATTGGCCAAAGGTATGCACGTAGTCCGACAGCGCCATGAATAGTCTCGTGATGATTCAAGCAAAGAAGATAACACGGTAGATTTGTCCCTGGCCAATCTGCCTGGTCATGGGATTGATCTTTGTCAGGCACGAGGCGGGCACCGGGTCGCAATTTTCCGGGCGCGGACCAGCCGAGTGTCTTATCATTGAGCCTTTTGCGACCGCCCCGACCTACCGGGCGGCCACCACTGAATACGGTTGACGACGATGAAATGCGTGGATGATTTCCGCCTCCGCCTGGGCAAACACGAGCTGGTGCCGATCATGATCGGCGGCATGGGGGTGGATATTTCCACGGTCGATCTGGCGCTCGAAGCCGCGCGGCTGGGCGGCGTCGGCCACATCTCCGACGCCATGGTGCCTACGGTTTCAGACCGGCGCTACGACACTAAGTTCGTCAAGAACAAGCTTAAGCAATACAAATACAACGTCGCCAACACCGACAAGTCCGATGTCAAATTCGACCTCGGCCATATCGAGGAAGCGACCCGCCTGCATGTGCGTAAGGCGATGGACGCCAAGCAGGGCGACGGCCTGGTGTTCATCAACTGCATGGAAAAGCTGACCATGAACGCGCCCAGGGAGACCTTGAAGATTCGACTCAAGGCGGCCCTGGACGCCGGCATCGACGGCATCACCCTGGCCGCCGGACTACACCTCGGTTCGTTCGGCCTCATCGAGGATCACCCGCGCTTCCGCGATGCCAAGTTCGGCATCATCGTCTCGTCGCTGCGCGCCCTGCAGCTCTTCCTGCGCAAGAACGCCCGCACCAACCGCCTGCCCGACTACATCGTCGTCGAAGGCCCGCTCGCCGGCGGCCACCTCGGCTTCGGCCTGGACGACTGGATGGACTACGACCTGGCGACGATCAATGCCGAGGTGATTGCCTACCTCAAGGCGGAACATCTGGAGATCCCGGTGATCCCGGCCGGTGGCATCTTCACCGGCAGCGAAGCCACCGGCTTCCTGGAGGCGGGCGCCGCCGCCGTCCAGGTGGCGACGCGCTTCACGGTCAGCAAGGAGTGCGGCCTGCCGGACCCGGTCAAGCAGGAATATTTCAAAGCGGAAGAAAAAGACATCGAGGTCAACGGCATTTCACCGACCGGCTACCCGATGCGCATGCTCAAGAACAGCCCGGGCATCGGCTCAGGCATCCGCCCTAACTGCGAAGCCTACGGCTACATCCTCGACAGCAACGGCAAATGCGCCTACGTCGAAGCCTATAACCGTGAAGTCGCGGCACATCCCGACGCCAAGAAGATCAAGGTCTACGACAAGACCTGCCTGTGCACGCATATGCGCAACTTCGACATCTGGACCTGCGGGCACTACACCTACAAGCTCAAGGACACCTCGGTGCGCGACGCCGACGGCCACTACCAGCTACTCAGCGCCGAGCACATCTTCAAGGATTACCAGTTCAGCAAGGAAGGCCGCATCGCTCTCCCCGACTGAAGTTGCTGGTCAGGGCTTCTTGAACTTGTTCAGCCACTCGGCGACGATGATTTCCGCTTTCGGTAATTCCTCAGGCTTTAGTCTGGACGATTCCTTCCTCAGCCAGTCGCCGGCCACGGCATGGCCGCCCTTCATCGCCAGATCGAACCAAGCGTAGGCCTGAACCGGGTCCTTGGCGACCACTTCACCACGGCTATAGATCTGCCCCAAGGCAAAGTAGGCGTCGGCAACCCCTTTCTGCGCCGCCTTCAAATACCAATCGAAGGCCTGGGCCAGGCTGGGGTCGGTGCCCTGACCCTGCTCGATCATCATGCCAACCTGGAACTGCGCCAGCCGGTCGCCCTGCTCGGCGAGCGGGATGAACAGTTTCAGCGCCTTGGGGTAGTCGGCGCAGCCATAGACATGCACGGCATCGTCATAGGGGTTGCCTTCGGCATGCGCGAGCGCGGCCAAGCCTTGTAACAGCAGTGCGATCAGAACCAGCCTGGGGGTGTGTTTCATGGGTGTTGTCTCCTTTATCGTCCCGGTATTCTAGCCCGAGAGACGGCTATCGCCACAGACGCGCGCCTACCGGCGCGGCGTATTTTTGAACCAGAGGCGCTTCAATACCGCCACCACCACGACATCCGAAAGCGCCGTAATGATCAAGGCCGCCCCGACGATGGACGCGATATCCGCGCTCAACAGACTCTGCTCGCCGACGAGCAGCCAGACACCGGCGAGCAGGAAGGCAAACGAGGAGGCATACAGACTCAGCAATACGACCCGCCGACCGGGATCAAGCTGGCTGCGCTCCTGACCGACGGATGCCTGATGGGGGCCGGGTTGGCGAAAGTCCTGAGTCATTCCGTACTCCTCATTGGGCAGCGTTCCGCGTGAGTCCGATGGTTCTTGATCCAAGTCAATAACGGCCACGCAGTCAAGACACCGAGTGGGCTTGCAAGGTATCATTTTCGCTGTTTTCAGCCTGACTTGGGTGCATAGATGAGGAAGACCAGACGTTTTACGCTGAGTAGCGCCGTGCTGCTGGTGATGGGTGCATCATTAACCCTCGCCGCGCCGGCCCTGAAGGGCGATCCCGCCAAAGGCAAGGCACTGGCCTCGGAAACCTGCGCCGGCTGCCATGGCGTCGATGGCAACAGCGAAACGACGACCTTTCCCAAACTGGCCGAACAGCATGCCGTCTACCTCCTCAAGGAATTGCAGGCGTACAAGGCCGAGCACCGTATCAGCGAAATCATGGCACCGATGACCAGCCCGTTGAACGAACAGGACATGATCGACGTCGCCTTGTATTACGCCAGCCAGAAAGCCAAGCCGGCCGAGGTCACCAAGCCGGAACTGCTTGCCGCGGGTAAAAAGATCTATCTCGAAGGCAATTCGAAAAGCGGTGTACCCTCCTGCGACGGCTGTCATGAAGAAGACGGCACCGGCTCGGCGAAGTTTCCGCGTGTCGCTGGCCAGCACGTCGATTACACCCTGGAGGAAATGAAGCGATATGCCTCCGGTAAACGTAACTATGGCACCAAGATTATGCGCACCGTCGCGGAACGTCTGACACCCGAGGAAGCCGAAGCCGTCGCGCAATATATGGCCAGCCTGAAATGAGGAAATCGCCCATGAAGTCATCCCTGATCGCCCTTGCCCTCGCCTGCCTGAGCGCGGTATCCGCCTTCGCGGCCGAATCCGGCGCCGCGCCGCAAGCCCCGGCGAGCCCCGCCAAGGTCGCGCTGACCGCCAATCCCGACGCCGAAATCGCCCGCCTGGTCAAATACAAGGCCGACGCCGTGAAAGGTCAGGAGGCCTACACGATCTGCCGGGGTTGCCATAAAGCCGACGCGTCCGGCAAACCGGAAGCGGGCTACCCGCAACTCGCCGGCCAGCATGTCTCGGTACTGATCAAACAGATGGTCGACGTGCGCGCCGGACGCCGCGCCAGCCCGAAGATGCACCCCTTCATCGAAGGCGACGTGGTCGCCACCGAGGAAGTCGCCGATATCGCCGCCTACCTGAACAGCCTGCCGATCCCGGCCAATGTCCAGGGCGAGGGCGAGATGCTCGAACATGGCGAGAAGCTCTACACCCGCCAGTGCGCCAGTTGCCACGGCAAGAACGGCGAAGGCGACGCGAAAAAATTCATTCCCCGAGTCGCCGGCCAGCATTACCTGTACCTGTATCGGCAAACCCTGGAAAGCCGCGACCACGGCCGCAACAACTCCAACGCCAAGATGGTCAAGCTGCTGCAACCTTATAGCGAAGCGGATATCCACGCGGTCAGCGACTACATGTCGCGCCTGCCGGTGAAGCGCTAGTCACCACTCCGTCGGACTTCGCCTCGGCTCAGCCCGACAGACTGGCAGGATCGGCGCCCGAGAGGCGCCGATTTCACTCACCCCGCCAGCGCGTCGCTGACGATGGCCTGCGCCTCGCGAACGATGGCGTCGAGGTGCTCGGCGCTCTTGAAACTCTCGGCGTAGATCTTGTAGATATCCTCGGTGCCTGACGGCCGCGCCGCGAACCAGCCGTTCTCGGTCGCCACTTTCAGGCCGCCGATGGCGGCGCCGTTGCCCGGTGCCTTGGTGAACTTGCCGGTGATCGCCTCGCCGGCCAGGGTCGCCGCCGTGACCTTCTCGGGCGTCAGTTGCTTGAAGGCGGCCTTCTGTGCTGGCGTCGCCGCGGCGTCGATGCGCACGTAGAACGGCGCGCCGTACTTCGCCGCCAGTTCCTGATAGTGCCGGCCCGGGTCCGTGCCGGTGACGGCGGTGATCTCGGCAGCGAGGAGACCGAGGATGATGCCGTCCTTGTCGGTGGTCCAGACCGAGCCGTCGCGGCGCAGGAACGATGCCCCGGCGCTCTCCTCGCCGCCGAAGCAGAACGTGCCTTCGAGCAGGCCTTGCGAGAACCACTTGAAGCCCACCGGCACCTCGACGAATTTGCGGCCCAGGCCATTGACGACACGGTCGATCATGGCGCTCGACACCAGGGTCTTGCCGACCGCCGCCGTGGCCGGCCATTGCGGCCGATGGGTAAGCAGGTAGTTGATCGCCACGGCGAGGAAGTGATTCGGGTTCATCAGGCCCACCGAGGGCGTGACGATGCCGTGCCGGTCGACGTCGGCATCGTTGCCCCAGGCGATGTCGAACTGGTCCTTGAGCGCCACCAGGCTGGCCATGGCGAACGGGCTGGAGCAGTCCATGCGGATCTTGCCGTCGTGGTCCAGGGTCATGAAGCCGAAGGCCGGATCGACCTTGGGATTGACCACTTGCAGATTCAGGCCGTACTTCTCGGCGATGGGTTTCCAGTAGGCCACCGCCGCGCCGCCCAGCGGGTCGACGCCGATCTTGAGGCCGGCCTTGCGGATCGCCGCCATGTCGATCACGGCGCCCAGATCGTCGACATAAGGCGTGACGAAATCGATGGCGTGGGTCGTCGGCATCGCCAGTGCCTGGCCATACGGGATGCGCTTGACGTCCTTGCAGCCGTCGGCCATCAGGGCGTTGGCCCGGTTCTCGATCCAGCCGGTGGCGTCGGTATCCGCCGGGCCGCCGTGCGGCGGGTTGTATTTGATGCCGCCATCGCGCGGCGGGTTGTGCGACGGGGTGATGACGATGCCGTCGGCGCGCGGTACGGAAACGTGCCGGTTATGGACCAGAATGGCCCGCGAGATCACCGGCGTCGGCGTGAAGCCGTCATCGGCCTGGAGATGCACCTCGACGCCGTTCAACGCCAGGACTTCCAGGCAGGTGCGTTGCGCCGGCGCCGACAGGGCATGGCTGTCCATGCCCAGAAAAAGCGGCCCGGCGATGCCCTGCCCGGCGCGGTATTCGCAGACCGCCTGGCTGATCGCCAGGATGTGCGCCTCGTTGAAGCTCTTGTTGAAGGCGCTGCCGCGATGACCGCTGGTGCCGAAGGCAACGCGCTGGGTGGCTTCGTTGACGTCGGGGACGTCGTTGTAGGCTTCAAGCAGGGCCGGAATGTCGGTGAGAACGTCGGCGGGGGCGGCTTGGCCGGCGAGGGGGTGAGGCATGATGAAGCTCCGTATCGAACTGGGTTGCGTATGCCGATATGTTACGCCGAACCTGTTACCGGGGCGCTTCAGACAAGCATTTCGGGACGCGGGTTTAGGCCGGCCTTGACGCATCGCGTATCCTGTCGCCTGTTCATTTGAAAGCTGCCCATGCCCGCCACCGAAAGTTTCATCCCCGGCAAGGACGCCTCGCTCGAGGCCTCCATCCGCACCCTGCTCGGCAAGCTCGATGCCCTGGATTTCCATATCGAGGAGCGCTCCTGGCTGAATCCGGTGGAGGGCGTCTGGTCGGTGCATATCCGCGACCGGGACTGCACGCTGCTGTTCAGCAACGGCAAGGGCGGCTCGGAACTGGCGGCGCGGGCCAGCGCCCTTGGCGAGTTTCTCGAGCGGCTTTCGACCAATTATTTCTGGACCCACTTCTATCTCGGCGCCAGCCTGGCCGAGCGGGCCTATGTTCATAGCCCGGAAGAACGCTGGTTCGCGCTCGACGAGGCCGAGGCCTGGCCGGTGGACCTGCTGACCCCCGAGTTGCAGGCGGTCTATAACCCGGACAACAGCGTCCGCGCCGACCAGTTGATCGACCTGAATTCCGGCAATACCGAACGCGGCATCTGCGCCCTGCCCTACCGGCGCCTGAGCGATGACACGGTGGTGTATTTCCCGGTGAACCTGATCGGCAACCTGTATGTCAGCAATGGCATGTCGGCTGGCAACACCCTGGCCGAGGCGCGCACCCAGGCGCTCTCGGAAATCTTCGAGCGGCACATCAAGTTCCGCATCATCCAGGATGGCCTCTGCCTGCCGGACGTGCCCGAGGCGGTCATCGAACGCTACCCGCGCATTGCCGCCGGCATCCGCGACCTGCGTGCCGCCGGCTTCGGCATCGTCGTCAAGGATGCCTCGCTGGGCGGCCAGTACCCGGTGATGAATGTCACCCTGCTGCACCCCGACGACCAGGGCTGTTTCGCCAGTTTCGGCGCCCACCCACGCTTCGAGGTGGCCCTGGAACGGGCCCTCACCGAACTCCTGCAAGGCCGCGCCCTCGACGCCTTGGCCGGATTCCCGGCGCCTGGCTTCGATCAGTCCGAGATCGCCGACGCCAAGAATCTGGAAATCCACTTTGTCGATTCCAGCGGCGTCATCGCCTGGGACTTCCTGCGCGACACGCCCAACTACGCATTCGTCGACTGGAACTTCGGCACCACCACCGAAGAGGATTACGCCTGGTCCTGTGCCGCGCTCCAGGCCGATGGCCATGACCTGTACATCGCCGATTTCACCCATCTCGGGGTCTACGCCTGCCGCATTCTGGTGCCCGGCGTCTCGGAAATCTACCCGATGGAAGAACTCGAATTCGACAACAACAGCGTCGGCAATCTGATCCGCCCGGCCCTGGCGCGTTTGCCGGATCTGAACGACGACGAATGCGCCGACCTGTTCGATCTGATTCTTGATCTGGAACTGGCCGACGACCGTCTGGTGACCGTGCTCATCGGCCTGGCCGCCGAGCCGGAGTCGCCCTGGTCCGGGCTGCGCATCGGCGAACTGAAGCTGCTGCTGGCCCTGGCCCTGGGCGACGACGACGCCATCCTCGAAGGCTGCGCCTGGATGGCCCAGTACGGCCAGCGCAGCCCGGCACGCCTCAAGGTCTACCGCTGCATCGCCGATCTGGTCCGGCTCGCCGAACCGGTACCGTTCGAACCGGCCCTGACCCTGCTTTATGGCCGCGAGACGCTGAACCAGGCCTTCGCCCTGTTCAACCAGGACGAACGTTTCTTCGGCTTGACCACTCTGGGCGCCGATTTCGAGGGCAGTCCGATTCACCAGCGTCTGCTCGCCGCCTACCGCAAGGTACGTGCCTGATCTCATGAGCGAACCCATCCGACTCTCCAAGCGCGTCGCCGAACTGCGCGCCTGCTCCCGCCGCGAAGCCGAACTGCTGATCGCCGGTGGCTGGGTGCGGGTCAACGGCGTGGTCATCGAAGAACCCCAGTTCCGGGTCGCCGACGAAGCCATCGACATCGATACCCGGGCCGATATCAGCCTGGTCGAGCCCATCACCCTGCTGCTGAACAAACCGGTCGGCGCCTGGACCGAGCACGGCGACACCCAGGAGGGCACACCCGCGTTGCAATGCCTCAGCGCCGACAGCCTGTGGGAGGAAGACCGCTCCGGCCTGCGCCCGCTGAAGCTGCATTTCGCGCAACTCACGGCCTGCGCGCCATTGGAAACCGGCGCCAGTGGCTTGGTGGTCTACACCCAGGATTGGCGTGTTGCCCGCAAGCTGACCGAGGACGCCGCCACGCTGGAGCATGAAATTGTCGTCGAGATCGATGGTGAATTAGGCGCCGATGGGCTTGCCCGTCTGAACCGGGGCATCCCCTTCCAGGGCCGCACCCCGCCGGTCGTCAAGGTGAGCTGGCAGAACGAAACCCGCCTGCGAGTCGCCCTCAAGGGTTGCCGTGTCGGTCAGATCGCCCACATGTGCGCGGCGGTCGGCGTGCGCATGGTGTCGATGAAGCGCATCCGCCTCGGGCGCATCTCGCTCGGCAAGGTGCCGGCCGGGCAATGGCGCTATCTGCGCGAGGACGAACGGTTTTAATCTCCCTGCAGGAGCGACCTCCCGGTCGCGAACCACCTCAAATCGCGACCGGGAGGTCGCTCCTACACAGCATTGACAATGCACGATTAATGCGTGCAGTCTATGCGCATTATCCACAAAGGAGACCGCTATGAACGCTGTCCCGAAAAAAGCCACCAACCTCAGTATCCGCGCCGACTTGGTCGAAGAGGCCCGCGCCCTAGGCATCAATCTGTCGCGCACGCTGGAAACCGCTCTCGCCGCCGAAGTCAAGAAAGCCAAGGAAAAACAGTGGCTTGAAGAGAATAAGACGGCTATCGAAGCGTACAACCGCGAGATCGCCGAGCATGGCCTGTGGAGCGACGGCATGAGGCTGTTCTGATGGCGCAGTTCGATGTCTATACCAACCCCAACCCAGCCAGCCGGGCACGGGTTCCGTATCTGGTGGCGCTGCCCAGCGATCTCCTGGGCAACTTCGATGCCACGGTGGTCGCGCCCTTGCGCCTGAAAACGGACGCCAGTGTCATCCCGGTGCTCCGCCTCAACCCAGTCATGCATATCGGCGACGAAGAGTTCTTCTTGCGGCCACAGGAACTCGCCGCCATCGCAACGCGAAGCCTGAAGCATCCGGTTGCCAACCTCGCCTCCCACCGCGACGACATCCTCGCCGCCCTCGATTTCCTATTCACCGGCTATTGAAAGAAAGAATCCCCATGGCCCAATACGTCATGTCCATGCTGCGCGTCAGCAAAATCGTTCCCCCGAAACGCCAGATCATCAAGGACATCTCCCTGTCTTTCTTCCCCGGCGCCAAGATCGGCCTGCTCGGCCTGAACGGCTCCGGCAAGTCCACTGTGCTGAAGATCATGGCCGGCGCCGACAAGGAATACGACGGCGAGGTACAGCATCTGGCCGGCATTTCCATCGGTTACCTGGCGCAGGAACCAGCGCTCGACCCGGCCAAGACGGTACGCGAGGAAGTCGAAACCGGCATGGGCGAAGTCATGCAGGCCCAGCAGAAACTGGAAGAGGTCTACGCCGCCTACGCCGAACCGGACGCCGACTTCGACAAACTCGCCGAGGAACAGGCCCGACTGGAGGCGATCATCGCCGCCGCCGGCAACGACACCGAGACGCAACTGGAAATCGCTGCTGACGCCCTGCGTCTGCCGCCCTGGGACGCCGTCATCGTGAACCTCTCCGGCGGCGAGAAACGCCGAGTCGCTTTATGCAAGCTGCTCTTGTCCAAACCCGACATGCTGCTGCTCGACGAGCCCACCAACCACCTCGACGCCGAGTCGGTTGAATGGCTGGAACAGTTCCTGGTCCGCTTCCCCGGCACTGTGGTCGCCGTCACCCACGACCGCTACTTCCTCGACAACGCCGCCGAATGGATTCTCGAACTCGACCGCGGCCACGGCATTCCCTGGAAAGGCAACTACTCCAGCTGGCTGGAACAGAAGGAAGCCCGCCTGGAAACCGAGAACAAGCAGATCGACGCCCACATGAAGGCGATGAAGCAGGAACTCGAATGGGTGCGCCAGAACCCCAAGGCACGCCAGGCCAAATCCAAGGCCCGACTGGCCCGCTTCGAGGAAATGAACAGCCACGAATACCAGAAGCGCAACGAGACTCAGGAAATCTTCATCCCGCCCGGCGAGCGCCTCGGCGACAAGGTGATCGAATTCAATGGCGTCACCAAGTCCTATGGCGACCGCCTGCTGATCGACAATTTGACCTTCAGCGTTCCGCCCGGCGCCATCGTCGGCATCATCGGTCCGAACGGCGCCGGCAAGTCCACCCTGTTCCGCATGATTCAGGGCAAGGAGCAGCCGGACAGCGGCGCCATCGACATCGGCGCCACCGTCAAGGTCTCTTCGGTCGACCAGAGCCGCGAAGGCCTGGAAGACAACAAGACCGTCTTCGACGCCGTTGCCAATGGCGCCGACATCCTCACGGTGGGCCGTTTCGAAATGCCCAGCCGCGCCTACCTGGGCCGCTTCAACTTCAAGGGCGGCGACCAGGGCAAGATCGTCGGCAACCTCTCTGGCGGCGAACGTGGCCGTTTGCACCTGGCCAAGACCCTGATCCAGGGCGGCAACGTCCTGCTGCTCGACGAGCCCTCCAACGACCTCGACGTGGAAACCTTGCGCGCCCTGGAAGACGCCCTGCTCGAATTCGCCGGCTGCGTCCTGGTGATCAGCCACGACCGCTGGTTCCTCGACCGTATCGCCACCCACATCCTGGCCTGCGAAGGCGACTCGCACTGGAACTTCTTCGCCGGGAACTATCAGGAATACGAAGCCGACAAACGCAAACGCCTGGGCGAGGAAGGGGCGAAACCGAAGCGAATTCGGTATAAGCCGATCAGTCGGTAGTCAATCCTGTATAGGTTGAAGCTCATCGGCTATGACAGCCCACCATTGGCCACCACAGCCGGTTCGCTGATTTGGCGTTGCCGCCTTTTGTCGCCGCCTGGTGCCAGGCAGATGGCGGCGTGCCGTGCGCCATACCGACAGGCGCCGAAGCCGCAATCGTCTATCTCGGCGTGTTCTGCTCGGTGCTCGGTTTCGCGTTGTTACTACTTCATCAAACACGACGAAGCCGGCAAGGTGGCGCTGATCACGCTGATCCAGCCAGTGCTCGAGCCATTGCTGGGAAACTGGCTGAATGGCGAAGCGCGCCCTTGCGGGTCTGGCATGGTGCTGGCTGCATCAGCGCTCGACCTAGCGCGGTCGGGTCGGTCCGGAAGCAGCAGCCTGATATGAAACGGCGAACGCCTACTCAGCCGACCGTCGCCTCGACCAGTCGCAGTGGCCGGCCGACATTGAGGCGGAAGCGGCCGCGTCCGGTTTTTTCCAAGGTGAGGTAGGGACAGCGTTCGGCCAAGCGACGTTGCAGCAGGATCAGCCGGGCATCCAGGTTGTCGGTGATGTCCGGCAGCTTGAGCGAAACGTCCAGCCGCAACTCGCGGTTGGTGAATTCGACCCGCCCGGTCGAGACCTGCTCGCGCAGCAACTTCCAGAAGATGGCGCCAGCAACGCCCTTGATCAGGTAGTCGTTGTCGACAAATACACTGTGATCGGCCGCATAGTGCCGAATCGACACCGCCACGCCGCGCGCCGACACGACCGGCGCGCTGGCGGATGGCTCGGCGTCGACGGGGTGCTCTGCGCCGCGCGCCAGGAAATCGATGTAGAGCGCCAACTGGCTGGCCAGCACGGCCATCGCGTCCTCATCCTCATAGGTGAAGCGCTGTTCCAGCGGACTCTCGACATACAGCACGCCCGACAGGTGTCCGGCCAGCAGCAACGGCACCGCCAATTGGCTGCCGGTTTCCAGTAGTCCCGGGAATGGAATCTCGGTTTCCAGCGTGTTGCCGTCGGCGCTGGCGGCGAAACTCTGGCGGGCGGCCTGGCTGTAGCGGTATTCCTGCACCGCGTAGCCGATACGGATCGGCGTGCGCGCGCTGGCGACGACGCCGACGATGCCCTCGCCCATGCGCACTTCCGAACCGACGCCGGATTCCGCATAGCCACGACTGGCGACGGTGTACAGACGCTTGCCGTCAGGGTCAAGCATCAACAGCATGGCATGGTGGATATCCCAATGTCGTTCAAGGCCTTCCAGCAGCGTATCGAGCAGATGCGCCAGATCGGTACAGCCGGAAAGTTCATCGAGACAGGCGCGCAGACCGGATAGCAGTTCCGCGCGCGGTGAGTTCTCCAACGCCGCATCGCCCGGCGCCGCCTCGATATTCAGTACACGGTAGACATCCGAGCCGAGCAGGCGGAACACTTTGCTCATGCCGGTATGCGAGGCGATGGCGGCCAACCTGGCCTTCATGTTCTCGAACATCGGCCCTTCGGTTTCGGTGCGCAGATATTCGAGTGACAATGTGTACTGGGCGGCGCTGACCGGGTCCAGCACTTCAACGTGGGCGCGGGTGTTGTGCAGAATGTTTTCGCGGGTCTTGTTGAAGAACTGGTAGGACAGCGCCACGTGCGCATCGTCGACATAATGCACATGCGACAGTTTGGCGACATTCGGCATGCCGTCCGGCGCACAAGTTGCGATGGTGGCGGGCACCGCGCCCTCGAAGCAGCGTCGCAGCGCGCGCAGCGTAAGCGTCATGCTATCGGTCCCAGTCGTATGCCGGCCTTAGGGCCGGGAGTCTGATCGAATACCGCTTCCGGACGGAAAGCGACAGCCACCGCCTCATCACCGGCCGGTGCCATCAACGCATGCGAGAAGCCGTGCGCATGGCCAAGCGCGATGATTTCCATGCTGAACGCTGCGGCGTAAGCCCGCATGATTTCACGGTCTCCCGGCGCCAGTGGCTGAATGCGTGGACGAGTGCCCTTGAGTTGCAGGGTTGCGTGAGTCAGCGGCCGGCTGAACACCACAGCGATCGGCGCATCGGCCGCCAGATCGCGCAGCACGGCAACTGAACGCGCCGTGGACAGGAACACGATCACCTCACTCCGGTCCGCCGCGACCCGGCAACCATAGGCCCGGGTGATGGACGGCATCCGGCCGGCATCGTGCGACGCCGCGTTGATCGCCACCGGGCCGACAAGAAACGCAGCTTGCGCGGCATCCAGCAAAGGCGAGTCGGTTTGAGTCCTGGGCATGCGAACACCGTACAGGCGACGAAAGAGGCACCAATTTTACCCATCAGACGCCGAACCGCACAGGCCGTCGAAATAACGCCGAGCCCGAGCGGTTATTGAATTTTAGCATTCGCCTGGCAAAGACTTAGCAACGTGCCGCCCGCAGGCCACCTAACCTTCACAGCGCGTAAACCACACATCATTCTTTCAAGGAGACTTAACGCCATGACGATACAACTTCTCACCGCAGCCGTGCTCACTACCTTCGCCTTGCTGGCCCAGAGCGCAACGGCCGCCGGTTCCAGTTCCAGCTCCAAGCGGGATTCAAACCTCGTCGAGCGCGGCAAGTATCTGGTCAAGATCAGCGGTTGCAATGACTGCCATACCCCCGGCTACATGCCAGCCGATGGCCATGTGCCGCTGCGACTATGGTTGACCGGCAGCGCGGTTTGATTCCAGGGCGCCTGGGGCACGACCTACCCGACCAACCTGCGATTGTCGATGAACGCCCTCAGCGAGGCGGAATGGCTGGTTCGCGCACGCCAGCCGATGCGTCCGCCTATGCCTTGGTTCAATTTACAGGACATGACCGACCGCGACCTGCTGGCCATATACCGTTTCGTGCGCTCACTCGGCCCCGCCGGCGAACCGACGCCGGTTGCCGTCGCACCCGGCGAGCGGGTGGATACGCCCTATTTCGAGTTCATGCCAAAGAACCTGCCAGTGCCGGCCCAGCAAGCCCGCCGCTGAACTGCGTCCACGAAACACGCCCAGCCCCGGAGATCACATCATGCAAGCTCAACCAAATACCGACGCCGCATTGCGCCGGTTGGAAACCATGCAACTGATCCGCGCCTACGAATTGGCCCTGGTCGAACTGCAACGCGCCGGCGCCCCCGGCACCTGCACCAGCGTCGGCCAGGAAGCCTGCGCCGTCGGTGTGATCGAAGCCCTGGACGCACGCGACCGCATCGTCAGCAACCACCGCAGTGCCGGCCACCTGATCGCGCGCGGCGCCGAACCGCGTCGACTGATGGCCGAGGTGCTCGGGCGGGTCGATGGCTATTGCGGCGGTCGCAGCGGCAGCCTGCATATTTCGGCGCAGGAACTCGGCGTGGTATTGACCTCCACCATCGTCGGCGGCGAGCTGTCGATGGCACCCGGCGTCGCCTTGGCGCAGAAAATGGGCAAAGGCGATCCCGGCGGCATCGTCGCGGTGTTCTTCGGCGACGGCGCCGCCTGCGAGGGCATCTTCCACGAAGCACTGAATCTGGCGGTGCTGTGGCAACTTCCGCTGCTGTTCGTTTGCGAAAACAATCAGTGGCAAGCCTTTGTGCACCGCTTGGAAACCATGGCCGAAGCCGCCATCGCCGATTGGGCGCGCGGCCATGGCCTGATGGTTGAAACGGTGGACGGCAATGATGTCGACGCCGTCCAGGATGCCGCCGCGCGGGCGGTGGCGCAGATACGCGCCAGCGGCGGCCCGGCCTTTCTGGAGCTGTCCACTTACCGCCAGCGTGGCCACTTCGAACCCGACGACCAGACTTATGTCGACCCGACCGAACTGCGTGGCTGGCTGCGCCGCGACCCAATTCGCCTGTACAGCGAGCGCTTGCGGGCGCGCGGTCTGATCGATAGCGCCGGATTGACCGCGCTGCAACTTCGAATCGACGCAAGTATCACCGCCGCGCTCGCCTACGCCCAAACCAGCGCCTGGCCGTCGCCCGAGACGCTGACCGAATATGTCTACGCCTGAAACGAGGAAGGAACGCATCGCCATGACCCCATACTCTGCAATTCCAAAAATGAGCCGGATGACCGCCGAACAAGCCATGCATCAGGCGCTGCGCGAGGAATTCCAGCGCGATCCCGACGTCATGCTGATGGGCGAAGGCGTCGCCACCAAGCGCCGCGATCTGCTGGATGACTTTAGCGCCGCCCGCGTGCGCAACACGCCGTTGGCCGAGGCCATCATCGCCGGCACAGCGGTCGGCGCCGCCGCCAGTGGACTGCGGCCGGTAATCGATCTGCTGTTCGCGCCGTTCATGACCTATGCGATGGATGCTCTGGTCAACAGCGCCGGCAAGCTGCGCTATCTCTCCGGCGGCCAGTTCCGGTTTCCGCTGGTCGCCATCGGCATGACCGGCGGCGGATGGAGCGTCGGCGGCCAGCACAACCACAACCTGGAAGCGATGTTCGTGCATGCGCCGGGACTCAAAGTAGTGATGCCCGCCGCGCCAGCCGATTTCAAAGGATTGCTCAAAGCCGCGATCCGCGATGACAACCCGGTGTTGTTCTTTGCCGACATCGGCCTGCTGCATGAAGCGGGCGACGTGCCCGAGCAGGACGACTTCATCGTCCCCATCGGCCGCGCCGCCGTGCGCCGCGTCGGCGATGACGTGACGCTGGTCGCCTACGCGAAGACCGTCAATGTCTGCATGCAGGCGGCAGCGCAACTCGAAGCCGAAGGCATCGCGGCGGAAGTCATCGACCTGCGCAGCCTGAAGCCGCTGGACGTCGATAGCGTGTTGAATTCGGTGCGAAAAACCGGGCGGCTGATCATCGTCCATGAAGCCAGCGGACTCTGCGGCATCGCCGCCGAACTCGCCTCCCTCGCCGCAACGCACGCCTACGCCAGCCTGCGCGCACCGATCATTCGTCTGACCGGACCGGACGCCCCCGCCGCCGCTTCATGGGTTTTGGAACAGGCCGCCATCCCCACTGTGGAAGCAGTGGCGCAGGCCTCCCGCGATCTGGTCGAGTTCATGCCTGTCAGCCTGTCAGAGACAAATCTCTGCACCCCGAACCACCGATCAGCCGGTAGCCAATCCTGTATATATTGATAATACAAGTGTGATTGATATTGACTTGATCAGCGGCTTCGACTGGGGTTCCGGCAATACTCGGAAGAATGAGAAGCACGGCGCCATGGCGGCGGAAGCGACAATTTCCAGCGCATTTACAAACCCCTTGCCGAGGCTTGGGCGCTACATGACAATTCGGCCAACACCCCTATACAGCCGGAATCCAGTGGGAACAAGACTAAACGCCCGCCGTGCGGCATGACGGATTTCTAGAGGTGCCCAGCAAGATTAAATACCCGATCTGGTTATTCCTGATGCCAACAACTCACCAATGAAATACCTTGCCCTCGCCTCGCTACTAGCCGCCTTAGTCCTTCAAGCCCCCGCTGCCAGCGCCGATCAGGGCATTATCGACGCGTGGTGCGATTATCTTGGTACACGCCTACGCAGCGTTTCCAATGAGACCTGTCGGGACCAGAATTTCGAGGCTGCAAGGGAACTTACCCCCCGAGGCAACGCCCTGGTTTTTCGGACGATTGCAGCCACCCAGCCCCAGGATCCATCGGTGGCGGCCAAGCGTATTCTTGTCATCGGCGGTATCCATGGCGATGAACTCACCTCTATTTCCATCGTGTTTCGCTGGCTGGGGTGGGCTCAGGAACCGGACGCGGCAATCTATCATTGGCGCTTCATTCCGCTGGCCAACCCCGATGGCTTCAAGGCTCGCCCATCCACCCGGGTAAATGCCAATGGTGTCGACATCAACCGTAACTTTCAGACGCCGGATTGGGCAAAAGAAGCCCAAACGTACTGGGTCAAGCGCACCGGGCGCGACCCACGGCGCTACCCGGGGAAGGCCGCCGGCTCGGAAATCGAGACGCGCTGGCTGCAAGCGCAGGTCGACGATTTTCAGCCCGATCTGGTCATCAGTGTGCACGCCCCTTACAACCTGCTCGACTACGATGGCCCTGTGCCCAAGCCACTGCGTTTTGGCCGATTGACGCTCAACCAGCTCGGCGTATACCCGGGCTCGATGGGCAACTACTGCGGGTTGTTCAAGCAGATTCCGGTCGTGACCATCGAGTTGCCCAACGCCACCAGCATGCCCGACCCGCGCGAGCAGCAGGCGATGTGGCGCGACATGCTGGTATGGATAAAGGACAACATCAAGGTCAGCGCGCCTTGAACCGCACCTGAATCCGGGCAGCCCGGGTGTGCGCGTGGCCTATGCCGAGCCGAAAATCGGTACCGCTGTAGTTCGACGATCGACGAGGGGTTTTCTTGGACAGCCTGCATCCGCGCTCTGTGTGGTCTCACTTCGCGACACTCTGCGGCATCCCCCGCGCCACCCGGCAATGATCGCGCCATGACGACCATCGAGCCATATACCTACCAGCTCGTCATCCGTGTCGGCCGCCGCCTGGAAATCGCCATCGGCCGGCTTGGCACCTTTGCCTTTCCCGAAGGCACCTATGTCTACACCGGTTCGGCGAAACGAAATTTCGCGGCGCGCATTGCCCGGCATCTGCGCCAGGAAAAAACGCTGCACTGGCATATAGACCATCTACTGACCACGCCAGGGGTATCGATAGTCGAAGTACGGCATGCACAGGTGGACGAATGCGTGCTGAACCAGGCAACGCCGGGTGACATCGTGGCGCCCGGCTTCGGTGCTTCGGATTGTCGAAACCACTGTGGCAGCCATCTGAAACGCCTATCAACCTGATTCTGCCGGTACGATGGCGCGCGGCTCAGGTAAAATCGGCCGCTACCAGACTTGGATATTTCGTCATTCTGTGATCTCTGTCGTCAAAATCGCCCTGCCCGTGACAGATATGGCCCGCTCCGTAAGGTTGGCCCTTGGGCTGAGCCCATCTCACGCGGTCCACAGCGGAACGATCCCGATCCAGCACACCCTGGCTTACCGCTGACATGCCGCAAACTTTCCCCGGCGCTGCCTGCGAGGTGGTGATCGTCAATTACAACGCCGGCCCGGTCCTGACCGAAGCCGTGCGGGCGATACTGCCCTGCCCGTCGGTCCGGGAGGTGATCGTCGTCGACAACCGGTCGCAGGATGGCAGCGTCGAGCATCTGGAATCGGCATTGCCGGGAGAAACCCGGCTGCGGGTCATCCGCAATTCGGGCAACCTCGGCTTCGCGGCCGGCTGCAATACCGCCATGGCCTTTTTCCAGAGCCCCTACCAGCTATTCATCAACCCGGATTGCCTGGTCGACCCGCTCTCCATCGGTGAGATGATCGGCACCCTGGAACTCAATCCAGACGCGGGCATGGCCGGTCCCTTGCTGGTCAATACCGATGGCAGCGAGCAATCCGGCGGGCGGCGCGGCGTTCCGACACCGTGGCGCTCCTTCGTACGCGCTTTCGGGCTATCCCGTTTCAGCAACCGTTACCCGCGCCTGTTCTCCGATTTCCTCATGCACAAGGAGCCCTTGCCTGACCGGCCCATCGACATCGAGGCGATCTCCGGCGCCTGCATGCTGGTGCGCAATCGTGCCTTGCTCGAAGTCGGCCCGCTCGACGCGGGTTACTTCATGCACTGCGAGGATCTGGACTGGTGCATGCGCTTTCGACAACGCGGCTGGAAGATCCTGTTTGTCCCCGAGGCTCGGGTAGTGCATTATCTCGGCGCATGCAGCCGATCCAGACCCATCTTCGTCGAATGGCACAAGCACAAGGGCATGATGCGCTTTTACCGGAAGTTCTTCCGGCACCAGTATCCGGGCGTGCTGATGTGGCTGGTGGCCTTGGGCGTCTGGCTGCGCTTCGGGGTGCTCGTCCTGTACTATCTGGGCCAGCGCCTCGGGCGGGCTCTGGGGGCGTAGTCATTCCAGAGCCCAGTTCCACCCCGGGCCGGCCGCTCAGTCGACCATGACCCTGGAATTATTGCTCCCCATCCTGGTCGGATTCGCCGCCTGGGGGATCACCGCCTGGGTGTATCGGCGCGCCGAGCGGCTGCATCTCATCGAATATCCGAACTTTCGGTCGTCGCATGAATATCCCACGCCCAGCGGCGGCGGTCTTGGCATCGTCCTCGCCTCACTGGCCGCGGGCGTCTGGCTTTGCCGCGATTGCGGCCCGGAATACTGGACGATACTCGCGCTCGCCACACTCATTGCCGCCGTTGGCCTGCGCGACGACTTGCACCATTTATCAAAGGGCGTCCGCTTCGGTGTCCAGCTACTCGCCTCCGCCATGCTGGCGATAACCACCCTGGCCATGCCGGAGATCAGCGCGCCGGGCCTGGCACTTTTTGTATTCATGGTGCTGGCCGGGGTCTGGTGGATCAACCTGTTCAACTTCATGGACGGCATCGACGGCATCGCCGGTTCCCAGGCCATCTTCATGCTCGGCACCGCCACCCTGGCCGGTACCTGGTTTCATCCCGATTTCGCGGCCTCGCCGACCTGGTTATGGATGCTCGTCATCGGCGCGGCGACCTTCGGCTTTCTCTGGCACAACTGGGCACCGGCGCGCATCTTCATGGGCGATACCGGCAGCACCTATCTCGCCTTCATGATTCTGGCCCTGGCCTCGGTTTCCATCAGCGAGGGCTGGCTGAGTTATTCCTTCTGGTTGATTCTGGGCGCGGTATTCATCGCCGATACCAGCATTACCCTGGTGCGCCGCATGGCCAGCGGCCAACGCTGGCTTGAAGCGCATCGCAGCCATGCCTATCAGCGCTTGGCTCGGCGCTGGCACTCGCATGCCAAAGCGACCGGCCTGACCATCGCCGTCAATCAACTCTGGCTGGCTCCCCTTGCCTGGCTGTCGTTGAGCCGTATCGACTGGGCGCCATTCCTGGTGGCCGTGGCCTACGCACCCATCGTCGCGGGCGTTCTGCTACTTGACGCCGGCAAGCCAGATCAGGGAACCTAGCGCACAACCACAGCGTAAGCCATCCGCACCATGCTCAGATTTTTCCTGCTGTTCCTGCTCATCCAGGGCGTACTGTTTACCTTGGACATTCTGGAACCGGTACGTCAGGCGTTTGTCCTGCCCTTCACCGAATTGCTGGCGCGTACCAGCGCCTGGCTGGTCACCCTGTTCGATGCCCGGGTACATGCCGAGGGCATCATCCTGCGCAATATCCAGAACGGCTTCGCCGTATCCATCGAACCCGGCTGCAACGGCATCGAGGCCAGCATCGTCCTGATCGCCGCCATCCTCGCCTTCCCGGCCCCCTGGAAACACAAGCTGATTGGCCTGCTGGCCGGCCTGACCGCCATTCAGGCGCTGAATCTGGTACGCATCATCAGCCTGTTCTACCTGGGTCAGTGGAATATGGACGTCTTCGAGTGGGCTCACCTGTACCTCTGGCAGGCCCTGATCATGCTGGATGCCCTGGTGGTCTTCGTCATCTGGGTAAGACTGATACCCGCGACAACCCGCACGCCGGCGACGGCCGCCCCATGATGTTGCCGAATCAACCGGTACATCGCTTTTTAATCAAAGTTCTCTTCTGGATGCCGGTCTGCTTTTTGCTGTGGTACTGGCTAGCCGAAGTTTGGTTGCATCCGGTTCAGTGGGCCATGAACGGCTTGTTCGTGAACCTGCTGCCCAGTGTGGTCAGCGGCGTCGAGGGCCATGATCGACTCCTGGAGATCGTCACCCGTCTGAATGCGCCGCGGTCACCGGGCTCTGCCGCCGCCGGCGTCATTACCTACGAGATCCGGCCGCTGGTCTACGCCTACAGCCTGCCCCTCTATGCCGCCTTGACCCTGGCGGCCCCGGCGGCCACCAAAGGCATCAAGGCGCTCTACCTGGGGGCCGGTCTGCTGGTGCTGCTGCCGTTCATCGCCTGGGGCACGGGCTTCGACATCCTCAAGCATCTGGCTTTCACCCTGGGCGCGGAAACGGCGCCCTACCTTGATCTAACCGGTATCAAGCGGGAATTGATCGGCTGGGGCTATCAGTTCGGCTACCTGATCCTGCCGGGGGTTGTTCCGCTGGCCATCTGGATTGCGCTGCATCGCCAGTTCCTACAGGAACTGGCCCCCGGACTGAAGCAACGCGTGGCTCCCGAACAATGATTGCCCGGTAGCACCGTCTACTTGCGCGGCTGGCACGGGAAGCGCTCGCTCAAGGCCTTTTTCAGCACGGCAGGCGCGGCTTCCCTAGCCAGTTCCGGGTGCAAACGCAGCCAACTGACCACTTCCGTCGGCATGCGCAGCTTATCGCCCTCGGCGATACAGAAAGGCAAACGGCCTTTTTCGTAGCTTGCCGCCGTGTCGAGATAACCGTTCAGATAGCTGTGGCACATCACGGAAAGCGCCTTGACCTTGTCAGCGCCCTGACACATGCGCAGCAGGGCGCTGGCATCCTGCGGGGCGGCATGCGCCGGCGCCCCGATCAATAACCAGGCCGATAGCACGCTGACTGCATAGCGCAGTGCTGAATCACATCGAAACATTGTGTCCCCTCTCCCCGGATAGCGCTCAGGAATAGTCCTGAAGTCTCTCCTGAACCAACACCCACGGTGCCGTCACCACGGCCCAGAAGTTGGCCTGTCGGGCCTGCCAGGCGATGGCATCCTCGGTCGAGGCCGGCGTAACCAGGCCTTGGGCGAGCCATTCGGCGACACCGCCACGGTCATCGGCGGCGATATGCGCGGCGACATCGACCAGATCGGCGCCTGGCGCCACCTTGATCAACACCCCGCGCGCGAAATGCCGTTGCAATTCGGGCCAACCGATGACCGTGGTCTCCCCATTCAATTGCTGACGAAGTACCTCGATCGATTGAGGCGCGGCGTACGTTTTCATGGCGATATTGTAACTTTTCCGGCATCGGCCGGCGCGCCGTACTGATTCTCGTCCGTGACTACTGGATAATCCGGGGCATGTCGACGACCCGTTATCTGGCCCACCCCAGCGGCGGCCTGGCTTACCACCTGCGTGCCTGGCGCTATCGGGACACGCTTTGGCTCCCCTATCTGGAACAGGTCGCTGACTGGCTCCAGGCGTGGCGGCCGGCCACGCGCCATCTCGTGTTGATCGGGCCGAGCGCGGGCTATTCGCTGAGTGCCGGATTTCTCGACCGCTTCGAGCGGATCAGCGCCATGGAACCCGACTTGCTGGCGCGCGTTCTGCTGCGACAACGCTTCCCGGGCGTGCGTTTCGATTTCCAGGATGCCCTTGGAGATCCACGAGTGTTGCCGCGAAACTATCCGGACGCGGCCTACCTATTCTGCAATCTGCTCGGCCAGCAGTGGACCACGGCAAGCCGCGACACCTGGCAACCGGCACTGATCGAAGTCTTGAATGGCCAGCCCTGGGCGAGCTATCACGACCTCGTCTCGACCGAGCGCCAGCCCCGTGGCTACACGGCCCTGAGCCTGCCCGCCCTGATTTCTTTGGATGACTTGCTCGGGCATTTCTGGCCGTCGGGTGAACTCCACCTTCATGACCACGAGACCCACGGGCTGTTGCCACATCGCCCCCGGCGCTATGCGATCTGGCAACTCACCCCTGATCGCGTTCATCTGGTCGAATGGTTGCAGGGGTAAAATGCGGCATGCTCTCCCAGATTCGCCGCCATGAACCTCTATCCCCTGCTTCGTCCCCTGGCCTTCCAGCTCGACCCCGAAACCGCTCACAACCTCACCTTGGCGACGCTGCGTCGCCTGCCCAGCGGCGTGCTGGAGATGCTTCGGCCCACCATCAAGGACGATCCGCGCCAGGTCATGGGCCTGACCTTTCCGAATCCGGTCGGCCTGGCCGCGGGTCTGGACAAGAACGGCGAGGCACTCGACGCCTGGAGTGCCTTGGGATTCGGCTTCGTCGAGGTCGGCACCGTGACGCCGCGCCCGCAGCCCGGCAATCCCAAGCCGCGACTCTTCCGTCTGCCCGAGGCCCAGGCCATCATCAATCGCATGGGCTTCAACAATCTCGGCGTCGATGCCCTGTTGGCCAACGTGGCGAACTCCGGTTTCCGGGGCATTCTCGGCATCAACATCGGCAAGAATTTCGACACGCCCATCGACAAGTCGGCCGACGATTACCTTGTCGCCCTGACCAGGGTGTACAACCGGGCGAGCTACGTCGCCATCAACATCTCTTCACCCAACACCAAAAATCTGCGCGCGCTGCAAGGCGGCCAGGAACTTGATGCCTTGCTCGGCGCCTTGAAAGCGGAGCAGACACGGCTGAGCGACCGGCATGGCAAGTACACCCCCTTCGCGGTCAAGATCGCCCCGGATCTGGAGCCGGAGCAAATCGTCGAGATGGCCGGGCTGTTTCGCAAGCACCAGGTCGATGCCGTCATCGCCACGAACACCACCCTGGGCCGGGCCGGCGTCGAGAATCTGCCGCATGGTTCGGAAACCGGCGGACTCTCGGGCGCGCCGGTGAAAACCGCCTCGAACAAGGTGCTGGCCGCGCTGGCCGGGGAACTGGCCGGGGAGATCCCCTTGATCGGTGTGGGCGGCATTCTTTCCGGCCAGGACGCCCGCGACAAGATGGCGGCGGGTGCCAGCCTGGTACAGCTCTACAGTGGCCTGATCTACAAAGGCCCGGGGCTGGTCGCCGAATGCGCCGAGGCGCTCAGAGGCTGACACCGGGGGTCAGGTGCAGCAGCGCCTCGTGGCGCAATTCGCCCTTCTGCTCGACACGCACACGGGCAATTGCGGCGCTGCCGACCTGGATATGGTAGGCCCGCGCCGGCGTCAGGCCGAGCACTCGGCACAACACCATGCGGATGACGCCGGCATGGGCGACGACCAGGACATGGCCACCGGCGTGGCACCCCAAAAGATCCTCGTAGGCAGCCACCACCCGGTCCGAGAACGCCGCCAATGCTTCGGCGTCTTCGGGCCGATGGCCGACCGGGTCGCACTTGAAGTTAAACACCGCATCCGGATCGGCGGCCTTGAGTTCGTCCGGCGTTTTCCCCTCCCAGGCACCGAAACCAACTTCCTTGAAGCGCGCTTCGTAGCTTAGCGGCAAGCCGGTCCGCCCGGCCAGTTCTTCGGCGAAGGCACGGCAGCGTGCCAGCGGCGAGCTGACGATGGCACTCCAGGGATGCTCCCCGGCGGTCGCCGAGCGCATCTGACGCCAGCCCTTATCGGACAAGGGGTCGTCGATCTGGCCTCGATATCGGCGTCCGCCGACAGGCTCGCCATGGCGCAGCAGGTCGATCTGGGTATGGATCGTCGTCGCGCTCACTTACGCAACAACATCTGGACTTCACGGCGCAAGGCGTCGACTTCCAGGCTGGCAATCGCCGCGCGACTGCCCAGGGCATTGACCGTTGACCCAAGCGCGGCGCATTGCCTGTAGGCGGTACGCTGCTTCAATTGCGCCGCCAGGGTCGGGATGCCGAATTCCGGCAGCAGAGCCAGAACTTCCCGAGCCAGTACCGTGTTCAATTGCGCCTGGTTGACAACGATGCGGGCAATCAGCCCCGGGTTCTTGACTCGCGCCGCCTCGATGGCCTCTCTGATGCGCAGGGATGCCCATAGATCGAGTGGCGACGGAATCACCGGCACCAGGGCCAGATGGGCCAGTCTGAGGGCACTCAACGTAATTGGCGCGCTTGCCGCTGGCGGACTATCTATAACAATATAATCAAAGGCCTCTATCCGTTTTTTAAGGTGCTTGTGTAGCTTTCCTTCCTCGCCAGACAAATCCTCGACGCGTGCCGGAAAGCCCTGCCCAGCGGTCGCCCAGCGGCATGCGGTGTTTTGCGGATCAGCATCGGCCAGCAATACACTGGCGCCCTCCTCTGCCAGGCTGCCGGCCAGAAGCATGGCCAGGGTACTTTTACCGGCACCCCCCTTCTGGTTGACGACGGCGATGACCTTGGCGCTCATGCGGGCCTGGCCGCAGCGCGCGCATGGCTCTGCAGAGCCATGCGATCGAGGCTGGATTCAGAGAGCAGCAACAGGAAGTGGATGCGCTCCGACAATTGCCGGAACTCCATGCGGAAGGCCTGCTCGCGGGCGGCGCCATGATCGGCGCATTCCATCAAATCGGGAAAATGCCACTCTGCCGTGGCGGTATGACCAGACCAGGCCGGGCTGGCCTCACCGGCCTCGGGGTCGGCAAGTGTAATCAGTAAATCGATGTCCGGAGCACCCTCCCGGGAAAACTCCTCGATACCCTTGGAACGCAACGTGTCCACGGGATACCCCAGGGAACGACCCAGGTCGATGACATGCGGGTCGACGCTCCCCAGGGGCTGGCTGCCGGCACTGAAGGCCCGGAAACGACCATGCGACTCCAGATTGAGGATCATCTCCGCGGTAATTGAACGCACGGAGTTGGCACGACAAAGAAACAGGACGTTATAGGGGCGATCACGCATGGTTTTGGGATGGCTCAGCCGAACAATCCGGCAAGGGTATCAAACGATGAGCTCGGCATGCCACCTTGATGCTGGCAAACCGCGCGCGCAGGCCTCTTTTTTCAGTGCCTCAAGCAGCATTGCCGGGCCGGCGACGTAGATCTCGTACTCGGACAGATCGGCATAGTTCGCCAATATTCGACTGACATTAATTTCAACATCTTCCCGGGCCGATAACGGCGCATAGAAAAAATTGTCATAGGCATCGGCCCAGGATCGGCACAGATTATCGCGGTAGTGGCCCGTCTGGTCAGCGATCCAGTAGAGATACATGTTCTCGCTGATTTCCAGCGACATGGCATGCTGGATCAGGCTCTTGAGCGGTGCGAAAGCGTCCTCCCAAGCGACGAAGATCACCGGCGCGCGGGAATCGAGGTTAAATACAAAATTGCCGGCCGGGCCGCTGACACCGACCGTATCTTCCTTGCGCAGATCGTCGAAGACCTTGCGCGCGAAGGGCCGATTGTTTCGACGGATATGCAGGGTCAACTGTCGGTCGTCGCAGGGACAACTGGCGACGTAGTACTCGCCCGAAGCACCGCCCGCTTCCAGAGTGAGGTACTGCCCGGCCAGGAAGCGCAGGCGCTGGCTGCGCGGCGTGGTCAGGTGCAAAGCCATCATCTGTTCGTTGATCGGCTCGACCCATTTTACCTTCGCCTGGATTTCCTGATGCGGGATGTCCGCCGCCCCGGCCACGCTGGCCTCGATTTCCAGGTCGGTGATGGCCGTGTACGAACACATCAGGAACGTGCCATTGGCCTTTTCGGTTTCCTTCAGGGTGTAATCGTGGGGATGGACCTTCTTGACCTGGCCGGAGAGCAGGCGCACCTTGCAATCGCCGCAATTACCGTTGCTGCAGCCGTAATTCAGGGGAATGCCCGCCTTCAGGGCGGCTTCCAGGACGGTATCGTTACCCTCGACGAAAAACTCATGGCCCGAGGGGCGCACCGTGACTTGGGCGGACATGACGCGCATAACACTCTCCTGGGCCAACAACGCTTGACTGCGCTCCGCCTCGCTAGGAAGTTCCGACAGGGTCTGACGCAGCCATTTCTTCAGATCGGCGACCTTCTGCGCCGCGTCCTCGCCACAGTCCGAGAAATCGTCGAGCTTGCTGCCGAGCCAGCCGAATACCTGGTCGTGATAAAGAAGCAGGGACTTCGCCGAGGCAAACTCCTTGCCGAGTTCGAACAGGCGCTCCGCCAGGACTTCCTTGTCCGGTAAGACGCGCTCCATGATGCGCTTGCCGAACGCCTTGCGCTTGATCTCCTCGACGCGCTTGTATTCGCCATCGTCCTCCCATTGGATATCGGGAAAAACGCGCAGCAATTCCTCCATATCGACCTTGCCGTCGAACGTGGCGATCTCACCCTGCTTGATCATGCGCTGCAAGGCGGAACGCGATTCACCGACCAGGCGAGCGACGCGGGAAAGGGGCAACAGATGTGACATGGCTAAATAGTAAACGAAAAAACCGGCTAGATTTCCACCCGGTTTCGACCCCGTTGCTTGGCACGATACAGCGCTTCGTCGGCCCGCCGGATCAAAGACTCGGGGGTATCCTCGGCCTCGCGCTCGGCCAGACCGATGCTCACCGTGATCCGGAAAACAGCGCCATCGTGCTCAATGGCGGTCGCCTCAAGATCCCGACGTATCCGCTCCGCGACCATGCGCGCTTCCGCGGCCCGTGCCTCGGGCACCGCCACCATGAATTCTTCACCACCGAAACGGCAGGCGAAGTCGCTATGCCGCAAACGATCGCGAATCAGGTTGGCGAACAACTGCAAGGTCGCGTCGCCGGCGGCATGGCCGTATTGATCGTTGACGGCCTTGAAATGATCCAGATCCAGTTCCATGACCGCCATCGGGTGGCCATAACGCTGGCAGCGCAGGGTTTCAGTGTGCAACTGATCCAGAAAGCGGCGCCGATTCGGCAGCCCGGTAAGGCTGTCGGTATGCGCCATGTTGTCCAGTTCGGACTCCAGTTGTTTCCGGCGGCTGATGTCGCGCGAGATAAAAAACACACCCGAGACATTCCCGGCGTCGTCGAGCATGCGCTCGCCGTTAGTTTCCATCCAGAAGGGCACGCCGGCCCGGCGCAGGGCCATGAATTCATGCGCCCCGGACTGGCCATCGCGCAGCAACGCGACGAAGTAGCGGAGGACGCCGTCGCGATATTCCGGAACGACAAAATCCATGGCTTTGCGGCCGATCAGTTCGCCCTGCGTGCTGCAACCAAACAGGCCGAGTACCTGTAGGGAGACATACCGGATGATACCGTCGCGGTCGGTCATGATCACCCCGTCGGGCGAGGTTTCGACCAAAGTCCGAAAGCGCCGCTCGCTGTCGCGCAAGCGGTCCTCCGCGCCGCGCCGCTCGGCGCTTTCACGCTGCAAGATCGTATTCAGGCGGCGATAATACCCAGGCCATGGCCCCGCCCAGGATGGCGACCAGCAGCGCGATGCCGACGATCCACAGCAAGCGGCTGTAATCCTGGCGTTCGGTCGGTTCATAGAGCAAGCCGTCGAGATCGTAATTGGCCGGCATCATGCCGAGTTCGGCGTAGATATCCGCGATATGACGCCAACGTCCGGCATGCATGTGGCCGATGTCGACCCATTCCGGGGTCATCAGCCTGAGGGTTTCCTCGGCCTCGTAGAGCAAGTGCTCGCGGCTATGTCGCTGGCCATACTTGCTGAGGATCAGGTCGATCATTTCCTCGCGATGCGACAAGGCGTAATACCAGCCGCGCAGACTGGCCTCGCGGAAACGTCGCACCCTTTCCGGATGGCCCTGGATCTGTGCTTCCGTGGTGAACAGGACATCGCCGTAGAAATCGATGCCCGCCGCGCGCGGCGAGAAGGCGTTGTAGGGAATGTGCGCCTGATTCAGAAGATAGGTTTCGTCGCTCGAATAGCCCGGCATGGCATCGACCTGGCCATCGATCATGGCCTTGAGGTCGAAGCTCTGGACCGTCAGGCCGGAACGCACCGGGACGCTCTCGTATTTCAGGTAGGCCAGCAGTTCGGCGGCATCCGGACCAAGCAGGACACGCTTGCCGGCGAGATCATGCAGGGTACTGATGCCTCGGTCCTTGCGCGACAGCAACACCATCGGCGAATGCTGGAAGATCGCCGCCAGGGCCACCAGGGGCTTGCCGTGGGCACGGGCCGAAACCAGATCGGAGCCGTGCAAGCCGAACTCGGCGCCGCCACGCATCACCACCTCCACCGCCGACTCATGCGCCGAGGCCTCCTGGATGCGCACATCCATACCGGCTTCACGGTAATAGCCCTTCTCCAGGGGCGGCGTAGAAACCGGCGAACTGGAACTGATGCAGCCATTTCAACTGGAGCCGGACGACATCAAGGCGGCGCGCAGGCTCCGGGGCCGCATGCACCGGAGCCTGCATCAGCCCGGCACAACCGAGCAGTACCCAGCCGGCGACGCAACGAAATACCGATTTCGATATCCTCAAACTCTGGCACTCCTGTATTGAAGCATGCTCACATAGGCCCAAAGCGGCTTTGGCGCGCGCACTTTAGCGTAATATCAGCGCCATTGAATAGGCAAGCCGTGTTTGTCACGATAGCCAGCCTATCGTGACCCGCGGTGAAGCCGAGGCCCGCCATGACACAGATCGTCACCCGACCCTACTCGCCCGAACTCGCCGAACGCCTGGAGCAGGCCGGCACGCCCCCCCTGCTGGCCAGATTGTATGCGGCCCGGGGCATAGACGACCCGTCGCTGCTCAACCGCGGTCTCGCCGACCTGTTCGATTACCGCCTGCTGAAAAACATCCAGAGCGCGGCGGCACGCCTGGCGGATGCCATCGAACGCGGCGAGCGTTTGCTGATCGTCGCCGATTACGACGCTGACGGCGCGACCGCGTGCGCGGTCGGGATACGTGGCCTGCGCGCGCTGGGTGCCTGCATCGACTACCTGGTGCCGAATCGTTTCGAGTACGGCTACGGCCTTTCTCCCGAGATCGTCCGCCTGGCCGCGGAACGCGCGCCGGACATGATCATTACCGTCGACAACGGCATCGCCGCCCATGCCGGTGTCGAGGAAGCCCGCCGCCTGGGTATCGAGGTTCTGGTCACCGATCATCATCTGCCCGCGGAAACCCTGCCCGATACCCTGATCGTCAACCCGAATCAGCCCGGATGCGGTTTTCCGAGCAAGCATTTGGCCGGGGTCGGCGTCATGTTCTATGTCCTTCTGGCGCTACGCGCCGAATTGCGTCAGCGTGGCCGATTCGCCAACAAGGTAGAACCTAATCTGGCGCGGCTGCTCGATCTGGTCGCTCTGGGCACGGTGGCTGATGTCGTGCCGTTGGACGCGAATAATCGCCTGCTGGTCGAGCAGGGTTTGCGGCGTATGCGCCGAGGCCAACAGGTCCCTGGCTTGCAGGCGCTTTTCCAGGTCAGCGGGCGCGACCCGGAGCGCGCCGGGGTCCAGGATCTGGGCTTTCTCATCGGCCCGCGCCTGAACGCCGCCGGGCGTCTCGCCGACATGAGCCTGGGCATCGAATGCCTACTGGCCGACGACGACGCCACGGCGCAACGCCATGCTCTTGAACTGGACCGCCTCAACCGGGAGCGCCGTGGCATTGAATCGGAGATGCAGGCACAGGCACTCGATTTACTTGACGGCATCGATGTCGGCGAAGGCTACAGCCTGGCACTCTACGACCCCGCCTGGCATCAAGGGGTCGTCGGCCTGCTGGCGTCGCGCCTGAAGGAACGCCACCACCGCCCCACCTTCGCCTTCGCCAGTGCCGGCGACGGCTTGCTCAAGGCTTCGGGACGTTCCATTCCCGGACTGCACCTGCGCGATCTGCTGGATCTGATCGACAAGCGCCACCCGGGGCTGCTGCTCAAGTTCGGCGGCCATGCGGCGGCCGCCGGGCTGAGTCTTGAAGCCGGGCGTTTCGACGAGTTCGCCACGGTTTTGGAAACCACCTGCCGGAGCGTGCTCGGCCCGGCCGAGCTGGCCCGGGTCATCGAAACCGATGGCGAGCTGAGTACGCGGGAGTTCTGCCTGGCCTCGGCGGAGGCCATCCAGAGCGGCGTCTGGGGGCAGGCCTTTCCGGCGCCGGCATTTATCGGTGACTTTCGCGTGCAGTCTCAGCGACTTGTCGGCGAAAAACATCTAAAACTCAAATTGACCGGACCCCACTGGAGTGCCGATGCCATGTTGTTCAATCGCGACGAACCCGTACCCGAGCGCATCCAGGCCGTCTATCGCCTGGATGTGAATGCCTGGAACGGCCAACGCAGCCTGCAACTGACCCTGGACCACTGGACCGATGCCGCGACTGCTTGAAGCCCTCGGGCCGCTCGCACCGTTCCTGATCAGCATGGCGATCGGCCTGCTGATCGGTCTCGAGCGCGAGCGCAACCGCAGCGCCAAGGCCGGGTTGCGCACCTTTGCCCTGGTCTCGCTGGCGGGCACGCTCGGGGCCATGCTCTCCAGCCAGACCGACGCGCCATGGATGCTTGGCGCCGGACTGCTGGTCCTGGGAGGCATGATGGTCGGCGTGCATCTCCGCGACGACGAGGACGACGACCCCGGCACCACGACGGTCGCCGCTGTGGTGGTCTGCTATGCCCTGGGTGCCCTCGTCTGGTATGGCCACAATCAAGTGGCCGTCACCCTGGCCATCCTGACCACTGTCCTGCTCTATTTCAAGACCGAACTACGCGGCGCCAGCCAGAAACTGACGCGCAAGGATCTGGTCTCGATTCTGCAATTCGCGGTCCTCTCCTTTGTCATCCTGCCGATCTTGCCGGACGAAAATTTCGGCCCCTACGAAACCCTCAACCCCTACCAGACCTGGCTCATGGTGGTGCTCATCTCCGGTTTGTCGCTGGCCGGCTATGCCGCCTTGCGCCTGGCAGGACAGCGCCACGGCGCGCTGCTCACCGGCCTGCTCGGCGGCGCCGCTTCGAGTACGGCAACAACCCTGGTCTTCGCCCGCAACACTCGGGCCGACCCGACGCTGACGGGGGTTGCCGCTATCGTCATCCTGACCGCGAACTGGGTGGTATTGATCCGCCTCTGCATCGTCGTCGCGGTCATCGCTCCCGATCTGTTTGCATTGATGGCCAGTCTCTTCGCGGGCGGCGCCCTGGCCGGCATGGCCTATTTCTACTGGCTCTGGCGCAAAGTCGGCCGCCAGCCCGTGCTACCCGAGATGGAAATGAAAAACCCAACCGAGATCCGTGCCGCCCTGGGCTTCGGCGCCATGTACGCCATCGTCCTGCTGGCCGCGGCCTGGCTTTCCGATGTCGCCGGCCAGGCCGGCCTGTATGCCGTCGCCCTGGCATCGGGTCTGACCGATGTCGATGCCATCACCTTGTCGAGTCTGCGCCTGTTCGGGGCAACGACGTTGACCGCCAACCAGACCGCCAGCGCCATCGTCCTCGCGGTCGGTGCGAACATCGTCTTCAAAGCCATCCTGGCCACCAGCATCGGCGGCCGAGCACTTGCCAGGCACGTATTGCCGGGTTTCGCCGCGGTGCTCTCCGGACTGGCCCTGGCGTATTTGTTGGTCGCGCACTGACCGGGCGCGGATGGAAAATTACGCCTTGGCGACCGTCGCTTCGACACCGAAAACGCATACCTGATCGCGTCCGGACGCCTTCGCCAGGTACAAGGCCTGATCCGCCCTGGTCACCAGCGCGGCGACATCCGCATCGTCGCCGGAATATTCGGCGAGACCGAAGCTGGCGGTACAGGCAATCGCACCGTCGGCCACGGGCACACGCATGGCGGCGATGCGCATGCGCATGCGCTCGGCGGCAAGGCGCGCCTCTTCGGCATCGGTATCGGGCATCAGTATGACGAATTCCTCGCCGCCCAGACGTGCGACGAAATCGATCTCGCGGATCGATTGCCGCAATACCCTGGCCAAATCGATCAGAACCCGGTCGCCCGCCGCATGGCCGTGTTCATCGTTGATGTGCTTGAAGTAATCCAGATCCAGCATGATCAAGCAGAATCGCAAGCCATGGCGCTCGGCGCGGTGCCATTCCAGAGCAGCGCGCTCCATCAAGGCACGGCGGTTGTGCAATCCAGTCAACGGATTGATTCTTGCCTGTTCCTCGGCCAACTCCTTCTGTACCACCAATTCGTCAGTCGCGGCATCGATCCTGGCTTGCATATCCTCCTGGGTGATCGCCAATTTTTCGGCCATCCTGTTGATGCCGATCTCAAGCTGGAACAAGACACAATCCGGGTCTGGCTTCACCCGTGCGCTCTTGTCGCCCTGGCCGATTCGTTCGACCACGCTCATGATCCGGCTGATCGGCCTGGTCACGCCGTTGGCGAGATACAAGGCCAGCGCGCCGGCGGCCACCAGAGCAAGCAGAATGGCGGCAAGTCCCAGCGTCAACTGACGGTCCCGCTCGCGATACAGGTTTTCCAGGGAAACCTCCAAGGCCACTTGCCCGAGCAGACTGGCCTCGTCCGAGGCCTGCGAGGCCGCGGCGGCACTGGAGAACGGGTCGTCCAGAACCAGCGGGCTTTTTATGATCGGCTTCACCAGACGGCTGAGATTGGCCTCATTCTTCTCGGGCCAGAGCGGCGTAACGCTACCTTGCCCGATCGGACCCGATCGCCGGCTGGTCGTCAACACCTTACCCTGGCGGTCGAGGATGGATACGGCAACCAGATCGTCATGACGCTCCAGCGTATTGCCGGTGAGCGCCAGCAGCGCGCTGCCGTCACCGGTAAACAAGTGAAATTCGGCGCCCGTGGCAAGCTCGCCGGCAAGCGCTTCGATACGCTGTTGCAGCGCATTTTCAAGGGATCGCTGCGACCAGGTCAGCCACAGATACGAAAGCAGCACAGCCAGCAGAACACTGGGCAGCAATGCCGCAAGCAGGAGTTTCATGCGAAATCGATGCGATCTCATGGGCCGTCCCCGGCGCCGCGCGACTTCCGGTTCAGTGCCACCTCATCGAGGTCCAGATCGAGAGCGCGCGCGACACTCGCATTCACCTTCACCTCATAGTCGTCCGGAGCCTGGAACGGCGGCAAGGTGCCATTGAGCACTTTTCGGGTCAGTTGGGCGCCTTGTCGGCCTATCTGCTCCGGCGAGGCCACCAGGGCCGCGAGGGCACCGGCCTTGACCATGGGCGCGGAATAGCCAACCACGGGGACGCCATGTCGATAGCTGGCAATCAGGACGTACTGGATCATCTGGCTGCCGAACACAACGCCATCCGGGACCGCGAAGTACACATCGGACTCTGGCAACACCGCTTGCAGCGCCGGAGCGACGTCGTCACGACTTTCGACGACCTTGATCACCGTCTCCAGTCCAGCCTGTTTGGCCGCATGGCGGATTTCCCTGGCATGGACCTGCGAATTGGGTCCGAGCACCACACCGACCCTGGAGCGACCCGGCAATGCCGAACGCAGCCACTGCATCTGCCGACTGAAAGGCTGATCGAGATAAACGCCTGTAGTCCGCGGCGAGCCGGTGCGTGGCAACGATTCCAATCCGTATCGGGGCACCAGCAGGGCAACGATAGAGGTTTTGGGCCAGGACTCGGTCGCCTGGGTAATATGTTTCAGTGCATCCAGCCCCAAGGTGACGATGACGGCGGGCGCGGCCCCCTGCCGCGCGGCGATCTCGCGCCACGGAACCACCTTGATTTCGGCCTCCGGTAACTGCCTGGCCAACGCCTCGATGGTCTGGGAATAGACGGCGCCCTCGCCGCTGGTGGCCACCCAGACCGAGGCTTCACGGGCAGACACGACCCCCGCGCCGAGCAGGCAAACCAAAGCCGTCGACAGCAGCCGCGCGCCGAAACTCATCCAGTAAGCCTCATGATTGGCCATGCCTCTGGTGACTGAAGCGAATAGAATCAAGATGGAGAGGCGCGCAACATGGAAAAAAATTCAAGTCTCCCCGACAATTACCGATAAATGGCTCGGTTCATCTAGTTATTGTTTCGGGAATTACGCGAATGGTTCCCAATATAGATGAGTTCGACAACAAAACCAACGTTGAGACGCAATATCGAGATGCCTGTTTATCGAACTTTTTGGGCTGCCCTGGCGCTACTTTGGCCGTGTTTCGCCATGGCTTCAGCGCCTTTGGAGAGCGAGGCCAGCTTCCTCGACGAAATGCCCGTGGTACTCACTGCGTCGCGCATCGGGTTATCGCCGCTCGAAGCGCCGGCGCCGGTGACGGTCATCGACAGGGAGACCATTCGCGCCTCGGGGTTCACCGAGATTCATGACATCTTCCGCCTCGTGCCGGGTTTTCTGATCACCGACACGCCGCTGGGATCGCCCATCGTCGTCAATCAGGGTCTCAGTGACCCCTGGTCGCGTCGGCTACAGGTACTGATCGATGGCAGCTCGGTGTTCGATCCACTTCTGGGCGGCGTCAACTGGGAAGACTTGCCACTACGCCTGGACGATATCGAGCGGATCGAGGTCGTGCGCGCGCCGAATCCTTCCAGCTATGGTGCCAACGCCTTCCAGGGCGTCGTCAACATCATCACCCGCGCGGCCTATGCCGGCCCCAGTTCCGGGGTCACCCTGCGCTATGGGCGTCAGGACATCGCCGATCTATATGCCTATGTCGGCCGCGGCGATGCCGACATGGACTGGCGCATCAGCATTTCCCGGCGCGAAGCCCAGAACTTTCGCGCTGCCGCCCAGGCCACTGGCAGCCAATACGATGAACATATCCAGCGCGACACCCTGAATGCGCATTTAACCTGGCGACCGACGACCGATCAGGAAGTGCGCTTCCAATTCGGCCTGACCCAGGGCGAGGACGCCAACGCCAGTTTGACCGGCGAGCGGACACCGAAACCCCAGGTGACATTTTTCCAGGCGGCCTGGCGCAAGCAGTACGCCAACGAGTCGGATATCCAGGTCCAGTACTATCACTACGGACGCACGCTGGATCACGTCTACACCGAGTATCCGATCGATCCCGGCCTGGCGCCCTACCCTTCGTTGACCATCGACAAGAGTACGCAGGTCAGCCGTGACGACCTGGAAATCCAGCAGACACATGCTTGGTCGGACACCTTGAAAACAGTCCTGGGCGCCGGAGTCCGGCTCGATCAAGCCGAATCCGAGGGGTTGCTCTATGGCTTGGGTAAGCTTGATGGCAAGCAGTGGCAAGTCTTCGGCACCGTCGATTGGCAAGCGACGCCGAAGTGGTCGCTGCATGCCGGCGGCATGGTTGAAAATCACTACAACACGGAAACGCTGTTTTCGCCGCGTCTGGCCGCGAACTATCGGTTGAGCGCCAATCATGGCCTGCGCTTCGTGGTCGGCAAGGCTACCGGGCGCCAACCATCTTCGAGGTGTCGGCGCGCGAGGCGACCGCTTCGCCAATCGGCGTCGCCGATATCGATCATTGGGCGTATCGCGACCTGAAGCCGGAATCCGTTAAATACTTCGACATCGGCTATATCGCCCAGATCCCCAAGTTGGGTCTGCACATCGACGCCAGGCTATTCAAGAACCGCTACACCAATTTCATCGACGAACAATCCTGCATTGTCGATCCGGAATCCCAGCACCGGCCCGGCTCGACCCTCGGACCGAATTGCCCGTTCGAACTCCCGCTCGGCTATGACCGACCGCTCGGTTATGCCGGCACGGCGGTGCGCAACGATGCCGTGCCGTTCGGCAGGTCGCCCCGCTATGGCCACTACAAGGCCTTTTACTACTTCAATTCCGGCGACATCGACGTTCAGGGCGCCGATCTGTCGCTCACCTGGAAGAGCCGCGACTGGGGCCACTTCCGCCTGACTCATGCCCTGACCCGCATCGATGCGACAGGCCTGGGTATCGACGACACAATGGATATCAACGCCATCTCCAAGGATGGCGATTTCGAAGAATCCGCGCCGCACCTGTCCACCACGCTGCTGTGGTCGCGAGCCCTACCCTGGTGGGGTCTCTCCGCCAATCTCGGCTATTACCATGTCGGCAAGGTGACATGGCCCAACGGCGGCGACGACCAGCCGGCCTATGATCGTTTCGATATCAAGCTGGCCAAATCCTTCGGAAAGCCCGGCCAGCGCAACGAAGTCTCGCTGACGGCCCAGAACGTCAACGAAGAACATATCGAGTTTCGAAACTATCTGATCGAGCGGCGCGTCTTCTTCAGTCTGCAACTCGTCTGGTAAGCCCGCGTCCATGGGTATAATTGCCGGCTTGCGAAAACCCAGGAACCGCCATGGAAGCCGAACAACTCAACCAGATGCAAGCCAGCCTCGTCGACATGGGCCGCCGTGCCCAGGAACTACGGGGGTATCTTTGACTACCATGGCAAACGCGACCGACTAGACGAGGTCATCCGCATCGCCGAAGACCCGGCGCTCTGGAACGACAACAAGCGCGCCCAGGAGATCGGCAAGGAACGCAAATCGCTGGAGGATGTGGTTCTCACCCTGGAGACCATCAATGCCGAGCTCGCCGATACGCGCGAGCTGTTCGATCTGGCCCAGGCGGAAAACGACGACGACACCCTGCTTGCCGTCGCCGATGACATCGCCGCGGTCGAGGCCAAGGTGGCCAATCTCGAATTCCGGCGCATGTTCTCCAATCCGATGGACCCGTCGCCCTGCTTCATCGAGATCAATGCCGGCGCCGGCGGCACCGAGGCCCAGGACTGGGCCGGCATGCTGGAGCGCATGTACCTGCGCTATTGCGAGCGCAAGGGCTTCAAGACCGAGCTGCTGGAAGAATCCGAGGGCGAAGTCGCCGGTATCAAGAGCGCGACCATCCGTGTCGAAGGCGACTATGCCTACGGTTTCCTGCGCACCGAGATCGGCGTGCACCGCCTAGTGCGCAAGTCGCCCTACGATTCCAATGCGCGTCGGCATACCTCATTCGCCAGCGTCTTCATCTTCCCCGAGGTCGACGACAGCATCGACATCGCCATCAACCCGGCCGACGTCCGCACCGACACCTACCGCGCCTCCGGCGCCGGCGGCCAGCACATCAACAAGACCGATTCGGCGGTACGCCTGACGCATATTCCCACCGGCATCGTCGTGCAATGCCAGAACGACCGCTCCCAGCACCGCAACCGTGATGAGGCCTGGAACATGTTGCGCGCCAGGCTCTACGAACTGGAACTGCGCAATCGCCAGGCCGAACAGCAGAAGCTGGAAGACTCGAAGACCGATATCGGCTGGGGCCATCAGATCCGCAGCTACGTGCTCGACCAGAGCCGGATCAAGGATCTGCGCACCAACCACGAGGTCGGCAACACCCAGGCCGTGCTCGACGGCGATCTCGACGACTTCATCGAAGCCAGCCTGAAACAGGGGGTTTGACCGGCTGACCCGTCGCGGCGATAGCGACCCTGGTTATCGCCGAGTCTGAAGATATTCGGCGTATCGCTATCAAGTCAGGCCGGATTGTGCCGATAACAGGGTATCGTCTTCCCGAGGGGGAGCCTATCGCATGCCGGCACAATGAAACTCCAAACCAAGATCTGGGCGGTCACCGGCGCGATCATGGCCGTGACCCTGGCCACGCATCTGACCATTAACTATCGCGACTACGAGGAATTCGTCCAGAGCGAAGTCCTCCAGGATGCCCGTAACCTGCGCGCCGTGCTCATGGCCACCCGGCGCGTCTACCACAAGCAGTTTCTAGACAGCGGCCTGCCGGTCACCGATTCGACGGTCGGCTTTCTGCCGGCGCACTCCTTGTCGCGCATCTCCAGGGATTTTCCCAACTGGTCGAAAAGCGGCTACCTGTTCAACAACGTCTCGGATCGACCGCGCAACCCAGCGAATCTGGCCGACGCCAACGAGTTGGATGCCATGGCCTGGTTTCGTCTCAACCCCAAGGCCGAGGAACGCTTGGCGCAGATCACCGATAGCCGGGGCAAACCCTATTTCCACTTCACCGCGCCCATCTGGATCGAGCCCTACTGCCTGGGCTGTCATGGCGACCCGAAGGACGCGCCGAGCAGCATCCAGGCGAACTACAAAGACTCCTATGGTTACGAGTTGGGCCAATTGCGCGGTGTCATGAGTATCAAGATACCCCTGGAGGAGGTCCGCAAGCGTACCTTCGGGCTCTGGCAACAAAGCCTGGGGCAGATCGTTGCCGGCTATGGCGTCTTGTTTCTGGTGCTGGCAATGCTGCTATCGCGACTGATCGTCCGGCGCATCGCCCGCCTTGAACGCGCCGCCGACAAGATCGCCCAGGGCGACTACTCGGCGCGCGCGGCGATGCGTTCGAACGACGAACTGGCACAACTGGGGCATTCCCTGGACCATATGGCCGAGGCCATTCAGACGCGCGACCGGACGCTGCAGGAAAGCGAGGCGCGCTTTCGCATCATGGCCGAGCAGTCCAGCGACTGGGTCTGGCTGATCGACGCGCAGGGCCGGCATACCTATAGCAATGGCAAGATCCTCCACTGCCTGGGCCTGGAACCCCAGGATTTGTTCGACATTGACCCGGCCAGCCTGATCCATCCCGACGATCGCGGCCTGTTCCGCGCCACCTTCGAGAAGGCGCTGGCCGAACAAACCGGCTGGCACAATGTCGTGCTGCGCTGGCGCCACCGAGACGGCAGCTACCGGCATCTTGAATCGAGTTCCACCGCCGTGTTCGACGAATCCGGCGAATTCCAAGGCTTCCAGGGCGCCGACTGGGATATCACCGAGCGCAAGGAAGCCGAGGATCAGATCGTCCAACTGGCCTTCTACGACGCACTGACCGGCTTGCCGAATCGCCGCCTGCTGCTCGACAGGCTGAATCAAGCCCTGGTCGTCGGCAGTCGCAGCCAACTTTACGGAGCGATCCTGTTTATCGACCTGGACGACTTCAAGACCCTCAACGATTCACTCGGCCACGACACCGGCGATCTGCTGCTGGTCGATGTCGCGCGCCGGCTGATTGCCTGCGTGCGAGAGGACGATACCGTGGCACGCCTGGGCGGTGACGAATTCATCGTCCTGCTCGAAGGCATCAGCACCGAGGAAGAGGAAGCGGCGGCTCGCGCCGAGATGGTCGGCGACAAGATACTCAGCCGCCTGAACCAACCCTATCACCTGCACAACCGCGACTGGCGCAGCACCCCAGTATCGGCATCACCCTGTTCCATGGCCGGGACATCACCGTCGAGGACTTGCTCAAACGCGCCGACCTGGCGATGTACCAGGCCAAGGAAGCCGGCCGCAACACGCTGCGTTTCTTCGACCCGATCATGCAAGCCCGGCTGAGCGAACGCGCGCAGCTCGAGGATGAATTAAAAACCGCCATCCTGAGCGGCGTCCTGACCCTGCATTATCAAGCGCAATTCGACCGGCAAGGCCGTCTGGTCGGCGCCGAAGCCCTGGCGCGCTGGCCGCATCCGCAGCGCGGCTGGGTGTCGCCCATCGATTTCATCCCCCTGGCCGAGGAGAGCGGACTGATCATAGCCTTGGGCCACAGCGTCCTGATCCAGGCCTGTACCCTGCTCGCCATCTGGCAGAGCAATCCGGCCACCGCCGAGCTGACCCTGGCGGTGAATGTCAGCGCCCGGCAATTCCAGCATGCCGATTTCGTCGACGATGTCCTGGCGATCCTGCGCAATACCGGCGCCCGGCCGCATCGTCTGAAACTGGAGCTGACCGAAAGCCTGCTTCTGGAGAATGTCGAGGCGACCATCGATAAAATGACGATCCTCAGGGGGCATGGCGTCGATTTCGCGCTCGACGACTTCGGCACCGGCTTCTCGTCGCTGACCTACCTCAAGCGCCTGCCGCTGAATCAACTGAAGATCGACCAGTCCTTCGCCCGCGATGTCCTCACCGACCCAAGCGACGCGACCCTGGTGCGAACCATCATCACCCTGGGCGAAACCTTTGGCCTCGGCGTCATTGCCGAAGGCGTCGAAACACGTGCGCAGAGCGACTTCCTGACCGAGGCCGGCTGCCCTATCCTGCAGGGCTACCTGTACGGCAAGCCGATGGCCATCGAACAATTCAAAGCGACCTATCTGACTCCCCAGCAGCCTGACCTGGATACACCATGAAATACCCGCGCCTTGTTGCCCTGCTAGCCGCAGTCTTCCTGACCGGCCCGACGCTGTGGTGCGCGCCGCTGAGTGTCGGCATTACGCCCCTGAAAGCCCCTTCAAAGCTCGCCGAGGACTGGCAGCCATTGATCGCCGAGGTTGGCAGACGCGCGGGAGTCGAACTCGTCTTCCGTACCGCGGCGACTATTCCCGCATTCGGCGAGCGCCTGGCGCAAGGCGAATACGATATCGCCTACATGAATCCCTATCACTACTCCATCTACAGCGCCACACCGGGTTATCGGGCTTTTGCCCGCGAACAAGGCCGGCCGCTGGCCGGCATCATCATCGTCCGCAAGGCAAGTCCGTACCGGAAACTGGCTGATCTCGCGGGACGTGCCGTCATCTTCCCGACACCCCTGGCCTTTGCCGCCAGCATGCTGACCCAAGCGGAATTCCAGCACCAGGGTATCGAAGTGCAAGCACGCTATGTCCAGTCCCACGACTCGGTCCTCCATGGCGTCGCCACGGGTGGATTCGAGGCGGGAGGCACCATTGCCAAAATCCTGGAGAGCGCCGACCCGGAGCTTGCGAACTCGCTGCGCATCCTCGCCAGGACCGGGCAATACCAGTCACACCCGTTCGCCGTGCATCCGCGTGTCGCGCCGGAAACACTGAAGAAATTGCGTGATGCCTTCCTCAGTCTGAAGCAGGACGCGGCTGGCCGCCGCCTGCTCGACAAGATCGCCTTCAAGGGCATCGAAGTCGCGCGCGACAAGGACTACAACGACATCCGCCGACTGGATATGAGCAAGCTGGCGGATACCGTCCACTGATCGGCACACGGATCCGACGCCATGAGATTCCGCAGCAAGATCGTTCTCGGGGTGACGTTTATCGAGGCAATTTTGCTGACGGTGCTGGTGGCCTCGGCGCTCGGCTGGCTGAAGACCTCGAACGAGGCACAGATCGAACACCGTGGCGTCATCACCGGCCGGCTCCTGGAGGCGGCCGCGCGTGACCCGATGATCGCTTTCGACATATCCGGACTGCGCAGTCTGGGGGACGATCTCGTCGCCTCCGGCGAAATCGCCTACGTCCGATTCCTTGACGACAGTGGCCGGACACTTGCCGAACATGGCCCCCAAGAACTGCTGAAGCGCCCTTTCCTGGCCGATCTCGGCATGGCCCAGGTACATGACGACGTTCTCGACCGGGAAATTCTCATGCGTGGCGGCGCGCACGTCTACGGCCGCGTCCAGTTCGGCATCCAGACCGGCAAGCTGGCGGCATTCCTGGCCCAGGCCCGACGCTGGGCCATCTCGATTACCGTGATCGAGATGGTCCTGGTGGTCCTCCTGTCCCTCTTGCTGGCGAGCTGGCTGACCCGCCGGCTGGCGGATCTGCGCACAGCCAGCAGCGAGGTCGCCACCGGCAACCTGGCGCATCGCCTGGCCGAAGATGGCGGTGACGAGCTGGCCGATACGGCGCGCGCCTTCAACCTGATGACCGCCCGTTTGCTGGAAGCTCATCAGGGACAGGAGACCGCGCTGACGGAGGTTCGCCAATTGGCCTCGTTCCAGCATGCCGTTCTGGAAGGCTCCGATTCGGCGATCATCGTCACCGATACCCACGGCACGATCCAGCACTTCAATCCCGCGGCCGCGAGGATGCTCGGCTATCGTGCGGAGGATGTCGTCGGCAAGAAAACCCCGGAATTTTTCCATGACCCGGAGGAGGTCAAGGCGCATGCCCACTTGGTCGCCGAGGAACTTGGCATCGCGCCACCGACCGGTTTCGAGGTCTTTGTCGCACTGGCCAGGCACGGCCTCTCGGACCGTAGCGAGTGGACCTACATCACCAGGATCGGTGCGCGACTACCCGTACTGACCTCGGTGTCGGGGGTGTACTCGGAAGATGGCGCATTGCTTGGCTTCATGGGCGTTTCGCAGGATGTCTCGGCGCTGAAACGTGCCGATGAACGCATGCGCGAGGCGGCCATGGTGTTCGAGGCCAGCGCCGACGGGATCATGATCACCGATACCGAAGGCCGTATCCTGACGGTCAACCCGGCCTTCAGCCGAATCACCGGCTATACCTCCGAGGATGCCTTGGGTAACACACCCAGGTTGCTTAAATCGGGCCGGCACAGCCCGAAGTTCCACGTCGAACTATGGCAGCAACTACGCCGTGACGGTACCTGGGAAGGCGAGATCTGGAACCGGCGCAAGAATGGCGAGGACTTCCCCGCCTGGCTGTCGATTTCCACCGTGCGCGATGCCCAGGGCAATGTCGCCGAATATGTGGTGATGTTCAGCGATATCACCGTGCGCAAACAGGCCGAGGAAGAAATACGCTTTCGCGCCTGGTACGACACGCTCACCGGCCTGCCGAATCGAAATCTCCTTGATGAACACCTGGAGCAGGCATTACGCGAGGCACGCCGGGTCGGCCACAAGGTCGCGGTCATGTTCATCGACCTGGATCACTTCAAGGCGATCAACGACACACTGGGGCACGCCAAGGGCGATCTCCTCCTGCAACAGGCGGCACGGCGCCTGGCCTCCGGCCTGCGCGATTCCGACACATTGTCGCGTCAGGGCGGCGACGAGTTCGTCCTGGTACTGCAAGGCGTACACCATGCCCAGGACGCTGCCCGCGTCGCCGACAAGATGATTCGCGCCCTCGCCGAGCCGTTCGATCTGGACGGACACCAGGGCCACATCGGCGCCAGTGTCGGTATCACACTCTACCCAGACGATGCCCAGGACAGTTCCAGCCTGTATCGCAACGCCGATCTGGCGATGTACCGGGCAAAAGCCTCCGGACGCAATATCTTTCAGTTTTATGAAGCCAGCATGACCGAGCAGGCTTTGAAGCGCCGCGACCTGGAGATCGATCTACGCCAGGCACTGGATGGTGACACGGGACAGCTCAGCCTGCATTACCAAGCCATCATCGATCTGGACAGCTGGGCCGTCATCGGCACCGAAGCCCTGGTTCGCTGGAACCATCCACAACGTGGAGACATTCCACCCGCCGAATTCGTGCCCCTCGCCGAGGAGACCGGGCTGATCCATCCGCTGGGTCAGTGGGTACTCGAAACTGCCTGTAGCGAGGCCGCTCGATTGCGCGACGCGCACGGACTGTCGTTGCCGGTGTCGATCAACCTGTCGAGCCGTCAGGTGCCTGGCGCCCTGAGCATCGAAACGGTGACCGACCTGCTTGCCAAGCATGGCCTGGTCGGCAGTGACCTCGCCTTCGAGATCACCGAAACGCTCCTGCTCGGTGACACCCAGGAGACACACGACTGGTTACAAGCAGCGCGCGCCATGGGCATACGCATCGATCTCGACGATTTCGGTACCGGCTATTCCTCGCTGGCTTATCTGAAGCGCTTCACCATCGACCGGGTCAAGGTCGACCGGTCTTTCGTCCGGGACATGACGGCGGACGCCGGCGACCTGACCTTGATCCAGGCAATCATGGCCATGGCCCATGGTCTGCGGCTCGAAGTCGTCGCCGAGGGCATCGAAACCGATGCGCAGCGCATCGCCCTGTGGCAAATGGGCTGCGACTACGGCCAAGGGTATCTGTTCGCCAGGCCCCTTCCGCTGGAGCAATTCATCGAACGTATCCGGGCTGGATTCCAGGCCGAACCTCGCAAGACCAAGGTAGGAGGGATGTTCCAGTAAGTTGCCCGACCCGTCCCGGAGTACCGCGCCGTCGGCCTGAAATTCTTCGTTCGGCGCAGGTTTGCCGAATAGGTCGCCGTGGCAGGACCGGCAACCCTGGCGGGCCTGCCACGGCGCGGTGCATCGGCCAAAGTCATGACGGAAGCTTAGCCTCGGGCCAAGCGGATTCTGGCGATCTCCGAGACATGTGCACTCAGGTCCGGATGCTGGCTGAGCAGGTCTGAAAAATCGCTGAAAGTCAGCACCAGGAGCTCGCAAAAGCCGAGGGCTGTGACATCCGCGGTACGTGGGGTCTGGGTCAGCAGCGCGAGTTCCCCGAAAAAGCTGCCCGATCCCAGTCGCACTGGCTGGCCGGGAATCGCCACATCGACGGCGCCGGATACGAGGAAGAACATTTCCCGGCCTTTTTCGCCCTTGCGTATGATCCGTTCCCCTGGCAACACAAAGCGGGACTGAAGCAGCCGGGCTATGGATTCGAGTACTGGACCTTCGAGACCATTGAAGAGCGGGACTTTGGCAAGCAATGCCTTGGGTTCAAGACTCAGATCGAGAGGCGGTCGAATCTCGGCGTGACGCCACCGGGCGTCTAGGTCGCGGAGCAGATCATTGAAAACTTCCTTGCTGATCACCGCCTCGTCGTGGAGACGCCGGTATTCGGCCTCTTCAATTCGAAGCGCCGCTCGCTCCAGGTAGCGAACCTGCATTTTGTCCGTAAACTCCCCATACTGCAGGCGCAGGGCGGACAGCGCATCTTCAATCGATTGCAGCCTCAGTCTGAGCACTTCAAGCACTGAATCCGCCGACTGTGAGCCAAGCATGGCGGGAATGCGATGCTCGGCGAAATTCAGCAAATTTCCCGTGGTGGCCCGCCCGACGAGGAGGGTTTCCAGGCGGTCAGCCAGACCTCGCGCCAGCCAGGTTTGCCAACCTAAATGACGCTGCGCTTCCATGGCGAAACGGAATGGAACGGGGAAGGCAAGCTCTTGCCGGGCGGCCGTTTCATAGCCAAATCGACCATCGGCCTTGGCCCGGTCTTCCAACCGGTAGGCGCGCGCCACCAGGTTGCGCACAATCCTGCCTGAAACGATGCGTTCCCGATAATGCTGGAAATGGAGCACCTGCTCCCGCCGTGCCACAGCGACCAAAGCGGCGCGCAGGCGCTCTTCATCGGATAGGACGTTGTCCGACTCGAGGGCCTCTTCCGACTTCTGCAGGCGAAGGGTGTAATCCTCGGTCAGTCGGTCGCGTGCTACCGGGTCGATGTGATATTGGTGCACCGCCTCGCCGAGGCGATGCTTTACCGTGCCCAAACTGTGCGCAATCGCCCGCCCACGCAGGAAACGATCCACAGGCGCAAGACGGTCGAGGCCAAGCGTCCGGATCAATGGCCGTAACGTGAGTCCATTGACAAACAGGGTGAACAGCACAAAGACGGTGACTAGGGTGGCTACCAGGCGCTTGACCTCGGGCGGTACGGCGGGATGCTCCACCACAGCCAGCGCCAGGGCCAACGAGATGGCGCCCCTCAGCCCGCCCCACAGTATGACAAAACGTAGCCCCGTCTCCACCTTTTGAGCGATTCCGAGCGCACTCATGATGGGCATCAGGCCGAACAGTACCAGCCCGCGCGCGGCCAAGGCGCTCAACACCAGCATGCCCAGCATGAGAATGTCAGAGAGTCCGGCGTCAGCAAGCAAACCGGGAATTCTTAATGCGGCCAGCAGGAAGATCAGGGAACTGGCCCAATAGCCCAACTGCTTCCAGATCCCGACCAGGAAGGACCAGCTTTCAGGCGAAACACGCGTGCGTCCGTCGTAAGCAAAGACAAGGGCAGCCGCCACCACGGCGACTACACCCGAGACATGGAAGCCATACTCACCGATGACAAAGGCAAGGTAAGCCACGGCAACCGTGACCGTCACTTCAGCCATGCGCTTGTCGGGTAAATATTTCAGTAGTTGCGTGGCCGAAATGGCCAGCAGGAAACCCACCAGCAGGCCACCGGAAAACCCTCGCAGGAAAGACCAAAGAGCATCATTCCAGTTGCCCGAACCGTTGGTCAGCATGGCCATCAGGACGGCGTAAAGCGCAATGGCCGCGGCGTCATTGAACAGGCTTTCCCCCTCCACCAGCAGGGTCAGGCGGTGCGGTACGCTCAGATCCTTGAACAGCGCCACGACGGCGACCGGATCGGTGGTCGAGACAATGGCCGCCAGCAGCAGGCAAGCGATCAGCCCATGTGTGGATATGGCTGCCAACGAGAAACCCACGACGAAGGTCGAGGCGAGCACCGCGACGACGGCCAGCAAAAGAATCGGCCCGATATCTTCCAATAAGCGACGGACATCGATATCAATGGCCGTTTCAAACAGCAGGACAGGCAGGAAGAGGTACAAGAAAGCTTCGCTGGAGAGGGTAAGCGAAGCTGTCAGCGCGAAGTTCGTGTCCTCCATGGTGAAACCCATGGTCGCTCCGACCAGGACAAGCATCAGGGAAAGGGGCAAATGGACACGGCGGGCCAGTGGCTCAGTGGCAACGACAATCGCCAGTAAGCCAGCCACACCCAGAACGGATATTGCCACTCCGGCCATACGCCCCCCTATTGCCGGAGAATAAGCTGCAACCGGTTTGCAGATGATTCAGAAAGAGTGCAAAGGCAGGTGCATCCAAGCAGATGCCTGCCTGGATAAGTATTATCGAGGCAGGCCGCCTTGGTCAATCGACCAAATTGCACGGTCCCCATAAATTCAGCGAAAGAAGGGCATCCTTGCCTGCTGTCGCCGATGCCCGTCACAAAGTTTGATCGGGCGAACGCGCGTCTTTACGTGTGATCTCATCAATCAACACAACCTGGCCAGCAGGCGCGGGGTTATTCGTGGCGGTGACCCCGCAGCGACCGCTGCGACAACTCCCCGGAGCAGCGGCTTCGATGCCGTTCTGGCCCATGCTCTTCAAGAGCAAATAGATGCCGCCAGCAGCAAGCGCCAGCACAGCCGCAACGGCCAACATTATCCACATCATGTGACACTCCCATGGGCGCTTCTGGTGCCAGGCGAAAAGAAGTTGAAATGCAGGGTCATTGTCAACGGAACGGCTACCACGGCCATTGACGAAAACGGCCTCCATCGCTGGAAGCCGCTTGTATCCTGGTGGGTCGTGAGTGGCTCGAACACTCGACCTACGGATTAAGAGTCCGCTGCTCTACCAACTGAGCTAACGACCCAAGATGTGGCTGCGGATTTTAACCAACTCGCCGGGCATAAGTCACGCATTTCCTCGCATCGAGGCAGTCAAGCCGGCGCGTGGCCGGCCGGAACACGCGGATAAGGTAAAATCATGGTTTGCCTACCCTGCTTGCTAAAGATCATGACTGAACAAGAAACCATCGCCCCACTCGCCGACGAAAACCAGATCATCGCCGAGCGCCGGCAAAAACTGGCGGAATTGCGCACACAGGGGACGGCGTTCCCGAACGACTTCCAGCGCGAGGACTACGCCGCCGACTTGCATGCGCGTTTTGGCGCGACGCCCAAGGAAACCCTGGAGACCAGCCCCGTCCCGGTGCATCTCGCCGGCCGCATGATGCTCAAGCGGGTGATGGGCAAGGCCAGTTTCGCGACTTTGCAGGACATGAGCGGGCGCATGCAGGTATACATCGCCCGCGATCAGGTGGGCGAGGCGGTTTACGATGCCTTCAAGCGTATGGACCTGGGCGACATTCTGGGTGTCTCCGGCGTCCTGTTCCGCACCAAGACCAATGAATTGACCATCCAGGCGACGGCGGTCCGGCTGCTCACCAAGGCACTGCGCCCCTTGCCCGAGAAATTCCACGGCCTCACCGATACCGAGCAGAAATATCGCCAGCGTTATCTCGACCTGATCACCAACGAGCAGGCGCGGCAGACCTTCATCCGCCGCTCGAAGATCATCCAGGCGATGCGCGAGTTCTTCGTGGTGCGCGGTTTCCTGGAGGTGGAAACGCCGATGATGCACCCGATCCCAGGTGGCGCTTCGGCGAAGCCTTTCGTCACGCACCACAACACGCTGGACATGGATCTCTACCTGCGCATCGCCCCGGAACTGTATCTGAAGCGCCTGGTGGTCGGCGGTCTGGAGAAGGTGTTCGAGATCAACCGCAACTTCCGTAACGAGGGCATCTCCACCCGGCACAATCCGGAATTCACCATGGTCGAGTTCTACGAGGCCTATCGCGATTACCGCTACCTGATGGACTTCGTCGAAACCATGCTGCGCGACGTGGCGATACAGACCCTCGGTCATGCCGTGGTGCCCTATCAGGGCCAGATGATCGACCTGTCGCGACCCTTCGCCCGTTTCACCGCCTTGCAGGCGACGGTCGAGTACAACCCGGAACTGAAAGGCGCACCGCTCGACGACCGCGATTTCCTGATCGAGGAACTGAAGCGGCGCAAGATCGGCTTCCGGCCCAAGGACGGCCTGGGCGGCTTGCAACTGACGCTGTTCGAGGAAACCACCGAAGACAAGCTGATCCAGCCGACCTACATCATCGATTATCCGGTCGAGACCTCGCCCCTGGCACGCGCTTCGGACGCGCGGCCCGACATCACCGAGCGTTTCGAGCTCTATATTGCCGGTCGCGAAGTGGCCAACGGCTTCTCCGAGCTGAACGACGCCGAGGACCAGGCGGCGCGCTTCCAGGCCCAGGCGGACGCCAAAGAGGCCGGCGACGAAGAAGCCATGTACTACGACGCCGACTACATCCGCGCCCTGGAACACGGCTTGCCGCCGACCGCTGGCTGCGGCATCGGTATCGACCGGCTAGTCATGCTGCTCACCGACGCGGCCAGCATCCGCGATGTCATACTGTTCCCGCAATTGCGTCGGGAGGACTGAGCACCGATCAACATTCGTAGTGGCTTCGTGGGCGGGTTTCAGGCAAGGCAATAAAATAATTAAAGAAACCCGCCCCGCTGCCGTAATAACGACAAGACTAGGTTGAAAAATAACCATCTAGTCAGGTGAGGTGGCTGGCGATGGGGCCGCGGCTCGGTTCCGATATCACGGCGAGTTAAACATGAAATCTGGGTTCATTCCGTGGCTGCTGCTGGCCATGTCCTTGGCACCGGCTCGTCCGGCATCGGCCACTGAGCATGATGCTGGTGCGAACAACCGTTTCGCCCTCCAGGGCTTCGGCACCCTGGGCATTGCCCGTGCCGATGCCGACGATCCCCAGTTCGTCCGCGATCTGACTCAGCCCGATGGCCTGACAACCGAGTGGTCCGGCAAGATCGATTCTGTGTTGGGCATCCAGGCCAACTACCGGTTCAGCGACGCGTGGGAAGGCGTGCTTCAGGCGATCAGCCGTTATCGCCATGACGGCAGCTTTCAGCCCGAGTTGTCCTGGGCGTTCCTGCGTTACGATCCGAGCCCCTCACTGGGGTTCCGGGCCGGTCGCCTCGGCACGGAGTTCTACATGCTGGCGGACTCGCGTCAGGTCGGCTATTCGAATCTGACGGTACGTCCCCCGGTCGATTATTTCGGCTCGGTCGTCTTCTCGTTTATTGACGGGTTGGATGTCTATGCCACGACGCCCGTGGGCGACGGTTTGCTCCGGGGCAAGGTTTTTGCCGGATTCTCCCCGGAGAAAACGGCCTTCACCGATGGCATTTCCTGGGACTTGACCGGGTCGCGGATGGTCGGCGGCCACCTCGATTACCTGAGCGGGCCCTGGCAGTTCCGGCTCGGCCATGCCCGTATCCGGTTCAACAAGGAAGCCCCGCTCAGCAGCCTGGCAGGCTTCGATATCGTCGCCATGGAACCCGAGCTGTCAGTGGTCGATACCTGGACCCAGTTCAACTCGCTGGGCGCCGTTTACGACGATGGCCCCCTGCAAGTGCAACTCATGTTGAGCGAAACAAAGCACGAAACCGCGTCTTATGAAGACACCCGCGCCGGTTACCTGATTGGCTCATATCGGCTGGGTCACGTAACACCCTACCTGGGCTATTCCAGATCGAAATCGTCTCGATCCGTGCTCGACACACCGCTGCCGGAACCCTTGGGAAGTTTCACCAGCCAGCTCACCTCGGCCACGCACACCGACCAGCACACCTGGTTTCTTGGCGCCCGTTGGGACGTCAGACAGAATCTGGCGCTGAAAGCCCAGGTTGATCGGGTCGAAGGCAGAGCCAACTCAGTATTTTTATATCGGGGAGACAATACAGTACCGGGATGGAATGGCCGGATGACCGTGTTCAGCCTTGCTCTGGACTTTATCTTCTGAGTGTCCAGCATGTCGCGCCGGCATCTCTCGCTTTTTGTCGTATTCCTGGGATTATTTCCCTGGACGGCAGCCAGGGCCGATCTGGTCGTCGTGGTCAATGCCCGCAGCAATGTCGACGCGCTAACCCGGGACAGGTCACAAACATATTTCTGGGGCGTTACCGATTGCTGCCTTCGGGCATGACGGCGATGCCGATCGATCAGCCAGCGGGGCAACTGAAAAGCCCGCTTCTACCGCCTGCTGGTGAACAAGGATCTGACCGAGATCGACGCCTATTGGGCGCGTCTGGTTTTTTCCGGCAAAACCCCGCCGCTCCGGCAGGCCGACACGCCTAAAGCCGTGGTCCAGTGGCTGACCCATCAGAGAGGCGCCATCGGTTATATGGAGCGCGCACAGGCGGACCCCAGGTTCAACATCGTCTTCAGCCTTGAACCATGAGGACACCAACGGCGGGTCCATGGCGCTACAGCATACTGGCGAGAGTCGCAATCGTGCTGATCGCCAGCTTTGCTCTGGTCAGCATCGCGTCCATGCTGGCCACGATCAAGATTACCGAGGATCGCGAATATCGGGCCGCCCTCACCCGCCTGAATCAACTGCTGGACGCGGTCGAGGGCACGGTCAGTGCCGCCTGCTTCGTCAAGAACAACGCGCTGGCGGACGATGTTGCCCTGGGCCTCATGAAAAATTCGGATGTCCTCGCGGTAACGATTACCAGCGATCGGGAGACGCTGGCCCAACACATCCGGGCAAACGCCCACCCCGACCGTACGCTGGCGATCTCCCGGCTGGTGCATTCCCCTTTCGCCCCTGAAAAGGTGTTGGGTGAGATCGAATTGCTGCCGAATACCGCGCAGATCCAGCACGAAATCGATAAAGAAGTCCACCTTGCCGCCATGCAGCTTGGTGCGCTGCTGGCGCTGACGGCGCTTGTGGTCATCGCGGTCATGCTGTTCGCCATCGTCCGCCCCATCAAGGCCATGTCCGACCGGCTGCATCGGATGAACGCAACGACGGGAGATCGCCTGAGGGTAAAAAAATGGCTCAAGAACACCGAGATCGGCCGTCTCGCCGAAGACGTCAACCAACTTGCCGCGCGCCTGGTTGCCGCACTCGACGAGGAACATACCCTGCGGCTAAGACAGGAGACCGAGGAGAAAAAATATCACTCGATCTTCGAAAATGCCGAAAGCGGCATCTTCATCACCGACCATACCGGTCGGATAACCTCCTGGAATCCCGCTTTCCAGCGAATCCTGGATTTGGCCGACGAAGATGCCGGTGGCACCACGATAACTCTCGCGGAACTGAACTGGGAAGCCCCCGAGCAGCTCGCCACACTGCTCCGGGAATGCACATTCAAAAGCCAGCCATGTACCCGGGATGTCGCCCTGATTCGGCCGGACGCTACGAGGTACTGGCTAAACATCGTCCTGAGCCCGATCGATGAAAATACCATGCAAGGCGTGGTCCACGACGTCACCGATCTGAAGGAGGCCGAAACCCGGGCCAAGCGCCTCGCCGTGACCGACACCCTGACCGGACTGGCCAATCGCCCCGGGCTGGAGCAACACATGTTCGACCTGGTCAAAACCGGGGCACAAGGATTCACACTGATCCTGGCCGACCTGGACAATTTCAAGCAGGTCAATGACGGTCTTGGTCTGCCAATCGGCGACGCCATCCTGAAAATCGCCACGGCGCGCCTAAGTAGTTGCGTCAAGAATCAGGACACCGTGGCGCGGATCTCCGCCGATCTGTTCGGCATCCTGCTACCCAACGTCACCCTCGGCGCGAACGCGGACAACATCGCCGTGCGTATCATGGATGAACTGCGGCAGACGTATTTCATCGAAGGCTCGCCGATCAAGATGCAGGCCAGCCTGGGGATCACACTCTTCCCGAACGACGGCGACGATCCGCCCAGCCTGCTGCGTAACGCCGAACTCGCGCTGGATCGCGCCAAGGCTGGCGGCGGCAATGCCGTTGTCTTCTTCGATCCGACACTGGCGCAGGCCGCCGAACAGCGTCGGCATATGGAAAACGATCTGCGCCTGGCCATCCAGAACCATCAGTTCGTCCTCTTCTACCAGCCCATCGTCGATTTGCCCGCGGACCGGCTGGCGGGCGCCGAAGCGTTGATTCGCTGGCGCCATCCGGAGCGCGGCATGATTGCCCCCGATGCCTTCATCCCGATTGCCGAGGCAACCGGACTGATCGACGAAATCGGCCTGTGGGTTCTGGAAACGGCGTGTCAACAACTGGCTGACTGGCAGCAACGCGGCCTGCGCCGCTACATTTCCCTGAACGTCTCGGGCCGGCAGATCCCCCGGGGGCTCCCACCGGAACATCTGGCCGAAGTCATGCGGCGCCATGGCGTCGATCCCACCGGCCTGGCTCTGGAGATCACCGAGGGCATCCTGATGGCCGATGTTGAAAAGGCTCAGGCCTGGTTGAATGCAGTCCGCATCATGGGCTGCCGCATCTACCTCGACGATTTCGGCACGGGCTATTCTTCGCTATCGTATTTGAAACGATTCCCGGTCGATACCCTGAAGGTCGACAAAAGCTTTGTCCGCGACATGAGCGACGACAGCAGCGACCGCACCCTGGTCGCCGCTGTCGTCGCCATGGCACGCAGCCTGGCCATGGACGTTGTCGCCGAAGGTGTCGAAAACGCCGCGCAACTGCGCCTCCTGCGCCAGATGGGCTGCCGCTATGCCCAGGGCTATTACTTCTCGCGGCCCTTGCCAATCGGTGATTTCGATACGCTCGCCGAACGCATCGACCTTGAGCTGAGCGAAGCCAGCCGCACCTACGCCTGAGCGACGCGATAACGGCTGCCGATTCCGCTTGTAGCGGTTATCCTTGAGGCCATGAAGACCGGAATCCACCCTGCCCTGGAGCAAATCAACCGCGTCGTTCTCGGCAAGGAACGGCAAGTTCGACTCGCCATCGCCTGCCTGCTGGCGCGGGGCCATCTGCTCATCGAAGATGTCCCCGGGGTCGGCAAGACGACCTTGGCGCATACCCTGGCGCGCACCTTGGGTCTGGATTTCCATCGCATCCAGTTCACCAGCGATCTTCTACCCGCGGACATACTCGGCGTCGCCGTGTATCAGCGCGAAACCGGCGGATTCACGTTCCACCCTGGGCCAATCTTCGCGCAAGTGATTCTGGCCGACGAGATCAACCGTGCCAGCCCCAAGGCACAAAGCGCCCTGCTGGAGGCCATGGAAGAACGCCAGGTGAGTGTCGAAGGCGAAACCCGCCCCTGCCCGAGCCGTTCTTCGTCATCGCCACGCAAAACCCGACCGAGCAGATAGGCGTCTTTCCCCTGCCGGAATCCCAGCTTGACCGTTTCCTGATGCGTATCCACCTCGGCTATCCGGATGCCGGCGCGGAACGCAATCTACTGCGCGGCAGCGACCGCCGTGACCTGCTTGAAACGCTGCATCCCGCGCTCACCCCCGAGATGTTTCTCGATGTACAGCGTCAGGTGAGTGCCATCAAAGTGACGGATGCCCTCCTCGACTACCTGCAAGCCCTGCTCGCCGCGACGCGCGCCGATGAACATTTTGCGCAAGGCTTATCGCCGCGTGCCGGCCTGGCATTGAAGCACGCGGCTCAAGCCTGGGCTTACCTGGAAGGTCGGGACTTCGTCTTGCCTGAGGATATCCAGGCGGTGTTTCCGTCGGTAGCCGGCCACCGTCTGCAAGACGCTCAAGGGTTGTTACGCGGAGAGGAGGGCGTTAAGCGAATCATGGCCTCGGTAGCTATCCCCTGAAGGCCCGGCAAACCCATAGGCAAGAATAAACGTGGGCCTGATGCGCAGGCCCACGGACGGTTGCCGGAGATTACCAGGGAGCGACGGGCACGGCCGGATAAGCGGGGAAGGCCGGGAGAACATAGGGCACGGCGGAGGCCGCCGCCTGAGACTTCGCTTCATCGGCATCGGACTTGATATTGAACAGCGGCGAGGTGAACGCCGGCTTGCCGATCGACTTGATAATACGCGGTGATATCGCTGATCTCCTTTTCGTCGAAGAAGGCTACGGCCATGTTCATCATCGGATGCAGGATCTTGCCGGTCTTGTACTTCAGTGTCTTGATCTCCAGCTTGTCGGCGCTACGGCCGGCGAGTTGCAGTGTGTAGAAAATCCCGGGGTAGGTTTCGCTGCCGTGACAGGCAATACAGGCCGTCGCCTTCTGCTTGCCGACAACGGGATCACCCGCCAGGACAGGGCTGGCGACAACAGCCAACGTGGTGGCGAACATGGACAGCAGGGCGGTTTTTTTCATGACGATTCTCCTGATCGAGGAACATTAATAAATAAGACAATTAGTGAACTCTAATATTTTAGCCGCCGCAAAAACCCCGGAGCAACCAACCGGGGACTCTGCCAATACGGCAAACATGTCGATGTAATCTAATGACAACAACGTCCGAAAAGACACGTATATTATACACATTTATTGTACATGAACAATAAATGTGTATAATTTTTTCATGAACGACAATTACCCATCCGAACACTTTCCCATCCGCGAACTGGTCAAACGTACCGGCGTGAATGCCTCTACGCTGCGCGCCTGGGAGAATCGGCACGGCCTGATCGTGCCCGCGCGAACGCACTCCGGACACCGGCTCTATAGTGAAAAAGATGTACAACGCGTACGTCGCTTGCAGGAATTACTTGCGCAAGGACTCAGCCTGAACGAAATTGCGGATGTCCTGGAATCCGGGAACGACGTTCAGCCGGCAACGGCTACGCCGAGCACCCAGACAAACTGGCAGGGTTATTTCATCGAAACGCTGCGTGCCCTGGAAGATTTCAGCACCGAGCGCCTCGATGCCTTGTACAACGAAGCCTGCGCGCTCTACCCGATCGACACCCTGACGCAGCACCTGCTTATCCCCGTGCTACAACACTTGGGCACCCGTTGGGACAGCCGCGAGTCCGGTATTGCCGAGGAGCATTTTTTCAGCGCCTGGCTGCGCAATAAACTGGGGGCTCGACTACACCACAGCGCCGGCCTATCCAAGGGTAAATCATTAGTGCTCGCCTGCCTGCCGCACGAACATCATGAGATCGGCTTGCTGCTTTTTGCGCTCGGAGCGCTGCACCGGGGTTTCAGGGTGGTCTATTTGGGAACGAACGTACCCATCCGTCAGATCGTTCATGTCGTGCAAAAAGCCCATACCGCTGGCATCGTCCTATCGGGCCGCGATATCGTTGATCCCGCCCCACTTCTTGCCGACATCGCCTGGCTGAGCCATGCCTCGCGTCTGCCGCTCTTTGTCGGTAGTCATTTCGCCGTGCAAACCCATGACGCACTGATTCAACAGGGCGCCCTGCCCCTAGGCAACCACATCGGCAATGGCCTGAATCTTGTTGAGAGTTACCTGGCCAAACACGGGCAGCGGCGAGCGCGTCAGGACGCACGCCCGGTTCTCTGACAACAGGCTACGCGTGAGCGAATACAGACAAGGCGAAATTCAGACTGCGCTTTTGCCAGCCATCAAGGTCGTTGCCTGTTCTGGCCTTCGATATACCGTGCCGGTAAACAGAGCAACCAAGCCCGTGGGTGAGCTGATTTCCACCTGATACACCCCGGTCCTCCGTGTCAGGCTGATTTCACGCGCATACGCCTCCAGGCGATCGCCCGCTTGCGTCGCCTTGAAGTATTCCATGTGTGTCGACAAGGCCACGGCCAAGGCGCCATGCGAGTTGGAGGCAATCGCGAAGGCGGAATCAGCCAGGGAAAACAAGAAGCCGCCATGCGCCGAGCCGAAGCTGTTGAGATGCTCGGGCTTCAAGGTGCCCCAGACCCGAGCCTGACCGAGTGCTGGCACCTCGGCCTCGAAGCCGAGGTGACGCATGTAGGGATCCAGTTCGAAATCGAAGATGTCGCTCACGGGGCTTCTCGATCAACAATAGCGCGCTTGTCGGTCACACGCTTCGCCTTGCCCATGAAGCGTTCCAGTGTGCGTGGCGCGGCGAGTTCAATGGCGGCGCGAATACCAGTGACGGTGAGGATCTCCCGGCCGATGCGTTCCTTGAGGATCTGCATGCGGTCCATTCGATCCGAGAGCAGTTCGGGAGCGACCTCGACGCGCACGGTCATCTCGTCCAGGGTGGCCGGTCGGTCGACCTCGATCATGTAATGCGGCGTCGTGCCCTCGACCCGGAGCAGCGCCTCCTCGATCTGTGACGGGAAAACATTGACCCCACGAATGATGAGCATGTCGTCGGTGCGCCCGGTGACCCGACTCATGCGCGCGGAGGTACGACCGCAGGCGCACGGCTCGCGCCAGATGCGGGCGATGTCCCGGGTACGGTAACGCAGCAGCGGCATGGCCTCCTTGGTCAGCGCCGTGAAGACGAGCTCACCCGGCTCGCCCTCGGGCACGGGCTCCAGGGTTTCCGGATCGAGGCACTCGACAAGGAAGTGGTCCTCCTGGATATGCATGCCGTTACGCGCCGCGCACTCGCCGCTGACGCCCGGGCCGATGACTTCGGACAGGCCATAGTTGTTGAAAGCCAGCAGATCGAGTTCGGCCTCGATTTGCTGGCGCATCGCCTCGGTCCAGGGTTCGGCACCGAAGTGGGCGAACTTCAGGGGCCGGCGCGGGTCGATGCCCAGCTCGCGCGCCGTTTCGGCAATGGTCAGGGCATAACTTGGCGTGCACACCAGCACCTCGCTGCCTAGGTCCTGCATCAGTTCGATCTGCCGCCGTGTGTTGCCCGAGGCGATGGGAATGATCGTGGCACCGACATACTCGATGCCGTAATGCAGGCCAAAGCCGCCGGTGAACAGGCCGTAGCCGAAGGCTACCTGGACCGTATGTTCGGGCCTCAGGCCGCCCGAGACCAGGAAACGGGCGCAGAGATTGGCCCATAGCCGCAAATCGGCCTGACTGTAGGCAACAAAGGTGGGCGTACCGGTCGTGCCCGATGAGCCGTGGATGCGCGCCAGCTTCTCGCGCGGCAAGGTGATGAAGCCGAGCGGGTGATAGCGGCGCAGATCGGCCTTGGTGGTGAAGGGCAGCCGGCGAATGTCGTCCAGACCGTGGATGGCGTTCGCAGACAGACCGCGCAGGGCGAAGGCATCGCGGTAGAACGGCACGTGCGCGACGCGCTCGACGACCTGACGCAGGCGGGTCAGCTGTAAGGCCTCCAGCTCGGCGCGCGGCAGGCATTCCTCGGCATCAAGGATACGGTTTTCGGTGACGAAGGCAGTCATGGTGAGGTGTCCAGCAAACTCAAGCCTAATTCAGGCACCATCCCCCTTTGCAAAAGGGGAATGAGGGGGATTTAGCGGTCGTGGCAGCCCCGAGCGACGTAGAAATCCCCCCTGCCCCCCCTTTTTCAAAGGGGGGAAATACGTCGGCGCCGGGGAACGGGCAGGTGCCTTCGGCGAATGCGGCGGTGACGAGCAGCTTGGCTGAAATCTGGCACCCTCCCCCTTTGCAAAAGGGGGAATGAGGGGGATTTAGCGGCCGTAGCCTCCGCAACCCACGTCGAAATCTCTGATCAAGCCCTACCCTTCGGGACCCTCGCCCACCTTTATAAAAGAGGGGGAACACGCTGGGGCAATGCATCGCGCGCGGCACGCTTCAGAACAATTCGCTGTCGGTCACCACACCCAGATTTTCGCGATTCAGCACCGCCATGGCGGCATCCGGATCCTCGAAACGGAAGATCAGCACGGCCCGGCCGTTGCGGCGCAAACAGAAGGCGTACATGTATTCGATGTTGATGCCCGCCTGTGCCAGGGTTTCCAGCATGGTTACCAGACCGCCCGGTTCGTCGGGTACGTCGATGGCGACGACATCGCTGACGTTGACCACCCAGCCGTCCTTTTCCAGAGCCGCTTTGGCCTGCTGCCATTCCTTCAGGACCAGACGCAGGATGCCGAACTGCTCGGTATCGGCAAGGGATATGCTGACCAAGTTGATACCCGCCGTGGCCAGCGTCTTGAGTGGCTCGGCGAGACTGCCCGGACGATTTTCCAGGAAGACGGATAACTGCGGAAGTTTCATGTGACGGTCTCCTATGACTCGTTGCGCTTGTCGATGACCCGCTTCGCCTTGCCCTCGCTGCGCGGAATGGCATGCGGCCCCACCAGGCGCAAGCCGACGCGGATGCCGAGGATGTGCTCGATGGCCTGGGCAAGGCGGGTGCGCACCTCTTCCAGGGCACGTACCTTGTCGCTGAACACCTCGGGCGTGACTTCCACTTCGACGGACATCTGGTCCAAGCCCTGCTCACGGCTGAGGATGATCTGGTAGTGCGGCAGCGTGCCTTCGACGTTGAGCAGGGCCGCCTCGACCTGCGATGGGTAGACGTTGACGCCGCGGATGATGAACATGTCGTCGGAACGCCGGCCGATGCGCCGGATGCGCCGGATGGTGCGGCCGCAGCCGCAGGGCTCGCGCAGGATCGCGGTGATGTCGCGGGTGCGGTAGCGAATCATCGGCATCGCCTTCTTGCTGAGCGTCGTCAGGACCAGTTCGCCCTCCTCGCCATCCGGCAGCGGCTCGCCGCTTTCCGGGTCGATGATTTCCGGCAGAAAATGATCCTCGAAGACGTGCAGGCCGTCGTGCTCGGTGCATTCGCTGGCGACGCCGGGGCCGATGATTTCCGACAGGCCGTAGATGTCGAAGGCCTGGATGCCGGTATCGGCTTCCATGCGCGCACGCATGGCATCGGTCCAGGGCTCGGCGCCGAAGACACCGACGCGCAGGGCAGCTCCTTCATGTCGACGCCCATTTCCAGTGCCTTCTCGGCCAGGTGCATGAAATAGCTCGGTGTCGCGCAGATGGCGGTGACGCCGAAGTCGCGCAGCACCATGATCTGCCGGTCGGTATTGCCGCCGGAGATCGGGATCACCGTCGCGCCCAGGGTCTCGGCGCCGTAGTGCGCGCCCAGGCCGCCGGTGAACAGGCCGTAGCCGAAGGCGTTCTGGACGATGTCGCCACGGTGCAGGCCGCAGGCGGCGAAGGTGCGCGTCATCACCTCGGCCCAGACCTCGACGTCTTCCTTGGTGTAGGCGACGACGATAGGCTTGCCGGTGGTGCCAGAGGAGGCATGCAGGCGCACCACGTCGGTCATCGGACTGGCGAACAGGCCGAACGGGTAGGTGTCGCGCAGGTCGGTCTTCACCGTGAACGGCAGCTTGGCGACGTCCGCCAGGGTCTTGATGGAATCCGCTGTCAGACCGCGCTTTTCGAGGCGTTGGCGGAACAATGGCACATTGTCGTAGGCGCGCTTGACCACCGCCTTGAGGCGGCGCAACTGCACCTCGCGCAACTGGGCTTCGGGGAGAAAGTCGGGGGCACTGACCGGGTGGAAGCCACCGGCGGAGTCGTTCCAGAGTTCGTGGTGCATGGTATCGGGCTTACGTTGGTTCAGGACAAGTGGAAACGTGCGCGAGCGGCCTGGCGCCCGTAGGCAAAGGCCTCGTCGTTAAGGCGATGGAGCTTCGCGGCCAGTCGGGCGTGGATGGCGTCGAGCCAGATCGACTCGGGAATATCCAGGAACGCCGACAAGGCACCGAGCATGGCGACATTGAAGCTCTTCTTGTTTTTCAAGCCATCAGGCGGGATCACATCCGGCGGAATCAGCACGCCCTCGGGACGCAATACGGGTTTGTTGACGTCGACCTGGGTCGGTTCCAGAACCAGCAGAAAATCCGCTTCGCCCAAGGGCACCATGGGGCTGTGCACGACGGGGCCGTAGCGCACGTCGCTGGATACCGAGCCGCCGCGCTGACTCATACCATGCAGCTCGCTCTTTTTCACGTCGTAACCGGCGCGGAAAACCACGTCGGCAAGGATGTCGGAGGCGGTCAGCACGCCCTGCCCGCCCAGTCCGCCGAGGACGATGTTGGTGACTTTGTTCATGGCTCACTCCGCCGGCATGGCCGCGCAGGCCTGGTTCATCTTTTCAATCGCCGCCTTCTCGTAGAAGCGGATTTTCGGTGCCGCGAGGACACAGGGCTGGCGCACAACCACCAGCGAAGTCTCGGGCTTCGCCAGCAAATCCTTGAGAACCGCTTCCAGTCGATGACCGTCGGTGAAGCGATCCAGGGTCAGGACGTTCTGGATGCCCATCGCCTTGCCCAGGGCCTCGAAGCTGATCTTGCCGGTGGGATCGTGGTTCAGCGTCCGGCCCGTGCCCGGGTGCTCCTGCTGGCCGGTCATCGCGGTCGTGCCATTGTCGAGGATGACCACGACATGGCCGGTCTCGGGCGGGTTGTAAACCATCTCCGCCAGCCCGGTGATCCCCGAGTGCACAAAGGTGGAATCGCCGATGACGCTGACCACGCGCCGCGCCTGATCGGCCGGCAGGGTGTGGCGCATGCCCAGGCCGACGCCGATGCTGGCGCCCATGCAGACGCAGGTATCCATGGCCGAAAACGGCGGCAACATGCCCAGGGTGTAGCAGCCGATGTCCCCGGAAACGATGCAGTCCATGTCGCGCAGCACCTCGAAGACGTCGCGGTGCGAGCAGCCCTGGCACAGTTCGGGCGGCTTGCCCTTGGGCGGCACCGGCTCGGGCGTGGTGTCGCCGGCGAGGATGCGCCGCACGCGTTGCACGTTCAACTCGCCGAAGCGGTACATCTCGGGCTTGCCCTCGGCCGGTATGCCCGCCGCAAGCAAGGATTCGAACAGCACCGGGTCGCCCTCCTCGACCACCACCAGGCGCTCGACGCCATCGGCGAATTTGCGGATCGTCTCGATGGGTAGTGGGTAGGTCATGCCAATGACCAGATGGCTGGCTTCGGGCGCGGCCTCCATGGCGTGCACGGCAGCGATGCCGCTGCTGATGATGCCTAGTGATTTGCCATTGTCGATGCGCTGGTTGAAACCCTCGGCATCGTTCCAGGCGGCGATCTCGGCCATCTTGATGCGCAGTCGATGATGCGCCGGCTTGGCATACGCCGGGATCATCACCCGCGACGGCACATTGCGCTTGAAGTCCGGCGCGGCCGGCTGGGCGACATCGCTACGCGGTGATACCAGTGTCTTGGAATGGCAGACGCGCGTCGTCAAACGCAGAATCACCGGGATCTTCCAGCGTCCTGAAATTTCGAAAGCCGCCAGGGTGTAGTCATAGGCCTGCTGAGAGTCGCAGGGTTCCAGCATGGGCGCGACGGCGGCACGCGCATAGTGGCGGTTGTCCTGCTCGTTCTGACTGGACGCCATGCCCGGATCGTCGGCGGAAACCAGCACCAGACCGCCGTCGACATCGGTATAGGTGGCCGTGAAGAACGGGTCGGCGGCGACGTTCAAACCAACGTGTTTCATGGTCACCAGGGCGCGGCCACCCGCGAAGGCAACGCCCAGACCCACTTCCAGGGCGACCTTCTCGTTAGGCGACCATTGCGCCTTGCCGCCCAGATGATCGAAGGTTTCCAGGATTTCCGTGGATGGGGTGCCGGGATAGCCGGTACCCAGAGACACGCCGGCATGCAGCGCGGCAAGTGCAACGGCTTCGTCGCCGTTCAGGAGTTGCTTTTCGGGTTTCATGAAACTCGGGGCCTATGGTTTTTCAGGAACTCCGCAAGTCAGAGTGAGCGCAGCCAAGTCCGACACTCCCCCATGTCGGCCTTCGCCGTCAGCTCGCGCCAGCCTGCGGGTGCGTGCATTACTCACCAGCTTAGTAGAAGTTCGGCGCGAAGGAAGTAGGCATTGTCGCCTTTCGGTGCGATGTAATAATCACCCGGCCAGAAATGCTCGGCCACCAGGTGGCCCGAGACGTTCTTGTTGAACTTGCCGCGCACCCAGGCGACGAGCAGATGGCCACGGAATTTGTCGCTGCAACTGAAGCCCGCCGCGCCGCATTTCGTGTTCTCGTCGGCGAACACGGCATGATAATCCAGGCTGACATCGGTTGTCGGGTGCACTTTCGCTGCCCAGCCGAGGTTGAAACGCCGCAGGTTGGTGGTTTCGCCCGTACGTGTTTCCATGCCGTAGGTGTAGGGGCCGTAGAGCTCGCTCCACTGTGGCCAGCGGCCCCAGAGCGGATCAAAGGCTTCGTTGTCGCCAGCGCTGTCCGGGTCGTCCCCGGTCAGGTATTCGAAGCCGACATGCACCCGGTTGTTCCAGGCCCCGCCAAGGCCGCGGGTGAGACGGCCGTTCAGACCGAAGGCTTGCAGATCGCGGCCGTTGCGCTCGCCGGTTTCGATGGCGCCCTCGGCGCGCAACTTCCATTCAGGCGACAAGGCTGTCTCGATGCGCCCCCCGATGGCATGCACATGCCCGTCGTCGGATGGATCGGCGACGACCGGAATGATGAAGCCGTTGTTGGTACGCAAGGTGCCGCCCGACAAGGTTCCCGGGACTGGCGAGTTATTCTTGTAGAAATAATAGGCATCGACGTCGGTGGTCGGATTCCATTTGTTGCGCAGATAGACGATCAGACCCTTCTCGTCCTGTTCTGTCTGATCCTCGACCTCGCCATCCAGGGTCAGGCTGGTTTTGGCATCCTGGTTGATCAGGATGGTCTCGACGCTGGTCTGCGGCGACACCGTCCAGGTGGCGCGCACCGCATCCAGATAACCGGTGCGCGAGCCGTCGATGGGCGTGCCGTCGGCCATCAGCCAGCCGTTGCCGAGGAAGATGTCCTGGCGACCGAGCTTGATGTTCAGCGGCAAGCCGCCCGGCTTGTCGAGGCCTAGCCAGAGGTTGTCGAACATCACCGCGCCGCTGTACCACTCCTCGAAGGCGGCAATGTCCGGCTTGGCGTAGTGGCGGCCTTCCCACATCAGGCGCGCATTCATCTTGACCACGTCGGATGGCGCGTACTGGCCCCAGGTACGCAGACGATAGCGCTGGAAATGCCGTTCGGCGCTGGCGTTGGTATCGTCCAGGGCATTGGCGTTTTCGATGCCGACCTCGCGCAAACGCAGGTCGCCGCCCCAGGACCAGGGTAATTTCGCTTCGTCGGCTGCCTGGGCAAACGCGGCGCAAAGTGTCAGGACGGCGGCGCAGGCAATTCGGGCATTAGATTTCATCTTCCACCTTCTTTTCTTCCTTGGCCCAGGAGCGGTCTTCCTGGGTGAGTTCGTCACTGGCGCGGTTGCGGCGAACGATGCCGTAGACCACGCTCAAGAGAGTTACCGATACGCAGCCGATGTAGGCCAGCCAGATCATGGGATCGTCGATACCGAGCATTTTGGGTTCCTCCGACTCAGGTGCGTTGTTCCGGGAAGCAGCGTGCCAGATGCGCCGCCTCCGGCGGCCGGGTCATGGCGCTGACGATGATGACGGTGAGGATGGACAGCGGCAGCGCGACAATGATGGGGTCGACCGAGGGCCAGTTGAGGGAATCCTCCACCAGGCTGCTCTTGCCCCCCGTAACCACCTTGACCAGACCGATGGCACCCGCCTCCTTGGCCTTGATGAACAGCAGCCAGAACAGTGACGTAAACAGGCCGACGAGCATCGAAGCAATGGCCCCGGCCCGGGTGATGCGCTTGCTGAACAGGCCGCCGATGTAGGCCGGCATGAAGGTGGCGGCGCACAGACCGAAGAAAATCGCCGTGAAGCGGCAATGACATATTCATCGCGCACGGTATAGGCCAGCGTCACCGAGACCAGCAGACCGGCGACGATGGCCAGGCGCATGACGATCAGGCTGGGCTGGCCGTCTTTCGTTCGCTTGACGACTTGCTCCCAGAGATCACGTCCGGCGGCCGTGCCCAGGGTATGGAACTGGCTGGACATGGTGCTCATGGCCGCCGAAAGCAGGGTCAGGAAGAAGATCATGCCGAACCAGCGCGGCAACGCCGAGGTGATGTAGTTGGGGATGATCTGGTCGGCCTGGCCCTTGGCATAGACCACGGCGATTGACCGACCACTGACCCGCTCGAAGGGCTGACCCTGGACATCCACCGCCGGCAGACGCTCGCTGATAATCAGCGGCGCCATGGTCGGCTTGCCGGTCTTGGCGTTGATCACCGCCTCCCAGCGCCCCGGGGTAACTTCCTTCACAATCTGCACCATGGCGCGGTTCTGCTCGGCACTGATCTCCTTGACCACCTTGCCAGTCAGCAGCGGACCATTCTGGGCGAACCAGACGTTGGACAGGCTACCGATGATGAACGGCGCGCCGGTCATCAGGATAATGAACAGGGCGCCGGTCGGCACGGCGCGATCCAGTTCGCGTCGGCTGCGCACGGTCATGAAGCGGACGATCAACTGCGGCTGGGCCAGGACGCCGATGCCCACGCCGAGAATGATGGCCGTGACCACCGTCCACCAGAGTTCATAGGTCTTCGCGCCCCAACCGAACTCGGGCATGGCGGTCCAGCCCTTGTGGCCCATTTCCTGCAAGGGTTTCGGCACCATGTTGGCCATGTCGGTCAAGGCCAAGTGCGCCTGGGTGACGCCGCCCAGGCTGTCGTAGGTAAACCAGAGCAGGAACAGCATGCCGAAAATCATGATCAGGCCCTGCAGGGTGTCGGTGTACATCACCGCCTTGAGGCCACCGGGGATGACATAGGCGGCCGTGATCAGGCTGAAGATGAGCAGAGCCACCTCGAACGAGACCCCGAACTGCGCGGCGGAAAACCGCGCCGCCGGTCATGACGGCGGCGATATAGAGCGGCATGAACAGGAAGATCAGGCCGCCGGCGAAGACCTGGATACCCTTGCTCTGATAGCGCAGGCCGAGCAGCTCCGGGAAGGTGTGCGCGCCCAGATGATGGCCGATGCGTCGGGTCGGTTCACCCAGGACCGCGAAGGCGATGAAGATACCCACGCCGATATTCAGGAAGGTGAGCCAGAGCAGGCTCATTCCGAACATCCCGGCGACACCGCCGAAGCCGACGATGGCCGACGTGGATATAAAGGTCGCGCCGTAGGAAATCGCCATGATGACCGGATGCGCGCCGCGTCCGGCGAGGAGAAAATCCGATGCCGATTTGGTGCCTTTCCAGCCCAGCCAGCCCAAGTATCCTGTGGCCGACAGATAGAGCAGGATGACAAGGGCATCCACCCAATCGACAGTGACTTGCGGGTTCATGGCAATCGCTCCTGTTGTTTATTACAGATAAACACGTCCGAATATAAACATTTGCGGATCGTTTTGCCAATTGCCGCGCACCGACTTAGGGCAAATAATCGTGCACTGCGCCATCGGAGCCACACAATGGAAAGTTACAAGGTCGTACGTCCCGAACACCTCAATCACTACGGCTACCTGTTCGGTGGCTTTCTGCTCAAGTGGGTCGATGAGATCTCCTGGATTGCCGCCAGCCGCGACCACCCCGGCTGCCACTTCGTCACCGTCGCCATGGATCAGGTGGTATTCCGCAAGAGCGTCCGCGAGGGTACGGTACTGCGCTTCGAGGCCATCGAAACGAAGCGCGGCTGCACCTCGACGCAGTATTGCGTCGAGGTATTCGCCGACGATCTCGAAACCGGTGCCGAGGAAGGCGTCTTCGCCACCCACGTCAGCTTCGTCTGCCTCGACAGCGCCGGCGCCAAGATCGAGATCGCCACGGCGCTGCCCAAACGCCGGGCATGACGGCGCTCGCGACCGGCCTCGACCGGGTCATGAAGGGATCGGCGCTGGAGCGCCTGCTGCACCGGCGTGGTGTCGACCCGGCCCCGTTTCATCTGACCCAGCGACGCCTGTTCATCCTGCCGACGCGTCATGGCCTGGTGTATGCCGCGCTGCTCGTCGGCCTGCTGATCGGTTCGGCCAACTACGGCATCTCGCTGGGCTATCTGTTCACCTTCATGCTGGGCGGCCTGGGCACGGTTGCCATGTTCCACACACAACGCAACCTGTCCGGGCTGAGCTTGTCGCCGGGTCGCGCCGAGCCGGTCTTCGCCGGCGACCAGGCGCTGTTTCCGCTGCGACTCGAAAACCCATCAGGCTTGGCGCGTTATGCGCTAAAGCTGCAAGCTCACGACGACGCCGTGCATTGCGACGTCCATGCCTATGCCGAAGCCCGCGCCGACATTCCGGCGCAAACACCGAGCCGAGGTTTGCACAAGCCCGGTCGCATCACGCTGTCGAGCACATGGCCACTCGGCCTGTTCCGCTGCTGGACGGTATTCGAGTTCGACTGGAGCGTGCTGGTCTACCCACGTCCGGCGGCCAGCCAATGGCCTTTGCCCAAGCCCCTCGGGTCCGGTAAATCGAGTACCGCCGAGTCGGTTGGCGAAGATTCATTTTCCGGCCTGCGCGGCTACCGCCCTGGAGATTCACCCCGCCATATCGCCTGGAAAGCGGTGGCCCGCGGTCTTTCGCTGCAAACCAAACAGTTCTCGGGACAACCCACCGGCAGCCTCTGGCTGGAGTGGCGCCATGCCCCGGAACATGATCCGGAAGCACGCCTCTGCCGCCTGACGCGCTGGGCGCTGGAAGCCGAAAAAAGCCACGTCGACTGGGGTCTGCGTCTGCCCGGCCGCGGTATCCGGCCGGGGCGTGGCGAAGCGCACCTGCGTATCTGTCTTGAGGCCCTGGCGCGCCATGAAACTTGAACGCGGGCAACTCTGGCTGGTCTTGCCAGTAAGTTTGGCGATCACCCCCTTGGTGCCGCACATACCCTACTGGGTCAGTGGCGTATGGCTGGTCTGCGCGGTGCTGCGCCTGGTCAGCCCGGCGACCACCCTGAACAAAACGGCCCGGTTGCTGCTTGCCGGGTTGGTCCTGGTCGGCATACTCGCCGAATTCCGCACCATCGTCGGCCCGCAAGGGGGCGTAGCCCTTCTGGTCGGCATGAGTGCCATGAAGCTCATCGAGACGAGTACCGCCAGGGATCGCACCCTGATGGTGCTGATCGGCTACTTCCTGCTCATGACCGCCCTCATCCATGGCCAGAGCCTACCCTTGACACTGTATCTGCTGGGTGTAGCGGTACTCCTCACCGGCGCGCTCATCGCGCTCCAGCCAACCGACACCGCGGGCACCGGCAAGCAACTCAAACTGGCCGGCACGCTGCTACTCCAGGCGTTGCCTCTGGCCGTGCTGATGTTCGTACTGTTCCCAAGAATCCCCACGCCGTTCGGCGGCCTGGCGCAGACCCAAGCCGGCCAGAGCGGCTTGTCGGACAGCATGCAACCCGGCAGTGTCAGCGAACTCATCCAGTCCGACGCCATCGCCTTTCGGGTTGAATTCGAGGGCGTCGCGCCGAATGCCGCCGAGATGTACTGGCGCGGCCCGGTCCTCTGGGAGTTCGATGGCCGTACCTGGTTGCCGGCGGAAGCGCTGCCTCTTTCCAGCATCAACAACGCGGCACTCGGCGGCAAGGTGGCGTATGCCATAACCCTGGAGCCACACCGGCAACGCTGGCTATTCACGTTGGGGCTCCCGGCGCGCGCACCGGACATCCCCGCCGACGTCACCGCGGATTTCCAGTGGCTGGCCAGACAAGCCGTCAACACGCGCATCCGCTACAAGCATGGCATTTCTCGACTATCGGATGGAACTCAGTCTGAGCGATCAGGCGCGTCAGCTTGCCTTGCAACTTCCGCGTGGCTACAACCCGAAAAGCCAGGCGTTGATCGAAGCCTGGCAGGCTCAAGGGCTGACCGGCAGAACCCTGGTCGACCGTGCGCTTACCTACTTCCGCGAAGAAGCCTTCTATTACACCCTCAGGCCGCCCCGCCTCGGTGTCGACTCGGTCGACGATTTTCTGTTCAACACACGACGCGGCTTTTGCGAGCACTACGCCAGCGCCTTCGTGGTCATGATGCGCCTGGCCGGCGTTCCCGCCCGGGTCGTCACGGGCTACCAGGGCGCCGAGCTGAACGCCCTGGGCAACTACTGGATCGTCCGCCAGCGCGACGCGCATGCCTGGGCCGAGGTCTGGTTGCCCGAGCGGGGCTGGATGCGCGTCGACCCGACCGCGGCCGTCGCCCCCGAGCGTGTCGAACGCGGCATCGGCGCCGCCCTGCCCCTGGCCGAACGCCCGGTGACGACCTGGGACGGAGCGTTCCTCCGGCCCTTGGCCCAGGCCTGGGATCTGGCGAATACCCAGTGGAATCGCTGGGTACTGGGCTACGACCATGATCGGCAACGTTCCTTGCTGTCGCGCCTGCATCCCTTGCTGACGACGCTTCAGGGCATGCTTTGGGCCATCCTGGTCGGGGTCGGCGGCCTGCTGGCAATCCTGTTCTGGGGCTTGATCCCGCGCAACAGGGCCGTCCATGGCGACGAACTGGCACAGCTCTATGAACGCTTTCGCACACGCCTGCGGCGTGCCGGCATCACATCAGGCGACACTGAAGGGCCGCTTGATCTCGCCCGACGCATCCGCCAGTCTCACCCGGAACTGGCCAACGATGTCGCGGCAATCACGGTCGACTACGTCGCCATGCGTTACGGCCACCCTGTCGATGGCGGCACCGCCCGATTACGCGCCCGAATCCGCCGCTTCAGGCCTTAAAATAGGTCTTCATGCCCCGAGGAGAACATGGATGGAGCGCTTCACCATCTCGCTGGACGAAGGCCTGGCCCAGGCTTTCGACGAATTGATCCGCGCCCGCGGCTACGCCAACCGCTCCGAAGCCGTGCGCGACATGCTCCGGCGCGAACTGGAAAACCAGCGCCTGGAGCACGACGCAGCACCGACCAGCGTCGCCTGCCTGTCCTATGTCTACAACCACCACGAGCGCCAATTGTCGGAGCGGCTGACCGAGCATCAGCACCATGCCCATGACTTGGTCGTATCCACCATGCATGTCCACCTGGACCACGACACTTGCCTGGAAACCCTGATCCTGCGCGGCCATACGGGAGAAGTCCGGCATCTTGCGGACCATATCACCGCCGAGCGCGGTGTCCGGCACGGTCAGCTCAACGTCATCCCGGTGGATATGGAGTCGGTGCTGCATCACGTGCACAGCCGGCCAAAGACCTAGCATCTACAATAAATCTTTCCCAGAGCCTGCTGGCGCTCACCAGAACTGGGTAGGCGATTTTAAATCGTGGTTTAAGTGTCAGGACTCGACCCGGAAGAGCCAGTCGGCCTTCGAGGTCATGGCGGTCGTGTATCTGGGTTGAGCCGCCATTCGCCAATCTTCTGCGAACTCAAACTGTTCGGCCAATCCAGACAAATTGTGAAATCGCAACATCGAGTCCTTCGGCCACAATATGGTGGACACCACGTATGATGAAACCGGGTTCCTAATCAGCCGTATTCTCGGAACGGAAGGTCTGCTACTAGTGCCTGACCTGGTGTTGCAAGCCACCGCCAGAGCTGTGTATCAGTAAGCGTGCCCTCGCAATACCGAATCAATGCCTCACCTAAATCAGTGCTCTCGACAACGCTTAAGCGGCCACAGGCTGAGATGACAAGGGGGACACTTGGATCGACCCCTGGATGACATAGCGTGACGCAAAATGCCTCCTTGTGCCCATGCACCTCAGATGCTGCGAGAACTTCGACAGCATTGTTGTAATCGATTAACTTGTCGCCCTCCCGTGATTTCAACTCCATCACGATAGCCGGTGAATCTTTGAGCCGTACTAGATAGTCTGGCGCACCAGTCTTTCCCTTTTCGTCCAACTTCAAAAAATCAATTTTCAAGACTGCGAAAACCTCTTCGAGCACACGCTCGAATTTCTCGCCCTTCGATGCATAGTATTGCCGGATTAGATCTACCCTCACGCAGTCTTTGGCCCTCTTGGTTTGGCGTTCAGCGGCACGCTTTCGTTGATTTGCCTTCCACTCCCGACATGCATCTCGAATCCAATTGGCCTTGGCCTGCGGATCGGGTTTCACTCTCGCGAATGCTCCAAGTCGGGCAATATCCGCTTCTTTAGAGCCAACCATGAGTGCCTCTGGCGACCCTAATCCACTCGACCGCAAAGCGAGGATTTCATGTCGCGGCAGACGATAAGGGGAACCTGGTGGGCAAAGTCCAGTTAGCCAAAGCACATCATCTGGCAAGCCTTCTTGCACACGGAAGCTCAAGCGGCGGACAGCACGGGGCAATTTCGCTATCGCATCAAGCGTAGTGTCGAATGTTCGTAAAGACATGGGCCTACTTGAATTGGGTGTGCGCTTGTCTGCTGCTGCTGCCGCAATCGAAGCAAGCCCCTGCAACGTCCAACCTAGGTTGCGATACATTTCCCGCAACATGCCGGCACTCAGGGCCGGCAATACTCCCTCAAGGTTGTGGATCTCTGCTCCCTCTATCCATTCGCGGCATAGCCATGCTGCATTGATTGGCATCGGATCGGCGTGCCATACCGGCTCCGCCAAGTGGTCAGCATATGGATCTGCATTGATCAGCACGTTATCCCGCAAGGGATAGGGCAAGAACCTTGTTGGCGCGACGCCACCCTGCAAACTGAACTCTGGGCTTGTAAAACATGCAGAGAACAGAAGGAATGCCAGCTGGGAAGTGTCACCAAAATTGCCTTGTGTCGGCAATAAGCTTACGAGATGACTCACATGTGAGGCCAGGTAGTTCATGAGGAATACCCCCGTTTCAGGTAGTAGTCCGCTATGGCCAACCGCTTTGCCTACCGGGGTCGCACTGAGGTGGCCTGTGCTTGTAGCGATGACCAAACCATTTGTTACCAGCCCATCGATTGCCACGGACAGGCTTGCCGGCCATGTTGCGAAAGACTTGTGATTCCGGTCCGCTTCGCGTAGTGCACTGAAAGTCGTGCAAACCAGTTTCTCGATGTCTCCGCGCGTGCGGCAAAGTCCCGACGAAATCAATTTGAAGCGCCAACTGATTGAAGCGCTCCGGCGTAACTCGGGGTTCGATGGCCGGAAGGTCGCCCAGGGCGAGATAGTGGGCTGCGTTACGAAGCTGTTGCGCGTTGGTAGCGAAGAAAATGACCCGCCCTTGCTCGTGCGCGAACCCCATCCGCCCTACACGGCCAGCCATATTGTGAAACTCCGATGACTCAATTGGTACATGCGCGCGTCTATCAAAGTCCCATCGTGTCCAGCTGGCGAAAACGGCTGCACCGAGTGGAAAATTTACGCCCGCAGCCAGCGTGCTTGTCGCAAACACGACGTCCAGCTTTCCCTCCAACAGGTAGCGTTCAACCACATAGCGCTCATCATCCATTAGGTCGGCGTTGTGACAGGCGACTCTGTGCCCAAGGATTTCTGAGAGGAAAGCATTGGCAGACGTTGCAGGCAGCCCATCGAATGCGAGCGATAGCTGTCCTTTCTTCCCCTTGTACGCGGTATCCACAAATGATCTAGCGAGGTCATAAGTGTCCTGCTTTTTCATGCAGAAAATGATGATTGGTACTGGAGGAGCCTTGTCGCTCAGTAATGTGATCAGAGCAGAAACTGTGTTGAGTTCGGCTCCGGGAGGAAGTGGGAGGTCGTCGCAAATCTGATCGGGCTGCTCTGTGCTTACGGCCAGCATTCGAGCCTCCGCCCAGCACTCATAACGCAGGTGCTTTTCGCGCGTATGTTCTATTACTAATGCTATTCCGAGCCAGTTCGCGAGATCTCGCGCATCGCCGGGCTCCAAGACAGCTGAGAGCCCTACGAACTGCTTCCATCCCGCGCTTCGAAGAAGGGTTAGCAGAACTTCCACATTTTGGCCGCGGTGTTCGTCTCCTAAGAGTTGGATTTCGTCGCAGACAATAACCGTACCCCTCATATTCTTGGGAACACCTGATGCTGACAGCAGCGCAAGATATTTCTCGTACGTGGCAACGAGTAGAGGTGCTTGCAGCGGGTCACTGGGTGGTTGCTCGTCAGCATCCTCTACGTAGTCGCCGGTGGCCACAACCAGTGACGCAACGTTTCCATCGAGGTAAGAGCCAAGCAGTTGTGATTTGAAGTCCTCGAACTTCTGCTTGGCGAGTGCTCGGTGTGTGACCAAGTACACGGTGTTGTGGCCAGCTTCAAGACTTCTCGCAATGGCCCAGAGCCCAATCAGGGTCTTTCCCGTGGACGTTGGTGACACCACAAGCAGACTTTCACCTCGGCCGACGCCTGCCTCCAATGCAGCAAATTGCACATCGCTGAGAGTTGGTCTCCCACCCTCCGTAAAGACAAGGTTTTTAACCACGGATGCTGATAGACCATGATCTGCTGGCAAGTCGTATTTCAAGGTGCCTCCCTAATCGACCCGTTGACGGCAGCTGAGCCCTACTGCAGCTTGCTATCTGATCCTGCACTCAGCCCGCAAGGCATTATTGCTCTTTAGTGGTGCAAATGCTTCGCTTCAAGTTTCTCACTCCTTGTGTGACCGCAAAGGTCGAGGCAAGAGCCACTGAGCTGGCATCGTCAAATGACATCTGTGAAAAGTAGACCTGACGCTCGGCGATGCCATTTTCAGGCTGGGGCAATGGCAGAAACTGGCCGCTTGCTGTCACCGACAAGCACAACCGTGCGCACCTCGGATTCGGATCTTCAAAATGAAAGGGCTTGGTTTCAGCAGCAAAGTCTGGATGCAAAAAAGCCCGTAACCGGGCTGTTTCGCTCAACAGATTGTCAGCGTTTTAGAAGGCGTGGGCCTGCGTCCAGGCTTTAGTGATTCGGCTGGACTCGGCCATCTGTTCCGTCGAGAGCTTTGGGGCGTATCGGCCCATGAGCTCCTTTGCTCGGGCATGTCCGGAGGCGGCGGCCATGGTGTACCAGTGATAGGCAAGGGAACGGCTGACTTCGCTACCGCGCCCCGCCGCATACATTTCGCCCAGGGCGAAATAGGCGTCGACATAGCCCTTTTGGGCGGCGCGTAAAAACCAGAATCTGGCCAGATCGTAGTTTTTATCCAAGCCCTGGCCTTCCTCGTAGAGCAGCGCCAGGTGATATTGCGCTTCGACCTGTCCCTGCTCGGCCAGCGGCGCCCACTCGCGCGCGGCTTGCTCGAAACTGCCCGAGGTATACGCTTCCAGCCCGGAGTCGAAATCCGCGCATGCCGGCGTCACCGCAAGCATCAGCGCGGCAAGGGCAATCAGAAGGCGGTCCAGGGTTGTCATGGGGAATCAGTTACATTGGCTGTCGACGGAGATATATTAGCATTCATTAATACTCAAGTTATACGATCCGGGCCGGTAACCAGACACTACAGTTAGTGTCTGTGGCTTTTCATACAGGTTTACGGCATGGCTGGCGATTACTTGAATAATATGATCTATTATTTTTTTATCATATTTCATGCCTATAATTGGCCTCACGAAAATCATCAAGCACGAGGGACTTCGGTGCCTGTGAATCTCATACCCATAGTGCTGTTCGCGTTGTTTTGTGGCCGTGCAAGCGCGCATGACCTCTGGATTGAGCGCGACGGTCCGAAACATACCCTTGTCTACGGTCATGAGCGGTCTGGCCACGAGGGTGCCAAGTCGATCGAATACAGGCCGGAGAGTGTCAAACAAGCCACCTGCCTCAATGGCAGCGGACAGGACATCAAGGCGTCTCGAACCGCGACCTTTCCAGTGACCTTGCAAGGCGATTGCGCCGCCACCTGGTTCCTGATATCCAGTGGCTACTGGAGCAAGACACCCTACGGGACGAAGAACGTCGCGAAAAACGAGGCCGGCGCGGTCATGGATAGCTGGCTATCCGTCGAGGCTGTCAAACGCATCGATCAATGGGGTGCCGGCCTGGCACGCGCTCAGACCCAGGCCCTGGAACTGACGCCCATGGACAATCCACTGAAGCTGAAGCCGGGCGACAAACTGCGCCTGCGCGCCTGGTATCAGGGCAAGCCGACGCCGGGCGTCACGGTGGCCTACTTCGGCAAACCGCGCGGCATCACCGACGCGGAGGGCAACGTCAACATCCGTTTGGTCAATCCAGGATTTCAGTTGATCCAGGCGAGCCTGGAATTCCCCCTGAACGGCGGCAGGGCCGATAAGGCCATCCATTCCAGCAGCCTGCATTTCGACATCCCATGAGAACTCATTCCGTCATCGCCCGTGTCACCCTGCTGCTCGGTCTGGCCGTCGGCGTCGTGGCCAGCCATGCCCATGACCTGCAATACAGCGTCGCCGCTGGCCAGGCCGTCGTCGTCAAATTGTTCTATGTCGACAACACGCCGTTCACCTTCGAAGGCTACGAGGTCTATCGCGAGGGCGAAAAATTGCCCTACCAGGTCGGCCGCACCGACAGCCAGGGACGCGTCAGCTTCCTGCCCGACCGCCCGGGAAAATGGCGCATCAAGGCCATTTCTGAGGATGGCCACGGCCTGGATTTCACGCTGACCACGGACGCCGCCGCGCACATCGAAGGCAGCGACAAGCCGGTCTATGAACGCTATGGCCGCATCGTCGTCGGCATCGCAGTGATCCTCGGTCTGTTTGGATTCCTCAACCTGTACATGAGGCGGAAGAAAGCATGAAACGCCTGCCCCTGGCTGTTTTGGTGTACGCAATTTTCGCAACACCCGCACTAGCCCACCACGGCGTCGCCTCGCTCGGCGCCGCCGGCCTGGAAGGACCGGGCGCCCCGGTAGAGACCTCCAGTTCCGCGACGCTGCCTCAAGGAACCTGGCTCGGCTATCTCAAGGTCGATCATGCGAAGTCGAGAACCTTCGATGCCGATCCAGGCAACCCGGAAGGCGACACCAACCAGTACTGGATGCTCGGCCTGGGCTATGGTTTCAAGCCCTGGTTGTCGGGCTATCTCTTCCAGCCCTACAACATCAAGAAGGATGAGGCCGGCGGCATGAACTCGCGGGGCTTCACCGACCTGTCCATGATGGGTGTCGTTGGCTTCAAGTACGACGAGCGCTTCATGCTGGTACCGGCCAACGAGAGCCTGGACGACCTGATGGACTGGCACTTCACGGCCTACGCCGGCGCCTCGCTGCCGACTGGCGACGCTAACCATCGCCTGCGCGACGGCAGCATCGACCCAGGGAAATCGCTGGGTTTCGGCAAGTCGAGTTTTTCCTACGGCCTGACGGCGACCCGACAACTCAGCGACAACGCCACAGCCGTATTCGAAGCGAACCAGATCCGCTTCCAGACTTACGAATACGACAGCGGCGACCGAGTCCGCTTCGGCACCGAGAATCGCTTGAACGGCGCGCTGTCGTATCGTCTGATGACCGACCCGGCAAGCAAATTCCGCCTCGATGGCAATGTCGAATTGAATTACCTCAGCCTGGGCCGCGATGTTGAAAACGGTATCGGCGCCGAGGCGACCGGGGGCGACATGATCTACGGTGTCGTTGGCGTGCGTCTGTACAAGGACAATATGAGCCTCGGTCTGGCGCTGAAGAAGCCAATCTGGACCGACCTGAACGAGGAAGACCTGCAACAGGGTGCCGAAGGCAAGGAGAAATACCGCTTCATCGCCACCTTCTCGGCGCTGTTCTGAGCCCGGCGGCATGCATATCCCCGACGGTTTCATCGCCCCGCAGATGTATCTGCCGCTCTACGGCCTGGCTGCTGGCTTGTGGGCCTACGGGGCGAGACGCGTCGGGCGCGATCTCGATGAGGCCAGCCTGCCCTGGCTGGCTTCGCTGACGGCGGCATCCTTCGCCCTGTCGTTCGTCGCCCTGCCCTTGCCCGGCGGCACCAGTGCGCATGTCACTGGCGTCGGCCTGCTCGCGGTACTGTTCGGGCCCTGGCATGCCTTCATGGCCGCGTCCATGGTCTTCGTCATCCAGGCCTTGCTGTTCGGCGACGGCGGCGTCACCACCCTGCCGCTCAACGCCTTGGCCATGGGTTTCGTCGGGGCCATTTCGGCCTATGGCGTATACCGCGTCACACCGGAGCGGTGGCGCGTCATCGGGGTTTTTCTCGCCGGCTGGATCGGTCTGTTCCTGCCGGCACTGTTGATTGCACTTGCCCTGGGCGCGCAGCCGCTGATCGCCCACGACGCCGCCGGAGTGCCGCTGTATTTTCCATTTGGTTTTGCCATTACCCTGCCTGCCCTGCTCATCCCGCATGCCCTCCTGGGCATCGGCGAGGGCGCGCTGAGCGTCCTGGGCTGGCGTCTGGTCGAGCGCTTGCGCGTGCGCTACCGCAATGACTGAGCGCTACGTCGCACGCCCATCGGGGACACGCCTGATCCAGGGACGGCCCAGCGATCACGCCGACACGACGGCTCCGACGTACCTGCCGTATGCTGCGACCGCGAGCACGGAACCCGGCGCGGCGGTCCACCCCAAGGTGCGTGGCGAACAGATCAAGCTATTGGCCTACGCCCTGGCGACGGTCGTGATTTCGGCCCTCACCGAACCGCTGTGGTTGGCCACCGCGCTTTTCGGGGTGATCCTGCTTGCCGGTCGCGATGCACCGACCTTGCTGCGTCGGGCCATTCTGGCCACGCTCGCCTTCAGTGCCGTGGTATCCCTGGCTTATATCGTTCAGACAGTCTGGATCAGCGGAACCATCCCCTGGAAATGGCTGTGGTCGGTTAATCTGCGCGTTCTTGTCATGGCCCTGCTCACCTTCGTATTCATCCGCCGCACCAACCTGTTCGCCGCGCTGGCGTTCTCCCGACGCCTGTCGTTCATGCTGGTGCTCGCCGTCAGCCAGTCGCTGGGCTTGCGCCGCACCCTCGACGATTTCCGCCTGGCCATGCATAGCAGGGGTCTGCGCCGCGCCGGGCTGCGCGACCGCTACCGGGCCGCCGCCCACGCCGCCGGCTGGCTGCTGGACCGTGCCCTGGCCAATGCCCATGAGTCGGCCCAGGCCTTGCAATCACGAGGACTGTTCCGATGATTCAGGTCGAAAATCTGGGACACCGCTATGGCGACAAGACCAGTCTGAAAGACATCAGCTTCAACATCGCCGCGGGCGAAAAAACGGTGCTGCTGGGCAGTAATGGTTGCGGCAAATCGACCTTGTTGAAGATACTCGACGGCCTGGTCACCCCCAGCGAGGGTACATGCCGCTATGACGGCGAGCCCGTGACGCCCGGACGCATCAAGCAGGGCCCGCTGCGCGCCCGATTCCGGCGCGAAGTCGCGCTGCTGTTCCAGAACCCGGACGTCATGCTGTTCAATCCCACGGTGCACGACGAGATCGCCTTCGGGCCACGTCAGTTCGGCCTGAGTGACATTGATGCGCGCGTCCGGCATTGGGCGAACCTGGTCGGGGTCGAGTCCTTTCTGGAACGTCCGCCCTTCACCCTGTCCGGCGGCGAAAAACAGAAGGTGGCGCTCGCCGCGCTATTGGCCAGCGAACCCAAGCTGCTGCTGCTCGATGAGCCGGCCGCCGCGCTGGACCCGCGCACCACGGGCTGGCTGGTCGATTTCCTCGCCGAATTGCCCATCACCACCCTGACCACGACGCATAACCTGAGCCTGGCGCCGGAGCTCGGCCGCCGTGCGCTCGTCCTGGACGAAGCGCACCGGCTGGTTTACGACGGTGCCATCGAGCCATTCCTGGCCGACATCGACGCCCTGATCGCCGCCAATCTGGTGCACAGCCACCGACATCGCCATGGCGGCGTCGAGCATCGACATTTCCACAGCCACGACTGGCAATAGCCCACACCCGGGGAACTGTCTTGCGGAAAGCTCGATAAATTCACTAAAGTTTTCCCCTGCGATGCCGATATCCGCTGGTCAGCTATGAATAGCGTCAGACCCATGCCACCCGCTTACGCAGCGCAAGCCACCCAAGCAGAAGCTGTCCAGCCCTGGACATCCTATGCAAGCTCCTTCAGGGACTTGCACTTGCTGCGGCGCGGCGTCTGGATCGTCGTGATTCTGTGGAGCGTGCTCGTTGGCATCTCGCTGTTCGCGAACATCAAGATCCATTACCAGAACGCCCATCAGCAGGCCCACAACACGGCGATGGACCACTTCAGGAAGGATCTGGCCTTCCGGCTCTGGGCCACCGGGCGCGGCGGACTCTATATCGAAGTCCAGGATGACACGCCGCCCATCGACTACCTGAGCTTTCTCCCCGACCGGGACATCACCACGGAGGACGGCAAACATCTGACGCTGTACGACCCGGCCTCGGCACTGAGCCATCTGACCATGCTGCATGGTGATCTGTACGGCATACCCAGCCGGATTGTCAGCCCCGCGCCATTCAACCCGGCCAACCTCCCGGATCCTTGGGAAGCCAAGGCCATCGAGGCCTTCCGGCGTGGCGCGACGGAGATCACCGAAATCACCGAACTCCAGGGCAGGCCGCATCTGCGCGTCATTCGCCCGGTACATACCCAGCAGTCCTGCATGAAGTGTCACGCTCAACAGGGCTATCAGGTCGGCGCCATCAATGCCGGTGTCGGCGTTGCCGTCGACCTGAAGGATTTCACGGATGCGGCGCGCCATGCCGCACTGGTCAGCGCGGCATCGCATGGCGGCTTCTGGCTGATCGGACTGATCGGCATTGGTTTCGGCACGCGACGCTTGCGGCAACAGTGGCAGGAAAATCAGGATCACATGGCGGAAACCAACCTGGCCGCGCAAGTCTTCGAGAACGGCCTGCAAGCCGTGATCATTACCGATGCCCAGGCGCGCATCATCCGGGTGAATCGCATGTTTACCGAACTGACCGGATACTCCCCCGAGGAAGTGATCGGAAAAACCCCGGCATTGCTCAAGTCGGAGCGCCACGAACCCCCGTTCTACAAAGAAATGTGGCGGGCCATGCTCGACGAGGGCCGCTGGATGGGAGAAATCTGGAATCGGCGCAAGAACGGCCAGATTTTCACGGTGTGGCAGACCATCTCCTCGGTACGCGACGAATCCGGCAACGTGCGCTATTTCATCAGCATGTTCCAGGACATCACCGACCAGAAAGAGGTCAACGATCACATCTACATGCTGGCCCATTTCGATGCCTTGACGATGCTGCCGAACCGGCAATTGATGAGCGACCGCATCGATCATGCCGTCGAACGCGCCCGGCGCCAGGAACAGATGCTTGCCCTGCTGTTTGTCGACCTGGACCAGTTCAAGAAAATCAACGACACCCTGGGCCACGGCGCCGGTGACCGCCTGCTGGCCGTGGCCGCGAAACGGCTGATGAACTGCGTGCGTACCAGCGACACGGTGGCACGGCTCGGCGGCGACGAATTCGCCATCCTGCTGGAGGATATCGACGAGCCGGCGGACATTGAACGGATCGGCGAAAAAGTGCTCAAGGAAATCGCCATGCCGATCGAGCTTGAGGGACGCGAATGGTATATCGGCGCGAGTATCGGCATCAGCATGTTCCCGAAAGACGGCAATGATCTGAGCTCATTGCTGAAAAACGCCGATACCGCCATGTACCGGGCCAAGCACGAGGGACGCAACCGGCTTTGCTTCTTCGACGAAACCATGGCGGAACAGGCCACGTTGCGGCTAACGCTGGAAACCGCATTGCGCCTGGCCCTGGAAAGACAGGCCTTTACCCTGCACTATCAACCGCAGATCGACATCGCCAGTGGCAAGACCGTCGGCGTCGAGGCCCTGATCCGCTGGCGGCGCGACGGCACACTGGTTTCGCCCGCTGAATTCATCCCACTCGCCGAAGAGACCGGACTCATCGTGCCCATGGGGCAGTGGATGATCGCCACCGCCTGTCGTGAGATACTCGAACTCTCCCGCGAGTTGGGCTACGGTCTGCGACTTGCGGTCAACATCTCGGCGCGCGAGATCGTCTCGCCCAGTTTCCTCGATGACCTGCGCGCCATCCTGGAGCGCACCGGCATGCCAGCGCACTGGCTGGAACTGGAGATCACCGAAAGCATTGCCATGCACGACATCACCAAAACCGCCACCTTGCTGAAGAACGTATCGGCACTGGGCATGACCATCGCCATCGACGATTTCGGCACCGGGCACTCGTCACTGGCCTATTTGAAGCAGCTGCCCGTGGATTATTTGAAGATCGACCGTACCTTCGTCCGCGACATTCCCGGCGACAAGGAGGACAGCACCATCGTCCGCACCATCATCACCATGTCCCGGACGCTGGATGTCCAGGTCATCGCCGAAGGGGGTCGAAACCGAAGAACAACTGGAATTCCTGCGCCAGGAAGGCTGTGACCTCGCCCAGGGCTACTACCTCTCGAAACCCATCGCCATCGCCGACCTGAAAGCCTTCCTGCGCCAGCATGAAGCCGGATAAGCCCGCTACCCGGCAGTGCGCGCTCGACCTGCCCATTGCCGGCATGACCTGCGCGGCCTGCTCGACACGCCTGGAAAAAAATCTGAATCGCCTGGAAGGCGTCAGCGCCAGCGTCAACCTCGCAGCGGAAAAAGCACACATCGAGTTCAAACCTGATCAAATCAGCGCCGAGTCCATTCTCGACCGAATCGCCAAAACGGGTTTTTCGGTACCGCGTCGAATCCTGGACCTGCGGCTTACCGGAATGACCTGTGCCGCCTGCGCCGAGCGCATCGAAAAAGTGCTCAATGCCCTGCCCGGCACCGAAGCGCGCGTCAATCCCGCCAGCGAAATCGCGCGTATCCATTTCCAGCCGGGCTTGACCGACCTCGACACCATGTTGGCCGCCATCGCCAAAGCCGGTTATGGCGCTTTCCCGATCACCGAAGCCAGCCGCGCCGAGGAAAAGGCACGCAAGATGGCGGCGTACCATCGGGAACTGGTCGAGTTCGGTTTTTCCGCCCTGTTTACCCTGCCCTTGCTCGCGGAAATGCTGTTCATGTTCAGCGGCGGCCACGGCTTGCTACCCGGCTGGCTGCAATGGCTCCTGGCGACACCGGTCCAGTTCCTCGCCGGCAAGCGCTTCTACACTGGCGCCTGGCATGCCCTGCGCGGCGGCGGCGCCAACATGGATGTACTCGTCGCGCTCGGCACCAGCGCGGCCTATTTCTTCAGCGTGGCGACGCTGGTCTTCAGCCTGGGCGGCCACCTCTACTTCGAAGCCAGCGCCGCCGTCGTCACCCTGGTGCGACTGGGCAAACTCCTGGAAAGCCGCGCCAAGGGCAAGACCTCATCGGCCATCGAACAGCTCCTCGCCTTGACCCCCAAGAGCGCGCGCATCGAGCGCGATGGCGAAGCGGTACTGCTGGATATCAACCTGATTCAGCCCAACGACATCGTCGTCATTCAGGCCGGTGAACGCATCCCGGTCGATGGCACGGTGGTATCCGGACGCTCCGATCTTGACGAAAGCCTGCTCACCGGCGAAAGCCTGCCGGTCAGCAAAAGCGCCGACAGTCCGGTCTACGCCGGCACGCAAAATCTGGACGGTCTGCTCAAGGTCCGCGCCGAGGGCGTCGGCAGCCACACACAGTTGATGGAGATCGTCCGGCTGACCGAGGCAGCACAGGGCTCGAAGGCTCCCATCCAAAAGCTCGCCGATCGCATCTCCGGCATCTTCGTGCCCACCGTGATTGGCCTGGCCGCCCTGACCTTCCTCGGCTGGTGGCTCTATTCGGGGACCCGCTGAGCGGTCTGATTCCCGCCGTCACTGTCCTGGTCATCGCGTGTCCATGCGCCCTGGGCCTGGCGACACCCACCGCGGTCATGGTCGGCCTGGGCCGAGGCGCCCAACTGGGCATCCTGATCCGCGATGCCGAAGCCCTTGAGCGCGCCGAACGACTCAGCCTGCTGGCTATCGACAAGACCGGCACCCTAACCGAAGGCAAGCCCAGACTCGCAAAGTTGCTGGCCGACCCCGGGCAGGACGCGTCGCGACTGCTGCAACTCGCCGCCAGCCTCGAACAAGGCTCCCGCCATCCGATAGCCCTGGCCATCCGCGACGCCGCCGCGCAGGCCGGCCTTACCCCACTACCGATCAGCGACTTTGAAAACATGCCCGGGACAGGGGTGTGCGCCACCGTCGATGGCGAGCGACTGTGCCTGCGCGCGACGCAAGCCGACACGACAGCCGACATCGGTCCGGCCACCTGGGTGGAACTTGTCACGCCGAACGCGCAGTTGGGCCGGTTGGCCTTCAAGGATCGAATCCGCGTCACGTCCGCCGCTGCCGTGGCGCGGCTGAAGCACTCGGGTATTCGTGTGGTGATGCTCACCGGCGACAATGCCGCGACTGCCGCCGCCATCGCTCACGAGGCGGGCATCAGCGAAAGTCGCGCCGGCATTCGGCCCCAGGAAAAAAGTGCCGCGCTGCTGGCGTTGAAGTCGCCCGGCATAATCGTTGGCATGGCCGGCGACGGCATCAACGATGCCCCGGCCCTGGCCAGAGCCGACATCTCCTTCGCCATGCACTCAGGTTCGGATATCGCCCTGGAAGCCGCCGATATCACCTTGATGCGCGACGATCTCAACGCCATCGTCGATGCCATAGCGCTGTCCAAGGCGACACTGCGCAAGATTCGCCAGAACCTGTTCTTCGCCTTCGTCTACAACATCCTCGCCCTACCCCTCGCCGCCCTGGGCCTGCTCAACCCGGTCATCGCCGGAGCCGCCATGGCCATGTCCTCGGTATCGGTGGTGACGAACTCGCTTCTGCTAAAAAAATGGCGTCCCGGTTGAGTGCCCAGATATACGCAAGCTAAGTCAGCGGGTGGTTGTGGTGGTCGTTTTACGCTTCTTGATCGTACCGTCTTTACGATATTTGACCTTTTCGGTGGTCGTCGTCGTACCACCGCCGTTTCCAGCTTCCGAGCCAGCGGTCTGACCCGCTGTTCCGCCCTGAGTCCCTCCCGAGTTGCCGGTCTGGCCCGTCTCACCACTCTCGGGGGCCGGAGTACACTGCGGGGGATAGCACGGCACGGCGAAGGCATATGCCTGGCCGCTCAATGCGATACATGAAATGAACACGAGTGCACGAAACATGATAGGCCACCATCCTCTCTTGTCATGGATATCGCTTTCAACGCCCACACCGGGCGGCATGACTCTATCCAGAAAATCCCATTGGCGGTTGTAACACTTTGTAACACATGCTCACCTACCGGTAACCGGCCAGGAACGGGGAACGTCTACTCTGGAACCGTGACGAACCCAAAGGAGCACAACATGAAAAACAGGATCTTTACCACGACACTACTGGCCGCGGGCGTTGCCCTGGCCTCCACGACTGTAGCCGCGTCCGACGAATTGGCCGGCGCTATTGTTCTAGGCGGTACCGGCGCGGTGCTGGGCCATGCCATCGGTGGTCAGGACGGCGCGGTCATTGGCGGTTTCCTGGGTGCGATACTGGGTGCCGCGGCGGCTGACGACAATGACCGCCACCGCGATTATCGCGGCGGTCGCGACTATCGCCGGATTTCCCCACCGGTCCATTACATGCCACCGCCACCGAGCTACCGCTGGCGCGACGAATGGCGCGAGCGCCACGACGGTCGCTGGAACAACGACAACCGTCGCTGGAACGACAAGGGTTGGCGTGACAACGATGGGCGACGCGACGGCTACCGCGATAACCGTGGCGACCGCGACAATCACGGTGACCGCCATGGCTGGTAGGCCTTACGGCCCACGATGCGGCGTCCTCTGACGAGGCCAATTCAAAAACAGGCTTAAAGAAAACCACTAACGCCCCGACAGGGTGATGGCGCCTGTCGGGAGGCGTCTCATACAGCGACTCTTCCTGTCGTAGCGTCATCGATCACTTCACCGATAGCCCTCGCTAAACACCGGGGAATGTCATACTATTTTACTTGGGTAATTCTCATGTAATTAACGTATGCACATCGGCATCCCCAAGGAAACCAAGACCGAAGAACACCGCGTCGCGGCGACGCCAGCGGGCGTGGCGGCGCTAGTCCAGGCTGGGCATAGGGTCACCGTTGGTGCCAGCGCCGGTGCCGCGATCGGTTTCGAGGACGCCGCTTACGTCGCCGCAGGCGCCCGTCTAGCCGCCGATACGGCGGAGGTCTATCAGGCCGACCTTATCTTCAAGGTCAAGGAGCCTCAGCCCGAGGAAGTACAGTATCTGCGCGCCGAGCAGGTTCTTTTTTGCTATTTGCACCTCGCCGCCGCGCCGACGCTAGCCAGCGACCTGTTGAACAGACGCGTCACGGCGATCGCTTTCGAGACCATCACCGATGCGCAAGGCGGTACGCCCTTGCTGGCCCCCATGTCGCAGGTCGCGGGCCGTCTGTCGATACAAGTCGGCATGCAGGCCCTGGAGATGAAAAATGGCGGACGTGGCACGTTGCTCGCGGGCGTACCGGGCGTCGCGCCCGGCAAGGTTGTGATTATCGGGGGGGGCCAGGTGGGTGCCAATGCCGCGCGAATTGCCCTGGGGATCGGCGCCGATGTCACCTTGCTGGACCGGAATCCAGAGCGCCTGCGTTATTTCGACGATCTTTACCAGGGCCGGTTGCAGACCCGCTACTCGAACCCCGCGAATCTGGAGGCGTGCCTGCTGCAAGCCGACCTGACCGTCGGCGCGGTCTATCTGCAAGGCAGGCGTGCGCCCCGCCTCATTCCCCGCGAATGGGTACAACGCATGCCGCGCGGCAGCGCCATCATCGATGTCGCCATCGACCAGGGCGGCATCGCCGAGACTTCACGTCTCACAACCCATACCTCGCCGTTCTTCGTCGAGGCCGGCGTGGTTCATTACGGCGTCGCCAACATGCCCGGCGCGGTGGCACGCACCAGCACCGCCGCGCTGATGGAAGCCACCTTGCCCTATCTGCTGAGACTCGCGGCGGGCGGCCCGAAGGCTGCGTTCAGCGCCGACCCTGGCTTCGCGGCGGGCCTGAATCTGGCCAATGGCGCAGTGTGCCATCCGGGCCTGGCATTGGACCTGAAGCTCGATCATCAACCCTGGCTGGCACTCGTCTAGCCACCAAAAACGACAGGAGAACACCACATGATGGATCCGATAGTTGCCCAGAAAACCCCCATACAGGTGGAACTTGAACCCGGCGAGTACTGGTGGTGCGCCTGCGGCCGCTCGAAAAGCCAACCGTTCTGCGATGGCTCGCATGACGGCACCGGCATCACCCCGGTACGCATGGAAATCGCCGAAAAAAGCAGCGTCTACCTATGTGGCTGCAAGTACACGGCGACGCCCCCCTTCTGCGACGGCGCGCACCAGTTGATCGATTGATCCTAAGTCCCTTGCCGGGAACGCTTCGGCTCCCTGAAAGAGTCTTGAAAAGCCTATGGTTACGCGGTTTTCAGGGTTGTTTCCAGCACGGGCCTAGCGGATAATTCGCCATCCAGATCGCCCATCCCATGGAACAATACCTGCTCATCCTGATCGCCACGGTGTTCGTCAACAACATCGTCATGGCGAAGATACTCGGCCTATGTCCGTTCATGGGGGTATCGAAAAAACTCGAAGCCGCCATCGGCATGGGCGCGGCGACGACCTTCGTGCTGACCCTGGCCTCGGGAACGAGTTACCTGATCGATACCTATCTGCTCGGCCCGGATTTATCCTATCTGCGCACACTGTCGTTTATCGTGGTCATCGCCGGAATCGTCGGTTTCACCGAGATGTTCATCAAGAAGACCAGCCCGGTGCTGTTTCGTGTCCTGGGCATCTACCTGCCGCTGATCACGACGAATTGCGCGGTGCTGGGCATCCCCCTGTTGAATGTCCAGGAACAACATAATTTCGTGGAGTCGCTGTTTTTCGGCATGGGCGGCGCCATCGGTTTCACCCTGGTGCTGGTGCTCTTCGCTGCAATGCGCGAGCGCCTGGAGGCGGCGGATGTTCCCGCGCCATTCCGTGGGGTGAGCATCGCCATGATTACCGCCGGCCTGATGTCGCTGGCCTTCATGGGCTTCGCCGGCCTGATCCGCTGATGCTTACCGCCATCCTCGTTTTGGCCGGCATCGGCCTGGCCTTGGGCGCTCTCCTGGGCTGGGCGTCGGACTATTTCAAAGTCGAGGAAGACCCGATCGTCGACAAGATCGACGCCATCCTGCCGCAGACCCAGTGCGGCCAATGCGGTTTTCCCGGCTGCCGGCCCTACGCCGAAGCCATCGCCAAGGGTGAAGCGGACATCAACCGCTGCCCGCCGGGCGGCGAGGCGAACATCAAGCAGCTCGCGGAATTGCTGGGCGTCGAGGCCAAACCCCTGGGCGAAGGCCTTGAGCCCAAGCCGAAAGCGGTCGCCGTCATCGACGAAAACACCTGTATCGGCTGCACCCTGTGCATCCAGGCCTGCCCGGTGGATGCCATCGTCGGCGCGTCCAAGCAGCTGCATACCATCGTCGCCGATCTATGCACCGGCTGCGAACTCTGCCTCGCCCCCTGTCCGGTCGATTGCATCGCCATGACCGTCATCCCGGCGCGGCTGGATAACTGGAAATGGCAGTATCCCGTCATCCATCTCAGGCAGGTGGCATGAGGGCGATCCATCCATTCCATGGTGGCGTGCACCTCGCCGAGCATAAAACCGAGTCGACGGGCACAGCGATCGGTTGGATGTCACTGCTGCCGCGTTACGTCGTGCCGTTGTCGCAGCACATCGGTCAGCCGGCGATACCCGTGGTCAAGCCGGGGGATCGGGTATTGCGCGGCCAAATGATCGGTCGCCCCACCGGAACCATCTCCACCGCCGTGCACGCCCCGACCTCCGGGATCGTCTCCGCCGTGGAGATGCACCCGGTCGCCCATCCTTCCGGACTCACCGGCCTATGCGTGGTGATTGAAAGCGATGGCGCTGATCGTGCCGTCGAGATGTCCGGTATCGATTGGCGCAACCTGGACCCCGCCGAAGTCCAGGCCCATGTGCGCGACTTGGGCCTGGCCGGCCTGGGGGGCGCGGTCTTTCCAAGTGCCATCAAGTTGCAGCGGGGAAATGCGGCGCGTATCCCGACATTGATTCTCAACGGCTCCGAATGCGAACCCTGGATTACCTGCGACGACATGCTGATGCGTGAACGGGCCGACGCCACGCTGCGCGGCGCGGCCATGATGCGACACCTGCTCGGCGCGGACACGGTACTGGTCGGCATCGAGGACAACAAACCCCAGGCCATTGCCGCCATGACCGAAGCGGCACGCCAGGCGCCCTTCCCGGTGGAAATCGTCGCGGTGCCAACGCTATACCCCTCCGGCGGCGCCAAGCAACTCACCCGGTTACTGACCGGCCTGGACAATCCCACCGGCAAACTGTCCACGGAGATCGGCGTGCAGGTCTTCAACGTCGGCACGGCCTACAGCATGTATCGCGCACTGGAACTCGGCGAGCCGATGATTTCACGTGTCGTGACTGTCACCGGCCACGTCCCCCGTCCGGGCAATTTCGAGGCACGCATCGGCACTCCGCTGCGCGACCTGCTGGCGGCGGCCGGCGGTGACTTGCCCGGCACCACCGGCCACATCATCGGCGGCCCGATGATGGGCTTCGACCTCGACGACGCGCGTGCCCCGGTGGTCAAAGCGGTGAACTGCATCATCGCCAAGCGCGTCGAGCAGTTTCCTCCGGCGGCGCCGGCGATGCCCTGCATCCGCTGCGGCCAGTGCGCCCAAGCCTGTCCGGCGGAGCTGCAACCCTTCGAGTTGTACTGGTACGCCAAGGCCAAGGATTTCGAGAAAACCCGGCGCTATAACCTGTTCGACTGCATCGAATGCGGTTGTTGCAGTTATGTCTGCCCCAGCCACATCCCGCTGGTCGACTATTACCGCTTCGCCAAGAGCGAGATTCGCGCCCACGAACTCGATGCCCAAGCCTCGCAGGCCGCGCGCGAACGCCACGATTTCCGGACCTTCCGCCTGGAGCGCGAGAAACGCGAAAAGGCCGAAAAGCTGGCCCAGAAGGCCACCACGCGTCTCGACAGTGGCGCCGTCGCGGAAGACGATCCCGCAGCCGCCAAGAAGAAGGCCATCCTGCAAGCCGCCATCGAGCGCGCCGCCAAGGCCAAAGTGGCGACGACACCACAGAATACCGACAACCTGAGCCCGACCGTGCAGCGGGAGATCGACGCAATCGAGGCACGACGCCAAGCGGCTCCCGATGACGCCGCGGCGACAGGCAGGCAACCCACGGAAGCGCCATGAACGGATCGCCCTATACCCAGAGCGCCAATAATTCAGTGCGCATCACCATGATCAAAGTCCTGGTGGCGTTGATTCCCGGCATCGCTGCCCATGCCTGGTTCTTCGGGCCGGGCATCTGGGTCAGCCTGATCGTCTGCAGCCTGATCGCCATCTTCTACGAAAGCCTGGCGCTGGTGATGCGCGGTTACCCGCAAAAGCCCTTTTTGAGCGATGGCTCGGTGATCGTTACCGCCTGGCTGTTCGCCTTGTCGGTGCCGACGCTGGCGCCGATCTGGCTGTACGCCGTCGGGCTGCTGTTCGCCGTGCTGGTGGCGAAACACCTCTACGGCGGCCTGGGCCAGAACCCGTTCAATCCGGCCATGGTCGGCTATGCGGTGCTGATCGTCAGCTTCCCGACCTACATGACGCAGTGGCCGGCGCCGCTGCAACTGGCCACGCATATGCCCAGTCTCGCGAATGCCGTCGATATGGTCTTCGCCGGCTCGGGCAGCATCAGCATCGACGCTTACACCCTGGCGACACCTCTGGACACGCTCAAGACCCTCGGCCGCGCCGGCCAGTCGGGCACGGAGATATTCAACCAGCCGATCTTTGGCCTGATTGCCGGCAAGGGCGGCGAATGGGTGGCGGCGGCCTATCTTCTGGGTGGCTTGCTGTTGCTCGGCAACCGTGTTTTCACCTGGCATGTCCCCATCGCCTATCTGGCCTCGGTCGCACTGACCGCGACACTGGTCCAGGCCATCGACCCCTCGCAGCATGCCAACGCCTGGTTCCACCTGTTTTCCGGCGGCGTGATGCTTGGCGCCTTCTTCATCGCCACCGATCCGGTCAGCGGTAGCACCACCCCCCTTGGCAAGCTGATCTTTGCCGGTGTCGCCGGTTTCATCACGGTGATGATTCGCGACTACGGCGGTTATCCCGACGGCGTCGCCTTCTCGATCCTGCTCATGAACATCGCCGCACCCTTCATCGACACCTATACCCAGCCGCGCGTGTTTGGTCACGCCAAGGGCGGCAAGGTCGGCAAATGAGCGAGCTGCGCCGACATATCGCCATCACCGCCATTGCCCTGCTGGGCTTTTCGGTGGTCGGCGCGGCACTGCTCTCCGGTACCTTCGAACTGACGCACTCGGCGATCGAGGACAGCGAACGCGCCGCCAAGCAGGTACTCATCGCCCAAACCCTGCCGGCCGGGAGTTATGACAACGATCTGGTACGCGATGCCCGGACTTTGGCCGCTGACGCGCTCCTGGGCCTGAAGCGACCGGGTCTGTACTACCCGGCCAGCAGGCATGGTGAAACCACCGCCGTCGTTCTTGAGGCCATCGCCCCGGATGGCTATTCGGGCGAGATCAAGCTTCTGGTCGGCATTCATGCCGATGGCAGCATCGCTGGCGTGCGCGTCGTCGCGCACCGCGAGACCCCCGGCCTGGGTGACTATATCGAGATCGCCAAGAATCCATGGATACGCCAGTTCGAGGGCAAATCGCTGAGCAATCCGGCAGCCGACAACTGGCGCGTGAAAAAAGATGGCGGCCGCTTCGACTATCTGGCCGGCGCGACCATCACCCCGCGTGCCGTAGTCAAGGCGGTGCGCAATGCGCTGGACTATTTCGACCGGCACCAGTCCGAGTTACTGGCCGCGGCCGCCAAGGAGAGCCAAAATGTCCGCTGAAACCCGCCAGATCATCGTCGACGGCCTGTGGAAGCAGAATCCCGGCGTGGTCCAGATTCTCGGCTTGTGTCCAACGTTGGCGATCAGCAGCAGCGTGGTCAACGCGCTCTCGCTCGGGCTGGCCACCACCCTGGTCATGGCCCTGGCCAGCAGCGCCGTGGCCCTGGTACGCAATGCCATCCCGCAGGCCGTACGCATTCCGGTATTCATCCTCATCATCGCTACCCTGGTGACCATGGTCGATCTGCTCATGCACGCCTTCGTGCTGCCGCTGTATCAGGTCCTGGGTATCTTCATCCCGCTTATCGTGGTGAACTGCATCGTCCTGGCCCGTGTCGAGGCCTTCGCCTCGAAACGCGGCCTCGCCCACTCCTTCCTCGACGGCATGATGATGGGTCTGGGGCTGACGCTGGTGCTGACCGTTCTGGGCGCGATGCGCGAAGTCTTCGGCAAGGGGACGCTCTTCTCCGGACTCGACCTCGCCTTCGGCCCGGCGGCGCAACATCTGGTGATACACGTATTTCCCGACTATCAGGGCCTGCTCCTGGCCATACTGCCGCCCGGCGCGTTTCTCGGTTTGGGCTTGCTGATTGCCGCCCGCAACTGGATCGAGAGCATCCGTGCCCGCCAGGCCAGTGAACGGACGGGGCAGGCGCAAACCGTCCAGACCTGATGAACGCCGCCAAGCGTCGAGAGATCTACGCGCGCCTGCGCGCCGCCAATCCGGCGCCCACCACGGAGCTTGCCTACAAGAATCCGTTCGAACTGCTGCTCGCCGTGATCCTCTCGGCCCAAGCCACCGACAAGAGCGTCAACCTGGCCACGGCCACCCTGTTTCCGCGTGCCAATACCCCGGCGCTGATACTCGCGCTGGGCGAAGCCGGACTGATCGAGCATATCCGCCGCATCGGCCTGTTCCAGACCAAGGCCAGGAACATCCTCGCCACCTGCCGTCTGCTGATCGACAAACATGGCGGCGAAGTACCCGCCGACAGGGCCGCCCTGGAAGCCTTGCCGGGCGTGGGCCGCAAGACCGCCAACGTCATCCTCAACACCGCCTTCGGCCAACCGACCATCGCCGTCGACACCCACATCTTCCGCCTTGCCAACCGCATTGGCCTGGCACCGGGCAAGACCGTCCTCGACGTCGAGAACAGGCTGCTCAAGGTGACGCCCGACGAGTTCAAGCATGATGCGCACAACTGGCTGATCCTGCACGGACGCTATGTCTGCAAGGCGCGCAAACCGGACTGCCCGATCTGCATCATCGCCGACCTGTGCGACTACAAAGAAAAAACACGGTCATGAACGGGCGCTCGTCATGAAAGTCGCCACCGCCCTGCGCAAAGGTCGCAAAGCCACGCCGGAACTCGCCACCCTGGCGGTCGACGAGGCCATGGCCAAGGCCGGCCTGGAGGTTGCCCGGACGATCCTGCTGTACCTCACCTCGAATTTCGCCCAGGACCCCGAGCCCGCCATCCTGGCGGCGGCGCGCGCCGGCAATTGCCTGCAGGTCACCGGCTGTACGACGCTGGGCGTATTCACCGAGGAAGACTGGATACTCGATGCCCCGGCGGCGGCGGTCATGGTCTTCGGCGGCGACGATTGCCCGATCCCCGCCGCCGACACCGACGCTGCCTGGCGCCTTACCCTCGCCGCGCCCAGCGCCATCGAGACCGCCTGGCTGCGCGAACCGGTGCGACGCTTCGGCGGCGTGTCCGGCGACGCGACCGGCAAAGGCCCCTACAAGGTATGGAGTGGCAGCCGTATCGTCGGCGCAGGCCGGGCCGAATTAGCCTTCCCCGCGCATGGCATGCGTATCGGCGCATCGCGCGGCATCTTCGCGCTGAGCCCGCCGGCACCGGCACGCCTGCAAGGTCACGAGGTACTCGACATCGACCGGCTGCCGGCGCTGGTGCATCTGGCCCGGCACCTGCCCGCCGATCTGGCCGATGACGCGGGCTTTCCGCTGCACCTGCTGATGGCCGGCATTACCTGGGGCGATACCGAAACGGCCTTCGCCGAGGGCCGCTATCACCTCTTCCCACTCCTGGCCATCGACCTGGAAGCGCGCCGCGTCACCCTGGCCAACGCGCTTGAAGACGAGGTTCATTTGTTCTGGGCAATGCGCCGGCCCGATGCCGCCGAACGGGACATGGCCGCGACACTCGACCACCTGCGAATCGCCAACGCGGCGCCGCGCTTCGGCCTGTGTTTTCCGTGCATCGGCCGCGGCCCCTCTTTCTACGGCGGCAGCGACCGGGATACGGCGCTGATCACCCGGTGTTTTCCCAGCATGCCCCTGCTCGGGTTTTACGGCAACGGCGAGATCGCCCATGCCGATGGCCATAACCAGTTGCTGCAATACAGTACCGTCCTCGCGCTTTACCACGATCATGTATAACCCGACCCGAGACCAGGCGCGCAATTTCCTGTTCGAGGCGTGGCGCAAGTACCGTCGGAAGTTGCTGCTCAGCGACCTGGAAAGCCTCGCCACCGGGCATATCCTGGCGCATCCCGAATACCACGGCCTGCTCGACGACGCCGAGAGCAATCTCGACCGCGACTGGCTACCTGAACTGGGCGAGACCAACCCCTTCCTGCACCTGGCGATGCACCTGGCGATCAGCGAACAGTTATCAATCGACCAGCCCGGCGGCCTCAAGTCGGCCTATGCCCGGCTATGCGTCCGCCTGGGTGACGAGCACCGCGCGCAGCACGCGGTCATGGACTGCCTGGCGGAGACGATCTGGCGCGCGCAACGCGACGGCACGCCCCCGGATGGCGCGGCCTATATCGACTGTCTTGAGAAAGCGCACGGATAACCATGGGACATAGACTCAGCCGCATCGTTACCCGTACCGGCGACGACGGCACGACCGGCCTCGCCGACGGCAGCCGGGTCGCCAAGCACGCGGCGCGGATCACCGCCCTGGGCGCGGTCGACGAACTCAACAGCCAGATCGGCGTGCTGCGTGCCGAGCCCCTGCCCGACGATGTTCAAGGCGTGCTCCAGGCGGTGCAGAACGACCTCTTCGATCTGGGCGGCGAACTCGCCATGCCCGAGTATCTTCAAGTCGGCGATGGCCATATCCTGCGCCTTGAACAGTCGGTTGCCGTTCTGAACGCCGATCTGCCCGCGCTCAAGGAATTCATCCTCCCCGGCGGCACCCGGGCCGCCGCGCTGGCGCATGTCTGCCGCACGGTCTGCCGGCGCGCCGAGCGCGATCTGTGTGTCCTGCATGACCAAACGCCGATCTCGGCGAATCTGCTGCGTTATCTGAATCGGCTGTCCGACCTGCTGTTCATCCTGGCGCGCGTCCTGAATAAACGCGCTGGTGTAGCCGAACCCGCATGGCGCGGTCCCGCTTCGGCCTGACCCGGCATTCCCGGCCGAACCCCGCGCAAGGAATTTGCGCGCAGCTTACCGACTCCAGAACGGCCAGACCACACCGTCGAGGCTAAAGTTTTCCCCGGCCGTGCCGATATTCAGGCAACCCGAGAGATGGAGTCGAAATGCCCCTGCCCCTGGAACGCGATCAGATCCAGCAGTACACCCAGGAACTGGAAGTCATCATCGCCGCCCATCTCGCCTGGTTCAAAAAACTGAATGCCGCCCTGGTCTGTGGCGGCCAGCCCGCGGGGGCCTATCTGGAGCCCGAGGCCTATCTCAAGTCCCCATTCGGTCGCTGGTTCTACACCGCCGAGAGCCACCCCATGGCCGAGTACCCCGGTTTCCGGAGCTCGCGGGCATCCAGAAAAGCATGCACGATGCCGCGCGCCGGATATTGGAGTCGGCACAGACGGGCCGCCGGGCTACCCGGGAGTTGCACGACAATTACTTCGATCTCGCGTTACGGCTCAACACCAAGCTGCGCCATCTGCAACTGGAGATCATCGGCGACCTGCTCTCGACCGATCCGCTGACCGGCTGCTTTACCCGGCGCGGCATGATCAGTCGCCTGCAAAGCGAACAGGAACGCAGCCTGCGCATCCAGCGACCCTGTTGCCTCTGCCTCATGGATTTCGATCACTTCAAGCAGGTCAATGACCGATTCGGCCACCAAACCGGCGATGCCGTGTTGCGCCAAGGCACGAAATTCACCCAGAACATCCTGCGCAAGTACGACTCGATCTACCGCTACGGTGGCGAGGAATTCCTGATCTGTCTGCCGAGCACCCCGCTGGAAGACGCCGGGCAAGTCGTCGAACGCATCCGCTCCGGCCTCGAAGCCCTGCCCATCGTCACTCCCGAAGGCAAAACCATGCGTGTCACCGCCTCGTTCGGCCTGGTCGAGATGCACCCACGCAAACCCGTCGAAGACAGCATCGCCGTTGCCGACGAGGCCATGCTGCTGGCCAAGCAGGAAGGTCGCAACCGCGTCGAACTGGGTACGCCACTGTAGGTTATCGCAACCGCGTCGCTTGGCCGTGCCAGGTCGTCTTCAGGCCCGGATGAAATCGATAACCACCCCATCCGCGCCCTGCTCCAGATACTGGACTTCCACCTGATCGCCATAGCGGGCTTGCATCTGCTGTAACAAGGGCAAGGGGTTGTGGTCATTGACGAAACGCATGCGCTCGCCGGGGAGCAGCGCGTCGAGCGCGCCAAAAATCGCCGCATGGCGGAAACGCTTGGCGATGCCACGCGCGTCGAAACCGTAGATGCCGTCGGCGCGATTGTGGTTGTGGGGTTGCTGCTGGATCTCGATCATGTTGACTCCATGTTGGGTTGAAAGGACGCGACCCTAGCGCCGCGACAGGCAAGGCCTCATTGACTCTGGTCAAGCGTCAAGCGATCGCTTCGAGCAAACCTGGCACGTCATTGGACGGCAGCAGAATACGTTCCACCCGTGCCTGCCAGAGCCGGGCGAACTCGGCGCGCTCCGAGGCATCCGCCCCGCCCGACACCACCTTGGGCATCAGTTCCTGCATGGCCGCCTCGGGTGGCACGGCCTGAGGGTGGTAAGCGAGTTCGACACTGGCACCGCTATCCAGACGCGTGAAGCGCGCGTCACCACGCATCTCGACGCCGAAGGTCAGCAAACCCCGGCGTCCAAGCCGGCCGCCCAAGCCCTGGAAACCGCCCTCCCCGGCCGCGCCCGTGATCAAGCCGATCACGGCTGCGACCACCCCGGTGGTCCCGGTCGTTTGCGCCTCGCGCAGCGCGACTCGAATGCCGCCGCGCTGCGGCATGGCATCCGGGTACAGCGCCTGCAAAGCACGCGCGGTCATCAGCCATGCCCCCGCGACGGTCGGGCAGGAGTGGCCAGCCAGTCGCACCGCATCGACATAGCGGTATTCGACGACGCCGCCTTCGGCGGCGCCCAACATCTCTGCAAGCGGATCGGCCAGGACCAAAGGGGGAATCCGCGCAAAAAAATCCGGGGTGATCATGTGCTCTCCTGGGTTAACGAGTTCGACAAATTGCGGCGAATGCGGCGTCGATCAGGGGTACATCATGCCGGGGTCGGCCCGGAGACGACTTGCATAAAGTCAAAGCAGACAGCGCCAGTGCCGAGAAAAATAGCCGCACCGATACCCACGAACGACATCCATGAAACCCATATCTGTCTACCTGAGTGATGACCATGCCCATTGCGATACCTTGTTCGCCGATGCCGAGAACGCCGTGGCCGACGCCGAATGGGGCCAGGCCATTTTGCATTTCGAGGCGTTCAAGACGGCGACTTTGCTGCACTTCCAACGCGAGGAAGACTTGATCTTCCCCGAATTCGAGTCGCGCACCGGGATGTACGCCGGGCCGACCGAGGTGATGCGCGCCGAGCATCTCCATCTGCGCGACACCCTGGCGGCCATGGAGCAAACCCTGGCGGGGAAAGATGCGCGAACCTTCCTGGGTGTTGCCGAGGGCCTGTTGATGCTCATGCGCCAGCACAACATGAAGGAGGAACAGATCCTGTATCCCATGGTGGATCAGGCCCTTGCGGATGACGCCGCGCAACTCGTCGAGTCGATGCGCCACCTCGACACCCTGACACGCTGACGGCCGCGCCGTGACTGACTGCATCCACCTGGATGTGCGCGGCCTGGAACCGCCGATCCCCATGGAAAAAGCTCTGCAACTGGCCGCGGATCTGCTACCGGGTCAACACTTGCACATGCTGATCCATCGCGAGCCGTTTCCGCTCTATGAGCTGCTCGACGGGATGGGTTACCGGCATGACACCCAGGCGCAACCGAACGGTGATTATCTGGTCGTCATCGAGCGTGGCGCCTCCCGCCCCAGGTCTGGAAAATCAGCGACTTGATGAAGCCCGGGCTGCGTCTTGAGCAAGGGCCGCAATTGGCCGTGCCACTCATTTTTTTTCTGACCGCGCCGCTTTTCCTCATTGCCGCCGGCCTCCATGCCAGCCTCAATGGCCCGGAATGGACCGCATCCCGCTGGAGTAGCGCGACCCTGGCGCTGACCCATCTGATTGCCTTGGGGTACCTGGCGCTGGTGATGTTCGGCGCCTTGACACAAATGGCGCCCGTTGTGGCCGGCGCGCCCCTGCCGCGTGTCGTCGGCAGCAGCCGTTACGGCTATGGTTTTTTCGTGGCGGGCATTCCCCTACTGTCCTGGGGACTGGCGTCCGGCCAGGGTACCGCCTTGTGGTGCGGCGCCTGGCATGCGCCCTCGGCATCCTGATTATCCTGGCGAGCGCCGGCATCGGCCTGCTCAGAGCGTCGCCGGGCATGACGCGCCAAAGCATGCTGCTCGCGCTGCTCAGCCTGCTTGGCACGCTGCCCTTCGGGCTGCTCCTGGTCGCCTGGCTGGCCGGCGCATGGTCTCCCGCCGAGGTTGGCGCGCTGGCCGACAGTCATGCCGCCCTGGGCCTGATCGGCTGGGTCGGCCTGTTGGTCATCGGCGCGGCCTACCGAGTCGTGCCCATGCTCCAGGTCACCCCCGACTACCCTGGCTGGCTGACGCGCACTCTGGGCACGGCCCTGGCACTCAGCCTGGCCGTATGGTTATGCGCCAGACTCATGGATTGGCCAGTCGCCGGCGACATCGCCAGCCTCGGCGTGTCAGCCGTACTGGCCTGGTTCGCTCTGACAACCTTGAACATACTGGCCCGCCGCCGACGCAAGCAAGGGGACGCCACCTTGCATTACTGGCGCCTGAGCATGGTCAGCCTGCTCGCCTGCGCGCTGCTTGGCGGGCTTCTCGCGGTGCTGCCCGGTGACCGATCCGAATCGATGCAACTTCTGGTCGGCATGCTCTTTCTTCTGGGGTTCGCCATGTCGGTGATCAATGGCATGCTGCTGAAAGTGGTCCCTTTTCTCGCCTGGTTCCACCTGCAAGCCCAGGTCGGCATGCGCCGAACCGGCCTGGCCAACATGAAGGATTTCTTCCCCGACCATGTCGCCCGGCGTTATTTTCACCTGCATCTCGCCGCCCTGGCCTTGCTCCTGCCCAGCCCATGGCTCGCTTGGCTGGCGATCCCCGGCGGTCTTTTTCTGGCGGCGTCGGCGCTGGTTCTCGAATTTCAATTATTGCGTGCCTACCGCCTGTTTCGCGCGCAGGGCGGCAACGCCCTGCAACGTTGAGCGCGATTTGCCTTTGATCAAATCGCGACATTGCCGCAAAGCGCCGCCGCATCTACGATTCGAGCTCCCTTAGCAACACATTTTTCCTGGAGTCGACATGTTTCAAAAACTGTTCCAAAACGGCGAAAACAAGGCCGTCGCGGCATTTGTCTTTCTCTTCGCCCTGATCCACTTCGGTGCGCTGTATTTGTTCGGCATCGTCGGTTGAAACGACGCCCCGGGACGCTTGATCGCCCGACCGCCAAGGGCGCCTGATTGGCCCACCTGACTGCCGCGCCACACCGCCCACTGTTTCTGGCAGGCACGCTACAGACACTTCTGGTGATTCTCTGGTGGGGATTCACCCTGGAAACCCGGCAGTACGGCACGACGCTGGCGACGCTGATCCCGGAAACAGCAGCCCATGGCTGGCTGATGATTTACGGACTTTTTCCGTTTTTCATCTTCGGTTTTCTGTTCACCGCCCTGCCCAACTGGGTCGAGTCCGGCAAGATCGCCCAGCGCGACTATCTCGGTAGCGCGGGGCTGATGGCGCTGGGCGCGGGACTGTTCTATCCAGGCCTGTATGTGCCCTACCTGGCCGGTATTGCGCTGATCCTGCACGCGCTTGGCTGGAGTATCGGCCTGCTTGCCCTGGGCCGCATCCTGCGCGGCGCCAGGCATCCGGATATGCGCCAGCCCTGGTTGGCCTGGGCCGCCACGGCGGCTGGCCTGGCCGGCGCTCTGGCCTTCCTCGGTGGCGTAGTGCTCGACAGCGTGCCGTGGATGCGGGCCGCCATGGCCATAGGTGCATGGGGATTCCTGATCCCCTTGTTCCTGGCCGTCTGCCATCGAATGATCCCCTGGTTCACCAGCCGAATCGTGCCCAACTATGTGATCGTTCGGCCCCATGGCCCGCTTTGGGCAATGGTAGCCGCCAGCCTTTGCCATGGCGTCATGGTCGTGCTGGAACTGGAACGCTGGACCTGGCTAATCGACCTGCCCTCGGCCGGTCTGGCCGTCTGGTTCATCGCCCGCTGGGGCATCGTCCCGGCCATGCGCGAACGGCTGCTGGCCATGCTGCACATCGGTTTCGTCTGGAGCGCCGTGTCGCTGACGCTCCATGGCCTGGATAGTCTGCTGGCGTTTGCCGGCGCGGAGTATCGCCTCGGCCTGGCGCCAATGCACGCGCTCGGGATCGGTTTTTTCGGGTCCATGCTGCTGGCCATGGCCTCGCGGGTTACCCTGGGTCATTCCGGCCGACCACTCAAAGCCGACGCACTCACCTGGGGTTTATTCTGGATGGTGCAGTTGATCGCCCTGACACGCATGCTGCCGGATCTCCTGCCCGGGCTGATCGCCTACCGTGCCATGAATCTGGCAGTTCTGCTCTGGCTCGCGACGTTCGGGATCTGGGCCTGGAAATATGCCCCCATCTACTGGCGCGCACGCGCGGATGGCAAACCGGGTTGACCGCCCGCGGCCGGCACGCCCCCTTGGCAAAAAAACCGGTAACGTCCCCATCAGCCGCTTCATCCTGTGACGGCGCGCGGGGATACCGCGCCCGCGAGATCAAGACACTACAGTCCGGGCATTTGACTCAACCCGCCTGATTTTGCGTGTGGCCCTGCACCGATATTTCACGCACGCAGCGTTTTCTTGTCCCGGATCAAGCCGAAAACTCAAGTTTCGCGGTCATTTGCCGTAGATTGCCGCTAGATACAGAACGTCTCCCCGATGCGGTAACGACGCAAGCGGGATTGGTTTATGCGGTGATCGACCGGAGCTGCAAATATGACATTGCTATTCTTGCGAATGCACACGGCGCATTGGTTGGAGGTGGTTCTGCTGGTTACCAACGCGACGACCAAAATGATCGGCAACGCCGATCACCTATCCCGACAAAGCGAGAACCTGAATTACCGTCTCGCCAGATTTCAGACCTGACCCGGCACAGGTGGAAATCATCCGCGGATCACACCCGACGGCACCGTGAAGCTCAAGATCAAGATCTGGCTTTTGCTCGGCGCGCTGTTGAGCGCGGTACTGGCAATCGATCTGACCGTCAGCTATCGGAATCTGAAGATAGAGTCCCAGGCCGAACTGGAATACGACGCCAAGACCATCTACGGCTTCATGATGGCGGTGCGCCGCATCTATCAGGAGCAGTTCGTCGCCAGCGGCCTGCCAGTCAACGACGCCACCATCGGTTTCCTGCCGGCCCATTCGTTTTTGCGCATCTCCCGCGATTTCGCCAACTGGAATAGAAACGGCATCGTTTTCAACAACGTTTCAGATCGACCGCGCAATCCGGCAAACCGGGCCGACCGGTTCGAACGGGAGGCCATCGACTGGTTCGGCGCGCATCCAAAAGCAACGGAACGGATGCGTGAAATCGTTAGCGACCAGGGCGTCGGCTACCTCCTTTTACACGGCGCCGATCCGGATCGAGCCGCTCTGCCTGAAATGTCACGGTGCGCAGGAGGCCGCCCCCCCCGGCATCCGCGACCGCTACACCAGTGCCTATGGCTACCGGGTAGGCGATATGCGCGGCGTGGTGAGCATACGCATCCCGACCGCCAAATTCGAGGAGCGCGTCATGCGCCTTTGGGGCGGTCAATTATTGAAAAGTCTGGTGGGCTACGCCACGGTATTTCTCGCCCTGGGATTAATACTCGACTGGCTGGTCATCCGTCGGCTGACGCATTTGCGCGTCAGTACCCAACGCATCGCCGCCGGGAATTACGCTACGCGTATCGCCTTCAGGCAGACATCGCGCAAGACCGATGAAATCGTCGACCTCGCCGCCACCTTCAATCGCATGGCCGACGAGGTGCAGAGCCGCGACCGCTCCCTCGAAAAGCTCACCCAGGCCGTCGAGCAAAGCCCGGCGAATATCGTCATCACCGACCTGCGGGGCCAGATCGAGTACGCCAACGCGGCCTGCGTAAACGATACCGGCTACAGCCGGGAGGAACTGCTGGGCGCCAATCCGCGCATCCTGCAATCCGGCAGGACGCCAGCCGAAACCTACCGCGCGCTTTGGGAAGCCCTGTCGCATGGTGTGAAATGGGAGGGTGAATTCACCAACCGGCGCAAGAATGGCGAGGAATACGTCGAGTGGGCCATCGTCGCGCCGGTACGCGACGCCGAGGGCGCCATCACGCACTACCTGGCGGTCAAGCAGGATATCACCGACAAGAAACGCGCCGAGGCGGAGATCCACAACCTGGCCTATTTCGACCCACTGACCGACCTGCCCAACCGGCGCCTGCTGATGGATCGCCTGGGCCAAGCCCTGATCGCCAGCAAGCGCAGCCGGGCATACGGCGCGCTGGTCATCCTCGACCTGGACAACTTCAAAGTCCTCAACGATACGCGCGGCCACGATATCGGCGACCGTCTGCTGAAAGACGTGGCGCAGCGTCTGATGGCGCACGTCAGGCAGGAAGATACCGTGGCACGCCTGGGCGGCGACGAATACGTCGTAATCCTGGAGAATCTCAGCGAAGACGAGGCCAGCGCCGCCCTACAGGCCGAATCGATCGCGGAAAAGGCGCGCCAGGCACTCGGGCAGCCCTTTATCCTGGATGGCTCCGGCTATCGGCATGAAGCCACCGCCAGTGCCGGCATCACCCTTTTCCAGGGTGCCGACGCCAGCACCGACCTGCTGCTGAAGCAGGCGGACGTGGCGCTCTATCAGGCCAAGGATGCGGGGCGTGACCGGCTGCGCTTTTTCAACCACGCCATGCAGGCGGCGATCGATGCGCGCGCGGCGCTGGAGAGCGCCCTGAGGCATGCCATCGGCAACGGCGAGTTGTGCTTGTATTTCCAGCCTCAGGTCGACCTCCAGGGCCACATCATCGGCGCCGAAGCCTTGCTGCGCTGGCTGCATCCGCGGCAGGGCTCGATTTCGCCGGCCTATTTCATCCCGCTCGCCGAGGAAACCGGGCTGATCATGCCCATCGGCGACTGGGTGCTGCGCCAGGCCTGCGCACAACTCAGGGAATGGGCCAAAGACCCGGCCAGCCGACACCTGCAACTGGCGATCAACGTCAGCGGACACCAGTTCCACCAGACTCACTTTGTCGATCAGGTCGCCGCCTGCCTTGCCGAATCCGGCATCGATCCCTCACGCTTGAAACTGGAACTGACCGAGAGTGTCGTCCTGAGCAACGTCGAAGAGGTTATCGAACGCATGCAGCAACTCAAGGCACTGGGCATCAGTTTCTCCATGGACGATTTCGGCACCGGCTACTCGTCCCTGTCCTACCTGAAGCGCCTGCCCCTGGACCAGATCAAGATCGATCAGTCCTTCGTCCGCGACCTGACCGAGAATCCCAACGATGCCGCGATCATCCGCGCCATTCTGGCCATGAGCCAATCCCTGGGTCTCGACGTCATCGCCGAAGGCGTGGAAACGCAGCCACAACACGAATTTCTGACTCAGTGCGGCTGCCGCTCCTTCCAGGGGTACCTGTTCGGCAAGCCCATGCCGATAGAAGACTGGCACACTCACTTCTCGGGGGCCGCGGCGCGGGTCACATCGGTAGATCCTGTCGTTTAGGCTGACACCAATTCAGTTTCGTCGTTGCCGCGCCACCGGCGATTGCCAAGTCCGACAGGCGCCTAACCCGCGCCGCGCCGATTCTCGATGGCCCAGACGGCGGCCTCGAGGCGCGAATGCAGCCCCAGTTTCCTGAGCAAATGCTTGACGTGAACCTTGACGGTGCCATCGGATATGCCGATCTCACGGGCGATGGCCTTGTTGCTCTTGCCGGCGGCGATCAGGTCGAGAATGCGGCCTTCCTGCTCGGTGAGACCGGCCTGGTCGGGGGCCTTCGGACCGCTGTCGGCGCGCAATGCATGGGCCAGACGCGAGGCGAGTCGCTCGGTCAGGGTGATATGTCCCTCGGCGGCCTCCTTGAGCTTGGCCAACAAACCTTCCGGCTCCATCTCCTTGAGCAGATAGCCGTCGGCTCCGGCACGCAGGGCGGCGACCAGATCATCCGCCTGATCGGAAACGGTGAGCATGACGACACGCGCCTCCGAACCCGAGGCCTTGATCACCTTGAGCACCTCGACACCGTTCATGTCGCGCATGTTCAGATCGAGCAGAATCATGTCCGGGTCAAGCGCGCGCGCCAGCTCGATGCCCTCGCCGCCTGAGGAAGCCTCGCCGACCACATCGAATTCCGGCTCCGGTGTGACCAATTGCATCACGCCCTTGCGGAACAGGGGGTGGTCGTCGATGATCAGCAGGCGTTGCGGCGTGTCGGATTTCATGAAGTGGCCTTGCGTAAGAGTGGGATGGCGCGCCGGCTGGCCGGCTGGAAGCGCAGCACGACCCGGCAGCCGCCCGGGTCATGGGGCAGGTAGCGAATTTCGCCGTTCAGGCTGCGCGCCCGTTCTTCCATGATAGTCATTCCATAGTGATGGACATCGGCGGATTTGCCGATACCGATGCCGTCGTCCGTGACGCTGGCTTCGAGGATGCCGGCATCATCGCAGCTGACGCGCACCTCGGCGTGCCGCGCCTGGGCATGATTGAGCACGTTCGACAGGGCCTCGCGCAGGATGTGCAGGACGTGTATCTCTTCGTTGGGCGACAGCGGGCAGCGGCCCAGCTCGACATGCAGGGCGATGTCGATGGCGCCACGCTCGGCGAATTCCTCGACGGTATCCGCCAGGGCGCCATGCAAATCCTCGCCTTCCATCTTCAGGCGGAAGGTCGAGAGCAGTTCGCGCAGTTGCCGGTAGGCACCCGACAGGCCCTCGCGCAGTTCCTGGAGCATGACGGTCATCGCGGTACCGGAATCGGGTTTGAGCATGGCCGCCTGCAGCCGGCTGACCTGTATCTTCATGTAGGCCAGGGATTGCGCCAGGGAGTCGTGCAACTCGCGAGCGATCACGGCGCGTTCCTCCAGAAGGGCCAGCTTGCGGCTCTGTTCGATACGCCGCTCGGCGCCAATGGCGACGCCAATGTGCCGCGACAGGGCTTCAAGCAGTTGCACCTGCCAGGCCTCCGGATGGCAGCCCACGGGAATGTCGATGATCAGCACGCCGTATTGCCGCTCGGCATCCGACAAAGGCAGGGTGAGCAATTGCCGGCCATCGTCCTTGATGCTCACCCGCGAGGTCTCGGTGCCATGGCACCAGGCGCATTCAGCCTTGTCGCACGGGTTCGCGTCGCCGCCGCGCATAGTGGTGGCGATGGCCCGGCCGCTGTGCCCGCCCGGCTCGCCCAGGCAGACAATGCCATGGCCGACGCCCAGTACCGTCTCGATGTCGCGCAACACCGCCAGATAGGTATCCCGGCCCGGTGGCGAACCATGCAGCTTGGCAATGGAGTGATAGAGCAGTTCCAGAGACCGGTTGCTGCGTGTCAGCTCCGCCGTCTTCTGTTCGACGCGCGCCTCCAGGTTCTGATAGAGCTTGGCCAGCTCCCCGCCATCTGGTTGAACGAGTAGCCCAGGCGGCCCAGTTCGTCGTCGCCGGTATGCTCGGTGCGCACCGACAGATCGCCCTGGCCGGCCCTGGCGGTGACCGCGAGCAGGGCGTGCAGGGGTTTCACCAAGCCATTGTGGATCAGGTAGACGGTCAGCAGCACCACCAGCACGGTGACCACTAGGGCGATACCCAGCACGACCTGCATTACCAGGATCTTCGCCTCGGTCGCCTGTTCCATCTGCTTGACGAAGTGATTGATCTTGGCAACGAAGCCCGTCATATCGGCCAGGATGGCGTGGGTCTGACCCTGGCTGGTCATGGCGGCGTTGGTCTCGTAGGTAGCGCTGAGCAACTTCGGACGGATATCGCCGCGCCAGGCCTGGGCGATCACCGCGTAACTGGCGGCCAGATTGGTTTCACTGCTGCCCGGCAGCATGTCGGTGATGGGCCGCGCGATCAAGGTGTCATCGAAGGCATCGATGGCGGCGCGCAAATGTCGCCGGCTCGACCCGGCATCGCCCTCGCGCCCGGCCAGGAAAAAACTGGCCATCTGCCAGCTCTGCATGCGCAGGCTGCCGGCAAGATTGATCGCCTCGCCGCTGCCCTGCGTCGATAACGCCACCATCCCCGATACGGCCATGCCCAGCACCGCCATCAGGGCGATGGCGGCGATGGCCCCGCCCAGGCGGGCCACCATGGGGCTGTCGAAGACGATGTTGCGGGACTTTCCCCGTCTCATAACCACACGGGGGTAGCGCGTACGCCAGAACTAAGCGCTTGAGGGGTGGCCGGGATATACCCACCCATGCCGGGCACAAGGCTTTGTGGGCTTACCCATAAGATTCCAGGGGTCATGATCGGTTCGCTGCATGCATCGGGATGCCCATATATAACAACATGTTACGTGTGGGTAGCCATACCCATTCGAGGGTAATTCGCGGTTCATACGGCGTATTCCCCCCTCTGGCGGCGATTTTTTCACTCTCTACACTGGCCCCATGAATTCGACATTTCCGGGTTCATCGAGACGAGGGTGATGCCATGACACCGCAACAGCAAAAACAGCTTTCCGTACTGGCGATGAGCACGCTGGCCTTCACGGTGTGTTTCGCCGTGTGGATGATGTTCGCCGTAATCGGCATTCCGATCAAGAAACAACTTGGGCTCAACGAGACCCAGTTCGGCATGCTGATCGCCACCCCCGTACTCACCGGCTCCCTGATCCGCCTGCCCCTGGGCATGTGGACCGACAAGTTCGGCGGCCGCATCGTCTTCTTCTTCCTGATGCTGTCCACCGTCGGGCCGATCTGGCTGATGGAATACGCCACGGAATTCTGGCACTTCCTGACCATCGGCCTGTTCGTCGGCCTGGCCGGCGGCTCCTTCTCGGTGGGCATCGCCTACTGCGCGCGCTGGTACGAGAAAGAACGCCAGGGCATGGCCATGGGCGTGTTCGGCGCCGGTAACTCGGGGGCGGCTTTGACCAAGCTGGTGGCGCCGAGCATCGTCATCGCCTACGGCTGGACCATGGTGCCGCAGGTCTACGCCGCCGCCATGCTGGTCACCGCCATCCTCTTCTGGTTCTTCACCTACGACGACCCGGAGCACAGGGTACCCGCCCACATCACCGTGCGCGAGCAGCTCAAGGCGCTGAAAGACCCGGTGGTGTGGAAGTACTGCCAGTACTACTCCATCGTCTTCGGCGGCTACGTCGGTCTGGCGTTGTGGATGACCAAATACTACGTCACCGAATACGGCTTCGACCTGAAAACGGCGGCGCTGCTGGCGGCGGCCTTCTCCCTGCCGGGCGGCGTGCTGCGCGCGGTGGGCGGCTGGATGTCGGACAAGTGGGGCGCGCACCGGGTGACCTGGTGGGTGCTGTGGGTGTCCTGGATCTGTTTGTTCATCATGTCCTATCCGGATTCCGAATTCACCGTGAAGACCGTGACCGGCCCGCAGACCTACCACCTCTATCTCGGCCCGGAAATCTTCACCGCCCTGCTGTTCACGGTCGGCGTCGCCTTCGCCTTCGGCAAGGCCAGCGTGTTCAAGTACATCTCCGACGAGTACCCGCACAACATCGGCGTCATCTCCGGCATCGTCGGCCTGGTCGGCGGCCTCGGCGGCTTCCTGCTGCCGATCATGTTCGGCGCGCTGGTCGACCTCACCGGCATCCGTTCCTCGGCTTTCATGCTGATGTACGGCGTGGTCTGGGTATCGCTGATCTGGATGTACACCACCGAGGTCCGCAAGCTCGACCTGATCAAGAAACCCGCCATCGCCGCGGACACCCTCGAATGACCCCTCACCAAACCCACCCACGGAGCCAAGCATGAGCACCAACATCAAGGACTGGGATGTCGAAGACCCGAAGTTCTGGGAATCCACCGGCAAGTCCATCGCCTACCGCAATTTGTGGATATCCATCCCGAGCCTGCTGCTGGGCTTCGCCGTCTGGCTGATGTGGGGCATCATCACCGTGCAGATGTCCAACCTGGGCTTCCCGTTCAGCAAGGATGAACTGTTCACCCTGACCGCGATTGCCGGCCTTGCCGGCGCCACGCTGCGCATTCCGTCGTCGTTCTTCATCCGCATCGCCGGCGGCCGCAACACCATCTTTCTGACCACGGCGCTGCTGATGATTCCCGCCATCGGCACCGGTATCGCCCTGCAAAGCAAGGAAACGCCGCTGATCGTCTTCCAGCTCATGGCCTTGCTGTCCGGTATCGGCGGCGGCAACTTCGCCTGCTCCATGTCCAACATCAGCACCTTTTTCCCGAAGCGCCTGCAGGGCACGGCGCTGGGTCTGAACGCCGGCCTGGGCAACTTCGGCGTCACCACCATGCAGATCCTGATCCCGCTGGTGATGACCGCCGGCATTTTCGGCGCGCTGGCGGGTGGTTCGATGGAACTGGTCAAGACCAGCGGCTGGATTCTCGGCAAGATTCCCGCCGGCACCCAGACTTTCGTGCAGAACGCCGGCTTCGTCTGGTTGCTGGCGCTCATCCCGCTGGCGGTCCTGGGCTGGTTCGGCATGAACAACCTGCTCCCCATCACGCCCGGCCTGGGCAGCTCCATCAGCGCCATGATCAAGGTGCTGTGGCTCTATGGTCTGGCCTTCGTCACCGCCGCTGTCGGCCTGTATCTCTATCTGCCGGCGCCCACCGGTCTCGGCCTGCTCAACATGTGGGTGGCCCTGCCGCTGATCATGGTCGGCACGCTGTTCGTGATGAAGCTGGCCGCCTTCGGCGAAATGAAGGGCAACATCGCCAAACAATTCGCCATCTTCAGCAACAAGCACACCTGGTCGATGACCGTGCTCTACCTGCTGACTTTCGGCTCCTTCATCGGCTTCTCGATGGCCCTGCCCTTGTCCATCACGGTGATCTTCGGCGATAGCCATGTGCTCGATGCGGCCACCAACACCTGGACTCACGTCAAGAACCCGAATGGCCCCTCGGCGCTGCAATACGCCTGGATCGGCCCCTTCGTCGGCGCGCTGATCCGCCCGGTCGGCGGCTGGATCTCCGACAAGGTCGGCGGTTCCATCGTCACCCAGATCATCTCGGTCATCATGGTCGCGGCCTCCGCCTACGCCGGTTATCTGATGATGCAGGCCTACCACTCGGCCACGCCGGAAATCTACTTCAACGAATTCCTCTGGACCTTCGTCGCGCTGTTCGCCGCCACCGGCATCGGCAACGGCTCCACCTTCCGTACCGTCGGCGTCATCTTCGACCGCGTCCAGGCTGGCCCGGTGCTGGGCTGGACCTCGGCGGTGGCCGCCTACGGCTCGTTCATCGCCCCGGTGGTGATCGGTGGCCAGATCAAGGCTGGCTCTCCGGAAAACGCCATGTACGGCTTCGCCATCTTCTACGCCCTATGCCTGGTACTGAACTGGTGGTTCTACCTGCGCAAGGGCAGCGAGATCAAAAACCCATGATGAATCCGTAGGGTGGGTTAGCCGCTTGCGGCGTAACCCACCGAACCCCTGGCGGGTTACGGCCTCCGGCCTAGTGGGTAACCCACCCTACGAAACCGCAAGGAGCACGCAATGAGTCACTTTCTCGACCGACTGACCTACTTCACCCACCCGCGCGAGGCCTTCTCCGGCGGCCACGGTATCAAGACCATTGAGGACCGCAAATGGGAAGACGCCTACCGGAACCGGTGGCGTCATGACAAGATCGTGCGTTCGACACACGGAGTGAACTGCACCGGCGGGTGCTCCTGGAAGATCTTCGTCAAGAACGGCCTGGTGGCCTTCGAGATGCAGCAGACCGATTATCCGCGCACGCGCGACGACATGCCCAACCACGAGCCGCGCGGTTGCCAGCGTGGCGCGTCGTTCTCCTGGTATCTCTACTCGCCGCACCGCATCAAGTACCCGATGATCCGCGGCCGCCTGCTCGACCTGTACCGCGCCGAGAAGAGGTCCGGCAAGGATCCGGTCGAGGCCTGGGCCGCCATCCAGGCCGACAGCGCCAAGCGCGACAAGTACGTCAAGGTGCGCGGCCTCGGCGGCTTCGTGCGCACGACCTGGGACGAGGTGCTGGAAATCACCGCCGCCGCCAACGTGCATACCATCGACAAATGGGGCCCGGACCGCATCTACGGTTTCTCGCCGATCCCGGCCATGTCGATGATCTCCTACGCCGCCGGCTCGCGTTACCTGTCGCTGATCGGCGCCGCATGCGGCTCCTTCTACGACTGGTATTGCGACCTGCCCATCGCCAGCCCGCAGACCTGGGGCGAACAGACCGACGTGCCCGAGGCCGCCGACTGGTACAACTCGACCTACCTGATCATCACCGGCGCCAACCTGCCGATGACCCGGACGCCGGACGCCCACTTCGCCATTGAGACCCGCTACAAGGGCACCAAGATCGTCTCCATGGCGCCGGACTACGCCGAGTACGTCAAGTTCGCCGACCTGTGGATGCCGATCCGGCAGGGCACCGACTCCGCCGCCTTCATGGCCATGGGCCACGTGGCGCTGAAGGAGTTCTACGTCGACCGGCAGGTGCCCTACTTCCAGGAATACGCGCGCAAGTACACCGACCTGCCGATGCAGGTGATCCTGCGCACACACGCTGACGGCTATGTCAGCGACCGCAACCTGCGCGCCTCGGACTTCGCCGGCAACCTGGGCGAGAGCAACAACCCCGAATGGAAAACCATTGTCTTCGACGAACAGTCGGGCAGCTTCGTCGTGCCCAACGGCTCGATCGGCTTCCGCTGGGGCGAGGAAGGCAAGTGGAACCTGCTGGAGAAACAATCCGACCAGTCGGCCATGACCGCCGAGCTGACCTGCCAGGGCAAGGCCGGGGTCGAGACCGTGGTGGTCGGTTTCCCGCACTTCACCGCGGGTGAACCCGATCTTCTGCATCGCAACGTGCCGGCGCGCAAGCTGACCCTGGCCGACGGTTCCGAGGCCTACGTCGCCTCGGTATTCGACCTCCTGCTCGCCCAGTACGGCATCGACCGCGGCCTGGGCGGCGGCAACGTCGCCAAGTCCTACGCCGACGCCAATGTCGCCTACACCCCCGCCTGGGCCGCCAAGGTCACCGGCGTCAAGGCCGCCGACATCGAGCGTACCGGCCGCGAGTTCGCCGACAACGCCGCCAAGACGAAAGGCAAGTCCATGGTCATCATGGGCGCGGCGATCAACCACTGGTATCACAACGACCTGTCCTACCGGTCGATCATGAACCTGCTGCACATGTGCGGCTGCGTCGGCCAGACCGGCGGCGGCTGGGCGCACTACGTCGGCCAGGAAAAGCTGCGTCCGCAGGCCGGCTGGGCGCCGATCGCCTTCGCCACCGACTGGCATCGTCCGCCGCGCCACATGAACTCGACGACCTTCTGGTACTTCCACACCGACCAGTGGCGTTACGAAACGCTGAAGCCGGATGACATGCTCTCCCCGGCCGGCAAAAACCGCAACAAGGGCTACAGCCTGGCCGACTACAACGTGGTCTCCACCCGCCTCGGCTGGCTGCCGTCGGCGCCGCACTTCAACCGCAACCCCATCGAACTGGCCAACGAGGCCGCCAAGGCGGGCGCCACCGACGAGGCCGGCGCCGCGAAATACGTGGCCGAGCAGTTGAAGTCCGGCGCGCTGGACGTGGCCTTCGCCGACCCGGACAACCCGGTCAACTGGCCGCGTAATCTGATCGTCTGGCGCGGCAACCTGATCGGCACCTCCGCCAAGGGTCACGAGTACTTCCTCAAGCACCTGATCGGCGCGCAGAACGGCGTCTTGCAGGAAGGCGGCGTCGGCAACGACTGCAAGGAGGTCAAGTGGCATGAGAACGCCCCGACCGGCAAGCTGGACCTGATGGTGGACATCAATTTCCGCCTCAATTCCACCGGCGCCTATTCGGACATCATCCTGCCCACCGCGACCTGGTACGAGAAGCACGACCTCAACACCACCGACATGCACCCGTTCATCCACCCGCTGAGCGAGGCGGTGAGCCCGGGCTGGGACTCCAAGTCCGACTGGCAGATCTTCAAGGCCCTGGCCAAGAAATTCTCCAGCCTGGCCGGCAAGCACCTGGGGGTACGCAAGGACCTGGTGGCCCTGCCGATGCAGCACGACTCCGCCTTCGAGCTGGCCCAGCCGCTGGGCCAGGTGAAGGACTGGAAGAAAGGCGAATGCGATCCAATCCCCGGCAAGACCATGCCGCTGATCAAGCTGGTCGAGCGCGATTACGCCAGCACCTACAACAAGTTCATCGCCCTTGGGCCGTTGATGACCAAGCTCGGCAACAACATCAAGGGCATCGACTGGAACACGGACCAGGAGTACGAGGAACTCAAGAAGTGCAACTACACGGTGAAGGAGCCGGGCGTGTCCTTCGGCATGCCGTCGCTGGAAGAGGACATCGCGGTGTGCGATTCGGTGATGCGCATGGCGCCGGAAACCAACGGCGAAGTGGCCCACAAGTCCTGGAGCGCCCTGTCGAAGAAGACCGGCATCGACCATCACCATCTGTATGCCGGGCGTCATGAGGACAAGATCACCTTCCGCGACATCCAGGCCCAGCCGCGCAAGATCATCACCGCGCCCACTTGGTCGGGCATCGAGTCGGAGACCGTGTCCTACACCGCCGGCTACACCAACATCCACGAGCACATCCCGTTCCGCACGCTGACCGGCCGCGCCCACTTCTATCAGGACCACGAGTGGATGCTGGACTTCGGCGAGGGCTTCTGCTGCTTCAAGCCGCCGGTCGACATGCAGGAGCACAAGAAGGTGCCGGCCCATGTCACCAAGGGACCGCACCTGACGCTGTCCTGGATCACGCCGCACTCCAAGTGGGGCATCCACTCCACCTACCAGGACAACCTGCGCATGCTCAACCTGTTCCGCGGCGGCCCCTACTTCTGGATCGCCGAGGACGACGCCAAATCCGTGGGCATCCAGGACAACGACTGGGTCGAGGCGGTCAACGCCAACGGCGCCACGGTGGCCCGGGCGGTGGTCTCGCAGCGGGTGCCGCGCGGCATGGCGATGATGTACCACGCCCAGGAGAAGAATGTGAACGTGCCTGGCTCGCCGACCACCGGCAAGCGTGGCGGCATCCTCAACTCGGTCACCCGCGTCATGGTCAAGCCCACCCACATGATCGGCGGCTACGTCCAGCTGGCCTACAGCTTCAACTACTACGGCCCGGTCGGCAGCAACCGCGACGAGATGGTGGTGGTGCGCAAGCTAGAGGACCAGAGCATCGATTGGCTGGAACGTCCGCTCACCGCCGAGCGCGAGCAGCAACGCAACCCGGTGGGCATCGGCCCGAAATGAGGAAACGCGTAGGGCGGGTTAGCGAAGCGCAACCCGCCGCCATGCCTACGGCGGATTACGGCTCACGCCCAATCCGCCCTACGAGATAGGAGAAACAAATGAAAGTCAGAGCCCAATTCGCCTTCGTCTTCAATCTGGACAAGTGCATCGGTTGCCACACCTGTTCGGTGACCTGCAAGAACGTCTGGACCAACCGCAAGGGCGCCGAGTACATGTGGTTCAACAACGTCGAGTCCAAGCCCGGCATCGGTTATCCCAAGCAGTGGGAACACCAGGAAATCTGGCGCGGCGGCTGGGAGTTGAAGAACGGCAAGCTGCAACTCAAATCCGGTTCCAAGCTGGACCGCCTGCTGAACATCTTCGCCAACCCGGACATGCCGGAGATCGACGACTACTACGAGCCGTTCACCTTCGACTACGCCCGCCTGCAGAACGCGCCCCTGAGCGAGGCGGCGCCCACCGCCCGGCCGGTGTCGCAGATCACCGGCGAGAAGATGGACAAGATCACCTGGGGTCCGAACTGGGAAGACGATCTGGCCGGCGAGTTCGAGAAGCGCTCCAAGGACCGCAACATGCGCAACCTGGAGAAGGAGATCTACAAGCAGTTCGAGCACACCTTCCACATGTACCTGCCGCGCATCTGCAACCACTGCATCAACCCGGCGTGCGTGGCGTCCTGCCCGTCCGGTTCGCTGTACAAGAGGGAAGAAGACGGCATCGTCCTGGTGGACCAGGACAAGTGTCGCGGCTGGCGCATGTGCATCAGCTCCTGCCCGTACAAGAAGGTGTTTTACAACTGGGAATCCGGCAAGGCCGAGAAGTGCATCGGCTGCTACCCGCGCGTCGAATCCGGCATGCCGACGGTGTGTTCCGAATCGTGCGTTGGCCGCATCCGCTACAACGGCATCATGCTGTATGACGCCGACAAGATCGAACAACTGGCTTCGGTGCCCAACGAGCAGGACCTGTATCAGGCCCAGCTCGACATCTTCCTCGACCCGAACGATCCGAAGGTGATCGAGCAGGCGCGCATCGACGGCGTGCCCGACGACTGGATGGAAGCCGCGCGCAAGTCGCCCATCTACAAGATGGCGGTGGAATGGAAGATCGCCTTCCCGATGCACCCCGAGTTCCGCACCCTGCCGATGGTCTGGTACGTGCCGCCGCTCTCGCCGGTGCAATCGCACATCGACCAGGGCGGGCTGTCGTCCGAACCGGGCAGCGTCATTCCGCCGGTGGAAAACCTGCGTCTGCCCGTGCAATACCTGGCCAACCTGCTCACCGCCGGCAAGGAAGCGCCCATCGTCTCGGCCCTGAAACGCATGATCGCCATGCGCGCCTATCAGCGTTCGGTTCACGTCGAGGGCATCCCCGACACCCGCGCCCTGGACGAAATTGGCATGAGCGTCGATATGGCCCTGGAAATGTATCGCTATCTGGCCATCGCCAACTACGAGGACCGTTTCGTCATCCCGACCGGCCATGCCGAGGTCAACCTGGAGGATTTCTACGCCTTCCAGGGCCAGAACGGCTTCTCGTTCGGCAACGACTCCTCCCAGGGGATTTCCCCCAACTCCCTGTTCCCCGAGCGGCGCAAGGAGACGGTGGAATCCCTGGAACCCGCCCCCTCGGCGGACGAACGCTGACCGCTGCCAAGCAAGGAGAACACTATGCTTTATCGTATGCTGTCCAAACTGCTGGACTACCCCGACGAGGGACTCGCGGGCGTGCTTTGGGAACTGCGCCTGCGCGCGCGGCAGGGCACGGAATTCGAAGCCCACGAACGGCCGGCGGTCGAGACCTTCGTCGACTATCTGGAATCGCTGCCGCTGACCGAACTCCAGGCCGCCTATGTGGCCACCTTCGACATGGTCCCGGAGCACTCGCTGCATCTCACTCACCATCTCTTTGGCGATGACAAGAACCGGGGGCCGGCGCTAATCGACCTGACCGAGTTCTACAAGGAATACGGCCTGGAACTGGCGGCCAACGAATTGCCGGACTTCCTGCCCCTGGTGCTGGAATTCGCCGACCAGCTCGATGCCGAGGAAGCCCATATGTTCCTGTCGCAATGGACCAAGGTGCTGAAGCAGCTCGCCGCCAATCTGGAGGAAGCACGCAGTCCCTACGCACCCCTCGTCCGGTTGGTCGAGGACCGCGCCCAACTTGTCAAAGCCGCCGCCTGAACAGGAGAACATCATGGACCTGCATCAACTCGTCTTCGGGGTCTACCCCTACATCGCCCTGGTCACCTTCGCCCTGGGCAGCTGGATCCGTTTCGACCACGAGCAGTACACCTGGAAGAGCGATTCCAGTCAGTTGCTCTCAAAAGAGTACATGCGCTTTGCCAGCAATGTCTTCCACATCGGCATACTCGGCATCTTCTTCGGCCATCTGGTCGGCCTGCTGACCCCGCACGCGGTGTTTCTGGCTCTGGGTGTCAGTGATGTCGCGCACCAGGGCATCGCCGTGTTCGCCGGTGGCCTGTTCGGTCTGATGGTGATCCTCGGCGGTACCATCCTCTGGCTGCGGCGCCTGTTCAACAAACGGGTGCGCGCCGCCAGCCGCTGGATGGACATCAACATCCTCGGCTGGCTGGTGATGACCGCCATCGTCGGGTTCTCGACGATCTTCTGGTCGATCGAACACGGCAGCCAGGGCGACGCCTCGGTGATGATCAATCTGGCCAACTGGGTGCAAAGCATCGTCACGCTGCAACCCAATCCGGACCTGATCCGCGACGTCGACACCGTCTTCAAGATCCATATCTTCTTCGGCCTGTCGGTGTTTCTGTTCTTCCCCTTCACCCGTCTGGTGCATATCTGGAGCGCACCGGTCGGCTATCTGTTCCGCGCCTACCAGATAGTACGGGCAAAACGGGTTTGATTTCGCGCCACCATGGCTATATGCACCTTCTCGCGGGTTCTCCTTCGCAAACCATTTTTGCTCGCCTGAACAGCCATGGTGGCCTTTTTCAACGGACGATCCGGCCCGTGTCCGCGTGTCTGACATTGATCAAGGCCCGGATGCCCGGTATCGTCGAACATCCTGCCTGAGTAGCGTAATTGGTTATTTTTAGTACCGAATCATCAGGAGCCGACATGTTGCAAACTCCGAAAGTTCACTATCGACCGGAGGCTGTAGACAGCACCAGCCCCTACGCCATCTACACCCGCAAGCTGCTGGTGAATGGCGTCGAGATCCTCACCGACCCCGAGGGCTATATCCTGGACATGGACGCCTGGAGCGAAGATTTCGCACGCGCCCTGGCGGAGCAGGAAAAACTGGTCCTGACCGACGATCACTGGCAAGTCATCCAGTTCATCCGCGAGTATTACGAGGGCCATCGCGTGCAGGCGCAGGTACGCGACATGATCCGGCACTTCCGCGAAGTCTGGGGACCGGAGAAAGGCAATAACCGCTATCTGCATGACATCTTCCCCATGGGCGGCCCGCAGAAGCAGGGCAACCGACTGGCTGGCGTCCGCAAGACCAAGGGCGAGCACTAAGCGCTAATGGTCATTGCAAGCGCAGCGCGGCAATCCAGTGCGCTATATAAATCAACAGCCTAGGGATCGCCACGTCGCTGCGCTCCTCGTGGATGACGAATTCTTGGGCGTTTCCCCAAGCCACCTTACCGACAAAACACACGGCCCACGAATAGAGTGGGCCGTGCTTGTGGCAAGCGGTCACCTGGCATACGGCCAGCATTGACGCCGGCCGTATCGATCCGGATGCCCGACAGCGGCGACTGATTCAGTTGCGCTTACTTCAGCCGCATGTCGTTGGTGACGGATTTGACGCCACCAATACCGCGCGCCAGTTCAACCGCCCGGTTCGCGGCGGTTTGGGAACTGACGAAGCCACTCAACTGGACGATGCCCTTGAAGGTTTCGACGTTGATTTCGGTGGCCTTCGTGGTTGGGTCGTCGACCAGGGCAGCCTTCACCTTGGCGGTGATCACGGTATCGTCAATGTACTGGCCGGCGCCTTCCTGACGCGACGTCGACGCACAACCGGCGGCGGTCAACAGGGTTGCGGCAAGGAAAACGGCGGAAAAATATTTGTTAAGTTGTTTCATGATGGGTGCTCCAGTGGTGAGTAAAACAGGGCTTCTTGATACCGGCGCCCTTGATCGCACGCCGGATCGACGCCACGGGAACAGCATAGTCAACCTGGAAGGCTCGGTCGGTACGCTGCCGTACATATCCGGCAGGCCCCGGTACGTCTGTACAACATCGAACGCAACGCAACCTCAGGCCTGCGTACGTTACAGAACAGAACGCTGGGCACTTCCGGCGCATCGTGCGCGCATGCAGGTTGGCATGATGAGTCAAGGTGGAAAAACCGGATGCATGATGGATCCGGGCGGGGTCGATCGCTCTCAGCGTGATGACTCCAGCGAGCAGCACCAACGAATATGAAACACGAAACCCCGGTTCAGGCGCTCAAACGATGGCACACTCGCATACTCATCCATTCTCAAAAAACAGCACGCAATCATGCGGAACCTGACACTCTGCCAACTCCAGGTTGGTGCGTGACGTTTGCCTGGACTTTTCGGAGCACGCCGATGGCCATGAGTATGGCGCCCCCACGCGGCATGAAGCCGCGTTCTGATTGCACCCTCTTCACCTCGACCCGGCACTGAATCAAACATGCCAGGGGTGTTGACCATCAGTTCGCTTGGACGTTTAGGCCGCTTCGGAAACACGCTATTTCAAGTTTGCACCGGCTTGGCGCTGGCCAGAAAACTGGGCGCCGAGTTGCAGGTTCCAGATGACTGGATCGGCCGCAAAATATTCAAGGTGAATATTCCAAGCCTTAGCTCCAAGCCACGAATTCAAACCAGGATCGATTTTCTTCCCAACCGGGCGGAAATGGCGCATTTTGAGTAATCGACCTGGCAGGCTTCTGGCAATTCCGGAGGCCTTCGATCTTTACTCCAGGGAGGATGTTGCAAGCTGGCTCCCTTTTCAGGATTGGGTGCGCGATCGCTTCATGAACGAAGCCGGGTCCGCTTCCCGTCGTTTCCGTATAGCCATCCACAAGCGCAGGGGCGATTACCTGGCGCCACCCAATTCAACAAAGTTTTGCTTGGTTACCGATGCCTCTTTCAGAAAATGTCTGGAAGAACAGGTACGGGTTGATCACGCCTCCGCGGACAACATCGAGATCGTCGAATTGACCGACGACACACCCAGGCACGATGAGGTTGCCGAAGCCATGGGGGTTGGTTTTCTGCCTGATTTCATGGCCATGGTAACGGCCAATGTGGTCATAAGATCCAACAGTACCTTCAGTTTCTGGGCCGCGTTCATTGGTAACAACGAGGTGTATTCTCCAGTCGTTGAAGAAAAAGTTGGCTGGCACGATGTGGAATTTGTCAGAGGCAATCACCCCAGGATGGCCGACTCCAAAAATCATCCCTATTCCAAACTTACCGACTTATACCCAACGCGCAGAGCCCAGCCATAATCGGCGGCGCCGTCCAGGTCATCGTCATCCGCCAGGCATGCGGCCAGGGGCAGTGTGTTCGATATCGAACAGACCTGTCCGGCGCGAAGGCCTATCATGTTCACTGTTTGCTTAGCCTGGATAACAGCCGGAGCGACACAAGATAGACGTGCTGGCCGGCAACACCCGAAGCGGCAAGACGCCACCCTACGCGGATCAATATGCCCTACCCTGCCCCATCCCCACCCGGCGTGGATCGCCACAACGCCGCGCCCCACTGGAAAAGCGTTCCAGCCATCATGGTTTCGCTGATGTCAGCCATAGTCGGCTGTGCCACTTTGACGCCGTCGCCAGCCACGCCCGACGCCATCGAGGTGCCGGCCACCTGGACCAGCGGCAACGAGACGACAGCCGTGCAGGCAACCTCGCTGGCGCAATGGTGGCGGCGCTTCGGCGATCCGCTGCTGGTCAAGCTCATCGACCAGGCCTTGCTGGCCAACACCAGCGTCAAGAGTTCGCAGGCGGCGCTGCAACAGGCCAGGGCATTACGCGATGTCTCGGCGGCGGGGCTGCGGCCGTCGCTCGGCGGTTCGGCGTCGGCCCAGCGTAGCCGCTCCGGCGACAACGATGCGGCCAACAGCTATCGGGCGGGCCTCGACGCCAGTTGGGAACTCGACCTCTTCGGCGCCAACCGCAACGCACTGAACGCCAGCGAGGCGACGCTCCAGGCCAGCGCGGCGAGTCTGGGCGACGTGCGCGTCTCGGTCGCCGCCGAGGTGGCGCTCGGCTACATCGCCCTGCGCACGGCCCAGGCACGACTGGCGATCGCCAACGACAATCTGGCCAGCCAGCTTGAGACGCAGCAGATCACCCAATGGCGCTTGCAAGCCGGCCTGGTGACCTCGGTCGAGGCCGAGCAGGCGCGCGCTTCGGTGGAACAGACGCGCGCCCAGTTGCCTACCTTGCAGACCAGCATCGCCCAGAACCGGCATGCCCTCGCCGTGCTCACCGGCCAACCGCCGGCGGCCTTGTCGACGCTACTGGCAACGACCCAGCCGATCCCCCAGGTGTCCGACGATCTGGCGCTGAGCCTGCCCGCCGAAACCTTGCGCCAGCGACCCGACGTGCGCGCCGCCGAACACCAGGTCGCGGCGGCGCTGGCGCGTCTGGCGCAAGCCGACGCGGCGCGTCTGCCCAGCTTCAAGCTCAGCGGCTCGCTGGGCCTGAACGCCCTGAAGCTGAGTTCATTGACCAACAGCGCCTCGATCGTCAGCAGCGTGCTGGCCGGTGTCTCATGGCCGGTGTTCGACGGCGGCGCCGCGCGTGCCCAGGTGCGCGCCCAGCAGGCCGCGCTGGAGCAGGCGCGCGCCGCCTACCAGGCGAGCGTGCTGACCGCCTTGAAGGATGTCGAAGACGCGCTGGTCGCTCTGCGCGGCGACCGCGAACGCCTGCTGCGCCTGCAAAACGCCGCCGAGGCCGCCGGCAACGCCGCGCAACTGGCGCGCCTGCGCTACAACAGCGGCCTGGTCGACTTCCAGGTCGTGCTCGAAACCCAGCGTAGCCAGCTCAATACCCAGGACAGCGTCGCCAGCGCCACCGCCGAGATCAGCGCCGACCATGCGCGCCTTTACAAGGCCCTCGGCGGCGGCTGGCTAGCCGACGCTATCGAACCCACCAGGACACCGCGCTCATGAACACCGCCGCCCCCAGCACCCAAACAGCCAGCACTCCCGCCGATCCCGGCAACGCTGCCGATCTCGCCAGCTTGCTCGGCGAGCCGGCAACCCGGGCCTGGTATCGCCGGCCGATACTCTGGATCGGCGTGGCCCTGCTGCTGCTGGCCGCGGGCGGACTGTGGTACTGGCAGGCGCGCAAGACCGCCGATGCCGCGCCCAGCTACACCACGCACACCGTGGCGCGCGGTAATCTGACCCTGACCGTCACCGCCAACGGCACCCTGCAACCGACCCGCTCGATCAACATCGGCAGCGAACTCTCGGGCACCGTGCTGAAGGTCAATGTCGACGTCAACGACCGCATCCGGAAGGGGCAGGTGCTGGTCGAACTCGACACCGCCAAGCTGCGCGACCAGATCCGCAGCTCACGCGCCAGCGTGGCGGCCGCGGAGGCCCGGGTCGCGCAAGCCGTGGCGACGGTGAAGGAAGCCCGGTCGGGCCTGGCGCGTTTCGAGGAAGTCGCGCGCCTGTCGGGCGGCAAGGTGCCATCCAAGGCCGAACTCGACGGCAGCCGTGCCACCCTGGCCCGCGCCATCGCCGACGAGACCAGCGCCCGGGCCAGCGTCACGGAAGCGCAGGCGGCGCTGTCGACCAATCAGATCAACCTGTCCAAAGCCTCGATCGTCGCGCCGGCCAACGGTGTGATCCTGACGCGCAGCGTCGACCCCGGCAACGCGGTCGCGGCCTCCCTGCAGGCGGTGACCCTGTTCACCGTCGCCGAAGACCTGACCCGGCTGCGGCTCTGGGTGTATGTCGACGAGGCCGACGTCGGCGCGGTGAAAGTCGGTCAGGATGCCACCTTCACCGTCAGCGCCTATCCGACCCGCAAGTTTCCCGCGCGCATCACGCGCGTGGGCTTCGGCTCGACCATCACCGACAACGTGGTCACCTACCTGACCTACCTGGACGTGGACAACGCCGACCTGAGCCTGCGCCCCGGCATGACCGCCACCGCCACCATCACCGCCGCCCGGCGCGACAACGTGCTGCTGGTGCCCAACACCGCGCTGCGCTTCACGCCCACGGCGGCAAAGCCGGATGCATCGGCCATGAAGAGCATCGGCGCCAGCCTGCTGCCGCGCATGCCCGGCAGCCGGACCCGCAAGCCGGCGGCGGACGGCGCCAGCACCGCGGCGGCGCGCCAGGTATGGGTGCTGCGCGCCGGCCAGCCAGTGGCCGTGGCGGTGACGCCCGGCATCAGCGACGGCCGCATGACCGAGATCGTCGCCGGCGACTTGCAGCCCGGCATGCTGGTCATCACAGATCAGAAGACCTCGGCGGTGAAATGATGAGCGACAGCCTCATCCAGTTGCGCGGCATCACCAAACGCTACGGCAGCGGCGTCGCCGAGCTGATGGCGCTCAAGGGCATCGATCTGGACATCCGCGCCGGCGAGTTCGTCGCCATCATGGGGCCGAGCGGCTCGGGCAAATCCACGGCGATGAATATCCTCGGTTGTCTGGACACGCCGACCGCCGGGGAATACCTGTTCAAGGACGCGCATGTCGAGGCCCTGTCGCGCGACCAGCGGGCACGGCTGCGGCGGCGCTACCTGGGCTTCGTGTTCCAGGGCTTCAACCTGCTGGCGCGCACCTCGGCGCAGGAAAACGTCGAACTGCCGCTGCTCTATCGCGGCGACAGTGCCGGCGTGCGCCGCGCCGCCGCCGCCGAGGCGCTGAAGGCCGTGGGACTGGGCGGCTGGGAACACCACACGCCGGCCGAACTGTCCGGCGGCCAGCAGCAGCGCGTCGCCATCGCCCGCGCCATCGTCACCGAACCCCGCGGTGCTGCTCGCCGACGAGCCCACCGGCAACCTCGACACGCAACGCAGCCACGAAATCATGAGCCTGCTGATGGGGCTGAACAAAGACCACGGCATCACCGTGCTGATGGTGACGCACGAGGCCGACATGGCCGCCTACGCCGGGCGCATGGTGCATTTCATCGACGGCCGTATCGCCGACGACGCGATCAACCCGAACCCGGCCACCGGCGCGCCGGTCGCGCCGATGGAAAAAGAGGCCGCCTGATGCTGTTCAGCGTATTCATGCTGGCGCTGCGTTCGATCCGCCGCAACCTGCTGCGCTCGTTTCTGACCATCCTCGGCATCGTCATCGGCGTCAGCGCGGTGATCACCATGGTTACGCTGGGCAACGGCGCCACCGCGTCGATCAAGGCGCAGATCTCCGGCCTGGGCACCAACCTGCTGATGGTACGACCCGGCCAGCGCTCGGGGCCGGGCGGCGGTGGGGTGGCGGCAGCAGGGTGCCGCAATTCAAGGAAGGCGACGCCGAAGCCATCGCCGCACAGATCGGCGGCGTCGCCGCGGTCGCCCCCGAGGGCCGCGCCAGCATCACCGTGATCGCCAACGGGCGTAACTGGTCCACCAGCGTCATCGGCAGCAGCAATGCGTGGTTCGACACCGGCAACTGGAAACTCGCCTCGGGCCGCGCCTTCGAAGCCGACGAGCAGGCTGCCGGCGCCGCCGTGTGCATCATCGGCGAAACCGTGCGTCGCGAAATCTTCGGCGGCAGCGCCGGCCAGACCGGCCTGGGCGAGCAGCTGCGCGTGCGCAAATTCTCCTGCAACATCATCGGCATCCTCGCCGCCAAAGGCCAGAGCGGCATGGGCGACCAGGACGACATCGTGGTCGTGCCGCTACGCACGCTGCAACGCCGCGTCACCGGCAGCCTCAAGATCGCCACCCTGCTGGTGTCGATGCGCGACGGCAGCGACAGCGCGCGCCTCAAGGCCAGTCTCACGGAGTTGCTGCGCGAGCGTCGCAAACTCGCCGAAAGCGACGACGACAACTTCAACATCTTCGACACCCAGCAACTCGCCGAAACCCTGTCCAGCACCACCGAGGTGCTGACCACCCTGCTCGGCGCGGTGGCGGCGGTCAGCCTGCTGGTCGGCGGCATCGGCATCATGAACATCATGCTGGTCAGCGTCACCGAACGCACCCGCGAGATCGGCCTGCGCCTGGCCATCGGCGCCCTGGAACACGAAGTACTGCTGCAATTTCTGATCGAGGCGGTGGTGCTGTCGGCGCTGGGGGGCGTGGTCGGCATCGTCATCGCCACCGCCGCGTCCTGGGGGCTGTCCAGCCTGATGGGTGTGCCCTACGCCTTCGACCCGTTCATCAACCTGCTCTCGCTGGCCTTCTCGGCGTGCATCGGCGTGCTGTTCGGCTATTTCCCCGCGCGCCGCGCGCATGGACCCAATCGAGGCGCTAAGGCACGAATAAAGCACGTGGGCTGTACCTGTCGGCCATGAGACGATGCTCGCCAAACGATCCCCGTTCTCCGGGGCATTCCCGATCCGTGGCGAATATCTGGAGGTAAAACGAACCATGCGACGCTTCAAAATTCTCCATCGCACGTACTACAATTTTTCCGGCACGGTATGGCTCGAACCGCACACCCTGCGACTGCGGCCGAAAGAGGGTCACACATTACGCATCGAATCCTCGTCCCTGGAGATATCTCCCGCCGCCCGCCTGCGCTGGTACAGCGACGTCGAGGACAATTCCGTCGCCGTCGCGACGTTCGATACGCCCACCCGGCAACTGGTGATCGAGAGCGCGATCATCATTCAGCAATTCAACGAATCACCGCTCGATTTTCTGGTCGCCGATTACGCGACGGACTACCCGTTTTTCTATGGCGCGGAAGACCACCTGATCCTGGCGCCTTACTTGCAGGGCAACCCATCGCCGGCCGCCGAGCCCCTGGCCGAATGGGTGGCCGGCGTGTGGCGCGCGGGCACGCCGATCCAGACCTATGCCCTGTTGCAACGCCTGTGCGCTCACATCAATCGTTCGCTGGCCTATCAGGCGCGCGAGCAGCCCGGCGTTCAAACGCCGGCGCAAACGCTGGCTCTGGGCAGCGGTTCCTGCCGCGATTTTGCCAATCTGTTCATGGAAGCGGCACGTTATCTGGGACTCGCCGCGCGCTTCGTCAGCGGCTATCTGTTCGCCGAACCGTCCGCCGCCAATTACGGCTCGACCCATGCCTGGGCCGAGGTCTTTCTGCCCGGCGCCGGCTGGATCGGCTTCGACCCGACCCTCGGCATCATCGTCGGCACCGATCACACCGCCGTCGCCGTGGCGCGCTTGCCAGAGTCGGTGCCGCCGGTGGCCGGCGCGTTCGTCGGCCCGCCGGGTGCCAGCCTGGACGTGGGGGTCTGGGTCACTGAGCTGCACTAGTAGTCGCCGCAAGCGTCGCGCGCCGGAAGGTTGTCCGCGGACGCGGCGCGCACTTCGGCCTGGGCGGCACACACACAAGCGCCGTAGATGAAAATGCCGCCGGAAACGTAAATCCACATCAGCAAGGCCATGATGCCGCCGAACGCCCCATAGACCGCGTTGAGCGTGGCGACCTCCTTGAGGTAAAGCACGAATAGATTCTCCGTGGCCAACAAAAGACCCGTCGCCAACAGGGACGCCGCCCAGACTTCGGCAAAGCGCGTAGGCCGGCGCGGGGCCAGCCGGTAGAACACACTCAGGCTCAAAAAAACCACCAGAACGGAGATGCAAAAACTCGCCAGGGCATAGACCCAGGCATGGAAATCATCGCTCGGAAACAACCTATCCCGCGCCAGTTGCGCAACGATTGGCAGCCCGATGCTCAACAGCACCACGCCTGTGGTGATGCCGAGCAGCGCCAGGCTTTTCAGCGAGGGCCGCCACCAACTGTACCCGGCGATGCCCCAGGCGCGGTTGGTCGCACTGATCAGGGAGGTAAAACATTGGCTAGTGACCCAGAGCAGGATGAACAATGCCAGCGCGCTCGCCTGCTTTCGGGCCTTGATGACACCGGCGACGGTATCGAAAATGTAACTTTGCATATCGCCACGAATCGGCAGGTAGGCCTCGACATAGGCAATGACCGCCATGCCGGCACGATCCCGGTCGACGATGACCGAGGCCAGGGTGACCAGCAGGATCATCAAGGGAAACAGCGAGAAAAACGCGTTGAAGGCGAACGCGCCCGCCCATTCGGTGGCGTCGATCCGGACGAATGTTCTCGCCGCGACTCGAACGATCGCCCATGTTTTGCGAGTTATCAGGTCAACCTGGTTTCGCATGGCCATGTCTGCCAGTTGAGGCGCGCCTCAGGGGCGGCTTTGCACGGACTTACTTCGCGTCGCCTTTGGCAGCATCCTGAAGCCTATCCCCAGCGTCTTCGATTTTCTGGCCGGTGGTTGCGGCGGCGTTGTCGACTGCCTGACCTAATTGCTCCGCCGGACCTGCTTTCGGTTCACTCAGCTTGTCTACGGCCTGGTCGATTTCCTTGCCGGCATGCTCCATCGGCCCTTCCTTTTTCTGACAGCCGGTGACCGCGAGCAGACACGCCGTCATGAGTAATGCGGCGCTGGCGTATTTTCCGAGTTTCATCATCTCAATCTCCCGTGGTTCGTCGACTGTGAATAGCGCACCAAACTGGCCATGGCGACACCCAAAAAACCGAGGGTATCTACTTGAGCATCAACCGGTTATCGACGTCTTTGACACCGGCCACCGCGATCGCCAGGCCTCGGGCCCGATCGCTGTTCTGCTGGTTATCAACCGATCCGGTCAGGGTGACAACGCCCTGTATGGTGTCGACGCTGATCTGCAGTGTCTTCAGTCCAGGCTCGGCAAAGATGGCGCCCTTGACCTTGGTTTGTGATCTCGGCATCGTTGATGGCCACGCTCGCCTTATCGCCTTGCTCGCCAAGCTTGCCGACGGCTTCGTCGATCTTCGCGCCGGCTTTCTCCGCCGTCTCGTCGATCTTCTGGCCCGCTGTTTCAGCCGGCCCCGGCTTGCCGCAGGCAATCAGGCCGACAGCCAATAGCATCGAAATGCCGATCAATTTGAAGCTCTTGGGGTGGTTCATTGTGTCCTCGTTTCTGGCTGATATGGCGATGCGGCCTGAAGCGCCGCGTCTTGTCGACGCAGCGCTTGCCGAAGCTTATTTGCCAACCTCGTGACCGATCACGCCGCCGACGGCCGCGCCACCCACCGTGCCGACCGTACTACCGCCGGTAAGCACGGCGCCACCGATAGCACCGACACCGGCACCGATGGCGGTGTTCCTATCCTGCTTCGACATATTCGAACACGCGCTCAGGCCGAAAAGCGTGACTACGGCTAATGTGCTGATCGCCAATCTAGGTGTCATTTTCATGGTCATTCCTCTTTCTCAAACGGCTCTACTGCAAATTCGCGCCTGGACAGGGCGGGCTTACGTTCTTTTGACGTATGCCTTTGGCTGTACTTGGCAACGACTCTTCGCGCCGGCACGACAGCTGGCGCACTCACGATCTTCCATGACCGACTTACCGTGAGCGACCGCACTCGCGGCACCGGCTTTCACACCCAGTTTGTGGAATTTCACCCGCTGGATGGCTGATTTGAGTTTATGCGCCGCACCATCCATAGTCTGTCTGCTGCCGCACATACGTGTCCGCGGGCACTCATGCCCGTCGTGCGCCCAGTTCGCTGCCCACGACGCCTCAGTTGCATCTGTCCGCTACCGAACATGATCCAATCCAGTATCCGGCTATACTTGAAACGATTCAGGCACTTGATCCACAGCCACGCCGATCTCTCGATTCAGCGTGATGGATATACCGGAGGTTGCACATGCAGAGCCCGCCCGCGCCCAGCCAGAACCACCTGCTCGCTGCCCTGCCCTCCGACGAAGCCGGGCGTATCTTTGCCGATCTAGAATGGGTGGTCATGCCGCTCGGCGAGGTGCTTTGCGAGCCGGGCATGAAGATGCAATTCGTCTATTTCCCGACGACCGCCATCGTCTCGCTGCTCTATGTCATGGAAGATGGTGCCTCGGCGGAGATCGCCGTGGTCGGCAATGAAGGCGTCGTCGGCGTCTCGCTATTCATGGGCGGCGAAACCACAACCAGCCGGGCGGTGGTGCAAAGTGCCGGACATGCCTACCGGCTGGGTGGCCAACGGCTCAAAGATGCCTTTTACCGAGCCGGGCCGATGCAATTGCTGTTGTTACGCTACACCCAGGCCCTGCTGACCCAGATGGCCCAGACGGCGGTGTGCAACCGGCACCATACCGTGGACCAGCAGCTCTGCCGCTGGTTGTTGCTGAGCCTGGACCGTCTGCCCTCGAATCAGTTGGTCATGACCCAGGAATTGATCGCCAACATGCTCGGGGTACGCCGCGAGGGTGTCACCGAGGCGGCTGGGAAATTGCAGCAGGCGGGCTTGATTCACTACAGTCGCGGCCACATCACCGTACTCGACCGCACCGGGCTTGAGGCACGCGTCTGCGAATGCTACGCAGTGGTGAAACGCGAAACCGACCGCTTGCTGGAAACCGGGTTCGGCTTGCGCCCCGGCGTCTAGGGAAACGCAGATTTATTCGCTCATTGTCATTGCGAGCGAAGCGCGGCAATCCAGTGCACAAAATAAATCAACAGCCTATGGATCGCCACGTCGCTGCGCGCCTCGCGACGAATACTTCAGCGTTTCCTAGCGGCCTCGCCCTGGACTATGGCGACTCGGTGGTGTCGCCCTGACGATAACGCACGTCCGACAGCAACCGATTCAGCTCGGTCTTGACCACCGCGTAGCACTCGCAGACGCGACTCTCCAGGCCGGACCGATCCAGCACGGCAATGTGGCCACGGCGGTAACTGATAAAACCGGCGCGCTGCAATGCCCCGGCGGCCTCGGTGATGCCTTCGCGGCGTACCCCGAGCATGTTGGCGATCAATTCCTGGGTCATGACCAACTGATTCGTCGACATGCGATCCAGGGTCAGCAACAACCAGCGGCAGAGCTGCTGGTCCACCGTATGGTGCCGGTTGCAAACCGCCGCCTGGGCCATCTGGGTCATCAGCGCCTGGGTGTAACGCAGCAACAGGCGCTGCATCAGGCCGGCACGGTTGAATTCCTGCACCAACCTGCGCCCCTCCAGCCGGTAGGCGTGGCCCGCCGTCTGCACCACGGCCGAACTGGAGGTGGTGGCGCCGCCCATGAACAGGGAGATGCCGACGACGCCCTCGTTGCCCACCCCGGCGGATTCGGACGAGGCGCCATCCTCCATGACGTAGTGCAGCGAAACGATGGCGGTGGTGGGAAAATAGGCGTACTGCAACTGGCCGCCGGGTTCGTAGAGCATTTCGCCGAGGCGCAGCGGTACCAGTTCGAGATGCACGCTGAGCGGCTCGAATTCCGCCGTGGGCAGGGCGGCGAGCAGATGGTTCTGGCTCGGAGTATGGGGTGTCGGCATTACCGGTCGGTTCTTCGTGGGTTCTTGCCGGTGATTTCCACGCCGATACCCCGGTAGCCGATGAAGCGGCAGGACTGGGTGAGCATCGGCTCGCCGCTGACGCGGAACTGCTGTTGCGAGCCGTCGGCGTTGACGCGGCTAAAAACGAAATCTAGGAAGGGCTCGCGCGCGGCGATGGTCGCCTGCAGGGTTTCGCGCTGCGCTTCGTCCCAGCCATCCTCCAGGGCGCCGCCGGCCCCTCCCCCGCCAGCGGGCCGACACGGATGCCGAGCATCTCCAGCACCGGGCCGGAAACCTTGGTGAAGTGCATGTTCTCGTCCTGCTCCCAGTACCAGTCGGAAGCCAGTTCGGTCAGGCTGCGATAGCGCGCTTCGCTCTCGCGCAATTCGGCGGTGCGCTCCCTGACCGTCTGTTCCAGCACCTGGTTGTAGTTCTCCAGTTGCTTGTAGAGCAGGCGCACCTCAAGCATGTTGTGGATGCGCGTCCTGGCTTCGACCAGGTCGAACGGCTTGCTGATGAAATCCCTGGCGCCCGCCTGCAATGCACGCAGCTTGTGGCCGGGCTGGGCGGTGATCACCAGGACCGGCAGGTAGCCGTCGGTATCGCTGGTCTTGAGGCCTTCCATGACCTGGAAGCCATCCATCCCGGGCATTTGCAGGTCGAGCAGGATCAGGTCGTAGTGGTGTTTGCGATGCAGCGCGAAGACCTCGCGCGGGTTCATGGTCGAGACCACATTCCGATAACCGGCGCCCGTCAGCATTTGTTCGAGAAGCAGGACGTTGGATTCCTGGTCGTCGACGATGAGGACGCTCGCATTCAGGATGTCGGATTCAGTCAGCCTCATGTCTGCTCCTTGTTAGCCGCATGGGCCGTTTGCGCGAATTTCAATGCCACGTCGAGCGCATCCATGAACGCGTTGACCTTGATTGGCGTGGTCAGATAGTTGAAAAAACCGGCTGCGAGCGCCTTCTCGATGTCATGGGCCAAGGCATTTGCGCTGATCGCGATGATCGGGATGTGTGCCGTCAATGGGTCCGCGTGCAGGATTTTCATGGCTTCGACGCCGCTGATGCCGGGCAGATTAATGTCCATCAGGATCACTTCCGGCTGATAGGAGCGCGCAAATGCAATACCGATATTGCCATCCGCCGCGCTCAGCAGGCGCAGGTCGGGGCGGCGCGCGATGAGCTGCTCGACCAGTTCCAGGTTGGCCGGGTTGTCTTCGACATAGAGCAAGGTGCGTAGCGGCGTGTCATTCGGCGCCTGGGGTTGCAGCAGCGCCGCATGCTCGGCTTCATGAAAGGCAAGATGTGGCGCGGTCGTCAGGCTCAATTCAACCCAGAACACGCTGCCTACGCCAACGGCGCTTTCCGCGCCAATGGCGCCCCCCATCAGTTCGACCAGCCGCTTGGTCACCACCAGGCCGATACCGGTGCCCTCCTCCGTGCCGGCCTCCTTGCCAAGTCGATTGAATGGCTGGAACAACTGCGCAACCAGTTCCGGCGCGATTCCCGCCCCGGTGTCCCGAACGCTGATACGAATCGAATTCGGGGGACTCAGGGTGTACTCCACGGCCACCGAACCGCCCGGTTTGTTGTACTTGATGGCGTTGAACAGCAGGTTGATCAGCACCTGTTTGACCCGGGTTCGATCCGCCTGGACAAAGTGGGGCGTTTCAAAGCGTGGAAAGGTCATGCCGATACCGCGCTTCTGGGCCTGCGGCTCGATCATGGTCCGGCACTCGAGCATGACCTCGGCCAGCGAGACCGATTCCCGCGACAGCGTCACCCTGCCCGACTCGATCAGCGCGAGATCGAGGATTTCGTTGATCAGTTCCAGCAAATACCAGCCTGCCTTGAGAATCTGGTCGAGGTTGCGCTGCTGCGAGGGCGTCGGTTGCGGCGTACCGGATTCCATGAGCTGGGCGAAACCGAGGATCGCATTCAGCGGCGTGCGCAGTTCGTGGCTCATGCTGGAGAGAAAGTCCGTTTTCGCGCGGTTGGCTTTCTCCGCGGCGGCCAGGGCCTGGTGCAGTTCGGATTCGACCTGCTTGCGCACCGAGTTGTCGGTGCCGATCAACAGGTAACCGATCAACTCGCCGTCATCCTCACGCAGCGCCGTGATCGAGACGATGGCCGGAAATCGGCCACCATCCTTGCGGATGTAGGTCAATTCGTAGATGTCCTCGATGCCGCGCGAAGCCTTGAACGCCAAGGCCTCGAAGCCCGGCGCGATGGGGGTTTCGAGCTCCTGGCTGAGTGCCTGCGCGCGTGCCATCACTTCCAGCGAATCGTGCAGATCGCTGGGGCTGATCTTGTTGACGACTTCGCTGGCCGTGTAGCCCAGCATGCGCTCGGCGCCGACATTGAACAGCTGGATGATGCCTTTCTCGTCGGTGGCGATGATCGAGAAATTGGCGCTGGTGAGGATCGCGTTCTGCAAGGCGCCGGTCTTGAGCAAGGCCTCCTGGCGGCGTGCTTCGCTGCGGTTGTCTTTCCCGCCGGCGATTTTGGCCAGGGAATACGCGTTTACCGTATCGGGCATGGTGGCTTTCAGTGAAAAAAGTAGCGCTTGATATTGGCGAACGGCGCTATCGCGCCGCGGGTCGCATGGATGGACACGACGATCCACGTTGTGCGCGTCGCTATCTTCACGGCCTCGGGCGCGGCCGTCTGTTCGCTGGTGCACATACGCCGAAGCGCGCCTTACTTTTCGCGTCGAGATCCCGAACTTCGCTGGTTCACTCCTGCCTGCCGGGCTGGCAAGCGTCGCGACATTCAAGCGCTATGGACGTTGCCGCACAGAGCCGACCGGATATGTAACGTAGCTTGCCCAACAGGATCCCGCCAGACCCACGATTTCATGATCCGGAAACACTCCAGGCGCGCTGGCTTCGTTTACAGATGTCAGTTCAAGCCAAAGGAAAACACCATGACCAAGACACTGTCGTTGAATACCATGATCAGAAATCCCCTGCTGCTGGCGGTAGTCGCCACGTTTGCCGTCGCCGCATGCAGCACCCAGCCGACGCCCCGTTACTCGGCCAATGACTACACCGGCCCGACCGGCGCCCAGGGACCATCGGGTCCGGTCGGCGAGCGCGGCCCGATGGGCGATACCGGGGCACCCGGCATGGCGATCGCCGGTCCGGCGGGCGGCACCGGTCCGGTCGGCCCATCCGGCATGCCTGGCCCGGTTGGCGAGACGGGCGCCCGGGGCATCATGGTGATGGGTCGCACCGGTGATACCGGACCGGCGGGGCCGGCAGGCGCCCAGGGTGCCATTGGCGCGACGGGTGCTCAGGGCCTGAGCTACGCCGGCCCGGTTGGCCCGCGTGGTCCCGCCGGCCCGATGGGCGAGCAAGGCGAAGCCGGACGCATCGGTGCGCAAGGTCCGACCACGGCTGGCCCGACGGGTGCCACCGGGCGTGCCGGCGGCACTGGTGTCGCGGGTGTGACAGGCTATACCGGCGGCCGCGGCAGCGCCGAGTTGTTTGGCGCCGTCGGCCCGGCGGGTAGCGCTGGCGCCGAAGGTCCGCAAGGCCCGGTCGGTCCGACTGGCGAACGTGGTCCGATGGCATTGAATGTCGGCGCCTGGAACGGCTTCTGGGATTACACCTTCAATGGCAACAGTAATGAAATCCTGCATTACGACCGAAGGATGGCCGGCGATATCTCGAAGTACGTGAACGCGAACCAGACCCGTCGCATCGGCATCGATGGCGCCGACCCGCAACGTGTCGAAATCGTTCGCCAGGCGCTGCAGAACGCGGGCGTGCCGGCTTACAAGACCCAGGTTGGCGCATTCGGCGACCCGCAGCTCAGGCGTTACGGCCGGGTCGCGGTGCTGGTCAGCAACTAGCCCAGCCAGGTCGTCCCAGACCTGCCAGAACGGCGCGATCGCGAGATCGCGCTTTTTTTGCGTGGCGCCTTTGTGCGCTACCGCCCAGACACAAGCCTGATTCAGCGCCATTCTTTCAACCCTGCTTCCCGTGGATGTCCCCTCCCCGGGTTTGCCGCCGACATCGGGGCGGCATCGCCAATACGAGGAGAACCAACATGCCCAGAACCAAGTCGGTCCATGCCGCCAACCGGCTCATTTCGGCCTTGCCACGCAAGGATCGTCTGAGTTTCCTGGCCGGCTGCGAGCCCGTCGAGCTGGCTTTCGCCGAGGTGTTGGCCAATCCCGGCGAGCGTATCGGCTACGTCTACTTCCCAACGGAAAGTTTCATTTCCCTGATAGCGCGCATCGATGAGCGCGCCAGTCTGGAGGTCGGGCTGGTCGGCAACGAAGGCATGCTCGGCATTCCCCTGATCCTCGGTGTCGAGGTTTCGGCCCTGCGTGCCCTGGTGCAGGGCGCCGGCCCGGCGCTGCGCATGGACGCCACCCGATTCCGCCAGGCCCTCGAACACCTCCCGGCACTGCACGGCATACTCAAACGCTACCTCTATGTGGTGATGGGCCAGCTCGCGCAAACGGCGGCCTGCACCCGCTTCCATGTGGTCGAGGCGCGCCTCGCCCGTTGGCTGTTGATGACCCAGGATCGGGCGCACTCGGACGCCTTCCATGTCACCCACGAGTTTCTCGCCGCCATGCTCGGCGTGCGCCGCGTCGGCGTCACCAAAGCGGCCAGCGCCCTGCAAAACCGCGCGCTGATCGGCTATCACCGGGGCGATATCACGGTACTCGACCGGAATGGCCTGGAGGCCGCGTCCTGTGGCTGTTATGCCGCCGACAAAGCGATGTATTCCAGGACACTGGAGTAGACATGCATCTGGACATCTATCGAAAAGATTTCGTCATCGTCGTCGTCGCCCTCTGCGCCCTGGCGCTCTACTGGATGCTCGCGCCCTTCTGGGGCGCCCTGGCCTGGGGCATCTGCCTGGCCTTCCTGCTGGCGCCGGTGCATCGCTGGCTGACGCGCAGGCTGAAGGGACGCGCCAGCCTGTCGGCGGGGATCATCACCGCGCTGGTGCCCGTCCTGCTGGCGGGTCCCCTGGTCAGCCTGGGCGTGGCCTTCGCGAATCAGGTCGCCGACCTGGTGACGCACCTGCAGCAACAGCCCCTGCGCTTCGACGCCAGCCTGCTCGCGCAACTGGAGCGCTACCCCTTCATCGGCAGCCTGGCCGAGTGGCTGCGCGATAATCTCACCGCCACCAGCGCCCAGCTCCAGAGCTGGCTGGAAAGCGGCGCGCAGATGTTGCTGAGGTCGCTGGCCGCGACCGGCGGCAATTTCCTGCTCAGCGCCTTGGGCACGGTCATTCACTTCTTCATGATGTTGTTTCTGCTGTTTTTCTTGCTGCGCGACGGCGGCGATCTGCTCCGGCGCGCGGTGCGTCTGGTGCCGATGGAAGCCCAGCGCCGGGCCACCCTGCTCAAGCTGATCGGCGATACGACGCGGGCCGTGGTCTACGGCGAGGTATTGACCGCCGTTGCGCAAGGCGTCCTGGTGGGCATCGGTTTCGCCATCGCCGGCTTGCCCTCGGCCATCGTCTTCGGTGTGCTGGCGGCGTTCCTGGCGCTGCTGCCCATGGTCGGCGCGGCTTTCGTCTGGGTGCCGGCGGTGCTCGGTTTAGCGGCCTCCGGGGCATGGGGCTGGGCGAGCTTCATGTTGTTCTGGGGCGCCGGGGTGTCGGTCTCGGACAACCTGCTGCGCCCCATGCTGATTTCCAGCAAGGTGCCGGTACCGACGCTCGCCGTATTCATCGGCGTCATCGGCGGCGTCTCGGCCTTTGGCGCCATCGGCGTGATCATCGGCCCGGTCCTGTTGACCGTGATCGCCGCGCTGTTGCGGTTTGTCGACGAAACCCTGGCGCAGCACGAGCCCTGATCCGTTTCAAAAATCCAGCGCGTTAGGTGCGCTATCGAACAGAGCGAGTGCCAGAAAAAGAGGATCGTTCAATCAACGAACCCACCGTGTAGACGGTACAACCAGCAACGGAGAACAGCATGAAATCATTACCCGATAGCATCAGCACCGAACAGTTGATCGAAGACTTCAATGTTGTCGTCGCGGATGCGGAAGCGCTGCTGAAAGCCAGCGCCGGCCAGGGCGGCGAGAAACTCGCCGAGGTACGTGCCAAGGCCGAAGCCTCGCTCAAGATGGTCAAGGCCCGGATGGCGGATGCGCAAGCGGCCATCCTGGCGAAAACCCGGGCGGCCGCCAAGGCGACCGACGTCTATGTCCACGAAAGCCCATGGAATGCCATCGGCGTCGCCGCCGGCCTCGGCCTGCTTATCGGCTGGCTCATGGGTCGCCGCTAGTCGACACGCCATGCCCGAGAACACATCCGGCACCAGCAAAGGGCTGCTCGATTCGCTGGCCGCCCTGGTCGCCACGCTGGTTGCCATGGCCCACACCCGTCTTGATCTGTTGTCCACGGATCTGGAGGATGAGCGGGCGCATCTATTCTCGGTCCTGCTGTGGACGCTGGTCGCGTTGTTTTGCCTCGGGATCGGCCTGGTACTCGCGACGCTCCTGCTCGTAGTCGCGTTCTGGGATGGCCAGCGTCTGCTCGTCCTGGGGTCGCTGACCGGCCTCTTTCTGGTCGCTGGCGGCGCGGCCTGGGCCTATGTCGGGCACAAAGCCCGAACCAAGCCGCGATTATTTGCCGCCAGCCTGTCCGAATTGCGCAAGGACCGGCAGCAACTAAGCCAATCATGAAAAACAATATTCTTCCACTGGCCGAGCGTCGCGAGCAACTGCTTGCCCAAGCCGCGCAACAGCGGGCGGCGCTGGCGCATGACCTCGAGCCGTGGCGCATCCCCCTGGCGCTGGCCGATCAGGGGTTGAACGCATTGCGCTATATCAAGCGCCATCCCGTGCTGCTGATAGGCGGTGTGGCCGTGTTGGCGATGCTGCGGCCCGATCGTGGCTGGCTATGGCTGCGGCGTGGCTGGCTGACCTGGCAGGTCGTCAACAGGCTGCGCCGCGAATAGTGCGAACCCCCGTCGGCATGGCGGTGACAGGCACGCCTGCCCGGGATGTTCGAGGTCGAATCACATACGCTATCAAGGAGTCTCCGAAATGCTCGAAACACTCGTGGTTATCCTGGTTGTCCTCTGGCTGGTTGGCCTGGTTTCCTCGTACACCATGGGCGGACTCATACACCTGCTCCTGGTGATCGCCATCGTCGTGATTCTGGTGCGCGTCATTCAGGGAAGGCGCATCTGACGACGCCGCCGATCCCCCTCAATTTCGTCGCCCCGGTGCAGGCCGGAGTCCAGAAAAGGCACGACCTCGCACCAAGCCCGGCCAGAGGCGACGAAGCCATCGGCGCGGCCCGCGAAACTGGCGGCAGCGCGCAATGTGCGCTACCGACCAGACCCGGACCGAACTTCACGCCATGCTTTCGGCAAGACCAGCCGCCCTGGTTAGTTCCGACTCGGCGGCGTTGGCTCTCCCGTCACGTCTCAATCAATTAAGGAGTGGATTTCATGAGCATCTCTTATTCGACCCGGTTTACCCGATTCCTCGCGGCCCTGTCCCTGTTTGCATTCATGGGCCTGCTGTCGGAACCGGCTACCTCCGCCTCAGCCCCCGACCCGAGGATGTTCGGGCCTTGGGTGGTACAGCAGGCATCCTCCCCGGAAAACCTCGGGCTCCGGGTATATTTTTCGCCGGATGGCAATTTCTTCCTGGTCGACCCAAGAACAAAGCTGGGCATGGCCGGCAGTTGGTCCATCGGTCGGAGCGGCCTGCTTGTAAGCATTTATGGTAACGGCCAGTGGGCAAAATTATGGGATGCGGATATCGCATTCGTGAGTAACGACCAGATGATCGTCAACGTGGTCGAAAGCCAGATCAGCCCGCCGCAACAATTTGGCCTGATGCGCGCGCAGTTCTGATTCCGCCACGTCGGCCTGCGACTTAGGCTCGCAGCCGGGCATTGAATACCCCGCGGGCCGGAGCGCGCCAGGCACACGATCCACCCGTCTCTAGCGCGCCTTCTGCTGGCGCTGGTATTCGCTCCGCTTCATTGCGAGATACTCGCCCCAATCGACTTCATGCAACTGGCGTGAATACCGTTCGGTGGTGCTGTACCAGCTTTGCAGGCGCTTTTCGAAGCGCGCGGCGGCGAGGGCGCCAAGATAGGCGTCGATGGCCAGGTAATAGCGCATCGTGTTGCGTTCCGCCAGACCGCGCATGCCGCCGATATACCTCGGCTGACCATCGGCCTTCCTGCCGGTGACTGTGAACCCCACCTTGCCGCTGCCTATTGTGGCAAGGTAGGTCTTCATGGCGACTTTGCCCACCCAACCGTAACCATATGAATACGTAAGGTGCAGGAAGGTCCGGCCGCTTTCCAGCGGAACAGCTTGCAGCTTGATTCGATAGTTACGGGTACTCAGCGGTCCCTGCGCCGCATTGAGCTGGATCTCCAGATACTTCGGCGTCGCCGCCGCGACGCGATAGCTCAATTCGAGAAGGTAGGCATCCTCGAGCGGCTGAGAGTATTTCTTGCCGATGTTGACGGTCAGCACCGTGCCGGCCGCCCCGGCGGCGGCTCGACAATACTTGGTGTTGATATGCAGGATGAGCACCTCGCACCAGTCGTCGGCGCTGTGCAGCGCGGCGCTGACGGTAGTGAACGGGTAATCGACCACGGCGTAGATATTGCCGCTCAGGTCGTTGGCCGCCTCGAAAGACTCCAGGTAGAGCGGTCGCTGGAACGGATTGTTCTGGAGGTGTTCGCCCAGGGATGCGTATTTGCCCAGCAGCGCGGCGGCCTGGGTGTCGAACGTGTCCGCGCGGACCGCTCCCGCGCCGCATGACGCCATCCACAGAAGCAACAGCCGTATCAGCCAAGTCAATCGGTTCTCCCGGTAGTGCGACGATGCCGAACCGAGCCGAAATATCAGAATGCGACTGACCATCTAGTTATTCCTCGGCGGCCACTCAAGCTTTCTAGCCATAAAACCGAATCAAATTTCGCCCGGCTTCCTTGGCTTCATACATCGCCGCGTCGGCCCAATTGAGAATGTCTTCCTGGCAGGCTTCATGATCGATAAATAACGCCACGCCGATGCTGGCGGTGCAATGATGTTCAAGGATGGCATCGGCGTTGCCCTCCTGGGGGGTGGTCAGCCGATAAGGGTCCGATAGCGCGATACGGATCTTTTCCGCGACGCTTCCGGCTTGTGCGCTCGATTCGGCTTTATCCGCGTTCAGATCACTCAGCATCACCACGAATTCATCGCCGCCAAAGCGCGCCACGGTGTCCACCGCGCGCACGCAACGATTCAGGCGGGTCGCCACTTCGACCAACAGCGCGTCGCCCACCACGTGCCCATACCTGTCGTTGATGGGCTTGAAGTTATCCAGATCAAGGAACATCAGTGCGCCGTAGCAACCATTGCGCTTGCTGGCCGCCATGGCCTGGCTCAGGCGGTCGTCGAGCAGGCGCCGGTTGGGTAGCTGGGTCAGCGGATCGTAAAAGGCCAGATTCTTGATCACATCTTCCGCCGCCTTGCGCGCGGAGATATCGGTTTGCGCGCCAACATAGTGGGTGACGCGGCCGTCATCCGATTTCACGGCGGTGATGACCAGCCATTTTGGATAGATCTCGCCATTCTTGCGTCTATCCCAAACTTCACCCTGCCAGCTCCCGGTACATTTGACGCTTTGCCACATCTCGGCATAAAAGTCCGCGGTGTGTCGGCCGGATTTGAACAGGCGCGGTGTCTGGCCAACAGCTTCCTCGGCCGTGTAACCCGTGGTTTCGGTGTAGGCGCGATTGACCCGCAGAATCACACTGTTGGCATCGGTGACTATCATGCCTTCCTGCGATTCGAAGGCCACGGCGGCAATGCGGAGTGCCTCGTCGGAATGTTTGCGCTCGGTGATGTCGCGCATGATGCCGACAAAGTGGGTCAACCGCCCCTGCGCGTCGCACACGGGCGAGAGCGTCAACTCGTTCCAGAATGCGCGGCCGTCCTTGCGGTAGTGGAGGATGTCGCCGGTGAATTCCAGGCCATGCTTGAAACTGTGGCGTATGCGATCGGCCTGCCGTGGATCGGTCAGCGGCCCTTCCAGCAAGCCGTAGTCCCTGCCAATGATTTCCGTCGTGTTGTAGCCCGTGATCGCGGCAAAGGCATCGTTCGCCGAAAGGATGGCGTGGTCGAAACCCAGGATGACCACACCTTGGGAAACCGCCTTGAGGGCCGCATCGCTAAGCCGAAGCTGCTCCTGACCCCGCTTGATCGCCGTGATGTCGGTCACCAGTCCGAAAACGCCCTGTACCTGGCCGTCGACTTTGTGTGGAATGTATTGGGCCAGGACGTGCAGGGTTTCACCATCGGGCTTGGGTAACAGACCTTCAAACGACTGGGGTTCGCCACGCAAAGCGGCGCGAATGTAGGGCTCGCGTATCCGAAACAGGTCGTCGCCCACCAGATCCTGTATCCGGATTGTCTGCATTTCCGTCTCCGGGCGGCCAAACAGGTGGGTGTATGCCTTGCTCGCGAAGGTGTAACGAAGATCCGGGGTCCAGTAGCCCAGCAGGGCGGGAATGTTGTCGGCAATTGCCTTGATGAAATTCTCGCTCTCGCGTAGTTTCGCCTCGGCTTGCTTGCGCTCATCGATGTCGCTCAACACGATACCCAGTACCGCTTCGCCGCTTTCGTCCCGCGCCCTGGAGACCGCCAGACGCACCCAGAATGACGCGCCGTTGTGCTTCACCATCCGCAACTCGCGCGACTGCGGCTCCCCGGTCTCGATGAGCCGTTGGCGCAGCTGGTCGTAGATGCCTGCATCTTCCTGAAGGATGAAGCGGCTGATTCGCTGCTTTACCAGCGCGCCACGGTCCACGTCCAGCCAGGCGGTTACGGTGAGATTGGCTTGCAGGATCACGCCGGGCTCGTTGAGGGTTAAATAGCCTACCCGCGCCAGGTCATACCGGTCGAAACGGCCCTCCTCCCCGAACTTGGCTTCTATCTGCATCTGGCGCCGTGCCTCGCTCTGCGTCTCTGGTTCAAACGGGTGTAACCGAAGTTCATGCGGGAGTGCCTCGGATGCGCGTCCCGCATGATGTCCCATACATCATGATTACGCACGCCGTGTTCAGGGGCCGGATCATAAAGCCGTTCACCCCGGTTGGCGCGCGTTCAACACTGCCGCGTGTGCGTTAAAGGATTCGCCTGGGAGTGTCCAAGATGGCACAACGGTGGTTATAAGTGGATATGCCTAAAGAAGTATGCCGTAAGCAGTAGGTGCGGGACGCCGATTCCGGGGCGCATATAGTCATGCGGGAGTCTTCATGACATCGCCGGTATACAGCGCGGCGATCAGATCCGACTGGGTGATCATGCCGACGATGCGTTTGCCGGCATCGACCACGGGTACATGGTGCATGCCCCGGTCGGACAGCATGGGCACGAGTTCGACGATATGCTGGGCCTCGGACACGGTGAACACCGGCGCGGCCATGATCTGCCCGACCACCTCCGGTTTATCCGTGTAGAGCCCCGGCGTCGGGCGGATGAACTCGATCAGTTTGTCCTTGAAGGTAGCATAGGTCTTGAGTTCGGCACGCTTCAGGAAATCGACCAGGGTGATGACGCCGATGACGCGCCGAAATGAGTCGACCACGGGGATCGCCTTGATCTTGTGGTAACGCAGCAGCGCCCAGGCTTCTTCCAGGTCGGTGCCGTATTCGACGGTCACCAGGTCGCGCGACATGATGTCGCCGCAGGTGATGTTGCCCATCTTGCGGCGGAAGGCATGCACGCCCGCCTGGGCGTAGACGCGAGCCAGGTCGGCCTCGCAGACGTCGAGGTAGCTGTCCATGTCGCGCAGGGCGAGGCGCAGGTCGTCGCGGTCCAGCCCAAGGCGCGCCAGCGGCGTCGGGTCCGCGTGGCGGTGCTTCGTATCCTTGCGGCGCGGCCCGGTGGGATAGCGGTGCCCCGGCAGGAGGTTGTTGATGGCCAAGGCCAGAACGAGCAGCAGCATGACATTCAGGCCGACCGGCGCCAGCATGAAACCGAAGCCCTTGGCATGCACCGCCTCGCCGCCGAGCACCGCCAGCAGGGCCACGGCGCCGCCGGGCGGATGCAGGCTGTGCGTCAGGTGCATGGCCAGGATGGCCAGCGCCACCGCCGCCGCCGAGGCCAGCCAGGGATCCGGGATCAACCTGGCGCAGGCGATGCCCAGGAAAACGGCGATCAGGTTGCCGCCCACCAGCGGCCAGGGCTGGGCCAGTGGGCTCTTCGGCGTGGCGAACAGCAGCACGGCCGAGGCTCCCATGGAGGCCACCAGCACGACCAGACCGGCGCCGTCGATGAATCTGGCGCTGACGAAGCCCACCACGAGCACGGCCAAGAATGCCGCCAGGGAGGAGCGCAGTTTCTCGCCCAGGCTCAGCGGCGTCGCGTCCGAGACCAGGAAGGGGCGCAAACGCCGAACCAGCGCGACGATCATGTTTTCGGCGAATCGGCCAAGCGCCGGGCGGCGCGTTCGCGCCAACTGCCACTCAATAGCGCCATGCCGGCGAGCGCCGCGAGTCCGTGCCGATCCTCCGATGCTTCGAACAGCACAGCCCAGACACGTGTCAGCGGCCACTCGGGTTGCGGCCGTTCGATCAGCGACAGCCGGTCGCCGACGCCCGCCGCGCCTGTCACCAGAACCCGGAAATACCAGCCGCCCCGGCCCGTTTGCAGCACCCGCCGCGGCATGTCCGGCTGCTCGAAGCGTAGGTTCAGCTTGGCGCAGGGCTGACGCCCCTGCGAGACCTGGATCACGGCGTCGCCCAGGGTAAAGACATCGCCCAGGCACACCGCCGCCTCGGTCAACCCGCGCGTCGACAGGTTCTCGCCGAAAGCGCCAATTTCAAAGAAATGCGCGCGGTCGGGCAGTTCGCGGCACCACTCGGCGTAGTGCTCCGAGGGGTAAAGATGCAGAGCCTTATCCGGCCCGCCGTGATGGCGGGTGTCCGCCTGGGCATCGCCAGACACGCCCGCCCGGGTGAGCATGACGCGCCCGTCGAGCGCGCTTTTGCGGATGGCGCTCGCCATCCCCTCTGGACCGAGCGGCGCGACAGCGCCGGCGCGCAACGACAATAATTCCGCGGACACTCCCGGCGGCGTCAGCGACGTCACGCGCCAGTCGCCCGGTTTGGCTGACTGGCGGGCGTCTCCGGATCCTGCCCGGAAACATCGACGGGAAGCAGTTCGTGCAATTTATCGAGGCTGGAAAAGTGAAACCCGGTTGCGTCGGTGGCAAGCCAGCCTTCACGTTTCCAACTGCTCAGGACGCGCGCGATGGTTTCGATGCGCGCGTCGACGATATCACTGATGTGCTCCAGGGTCAGGTTGATGGGCAAGCGCGCCGCGCCTGCCTGCCTGTCGACGCCATAGCGCTCGATGAGCATGGTCATCAGAGCGGCCAGGCGCTCCGCGACACTGCCCGCGCTGATGATCTCGATCTTGCGTATGAACGACTCGGTGAAATGGCCGAGCTCGATCATGAGGGGGGCGGCCAGCTCGGCATGCCGCTCGGCGAACTCGACCAGGGCATCGGGGTCGAGCAGAATCGCCGTCATGCCGTCGTTCATGGCCAGGACATCGGTCGGGTACTTCATGCCGGCCCAAATGGCGTATATCCCGATCGAATCGCCCGGACCATACAGGCCGTAAGTACGACTGACGCCGGCACGATTGTGCCGCGCGGCCTTCGCCAGGCCCTGCTCGATGAACAGGACCTGACGACAGTGCTCCCCCGCGCGCCAGATCGTTTCATCCGTCCGAAACACCCGCACGCTCGCTGCCTCGGCGAGTAGCCGCAAGCTGCCGAGCGACAATTTCGCGAACATCTCGAAACGCCGCAAACGCTTCGCCAGCTCCAGTCTGCCAGGTTGCCCGGCGGGCAACGGCTCCTGCCGCTTGCCGCGACGGAAGACACTGCGTGGCAGGTCGACCGGAAATGCCTGGTTGCGCTCCGGAGAAATCGTGCGTGGCATACGCGGGCTCAATGGCTCGTCCCCGCCGACAACCGGGTCTTGTTCCAGACGTTGTATTTACCCACCGGGCGTTTCATGGGCAGACGCTTGATCTCCTTGAAGGTTTTCGCGTCGTAGACGATCAGCGCGCCCTCCATTTCCCACAGCGATACCAGCGCGTATTTGCCGTAGCGATCGAATTCGACGTGCGTGGCGGTCTTGCCGGGTTCCGGCTTGAGGTCGGCGACGACTTCCAGGGTGCGCTTGTCGATGACGTGCATGACATCCTTGTTTTTGCCGAAGAAGACGTCGGCCCAGGCGTAGGGGGTTGCCTCGTGGCTGCGCAGGAAGAAGCCCGGGCCCTGCGTCGGGATGACCTTGACGGTTTTCCACGTCTTCATGTCGATGACCGAGATCTTGCCATCCTTGAGGTTGGGCGAGGCCATGACCGGATGGACCACGCCCTCCTTGTCGGTCCAGTCCCAGGTGATGCCGGAGCCGAGATGCGGCATGCCTTCCAGGTCGAGATCGGCGACCTTGCGGCCGGCGCCCAGGTGGATGACCTGGCCCTTGGGTTTGTCGCGCGAAGCGCCGAGGATGTAATCGTATTTCTGGTCGAAGAAGAAGTCGTCGAGGATGTCGTCGAGGACGATCTGGCGCACCGGCAGCGGGCCTTTTTCCGGGATGGCTTCCTTGAGCTGGTAATCGTGCACGAGGCCCTTGTAGACCGGCCGGCCATCGTAGGGAATCTCCCAGACCTCGGGGATGTCCTTGAGCGCGGCGATGAAACTGTTGCGCGGTCGGGCGTCGTAGACGGCGGAGACGCGCGAGGTCTTGCCGTCCCTGCTGGCCACCGGGATCACCTTGACCAGGGACAGATCCTTGCCGCTCAACGCGACCAGGGTATGCGGCAGGTAATTGGCGACCATAACGTAGTTGCCGTCGCTGGAGACCGCGACATTGCGCGTGTTGATGCCGGCGCGCACTTCCGCGACCACTTTCAGGTTCCACAGATCGTACTTGGTGATCCAGCCGTCGCGCGAAGCCCAGTAGATGAAACGACCGTCCTGGGTGAACTTCGGCCCGCCGTGCAGGGCATAGCGGGTCTGGAAACGATGGATCGGCTCCATGACATCGCCGTCGAGGACGCTGATGTGGTGGTCGCCATGTTCGACGACCAGGGTGATGTTGCTGGGATCGGCCTTGAATACCGGCCTGGCCGGCAGGTCGATGTTTTCCGCATTGACGATCCGGGAGGCCTTGATGTCGTCCGCATCCCACTTCGGCGGGATCGTGTTCGGCGTGTAGATCCACTCGGAGAGCGCCTTGATCTCGTCCGGCTGAAGGATGTCCCTGAAGGGCGGCATCTGCGTCGCCGGCAAGCCCTCGGCGATGGCCTTGGCGGCTTCCGGTTTCTTCAGCCGGGCCAGGGATTCCGGCAGCAGCGTCGGCCCCATGCCGCCGAGGCGGTTGGGCGCATGGCAGGAGAGGCAGTGGGTGTCGTAGAGTTTCTCGGGATCGGGGGCGGCGTGGGCGGCGGTACCATGAAACAAGGCGATGGCAGCCACCAGGAATGGTGCCGCCCACCAGCGTATCGCAACGTGGCCTCCCCCTTTTAAAAAGGGGGAATGAGGGGGATTTAGCGGACGCTCGAACAGTGCAAGCGCTAGAGAAATCCCTGATGAGGCCCCTACCCTTCGGTACCCTACCCCCCCTTTTTCAAAGGGGGGAATCGCCTTGCTTTCATGGCGCGGCATGTGAGTCATATTGTTGCTTCCAGGCAAAATGGTTGGACGACGCCGACTTCCTCGTCCGACAGGTAACAGCCCGGGTCTTCCGCCCAGAAGTCGCCCGAGGTCTGCCAGGCGCGCACCCGGGTGTTGCCGTTGCAGATGACGCGCTGGTCGCACGCCCCGCAGCGTCCGGTGACCTGCCTGGGCGATTGCTTCAGCCCGGCCATCAATGGATCGGAGACATCCGACCAGATTGCGCCGAAGGGCCGATCCTTGACGTTGCCCAGGGGATAGTTCCACCACATGGTGTCGGGGTGCACGTCGCCGAGGTTGTCGATGTTGGCGACATTGACGCCGGAGGCGTTGCCGCCCCATTGCGCCAGTTTGGCGCGGATATGTTCGTAATGCTCGGGAAAGCGCGCGGCGACCCAGTGCAGCAGGTAGACACCATCGGCGTCGTTGTTGCCGGTGACGAACTCGCGCGGCTGGCCGGCCTGGACGTGACGCCAGCAACGGTCGAAGAGCAGGTCCATGGCCGTGCGCGTGGTGCGGAAACGGGCATCGTCCTTGCGATTCTTGTTGCCACGTCCGGCGTAGTTCAGGTGCGACAGGTAGAACTTGGCGATGCCCTCGGCTTCCATCAGGTCGAGCATGGCCGGGAAGTCGTGGGCGTTTTCCTGGGCAATGGTAAAGCGGATGCCGACCTTGGCACCCGCCGCCTTGCACAGACGGACGCCATTCAGGGCCGCATCGAAAGACCCTTCCTTGCGCCGGAAGCGGTCATGGGTTTCGCGGATGCCGTCCAGGCTGATACCGACATAATCGAAGCCGGTGTCGGCGATGGCCTGGACATTGGCTTCGTTCACCAGGGTGCCGTTGCTCGACAGGCCGACGTAGAAGCCGAGCTGTTTCGCCCGCCGGCCGATGTCGAAGATATCCGGACGCAATAGCGGTTCACCGCCGGAGAGGATGATCACCGGCACGCGCGCCGCCTTCAGGTCGTCCATCACCCGAAAGACCGATGCGGTATCCAGCTCGCCCGGGAAATCCTTGTCGGCGGAGATCGAGTAGCAATGCTTGCAGGTGAGGTTGCAGCGCCGCACCAGGTTCCAGATCACCACCGGACCGGCCGGGTTGCGCTTTGGTCCGGGGGGGGTCGGGCGGATCAGTTCCTGCATGAATTGGGTGACTCGGAACATGCTCAGTCTCCTATCCGCAATCCGGTTTTTTTCAGGATGCGGCTGCTGTACAGAATATCGTGTGCCCGGCAGGCCTGGCCCAGGGTTTGGCTGATTTCGGCGGCGTAGCCGAGCACCTCGCCGCGGTCGTGACCGTGCACCATGGCGAAGAGGTTGTAGGGCCAACGCGACCCGGCGCGGGGCCGGCGGTAGCAGTGGCTGACGCAGGGCAGCCGGCCGACCAGCTCGCCCAGCCGATCGACCTCGGCATCATCCACGTCCCAGACCGTCATGCCGTTGGCGACAAAGCCCAGGGCGTAATGGTTGGGCACGACGCCGATGCGCCGAACGATTCCGACCGCCAGCATCCGCTTCAGCCGGGCCATGACGTCGTCCGGATCGAGCCCGAGCTGCTCGGCCAGCTGATGGTAAGGACGCGGCGTGAGCGGCAGTCCGGCCTGGGTGGCCTGGATCAGGCGCCTGTCCGTGGCATCCGGTGGATAGCCTGCGTCAGTGGTCATAGCGTCAGCTTCAGTTCGACGAAAAATTCACGTTGCTTGGGAAAGCGGAAGATGTGGTAGCCGGAGATCGACTCCAGATACTGGAACGTCGACTCCACTTTTTCCGGCGTTTCGGCGGCCGCCACGAACCACATGTTCAGGTCGTGCTCGCGGCGATAGTTGTGGGCGATCTCCGGCTGGGCATTGACGAATGCCGCGACGCGATCGAAGTCGTGCTCGGGAACCGACATCGCCGCGAGGACGTTGGCGCCACCCATGCGGTCGGCGTTATAGAGCGGCCCGAAGCGGGTCAGCGCGCGCGCCGCGAGCAGGCGTTCAATGCGCAGGATCAACTCGCTCTCGGTCAGGCCGAGTGCGCCCGCGGCAACCTCGAAAGGCCGCGCGCAAACCGGGAAACCGCCTTGCAGGGCGTTGACGATGCGGCGGTCCGTCTCGTCCAGCACATAGTCCAGCGGCGCCATCATGCCGCCTTGGCCAGACTGGCGTAACGCGCGCCGCATTGCTTGAAGCGGCGCTTCGAGAACAACGGCAGACAGGGAATCGTCTCCAGACCCAGGGTGCGGCGCATGCGCTCGAGTTCGGCCAGAACGGTGGCCCGGTCGCGGCCGTGGACCATGGAAAACAGGTTATAGGGCCAGTCGGGCAGACGGCGCGGACGCTGGTAGCACAGGGTCACGGCGCTCTGGCCCGCCAGCTGCCGACCGACGGCGTTGACCCGGTCGTCGGGCACGTCCCAGACAACCATGGCGTTGGCGGTATAGCCCAGCTCGCGATGTCGGACGACGACGCCGAAACGCCGGATGATCGACCAGTCTTGCAGACGCTTCAGTCGCTCGCGGCACTCGGCCTCGCGCTGACCGCAGCGCGCGGCGAGGTTGGCGTAGGGCCGGGTGGTCAGATCCAGTCCGGTTTCAAGGGCGTCCGTCAGGCAATAATCGGCGGATTCCAGACGCGCGCGCAATGCCAAGGCATCCACCGGATTGCCCGAGGGGTGGCGGTGCGGGCTGAACGGCTTGGGCTCGGCTGGGCCCGAACCTGCGCCCCGGGCAAGCTGGAAACCCAGGTCGATGTGGTAATCGGCCTGCATCGGCAAATCCAGCGGCTTGAGTCCGGTATCGCGCTGAATCGCCGCCAGCGTCTCGGCCACCTGCGCCCGGCTCGGCGCGGTCACCACGAACCAGAGGTTGTAGCGATGCTCGCGCTCGTAGTTGTGGTTGACCTCGGGATAGGTATCGATCATGCGCGCCACCGCCTCGACCCGATCCTCCGGACAGGCCACCGCCGCGAGGGTGCTATGACCCAGGACATGCGGCCGGAACACGGCGCCGATGCGCGAGATATGACCGCGTGCCTTGAGGTCCGAGAGGGCCAGCAATACCCGACTTTCCTCGCTGCCCAGGACTCGGGCGATTTCGGCATAGGGCCGGGCGACCAGCGGGAAGGCGCGTTGCCAGTCGTTGAGCAGGCGGAATTCAAGGTCGGTGAGCGGACGCGTAGCCATGATCAGAGTCCGAAGCGGTGGGCGCGGGAAGAGAAGAAGATGCCGCTGGGCGCCTCGGCGGGCAGCTCGGCCAGCTTCCTGAAGCTGGCGGTGTCGTAGACTTCCAGCCGGTTGGCGTCGCGCACCGACAGCCAGACGTGCTCGCCGCGCGGCGTGAATTCCATGTGCAGGACGGCCTTGCCAGGAGTCAGGGTGTGGACGATTTTTTGCGACGGCACATCGATGACCTGGACGGTGTCGTAGTTCGGGAAAGCGAAATTGACCCAGAGGCGGCGCCCGTCCGGCTGCGCCATGACGAACACCGGCTGGCCGGAGACCGGGATGACGCCGACCTGCTTCCAGGTCGAGACATCGACGATCACCACTTCATGCCGGCCGACGCCGGGGATGAAGGCCAGATTGCCGGCCACCGCCCAGGTTTCCAGATGCGGCATCTTGTAGACCGGCAGCTTTTCCTCATTCTTGCCGTAGTCGGGCAAGGCGCGCTTGACGCCGGCGTCGAGGTTCCAGGTGTCGAGCACGGCGATGCCGGGTTCGCCGTAGAGCCCGGCCACGTACCAGCGACCGTCGGGCGAGATGAGCGCGTCGTAGGGCTGGGTGCCGATGTTGGCGAACTTGGTCAGCTTCGGTTGTTTCGGGTCGTCGGCGAGGTCGGCAATCCAGATCTCGCCCTTGTCCCACAGGCTGAAGGCGAAGCGGTTGCCGGGCAGGTCTTCGAGACCAATCACCTTGGATTCGGTCGGAATGTCGGCCACCAGTTCCAGCGTGTCGCTGTCGAACACCTTGACACCGCCCGGCGTGTAGTTGGCGGCAGCGATCAAGCGGCCGTCCTGCGAGATCGCCCCGCCGATGGAATTGCCGGACTGGATGATGCGCTTGGCCACCTGGCCGGTGAGGATGTCCACCTTGGTCAGACCGCCGTCGCGCCCGAAAACATAGGCATGGCGCGCATCGCGCGAGAACACCGCCGAGGCGTGCGACAGATCGCCCAGTCCCTCGATGCGCCCCAGGCTGACCTTCTTGGTCGTATCCAGCCATTGCAGGCTGCCCTTGGCACGCTCGATGGCGATGCCCAGATCGCCCGTTCCACGCAGCTCGCCGGTGCCGCGCAAGTTGTCGGCTTGGGCCGACGGCACCATCGCCAAGGCGAGAAAAAGGGCTGTAGGAGCCACCTTGGCGGCGATCAATGCTAAATGAATCGCGGCCAAGGCCGCTCCTACAAGATTTCTGCCCTTGCTCATTGCGGGAATCCTTCCTGTAGCTTGGTGACGATCCAGGTCGCTTCGGCTTCGCTGACGAATGGCTGCCAGGGCGGCATGGCCGTGCCGGGGATGCCGTAGAGGATCACCGCGATCATGGTTTCCACCGGCTTGTCCTTCATGGCCGCGGCGGTGAGGGGCGAGCCGAGCCCGCCGGTCAGGCGCAAGCCATGGCAGAAGCCGCACTCCTGACGCACCAGATGGACAAGCTCGCGCTGGCGCTGCGGGGCGGGAGCCGCATCGGCGGCCATCGCCGCCAGCGGTGCCAGCAGACAAACGAGTAATGCGATCTTGTGGGTCATCGATCCGTATCCGTCAAGGTTTGTCCAGCACCCGCCCGCGCAGGCACTGGACAAACCCGGCCACCCCCGGAGGGGCGACCGGCGCGGCCATCAATAGACGTCGTTGATGGTGTTATAGACGTTGAACTTGCCGGTCGGCGTGACCAGGCGCTTGTCTTTGATCACGGCCTTCAGCTTGCGCGTCTTGTCGTCCATGACCACTAGGGCCGATTCGCCGTTCTTCGGACCCCAGACCGAGAACCAGACTTCGTCGCCGGCCTTGTTGTACTCGGGGTGGGTGACGCGGCCCTTGGTGATGCCGGCCAGCTCGGCGATGTTGATCACCTGGGCGGGCTTGTCCAGATTCTTCAGGTCGAAGATCGACACCGATTTCTGGGCAACCTCATCGGGCGACAGCGCGGCATCCACCCACAGGTTTTTCGACTTCGGATGGGTCTTGATGAACAGCGAGCCATTGCCGTGGTTCTTCAGGCTGCGAACCACCTTCCAGGCATTGGCCTTGTGCTTGGCCGGGTCGGTGCCGATAACGGCGACGGTCTCGTCGCCCAGGTGACCCGTCGCCCAGACCGGACCGAACTTGGTGTCGTTCCAGTTGGCGCCGCGGCCCGGGTGCGGCTTGACGCCGACCTTGACGTTGGCGGCCAGCTTGCCTTCCTTGGTATCGACGACCGACACGGTGTTGCGCATGTTGGCGGCGACCAGGAAGTAACGCTTAGAGGAATCCCAACCGCCGTCGTGCAGGAAGCGCTCGGCCTCGATCTCCGTGGTCTTCAGGTTCTTCAGGTCGGTGTAATCGACCAGCAGCACCTTGCCGGTTTCCTTCACGTTGACGACGAACTCCGGCTTGATCAGCGACGAGACGATGGAGGCGACGCGCGGTTCCGGGTGGTATTCCATCTCGTCGTAGGTATAGCCGCGCGTCGACATGACCTTCTTCGGCTCCAGGGTGAAGCCGTCCATGAGCACATAGGCGGGCGGCCAGTAGGTGCCGGCGATGGCGATCTTGTCGTCATAGCCTTTGTACTTCGAGGTGTCGATGGAACGTGCGTCCGAACCGGTGCGGATGGTGGCCACGGTGGTCGGCGTTTCCATCCACAGGTCGATCAGGTCGATCAGGTTGATCAGGCCGTCGCGGCCGGTGGTGTACAGGTAGCGCCCGGATTTGGAGAAGCGCGAGATATGCACCGCGAAACCGGTCTTGAGGACGGTGACGATCTTCTTGCTGTCGCCGTCGATCAGGGCCAGCTCGCCCGAGTCGCGCAGGGTGACGGCGAAGATGTTGCTCAGATTCAGGTTGTTCATCTGCTTCTTGGGCCGCTTGTCGGCGGGCACCAGCAGCTTCCACGAGGCGCGGATCTCCTTCATGCCCCATTCCGGCGGCGTCGGCGCGGGGTGCTGGATGTAGCGCGCCATGAGCTCGACTTCCTTCTCGCTCATCTCGTTCGAGGCGCCGAAGCCGGGCATGCCGCCCGCCGTGCCGTAGGTCATGAACACTTTCAGGTTGTCGGTGCCGAGTTTCTGCATCTGGTCGGGCAGCAGCGCCTTGCCGGTGGCGCCCTTGCGCAGCACGCCGTGACAGCCGGCGCAGCGGTCGAAATAGATCTGCCGGCCCTGGTCGAATTCCGCTTTGGTCATGGCCGGAGCATTGGCATCGCTCGACTGATACATCTCCAGTTTGCCGGCACCGGCGCCGGCGCCGGCCAGATACTGGTCGCCCGGCTGGGACGTGTGTCCCTTGTCGGCGGCCCAGGCCGAGGCCATCGCCAGCGGCAGGGCCGCCAGCATCAAGGTTTTACCAAACAGCTTGGCGTTCATCGCTTGCTTCTCCTTCTAGTAGGTTTGCCACAGAAAAGACCACGTTTTGCGTGGGGCAAACCTTAACGCCGAAGTGGTGGGGGCCACACATGACAAAAATCAATCCACGCCTGAACCATTCTTCCATTAGTTGATTAATGTCAAAGGTCATCCCGTTGGTCTGTTCCTACCATGCGCTCCACTTGCATACGAACAGACAAACGGAAGGAGACGCCATGATCGAACCGGTTGCGATGGCCAACTTTTTCACGGTGTTTTTCTCGGCGGCCATGGTCATCATGACCGGCGCGCTCTATGCCCTGCTGTTCGCCTACAGCCGCATCAAACATGCGCCCCGACTCATGTCCCTGGCCTATCTGGCCTACCTTGGCCTGTTCACTTCGGTGATGACCCTGGCGAATGCCGCCAATCTGTTTCACAACACATTCTGGACCGTCATCGTCGGCCTGATGCTGCTCGGCTATCTGCTTGCCCCGCACGCCATCTGGCATCTGTGCATCGGCACCCATGCGGATGAACACCCCGCCGACGACGCACAACCCGCAAAGCTTTTTCAACAGTCCTGACAGGAGGAAGTAACCATGGCACAGGAAATTTGGTGGGCATCCCCATCCTTTTGGCGGAAGTCCGCCATCTGGGTGACCGGACTCTCGTTCGTCATCTTGATATTTCTGACATTCGACACGGTGAAACAGATCACCGCCGGTTCGCCGCGCGTGCCAGCGTATTCGGTGATCAACAAGCGCATCGACTATGTGTTCAATACGGAACGCAACTTCCAGGTGCCGGTCATCGGCCAGGATGAGCCCTTGTTCGGCAAGATGCTGACCGAAGAAGAGGCCGAGGCGCTGGTAAGCCACGGCAAGCTGACCACCCAGGCCAAGAACTGCATGAACTGCCATACCCTGCTGGGCAACGGTTCGTACTACGCGCCCGATCTGACCAAGTCCTGGCTTGACCCGTCATGGGGTTCCAAGGAAGCACGCGAGCAAGGCATGGTCGATTTCCTGATGAATCCGCAGGATCGCCTGCACAACGCACTGGGTCGCAAGATGCCCAACCTCGGCATCACCGAAGACGAAGCCAAGGCCACGGTCGCCTTCCTGAAGTGGATGTCGTCCATCGACACCAATGGTTTCCCGGCCAACTTCAAGCCGATCGATCAGGCCGACGCGCCGGTCGCCGCCGCCCCAGCCACCGCCGAGCCCGCGCCTGAAGTCAGCGCCGCTCCGGCTCAACAATAAGGAGGCCAGACATGTCAGCTTTAGGCATTCTCACTAACGCCAACCTTAACGGTGGCCAGAAACTGGCGGTGAAGTACTTCACCGTCGCCATCGCCCTGTTCGGCGCGCAAGTCCTGTTCGGCCTGCTGGCCGGCATTCAGTACCTGAATCCGGACTTTCTGTTCGGTATCCTGGATTTCTCGGTCAACCGCATGCTGCATATCAACGCCATGGTGGTCTGGCTGCTGTTCGGCTTCATCGGCTCCGTGTATTGGTTGCTTGAGGATGAGTCGGGGGTACCCGTCGCTGGGTTGGCGCTGGGTAATCTGATCTTCTGGATATTCACCCTGGCCGTGGTCGTCGTCGTCCTGGTCTACCTGCTGGTCCAGGTCGGACCCGGCGAACTCAAGTCGATCTGGCTCATCAACGAAGGCCGCGAGTACATCGAGGCGCCGCGCTGGGCCGATATCGGCATCGTCGTCTGCGTCCTGGCGTTCTTCTACAACGTCGCCGCCACCTTCATGAAAGGCAAGTTCACCGGCATCGCCGGCGTCCTGGTGCTCGACCTGATCGCCCTGGCGGGCCTGTATCTGGCCGGCATGTACTACACCCCCAACATCTCCATGGACCAACACTGGTGGTGGTGGGTGATCCACCTCTGGGTCGAGGCCACCTGGGAAGTGCTGGTCGGCTGTCTGATGGCTTATGGCCTGATCAAGACCATGGGCGTGCGCCGCAAGATCGTCGAAACCTGGCTGTATATCGAAGTCGCGCTGATGTTCGGTTCCGGCATCCTGGGCTTGGGTCACCACTACTTCTGGATCGGCACGCCGGAATACTGGTTCACCATCGGTGGCTTCTTCTCCGCCCTGGAGCCCATCCCCCTGGTCGCCATGGTGGTGCACGCGGTGTTCGACGCCGGCCATCACAAGCTGAAGAGCACGAACAACCCGGCCTTGGCCTGGATCATCGCGCAGGCTTTCGGCAACTTCTTCGGCGCCGGCGTCTGGGGCTTCATGCACACCCTGCCGCAGATCAACCTGTACACCCACGGCACCCAGTGGACCGCCTCGCACGGCCACCTGGCCTTCTTCGGCGCCTATGCCACGATGGTCATCGCCTTCCTGTACATCGCCCTGCAAAAGTGGCGTGGCGGCGTCTACATGAGCAGCAACCTGGCCGGTGCCTGGAAGTGGAAATGGGCGATCTTCCTGCTCCACCTGGGCATGATCGCCATGGTCATGGGCCTACTGATCGCCGGTTACGAGCAATCGCAGATCGAACGCGCCATCGAAGGCTCGACCTGGATGGGCTACTTCACCGCCCAAGCCCACCCCTGGTTCGTGCAGGGCATGTTCTGGCGCCAGATCGGCGGCTGGGTCTTCGCGGCCGGCTTCGTTCTGCTCGCCTGGGATCTGATGACCATCGGCAAGCGCGAAACCCGCCCCGCGCTGGTCCACAGCGAGGCTGAAGGCACCTGATCGGTTTCCATCTCCGCAGCAGTAATTTGCCCGCCCATAGTGGCGGGCTTTTTTTCGCATGTTGGAAGCCCTCTGGAAAAAGCCACCACAGGTTGTCCACTAGTTGTTCAGGCTGACGCGCGAGCGCGATGGCGACGCACCGGGGGGCAGCTTTCGTGTCAATGTCGATCGGATTGTCGAGATCGTGCGCGCTGCCATGGCGCGCACGGACATCTCGCCAGGAGGTCCGGAATGCATCGGCAAGTAGCCGTGGGGCTTACACCCCTGGCTTCGATTAAAATATGTGTTTTATGCCTGATATCCTCCCGAATCCGATGCCCCTCGATTCCCACGCCTTTGAAATCGCCGCGCCCGACGTCGTCGCGGAAGACTTCGGATCCGAAGTCGTCGTCCTGAACCTGGCGAACGGCAGGTATTTCAGCCTGCTGGGTGTTGCCGCCGACCTGTGGCGGGATATAGTCGCCGGGCATCGGCCTCGCGACCTGATCGGCCATCTGCTGGCTAGGAACAGTGCCAGTGCCGAGGCGGTAAGGCTCTATCTGCTTGCGCTTCTGAACGAATCGCTGATCCGGCCGATTCAGGTTTCCCGTGAAATCCCGCCGGTCGAGCAGGCTACCGGTATCGTGGCGCTGGACTCCGGTGCCGAGCCACCCATGCTGGAAATCTTCGACGACATGGCAGACTTGCTGCTGTGCGACCCGATTCACGATGTCGACGAGGACATCGGCTGGCCGGTCAAGCGTACTCCCGTCTAGCCGACGATGGCCGGGGCGCCGCATCCAGACCCGGGGAGCACGGGTGAATATGGTTCCGATGTCATCGACCGGGCGCGATCCCTCGATAAGTCCGGCTTGCATGCGTGCTGCTTCAGCCTCCGGGATCTTGTCGTCCAGGCGTATTTCAGCGATCCAGACTATGCCGATCTTTGCACCCGGAACCTGGCCCAGGCGCCAGCACGCGCCCCCCAGTCCGATCCGGACCTGACGCTGTACCTGCTCGACAGCGAATCGCTCGGCTGGCCACGGCCGCGACGCTGGACCGGCGAATTCAGCCGGAGTTCGGTGAGGGCCGAACTGAAGCCGGCCGGGTTGCGCGGCGCCTACCTGCACGAACCGTGTGTCTGGCAGTTCCATTCGGACCGCCTGCGGGTCGGGGCTCAACTCATCGACCGCCCCGGAGCGCTGCCTCTCTGGGAATCCGGCGGTCCCCTGCGCGCATTCCTGCATTGGGCCTATGCGGCACGGGACCGGCAGCTTTGCCATGCCGCGACGCTGGGCCTGGACGGCCATGGAATACTCCTGGTCGGCCCGGGCGGTTCGGGGAAATCCGGGACGACCCTCGCCGGCATCGCCGGCGGGCTGAGCACGGTGGGCGACGACTATTGCCTGGTTGGCCAGGGTGAGCGCGTCACGGCCTATCCGTTGTTCCACATACTCAAGCAGGATCCGGCAGGGGTCGCGCGCGCCCTGGGCGCGTCCGCCAGCCGGGCTTTCGGCCCGCTCAATTGGCAGGGCAAGCATGAGATCCACGCCGGGATGTTGCGGCCATCGCCTTTCACCGGCGCCTTGGCCATCGACGCGATCATCGTGCCGCGCGTGGCCCGGCAGGCGCGAAGCCGCTTCAGGCCGATTTCACCGGGCCACGCCATGCGCGCCCTGGCCCCGTCCAGCGCCTTCCAGTTGCCGGATGGCGAGTCCCGGGGCATCGCCTTCGCGGCCACCCTGTGCCGTCGTTTGCCCTGTCTGGAATTGCAGCTGTCAGACCATGCCGCAGAGATCTCGGCTACGCTATGCGAATTTCTTTCCCGGAGACGCCATGACTGACGCCCAGGTCAGCGTGATCATGCCGGCCCGCAACGGCGAAAGATATATCGAGTCCGCTTTGCGATCGCTCCTGCGTGAGCGCGCGCTGGGGCTCGACATCATCGTCGTCGACGACGCATCGACCGATGGGACGGCGGCGATAGTACGCTGCATCGCCGCCTCCAACCCCGGCGTGCGCTTGCTCGACGGCCCCGGCCAGGGGTCTCGCAGGCACGCAACGTCGGCCTCGCGGCGGTCCCGCCCGAGCGACCCTACATCACATTCCTCGACTGTGACGACCTCAACGTTCCCGGCCGGATCGGCCGTCAACTGGCTTTTCTGCAAAGCCATCCGGAAATACGCTGCGTCACCGGGTTGATCCAGTTCTTCGAGGCCGCGGATGAAGACAACTGCCGCCCGCTACCCGGAAGCCGGACTTTCACGGTCGCCGGAGTCCTGCTTTGCGCGGCCCTTTACCGCAAGGCCCTGTTCGATGAACTCGGCGGATTCTGCAACGACATGCGCTTTGGCGAGGATATCGATCTATTCCTGCGCATGATCGAGGCCCGCGTGCCAGTTCACGTCGAGGACGAGATCGCCACCCTGTACAGACGCCACGCCGGCAACATGACCAACGACCTCGTCATGACCCGCAGAGGCTTCGCCGATGCCATCCGCCGCTCCGTGGCGCGCCGGCGCGTCACGGGTGCGACCGTCGATCTGGGCAGCTTCTTCCAGGCCCGCAATAAGGGCGAGCACAGGTTCCAGCATGGTTGAAAACTATAGTGTCGTCGTCCCCGCCTACAACGCCGCCGGCACCATCGCGGAGACACTGGATTCGATCCTGCGGCAGTCCGTGCCGCCCGCCGAGATCATCGTTGTCGACGACGGCTCGACGGATGCCACGGCGCAGGTCGCGCGCGCCCGCGATCCATTGGTCACGCTGATATCGCAGACGAACCGGGGGTGCGGCGCCGCCAGCAACACGGGCATCGCCCGCGTCACCACCGACTACATCGCCTTCCTCGACGCCGACGACATCTGGCTGCCCGACAAGGCCCGCCGGCAATTGGCGGCATTCGCCGCGACACCCGCCTTGAGCGGCGTTTTCAGCCGCGTGCGGCTATGCCGACAACCGTCTACCGAACCCGATCAGGGCAGCGTCATCGACCTTTGGTCCAGGACCACGCTGATGATCAGGACCACCGCCGCCAGGCGCATCGGCGACATGATCGACCCGCCGGGAATGCGCGGCGACATGGTCGACTGGATCGCCCGCGGCCGTGATCTGGGCATGGAGTTCGAGATGCTCCAGGATACCCTGGCACTGCGTCGTATCCGTCCGGGAAGCCTCGCGTTCGGTCGGGATGCCGACAAGGATCGCGGCTATCTGATCGCCGTCAAACGGGCCCTCGACCGCCGGCGCGCCGGACAATCCGACGACGTCGCCTGAGACCTGGGTCCACCGGGCGGCTTGATGCTGGTAACCCAGAGAACCGACAGCTTGGTGATACTCACCTCCAACTACTAACCGATCCTGCGACTATGAAGCTCCGGTCGGCGGCGGAATCCACGCGCCTCGCTTCACCGAACCCGTGGGTGTGTGGGCGCCGGAGGCGATCGCCCCCAGCGGCCTGCTGTTCTACACCGGCAACGGCTTTCCGCATTGGCGAGGCCATCTTTTCATGGGCGCGCTGGTGGGTACCGCGCTCTGGCGCATCGAACTGGATGGCGACCGTGAGGTCGCCCGGGAACGACTCTTCGCCGATCTCGGGGAGCGCATCCGGGACGTCGAGCAGGGTCCGGACGGCTGGCTGTATCTGCTTACCGACAGCGGCAAGTTGATTCAGGTCCGGAATTGACCACTTCGGATAAGCTACGGCCGGCCAGCAGACGCTCAGGAAGGCCCCGCGCCAGCGCGGCGCCGAATTCCGCCTCGGCCTGATCGCACCGCCTCGCCTGCTGGAGCAACAAGGCCGCCCAAAAGCGCAGGTGAGGATCCTCCGGGTAGGCATTGCGATAATGCAGCACGCCGCCCTCGCCTTGGCTGAGCAGCGGATTGGCATGTGCAATGACGCGGTGCGCCCGGTCCAGGTCGGCGGGAGCGCCGGTGCCCCGCAAACTTGTGGCGAATGCCCCGGCGTATTCGCCCAGACTCTGCACGAACCCGCCGGCACGCGAGGCGCAGGATGCTTGAAGTCTGGTCCGGGTCCGTTTTGCCTGGCGCAGGGTATCGCGGTACTGGCTCCAATGCGCTACAGCGTTGCGCCGCGGGTCGAAATGCCGGCGCGCGTAGGCCCGGGCGGCCTCGCCGAGACGGCGCCGCAAGGCCGGGTCGGAGACCAGCCTATTGAGCGCGGCGACATACTCGGATTCCGTCCGCGCCAGCAGCCCTGTCCGCTCATGCCGCACCAGCGCGGGCAAGCCGCCATAGGCCATCACCACGGGGGGAAGACCGACCCACATGGCCTCCTGCACTGCCTTTTCGCTGGTTGCGTAGGTATATTCGGCCAATGGATAACCGAACACGTCCATGCGGCTGAAAGCGTCGGCGATGTCCTCGATCGGACCCGTCACCTCGAAACGGCCGGCCAATCCCAGGCTGTCGGCATGTTCGGCGAGACGCGCCTCGCCACCGCCGCCACCGCAGACCAGGAAGCGCACCGTGTCGTCCCGCAGCGCGGAGGCCATCTCGACGAAACGCGGATGCATCTTGCTGCCGTTCACGGTCCCCAGGTAGCCGACCACGACACCCGGGTGGGGCCGCGCTGCAAAATATTCCAGACGATCCATGTCGGCGATCGACAGCAGTACGGCAACCGCTTTCCCCCGCGCGCGCGCGGCGACCGCGGCGCCCGTGGCCCGGCTCAACCGGCTGGTCAGGAACAGGGCATCGGCAAATGTGCCGAGCTCCGCCGGCACGACCTGCGGTGCGCCATTGCCCAGCACGCAAACATTCAAGATCACCCGGGCCGGCGGCCACTCGAAGTCGCGCAACAGCGCCCACAATGCCGGGTGATTCCAGAAATGGACCAGCACCAGATCGGCCCCGGCGATAGCCCCGGCAACGGCATCCGGCTCCGGGGCTATCGTCATGCGCAGGCCCGCCCGTCGCGCCGCTACCAGCAGACGCGGATTGACCGGCTTATCAAGGACCAGGACGCTTTCCTCGAAGGCCTGGCCCGACTCGCGGGCCAGCTTCGCCAGGGCGACGATATTTCGCTCGGGACCGCCACCCGTCCATCGCGGGCAGATATGCAGGATCTTCATGGCCCGGCCTGCCGCTTGCGATGCGCGACAAAACGGCGCGCCACACTCAACAATTCCTTCCGGTAGGTCTGCACATCGCCGGACAAGCTGCCCTGCCGCAGGCCTTTGTACGGTACGACCTGGGGAATGCATGCCAGCAGATGACCGGAGAGGTGCAAGCGGACGAACCAATCGCTGTCGGCGCCTATGGTCAGGGTCTCGTCGAACGGTCCCACCGCCATCAGGGTCGCCCGGTGGATCAGCAGGGCACCCGGGGTATATCCCGTCCGGGTCCGGCCCAGGCGGGATGCCTGCCGCGCCGTCAAGTCCGACTCGTCGGCCGCTTGCCCGAGTACCTGGCCGATGACCGCCCCGCAGTCGTGGCGTGTCGCGGCATAACGCACGGCCAGCGAATCGTCCGGCCAATGATCGTCGGCGTCGCAGAAGGCCAGCCAATCGCCTTTGCTGGCCTCCACGGCGGCATTGCGGGCATTCGCTAGTCCGCTGCCATTTTGCCGCAGCAGCGAAACGCCGGGCCGGTTTTCCAGCAAGCCAAGACTGCCGTCGCGGGATCCGCCGTCGATGGCGATGATCTCGGCCGGCCTGAGTGTCTGTCTCTCGACGGCGCGCAAGGTCTGTTCCAGCGTACCGACATTATCGAGTACCGGAATCAGGACCGAAATCGCGGGCTCGCGGGCAGCGCTCATAGGCTTGTCAACGCCGCTTCCAGTGGCTGCAACAGCCTGGCGAGTTCCGGACTCGGCGGGCAGACCGCCTTGAACTGGCTCAGCGCGCGCAGGGCATCGTCCGGGTACAGGAACGGCAACAGATGCGCCTGTACCGCCTCGCCACGCCCGGCCTCGGGGCGCCGGTGGATCCCGGTTCTGTATATCCGCCGCGCCGCCATCGGCTGGCGGATGCGGTCCAGATAGTCCAGGAGTATCGTCAGCCGCGCCAGTTCGGCCCGCGGCGTTTGCCAGACACGCGGCGGGTGGCCGGCCAGCCGGCCCACCGGGGTATGCGCCTTGAGGTGATCTGCGCGTGCATGGTGTGTCGAATCACCGCCATAACCTGTATGGCAGACGAGATTGACCGGTGGAATCACCGCCAGGCCACCCAGAAGCATGCGTCGGCAGGTCCATTCGTTATCCCAGTCCATGGGCGCCGCGCCCTCGAACTGTTGCCTCAGTGCCGCCAGATGCGCCTCCGTGCAGGCATCCTGGATTTCCCGCTGCCCATCGACCCGCCACGGCCGGCGACCGTCCGCGCGCTGGAAACCGCCCAGCGCGAGCCAGGCTCGCCGCCAGCTGGCGAAGCCCCACAGACCGCCGGCGATGCTCAGATAATTATCGGCCCGATCCGGGCCCGACCATGCCCCCAGCTCATTGCGGCCACTCACCTGCATGACGCGGAAGTTGTCCGCATAGACCGACAACATGCGCCCTGCCCAGGGAAAAATTCCGGGCTGGGCAGCAGATCATCCTCCAGGATAATGGCATGTTCCTCCTGCCCGAATATCCAGGCCAGGCCACTCAGCACACGCGGGGTGCAGCCCAGGTGCCGGTCGCCATGGCATCGCGACACGCGGCACGGCCAATCGACGCCATCGAGCACGCGGCGAACCGCGGCGCACTGCCCGGCATCCTCGGGCTTATCCTGCCTGGGACCATCCGTCACGAACAGCAGTCGCCCAGGCCGTAGATCGCGCAGCACGGCCAGCAGCGCCTCGGTCCGTGCCGGCCGGTTGTAGGCGAATACCGCGATCGGCGTCTCGAATGCCATCGCTCAAGCGCGTTCGAGAAGACCGCGAAGAGTCGTCGCGATCACATCCCGGTCCCAGGTCAGGCGCATTTCGACCGCCGGGACCTGTCTGACCACCGCGGCCGCGGTGCGCAACCACTGGCCCCGGCTCACCGGCCCCAGATGGCCCTGCGCGGCGGCCAGGGTCAGCATGCGTAGCGCGTCCGCTCGATCCAGCGATTGGAGCCCGGGCTGGCCTTCACCCGCCGGAACCAGCGAGACCAGGGCTGCCAGCGGCGCCGAAGGTGAAAACAGGGCGGTATCGGGCAACAGCACGGCACGCTTGCCCTTGCTTGTGGTGCCCAGGAAAGGCCAGTCCGCCGCGCCCAGCCACGTCTGACTGTCCGGGTTCAACTTGGCGGTGGCGTAGATCCCATGGATGGTCGGCGGCCGGTCGTTGTGCGGGCTGGCTTCCAGAGCACACAGGTCGTCGCCGAGGAAGGAAAATCCCGCCCCCAGACAGGCCAGCGCGGTCGTCGATTTGCCGCGACCGGAGACCCCCAGAAGCAGGGCGCCCCGCCCGTGCCAGGCAATGCCGGCGGCATGCACGAGCGGCCTGCCGCGATGCGCCAGCCAGCTGCCGAGAGCAAACTTGCCCGGCTGCGAGGCGATATCGCCGTGATCGAGATCGCTGAGTCTCAGCCATGCATCGAGTCGGCTGGTGGGTCGCGCGGTAAAACGTTCGGCATGCCAGGGGTTGTCGCCCAGCACCATCCGGGCGCCGTCCGAAGTCTGGTAGGTTCCTGGCGCGCAATCCCGCCAGGCCACGTCGCGCCGGGGATCGGATACGCCATGCAGGTGCAGCGTGGCGATGGCGCGCCCGTCCAGCGGAGCAACTCCGGCGGGGGGCGACGGCAGGCGCGCGAAGGCCGGCGCCAGACGACGCGAAGCCTCATCGCCACGCAAGTCCAGCCGCAGCCCCGCCAGGAGTAGGGAACGCAACGGGGCGCCTTAAAGTTCTGGCAGACGGGGCCAGCCGGCGTCCGGATCGACATCATGGATGGGGTCCATGCTGATGATCTCGGAAATATCGTCGTACTGTTCGAGGGTCGGCGGCGCGTAAGCCTGGGCAGCCGCCAGCCAGGCCAGCGGCAGCGATTCGCCCGACGCGGGTGCTTCCAGTCCCGCCAGAAAAACCTCGGCCTGGGTCAGCGCACCCAGCAGTCCGGCCACGGCGTCGCCGGCCGCGTCGCCGAATCGCCGCCGTATCTGTTCCAGCAAGTCGGCCAGGCGCACACCGGCGCACAGGCCATCCCAAAGGACTGGCCCGAAGCCGCCCAACAGCAACAGACGGCCATTCAGGGTGTCTATGATCATCGTTTCGCCATCGACGGTTTCGTGCGTAAACCGTTGGCCGTCCACCATCAGAAATTCATTCACGTTGTCGCCTCGTCGTTCCATCATTGAATTCTACCGGCACGGCCTGATCATCGGGCAGCACGCCCCGAAACCTTATATCACCTGCTGCATCGATACGATAACAGGTAGCATTAAGCCCGCCCGACCAAAGTAATCGTCGATAAAAAAGACCCCATGAGCCTACTCACCCACTTCGAAGACGTACCCGAACTCGACCCGACACACCGCTGGCTGGTCGAGGCCCTCCTGCCCGAGTCCCCAAGGAATGCGGAGTCTTTCCAGCGCTGGGTTGAACGCGTTGATTTCGATAAGCTGGACCGTGGGTCGTTACGGCTCGTGCCGGCGCTGTACGACCGTTTCCGCGAGGATCCACTCTGCGGCCCCTATCTCGGCCGCATGAAAGGCATCTATCGCTTTTTCATGTTCCGCACCAACCTGCTCGCCGCCGATGCGCGCCGGGCGATCGAGGCGCTCGCCGCGTCGGGCCTGGAACTCCTGCTTTTCAAGGGCATCAACCTCGCCCTGCGCTACCACGGCAACCTGGCCCTGCGCCCCATGGACGATGTCGATATCCTGGTGAGGCCCGAGGATATCCCGAAAGCCGAAGCGGTCCTCCTAGCGCAGGGCTGGCGATACCGCTACGCGGACAGCAAGAAACCACGGGACATCCATTCCCACGATTACATCAACGCCAACCAGCGCGGTTTCGATATGCACTGGTACACGCTCTACGAATCGCCGACCGAGGCTATCGACCGGGGGGTCTGGGAACGCGCCGAGCATGCCGAATGGCAGGGCATCCCGGTACGCTGGATGGGCCGCGAGGATACGGTGCTGGTGGCGATGGTGAATGGCCTCCGCGAACCCGAAGCCATGCGCTTCGAATGGATCCTGGACGTGGCGAAGGTCATCACGGCCCGGCCCGGGTTCGACTGGGCGATTGTCTGGGCAGAGGCCGGCCGGCGGCAACTCCAGCGCAGCGTTTTCGACGCCATGCTGCTGTTGAACCACCTGGCGCCCGACCTGGTCCCGACCGCGCTGCTGCATGCGTTCATGGATACGGATGACGACCTGGCCAGAAGTCTCCTCGCGCCCCTGATCACCGAGAATCGGACGCACATGCTCGACCTGACGCAGCGCACAAGACTCAATGCCATCCTGCTTCCAAAGCAGGCAGGACAAAACTGGTTTTCGCGCTGGCGTGCCCGCCGTCCAATCTACGAACAACTGTCCGAAGCCCCGTCCGCGCCAAAGCATATCGCTTTTACCACCGACGCCGGAGGCGAAATCGACTCGCTCCACCTGCATTGGCAGCACCTGCCACTGCTGGCGACGCTCTTCTCGCTACAGTATCCGTCCCTGGCAGCCGAACTGGCCACACGCCACGTGCCGCCCGGAGAAGGCTGGCTGGCGATCACCCCGGGCACGCTCGGCCTGCCGAAAAGCGACGTGCTGCCTGGCTACCATGCGCGGATCCGTCTTGCCGACGACACAGGCGGCCTGACGATACCGGCCGGCGAAGCCGGCGAGGTCAAGCTCTCAGTCATCAACGATTCCAAACACTGCTGGTATGTCCGCCCAAACAGCCCGGCGCTGTATGGCGTTTCCTATCACATCCATGGCCTGGATGGCGAGTTGCTTGCCTGGGATCAGCCACGCACGTATTTCCTGCGGGCCCGGCCGAATTACCTAACCTTTGTCGCTCCCGGACAGAGACTTTCCTGTCGCATGAAAATACACGCACCGTACAAGCCGGGCCGCTACAGGCTGCAACTGGATGTGCTCCAGGAAACCATATTGTGGTTTTCTGGCCAGGGCATCACCTTTCCCAGCGTCGATCTTGAAGTCATCGAGTAGGGAGTTGCGACACGTAATACCCCCATTCTCTGTGGATACAGATGGATTAAACAAGACTGGAATGGACTACAGCAGAAGTAAAAAAGAAAACGGAAACAACGTAAGCCGTTGTTTCCGTTGTGTTTAATGGTGGAGGCGGCGGGAATCGAACCCGCGTCCGCAAGCCCTCTACAAGAAGATCTACATACTTAGTCCGGTCGTTTGTATTTAACCCGCCTCACGCCGGCCGAACAGGCTTGAATTGGGCGAGCCACCTAGATTTAACGCTGAGCCAAGTGGCCCGATTCAGCGCGATCCCGTGTAAATGACTCCGCCGCTGGTTGCCCAGCCCGGCCCACGGGCCTGCCGGTGCGGAGTCTAGCCGTCAAGCGGCTAGAGCGTAAGTTTCGTCGTTGGCGACTATAAATTTCCAGTAGATTTACGAGGGAACTGGTCCTCGGTATGCACTTGCCTGCTTTGCAACCCACGTCGAAGCCAGGTCGCCCCCAGGTAACTCTATGATGGGCCCGAACCGGGAAAGTTCAAGGCCTGACTGGAATCTACGCACCCCCGGTCAGGTAGTCAAGCAAAGCGCCGGGGGTTTCGATATATCCCTGCGCGCCCCAGGCTTCCGGGGAATCGTCCTCGGCAAGATAACCGTACAGGGCAACCAGGGCGGGCATGCCGACGGCGCGCGCCGCCTGAACGTCGCGTTCGGCGTCGCCGACATAGAGACACTCCTCCGGCGCGCTCGCTGCGACGCGACAGGCGTGTTGCATCGGCTCGGGATGCGGCTTGGGCCGGGCGCAGGTGTCGCCGCTGACGATGCAGGCGGCACGCCGATCCAGACCGAGGTGGGCGACCAGGGGGTCGGTATAGCGCGCCGGTTTGTTGGTGACGATGCCCCAACTGAGACCGCGCTGTTCCAGGCCGTCGAGCATCTCGGCAACGCCGGGAAACAGGGGCGAATTGTCGGTCAGGCAGTCGGTGTAGATTTCGAGGAATTCGAGGCGCAGTGCAGCGAATTGCGGGTGGTCGGCGCCAATGCCGAAGCCGACACGCAGCAGGCCCTGGGAGCCATGCGAGGCTTGCGGCCGGATCAGGGCGTAATCGAGCGGCGCCAGATCGCGGCGCGCGCGCATTTCGTTGAGGGCCGCGCCGAGGTCCGGCGCGGTGTCGACCAGGGTGCCGTCCAGGTCGAACAGGACGGTGCGCAGCAACCTAAGCTTCCCGTCGGCAGGCGATCATGTAATTGACGTCGGTATCCTGTTCCAGCGTGTAGACCTTGGTGAACGGGTTGTAGGTCATGCCCATGACCTCGACCGCGTCCAGGCCGGCGTTGCGCACATGGCGCGCCAGTTCGGCGGGCTTGATGAACTTGGCCCAGTCGTGGGTGCTCTTGGGCAGCATGTTGAGGATGTATTCGGCGCCGATGATGGCGAACAGGTAGCTCTTCGGGTTGCGGTTGAGCGTCGACAGGAACACCCAGCCGCCCGGTTTGACCAGTTGCCGGCAGGCGTTGACGATGCTGGCGGGATCGGGCACGTGTTCGAGCATTTCCATGCAGGTGACGACGTCATACGCACCGGGCTGTTCGGCGGCCAGGTCTTCGGCGGCGATATGACGGTAGTCGACCGCGACGCCCGATTCGAGTTTGTGCAGGCCGGCGACCTTGAGGGCCTTTTCGGAGAGGTCGATGCCGGTCACCCGGGCGCCGCGCTGCGCCATGCTTTCGGCGAGAATGCCGCCGCCGCAGCCGATGTCGACCACGGCTTTGCCGGCGATCCGGGCATGGTTGTCGATCCAGTCGAGGCGCAGCGGGTTGATTTCATGCAATGGCTTGAATTCGGAATTCGGGTCCCACCAGCGATGCGCCAGGGCACTGAATTTATCGATTTCGAGTTGGTCGGCGTTGGACATGAGGCACCTGAGTAATCTGAGTGACGGGATGGTACCGGGCCGGACTATTTCTGCCCAGCCGCGGTCTCGTAATGACGCCGGAAGAGCACCTCAAGTTCATCGATGATTTCGACGGCGGGACGCTTGTGCATCAGATGCTGGGTCATCAGCGCCGAGGTGTCGTTGAGGATGACGCCGCGGTCGACCATGGGATAGGTGGCGCGCAGACGCTTGATGGCCTTGACCACCGATTCTCCGGCGGGCCTGGGGATATCGAGCGGCTCGCTAGGCACCTCGGCGGCATCGGTGCCGGATTCACGGCTGGCGAGAAATTCGGCGTAATCGAGCAGGCCGGCGCGGCGGGTTTCACCCAGCGCTCGATAGGCTTTCAGGAGCTGGCGCTCGTCGGCATTCATCGGGCTTATAGCGCGACGTTGGTCTGGTTGCGGATCAGCGGGCTGGATTCAAGGAAATCGAGGAAGGATTGCAACAATTTGCTGCGGAATTTTTCCTGCGGATAGACCAGCGACAACTGCCGGCGCAATGGCGGGTCCAGCGGGATGGCGGTGAGTTCGCCAAGGCGCACTTCCTTGGCGACCGTGGTACTCGACACCACGGCGACGCCCAGGCCGGCGGCGACGGCCCCCTTGATGGCCTCGCGGCTACCCAGTTCCATGACCAGGTTGAGTTCATCCAGGTTGACGCCGCTGAACTTAAAATAATCGTCGATGCACTCGCGTGTCCCGGAACCGGACTCGCGACTGATATAAGGATGACTGGCCATTTGCTTGGGCGTCACCATATCCAACTTGGACATCTCACTGAACGGTGCGCAGATCATCACCAGTTCATCCTCGCAGCACACCCGCGTAACCAGGTTGGGGTGGTGCGAGGTGGCCTCGATGAGACCCATGTCCAGGGTATGTTCGGCGACCCGGTTCTCGATGGTCTCGGAATTGGCGACGGTGAGTCGCGCTTGTGTTTCCGGGTGCCGCTGCTTGAATTCACCGAGCAGTCTGGGCAGCATGTATTCGGCGATGGTCGTCGAGGCCCCAATCAAGAGCGGGCCACTGACCTGACCGGTCAGTTCGGAGATGCGCGCTTCCATCTCGGCGGACATATTGAGGATGCGCTCGGCGTAATCGAGTGCCAGATGGCCTGCGGGCGTCAGGGTGATCTTGCCGTGTGAGCGCTCGAACAGGCGCGTATTGAAGTGTTCTTCGAGTTGTTTCACCTGGAAGGTCACTGCCGGCTGGGTCATGAACAGCGACTCCGCCGCCTTGGTGAAGGACAGCTGTTTGGCTACGGTGTGGAAGACTTGCAAGCGGCGATCGGCCATGGCGACACCATTAAATTAATTAATTTTATTGAACCATAATTTTCTTATCTTTTCCAGACATATATCAGCGCAATCCCTTCCGTGACGCGGGTTCTGGATGGCACGGACAGGGTTGGCATGATATAACCCTGCTGGTTCGTTCACCCCAGATAGCCATGTCCCGTCTCGCCAGAAAATTCGATTACTAATGGATCGCGGGTTCTACATCATCATGGCGGCGCAGTTCTTCTCGGCGCTCGCCGACAATGCCCTGCTGCTGACCGCGATCGCCATGCTGCGGGAAATTCAGGCGCCGTCGGAATACGAACCGCTGCTCAAGCTGTTCTTCACGATTTCCTATGTCTTGCTGGCCGCCTTCGTCGGCGCTTTCGCCGACTCGATGCCCAAGGGCCGGGTCATGCTGATCAGCAACACGATCAAGATCATCGGGTGCGTCATGATGGTCACGGGCATCAACCCGCTTTATGCCTATGCGGTCGTCGGTCTGGGCGCGGCAGCCTATTCCCCGGCCAAATACGGCATCCTCACGGAATACCTGCCACACAACAAACTGGTTATCGCCAACAGTTGGATCGAAGGCCTTACGGTTGGCGCCATCATTCTGGGTACCATTGCTGGCGGCTGGCTGATCAGCCCAAGCGTGATGGAGGGTTTCAAGGCCATCGATATCTGGCTGTTCGATGGCCGCGAAGGCACGTTGCTCAACTACAGTTTCGCGACTATCGGCGTGTTGTATCTGATCGCCGCCCTCTTCAACCTCTGGATTCCGGAAACCGGGGTCGACCACAAATCGCTGCACAGCAACCCGATCTACCTGCTGCGCGACTTTGCCCACTGCATGCGCCTGCTCTGGTTCGACAAACTCGGCCAGATCACCTTGGCTGTAACCACCTTGTTCTGGGGCGCCGGCGCCACGCTGCAATTCATCATGCTGCGCTGGGCCGAAGAGGCGTTATCCATCCCCTTGTATCAGGCGACGTATTTGCAGGTGGTATTCGCCATCGGTATCGCCTTCGGGGCGATCATGGCCGGCAAGATGGTGCCCATCAACAAGTCGGTGAATGTCATCGGTGTAGGTATCGCCATGGGGGTCACCGCCACCTTCATGGTCGGAGTTACCTCATTGTTGCCGGCTGTCGTGCTGGTGATGATCGTCGGCGCCATGGCCGGCTTCTTCGTGGTGCCCATGAATGCCTTGTTACAGCACCGCGGGCATATTCTCATGGGCGCGGGACACTCCATCGCCGTGCAGAATTTCAACGAGAATCTGAGCATCCTGATCATGCTCGCGCTCTACGCCATCCTGCTCTGGGCGGATCTGTCGATCCATACGGTGATCATCCTGTTCAGCGTCTTCATCGCCGGCAGCATGTATCTGGTGCTGCGCTGGCACCAATTCAATATGCGCGCGCATAAAGATGAGCTGGAACACCTGCTCGCCATCGCCGCCGCCGGTCATCACCCAGCACCGCACGCGTCCATCGGGACTACGGGACGCTACCTCCAGGCGAACATGCCGACGCCACGCAAACTGATCCGCGGCATGCATCGGATCGCCGCGAAGACGATCCGCCCACACCGACGCTAGAGGATTGTGACGGCGTTTTCGAGCTCGTCGGGGTTCGCCCCGGCGAGGGGGAAATGCCGCTTGATCAAGGCATCCAACCGTTCGATACCGATCAGCGCGCCCGCCTCGAAACGCTTGGCGCGGAACGCGGTTTCCATTTCCCGGCAGATGGTCTCCCATTCGAGGGCATCAACCTTACCGGCGAAACCACGGTCGGCGACGATCTCGACATCGCGCTCGGCGAGTAACAGGTAGATCAGGACGCCATTGCTGGCTTCGGTATCCCAGACCCGTTCGCGCCCGAAAACCTCCAGGGCGCGCTCACGCGCGCTGAGCCCGCGCCATACCGGAAAGAAATCCAGAGTCGCTTCGACCACGAAGCGTATCTCGCCATGATGATGCGCTTCGGAAGCCGCGATGGCGGCCTCGATGCGCGCCAGTGCCTCCGGCCGCAGCACACGTTTCAGCCACCAGTCGGGGTATAGCAAATGAGGTATCAGCCGTTTCAGGATCATTACCATCTCCCGGATGCGCCGCCGCCGCCGAAACCACCCCCGCCACCGGAAAAACCACCGCCACCCGACCTCCACCCACCCCCGCCGGTCCCGCCGCCACCCCGCCCTCCGCCGCCGCCATTACCGCCGAGCAGCGTGACCAGGAAAACGAATAGCGCGAATACCAGTGCCATGCCGAGCACACCCACCAGCCACCAGGCACCGAGGAAACCGACGACACCGGCCACCGACGCACCGCCCAGACGTCCGAAGATTGCACGAAACAGGCCGCCACCGACGAAGGCGAAGAGCATCACCATGGGCAGGTATTGATCAAGAAAACCCAGCGAGCTAGTGCTGGAAACAACCTCCGGCTCAGGGAGCGGCTCACCATTGACCAAGCCAATCAGTCGAGTAACGGCCATGTCGATGCCACCCTGGAAATCGCCCTGACGGAAGCGCGGCACGACCTCTTCTTCGATGATGCGTTTCGCCTGAATATCGCTGATCGCGCCCTCAAGGCCGTAGCCAACCTCGATACGCACCGCCCGGTCATCCTTGGCCACCAGCAGCAGGACACCATCGTCCACGCCCTTGCGCCCCAACTTCCAGGCTTCGGCGACTCGAATCGAATATTGTTCGATAGCCTCCGGTAGTGTCGTTGCAACGATCAACACGGCGATCTGGCTGCCTTTTTCTGTTTCGAATTGCTTCAGACGCGCTTCAAGAGCTGCAATCTGGCCAGCATCAAGACTCGCCGTCTGGTCGGTGACGCGCGCCTGGAGTGTTGGCACAGCGACCTCCGCCCAGGCACCGAATCCCCACAGCCATAACGCAACCAGGCATAACCACGGCGGCAACCATCGGGATCGGCGCACAGATGCGAACAGAGCGGGTCTTCGATTCATTTCAGGCCTTGGCGCAGGCGTTCATAGAGACACACCGCCACCGAAGCGGCAACATTCAGTGACTCGACCTCGCCCGCCATGGGAATGGCGAAAGTTCGGCAACGGGCCTGAAGTGCTGGCGACAACCCGGCGCCTTCGTTGCCGAAGGCAAACGCAACGGGCCCGGAGAGGTCAAGCTCATAGAGCGAACCCGGTACATTCGGCATGGCGGCCAGCGCGGCACCCGACCAGGTATCGAGCCAGGACACCAGATCCACGCCGGGATGCACCCGCAACCGAAACTGACCGCCTTGACCACCACGCAAGGCCTTGGGTGACCAGGCTTCGGCACAGCCGGGCGAAAGCAGGACATCGGTGACTCCGGTGGCGGCGGCGGTACGCAGGATGGCACCGAGATTGCCAGGATCCTGTATCGCCTCCAGCAGCAAGACGAAATCACCACATGCCGTGCCCGGGTGTGGCGTTGCTATGACCGCAAGCACACCGCTGGGCGCTGCCACCGGCGACAGCTTCCGAAACAGGCCGGGAGCCAACTCCAGCGCGGGTACCGTGGCCAATCGAGCATGCCAGCGCAGTGCCATCTCAGTTCCCGATTCCAGGATCAGACGCAAGGGCTGAATTCCCGCTTTTAACGCTTCCTCGATCAGGTGTTCGCCGTCAAGCAGGGTCTGGCCCGATTGCCGTCGTGCTCGAGCGTCATCGGCCAAGGCCAGCACCCCCCTGTAGTCAGGGTTGTCGTGCGACGTAACGTGTTTCAGCGACATTGATCCAGACGATCGCAAAGTTGCCCGCCGATCCAGGTCGTTTTGCCCAAGGTCGCGCCGTCCAGACGCGATCCACCGAGCAGCGCATTATTTAGCGTGGCATAGCGCAAATCGGCCTGGCTCAGGTCGGCGCCGGTCAAGTCCGCGCCGTCGAGATTCGCCCCAAGAAGATTCGCGCCTGCCAGATTCGCGCCGCGCAAACTGGCGCGCGCCAAGTCCGCATAACTTAGATTGGCCCGGGCCAAAGCCGTGCCATCGAAATTGGCACGGCTGAGCGTCATGCTGTGCAGATCGACACCACGCAGGGTTTGTCCGGATTTATCGCATCCGGCCCAGGATATCCCCGCAGCGGGTGTAGCGGCGCAATCGCTGACCTTGCCGATCGACGCCTTGATGGTGTCGTCACCTTGACCAAACCAGACCAAGGCCCCCGTCAGCACCAACGCAATCAGGGCAGCAAACGCAATCAGGATCGATGGCCGGCGTTTCGCCTCGGCATCGACCATGGCGCGGGTCGCGTCATGATTGGCACGTAGCGACTGCATACGAATGGTATCGAGTACGGGGGTGGGCGTAGCCGCTTCACTATTATCAACGACCCCATCTTCCCAGCGTTGCCTGGCCTTTTCACGTTCCGCCAGCCAAGTGGCATCAGCCGCATCCCCGGTCGGCTTGCCGGCTTGAATTTTGCCGCGAAACATCCCGCTTTCGCGCACCGGCAGCCATTGCTCGCCATCCAGACTAAGATCGTCGGTAAGCGCGATCTCACCGGTTCGCAACGCCTCATCGATCTGTGGCGCGGGAAACGGACCACTGACCTGACCGGACTTGCGCACATACCAGAGGGCTTGGACCATGCAATTATAAGGCGAGCGTCGACCCAGGCATTCTACCCGCTCGCTCGCTCCATTCGAGGCCAAAAAAAAGCCCGGTCGGTTGACCGGGCTAAATCCACCAAAGAAGGAGGATGGAGGAGACAACACTGGCAACGCCAAGGGAGGTAGGCGTTAGCGCCAGTGTCATAAGCATTATCTAATATTAGAATTCCATGGTCAACGCCCATAAACAGACAAACATATCCAATAGCATCAACCAGAGAAATACGAGGCCTGGATTAAACGCATGCCATTGTTTTAACTGTGAATTATTTTGTTGCGCAATAACAACGGGCAGACACGGCCGCGCGCCACCGCCTCAATCCATAAATTTTTTTAATTTCTTGGATTGGTTTTTATCAAGGTGGGACTGTATTTAACTACCACATTATTTGCGGTTAACCAGACTTTCAACTCTTGAATGAGCTGATCGGCGGGCCGTATCTTCCAGGTTTCGCCCAGGCGTATGGCACAGCGCGCCTGCGCATTCGAGTACTGAATCGCCACGGGACAGCCCTTCTCGTTCCCGGCCAGGTAGGGTTGCAATAGCTTGAACAAGCGGCCCGCCTGGGCCTCGCCATTCAACGTCACGGTCAGTCTTTCAGCGAACGCCGCGCGCGCCTCATCCAGGTCATAGAGCGCATCGGCGGTGATGCGCAGGCCACCGGCGTAATCATCGTAGCTGACCCTGCCCTGGACGATAAGCAGGTTGTCCTCTTTCAGGCGATCGCGCCGCGACTCGAACAACTCGTTGAACACCGCCACTTCCATGCGTGCCGACATGTCGTCGAGCGTCACGTAGGCCATCTTTCCCCGACGCGTCACCTGGGTGCGCATGGTCATGATGACACCGGCCAGAAGCACCGGCTGCTGCTGCGCCGCGAGGCTCGCCAAGGGTTTGTCGACAATGCCCGCCAACTCTTCGCGGTAGGCGCTGAACGGATGGCCGCTGATATAGAACCCAAGCGCAGCCTTTTCGTTGACCAACTGCTCTTTCAAGGTCCAGGGCGGGGCATGGGCCATCGAAGGCGTGTTATGTGCCACATCCTCGGCGAACAGGCTATTCTGCGCGGCATTGGCCTGGACATTCTCGGCCCAGTCCATGGCCAGACCGACCGAGTTAAGCAGCGCCGCCCGATTATCATGCAATGCATCGAAGGCCCCGGCGCGCACCAGCGCTTCGATCACCCGGCGATTCACCAGACGCCGATCAACCCGCTGACAGAAGTCGAAGATATCCTTGAACGGCCCGTCCTGGGTACGTGCCGCGACCATCGAGGCAATGGCCGACTCGCCGGTGCCCTTGATTGCCCCAAGCCCATAGCGCACCTGCCGACGATTCACCGGAACGAAACGGTATTCGCTCTGGTTGACGTCCGGGCCGAGCATCTCCAGGCCATTGGCGAGGGCATCGTCATAGAAGATATGCACGCTATCGGTGTCATCGAGATCCGAAGACAGCGTCGCCGCCATGAAAGCCGCCGTGTGGTGGGCTTTGAGCCAGGCGGTCTGATACGAGATCACGGCATAGGCCGCCGTGTGCGACTTGTTGAAACCGTACTCGGCGAACTTCTCCATCAGGTTGAAGAGGTGCATGGCGAGTTTTTCGTCATAGCCCTTCTTCAATGCCCCCTCACGCCTCAGGTCGCGATGCTTGGCCATCTCCTCGGCCTTCTTCTTGCCCATCGCCCGGCGCAACAAGTCAGCGCCCCCCAGCGTGTAGCCGCCGATGATCTGCGAGATCTGCATCACCTGTTCCTGGTAGACGATGACACCGTAGGTCGGCTCAAGACAGGCTTTCAGGTCCGGGTGAAAATAGTCGATCGACTGCTTGCCCTTCTTGCGGTGGATGAAATCCTCGACCATGCCCGAACCGAGCGGGCCGGGACGATACAGGGCCAGCACGGCAATGACGTCCTCGATGCGGTCCGGCTCCAGCTTGGCGAGCAGCTTCTTCATGCCCTCGGATTCCAACTGGAAGATCGCTGTGGTATTCGCCTTCTTGAGGATGTTGTAGGCCGCCGGGTCGTCGAAGGTCAGTGCATCCAGATCGACATCCCAGGCCGGGTCGAGCCGGCGGATATATTTCACCGCCAGATCGATGATGGTCAGGTTGCGCAGGCCGAGGAAGTCGAACTTCACCAAGCCGATCTTTTCGACGTCGTCCTTGTCGAGTTGCGAGACCACCGAGTCGGAACCCTCGGCACAATACAGCGGGCAGAAATCGGTCAGCTTGCCTGGAGCGATCAGTACACCGCCGGCATGCATGCCGACGTTGCGGGTCAGGCCCTCAAGCTTGCGCGCCAGATCGAACAGGTCCTTGACCTCCTCCTCCTTCTCGTAACGTTCGCGCAGTTCCGGCACCTCGGCCAGGGCTTGGTCCAGGCTGACGTTCTTGCCCGGCGCGGAGGGAATCATTTTCGACAGGGTGTCGCAGAAGTTGTACGGCAGATCAAGCACCCGGCCGACGTCGCGCACCACCGCGCGTGCCGCCATGGTGCCGAAGGTAACGATCTGCGAGACCGCATCCGCGCCGTATTTTTCGCGCACGTACTCAATCACCTTCCAGCGATTGTCCTGGCAGAAGTCGATATCGAAGTCGGGCATCGATACCCGTTCCGGATTCAGAAAACGCTCGAACAGCAAGGCGTAGCGTAGCGGATCGAGGTCGGTGATGCCGATGGCGTAGGCGACCAGCGAACCCGCGCCCGAGCCGCGCCCCGGCCCGACCGGGACACCGTTATGCTTGGCCCAGTTGATGAAGTCGGCAACGATCAGAAAATAACCGGGAAACCCCATCTGAATGATCGTTTTCAGTTCGATATCCAGCCGTTCCCGGTACTCCGACTCGTGCGCCGCGCGTGCCACCGCATCCGGATAAAGTTGCGCCAAGCGCTCGCTGAGGCCATCCCCAGCACGCTGACGCAGGTAGTCGTCCAGCGACATGCCCGCCGGCGTGGGGAAATCAGGCAGGAAGCTCTTACCCAGCTCAAGATTCAGATTACAGCGCCGGGCAATCTCGAGGCTGTTCTCGATGGCCTCGGGCAGATCGGCGAAGGCCTGGCACATCTCCTCCTGGGTCTTGAAATAGTCTTCTTCGGTGAACTGCGCGGGTCGGCGCCGATCCGCCAGAACATAACCTTGAGCGATACAGACCTTGGCTTCGTGTGCCTTGAAATCCTCGCGCCCGGGAAACTGGACAGTGTGCGTCGCCACTACCGGCAGATGCGTTGCTCCAGCCAATTGGACCGTCTGCGCCAGATGCAATTCGACATCCGGCCGGCTGTTGCGCTGTATTTCCAGGTAGTAGCGCCCCGGAAACAAGGCCGCCCACTCACGGGCAAGCGCCAGAGCGCTATCCCAGGCGTCATTGAGCAAAGCTTGGCCGACATCGCCCGATTGCGCCCCGGAGAGCGCGATCAGACCATCGGTACCCAACTCCTTGAGCCACTCCCGGCGAATCACGACCTTGCCGCGTTGGCCGTGCCCGCGGTACGCGCGGGTCAACAATTCGCACAAGCGTAGATAACCGGCCCGGTTCTGCACCAGCAGCAGAATGCGCGCGGCCTTGTCCGGTGCCGCCGCCGAAGCCACCCAGACATCGCCACCCAGAATCGGTTTGATGCCCTTCTTCCTCGCGGCGCTGTAGAACTTGACCATACCGAACATATTCGACAGATCGGTCAATGCCAGCGCCGGCATGCCATCCCGGGCAGCCATCCCGACCGCGCCATCCACCGTCAATATGCTATCGACGACGGAATACTCGCTATGCACGCGGAGATGGACGAAACGGGGGGGCATCGGTCAAGAATACGTCAGGGAAGGCTGAATTATACCGGGCACGGGCACGGGCCGCCTTCGCCATAAAAAAGCCCTCCCTTGGAGGGAGGGCTTCACTGGGAGGCGGGGGGTTATTTCTTGAGTAAATTCAGGTCGACGCGACGGTTCTTGGCACGGCCCTCGGCGCTGGCGTTATCCGCAACCGGCTTCAACTCGCCATAGCCTTTGGGCTTCAGTCGGTCTTTTTCCACACCCTTCTCTTTCAGGAAGTTGGTCACCGACCAAGCGCGCCGCTCGGAGAGTCGCTGGTTGTATTGCTCCGAATTGACGCTGTCGGCGTGACCGGCGACTTCAACCATGACCTTGGCGTTCATCTTCAGGTTACGAACATTCTCGTCAAGTATCGTCAAAGCATCCGGCCGGAGTTTGGATGAGTCGAAATCGAAGTTCACACTGCGCAAACCTTGCGACCCGGCGGTCATGGCTACACCAGCGCCAGCACCATCCAGCGCACCGCCCATGGCACCGACCGGAGGTGTTGTCGCGACGACCGGGGCCTGCGCACTGGCCATGGCCTCAGCGAAGATCTTGTCTTTATCCACCGTCACCTGAACCACCTTATCCGGCGGGCAAACGGCGTAAGGATCGAACTCCGCGGTTTCCTTGGCTTCGTTCACCTCAGGTGTATCGAGGCGTTGCAGACCGATGCTGGTGAGCATGTTGCCCATGGCTGCCTGGGTACGGCCAAATGCCAACGCACGGTCATACTCGGCGATGGTGTAGGCACGTTCAGCCTGGAAGTATTCGTTTTCGGTGTCCAGCAAATCGAGCAAGGTACGCTGACCGATCTCGAATTGTTTCTGGTAGGCCTCGCGAGCCTTGGCGACCGACAAACGATGCTGGTCGAGATAGGTCAGTTGCTCGGCCAAGCGAGGAATGTCGTTATAGGCTATGGACAGGGTCTGACGTACATCCCGGCAAGACTTGTCACGCAGATCCTTCGCGACATTGACACGCTCCCAGAATTGCCGTTGAGCCGCCTTATCGATACCCCCGTTGTACAAGTTGTAATTCAGCAAGAGTTCAATATTGGCGGTGTCGTGATCACCGTCGATGCCGTCCAGATCCTGACCCATGTCCTTGCGGGCACGAAGATCGACGCGTGGCATGAATTTTGATTTACGCGCGTCTGATTCCGCCTGAGTGGCAATGATATTTTCCTGGGCGGAATTCAGCGCCGGATGATGCTGGTAAGCACTCAGCAAAGCATCCTTGGCAGACGCCGGCACGGCTAGCTTGGTCAGATCCGGGGCAGCCATATCGGCGGGAGGAACGCTGCCGACAATGCGCTGATAGCGGCTACTGACGTCGTGCAGATTGCTGGCCTCGGTCAGCAGGTTCGACTCAGCCAAGGCCAAGCGGCCATTCGCCGTTTCCAGGTCGACCTTGCGGCCCACTCCCGACTTGACGCGTTCCTGTATCTGGTCGAAAACTTGGCGGTGCTTGACGTAATTATCCTGGGCCAACTTGTGCAATGCACGATAGCGCAGCACATCGATGTAGGCGCGCGCGGCTTCGAGTGCGGTGTTCTCTGAGGCATCCAACATCTCGAAATAGCGGACACGCTGCGCATAGCTGAGACGCTTGATCTCGCTGCGCGTGGCAAACCCGTCAAAAAGCATTTGGTTCAGGTACAGCGATACACCGCTGCGGGTGTAGGTACCATAATCGACCAGAGGGGTTTCCTTGGTTTCACGGGCAACGCCAGCGGACAGGTCGATCTTCGGCAAACGTGCCCCGGTCGCGGTGCCGATCTCTTCGGTTGCGGCCTTGTAGGTATGCCAACGCGCCAAGACTTCAGGATTGCGCAACACCGCTTCTTGCGCCGCATCCTTCAATGTAATCGCCTGCGCCCCTTGAAGAGAAAACATCGTAATAACCAATCCTGCCAGCAGTAATCTTTTCATTTATCCACCCGCATCAGTTGCTATTTTTGAATTCTAATTATTAGAGATTATTGATCAAGTATCTAGTATTTTTTTCACTTGACGAATTCTGCCCAAATAATTGGGCGTTGGGATCTCCAGGTACTCCAGTTCCTCCTGCTGGCGAAGTACGTTGCAATATACAAAAAAAGAGCCTTGAAGGCTCGGCAATGCTTTGCGCGCCCCAAGGCTCTCTCAGTAATCAGCTTTTTCACGGATTACAGTGTCTCTCCCCCCAACAAGCCCAAACTCTCCGGGTCAGTGCGTAATCCCCGACGCTCAAGCAACTTTTGCTGCGCCGGTTCTGGCAGATCGGTAAAACGAATCACGCCCTGGTTCAGGAGTAGCTCCACCAGATCCTCCAGCACGCGGATCAATTTCATATCCGAATCCAGAAGCACGCTGGTATGCCCGCCCATGATGTCGCGGCTGAAACGCAGGAGTTCAGGCTGATCGGACGCCAGAAATTCCTGCATCGCTTCACTCGCCATCAAGCTAACCGCCGCTATCCGACCATCCGGGCCTCGTTGTACATAAGGCATCGCGCACTCCCTGATTTACGCGCCGACCACCCGTCAAGGCCATCAGCGCGCCTACATGCCTAAAAATAAATCACCAACCGACACCGGCAGTAACCACCTGCCAGTATCGGTGCACGGGGATTAAGGATCAGTCTTCAAATTGTTGGCCGCCAGCAGCGCCGCGATGATCGCCGCGTCGTCACCTGACAAGTTCACTCCGGTCAGTGAGATGTCCAGTTCTTTCTGAGCATCGGCATCGGAACTGGTAGAGATCACGCTTGGGGTCGTACCATCCGTAATATTCAAGTACGGATCGAGCGAAGCCCCGCTGGCATGCTCACCCACCAGCAGATCAGCCAGATCCAGCACATCGTTACCTGCGCCTTGGGTGAAGTCGGTGACGATATCGATGCCAGGCGCGGCCTCCGTACCCTGGTCGCCCAGGTTCCAGTCGAAGGTGTCGGCACCCGCGTTACCCGTCAGGGTGTCGTCACCCGTGCCGCCGGTGATGGTGTCGTTGCCGCCGCCGCCGCTGATGGTGTCGTTGCCGGCCCCACCATTCAGCACATTGGCATTGCCATCACCCGTGATGGTGTCGTTGAACGCCGAACCGAGGACGTTCTCCACGGTTGCCAGGGTATCCGTGCCCAGTCCACCACCCGAGGTATCGGTACCTGCAGCCCCTTGGCCGGTCAAATTCACGACCAGACCATTGGCCGTGGCATCGGTATAGGCCACCGTATCCGTACCGGCATCGCCAGTCAGCACGTCATTACCGATACCGCCGACCAGGGTGTCGTTGCCGTCGCCACCACTCAGGGTGTCGTCGCCGGCACCGCCGACCAGGGTGTCACTACCCAAGCCACCGGTGATCGTGTCATTGCCGCCACCGCCACTCAGGACGTTGGCCACACCATCGCCGGTAATCGTATCGACGGCACCGGAGCCGATGACATTCTCGACGCTGTTGAGCGTGTCGGTGCCATCGCCGGTGGCGCTATTGGTCGACAGATTCACGGTCACAGCACCAGCCGCAGCATACGAAATCGTATCTGTACCGGTGCCACCGTTGAGCGCATCGTTGCCGGCCCCACCCACCAGGGTGTCGTTGCCGACGCCACCATTGAGGGTATCTGCACCTCCACCGCCGTTGAGGGTGTCGTTACCGAACCCACCCGTGAGCACATTGGCCGAACCGTCGCCGGTCAGGACATCGTTGAAAGCAGAGCCTGTGACATTCTCGACATTGCTGAGCGTATCGGTGCCCTCCGCACCGGTGGTATCGGTTCCTGCGGCACCCTGAGTGCTCAGGTCCACGGTCACCGCCCCCGTTGCGTTGGCATAGGACACGGTATCGCTACCACCCGCACCATCGATGGTGTCGTTGCCCAGGCCGCCTTCGATCACATTGGCGGCGCCATCGCCAGTCAGGGTATCGTTGTTGTCGGAACCTTGGATGTTCTCGAAACCACTCAAGGTATCGTTACCCGCGGCCCCAACGCCACTGGTTGTCGTGTTGGACGTCAAGCTGACGTTCACCGCTCCCCCAGCGCCTGCATAGGACACCGTATCGACGCCACCGCCACCGGCCAAGGTATCGTTGCCCAGACCACCTTCGATCACGTTGTTGCCGGCATCGCCGGTGAGGGTGTCGGCAGAGTTGGAGCCAACGAGGTTTTCGACGTTGGTAATGGTATCGGTGCCTGCCCCAACGGTATTCTGAGCTGTCGTGGTACCGAGGTTAACAGTAACCCCGGCGGCTGCGTTGGTGTAGGACACGGTATCCGTGCCGGCGCCACCGTTGATGATGTCGTTACCGCCGCCACCGATCAGCACATCGTTGCCGGCGCCGCCGAGCAAGGTCTCGTTGCCGCTGCCGCCGACGAGCACATCCGACGCGCTGCCGCCAGCCAGCGTGCCATCGGAGGCGAGCGTGACGCTGAATGCCGTGGTGACTTCATCATACAAGCCGTTGACGGCGGGATCGCCGTCGCGGACGACCGCCAGGAAGTTCAAGGTGACGTCCACAGCCTGGGTGGTGGTGTAGGTCACCGTGATCACGCTGCCGCCCTGAATGCTGAAGTCGTCGCCGGTAGCCGCGCTCAGGCGCAACTGGTCGAATTCGGTCTCGCCCACACCAAACGCTTCCGTCGTCGTGGCGGAAGGCGCCGGGGCACCGAAGCCGGAAGTCGCTGAGGCATCGTTGGCGGCGACGGTCGAGATGGTCAGTTTCTCGTCCAGCGTCACACTGTTCTCTGTAGTGGTAGCCAAGGCTGAGTCGCCCGCCCCGGTCATGGTACCTTGAGCGATCTGGCTGCCCGCCTCGAAGGCGCGCCAGTTGACGATTTCATCTGAATTCAGGGCATTGGTCTGAACCGTTGCAGTCTTGATCGAGGCACCACCCCCATCGGTATTATTGAAGGACATGACCAGCATCTCGGTACCGCTGATGGCGACCGGGTCGGCTGTGTTACCGACACCCAGGCGGGGGTTGTTGACCGCCGCACTGGCATCGCTGCCATCGTATTCGACGGTCAGATTCGCCTCGGTCCCGCTCTGGATGCCATCACCGGGATTACCCACACCACTACCATCATCGTTGAAGGCGCTGAGCGACAAGGTCAATTCGCCGTCCGCGGAGACCAGCGGCTGGGTCAAGACGATATTCGTGCCACTGGTGCTGGAAGGCACCGTGAACGTGGTCGTTGCGGTCACATTCTGGGTCACCAGATCGATCGTGCCGATCATGTTGACCGAATAGGTGCCGCCCGCCGCGTTCCCCGACACGGTGAAGACCGGAACAAAGTCGAGACCAGACTGATAGCCGGCCGTAAGGACGCCGCCCACCGTCTGATAGACCAGTGCATTGCCACCGGAGGTCAGTTGCACGGATTGTCCACCGCTCGTGGTGCCCATCACCTGCGTCAGCCCATTGGCCGCGCTGACGGTAACGCTGGCCCCGACCAGATCGCTGCCTGCATCCACGCCCAGATCGGCTGTAGCACTCAAACCGGCCTCATTCGTCATGACAACGCTTTGCGCCGCGTCGACAATTTGCGGAGCGGTATCGAAGCGGACGGACAAGTTCGCGGATGCCGTGTCGCCATCATTATCCGTCACCGTGAACGACATATTGTCCGTGGGATCGACCCCGGGAGTGACCGGGGTGGGCGCTACAGCAGGTGGTTCATAGGTATATTCGCCGGTAGCCACATTGATTTCCAGCGTGCCGCCCTGGATGGTGGTCACAGCCAATATCTTGGTGGCTGGGTCGAATTGACCTCCGCCCGTCACCGTAGTGTTGCCATCGTAGGTGTACGTGGTGCCGTCGATTTGAACCGACTGCACATACCCACCATCGGCGCCCAAGCCACCATTGGCCGACCCCTGGAAGATACTGCCGGCAAAGCCGGAAGGAACCGTCGACAGCAAGGCATCGGTGAGGTTGGCGAAATCGTCGATGACCACGCCATTGGTATCCGTGTCGGTCTGACCGTTGTAGGCGACAGGATTCAGATCGGTAGCACTCAGACCAGGCCCCATGCCCAGCGCAAACGATTGAATGTTGTTGGCCGACAGGAAGTTCTGCCACTCGGTCACTTCCGTACCGGTAATGCCAGAGTCGTTGGACGGCGTGTTCGGAACGCCATCGGACAGGAAGTATGAGACGTTCTGGCCGCCGTAAAGGGCGCCCGGATCGGTAAATACCGAGTTGATCGCCTCATGCAGCCCGGCATCGTAGTTGGTCATGCTCTCGTCTGTGAGGGTGTTGATGATATCGAGTGCTTCCTGCGCGGACACCCAACCCGAAGTCAAGGTCGCGCCATCGGTACTGAAGGTGACCAACTGAACCTTGACCGCGCCGATGTCCTCGTAGCGACCGACCAGCTCGTTGATGGCCTGTTGGGCCAGTTCAAGCCGAGTCAACGTATCCGTACCGGAAGACAGACCCGTCTGGTCGTTCATACTGCCGGACACGTCGAGGATCACCAATAGGTTGGTGTTCTGGGCCACCGCGTTGTAATCCGTATTGTTGTCAACAGCCACCGGCACGTCGTCGACAATGAGTACCGACAATGTGTCGCTTGCGCTGCTGCCACCGGCCCCGGCCACACTAACCGTAACGTTATCCGTATAGTCCGTCGGTGACACGGAATCACCCGCGCCCGGAACCTTGCTATCGTTGTCGATGGTCGCATTCAACGTATAGGTGTAGCTCACCGCGCCGCCTTGAGCATTCCCAACATAGTTCGTCAGCACCAAGGTACCTTCGCCGGTATTGATGGTCTGGTTGGTCGAGTTCAATGCCTGCAATGCCGCGAAGTTGAGCACTGTCCCGCCCACGTTCACGCTGGCGATGCCATCGCTCGCGGACACCGTGAATGTACCGCTGGCAATCTCGGTGGTGTCAGGAACGGAGAGCAAGCCATGCTCGTACACCGTGTGGTCCGGACCTGAGGCTACCGCCGTCACCACGGTTGTGGTTTCGTCGTTGTCGATGATCGTCGCGATGCCGCTGTCGCTGTAGGGCGCGCCATTGCTGGTCAGCGTGCCGCTCAGCGTGAAGGTCTCGTTCGGCTCGTCCGTCGTGTCGTTGAAGGTGTCGGTCTTCACCAGCACCTGGCTGTCGCCGGGTTGACCGCGAACGCCGTGCCTTCCGTGGCGTTGTTCCAGGTGGTGCCGTTGTCCAGGCTGTACTGGAAGGTGGTCACCTTGTAGTCGGTGCCTTCCGTCGCCGGATTCACCCCGGATTGCGCCATGGTCAGCGTCAGCGTGCCGCCCACCGCTACCCCGGTCAGGTTGACGCCAAAGATCGCGTCGTCACCTTCCAGGCCGTGATGTCGCCAATCCCGTTGTTGGCCGGGTCGCCCACCGTGATGGTCGGCGTGTCGTTGTCGATGATCGTCGCGATGCCGCTGTCGCTGTAGGGCGCGCCATTGCTGGTCAGCGTGCCGCTCAGCGTGAAGGTCTCGTTCGGCTCGTCCGTCGTGTCGTTGAAGGTGTCGGTCTTCACCAGCACTGGCTGTCGCCTGGGTTGACCGCGAACGCCGTGCCTTCCGTGGCGTTGTTCCAGGGTGGTGCCGTTGTCCAGGCTGTACTGGAAGGTGGTCACCTTGTAGTCGGTGCCTTCCGTCGCCGGATTCACCCCGGATTGCGCCATGGTCAGCGTCAGCGTGCCGCCCACCGCTACCCCGGTCAGGTTGACGCCAAAGATCGCGTCGTCACCTTCCGGTACCGTGATGTCGCCAATCCCGTTGTTGGCCGGGTCGCCCACCGTGATGGTCGGCGTGTCGTTGTCGATGATCGTCGCGATGCCGCTGTCGCTGTAGGGCGCGCCATTGCTGGTCAGCGTGCCGCTCAGCGTGAAGGTCTCGTTCGGCTCGTCCGTCGTGTCGTTGACGGTGTCGGTCTTCACCAGCACCTGGCTGTCGCCCGGGTTGACCGCGAACGCCGTGCCTTCCGTGGCGTTGTTCCGGTGGTGCCGTTGTCCAGGCTGTACTGGAAGGTGGTCACCTTGTAGTCGGTGCCTTCCGTCGCCGGATTCACCCCGGATTGCGCCATGGTCAGCGTCAGCGTGCCGCCCACCGCTACCCCGGTCAGGTTGACGCCAAAGATCGCGTCGTCACCTTCCGGTACCGTGATGTCGCCAATCCCGTTGTTGGCCGGGTCGCCCACCGTGATGGTCGGCGTGTCGTTGTCGATGATCGTCGCGATGCCGCTGTCGCTGTAAGGCGCGCCATTGCTGGTCAGCGTGCCGCTCAGCGTGAAGGTCTCGTTCGGCTCGTCCGTCGTGTCGTTGAAGGTGTCGGTCTTCACCAGCACCTGGCTGTCGCCCGGTTGACCGCGAACGCCGTGCCTTCCGTGGCGTTGTTCCGGTGGTGCCGTTGTCCAGGCTGTACTGGAAGGTGGTCACCTTGTAGTCGGTGCCTTCCGTCGCCGGATTCACCCCGGATTGCGCCATGGTCAGCGTCAGCGTGCCGCCCACCGCTACCCCGGTCAGGTTGACGCCAAAGATCGCGTCGTCACCTTCCGGTACCGTGATGTCGCCAATCCCGTTGTTGGCCGGGTCGCCCACCGTGATGGTCGGCGTGTCGTTGTCGATGATCGTCGCGATGCCGCTGTCGCTGTAGGGCGCGCCATTGCTGGTCAGCGTGCCGCTCAGCGTGAAGGTCTCGTTCGGCTCGTCCGTCGTGTCGTTGAAGGTGTCGGTCTTCACCAGCACCCGGCTGTCGCCCGGGTTGACCGCGAACGCCGTGCCTTCCGTGGCGTTGTTCCGGTGGTGCCGTTGTCCAGGCTGTACTGGAAGGTGGTCACCTTGTAGTCGGTGCCTTCCGTCGCCGGATTCACCCCGGATTGCGCCATGGTCAGCGTCAGCGTGCCGCCCACCGCTACCCCGGTCAGGTTGACGCCAAAGATCGCGTCGTCACCTTCCGGTACCGTGATGTCGCCAATCCCGTTGTTGGCCGGGTCGCCCACCGTGATGGTCGGCGTGTCGTTGTCGATGATCGTCGCGATGCCGCTGTCGCTGTAGGGCGCGCCATTGCTGGTCAGCGTGCCGCTCAGCGTGAAGGTCTCGTTCGGCTCGTCCGTCGTGTCGTTGAAGGTGTCGGTCTTCACCAGCACCTGGCTGTCGCCCGGGTTGACCGCGAACGCCGTGCCTTCCGTGGCGTTGTTCCGGTGGTGCCGTTGTCCAGGCTGTACTGGAAGGTGGTCACCTTGTAGTCGGTGCCTTCCGTCGCCGGATTCACCCCGGATTGCGCCATGGTCAGCGTCAGCGTGCCGCCCACCGCCACCCCGGTCAGGTTGACGCCAAAGATCGCGTCGTCACCTTCCGGTACCGTGATGTCGCCAATCCCGTTGTTGGCCGGGTCGCCCACCGTGATGGTCGGCGTGTCGTTGTCGATGATCGTCGCGATGCCGCTGTCGCTGTAGGGCGCGCCATTGCTGGTCAGCGTGCCGCTCAGCGTGAAGGTCTCGTTCGGCTCGTCCGTCGTGTCGTTGAAGGTGTCGGTCTTCACCAGCACCTGGCTGTCGCCCGGGTTGACCGCGAACGCCGTGCCTTCCGTGGCGTTGTTCCGGTGGTGCCGTTGTCCAGGCTGTACTGGAAGGTGGTCACCTTGTAGTCGGTGCCTTCCGTCGCCGGATTCACCCCGGATTGCGCCATGGTCAGCGTCAGCGTGCCGCCCACCGCTACCCCGGTCAGGTTGACGCCAAAGATCGCGTCGTCACCTTCCGGTACCGTGATGTCGCCAATCCCGTTGTTGGCCGGGTCGCCCACCGTGATGGTCGGCGTGTCGTTGTCGATGATCGTCGCGATGCCGCTGTCGCTGTAGGGCGCGCCATTGCTGGTCAGCGTGCCGCTCAGCGTGAAGGTCTCGTTCGGCTCGTCCGTCGTGTCGTTGAAGGTGTCGGTCTTCACCAGCACCTGGCTGTCGCCCGGGTTGACCGCGAACGCCGTGCCTTCCGTGGCGTTGTTCCAGGTGGTGCCGTTGTCCAGGCTGTACTGGAAGGTGGTCACCTTGTAGTCGGTGCCTTCCGTCGCCGGATTCACCCCGGATTGCGCCATGGTCAGCGTCAGCGTGCCGCCCACCGCTACCCCGGTCAGGTTGACGCCAAAGATCGCGTCGTCACCTTCCGGTACCGTGATGTCGCCAATCCCGTTGTTGGCCGGGTCGCCCACCGGCGATGGTCGGCGTGTCGTTGTCGATGATCGTCGCGATGCCGCTGTCGCTGTAGGGCGCGCCATTGCTGGTCAGCGTGCCGCTCAGCGTGAAGGTCTCGTTCGGCTCGTCCGTCGTGTCGTTGAAGGTGTCGGTCTTCACCAGCACCTGGCTGTCGCCCAGGTTGACCGCGAACGCCGTGCCTTCCGTGGCGTTGTTCCAGGTGGTGCCGTTGTCCAGGCTGTACTGGAAGGTGGTCACCTTGTAGTCGGTGCCTTCCGTCGCCGGATTCACCCCGGATTGCGCCATGGTCAGCGTCAGCGTGCCGCCCACCGCTACCCCGGTCAGGTTGACGCCAAAGATCGCGTCGTCACCTTCCGGTACCGTGATGTCGCCAATCCCGTTGTTGGCCGGGTCGCCCACCGTGATGGTCGGCGTGTCGTTGTCGATGATCGTCGCGATGCCGCTGTCGCTGTAGGGCGCGCCATTGCTGGTCAGCGTGCCGCTCAGCGTGAAGGTCTCGTTCGGCTCGTCCGTCGTGTCGTTGAAGGTGTCGGTCTTCACCAGCACCTGGCTGTCGCCCGGGTTGACCGCGAACGCCGTGCCTTCCGTGGCGTTGTTCCGGTGGTGCCGTTGTCCAGGTTGTACTGGAAGGTCGTCACCTTGTAGTCGGTGCCTTCCGTCGCCGGATTCACCCCGGATTGCGCCATGGTCAGCGTCAGCGTGCCGCCCACCGCTACCCCGGTCAGGTTGACGCCAAAGATCGCGTCGTCACCTTCCGGTACGTGATGTCGCCAATCCCGTTGTTGGCCGGGTCGCCCACCGTGATGCTCGGCGTGTCGTTGTCGATGATCGTCGCGATGCCGCTGTCGCTGTAGGGCGCGCCATTGCTGGTCAGCGTGCCGCTCAGCGTGAAGGTCTCGTTCGGCTCGTCCGTCGTGTCGTTGAAGGTGTCGGTCTTCACCAGCACCTGGCTGTCGCCCGGGTTGACCGCGAACGCCGTGCCTTCCGTGGCGTTGTTCCGTGGTGCCGTTGTCCAGGCTGTACTGGAAGGTGGTCACCTTGTAGTCGGTGCCTTCCGTCGCCGGATTCACCCCGGATTGCGCCATGGTCAGCGTCAGCGTGCCGCCCACCGCTACCCCGGTCAGGTTGACGCCAAAGATCGCGTCGTCACCTTCCGGTACCGTGATGTCGCCAATCCCGTTGTTGGCCGGGTCGCCCACCGTGATGGTCGGCGTGTCGTTGTCGATGATCGTCGCGATGCCGCTGTCGCTGTAGGGCGCGCCATTGCTGGTCAGCGTGCCGCTCAGCGTGAAGGTCTCGTTCGGCTCGTCCGTCGTGTCGTTGAAGGTGTCGGTCTTCACCAGCACCTGGCTGTCGCCCGGGTTGACCGCGAACGCCGTGCCTTCCGTGGCGTTGTTCCGGTGGTGCCGTTGTCCAGGCTGTACTGGAAGGTGGTCACCTTGTAGTCGGTGCCTTCCGTCGCCGGATTCACCCCCGGATTGCGCCATGGTCAGCGTCAGCGTGCCGCCCACCGCTACCCCGGTCAGGGTTGACGCCAAAGATCGCGTCGTCACCTTCCGGTACCGTGATGTCGCCAATCCCGTTGTTGGCCGGGTCGCCCACCGTGATGGTCGGCGTGTCGTTGTCGATGATCGTCGCGATGCCGCTGTCGCTGTAGGGCGCGCCATTGCTGGTCAGCGTGCCGCTCAGCGTGAAGGTCTCGTTCGGCTCGTCCGTCGTGTCGTTGAAGGTGTCGGTCTTCACCAGCACCTGGCTGTCGCCCAGGTTGACCGCGAACGCCGTGCCTTCCGTGGCGTTGTTCCAGGTGGTGCCGTTGTCCAGGCTGTACTGGAAGGTGGTCACCTTGTAGTCGGTGCCTTCCGTCGCCGGATTCACCCCGGATTGCGCCATGGTCAGCGTCAGCGTGCCGCCCACCGCTACCCCGGTCAGGTTGACGCCAAAGATCGCGTCGTCACCTTCCGGTACCGTGATGTCGCCAATCCCGTTGTTGGCCGGGTCGCCCACCGTGATGGTCGGCGTGTCGTTGTCGATGATCGTCGCGATGCCGCTGTCGCTGTAGGGCGCGCCATTGCTGGTCAGCGTGCCGCTCAGCGTGAAGGTCTCGTTCGGCTCGTCCGTCGTGTCGTTGAAGGTGTCGGTCTTCACCAGCCCTGGCTGTCGCCCGGGTTGACCGCGAACGCCGTGCCTTCCGTGGCGTTGTTCCAGGGTGGTGCCGTTGTCCAGGCTGTACTGGAAGGTGGTCACCTTGTAGTCGGTGCCTTCCGTCGCCGGATTCACCCCGGATTGCGCCATGGTCAGCGTCAGCGTGCCGCCCACCGCTACCCCGGTCAGGTTGACGCCAAAGATCGCGTCGTCACCTTCCGGTACCGTGATGTCGCCAATCCCGTTGTTGGCCGGGTCGCCCACCGTGATGGTCGGCGTGTCGTTGTCGATGATCGTCGCGATGCCGCTGTCGCTGTAGGGCGCGCCATTGCTGGTCAGCGTGCCGCTCAGCGTGAAGGTCTCGTTCGGCTCGTCCGTCGTGTCGTTGAAGGTGTCGGTCTTCACCAGCACCTGGCTGTCGCCCGGGTTGACCGCGAACGCCGTGCCTTCCGTGGCGTTGTTCCGGTGGTGCCGTTGTCCAGGCTGTACTGGAAGGTGGTCACCTTGTAGTCGGTGCCTTCCGTCGCCGGATTCACCCCGGATTGCGCCATGGTCAGCGTCAGCGTGCCGCCCACCGCTGCCCCGGTCAGGTTGACGCCAAAGATCGCGTCGTCACCTTCCGGTACCGTGATGTCGCCAATCCCGTTGTTGGCCGGGTCGCCCACCGTGATGGTCGGCGTGTCGTTGTCGATGATCGTCGCGATGCCGCTGTCGCTGTAGGGGCGCGCCATTGCTGGTCAGCGTGCCGCTCAGCGTGAAGGTCTCGTTCGGCTCGTCCGTCGTGTCGTTGAAGGTGTCGGTCTTCACCAGCACCTGGCTGTCGCCCGGGTTGACCGCGAACGCCGTGCCTTCCGTGGCGTTGTTCCAGGTGGTGCCGTTGTCCAGGCTGTACTGGAAGGTGGTCACCTTGTAGTCGGTGCCTTCCGTCGCCGGATTCACCCCGGATTGCGCCATGGTCAGCGTCAGCGTGCCGCCCACCGCTACCCCGGTCAGGTTGACGCCAAAGATCGCGTCGTCACCTTCCGGTACCGTGATGTCGCCAATCCCGTTGTTGGCCGGGTCGCCCACCGTGATGGTCGGCGTGTCGTTGTCGATGATCGTCGCGATGCCGCTGTCGCTGTAGGGCGCGCCATTGCTGGTCAGCGTGCCGCTCAGCGTGAAGGTCTCGTTCGGCTCGTCCGTCGTGTCGTTGAAGGTGTCGGTCTTCACCAGCACCTGGCTGTCGCCCGGGTTGACCGCGAACGCCGTGCCTTCCGTGGCGTTGTTCCAGGTGGTGCCGTTGTCCAGGCTGTACTGGAAGGTGGTCACCTTGTAGTCGGTGCCTTCCGTCGCCGGATTCACCCCGGATTGCGCCATGGTCAGCGTCAGCGTGCCGCCCACCGCTACCCCGGTCAGGTTGACGCCAAAGATCGCGTCGTCACCTTCCGGTACCGTGATGTCGCCAATCCCGTTGTTGGCCGGGTCGCCCACCGTGATGGTCGGCGTGTCGTTGTCGATGATCGTCGCGATGCCGCTGTCGCTGTAGGGCGCGCCATTGCTGGTCAGCGTGCCGCTCAGCGTGAAGGTCTCGTTCGGCTCGTCCGTCGTGTCGTTGAAGGTGTCGGTCTTCACCAGCACCTGGCTGTCGCCCGGGTTGACCGCGAACGCCGTGCCTTCCGTGGCGTTGTTCCGGTGGTGCCGTTGTCCAGGCTGTACTGGAAGGTGGTCACCTTGTAGTCGGCGCCTTCCGTCGCCGGATTCACCCCGGATTGCGCCATGGTCAGCGTCAGCGTGCCGCCCACCGCTACCCCGGTCAGGTTGACGCCAAAGATCGCGTCGTCACCTTCCAGGCCGTGATGTCGCCAATCACGTTGTCGGCGGGGTCGCACACCGTGATGGTCGGCGTGTCGTTGTCGATGATCGTCGCGATGCCGCTGTCGCTGTAGGGCGCGCCATTGCTGGTCAGCGTGCCGCTCAGCGTGAAGGTCTCGTTCGGCTCGTCCGTCGTGTCGTTGAAGGTGTCGGTCTTCACCAGCACCTGGCTGTCGCCCGGGTTGACCGCGAACGCCGTGCCTTCCGTGGCGTTGTTCCGTGGTGCCGTTGTCCAGGCTGTACTGGAAGGTGGTCACCTTGTAGTCGGTGCCTTCCGTCGCCGGATTCACCCCGGATTGCGCCATGGTCAGCGTCAGCGTGCCGCCCACCGCTACCCCGGTCAGGTTGACGCCAAAGATCGCGTCGTCACCTTCCGGTACCGTGATGTCGCCAATCCCGTTATTGGCCGGGTCGCCCACCGTGATGGTCGGCGTGTCGTTGTCGATGATCGTCGCGATGCCGCTGTCGCTGTAGGGCGCGCCATTGCTGGTCAGCGTGCCGCTCAGCGTGAAGGTCTCGTTCGGCTCGTCCGTCGTGTCGTTGAAGGTGTCGGTCTTCACCAGCACCTGGCTGTCGCCCGGTTGACCGCGAACGCCGTGCCTTCCGTGGCGTTGTTCCGTGGTGCCGTTGTCCAGGCTGTACTGGAAGGTGGTCACCTTGTAGTCGGTGCCTTCCGTCGCCGGATTCACCCCGGATTGCGCCATGGTCAGCGTCAGCGTGCCGCCCACCGCTACCCCGGTCAGGTTGACGCCAAAGATCGCGTCGTCACCTTCCGGTACCGTGATGTCGCCAATCCCGTTGTTGGCCGGGTCGCCCACCGTGATGGTCGGCGTGTCGTTGTCGATGATCGTCGCGATGCCGCTGTCGCTGTAGGGCGCGCCATTGCTGGTCAGCGTGCCGCTCAGCGTGAAGGTCTCGTTCGGCTCGTCCGTCGTGTCGTTGAAGGTGTCGGTCTTCACCAGCACCTGGCTGTCGCCCGGGTTGACCGCGAACGCCGTGCCTTCCGTGGCGTTGTTCCCGGTGGTGCCGTTGTCGGGCTGTACTGGAAGGTGGTCACCTTGGTCGGTGCCTTCCGTCGCCGGATTCACCCCGGATTGCGCCATGGTCAGCGTCAGCGTGCCGCCCACCGCTACCCCGGTCAGGTTGACGCCAAAGATCGCGTCGTCACCTTCCGGTACCGTGATGTCGCCAATCGACATCGTGGGGATAGCGTCGTTTGCCCCATTGATCGTAATGGTCAGCGTTGCCGTACCCAAGTCACCATCGTTGTCACGCATGGTGTAGGTGAAGGTTTCGGTGAGGGTTTCGCCGTCGTTAAGGGCGTCCACAGCAGGATTGTCGGGATTCACGACATAGGTATAGGACCCGTCCGGGTTGCGCACGATGGTGCCGTATTGGGGCGCCTCGCCACCCCAACTGACAAATGCCTTGGCTTGGTCGGCGTTGGCGTCGTCGTTGTCCAGCACGTTGCCACTGGTCTCGAAGGGGCCGTCTTCGCCCACGGAGCCTGCATCGTCAGCCGCTTGCGGCAGGTCGTCCAGAATACGGATGGTGAGTGTGTCTGAGCCGCTGTCGCCGTCCTCATCGGTCACGACGATGGGGAAATCCTCGAATAGCTGACCATCGTTGGCGGGCTTGTCGTGGAATTCGTTGTCGTTGAGTGTGTAGGTGTAGGTGATCTCGCCAGTGGCGGGGTTGAAACCGGTGATGGTGAGGGTATTTCCCAGCGGGGTGGTCGCGCTACCGCCGACGAAGGCGCCATCGACGATGACCGGGATGCCACCCACGCTAACGCTTTGCAAACCATCCGGGGCGCTAACGCTGAAGCTGCCCGCCTGGGTCAGGGCCGGAATGTTGGGACTGCTGCCATCCGACAGATTGGCTTCGTTGACGCTGGCGTCGCCGCCGTTCGCCTGGCTGGTCAGGCCGGTGATGACGATGGGATCATCCACACCGTTGATGATGATGGTCAGCGTCGAGGTATCGAATCCGCCCGCGCCATCGGTGATGGTGTATTCGAAGACCTCGTTCAGGGTCTCGGTGTCACCCAGGCCCTGGACTTGGGGATTGGCATTGTTGAGGGTGTAGGTGTAGCTGCCGTCGGCATTGAGAACCAGCGTACCCCACTTGCCTTGTATGGTAGTGCCGGGGGCATTGCCCGCGACATCGGTCACGGTGAGGGGGTCGCCATTCGGGTCCGTGTCGTCGCTGTCGGGGATTTCCGAACCGGCGCCGGAGATGACATTACCGGTAACGCTGGTTTCGCCTTCATCCAGGGTTTGCAGATCGGGATCCGCCTGCGGAGGCTGCTGGCCAACGCCACCTTGAATGGTGTCGATGGACTCGGACTTCAGGGGGGTATATTCAAACGATAATGGATTAACGTTCTCGACGATCCGGAGCAGTCGTACGAAGTCGTGGCCTTCGCCTTCGCCGCCGCCGCCCAGACCCGCCGCGGTCTCTTCCAGTTGTTCGTCGATCGCGCCGCCTTTTTCAATGGCCTTGACGATCTGGTCGATCTCGGCCTTGTCGAAGGCTGCGTCCTTGATGTCGACAGGCTTGGCATGCGCCACGTCAGGCCCCATCAAATAGGTCTCGTTGGGGTTCACCGTCAGCAGTTTGCCATCCGCGAATGCCAACTCGACATGGCCACCGGGCATGGTGATGATGGTTTCACCTTCGAGGATCACATCACCCGCGAAGAGCCTGCGCATCTGACCCTGTGGGTTGCGCGCATAGGCTTCGCCTTCGACGGAAACGACGGTGGCGACGGCATTGGGGGTGTTATTGATGGCCATGGTGTACTCCATTCGAGTCGGATTGCTGATGCGTCATATGAAACGCCAGGACAAGCAAGAAAAATATTGGACTAAAGGACAATCAGGGACCGGTGCCGTATTTCAGGCTAATACCCGAGGTGTCGCGGCTATTCACCAACAACGCCAGTTGCACCCGGTCACGCACGCCCAGATGTTCGAAAATAGAGGATAGATGCGCTTTGACGGTACGCTCGGTAATCGCCAATGCGCGCGCCACTTCCTTGTTTGAGGCACCTCTGGCGACGGCAACGGCCACTTCTTTCTGGCGAGGACTGAGGCTTTCCAGATTATCGTTGGAGGCGGGTTCGGCCATCAGTGGCTGCAACGCACCGAGGAGCCTTTGCTTGAGTTCTCGACCCACCCAGATTCCGCCATTCTCGACCACAAGGGAAATCTGCCGCAGGAGTTCGGGCGCGGCCAGTGTGTTGGTGTAGCCGGAAGCACCGGCTTGCAGCGCGAGGTAGCCTTCCGGTTCGCTGGGCACATTGGCCAGAACGACGATGGGACAGCCGGGCGCGGCATGTAACACCGATTCGATGATTCCCGCAAGGTCGTCTGATGAGGCATCGACATGCAGCCATATCAGCGCCGCGCCCGCCTTGCAGAGATGCGGCCTCTTGACCGCCGACGGCATCTTTACCTCTGCCTCCGGGAAGGCATCCAACCAGCGAGGCAGAGGCTCGTGCCGGTTTGTGAGGAAAATATGTCGTTTCATGTCAACGCTCCGTTAAAGCTCGTTGATGTGCCCGCAGGACTGGCTTGAGCAGGTAGGAAAGCACGCTCTTTTTGCCAGTCTGGATATCCACCTGGGCCTGCATGCCCGGGATGATAGGCAGGTTCTTGCCTAGACTTGATTTCAGGGTATGAACCCGGACGTTATAAAAGACGTTGCCTTTTTCATCCATTACCGTGTCGGCGCCGAGGTGGTCGACCACGGCATCCAGACTCCCGTAAATTGCGAAATCGTATGCGGTGAAGCGTACCTTGCCCACTTGGCCGGGACGCAGGAAGGCGATGTCCTTGGGGAGTATCTGCACTTCGAGCATCAAGGCGTCTTCCAGAGGGACGATCTCGATCACATCCTTGCCCGGCTGGACGACGCCCCCACGGTATTCACCAGGAGACGCTTGACGGTACCTTTCACCGGAGATTTCAGCGCCGCTTGCTTGACCCGGTCGGACAGCGCGGTGCTGCCCTCCGAGAGGCTGTTGATCTTGGCCACGACATCGGCCATTTCGTTGCGTGCCTCGCCACGAAAATTGAGTTCCACCTCCTGGACCTTGCGGTTGGCCTCGGAGATCGCCGCCTGGATGCGATCAAGCTGCGCCGCCGCCTGATCGCGATCGCCCTTATAGCGACTGACGTCGCGTTGCAGGCGCAGCAATTCCACTTCGGACACCGCACCGGAGCCGACCAGTGGCTGAGTAACCGCCAGTTCCCGAGAGGTCAGTTCATAGCCGTGTGTCGCCTGATCCCGGCGGGCGCGTACCTCGATAAGTTCCTGGCTGCGCTGAGCCAATTGCTGCCGGGCAATGCCGAGCTGAGCATCCAGTTCACTCCGGCGGGCGTTATAGAGCATGCGCTCCTGTTCGCCCAATGCCGGATCCTCCTTGAGCACTTCCGGCGGCACCGCGAAGGTGCTGCCCTCTCCGCAAGCGCACGCAGGCGCGCGGCCTTGGCGAGCAAAGCGAGATATTGCGCCTGATTTTCCCGGAAGGAGGAGGTAAAACGAGTCTCATCGATGTTCAACAGGAGTTGCCCCGCCTCGACCACCTGACCCTCGCGGACATGAATGGCCGAAACGATGCCGCCATCGACCGATTGCAAAACCTGAAGCTGACGTGACGGGATAACCTTTCCAGTACCTCGGGTAAATTCATCCACCTGGGCAAGGGCCGCCCAGATCAGCAGGGCGATGAGGATATACAACAGCCAGCGCAGTACTGCCCGGGCACGTAACGGCTCCTGATGCAGCCGCGCCCACTCGGCATCGCTTACCCAGTCGAGATGCTCTTCAGGGCGGTCAGGCACCCAGCGCCCGAACAGATGGTCCATGACGCCACGGGCACGTGGTGACTTGCCGATGCGGTTGACCAGACCGTAAGCCTTGTCGAAACGCTCTTGCATTTAGCTGGCCCTCCCGATCCGGCCCTGCTTCAACGCCTCGACAACCGAGGCCTTCGGTCCGTCGGCGACGATCTTGCCGTTATCGATGACGATGATGCGACTGACCAGATCCAGTAAGGCCGTACGATGGGTAACGATGAGCATGGTCTTGTGCGCGGCGTATTCCTTTAGCTTGCGTTTAACCGATTCCTCAGTTGAGTGGTCCATGGAGCCAGTCGGTTCATCCAGCAGGAGAATGGGCGGGTTGCCGATAACCGCGCGGGCGATCGATATGCATTGCTTCTGGCCGCCTGACACGGATTCGCCACGCTCGCCAATCTCCATGTCGAATCCACGCGGGTGCGAATTCACATAATCCAGCAGGCCGGCAACGTCGGCGGCCTGAACCAGAGCGGCATCGTCCATCAGGGGCGACGCCAGCAAGATATTTTCCTTAAGCGTGCCAAAAAACAGGGTGGCATCTTGCGAGACATAGCCGACGTTGCGGCGCAGTTCCGCCGGATCAAGTTGGCGGATATCGACGCCATCCAGGCGAATCGAGCCGGTCTTGGGCTGATACAGACCGAGCAGAAGCTTCTGCAATGTCGTCTTGCCCGACCCGACCCGCCCCAGGATGCCGACATGCTCGCCTGGGTGTATGTGCAGGGTCACGCCGCGTAGCGCTTCAACATCCTGCCCGGGATAGGCGAAGCTCACGTCCTTGAACTCGATCTCGCCAAGAAGGTGCTGGCGTGAAACGAAATTGGCATCGTCGGGACGTTCCACCGGATTCGCCATAATCTGGTTGAGCGTGGTCAAGGCCGTGGAGGCGTTGTGGAATTGGGTCAGAAGGCTGGCCAATTGACCAAAGGGGGCCATGATGCGCGACGAAAGCATGGAGCAGGCGATCAATCCGCCCATGGTCAACTCGTTGGCGCCAATGCGATAGACGCCGATGATGATCAGGCTCAGGTAGACCAATTGCTGCACGAACATGGCACTGTTCACGGTTGTGGCTGCCAGCAGACGTAGCTGGTTCGAAACCCGCGAGAGAAACACTGTGCTGCGTTCCCACTTACGCTGCATGATGCCTTCGGCGCCAACGGCCTTAATGGTTTCCAGGCCGACCAAACTCTCCACGAGATTGGCATTGCGCTGTGCGCCAGCACGATAGGTCGTTTCGGAAAGATCATGCATCTTGCCTTGTACCAGGAGCGCATAGGAGATGATGAGGATGACACCGACGATGCCCGGAAGCATCATCGGCCAGTCGATCCAGCCCATGACGACGATGAACAAGATGGCAAAAGGCAAGTCGATGACCGTCATCACGGTGGCGGACGTAATGAAGTCTCGCACAGTCTCGAAAGAGCGCAGGTTGGAAGCGAACGAACCGGCGGAGAGGGGACGATTCTCCATGCGGATACCCAGTACGCGTTCCATGATATGTGCCGATAAATTGACATCGACCCGGCTGCCCGCAAGATCGATGAAATAGCCGCGCATCAAGCGCAGGCCAAGATCGGCCGACAGCACGATGATTAAACCCACCGACAGCATCCAGAGGGTTTCTTCCGCCTGATTCGGCACCACGCGGTCGTACACATTCATACTGAACAGTGGCAGGAACAAGGCGAAGACATTGATCAGACCCGCGGCGACCAGGACATCCCGGTAGAGCGGGATATTTTCCGCCAGTGCGCCCCAAAACCAATGACGCTGACGCACACGACCGGTTTCCGGTGCTCGCCGGTCAAAGCGGAAGCGTGGCCGGGAAAAGATGGCCTCACCGAAATAGCGCGCCTCGATAGCCGTCTTGGCCAGGGTGACCGCGGCTTCACCCAGTTCAGGGAAAATCACCTGGCAGTGGTTACGATCCGGCTCCCAAGCCACCAAAACACACGCGGACTGATCCTTCAAGAGGAGCACGACCGGAAGCAGGGCATCCTCGATCTGGTCTAGCGAACGATGGACAATTTTACTTGCCAGGCCAATACGCTTGGCGGCGCGCTCGAACAAGGAGGGCGTCAGGCGATGATTCTCCAGCGGCAAGCCGGAGAGCAAGGCATCGCGCGAGGTCGGTATGGCATGTGCCTGAGCCAAAACCAGTAAACACTCAAGCAACGGGTCATGCGCGGGAGAAGACGATAATCCATTCCCCGAAACGGGGGCCTTGGGCGCTTCGTTCAACATCGGTGCCGACACGGCTGGAGTACCTGATTCTTGCTGCATAGATCCTCGTGTTGTAGTCATCCTCGCCTTCACCTGGCTCATACGGTGAGTGGCGCAATGTTCTACATACTTAATCCCTTCCTGTAAATGCAATAGGCACATACAGACAGCCGGGCGGACAGGCGACCGATATCGAACCGCGCACACCGACCCTGGCCTTCGTCCGTAATTACGACCGCGTAGGGAAAAACTTGAATGAAATTTTTGTGCGCAAGAATAGCGGTGACGCCAAAGCAGGCGGACAGCCATTCGCAGAGATGGGGGGAAAGAGATGGTGGGCGGTACTGGATTCGAACCAGTGACCTCTTCCGTGTGAAGGAAGCCATCTACCGCTGATAGTAACCGCCCGAGAGGACGCGAATTCTACTGACGCCCAAGCGCCCGGTCAAAGTCTTTTTCCGACAAGTCTTTTGAGCCGGGACGCCGCATTCCAGTAGAATTGTCCGATTCTGTTTGAAGATCGCAGCGCAATGATCCGTACCCGTTTTGCCCCCTCCCCCACCGGCTATCTGCATATCGGCGGCGCCCGCACCGCCCTGTTTTCATGGGCGTACGCCCGCAAGCATGGCGGCCAGTTCGTGCTGCGCATCGAAGACACCGACCAGGAGCGCTCGACCCTGGAGTCGGAAAGGGCCATCCTGGATGGTTTGACCTGGCTCGGCATCGATTGGGACGAAGGGCCGTTTTTCCAGATGAAGCGCCTAGATCGCTATCGCGAGATCACCCAGCAGCTCCTCGATGAAGGCAAGGCCTATTACTGCTACGCCAGCAAGGAGGAACTTGATGTCATGCGCGAAGGTCAGCGCGCCCGGGGCGAAAAGCCGCGCTACGATGGACGCTGGCGCCCCGAGCCGGGCAGGGTGCTACCCCCTCCGCCCCCCGGCGTCGAGCCGATCATACGCTTCAAGACGCCACGGGAAGGCGAAGTCAGCTTCAGCGACCTGATCAAGGGCCGCATCACCGTCGCCAACAGCGAATTGGACGATCTGGTGATCATGCGCGCCGACGGCATTCCCACGTATAACTTCGGCGTTGTCGTCGATGACTGGGACATGGGCATCACCCATGTCATCCGTGGCGATGACCATGTCAACAACACCCCGCGCCAGATCAACATCCTCCTGGCTCTGGGCGCGCCACTACCGGTGTATGCGCATGTACCGATGATCCTGGGCAACGACGGTGAACGCCTGTCGAAGCGCCATGGCGCGGTCTCGGTGCTGCAATACCAGGAAGATGGCTATCTGCCAGAGGCCCTGATGAATTATTTGGCCCGATTGGGCTGGGGCTACGGCGATGCGGAAAAATTCTCGACAAGCGAATTCATCCAGTGGTTCGAAGCCAGCGACGTCAGCCACTCCGCCTCGCGCTTCAACCAGGAAAAGCTCACCTGGCTCAATCAGCAGTATCTGAAAGACGCCGACAACGCACGCCTCGCGAAACTCGTCGAACCTTTTCTGGCGAAGCAGGGGGTCGATCCCGTCGCCGGTCCGGAACTTACCACCTTGATGGGGTTGCTCAAGGAACGTGTCGCCACTGTCGAGGAACTCGCGGATGCCACACACATCTTCCTGCGCCACACACTGCCCGAGGCCGACACGTTACGGGAAAAAACGACACCGGGCAGCCTCGACGCCTTCGCCAGGATACGCGAAGGCCTGGCCACGGCCGATTGGCAGGCACCCGTAATCAACAGCCTGCTCAAGGAAACCGCCCAAGCCTGCAATCTCAAGATGGGCCAGATCGGCATCCCCTTGCGCTTGGCTCTGTTCGGTACGGCCCAAACACCCTCTATTGATGCCACCCTCGTTGCTTTGGGCAAAGCCGAGACCCTGCGCCGCTACGCAACCGCTTGGCCACTGATTCAAGCGGCTTCGGCATAACCCAACAAGCATCCAGGAATTTAGAACAGGACCCATCGCATGAAGCTGATCGCCTCCTTGACCAGCCCGTTCGCCCGCAAGGTGCGCATCGTCGCCTCCGAGAAACATATCGAGTATGACCTGGTTGTAGAGGCTCCATGGGAGACCAACACCGAGGTGCCGAAATTCAACCCACTGGGCAAGGTTCCGGTTTGGGTTCAGGAAGACGGCAAGTCACTCTTCGACTCCCGGGTCATCGTCGAATATCTCGACGGCATCAGTCCGGTGAACCACCTCCTGCCCCGCGAAGTCCGCCCGAGGATCGCCGTGAAGCGCTGGGAGGCCCTGGCGGATGGCGTCAGCGACGCCGCCGCCCTGGTCTTCGTGGAACGCAAGCGCCCAGTAGCGCAACAAAGCCCGGAGTGGATAGAACGGCAACTGGAAAAAGTCCGGCTCGGCCTTCTGGCAATGAACGCCGACCTCGGTGACCACGAATGGTGTGTCAACGGCAACTTCAGCCTCGCCGACATCGCTGTCGGTTGCACTCTGGGCTATCTGGATTTCCGCTTTGCGGGCGAAATCGATTGGCGCCGCCACAATGCCAGTCTCGCCGAGCTATATGATCGCCTGATCCAGCGGCCATCGTTCAAGGAAACGACCCCAGGCATGATCCCAGGGTCAAAAGGCGAACCGGGCGATTCCCCGGCCAACCGTCATTGCCGCGTAGACGGGCGCGACGAACCAAGCGTTTTTCGAGGCCCCAATATCGGCTTCAGCGGACAGCACCCCAAGCCTTGAGCCGGTTATAGGCGTAACTCGCCTGCTTGCCCTGGTCGGCCAACTGTAAATAGCGATAATAAGCCTGCGCCGCGCCCTTCTTGTCCTGCATCTGCTCCATGCTGTACCCCTGTAGGAACATCGTGTCGGCATTGCCGGGGAGCAGGCTTTCGTATGCCTTGAAGGCCGCCAGAGCGGCCTCTGGCTGACGCAGTTGCAGCTTGGTCACACCCGTCAAATGCTGTGCCTGCGCTTCGGTCGGGTAGATCGCCTTGGCCCGCTCCAGATAGGGCTCGGCCTCCTTGGGACGCTCCATGGCCATCTGTGTCTTGGCCATCAAGACCAAGCCGGCGTAATCGTTGGGTACGATACTCAAAGCCGTCTTGAGGTGCCCCTCGGCCTTGTCGAAACCTTTTTTGGCCAGCATGGCTTCAGCTTTCTGCTCTTCGGCGATCGCCGGCTTGATGGCGCGCAGGCGGTTGGTACGATCCATATATCGCTCGCGCTGCTTGACGCGTTTTGCGGCGTCGGCATAGGCCGGTTTCTGTAGGGATTTCCTGGTGTTTTCCAAGCGCTCGGAACTCATAGGGTGTGTCGAAAACATCAACTCCAGGGCGTTCGGCTTGCTCTTCGACTGAGTATTGAGCATGGTCATCAGGTCAGTCATGCCATCCGGGTTGTAACCGGCACGAGTCATGTATTCAACGCCCAAGGCATCGGCCTCGCGTTCGTTGTCGCGACTGTAATGCGCCAGCAGGGCACCGCCGCCAAGGCCGCCGATCATCTGGGCGATCTGACCGTACTCGGCGTTTTTCGAGGCCGCGGCAATGCTCACCCCGGCCACGGCCAGGTCGACCAGCGTGCCTTTGGCCTGCGATTCGGCAAAGTGCCGGGCGTTGACATGGCCAAGCTCATGGCCGAGCAGGGCCGCCAACTGGTCCTCGCTCTCCAACTCAAGCAGAATGCCCCGGGTGCAAGCGATGGAACCGCCAGGGAAGGCATAAGCATTGACGTAATTGGCGTTGACCGCCTGGAACACATAAGGCATATCCGGGCGGTGCGTGCCGGTCGCCATCTGCTTGCCGACCCCGGCGATGTACTGGTTCACCTGGGTGTCCTGGGAAATGCCGTAGTCTTCGGAAAACTGGTGCGGCGAGTGTTTTTTATCCAGAGCCACCTCCTGGCTCTTGTCCATCATGACGAAGGACTGCTTGCCGGTCACCGGATCCGTGGCGCACCCCTGCAACCACGTTGTCGCTCCGATGCCGGGCAGTAACCAGAGAAAATCACGTCGATCCATGGCAGAACTCCGATGTTATGTGTCGCTTGGCTATCCAGCGTGGATAGCGTTCCCTGAAATGATTCCACCGCCCAGACAGATGTCGCCGTCGTACAGCACCACGGATTGACCCGGCGTCACGGCCCATTGCGGCTGATCGAATTGTAGTTGAATCGAGCTTGCGTCGAGGTGTGCGACTTCACAAGCGGCATCCTGCTGGCGATAGCGCGTTTTAGCGGAATAGCGCCGACCAGCCCCGGGTGGCATTTCTATCCAATGCAAATCCGTGGCGTTCACCGTCAGGGTCAGCAACAAAGGGTGATCGTGGCCTTGCACGACGACAAGCTCATTCCGGAGCATGTCCTTGCCGGCGACAAACCAGGGGACATCGGCTTGGGCATCGCGTCGGCCACCGATGCCCAGTCCTTTACGTTGCCCCAGGGTGTAATACATCAACCCCTGGTGTTCGCCCACCACTTGACCCTCGGGTGTGCGCATCGACCCGGGCTGGATCGGCAGATAGCGTTGCAGGAACTCGCGGAACGGCCGTTCGCCAATAAAACAGATGCCGGTGCTGTCCTTCTTTTCCGCCACGGGCAGGCCAGCCTGACGCGCCAGATCGCGTACCTCGGGCTTGGTCAGTTCGCCGAGCGGAAACATGGCCTGGGCGATCTGCGCCTGCGCCAGGCGGTACAGGAAATAGCTCTGGTCCTTGTTGGCATCGACGGCCTTGAGCAGTTGCCGGTTGCCCGGTCCGCCGGCCAGGCGCGCGTAGTGGCCAGTAGCCAGAAAGTCCGCCTTCAGGCTCAGGGCATGCGCCAGGAAGGCCTTGAACTTGATCTCGGAGTTGCAGAGGATATCGGGGTTCGGCGTCCGCCCGGCTTCATATTCGCTGAGGAAATACGCGAACACCCGTTCCTGGTACTCGCGGCTGAAGTTGACCAGTTCGACCTCGATCCCCAAGGCATCGCCAATTGCCAGTACATCCAGAAAATCCTGACGAATGGGACAATCCGGATCATCCTGATCGGCCTCCCAGTTCTTCATGAACACGCCCACCACTTCGTGGCCCTGGCGTTGCAGCAGCCAGGCGGTGACGGCGGAATCGACGCCGCCGGACAGGCCGACGACGATGCGGCTCATTGCAGGTGCAGGAACTCGTTGATCAGTTCCAGAGGATAGCGCCGACCGCTCAGATAGTCGGCGACACACTGATCGACGAAGGGGCTGCGATGCCGCTCGCGGGACTCGGATATCTCCGCCGGTGTCATCCAGACGGTGCGCAATATACCCTCGTCCAGGCCGGCGGTCGGGTCGTAGCCGGTAACCACGCCCGTGAAGGCAAAACGCAGATAGGTGCGGTCCTTGGTCGGATGGCGCCAGTGATAGACGCCCAGCAGGGCTTCCGGCTCGAAATGGTGCGCGGTCTCCTCGAACATCTCGCGGCGCACGGCGTTGAGCAACGACTCGCCGCGTTCGACGTGACCCGCGGGCTGGTTGAAGAGGATACCGGCATCGGTGACCTCCTCGACCAGCAGGAACTTGCCGGCATCCTCGACGACGGCGGCAACCACAACGTGGGGTTTCCAGACTGTCTTTTCTTCGCTCATGGCACGGGCTTCCCCCATAAATCGTGATCATCCGAACGGGTAATGCGCACCCGCGTCTTGTCCCCCGGCTGCAACCCGCCCCCCTGGGCGATATGCACGACACCGTCGATCTCCGGGGCGTCGGCATAACTGCGGCCCAGCGCGCGGCGGCCGTCTGCTGCATCGATCAGCACCGTCATTTCCGAGCCGCGCCGGGCTCGCAAGCGCTCGGCGCTGATATCAGCCTGAACGTCCATGAAGCGCGCCAGTCGATCCATTTTCACATCCTCGTCCACCGGATCGGCCAAATCGTTCGCGGCGGCACCGTCGACAGCGGAATAGGTGAAGGCGCCGACCCGGTCCAGTTGGGCGTCGTCGAGAAAGTCCAGCAAGGTGTCGAAGTCGTCCTCGGTTTCGCCAGGAAATCCGACAATAAAAGTGCTGCGTATCGCCAGATCCGGGCAGATTTCGCGCCAACGCTCAATGCGCCGCAAGGTGTTCTCAGCCGCCGCGGGGCGCTTCATGGCCTTGAGGATGCGCGTCGAGGCATGCTGAAAAGGCACATCCAGATAAGGCAGAACCCAGCCACCTTGTGAATTCGGGCCTGCGGCCATCAACGGCAGCACCTCATCCACCGAAGGATAGGGATAGACGTAATGCAAACGCACCCATAACCCGAGTTTGGCGAGTTCGCCGACCAACTCCAGCATGCGGCTTTTCACCGGCCGACCGTTCCAGAAGCCGGTGCGGTATTTCAGATCGACGCCGTAGGCGCTGGTGTCCTGCGAGACCACCAATATTTCCTTTACCCCGGCCTTGACCAGCGCCTCGGCCTCGGCAAGCACCTCGCCGATCGGTCGACTGACCAGATCGCCGCGCAGGCTGGGGATGATGCAAAAGGTGCAGCGGTGGTTGCAGCCCTCGGAAATCTTCAGATAGGCGAAATGCCTCGGCGTCAGTTTCATGCCGCCGGGCGGCACCAGATCCATGTGCGGATCGTGCGGCTTGGGCAGGTGCGCATGCACCGACGCCATGACGGCCTCGGCGGCATGTGGCCCGGTCACCGCCAATACTTTCGGGTGCGCGTTCCTGACCACCGATTCGCGTGCGCCCAGGCACCCTGTAACGATTACCTTGCCATTCTCGCGCAAGGCCTCGCCGATGGCATCCAGGCTTTCATCGACGGCCGCGTCGATAAAGCCGCAGGTGTTGACCACGACCAGATCAGCATCGGCATAGGTCGGTACGATGAGATACCCCTCCGCGCGCAGCTGAGTGAGGATGCGTTCGGAGTCGACGGTCGCCTTCGGGCAACCAAGGCTGACGAAGCCGACCTTGGGCAGACTGAGGGTCACGCTGCTTCAGACCGGCAGTCGATAATGGTCCTGAGTAAACAGGTCGATGCCGCAATGCAGATTCTCAATCCAGGCCAAAAAAGCGGCTATGGCCTCCTTGCCCTGGAAATAGCGGCCATGTTGTGGCACCAGTTGCTCGACATCCATGTCCCGGACCATCTTTGCCCAGAAGCGGCACACCTTGTTCGAAACCATATAACGCTTGTGGAAGCCTTCCATCTTGGGAATATGCGCCTGGAACTCGGCCGCCGTGGTGATCGGCCGGAGGATTTCGTCGTGCTGTACCAGCGAGGCCCCCATATCCCCGGAAAACAGGATCTTGGCCTTGCTGTCATAGAACTGGAAGTTACCCTCGGCGTGCAGGAAGTGCGCCGGTACGCAATAAATATTGGAGTCGCGCATCGGGATCATCATGCCCGGATCGGGAATGCCGACGATCCGCCCTTCCCAGCGATTCAAGGTACAGAAGTGCGGAACGAAGCGCTCCCAGAGTTTCGATACATACAGGGAAGCGTCCGTCGACATCAACCACTTGTTGAGCGATGCGACGATGTCGGGATCCTGGTGCGACGCGAGAATATATTTCAGCTGTTTGAACGGAAAAAACTTGGAAACCGCCATGATCAGGGCGTTATAGGTCATGTTTCCGGCCGGATCGATGATCGCGCCCTCGCCGTCCGAGACGATCAGGAACTGGTTGGCTTGAACGGCGGAACTGGACGTGTCGTCGACCAGGTCGTTGAACATCAGGCAGACATGCTTGCCATCGTTGTAGAGTTCTATGGCCATACCGATTCCTTCGGAAAATAAGACTCGATTACCTGCTCATCCGTGGTCATGCAAGGCCCCACCGGCCATTGCCATCCAGTGGTGCGCCAGATCGCCACCCAGATGCACGGTCAGCACACCGAGCAGGATCAAGATGATCTGCTGCGCAGTGTGCCTGAGCTCGGCACGTTTGTGCAGCCCCGGGATCAGGTCCGCGACGGCGACATAGATCATCCCCGAGGCCGCCACGGCCAGAACATAGGGCATCAGTGCCTGCATCGGCGTCAGGATGAAGTAGCCCAAAGTCGCGCCCACCAGGGTTGCCAGGCTGCTGACCAAGTTCAAGGTCAAGGCCCGGGCACGGCTATAGCCGGAATGCAACAGAATCAGGAAATCGCCCAATTCCTGGGGAATCTCATGGGCAATGATCGCGATGGCCGTCACCACGCCAACCTGGACATCGACCAGAAAGGCGGCGGCGATCATGACACCGTCGACAAAGTTATGGAACGTGTCGCCAATTGTGATCATCAGGCCGGAACGGCCGTGATCATGGCTGTGGTCATGCGCGCCGTGCGCCTCGCAGGTCTCGGTATGGCAGTGGCGCCAGAGCACCAGCTTTTCCAGCACGAAAAACATCAGGATGCCGCCAAGCACCGCCATGCTCAGGTGCTCGATGCTTGCCGCGTGCTCCATGGCATGCGGCAGGACGTCCAGGAAGGCCGCCCCCAGCAGGGCGCCGATGGCATAGCTGACCATCGCCGGGATCCATCGGGCGCTCACCAGCATGGCGAAGCTGGCGAGGATCACGCTCAGCAGGCCACCGGCCAAACCGGCCAAAAGAATCAGGGAAAGCAGGCTCATGGGAAATCCGCGAAAACGTGGATTCTACTCAAGCCAGATCAGACTAGCCATGCGACCGGTACGCGCGACGCGACGATAGGAGTAAAAACGGGTCTGATCGGTGTAGGTACACAAGCCGCCGCCGTAGACCGCGCCGACGCCGACACTGGCGAGCCGGATACGCGCCAGGGTATAGATATCCGCGAGCCACTTGCGCGGCGCGGCGTCGAAAGTCGTCGGGCCGGCCGGGCGAAAGGCGATGCCCGTCAGCGGGTTCGCGTCCATGAACGCCAGGCGCACTTCATCGCCGACCTCGAAGGCATCGGGTCCGATGGCCGCGCCCAGCCAGACGAGAACCTCTTCCGGCGGCACAGCCATCGCCGTCAGCGTCGCCTCAAGCACCCCGGCCACCAGGCCGCGCCAGCCGGCATGCGCCGCCGCGACCACGGTTCCGGCACGGTCACAGAACAAGGCAGGCAGGCAGTCAGCGGTCAACACCGCGCTTACCTGCCCCTGCCGACGGGCGACACCGGCATCCGCGGCAACGCCCGCCGGAGCGATGCCGCACTCGGCGACATCGACACCGTGCACCTGATTCAGCCACAGCGGCTCGGCGGGTAGATCGCAGCGCAGGATGGCCCGATTTTCAGTGACCGCAATCGGGTCGTCCTCGACATGCATTGCCGGGTTCATGCTATCCCAGGGCGCTTGGCTGACCCCGCCGGCACGCGTCGTCATGAAGGCACGTACCCTGGCCGGCGCCGGCCAATCCGGTTTGAGCCAGTCAGGATGCATCGCCTGCCTCCAGTTGTTCCAGCAGGTGTTGGAAATCTTCGGGCAGCGCGGCTTGCCACTCCACCGGCTGGCCACTCAAGGGGTGGACAAAACCCAGACGGTAGGCATGCAAAGCCTGACGTGGAAACGGGATTGGCCCGGCACGTCGCCCGGCATAAACGGCATCGCCCAGCAAGGGGTAACCGATATGCGCCATGTGCACGCGTATCTGGTGGGTGCGTCCGGTACGCAGATGGCATTCCACCCAGGCGGCCTGACGGTATTGCCGCAACACCTTGTACAAGGTCTGCGCCGGCTTGCCCGACTCGACCACGGCCATCCTGGTCCGATGTGTCGGATGCCGGCCGATCGGCGCATCGATCTCACCTTCCGGGCGCTCGAAGCAACCCAAAGCCACCGCCTGGTAGACCCGCCTGACGTCGCGCGCCTGCAAGGCACGCACCAGTGCAGTCTGCGCGGTCAGGGTCTTGGCCACCACCATCAACCCGGAGGTGTCCTTATCGAGGCGGTGGACTATCCCGGCGCGTGGCACCTGCTCCAGACCAGGGGCGTGATGCAGCAGGGCATTCAGCAACGTACCCTGCCAATTGCCCGCCCCGGGGTGGACCACCAGACCTGGCGGCTTGTTGATGACGATGACCGCATCGTCCTCGTGGACGATATCCAGGGCGATATCCTCCGCCTGGTATGGCTGATCCGCCGGGTGCGCCACGGGCGCCACATCGATCTGGCTGCCTTCCCAGACTTTCTGCTTGCGTTCGACACATGTCCCGTCAACTTGGACCTGACCGGCATCGATCCATTGTTGCAGGCGGCTGCGTGAATGCTCCGGCAGCAAAGCCGCCAGGCATTGGTCCAATCGGCGTCCGGCCAACTCGGCCGGCACGGTCAGATGCAACATATCAGTCATGGACGGGACGGCGTGGTTATAATCGCGCCACTCTATGGGATGTGGATGAAATGAACCGAATTCTAGCTTTTTGCACCGCCTTGCCGAGAATAATCCTTGCCGGGACCGGCTTCTCCTGGGCGCGTTTCGCTGCCTTGTCCTTGGCCATCAGTCTCGCCGGTTGTGGTCTGCTCCCCGAACAGGTCGACGAGTCCAAGACATGGAGCGCCAATAAACTCTACGGCATGGCCAAGGAAAACCTTGCCGAGGGCAATTTCGCCAAGGCCATCGAGTTATTCGAGAAACTGGAGGCACGCTTCCCCTACGGCCCCTTCGCCCAACAGGCGCAACTCGAAATGGCTTATGCCTATTACAAGGACAATGAGCCGATCTCCTCGATTGCCGCCAGCGAGCGCTTCATCAAGTTGCACCCGAATCATCCCAATGTCGATTACGCCTACTACCTGAAAGGCCTGGCCAACTTCATTGAGGATCAGGGTCTGCTCGCCAACCTGGGCGATCAGGATATGAGCGAACGCGACCCGCGTGCCGCCAAGGAAGCCTTCGAGGCCTTCCGCGAACTGACTGTACGTTTTCCCGACAGCAAGTACACCGCCGATGCCCAAGCGCGCATGAAATATCTGGTCAACGCCCTGGCACTTCACGAAGTTCACGTCGCGCGCCATTACTTCAAGCGCGGTGCCTTCGTCGCCGCCGCGAATCGCGGCAAATATGTGCTGGAACACTATCAACAGGCACCGGCCATGGAAGAAGCCCTCGCCATCATGGCCCAGAGCTACGCCAAGCTGGGCCTCGACACGCCGCGCGACGATGCTCTCAAGGTTTTGAAGCTCAACTTCCCGAACAGCCCGTTTCTCACGGGTCAGACGACAAAATCGAAAAGCACCGCCTGGTGGAAGTTCTGGTGAGATCAGGACTGCCGCTCGCACATCCTGTTTACCCGACGCTAGCCGACTAGCCGCGCACTTCAACATTTAGCCAACCATGGTCACCCATGCGCTAAGCCTCCCCGCAGCGGATGTCGATGCCTGGCTGGAGGAGTTCGCGGCGTGCCATGGAGCAAGCAAGGCCGCGACGATCCGCAAGGCCTTCGACTACCTTCAAGTACACGGCGCCGACGTGATCAGCGACAGCGGCACACCGCTGATCGAGCATGCCCTGGGCAGCGCGCGCCAGCTTGCCGCCATGGGTTTCGACCCGGAAACCATTGCCGCCGGGCTACTCTGTGGTTTACCCGAGCCCGCCCTTGCCGCCGAGGCACTGACGCCGCATTTTGGCCCAACGCTGACCCATCTCGCCTTGGGCGCACTGCGTCTTCAGCGGATGGACCAGATGCTCGCCGAGACCCAGGCGGATCACCCACCCCAGAGCGAAGCACTGCGCCAGATGCTGTTGGCCATGACCGACGATATCCGGGTCGTCCTGGTGAAGCTGGCCGACCGTGCTCAAGCCCTGCGTGAACTGGCCACGGGCGATAGCGCGGTACGTCTGAAGGTGGCCCATGACGCACGCGAGTTGTATGCCCCGCTGGCCAACCGGCTAGGCGTATGGCAGCTGAAATGGGAACTGGAAGATCTGACTTGCCGCTACCTCGAACCCGAGGTCTATCGCCAGATCGCCCAGTCTCTGGACGAGCGCCGCCTGGATCGCGAGTGGTATATCGAACAGATCGTCAAGACATTGCATGATGAACTCGCCACCGCCGGCATCGAGAACGCCGCGATCAACGGCCGGCCGAAACACATCGCCAGCATCGTCGCCAAGATGCGCAAAAAGCACCTGAGCTTCGACGAGGTCTACGATGTCCGTGCCGTGCGCATTCTGGTAAGCGATATCAAGGACTGCTATCACGCCCTGGGCGTGGTGCACAGCCTTTGGCAACCCATCCCGGGCCAGTTCGACGACTACATCTCACGGCCCAAGGGCAACGGCTACAAGAGCCTGCACACCGCGGTGATCGGCCCCGAGCACAAGGCGCTTGAGATACAGATCCGCACCCATGACATGCACAACGAGGCGGAACTTGGTGTCGCCGCCCACTGGCGCTACAAGGAAGGCGGCAAGGGTGAAGCCCTCCAGGAGAAAATCACCTGGCTGCGCCAACTGCTTGCCTGGAAGCAGGAGTTGACCGACAGCGCCGAACTCGCAGCACTTCCGCAATGAATTGTTCCAGGATGAGGTCTTCGTGCTGACGCCACAGGGCAAGGTCATCGCCCTCGGCAGTGGCGCCACACCGCTCGATTTCGCCTATACCGTTCATACCGAGCTCGGTCACCGCTGCCGGGGCGCGAAGGTGGATGGCAGCCTGGTTTCCCTGGACACGCCGCTGAAAACCGGTCAGCGCGTCGAGATCCTCACCGTCAAGCAAGGCGGCCCCAGCCGCGACTGGCTCAACCCTCACCTCGGCGTCCTGAAGACCCACCGGGCACGCAGCAAGGTGCGCCAGTGGTTCCGTCAGCAGGATCTCGACAGCCATATCCAGGAAGGCCGGGCCCAACTTGACAAGGAATTGCATCGTTTCGGGCTCTCCAACGTCAACCTGGAAAAATTGGCGACCCGCCTGAAATTCGCACGCAGCGAGGACATGTATGCCGCCCTCGGTCGTGGCGATGTCGGCCCGAGCCAGCTCGAACGCGCGCTCCAGGACGAATTCATCCCGCCGCCGCCGAAGCCGCTGATCAGCAAACCCAAGAGCAAGGCCAGCCCATCCGGCGTGCTGATCGAGGGCGAAGGCAATCTACTCACCCAAATGGCGCGCTGCTGCCACCCGGCACCCCCGGACCGCATCGTCGGCTACACCACCCAGGGCCACGGAGTCACCATTCACCGGGCCGACTGCGCCACCATCCGCAAACTTCCCGAGGATAGGCGCGGACGCCTCCTGAAGGCGGAATGGGGCAACCCGGCGGGTCAGGTATTCGCTGTCGATGTCGAACTCATCGCCCTGGATCGTCAGGGCCTGCTCAAGGACATCACCGAGATACTCTCCCAGGAAAAACTCAACGCCGTGCGCGTCAACACCAATTCACATGACAGCCGGGCCTACATGGAATTCACACTGGAAGTTGGCGATATCGCCCAGCTATCGCGCTTCCTGGTACGTGTCGAACAGGTGCGCGGCATGGAGCAGGCGCGTCGCAAATAGGCGCGACCCAGCGCGGCACGCACGCGCCAATTTTCCAAAAAGCGGTTAACCTTAAGGCCTGCGGCGCCTTATCGGGGTGCCGCGCATTTGACGTATCGCAAAAAACGAGGAGACATTATGCGTACATCTGTATACAGCAAGATTGCCCTTTTCCTGGCCAGCCTGCTCTCTTTGCCTGCGCTCGCTCAGCAGGCCAATCCCTATATGCAATACTTCCCGGTGCCGGTCATGCCCGCCCTGCCGGCATTTACCGGCCTGCCCGACCTGCGTGGCGTCCCCATCCCCCTGATCGGCACCCTGGCACCGGCGCCGACCAAGCCCTACACCATGCGTCCGACCATCCCCCCCGAGGTCAAGCGGCAGATGATGCAGATGATGATGCCCATGATGACCAACATGATGCGCATGTCGATGCCCGATGCCATGAACTGGATGGCGCACAAGATCAAGGCCAAGCCAGGTCTGAAATTCGAGGATGTGCTGGAATCGATGAACCTGCGCGCCAACCAGCTCAACTTCAAGCATGTCGGCGAGAACCTGATGTACAAGGATTTCCGCGCCGTGCTGGGCGACATGGATGCACCGCGCATCGAGGTACACAGCTACTGCGACATCGCCGTGGGACGGGAATTGCTCAAGATCAGCCCGGAATTCGTCGTATTCCTGCCCTGCCGCATCGTCGTCATGGAAGACGGCAACAAGGAACTCTGGGTGCTGATGCTCGACTGGAACATGGATTGGGTGCAAGGCTACGTCGGCCAGCTAGGTATCACCCCTGAGCTTGCCAAAGGCGCCATCGAACTGCGCGACAAGATGGACAGCATCATGCGGGCCGGCGCCAACGGCGACCTGTGAGCCAAGCACGGCTAACTCTTGGCTAAACATGTCCTGATCGTCGGTGGCGGCATCGCCGGCCTGGCGAGCGCCTGGGAGCTGGCGCGCAATGGCCTGCGCGTGAGCCTATTGGAGCGCCAGCAATCCGGCCAGGAATCGTCCTGGGCCGGCGCCGGCATCCTCAGTGCCCTGTTGCCTTGGGACTATGGCCGACCGGTCAATCGCCTGATTCAAACCAGCCTGGCACAATTCCCGATGTGGATCGCGGCCTTGCGGCAGGTCGCGCGGACAGATCCGGAATATCGGCCAACCGGCATGCTGGTGTTGCCGCCATTCGATGCCCAGGCCGCCGACCGCTGGCTCAACGACAGAGCGCTGGGTCTGGACAGCTTACCCGCCGCCGTTGCCGCACGCGTTCCCGCCGCCGCCACGGGCCTCTGGCTGTCGCATGTCGCCCAGGTGCGCAATCCGCGCATCCTGCGTGCTCTGCGCGAAGCCTGCGAATCAGCAGGCGTGGTCATCCACGAGATGAGCCAGGTCACCGGCCTGAAGACCGCCGGCGAGCGGGTAAGCGGGGTCATGACCGATGAACGCCTCTGGCAGGCCGACGACTACCTGCTCACCGCGGGCGCCTGGAGCGCCCAACTCTTGGGCAGCCTGTCGCCGAACCTGCCAGTCCGCCCCGTGCGCGGCCAGATGCTCTTGTATCAGACCGCGCCAGGCACCTTGCCTTGCATCGTCTATCGCGATGGCGGTTACCTCGTACCCCGGGCCGATGGCCTGATTCTGGCTGGCAGTACCATTGAGGACGTCGGTTTCGACAAGGCCATCACGGATGTCGCGGAACAGGAAATCCGGCAATTCACAACCGACATCCTGCCTGTTCTGGCCGGTCTCGAACCGGTACGACACTGGTCCGGGCTGCGGCCGGGCACCCCGGAGAATATCCCGATCATTGCCCGGCACCCCGGCTTGACCAACCTGTACCTGAACACCGGCCACTTCCGCTATGGCGTCACCATGGCCCCAGCCAGCGCCACCCTGATTGCCGATTTGATCCTGGCACGCTCCCCGAGCATCGACCCGTCGCCATATTCCTGGCCGGACTGACCCATTAACGTCATCCTTTTGCTATAATCCGCGCCGCGCCGGTGTAGCTCAGTTGGTAGAGCAGCGCATTCGTAATGCGAAGGTCGAGGGTTCGACTCCTTTCACCGGCACCATATTCCTCCCCGGCCGAGGCAAACGTGATATCGCAGTCACATGCTCCTCGGCCAACGTCTTCGGTATTTTTGACCTTTATTCAACCGTTCTTCGCCCTCTCTTGAACTTCGAGCAATTCAACGAACTCCTCCGCCCGGATATGGCAGAAGTCGATCGCGTCATTCGCGAACGGCTTCATTCCGATGTCGTGCTGGTACGTCAGGTCGCCGAATACATCATCAACAGTGGCGGCAAACGGCTACGTCCCGCCCTGGTCATCCTTTGCGCCAAAGCGCTCGGCTATACCGGCAAGCACCACCACGATCTGGCTGCGACCGTCGAGTTCATCCACACCGCCACGCTGCTGCATGACGACGTTGTCGATGAGTCATCGCTGCGTCGCGGCCGCGACACTGCCAATGCACTGTTCGGCAATGCCGCCAGCGTACTGGTTGGCGACTTCCTGTATTCGCGCGCTTTCCAGATGATGGTCGCGGTGCACAACATGCACGTCATGGAAATCCTCGCCGAAGCGACCAACGTCATTGCCGAGGGCGAAGTCCTGCAACTGATGAACTGCCACGACCCGGACATCAGCGAAGACGCCTATCTGCGGGTCATCCGCTACAAGACGGCAAAACTCTTCGAAGCCTCAGGTCGCTTGGGCGCCGTGATCGCCGCCGCCGGTAGCGATATGGAGCGTTCGCTTGGCCTGTACGGCATGCACCTCGGCACCGCCTTCCAGTTGATCGACGACGTACTCGACTACTCCGGCGACAAGGAGCAGACCGGCAAGAACGTCGGCGATGACCTTGCCGAAGGCAAGCCCACCCTGCCCCTGCTCTACGTCATGCGACACGGCACACCCGACCAGGCGCAGCAAGTCCGCCAGGCCATCGAGCAAGGTGATATCCGCAACTTCCAGGCCATTCTGACCGCGATCCAAACCACTGGCGCCCTGGAATACACACGGGAATGCGCGCGCAAGGAAGCGGCCATGGCAATCGAAGCAATCAGTACGTTGCCGGATGGCATTTATCGAGAGGCTTTGGTAGAATTGTGCGGAGTCGCAGTTGATCGCGACCACTAATCGCTAACGATCAATTCGGGGTGTAGCTTAGCCTGGTAGAGCGCCACGTTCGGGACGTGGAGGCCGGAGGTTCGAATCCTCTCACCCCGACCAGATTTCCTGATTGAATCCAGTTGGTTACAGCAAAACTGGATTTTTATCACTCAAGCTAGATACGGTGTTTGTCACACTCGGTTGTGACACCACTGTGACATCGGATCAGCCCATCTGATCCACATTCATTCTATACGATTCTCTCCGGCCCCGTCGCACCTTGCAGGTGCTCCTCCGCTCTACCAGGCTAAGCTACACCCCGAATTGATCGCCTGGAATAACACACATAGAGAGGGGGGTGGGGGGAAACTTTGCTAGTTCTTTTTATGAAAACTAACCGCTTCAGTCGGTGCAATAACTTTTTAGAAATATCTGATATGAATCGCCAGCTTACCATGTTTGGGTAGGGAGGTGCGGCATGAATTCGACTTAAGCTGTTGTTCTATAAGGGTGTTTTATGCATCACCCTCTTAGACGGACCAGTAATGAATAATATAGATATAACTACTCCCTAATATATATACCCATAATATCTTATTAATAGCTATTAACAATAGTTTTAGTCAAGTTTAATTGATACCCCATAAATACCTATACTTAGAATAATTATTTCCATAGAGCTCTTCATATATTTCTGCAAGACTCTCCTCAACAAACATATTCGCATTATTATTTTTTTTACTATTCAATTCATATATATTATCCTTAGTTTTATGCTTTGCTTTAATACCAAACTGCTCAACAAAGACATTTTCCATAACTTGTTTCAACTCATCTTCATAAGAATTTCTAACTATGAAGCTATCATGTACAGGCAAGACAATTGCTCCAAGATCTTTCATTCGAAGCATGACTTGCTCCGCGACAAGTGAATCTCTATATTGTAAATATGTTCCTATCCCGGAATGGAAATGATGAGCAATCTGATTATGATATACCTCTAATGACTCAACAATTGCATCTGCTTCAGGCACTTTCTTGAAAGAACATGCCTTAACTGTTGATTTCCTGTTTTTAGCATTAATCATTATTAAAAATACCTGTTTCAAAATATCCCTTTCATAAGGGCATCCATCCCAGTTATATGCGTCATCAGGAGGAATTAAACCATCCAGGGCATACAAGATACGTAAGTGATGAGCGGAATAATCCACTTCAACAGTATTTTTGTGATTAATCTCTATGTACTTTCGGTATTCCTTGGGAAGACCAATCCACCAACCTCCATAGAATCTACCACCATGCTCGAAGTCACCATTGAACACCCTGACAAGTGACTTTCTACTGAAATCTATATGCTCGCTATCTTCATTTTCTTTTCCTGACAGAATTTGTTCCAAAGCAACAAATTGTTTGTCTGTAACATGTAACGTGATACGTGCTTTAGCAATATGATTATTGAGGATCTGGAGATTTTTACGCATCGTGATCGTCTCGTTGGTGTCTTCGTATTCGACAGGATGCTTGTTATCATCACGAAGTATAATCGTTTCTCTTTCGGCCGCTGGATTATCAACAATTACCTTCAACATACCCGCTTCGTTAATTATATTATTCAAACCAATATCAGGCGATTCAATTAGTTCTAATAACTTGCTAGTCGCTCTTATGCGTGTCCGGAATCCTGGCCTTCCATCATGGGGATGAAACCCAAGATGCTGCTCGATATAACCGAGTTCGGTAAGATCATCGATTAGCGGTATAAGATAGTCGTAAGTTAAAAATATTTTTCTATAACGAGATTTTTTTTGATAGTCAGGCTTATGCTTTGATATACCTCGCCAAGGATTTGGGCACTTGCTTGCCACATATAAATCAAGGATCAGAACTCTAAGATGTTTTTTTACAGCTTGTTGGCCAGTGTTACGTGCCAATGGGTTAATATTCTTTCTATGTCTAAGAATCTCAGTATTAAGATCAGAGACGATGCGACCGACTTCTGGGTACTCTGACCACTTGTGTACGTCGAACTGCCCGGCAGATGCCAGCAATTGTGCGAACTCTGCATTAGCTATAGGCAAAAACATCGACACTTCCTTCATATCGAATCATTGAAAACAAACAATGGTAAATAACTTTTACACACATCTCAAACACCATATAAGTGTTTATCAAGCGTTTACGCTCAAACAAGGCAATGAGAAAAGTAATACATCCAATCATTCATACATATAATAATGAACCCTGAAAAGACACAATATTTAAGAATGATAAAATGCATTGCGTCTGAATGCCAGACGCGCCGCTTACACTTCACAATATATTACAACATTAACAAAAGCCATTAGTTAAATTTCCTCCTAAATTCATTTAACATATCCTCATAGTCTGTTGTATATTTTGGCAACGGTAGTCCAATAATAATTTGTTGGCTCAATGAAAATACAGCCGATAATTTATAAAACAACATTTCTCTCTCTTCATCGTTCCCAACTGATAGCTTGATGACATAGCCACGCAACAGAGCACATGTACTTTCATATGCAAAGTATTTCCAAGCTGCAGCGCCATTAACCCTACAGATACCATAATATACTGCAATCATAATCATCAAAAATATAAATGTATCAATACTATTATAGTAAAGAAGTATCCCATACAATATTGTTAGCACCCATGAGTATAATTTGTGATATCCAGAACCAGGCAAGTCATGAATAGAAATACCAAGCATACCATCAGTACCATATAAGTTAATTCTTTGTATGGCATATCCCCGTGATTCCTCTTTTCCTGACAAAAAACCTGCCACCCCTGAAACAATCACGGCAAATGCATTAACAAGCACGCCTGCAGAATCAATCATGAATCACCCCTCCGGCAGGTTTGAAATTACCCATCAGCGAGTATTTTCACTAGATGGTTAAATCAGTGATACAACCCAATTCGCTTTAACAACATTATGCCCACAATTAATGAGAGATAGGCCATACCGAAACCTATAACTTGCACCCATCCAATAGGTTTGGCCCTCAAATTATAACCTCCTGACTCATCATAACTTGCTTGTTTCCCATCAGCAATTCTTACTGACTGGTTAATCATGCTGAAAAATGAAATAACAGGAACACCACAGGCCATCCCCTTCGCCCACATTGAAAAATTGCGACCAAGATACTGACTATAACTTAGTATTGATTCGCCACGTAACTCCACTTTCAACCCTAACATTGCTTTTCCAGGTGTATTGCCAAATAGCTGGTGTATTGACGCATCCAGAACCAGTGCGACGGGAATGCACATAATCTCAAATAAATAATCTGCTCCTGGGCTAATAAACCACTTAACAAAAACCGAAGAATAAAGGGCCAATATAAAAGCCAAGATGAAAGATACAAGCGCCACTTCCCACATAATATCGAATGAGCGTGCGAAGAAAACGTGAAAGGCGGTAGGCCAGTGGTTGTGATAGAAGGGCGTTACTATATTTTATGGTAATATCAGGAATACGCTGAGATGTGATGACGGTAGGAGTTATGGTGTCACGTTTTTTTAGTGGTAATGGCGGCGGCACGACCTTAAACGCTTGTAGTTCCATAATTTCACCGAGTGGAAGCCATGTGTCCATACCAATTTTCCAGAGCAGGGTTTTGGAGACTATGATTCCACGCTGAATAAGTCGAATAATGTCTCTTTGTGCAAGTGGACCTGTTTGCTTGCCATTGCTTTCATACCACCAAGTAGTCATCATTGCTTACCTATTAAATCATAAGTTCATTTGCGAGTTTTCCCGCTAAGCCGACCATATGCCACCTATTATCATAAAACTAGAAAGTCATGGTCATTCAGCACCGCATAACCAAATAACTTTTTCCCCCTTATTTATAAACCTTGGAGTCGAATGAATACTGAAGCCAAGTTAGATTATAAGATTACACTTTATTGAGTCTGGCGAAAATTCAATATGATTCCATCAATGAACACCATGGAGTTCTTACCAGGGGGAAGTGGAAGCGGTGATGCAGAAATGATCGCCCTTTCCATAGCCTGATCATATGCATTTATACCACTGGATTTTAATAGACGAGTCTTTGTAACCGTTCCATTATCAGCAACATACACACGAAAAACAGATTGGGGGGGTGATTTACCCGCCAATTTTGGAGGAAATCTTATTAGACCAAGAATTTTTATTTTAATTCTTTCAATATAATCAATACGCTTATTGTTTTCATCATCCGTTAACACCATACTTACGCTTTGATCTGAAATTATATCGATAGGCTCTAAAACAAATGTGTTGTTGGATGCAGGGGCAGGTGATGCAGGGGCAGGGCCGGCCGGTGCTGGACCGATCTCCGGTGGCCCGACAATTGCGGCCGGAGAAGATGCTTCACTATTCACAATCGGTTTGGCGTAAGCCACCCACTCCACGGGAACTGCAAAATTAAGATTTTGACCTCGTTTATGCATAAGTGTGGTAAACCCTAGAAGGCGGCCATTGGTGTCAAACAAACCTCCTCCGCTGGAACCAGATGAGATCGGCGCTGATGTTTGAATGAGCATATCTCTGATTCCTGACACTAGCCCTTCAGAAAATGTTAGTTCTAATCCTTCTGGTGCACCTACTGCGTAAACCCGCTCCCCTATGCGAAGCTTTGTTGTATTACCAACGACGGCAGGGATACCAATAGGATTGGCTGGCTGAATAACACATATATCAAGGCTTTCATCTCCAGCTGCCAGGTATGCAAGGGAACTTTGCTTACCATTTTGCACGAGGATATAACGTGCACCTTCAACCACATGGCAATTCGTTCCAATATTCAGAGGCGACAGAACCACACCGCTTCCGAATGCGAGCTGTTCTATATTCTCGTCAAAAACTTTTACAACAACTATCGAATCCTTAACCTTATTGAAAATTTGGTCAGGGGAGAGTGCGTAAGCATTAGTGGCAATACCGCCAAGAGAAATCGCACACCACATTGCAACACGCATCATCAATTGAAATGTGCTTTGAGGCCGCTTAGTCTGACTATTTTTTATGCTTGGCTTCATATTCAGCAAGTACATTATCAAGGTACTGGATCTCCTGTCGTTCGTGCCGACTATATTTTTTGTAGGTACGATTGAGTGAGTCGCTTTTTAAAGCAATCGATACGACCTCTCCCCGCGCAGATAAATCTGGGCTCACGCACAGAATACTTTCTACCCTGCATTGTGAAGAACACATTGCTTTTCGATGGAAGCGAGGTTAAATGGATAAAAGACTGGGTTACTTTCGTGATCCCAGGTTTGTTTTCCAGCCATGCCGCAAATCCAGAACTAGAAGCACAGTTTTGTGCAATATACCCAATCTTTTCGTAGGTCAAGACAGGTTTATCCCCAGCCTGTGCAACGCTAAGGCCCATCAATAATGCCATCCCGATGCTGACCGTTTTCATGGTGGGGCTCCGTAAATTAATAAGCATGTCACATAGAGATCACCGTTCATCCGGCTATCTCGTTGAGCTTGTACGTTGATGACTGGAATCGACGCTAATTGAGCTTTGGCAGATATTCCAGCCTGTGTAACAGCTGCGCTGGGCAAGGTAGTGGCAGTCCCCAGCAGCAGGAATGCTCGATTCGCTTGATGAAGAACGCCGTGCGGGAGCAATGGGCATTTCAATGCCACCTCGATGGTTCTTTCAATCTGATTTGGGTCGTCTGACCGACCAAATCCCATGCAAAGTCGATTGCCTTGCCCGAGGCCATCGAGCAAGCCCACTTCAGAAATCTGCTGAAGACAGAGAAGGGTATGCGTTAACCATAACTTATGTAGAGTGAAAGCATACTCAAGGGTGGCCTGTCCACTCAGCATGGCACGCAGTTCATCGTTGTGAAACACCATGCAGGTGGTGGTCTCCTCGGTGAGTTGATCCAGCGCCTTCCGAGCCGCAGTGACCCTCGTTCCCTCGAAAGCGAAAGGCATCGTCACCAGTGCGTGGGTCTTAATCGAGAGAGCACTGGCCAGCCGAACCAGTTTGAGGGAGAAATCCGACCCAACTGAGCCGCCCAAGCCACAGATCAAATACAGGGTTTCGATGCCGGACATGATCTGCCTGAATACGGATTCACCGTGTCCCAGCAACTGAGGCGAAGATGCGTTTGTGTCCTGCCTCCAGGCGCTTAGTGGCTGACCAGGCTCTTGAACAAGCCAGAACAATCCTATGGCTGGTGGCAGTTTGTCATGCAGGTATTGAACCGCGTTTTTGCCGCAACCTCCGATACCGACCACGATCGCCCTCGCTTGACTGGGTTGCGATGGCCACTGGGGACTACTCGTTGTTTCGAGATATTCCAGGCTGTAGCCCCCGGCATCGTCGTGCGCTCGATTGGGCTCGAAAATAGACCGAATAAAATCCAGCATGCCCACCCCCCATCTGTATACGTCCCTGTGTTCTGCTTACATGTTTCATTGTAGACATACCGAGGATGCCAAGAGCGGGATGTTTTGTAGTCAACTCAATAGCCAGGATCTGCATTTTGCATAATGCCAAATTATGTGGGCGTGAGCCGCACCGCTGCCCAAAGGGCAAGGCACATAATCTTGTGTTATGTAACATGCTGAGCCTGACAAGACCATTCCCACGCAAACTAGGGTTCTTACGCCGAAACACCAGAAGCGTAGCCGTCTGCGAGTCGCAAGCCATTGAGCAGCTTCACCGCTGAATGGCGCAGTGGCGACGCGATGGCGGAACCGAAGGGGAACCCCTGCAACGAAGGCACAAAGCCGTTGGCGTCAGCCATCGGCGGTCTTACATACTTCGTGACCGACCCCACAAGAATGGCGTTTAGACGCGATCTAACGCGATCTGAGGCTTTCTCGACCGAGATGACCCACATACCCCCTGCCATCTCGGCAATGACGCCAATTTAGCCTAGCTTCCTGGCCAATTCTTCTACTCTCGGATGATAGTACCTCGCCAACATCTTGACATCTTTATGGCCTGTGACGGCAGCCAGTTCGATAATATTGGGTAGACGATCAGCCATCCGACTTGCTGCCTCATGGCGTAGATCGTGGAAGTGCAAATCAATGATGCAAGCAGCTTCACAGGCGCGCTTCCAGGCGTGTTTAAGGGCATTAGGCGTGACCGCCCCGCTGGCCACCCCAAACTGCCCCACTTATGGCCGGTCAAACTGCTCCAGGGCAGGACGGTCGGATTATGCCTGCTCAGGGGTGACGGCGATACGTGCGGCGGCCTCCTTGAGGCGGTAGCTTCGGCCTTCGAATTCAAGCATTGAGCAGCGGTGCATGAGGCGGTCGAGGATGGTGGTGGCCATGGTGGCGTCACCGAGGTACTTGCCCCAATCCTGCACCACCCGGTTGGAGGTGATGACGATGGCCCGGCGCAGTTTGTAGCGCTGGTGGACGATGGCCTGCAGGAGCTCGGCGCTCACGTCAGCGATGCGTCGGGCCAGGAACAGATCGTCGAGGATCAGGAGATCCGGCTCGATCCACCCCTTGAGCAAGCCGGCCTGTTCCGGGGCGCTGGCCAGGCCATAACGGGCGAACTCCGTGTCGGCCTCGACATGCCGGACGTCATAGCCTTGCAGGGTGGCCTGGTAGGCCACCGCCTTGGCGACATGGCTCTTGCCGGTGCCGGGCTTGCCGATGATCAGGGCGTTGGCGCCCTCGCCGACGAACTTCAGGGTATGCAGCTCGAAGCAGGCGGCGCGTGGCAGCTTGGGGTTGAAGCGCCAGTCGAAGTCCGCCAGCGTGGGGCGCTCGTCGAGGCCGGAGCGCTTGTAGCGGCGTTCGGTCAGGCGCGAGCGCCGCCGATCGAGTTCGTCCTGAAGCAGGTTGGCGAGGGTCTCCAGGAAGGGCGGCTGGCCGACCTGGGCCTCCATCACGCGGGTGGACAGGGTGTCAGCCATGCCGGACAGGCGCAGCTGGCGCAGGGTGCGTTCGATTTCGATCAGGTTCATGGTTGGCTGCCTTCGAGGGATGGGGTGGTGGCGGCGGCGGAGGCGATCTGAGTGAAGAGATCGCCGTACTCGTCGGTGTCGCGGATGAGGTGTGCGCCTGGGTCAATGCCGATGGCGAGGGTGCCGGAGAGTCGGCCTGGAGGGTGGCCAAGGCCTCGGCCACCCGCCGCTCGGTCAGTGCCTTGACGTGCCGGTAGCTGTACACGCCCTGCTCGATGGCGGCGGCACAGGCGGCATCGAGCAGGTGGTTCGGGTAGCGCTTGGCGAGGTTGACGATGCCCCAGAGCTTGCGCTGTCCGACCCGGCCCTCGAGGGCGAAGAGCCGCTCGCATAACTGCGCGGCGTGGGGGCCGATCACCTTGGCCTGATCGAGGATGTAGCGGGTTTCCCGGGAGGGGTTGAATACCCGTTCGGCGGCCGGCAGCACGACGGAACCGGGGCGATCGGCGCGGGCGTGGGTGCGCAGCAAGGCGTGGCTGCGCAAGTCCCGGATCTCGATGCGGCGCTCGAACAGGCGCACCAGCACCTTCGAGCCGATGGCGGCGGGCCGGGCGGCGTAGCTGCTATGGTCGACGCGCACGCAGCTGTCATCGCACACGGTGCGCGGCATCTCGGTGAAGTACTGCATCCCGGTGGCGGGCAGCGGCTGCAAAGTGACCCCGCTCCTCCTCGAACATGGCCTGCACCGGCGGCGTTCGCTGCCGTGGATGCGCGAGGCGGCCCATTTGCACTCCCAGTGCTCCAGGAAGGTGTTCTGCTCCTCGATCGATTCGAAGCGCCGTCCCTTGAGCGCGGTGGACTGGGTATGCTGGATGGCATTCTCGACCGTGCCCTTGCGGTTCGGGTCGCGTACCCGGGCCGGATCGGCCACCACCTCGTAGTGCTTGAGCGTGGCGGCGAAGACCGGGTTGAGCTCGGGCTCGTACAGGTCGGGCTTGAGCACCCCCTCCTTCAGGTTGTCGAGGACCACGTAGCGGCAGGAACCGCCGAAGTAGCGCCAGGCCTGCTCATGCAGTTCGGCCCAGACCTGCTGGCCGGACGTCCAAACCACGCGGCGGAAGCTGCGCCGCGAGTAGCGCAAGGTGGCGACGAACAGGCGGGGCTTGCGGTAGCGGTCGGTGCCGAGCACCCGGGTGGGCGCGCCTTCGCCGTAATCGACCTGCATCTCCTCGCCGGGCAGGAAACTCAGCCGGTCGAACTGCTCGGGTTCCTTGTGGCGAGATGGGCGATGAAGCGCTTGACCGAGTTGTAGGCGCCTTCGAAGCCGTGCCGGTCGACCAGGTCCTGGTAGATCGCGGTGGCGTTACGGCCCAGTGGGACCTGGGCCTCGATGAAGATACGGTGGGGTTCGCACTTGGAGGTGGCCGCCTGAGGTGACCCCGGTGGCCGGGGTGGAGCAGTTTGACCGGCCGGGTCGGTGGCCACCCCGGGGCCGTTGCCGGATCAGCGTCAAAGCGTTGCTGGTAGGCGCGGATGGTGTGGCGGGAAATCCCCGTCACCCGTTCGATCTCGCGCTGGCTGGCGCCGCCCTTGAGCAGCGTCCAGATCGTGGTTTGCAGGTGTGGTTTCAAGACGTTCACTCCGTTGATCCCCTCGGGCCATGAGGGGGTGGAAGGTAACGTCCTGCCAGTCAGGCTTATGGCACCAAATTCACTGGCACCAACTCGTCAGATCCCCATGGCCAGGGTGGAGCAGTTTGGGTGGCCATAAGTGGGGCAGTTTGGGTGGCCGCCGGGGACCGGGAATACTCTCCCATCAATAGACCGTGGCAAGCCTTGCAGGACTGCTTTAGCGGCACTGGAGAGGGGTATGGTCCGCGACTCTCCGTTCTTGGTCATGGGCAGGTAAGCTGTCCGATTGTCGATGTTGATGTTCTTCCATCTGAGTGACAGCAGTTCCCCTCTACGCATAGCCGTTTCAAGTGCAAGCCGCACTATCGGTTTGATCCAAGGATTACGGGTTCCTGCCTGTAGCTGACCCTTATCGTTTCTTCCCTTGCTATCGAGTGCGTCCATCAGACGGGTTTCCTCCTCAGGTTCCAACCTCCGATCTCTGGCACGATTCGGGGATGGCCTACGGATTGCCTCGACTGCATTGCTGATAGGAATGCCCCACTCCCTACGGGCATGGTTAAGCATGGCTGAAAGCGTCTGTAGTTCTCTGAGCACAGTTGAAGGCGTGACCGACCTTAGACGTTGATCCCGGTAGCTGGCGACAACCAGAGGCGTGATTGCTGTCAGGCTCAGCTTGCCTATAGCAATGGCTATGTTTGCCAGCCTGCCTACCTCGGTATGTGCTCCCCGGAATGCGGGGACAACCTCAACCTTGTATCGCTCGATAAGCAGGCTAAGTGTGGTGCTCTCGGCCTCAGTACGGCAGACATAAGCGCCCATGTCCTGCTCTCGCTCGACGGCTCTTGCCCACTTCTCGGCGTCTTGTCTGGATTGGAATGATTGGGATATGGGAGGGAAGCCAAGCCGGCGCACTTGCGCCTGCCACTTGTTACCACGTTGGCGGATAGTTGCCATTTCAAAGCCCCTGTGACAGGAGCGTGACAAACGACTATCAACACTTGCAGCGATGCTGTTGAAACCCGCATGAAAACTGGGCTTCAAGCCATTCAGGCATCACGAACAGATTACGTTCGGGACGTGGAGGCCGGAGGTTCGAATCCTCTCACCCCGACCAGATTTCCTGATTGAATCCAGTTGGTTACAGCAAGGCTGGATTTTCTCAATCAAGCTAATTTCGGTGTTTGTCGGACTCAGTTGAAACACCACTGTGACATTGGATCAGATCAACAGATCCAATCTTAATTCTTGTACACCTCCGGTATTGCGCATGGTTCCTGCACGCCCTCTCACTGGGCTAAGCCACACCCCGAATAGGTCAGCACAAAGCCGCGTCACGCGTTGACCAAGGCCAGACTCCATCGCCAGTGCTTGCGGGCAGGCCCGCTTGGGTCTTTAATGAAATTGTCGGCGTTCACCTTGGAGAGTGGCCGGCAACACGAGAAATCATTGAATACTGAAGAAAGGAAGACAACATGAAACTTCCGCTGCAAATCACCTTGCGCGATATTGCTCATTCCGACGCCGTCGAAACCCGTATTCGGGAAAAAGCCGAGAAGCTGGATCATCTGTTTCCAAACATCATGAGCAACCACGTCGTCGTCGAGATGCCAGGCAAGCATAAGCATCAGGGCAAACAATTCAGCGTGCACCTCGACATCAAGGTTCCTGGCGGCGAGGTCATCGTCAGCAAGGAAATGGATGAGGATGTCTATGTGGTTCTGCGCGATGCTTTCGACGCAGCCAAACGGCAGCTTGAAGAGCACACATGCAAGCAGCGCGGCGAGGTCAAACAGCACGCCGTGATTTGAGCAAAGAATATATTCATGGCATTCAGCCGGCCCGATGCGGGCCGGTTTTCATTTCTGCCTGAGCACCAAAATACCAAGGCTCAGTGGTCTTCCAGATGCGTCAGGGTATCTTCGGCCAATTCACCGGTATCCGGGTCGACCCATGCGGTCAGGCCAAGCTCGTCCTCGATTTCATCAAGGGCATTTTCCGATTCAAAGTCCGACTCGGCGTTGTATTCCATATCCTCGACTGCGGCGAGCAAGGTGGTAAACGGGCCAAAGGTCGCGCCGGTATCCTTGTCCAGCCAAAAAAAGCCGTCCGGACGCTCGACGACACGTGTGTGATCGAATTCAGCGGGGGTCGCGGGGACTTTCTGACGCATGTTTGACTCCATCGATTCAGGCCATACAAGACGATTTCATTATGGCATCACCCCGCCGATGGCGCGCAAGAATTCGGAGCGTAATTGCGGGTTGTCCCGGAAGGTTCCGGTGAACGATTGGGTGACCACACGTTCGTCGCCGCGCCGGTCTTCGCCAAGCAGAAGGCAAAGCTGCTCGGCCTCGATGACGCAGGCCGCGCCGACGGCTTGACCGTGGCTGATGAGTGCCTCGGCGATGTCGCGGGTCATCCATTCCTGATAGGTGAAGCGGTGGCCGATGGCATCGACCAGTCGGGCAATGCGGCCAAAACCATGCAGGCGTCCACCGGGGATATAACCGACGTGGGCGACGCCGCGGAACGGTACCAGATGGTGCGGGCAGACGCCGTGGATGGCGATGCCGCGCACCACGACCATGTCGTCGCGGTCGTCGGCAAAGCCTTCACCCAGCGCCTCACCGGGATCCATCTCGTAACCGCCGAGCAGGCGTCGCTCCCAGAGTTGCCTGACCCGTTGCGCGGTACGCCCGGTGTGTACCGAGTCGGGTGAAACCCCGCAGGCACGGAGCAGGTCGGTCACCGCCTGCTCGAAGGCAACGGGATCGAATGGACCGACGCGCGGTATTCCCAGGGAGCCGGGCTGGTAGGGGGTTTGGCAAGCGGGGTCGCGGCAATCGGACATGGTGTTCTCAGTTCAGAAATCCTGACCGGCACAATTGCCGGTCGTGCGGTTTCGACAATAGCAGTTGCGCGCTTATCGCGCCAAGCAGGGCCAGGAACATATCCCATTGGGTGTCCCAGACATCGCCCTGGGTGGCCAGGAAGGCGACGGCATCGTCGCCGGAACTGATCGCCACCCACCATTCGATCATTTCGTAGAAGGCGCTGAACGCCAGGCAGAAACAAGTCACCAGGAAGAACAACCAGGCACCGGGCCTGAGTGGCGAGCGGCGGATGAGAATCTCGCGGGCGACGATGGCCGGGAAAAACCCCTGGGCGACATGACCGACACGGTCATAGTGGTTGCGCGCCAGATCGAAACTGTCGCGCAGCCAGTTGAACAGGGGCATCTCGGCATAGGTGTAATGGCCGCCGACCATGAGAATGACGGCATGCAGGGCGATGGCCAGATACGCCAGTACGGTCAAGGGAAAGCGCGCCCGGCTGAACAGCAGTATCGGCAGGACAATGAGCACCAGCGCCACCTCGAGAAACCAGGTAAAGCGATCTTTCGGGGCGATGCCCGACCAGAGCAGCACCGCGAACACCCCAGCCAGAAGCAAGCCGGGCAGACGTTTATCGTCGATGGCGGACATGGGATTCTCCACGGCTAATCAAGAAACAGGCCAAGCAACTCGTTGAGAAAGCGCTGACCGCGCCCGGTCGGCCGAATCGCATGCAGATCGCGTTCCAGCAGACCGAGTTCGACGGCGCGTACCAGGCGCGCTTCAATCTGCGTGATCGGCAAGCCGGTGCGCTCGGTGAACAGTGCCGGATCGAAGCCGCTGTTCAGACGCAAGGCATTCATCATGAACTCGAAGGCCAGGTCGGCACGTCCCACCTGGCGTTCCTCGGCCAAGGCCAGCGGGGTTCCGGAATGCGCCAGGTAGTCGTTGGGATGCTTCACCCGTGCCTGGCGCTGCACACCGCCCGCGCTGGTGAGCTTCGAATGCGCGCCGGCACCGATGCCCAGGTAATCGCCATACTGCCAGTAGTTCAGGTTGTGCCGACAATAGCGTTCCGGTCGGGCATAGGCCGAAGTTTCATAGTGATCGTAACCGGCCTCTGCGAGCCGCATCTCCAGCCACTCATGCATATCCGCGGCCAGGTCGTCGTCGGGCAGCGGCGGCGGCGCCGAGGCGAAGGCCGTGTTCGGCTCCAGGGTCAGGTGATAGACCGAAAGATGCTCGGGCGCGAAGCCGATGGCGGCATCCAGATCGGCACGCAATTCGAGCATATCCTGGCCCGGCAGGGCGTACATCAGGTCGAGATTGAGGTTGTCGAACAGGCCGCGCGCCACTTCGACCGCCGCCCTCGCCTCTCGGCCATCGTGGATGCGGCCAAGCGCGATTAACTTCGCCGAGTCGAAACTCTGCACACCGATCGAAAGCCGGTTGATGCCGGCCGCGCGATAGGCCTTGAAGCGCGCCGCCTCGAAGGTGCCCGGGTTGGCCTCCAGGGTGACCTCGGCCCCCGGACGCACCGGCAGCAGCGTGCGCACCTGGGTCAGCAGCGCATCCAGGGCGCCCGCGCTCAACAGGCTGGGCGTGCCGCCACCGATGAAGATCGACGTGATCGGCCGACCCCAGACACTCGGCAAAGCGCTCTCCAGATCGCGACGCAATGCCTGCAGATACGCTGCCTCGGGGATGTCACCGCGCAGCGCATGCGAGTTGAAGTCGCAGTACGGGCATTTACGCACGCACCAGGGGATGTGGATATACAGGGCGAGTGGTGGCGGAACCTGAATGCCCATAGGCCGTACCGCCACAGCGGTGTCAGACAATCAGGCGCCCGTGAGCCGTTCCACCAGCATGCGCAAAGCCTGGCCGCGATGGCTGATGCCGTTTTTCTCGACGGCGCTGAGTTCGGCGCCGGTGCGACCGAAGGCCGGCAGCAGGAAATACGGGTCGTAGCCGAAGCCACCGGCACCGCGTGGCGTATCGATGATCTCGCCATGCCAGGAACCTTCGGCGATGATCGGCTGAGGATCGTCCGGATATCGCACATAGACCATGACGCAGTAGTAGTGCGCCTTACGGTTGCTTTCGCCTTGTAGGGTGGCGATCAGTTTCTGGTTGTTGCGCTCGTCCGACTTGGGTTCGCCGGCGAAGCGGGCCGAATAGACGCCGGGGGCGCCGTTCAGGGCGTCGACGCAGATGCCGGAATCATCGGCGAGCGCCGGCAAACCCGTGTGCGCCGAGGCGTGACGCGCCTTGGCCAGACAGTTTTCGATGAAAGTGACATGCGGTTCCGGACACTCCGGGACGCCGAAGGCACCTTGGGGCATGGCTTCGATCTCCAGGGGTGCGAGGATTTCCTGAATCTCGCGCAGCTTGCCGGCATTGTTCGAGGCGATGACGACCTTTTTCATGCCAGCACCTCGACGATGGCGGCCTTTTGCGCCGCGACCAATTGGCCGACGCCGTTTTCCGCCAGGGCCAGCAGGCTGTCCAGTTCGCCCCGGCTGAAGGGATGCCCCTCGGCGGTGCCCTGCACCTCGATGATGCCGCCGGAGCCGGTCATGACGACATTCATGTCGGTGTCGCAATCGGAATCCTCGGCGTAGTCCAGATCCAGCACCGGCACGCCCCGGTAGATGCCCACGGAGATAGCCGCGACGTGATCGCGGATGACGCTGGCCGGCAGTTTGCCGGCGCGCACCAACCACTCGATGGCATCGTGCACCGCGACCCAGGCGCCGGTGATGCTGGCGGTACGCGTACCGCCATCGGCCTGCAGTACATCGCAGTCGACATGAAGAGTACGCTCGCCGAGCTTTTCCAGATCGACGGCCATACGCAGGGAACGCCCGATCAGGCGCTGGATCTCCTGCGTCCGGCCGCTCTGCTTGCCGCGCGCCGCCTCGCGGTCGGTGCGCGTATGCGTCGAGCGTGGCAACATGCCGTATTCCGCCGTCAGCCAGCCGGCACCGCTGCCTTTGACATGTGGCGGCACCTTTTCGAGAACGCTGGCAGTGCACAGGACGCGGGTGTCGCCGCATTCGATCAATACCGCCCCTTCGGCATGCTTGGTGAAGCCACGCACCAATCGGACGCGGCGCAATTCATGGGGAGCGCGGCCGGATGGCCTGTCAGTTGAACTCACTGTGGATTTCCTTTCTTGGGGTCATATTTATTCAAGGCCTCGTGAATCTCGGCGATGGCTTGATCGATATCGATTTCCTGGTCGTCCCTGGCGGCGTTTTCGCGACCCGCCAACCAGTTCATCTCGGTGGTGAAGCCATCAAGGTAATCCGTGTGCAGGCCTTCCTCCGCGACATCCTCGAAGACATCCGCGCCATAGCGCATGGCCACGACCGAGAGATTATCGCCCCGCCCCTCGCCGCGCGCCTCGGCTTCATCCATGAGCAGCGATGCGGCATCGCGTAGCGGATGGGCACGCAACGAGGAGAGCATCTCCGGCGCATTCAGGTGCGACCAGAAGCCGTCGGAACAAAGCAGCAGGACATCGCCCTGAGCCAACTGCACCGCTTGCGACAATTCGATATTGGGCAGGATGTAGCCGCCCAGGCCATTGAGCAGCTTGTTTCGGTCTGGATGCGTGCTCATCTGATCTTCGGCCAGCAGGCCACTGTCAACGAGTTGCTGGACAGCGGAATGATCGATCGTGCGCTGACTGAGCTGCCCCTGACTGAAGTGATAAAGCCTGGAATCGCCGACATGGGCCCACCAAGCCAAGCCATCCTGTACGACACAAACAACGCAGGTGGTGCGCGGCGGATCTTTCATGCGCTGATGCAAGGCATGTTCGTTGATCGTTGCATGCGCGGCATAGACCGCGTCCAGGAGAAACTCCTGGCAATTGGGCAGGTCCGGTCGCGCCAGATCGCGGAACATTTTCAGCACTTCGCGCACCAGTATTTCCGCCGCGAGGTCTCCGCGGCTGTGGCCGCCCATGCCATCGGCCAGCACCATCACCAGGGACTCGGTGGTGTAGGCATACCCAACCCGGTCTTCATTGGCTGGGCGCCCCCCTCTGCGGCTGCCTTCGTAGACGGTGTACTTCATAGTGGGCGCTGTAGCCGGTCGCGAATCTGGGCCAGGATGCCGGGTGCGGGCACAGGCTTTTCAATCGGGGTTACGGCGATCAAGTGTTTTTGCACGGTGAACACGCTTTGCGGTCGTTCCAGGTAATTCAGCCTCAGCATGCTATCGACCAATTCCAGGAACGGCGCGGTATAAAGGCCTTTAAGGCGGTTCGCGGCGGGTTGAAATTTATCTTCTTCGAGGCGCTCATTCGCGGGTGGCGGCGGCGCTTTCGCAAGACAGGCGTAGATGCTGGCGCCTGCCGCGTAGATGTCTGTCCACGGCCCGAGTCGATCACGCTGACCATATTGCTCGGGGGCAGCGAAACCCGGCGTATACATGGGCGTAAAGGTATGCGCATCCCCTGAGAGGGCTTGCCGGGCCGCGCCAAAATCGATCAGGACTGGCGTGGCGTCGCTGCGGATGTAGATGTTGGAGGGTTTGATGTCCAGATGCAGCAAGCGACTGGCATGGACTTCCCTCAGTCCATTGAGCAGACGGATGAAAATGCCGCGCAGATAGGACTCCCGCATCGGCTCGTCGCCCATTTCCTGGATATGGCGCTGTAAGGTTTTGCCGCGCTCGTACTTCATGACCATGTAAACGGTCTCATTGGCGCGGAAGAAACTAAGTACGCGCACCACATTGGGATGACGGATATGCGCCAGTGTGCGCCCCTCATCGAAAAAGAAGCGCATGCCCTGACGAAAGGAACGCTCCTTTTCCTCGGACATGGGCGCCACGCTATAGTCCTCATTGCGCCGCACAACACCATCCGGCAGGTATTCCTTCAAGGCCACGGGCTCGCCTTCGCCATCGTAAGCCAGATACACCATGCTGAAGCCGCCCCCGCCGATACGCCGGTCAATACGGTACTCATCCAGCAGGAATCCAGCCGGAAGAGGCTCAACGATTTGAGTGGCCATGGAATCGCACGGTATGATGCGGTTTCTGCTTTGTAGTGCATCTAGCATACCGAAAACGTGGCAACCTTGAACAGCATGACCGGCTTTGCCGTGCAATCCCGAGACTTTCCCAGCGGAACCCTGAGTGTCGAACTGCGTGCCGTCAACTCGCGCTTTCTCGACCTGGTGTTCCGTATGGGCGAGGATTTCAGAGCCCTTGAACCCATCTTCCGGGAGCGTATCGGCGAAGCCGTTCGACGCGGCAAGCTGGAGTGTCGGGTGAACTATGTCGCGGCCACCCATACCCGTCTACCCGAGACTGTCAACACGGCCTTGCTGCAGCAATTGATGAGCTTGTCCGGGCAAGTCTGCATGTCCGCGCCCGACGCCAAGCCGATGAGCGTCGCCGAAATCCTGCGCTGGCCCGGAATGCTGGAGGAAAACAGCACCGATCCGGAAGCCCTGCACAGCGCCGCGCAAGAGCTCTTGCGCGCGGCGCTGAGCGAATTCAACGCGTCACGGGCCCGTGAAGGCGCCAAGTTGAAAGCGGTCATCCTGGAACGTGTCCTGGCGATGCGCCACCAATCCGCCAGGCTACGCCCCCAGGTTCCGGAGATCGTCGCTGGCTACCGCGACAAGATCACCAAGCGTATGGAAGAGATTCTGCAAAGCCCGGATCACGAGCGCATCCACCAGGAAGTTGCCTTGTTCGCGCAAAAGATCGACGTCGATGAGGAGATCGACCGTCTGCTGACCCACCTCGATGAAATCGAACGCGTTCTGAATGCCGGTGGCGCGACAGGCAAACGACTCGACTTTCTGATGCAGGAACTGAATCGCGAAGCGAACACGCTCGGCTCAAAGGCGGTTTCGCTTGAGTTCTCGCAAACTTCGGTAGAATTCAAGGTATTGATAGAACAGATGCGGGAGCAGGTGCAAAACCTGGAGTAACATCCCCATGAATAATATTCTACGCATCAGGGAAATAATTATTCACATGACCCGTAGTTGTCGTGCCCGCATGATCAGCCGAATCTGGCTGGTTTTTGCTGCCTGCATAGCCAGCCAGGCGTGGGCTTTGGGGGTCGGCGAGTGGCGCACACTATCCGCCCTGGGTGAACGCGCCCAGGCCGAGGCCGAAGTATTCCACGAGCCCGGCGAACTCATCGACGCCAATTGCTTCAGTCTGCTTTATCCGGGCACGGGTAGCGACTTCCCCCCCATCGATGATGCCAGGCTGAGCATCAAGAACACCCCCAAAGGCTTGCACCTGCGCCTGGAGTCGGCGTCGTCGAATCGCGAACCCATTGCCCAGATCCGCCTGAAAATCACTTGCGGCGCCCCCCAGACCCGCGACATGGTGCTGTTGTTTTCGCCTCGGGAACACACCGATGCCATGGCTACAGCGGCCTCGGTGATACTCCCTGAAGCGGGCTCGACTGGGCTGACGCAGATTGACCGTGCCAAATCCACCGGATCCGGGCCGCAAAAATCATCCGGCAAGCGCGCTGCGCAAGCGATAACGTCAAAACCGGCACTGCATCGAACTGCCGAAAGTCGCTCCCGGCAGCCAACCTCGCGGATATCGGCCCAGAGCGAACGGCCTAAGCTGGTCTTGAGTGGCGAACTCGACCCGGAGATCGTCAACCGCCTGCGCCTGACCGCCAACCTGCGCCAACTGCCGAAGGAAGCCTCCACGGCCGAGCGCGAACAATTACGCCGACTCTATCGCTCCATGATGCAATTGGCCGACCTCAAGGAAAGCCAGGGCATCACGCCCCAGTCACCCACTGGCGGAGCGGATTCGGTAAAGCCGCCCGGCGCGACGCCGAGCATTGCGGTACCCGAGACTGGACAAGTCACGACCGAGACCGCTCCCCTGCCAGCCAATCCGAGCCCGCCCATCACTCCAGCGGAGGTACCCAAGGCGACCCCCCTGCCGCCTCTGGACACCGCCGGAAAATGGTGGCTGCCGCTGCTCGGCATATTCCTCCTGGCACTCTTGCTCGGGTTCTGGCTGATGCGTGGCCGCAAAACGCATCGCGACATGCCTGAAGCGATCGAGGCGATGCCACCGATACATACGGTCAGTATCAAGTCGGAACCCTCCAGCGTCGCTCAGGACACGCTCGAAACCTTGCTCAAGAAGGAAACCGCCGCAACACCCGTGGCCGAAAGTCCGGGAGGTTCGGCGTTCGCCAACGTACGTGGCGTCACGGTGCACTCGGAAAGCCCGTCTTTCCTGACCAGCTATCGCACCATGCTAGACTTGGCCGACTCGATGATGGCCTTCGGCCTGAACAACGACGCGGCCGATGCCCTCAAGGAATATGTCGAGGATCACCCGGAAGTCGCCGTCGAACCCTGGCTGAAACTACTCGATATCCTGCGTCAGACAGGCAAGCGCGCCGAATTCGATCAATACAGCCTGAAGCTACGGCAGCATTTCAACCTCGACCTGCCGGGCTGGGATGCGGCGCCCAGTCTGACTGGGGCCGCCGATGCGCGGGGTAGCGACAAGGACGGCTCGGATCTGGAAGCACGCTTCCGCGCCGCGCCGTCTCCCCTTGAGGCCTTCCCCCACGTCCGTGACCGCCTCGTTTCCATGTGGGGGCAACCCGAGTGCGTCGCTTTCCTGCAGCATTTGATGCGCGACAACCGCGACGGCAAACGCCGTGGTTTCCCGCTCATCGTTGTCGACGACATCCTGTTGTTGCTCGACATCACCAAGGAATTGACTGGAATCGATACGGACGCCAGCATTTCCGAGCGCCCCGAGATTTTCAGTGATACTTGGTAATGACCCCCGATGCATTCCTTGAACTCCATGATCAAATAGCCCGCGACCTTTCCAGCGGCAAGGTGGTTTTCCCCACCTATTTCAATGTCACGCTGAAAGTTCGCAATCTGCTGAAGGATCCTAATCTATCGGTCGAGCAACTGGCCAAGGGGATCATCATGGAGCCGTTGCTTGCGTCGCGCCTGCTTCAGCACGCCAACGCCGCGGCTTTGCGTGGCAACGCGGGCGAGGTTACCGACCTGAAGTTCGCTATCCTGCGCATCGGTGTCGACGCCGTCCGGGCGATCTCATTCTCGCTGGCCATCGAACAGTTGGCATGCTCCAAGCACATGGCGCCGTTTTCGGCCCTCTCGCAAAAGTTGTGGGAGCATTCCGTGACCGCCGCCGCCGTGGCGCAATGCCTGGCCAGCCGAAGCCGCAAGGTGCGCCCCGACGAGGCCATGTTCGCGGGCCTGGTCCATGACATCGGTGCGTTTTATCTTCTCTTTCGCTGCGCCGAACACCCCATACTCAGCCAGGATCACGAGGCACTGCTCAGCTTGGTCATGGACTGGCATGACAGCATCGGACATGCCCTCCTTGCGGCCATGCAACAGCCGGATTCGATACTCGAAGCGGTCAAGGATCATGAATCCTGCGGCATCATCACCGACAGCATACCCGCGAATCTGTATGAGATCGTCGTCCTGGCGGACCGCTTTGCCCATGGCATGTCGACCTGGCTCCCCCCGGAAGAAGCCGCCCAGCGCCAGCTGCTCCTGAACCAGGGATCGAAGCTGACACACGCCACGAGATTCTGGAGATCTGCCAGGAAGTGCTTAGCGATCTCCGTACCACGATGGCCTTGGCATGACACTCATGCACATCCCAAACCCGCGTCATTGCCTCCATGTCCCTTACTGACACCGCTGGCGGCAGCCTGTACATCGTTTCAGCGCCTTCTGGCGCCGGCAAATCGAGCTTGGTCAAGGCCCTGCTGGAAGAGAACAAGCAAATTCGCCTGTCAATTTCCTTCACGACCCGCGACCCGCGCCCGGGCGAGATTGAAGGTGTCGACTATCACTTCGTCCAGCGGGATGACTTCCTAACGCGGCTCGCGGCGGGCGAATTTCTGGAAAGTGCCGAGGTGTACGGCAATTTCTACGGTACTTCGCAAACCTGGATCGACGAACGCTTGCGCGCTGGCGACGACGTCCTTCTGGAGATCGACTGGCAAGGTGCCGGCCAGGTGCGCCGCCTGATTCCTGGGACTGTCGGCATTTTCATCCTGCCACCATCCGTGGCCGCCCTGCGGCAACGGCTCATCGGGCGCGGTCAAGATAGCGGCGCAGTCATCGAGACGCGTCTGGCGGCAGCTCATGAGGACATGTCGCACGCCTACGAATACGACTATCTGGTCGTCAACGACCAATTCGCCACCGCCCTTGGCGACCTGCAAGCCATATTCCGGGCGCGCCGACTTGGCATCCAAAGGCAGATGCATGGCCTCGCGGCGCTTATGCTGGACCTGCTTTCGCGCTAGAATAGGCTTTACCGCAATCAGGAGACCGACATGGCCCGTATCACCGTTGACGACTGTATCGACCGAATCCCCAACCGATTCGACATGACCCTCGCCGCGGCTTATCGAGCCCGCCAGTTATCGATCGGTGCCACGCCGAAGGTTGAAACCGACAAGGATAAGCCGGCGGTCATCGCCCTCCGTGAGATCGCCGCTGGCCTGATTGGCGCCGAGATTCTCACCAAGGCCCACTCCTGATCGACACCCCGCCACGGCCGGCGATGCCTGCGAACGTCGACGTTCACGACATCGCCCCATACCTTAAGGAGGATGAGGCCGAGGCGTTCCGCCGAGCGCTGGATTTCAGCGCCGAGGCCCATTCCGGGCAGTTCCGTAAAGGCGGCGATCCCTACATTACGCACCCGCTGGCGGTCACGACGATCCTGGCGAGCTGGCGCATGGACATCCAGACGCTGGTGGCCGCGCTGCTCCACGACGTCATGGAAGACACCGGCGTCACCCGAACGCAGCTGACCAGCCACTTTGGCGCCTCGGTCGCCGATCTGGTCGATGGCGTCACCAAGCTCGACAAACTGCACTTTGAAAACAAGGCACAGGCTCAGGCGGAAAATTTCCGCAAGATGCTCCTGGCGATGGCGCGCGACATCCGCGTCGTGTTGATCAAGCTCGCCGACCGGCTGCACAACATGCGCACCCTGGCCGCGATGAGCGATGAACAGAAACAGCGCATCGCCACGGAAACCCTCGATATTTATGCGCCCATCGCCAACCGACTGGGTCTCAACGCCCTGTATCACGAGCTCCAGGATCTGTGTTTCCAGAACCTTCATCCCACGCGCTTCAGGGTTCTGGACAAAGCCATCACCGCATCCCGGGGCGACCGCATGGAGGTCATCGACAAGATCCGCGACTCGGTGGTGGCCAAGCTCAAGGAATGTCGTATCGAAGCGGAGGTCAGCGGACGGGAAAAGCACCTGTACAGCATCTACCGCAAGATGCAGGAGAAACATCTGGCGTTCACCGAGGTCTTCGACATCTACGGCTTTCGCGTGATCGTCAACGATATTCCCAGTTGCTACCTGGCTTTGGGTGCGCTGCACAGCCTGTTCAAACCGATTCCCGGCAAGTTCAAGGATTACATCGCCATTTCCAAGGCAAACGGCTATCAATCCCTGCACACCACGTTGTTTGGCCCGTTCGGCGCGCCTGTCGAGGTGCAGATCCGCACTCAGGAAATGCACCGTCTGGCCGATGCCGGCGTCGCCTCGCATTGGCTCTATAAGACCGGTGAATCGCGCCTTTCCGAGGCGCAGAAGAAAACCCACCAGTGGCTGCAGAGTTTGCTCGACATCCAGGCCGATAGCCGCGATTCGGTGGAATTCCTGGAGCATATCAAGGTCGACCTGTTCCCCGACGAGGTCTACGTATTCACCCCCAAGGGCGCCATCATGGCCATGCCCAGGCGCGCAACCGCCGTGGATTTCGCCTATAGCGTACACACCGACATCGGCAATCACTGCGTCGCCACGAAGATCAACGGCGAGTACATGCCGCTTTCGACGCCCTTGAAGAACGGCGACCGGGTCGAGATCGTCACCTCGGAAAGCGCCCGGCCGAACCCTACCTGGATCCATTTCGCCGTAACCGGCAAGGCGCGGGCACATATCCGCGCTGCCCTGAAGCACGTCCATCTGAACGAATCCGTGGCCCTCGGGCGGCAACTGCTGGGCCAGGCACTGCGGGCCCTGGGCGGGCATCCGGAGGACATCGACGCGGCACGCTGGGAGCCCCTGCTCAAGGAGAGCGGCCGGAGCCAGGACGACATTCTTGCCGACATCGGCCTGGGTAAGCGCCTGGGCGTTGTCGTCGCGCGTCAACTCCTCGCCAAGGATGGCGACGCTGCCTTGAAACGCGCCCCGGGGCCGATGTATATCCGTGGCGCGGAAGGCGTGGCCGTGCGTCTTGCCAAGTGCTGCCGGCCCATCCCCGGCGATCCCATCCTCGGGCAGATCAAGAAGGAACAGGGACTGATCATCCACACACACGATTGCCCGCAGGTCGCGCACTATCGGGACGACCCCGACAAATGGGTCGATGTCGAATGGGCATCGGATATCGACAAGGCCTTTGACGTCAATATCAAGATCACCGCGGTCAACCGGCGTGGCGTGCTGGCGAAGGTCGCCAGCGGCATCTCCGCGGAAGGTTCGAATATCGACGACGTGCATATGGAAGAAGAGTCGGACAACTACACCAACCTCTACTTCACCGTGCAGGTTCAGAACCATGTGCACCTCGGCCGCCTGATACGCGCCTTGCGCGGCCTGGAGGAAGTCGTCCGGGTGAGTCGCCTCAAAGGCGGCAGCGAAGGGCGACAGCGCAACATCGTCTAATTCACATGGAACACGTCATGAGCAAACGGATTATCGTCACCGACCAGGCGCCTCAGGCCATCGGTACCTATTCCCAGGCTGTCCAGGCTGGGAACACCGTCTATCTGTCCGGCCAGATCGGCCTGGACCCACGGAATATGCAGCTCGTGGACGGCATCGAAGCGCAGATCCATCAGGTCTTCGGCAATCTGCGCGCGGTCTGCGAGGCCGCTGGCGGCAATCTCGGCGACATCGTCAAGATCAACATCTATCTGACCGACCTCGGCCACTTCGCCAAGATCAATGAGATCATGGCACAGTATTTTTCTCAGCCCTACCCGGCCCGTGCGGCCGTTGGCGTCGCCAGCCTGCCACGCGGCGCGCTCGTCGAGGCGGACGCCGTCCTTGTCCTGGCTTGAGCCCATTCAGCTTCCCGCCCCAGGTCACCGGACGGCCTCACCCCTCAATCCTTGCCGACGCGTCCTGAACGCGCATAGAACATGAGCCTGGATGCACCCTACACCCTGATCAGCAGGAGCATATTCGACACGACACGCGACGGCGTCATCATCACCGATGCCGACAACCGTATCGTCGATGTCAATCCCGCGTTTACCCATAGCACCGGCTATCGCCGGGAGGAAGTGCTCGGCAATACACCATCGCTGCTGAGCTCCGGTCGACACGACGCCGCCTTTTTTCAAGGCATGTGGCGCGCCCTCGATGAAGAAGGTCACTGGCAAGGCGAGATCTGGGATCGTCGGAAAAATGGCGAGATCTATCTCGAACTGTTGACCATCAATGTCATCAAGGATGAACGGGGATGCGTGCAGCGTTACGTCGCCGTGTTCACCGACATCCACCAATTGCGCCAGGCGCTCGCCAAGATGGACCAGTTGGCGCACTTCGACGGCCTGACCGAATTGCCCAACCGGGGCTTGTTCGCCAAGCGTCTGGAACAAGCCATCGACTCGGCACGGCATGGCAACGAATTGCTTGCCCTGGCCCTGCTGGATATGGACGGTTTCAAGGCCACCAATGATCGCCATGGCCGGCTGGCCGGCGACCAGCTGTTGCTGCAGATTGCCCAGCGCCTCAAGCAAGTGACGCGCGCCGGCGATACGCTAGCCCGGCTGGGTGGTGACGAATTCGGCCTGTTCCTGACCGGGCTTGCCAACATGGATGCGCTTGAGCGCGCCATCGCCCGCATTCTCGCCCTCTGTTCCGCGCCATATCAGGTCGCCGATCAGACCCATCGCCTCAGCGCTTCCCTGGGCGTCACCGTCTTTCCATTCGATAGCGCCGACGCCGAAACCCTGCTGCGCCACGCCGATCAGGCCATGTACCAGGCAAAGCAGGCGGGCGGTAACGGTTACCACCTCTTTGATGCGCCCCAGGATCAGGCGGTGCAGAGCCGTCGACAGCTCATCGAGCGGCTTGGCCAGGCCATTGCCGGTGACGAACTGGAACTCCATTACCAGCCCAAGGTAAATCTGCGCAGCGGCAAGGTCATTGGCCTCGAAGCCCTGCTGCGTTGGCGCCACCCGGAACTCGGCCTGCTGCTGCCGGATACCTTCCTGCCCCATGCCGAACACAGCGAGGTCATCGACAGCCTCGGTGAAAAGGTCATACATATGGCGCTTGAGCAGGCGACCGCATGGCAAGCGGCGGGATTGAACATTTCAATCAGTGTCAACATCGGCGCGCGCCAGCTGCAACGCGAAGATTTCCTCGAGTGCCTGCGCGGCTGTCTGGCGGAGTTTCCAGCCCTGCCGCCGGGCACCCTGGAACTGGAGATCCTAGAATCCGCGGCCATCGGCAACACCCAGCACGTCCGCAACCTGATCGAAGCCTGTCGTAGCCTGGGCATCCGTTTTGCCCTCGACGATTTCGGCACAGGCTATGCCTCGCTCACCTACCTCCGGGAAATTCCGGCGGATGTGCTGAAAATCGACCAAAGCTTCATTCATGACATCCTCGACAGCGCCGATGCCCTCACCCTGGTCGAGGGCGCTATCGGTCTGGCCACGGCATTCCGCCGCGTCATCGTCGCCGAAGGCGTGGAAAACGCCGAGCAAGGTGTCTTGCTGATGCGCCTGGGTTGCGATATCGCCCAAGGCAATGGCATCGCCCCAGCCATGCACGCGAGTCAGATCCCCGCTTGGGTGAAATTCTACCGCCCGGATCCGCAATGGGTACTCTGGGCAGACACACACTGGGAAATGAGCGACTTCCCATTGCTTGTCGCGCAATATGATCATCTCAAGTGGGTCAAGCGCCTCATGCTGTACGTCGAGGGGGCCAGTCTGACGCTGACGGATGCGGAACTGACCGACCATCGGTCTTGCCGCTTCGGTCATTGGTATTATGGCCACGGCACCATACGCTACGGCCACCTGCCTGAGTTCAGGGCCTTGGAACCGATACACCAGCAGGTGCACCAGATCGGCCCAGAGATCGTCGCCCTGCGCGCCGGACAGGGTGCCGAGCAGGCACGCCTGCGTTTCCGCGACCTGCTGGTGCTGAAAGACAAGATCCTCCTGCACCTTGCCGACTTGCAACGCGCTGTCGCCGATCGGTCCGTCGCTCAGGACGGCCTCGCCAGCGCCAACTGAACCGCGACCGGCATGCCCCCGGCACCGGACACCGATGCAATCGCCCGCAAGCTCGGCCTGGCCAGCGCCGCTGACCTCATTCTGCATCTACCGCTGCGCTATGAGGACGAAACCCGCCTGACCCCATTGCGGGATGCCCGCCCGGGTCATCCGGTGCTGCTGGAAGCCACGGTCATGCACAGCGAAATCAAGAAGCAACCGCGCCGGCAACTCATAGTCGAGCTAAGCGAACGGCCTGACCAGGAATGCGGAAACACCAATCCGCCACTCTTCATGCGCCTGCTGCACTTCTACCCGAGCCAGGTGGCCCAGCTAAGGCCGGGGCTGCGCCTGCGCCTGTTTGGCGAAGTTCGGCCGGGCTTCTTCGGCGCCGAGATGGTTCATCCACGCTACCGCGTCGTCAGGGATGACAGCCCCTTGAGACAGTCGCTCACGCCCATCTACCCGACGGTTGCCGGCGTGTCGCAGAGCACTCTGCAGCGAGCCATCCCGACAGTTGTCATGGAAGCCGACCTGGAAGAAATCCTGCCCAAGGATTTATTGGCTCGACTGAACTTTCCATATTTCGCCGATGCGCTCGGTTACTTGCACGCACCCCCCGCCGATGCCGACATCACGGCGCTGGAAAACCGTCACCACCGTGCCTGGCGACGACTGAAGTTCGATGAGCTGCTCGCCCAGCAGTTGTCGCTGCGCCGTTATCATGCGGCACGCCAGCGCTTGGCGAGCGTTGCCCTGGACGACCCGACGGGGCTGGCCAGGCGCCTGGCCGGGCAACTCCCCTTCTCGCTGACCCATGCCCAGCAACGCGTCGACGCTGAGATCCGCATCGATCTAGCCGGTCGACACCCCATGCATCGCCTGCTTCAAGGCGATGTCGGCAGTGGCAAGACCTGCATTGCCGCGCTCGCCGCCCTGCGCGCCGCGGGCAGTGGCTACCAATCGGCGGTGATGGCGCCCACCGAGATCCTCGCCGAGCAGTTGTACCTGAAATTCCGGGAATGGCTCGAACCGCTAGGCGTGCAAGTCGTCTGGCTGGCCGCCGCGCAAAAAGGCAAGGCCAGACAGGCTGCCCTGGAATCCATCGCCAACGGCAGCGCCGGGGTCGCGGTCGGTACCCACGCCTTGTTTCAGAGCGCGGTAAGCTTCAACAAGCTGGCCTTGGCCATCGTCGACGAACAGCACCGCTTCGGCGTCGAACAGCGACTGACCCTGCGCGAAAAGGGCATGACCGACAGCGCCTCCGCGACGCCGTTGACGCCCCATCTGCTGATGATGTCGGCCACCCCGATTCCGCGCAGCCTGGCGATGAGCTACTACGCCGACCTTGATGTTTCGGTAATCGACGAATTGCCGCCGGGACGCAAGCCAATCACGACAAAAGTCGTCAGTCAGGGGCGTCGCGACGAGGTCATCGCCCGATTGCGCGATTACTGCCACGGCGGCGCCCAGGCTTACTGGGTCTGCCCGCTCATCGAGGAATCTGAAAAGATCGACCTGCGCGCCGCGCAGGACACCATGCCGAACTGACTCAGGCGCTGCCGGATCTGCGCATCGCCCTGGCGCATGGCCGCATGAAGGCCGATGAGAAGGCCTCGGTCATGGCCAGCTTCAAACGCGGCGAGATCGACCTGCTGGTCGCCACCACGGTCATCGAGGTCGGCGTCGACGTCCCAAATGCCGGACTGATGGTCATCGAGCATGCCGAACGCATGGGACTGGCCCAATTACATCAACTGCGCGGCCGTGTCGGGCGCGGCCAGCGTGACTCCACCTGCCTGCTGCTTTACGCGGCGCCCCTGTCGGATGCGGCGAAACGCCGTCTGGCGATCATTCGCGAGAACTCGGACGGCTTCCTTATCGCCCAGGAAGATCTCCGTCTGCGCGGCCCGGGCGAACTGCTCGGCGCCCGTCAATCCGGCCAGACAATCCTGCGTTTCGCCGATCTGGAAGCCGACCAGGATCTGTTGGAGGTCGCCCGCCAGAGTGCCGACGAACTCCTCAAACACCATCCGGGCACCGTCGAACGGCATCTCGCGCGCTGGCTGCCACGCGGTCTGGAACGCACCCGGGCCTGACCCGAGACGGCACTGTGAGTGTATTCACAGACACCCGCGGGGTTTCATCGGATCATGGGCGTGCCCTATCCTTCCCGACACGGACACGCCATGACCCGCACCACGAACCTCGCCAGCCTGACTCTTGTCTTCGCACTGTTTCTGTCCGGGTGCGCCTCGACGTCCGACGACGGGAGCACTTTGAACAGCGTCAAGCCGGCCGATAAGCTGCCGATCGCGCAAATCGAGCGGGGTGTGATGATCTGGCTGCCCAGTCAGGTCATGTTCGAGACCGGCAAAAGCACCTTCAACGAAGCCGACGCCGCCCCGTACTTGGACAAAGTCGCCCGACTGCTACGCGACAAGACCCGGAAGACTGTCTCCCTGGAAGGGCACACCGACAACATCGGCACGGCCGAGTACAACCAGGGGCTATCCGAACACCGCGCCGAATCGGTGCGCCTTGCCATGCTCAGCCGCGGCATCCCCGCCGAGCGTCTCCAGGCCAAGGGCTTCGGTTTGAGCCAGCCGATCGCCCCCAATGACAGCGAAGTCGGCCGGGCAATCAACCGCCGCGTCGAGGTCATCGTCCTCGACGAACTCATTGAAAACATCACCCGGGACGAACCCGCCACCAGCTTCCAGGCGGCCTTCGACATACTCAAAACCATGTTCGGCGAATCTGCCACAAAAACCGTGAAATAAGCCGCATGACGTTCTCGATCGACCGCCGACACGTGCTCATGAGCGCCCTGACTGGGGTGGCTTTGCAAGCCCTGCCCGGCCGGGCAGCGGCACCGCCAGAAGGCCGAAAGAAACTGGCCGTGGTCCTGGGCGGTGGCTCGGCGCGCGGTTTCGCCCATATCGGCGTAGTCAAGGCGCTTGAAGCCGGAGGGATCCGCCCGGACCTGATCGTCGGCTGTAGCGCCGGCAGCCTGGTCGGAGCCTTCTGGGCGGCGGGCTACACCGGAACACGCATGGAAGAACTGGCCATGAAGGTGCAGGATAGCGAGGTCATCGATCTGGTGACCGGCAAGCCCCAATACGGGCTGGTCGCCGGGCGCAGTTTGCAGAACTTCGTCAACCAGGGTCTTGGAAACAAGCCTCTGGAAAAACTGAAAACCCCGTTCGCCGCTGTTGCCACCCGCTATCCCAGCGGCGAACTGGCCGTCTTCAGCGAAGGCGACGCCGGTTTTGCCGTGCGCGCTTCATGCAGCATCCCCGGGGTATTCATACCCGCCTCGGCGCAAGGCAGCGAATTCCTCGATGGCGGTCTGATCAGCCCCATCCCGGTAAACACCGCGCGCAAACTTGGCGCCGATGTGGTAATCGCCGTCGATGTCGGCGGCCCGGATCCTTCGAATGGCGACAGCCGAGGCCTCTACAACGTCATCATGCGCTCCTTCGAGATCATGAGCCAATCCTTGCGCCAGCACGAAGCCGCCGACGCGGACATCATCATCCGACCGGATGTAACCCGGGTGCAGAGCACCGACTTCAGCGCCCGGCGTTTGCTCATCGTCCTGGGCGAGCACGCCGGCAAACGACTTATCCCGGTCATTCGCGAGAAGCTGAGAGTCTCCCAAGGCAAGGCCATCCGGCACTGATCCGCCAGCGGCCGCGGCAGATTCCCGACGAAATCGCGTTTCAGGTGCGATAATGAGCACTTTTCTGCTTACTGATTGCAATGACCCCCTGGCTCAATCATGCCGTGTGCGCCGGGCGCTATCATGACTGGCTGATCCGGACCGGCTCGCTGACCCGCGCCTTGCAGGCGCGCTGCCAGGCATTCAACGTCTGGCGCATCCGCCAGGAACTCGACCTGCCCTTCCCGGACGAATTCGCTGCGCTCGACATCCCTCAAGGCCGGCCCAGCATCATCCGCGAGGTCCTCCTGAACTGCGCGCACCAGCCTCTGGTGTTCGCCCACACTGTGCTGCCTAGCGCCGGTATGCGCGGCCCCTGGCGCGCCCTGGCCACTCTGGGCAACCGTCCGCTGGGCGCGGCTCTCTTTGCCGATCCGCGCATCCAGCGCTTTCCGCTGAACTACCGGTGCTTGAATCGGCATCATCCCTTGCACCGCGCCGCCGTCCGCGCCGCTGGCCCTTGCCGGACATGCTTTGGGGGCGCCGCTCCCTGTTCGCGCTGCTCGGTCATCGCATACTGGTCACCGAAGTCTTTCTCCCGGAAGTGCTTCAGCTATGACCCTGGTCGAACGCCTGAACCATTACGAAAAGCTGATGCGCCTGGACAAACCCATCGGCATCCTGCTGCTCGCCTGGCCAACCTTGTGGGGGCTCTGGCTTTCCGCCGATGGCGCGCCGGATCTCGGCATCTTCTGGATATTCATACTTGGCATTGTGCTGATGCGCTCCGCCGGCTGCGTCGTCAACGATTACGCCGACCGGCATTTCGATCCACACGTCGAGCGTACCAAGAACCGCCCGTTGGCCGCTGGCAAGGTCAGCGAGAAGGAAGCCCTCTTGCTGGCCACGGTCCTGGCACTGTCGGCCTTGCTGCTGATCCTGCCGCTACGCAACCTGTTGTTGATAGAACTGGCGGTGGTTGCCGCCTTCCTGGCGGCAAGCTACCCCTTCACCAAACGGTTTTTCGCCATCCCACAGGCCTATCTCGGCATCAGTTTCGGCTTTGGCATCCCCATGGCCTATGCCGCGCATCAGGGCAGTGTTCCCGGCATCGCCTGGGCCTTGCTGTTGGCGAATATGTTCTGGGCCATCGCCTACGACACCGAGTACGCCATGGTCGACCGGGATGACGACCTGAAGATCGGCATCAAGACCTCGGCCATCACCTTCGGCCACTACGATATCGCCGCCGTGATGCTTTGTTACGGCCTTACCCTCGCGCTGCTGGGCTACGTTGGCAACCACTACGGCCTGGGCGTCGCCTACTACGCCGGACTCCTGGCCGCCGCGGGTACCGCCGTATACCACTATGGCCTGATCCGTGACCGTCAGCCCGCCGCCTGCTTCAAGGCCTTCCTGCACAACAACTGGTTCGGGGCCAGTGTATTCGCGGGCATGGTGGCCGACACCCTGGTCGCCCGCTACTCAGGATGAAGCCAGTACCGCCCCAGTTCGAGCGTGCCGAAATCCTGATCGGCGCCGATGGCCTGCATCGCTTGGCGGGGAGCCATATCTTCCTGGCCGGTCTGGGCGGCGTCGGCTCCTGGTGCGCCGAGGCCCTGGCCCGGGCCGGGATCGGCCGGCTGACGCTCGTGGATCACGATCAGGTGGCCGTTTCGAACATCAACCGGCAACTACCCGCGCTGCTCTCGACGGTCGGGCGCGACAAGGCGGAAGTCATGGCGCAGCGCATCCGCGACATCGACCCCGACTGTCGGCTCACCGTCCTCAAGCCATTCATCGATCCAGATAATGCCGATGCCCTCCTGCCGGCGGATACCGACTATGTCGTCGATTGCATCGATTCACTGAACTGCAAGGTCGCCCTGATCGCCACGGCGCATCGCCGGGGCATGCGTATCGCGTCGAGCATGGGCGCCGGCAACAAGCTGGATGTCAGCCGGGTGCGCCTGGGCGACATCGCCAAGACCGAGGTCTGCCCGCTGGCGCGGGAGGTACGCCACCGCTTGAAACGCCTGGGTATCGACAAGGGGATACTGTCGGTCTATTCCGACGAAAAGGGCAAGCCACCGCGCCCACCCGAAGCCACTTCGCATGGCCGGGCGCGCGCCGTCAACGGAACCATCTCTTACCTGCCGCCCCTGTTCGGACTGATGCTGGCGGGGGCGGTGATCCAGAACCTGCTCGCCGGCGGCGTTGAGCGCCAGCCATAATCAGGAGGATCGGCGACGCTCCGAGTGCATCTCGATCTCAGGAACCGGCGGACGGCTGCGCCCGATGTCCGATGAGGTGGACGCGGACGATTCGCTCTTGTCTGGCGCCGCGCCTTGGCCACCGTGGATCATCAGGTGCAATTGCCTTGGCGAATCGGCATTGGCATAAGCCTCGTCATAATCGATGATGCCCTGACGGTAGAGCGCCACAACCGCCTGGTCGAAAGTCTGCATCTCTTCGGCCGAGCTCTTGTCCATCATGTCGCTGATCTCATCGATGCGGTTCTCGCGGATCAGCTGGCGCATGTGGTAATCGGCCAGGAAAATCTCCAATGCCGGTCGGCGCTCGCCGGAAACGGTACGCACCAGCCGCTGGGCGACGATGCCGACCAGGCAGGCCGCCAAGTCGAACAAAACCGTGGCCCGATTTTCCAGAGGATAGAAATTGACGATGCGGGTCAGGGCCTGGTGGCTGTTGATGGCGTGCAACGTCGAAAGACAAACGTGGCCGGTGTTCGAGTAATTGATGGCATGACTCATCGTCGCACTATCACGAATCTCGCCGATCATGATCATGTCAGGCGCCTCGCGCAGGGCGTTCATCAGGGCGACATCGTAGGAATCGGTATCGGCACCGACCTCGCGCTGATTGACGATGGACTTGCGGTGTTTGAAAACGTATTCGATCGGGTCTTCGACAGTCAGGATATGCCCGGCGACGTTCGCGCTACGATAATCGATCATCGACGCCATACTGGTCGATTTTCCCGAACCGGTGGCACCCACCATCAGGATCAGGCCACGCCGCTGCAAGGCGAGTCGCTCCATGATGCTGGGCAGCATCAATTCCTGGATCGATGGGATCTCGGCGGCCAATCGTCGAATCACCATGGCGGCCGAGCCACGCTGCCGAAACACGTTGATGCGAAACCGGCCCAGTCCAGGCAGGCTATAGCCGAAATTCATCTCGCGAGTGGCTTCGAACCGCTGGATCTGGCCTTCATTCATCAGGGAATAAGCCAATTCCCTGACATTGTCCGGTGTCAGCTCGGGCATGGCCACCGGCCGGACCACCCCGTTGATCTTCAAGCAAATACGCGCGCCGGCGGTAAAAAACAGGTCGGAGGCCTTGCGGTCCGCCATTTCCTGTAGCAATAGCTTGATATCCATGGTGCCGAGAGTCTCCTCAAACTTGGCGCGCGCGGTATTTTGGTAAATTTCCGGTCAACGCGGCTACGGCACCATAACAAACCACGAACGCTTAGGCGAGCCCTCTGTGCTCGTGTTCTTGGGGATCAGCGCATGCTCAGCATGATCCAGAACATACGCTTGGTCAGCTCGGACTTACGGCTGGCCAAGGCCCGACGTGACGCGTCGGTCTGGCCGCCAGGCCGAACTCGTGCCACCTCGTTAACCTGCTCTTGATGGTTACCGCGCATACCGCCGACGACATTCTTACCCACTCGGTCGAAACCCGGTGCATGCGGACCGGCGACCTCGTTGGCCGAAGCACTTCCCCAGGCACCAATGGTGGCCAACCCGAGCAGGGATATCCGCACGATCCGTCCAAAATTACGCAGTGTCATGATGCTCTCCTAAACCGATGTCGCTCCGCACAATGCAAAGCCTGACACCAGCCTAGGCGACGCTTACGGATTGGTTTAGCAACATGGTTTTAACCGGGTCGGCCAACCTGGTTGCAACGAAATTGCGCCCCGAGCCGGTATATCAGAACACACGAAAAACATTATTCATCTTGACCAATTCTCCGCGACCCCGTATATAGCCAACTGATGTTTGGGTTCAGGTGTGATGCGGTATCGGTTTCCGTGCTTGGCAGCCTTGAGATTGGAACATTGCGTGATCCGGCCCGTCCGGTGTTTTTTTTGTTGTTTGAGGACTCAAGTAAATGGCTACTGGTACTGTCAAATGGTTTAACGAATCCAAGGGTTTTGGCTTCATCAGCCCGGACGAAGGCGGCGAGGATCTTTTCGCCCATTTCTCCGCCATCAACATGAAGGGTTTCAAAACCCTCAAAGAAGGTCAGCGTGTCACTTTTGAAGTGACCACCGGCCCGAAGGGCAAGCAGGCCTCGAACATTCAGGCCGCCTGATCAAGCTTTACCCTGATCAAACCGGGGCTTGCCCCGGTTTTTTTATGTCCGCTGGATTCTTCCGGCATCCCTTCCAAAAAAATCCGCGCTGTCACAAAAGCAGGGGTACACCCCGTGGCTTAGATTGATAAAATGTCGGCCAGCAAATCCATTGCATACCGCATGTCCGGAGCCACACCATGCCTACCCCGACCCAACGCAAACTTACGCTTCTAGTCCTCAACGCACTGGCCATCATGGCTCTGGGGGGATGTGCCACCAAGGAATTTGTCCAGCAGGAAGTCGGGGCAGTCAATTCACGCATAGAGGAACTACAAGCGCGCCTGGCCGCGGCAAACAGTCGCATCGATTTCAACGGCGAGCGACTTAGCGGCTCGGAAGCGCGCATCGGCAAGGTGGAGGCCAGCACCGGCAGCATCTCGAACAGCCTCGCCGATTCGAAGAAAGGCCTCGACCATGCCCACCAACGTCTCGACGACTTGCTTGAAGACATGGGCAAGGCTTGCTTCCGTATCGGCGAAAACAAGCAGGCCATCGCCGACACCAATCAACGCCTGGAGGGCGCGCTGGCCAATTTCGGGGCAACGGGCCAACGACTCGGCCTAGTCGAAGAACGCTTGAACGCCACGGATCAACGTGTCGAAGGTGCGCTACTCAGTATCGGCACCGCGCGCGAAAAATTGGCCAACCTGGAGAACACCTTGCCGGCGAGCATGCAAGCCAACGCCAACAAGGGGGTCGAGGTTCAACCCGCACCGATGATGGAAGTGAAGCCGACGGCCTTGACGGAGGCCGCGCCGCTGGCCACCGCCGGCACGACCGGCCTTGGCGCGCCCGTTTCCCAGGCTGGCGATGTCAATGCCAAGAGCTCGCTGGTACAGAGCCAACCACGGCACAGACCGGAACGACAGCGTCTGGCGCTACCGCAGGCGCTGCGGCTACCACGGTGATTGCCGCCACACCCCCCGCCAATGCGACGATTGCAAGCACGGGCGCCGCGGGCGAGACCGCCAGCAAGCTGGACGCGATTGCCGCGCAAATCGAGGCCGCGAACCAACGCATCAGCAGCAACGCGGCGTCGATCGAAACCGCGGCGAAGCGCTTGAACACCCTCGAAGATACACTCGACAGCACGCGCAAAGGCAGTGAGAACGGTCTGATCGTTCTGGCCAAGGCTGATCAGCGCCTTGCCGATATCCAAGCCCAGATCGATGCCACAAAGCAAACACAAACCACTGGCGCGGAAGCCATCGCCAATGTCGCCAGGCGCGTGGACAGCATCGAGATGGCTATCGCCAAATCGGCGGCCCAGGCCAGCCAGCACGAGACCGTCTCGGCAATTACCGGGAAGAGCGCCGACACCGCTAGCCAGCCGGCCTTGGCAGCCATCAGCCAACAGACCTCCGAGCCGCAGCCTCGGATAGCCTCGGCAGTACCGGCGCAGACAGGTGGTCACATTACTGCGCCCGACACCGCCAAACCGGCTGGCGATAGGGCCAACGATGCAGCCAGGACCGATCTGCGCATTGCCGAGGTCGAGCAGGCCCTGGCCTTCAATAAGGCCGCCGACATCAACACCGCAAAACTTGTCGCCGAACTCCAGGCGCAGGTTAGTGCGACACAGCAGACCGTAGCCGGCAATACCGATGTCATCGCCGGCACCACGAAGCGTATGGATACACTGGACGCCAGCATGGCGAGGATGGATGCGCGCATCGCCGATGGCGAGCGCAGCCTGACCGCGAACGTGGCCACCGACAGCGATGTCGCGAAACTGGTTGCCGAACTCCAGGCCAGCCTGGCCAGCCTGGATAAACGGCTCGCTGGCGACGAGCAGAGCCTGACCGACAACAGCGCCGCTGATGCCGAGACCCGGATACGCGTCGGCGCGCTGGAAGCGGGAACAGCGGCAATAGCAGGTACGACAGGCCAACTACAGGCCGAAAACAAAGATCAGGGCAAGCGCATCACCTCCCTGGAAGCAGGTCTGGCAAGCGTCTCCGCGACGGCAAAAGAGGCCCTGGACCGGGCGATCGCCGCCGGCAAACTGGCTGAGGGCAAACTACTCTTCGAAACCGTGCTGAGCGAAGCTGTCGCCGAATTCGCCTTCGACAAGGCAACCCTGCCGAAGGCCGCCAAAGTGGAACTCAAGACCCTCGCCGAAAAGCTGAAAGCGGAAAACCAGAATGTCTACATCGAGATACAAGGCCACACCGATAATGTCGGTGGCACCGCTGGCAACATGGCCCTTGGCCAGGAGCGCGCCGAAGCGGTCATGACCTATCTGAACAGCGAATTCGGAATTCCGCTGCACCGCATGTCCGCCTTGTCCTATGGCGAAAGCCGGCCGGTCGCCGACAACAAGACCAAGTCCGGGCGCGCCCAGAATCGTCGCGTCGTGCTGGTCGTCCTGAAATAACCCGAATTCCCGGGGCCCTCGCCCCGGGCCGGAGTGCCATGAAACCCATCCCGGAAATCCAGTCCAATCTGCCCGGACTGACGGCACTGCGCCACGAGATCCACCGCCACCCGGAACTGGCGTTCGAGGAGCAGCGCACCGCGAACCATGTTGCTGAGTGGCTCACCCGGGCAGGCATCGAGGTGCATCGCGGCCTCGCCGGCACGGGTGTCGTGGGCGTACTGAAGGCCGGCACCTCCCCCCGTTCAATCGGGCTGCGCGCCGACATGGACGCATTGCCGATCCAGGAGCAAAACCCTTATCCGCATCGCTCCGTGCACGACGGCAAGATGCACGCTTGCGGCCATGATGGCCATACGGCGATGCTGCTCGGCGCCGCCGAATACCTCGCCAAAACCCGCCGCTTCGATGGCACGGTCTATTTCATTTTCCAGCCCGCCGAAGAAACCATAGGTGGCGCGCGGGTGATGATCGAGGAAGGCATGCTGCAACGTTTTCCGATGGAGGCTGTTTACGGTATGCACAATTGGCCTGGCCTGCCGGCAGGCCAGTTCGCCATCCACGCCGGCCCGGTGATGGCCTGCGCCGACCAGTTCGATATCGTCGTGCGCGGCCATGGCGCCCATGCCGCCATGCCGCAGCAGGGGCGCGATCCTCTGGTGGCGGGGGCCGCGCTGGTGCAAGCACTACAAAGCATCGTCAGCCGCAATACCGACCCTCTCGACTCGGTGGTCCTGTCGATCACCCGCTTTCATGCCGGCGATGCCTACAACGTCATACCCGACGAGGCCAGGATCGGCGGTACCGTGCGAGCCTTCCGACCTGAAGTCGAGGATGTCGTCGAGTCCGCCATGGAGCGGGTATGTGGCGGCATCGGCGCGGCCCATGAGGTCCAGGTGTCACTGGATTACCGGCGCGGCTACCCACCTACCGTGAATACACCCGTGGAAGCAAAACGCTGCGCCCAAGTGGCCGCGCAACTCGTCGGTGTCGAGCAGGTGCGCACCGACCTCAACCCGTCCATGGGCGCGGAGGATTTTGCCTACTTCCTGCGGGAACGACCCGGTTGCTATGTCTGGATTGGCAATGGCCTCGGCGAAGGCGGCTGCATGCTGCACAACCCCCATTACGACTTCAATGACGGCATCCTCAGCCTCGGCGCAAGTTATTGGGTCAGGCTAGCCGAGACACTGCTCTCAGCTAGTTGACCGACTCTCCGCATTCACATCGTAGGTGATACGGGTACGCGGATTCAGATAATCGTAGATCTCTCTGGGCAAGATGCCAGGGCGCAAAGTCCGGACAACCTTCAACTCAGGCTCGTCGTCCAAATCGAAAAACACGGCCTCATCCTTGGGTACCTGGGGGTCATAAAGCAAGATCGTCGGCTGCAACAGGTTATTGTGGCTGGAGCCTGTAACGATGCCGATCGTATCGTTATTGAGCTGGACGATACTGCCCGGTGGGTAGACACCCAGACAGCGGATGAACAATTGCAGCAGAGCAGGGTCGAGGGGGCCGCGCTGATGCTTGAACATGTGCGCCAGGGCTTCGGCCGGGGTCAACGAGTCTTCCGGGACGCTACGGTTGCACAAGTTGTCATAGGTATTGGTAATAGCGGCAATCCGCGCCACCGTGGGTATGGCGGCCCCTTTGAGCTTATTGGGAAAGCCGCTGCCGTCAAGCATCTCGTGATGCATGCCAATCACCGCCAGAGCGCCAGCGGGTAGGTCCGACAACTTCTCCGCCATCATCAAACCATAGGCGACATGCTGCTCGTAAAAACCGCGCTCCGCGGGCGTCCAGGGAGCCCGTTTCAGCAATATCCGGCTTGGTATCTCGGCCTTGCCGATGTCGTGAAGCAAGGTGCCCAGGCCCAGCCCGCGCATCTCATCTGGCGACAACCCGGCGTCGCGCGCCAGCAATAGCGATAGCACGGTCACATTCAAGGCATGATATTGTGCCGATTCGTCACCTTCCTTGACGTTCACCAGATGGATCAGGGCATCTTTCTCGTCGAGCAGCGAAGTGACCATGTCCGAAACCATATCGCGCGCGCAGGCGACAACCTCATGAGGCCGGGAAAAAAAACTTCCCAGCAGGGATTTCAAGGATGTCACGCCCAACTTGAAGTGCCGCTCGCACTGGGTAATCACCGTGCGCCGATGCACGATCTTTTCACGCCGGGCGAGTTTCTCCCGCCACATCGCCTGCACCGCCGGATCGACCAACGGAGGCGCCGGTTCTGCCACAGGCGCCACATCGGGTTGTAATGGCGCCAAGGGCGGCATGTCACTCTTGGACGGTACAAAATGGATTTCCTTGATGCCCAGCGAGCGCAGCACGGAAATCTGCTTCTCGTCGCGAATCTTGAAGGCATTGAACAGGAAAGGATGGTTGATCCAGCCCGCCAGGCGGACATACATCCCGATCTGCAAACGGTCTATCGAGATCACCTCTTCCGAAGGATTCATGGGGCGGCGGCTGATTTGGAAGTAACACATTGTGGCATGAAGCAGCGCCACAGGCATGCGTCGCCACGCGCCCGAGTACACACTAAGATAGAGTTTTATCTATCCGGAAAAGCCATGACCACCCGAAATATCACGCCCCCTCTGGAAACAGCCACCCTTGCAGGTGGTTGCTTCTGGTGCACGGAAGCCGCTTTCATGGCCCTAAGCGGGGTGACGAGCGTCACGTCGGGCTACATGGGTGGGCAGATCGACCAGCCGACCTATGAACAAGTCTGCGGCGGCGACACAGGTCATACCGAAGTGGTGCAGATACACTTTGATCCCGATGTAATCAGTTATCGCGAACTGCTGGAAGTGTTTTTCGCGGTGCATGATCCGACGACACTGAACCGGCAAGGCAATGACGTCGGCACGCAATATCGTTCCGCCATCTACTGGCACAGCCCGGAACAATGTGCCGATGCCGAAACCGTCATTGCCACTCTGACGGCGCAGCGCGCGTTTCCAGCGCCCATAGTCACCGAGGTCTGCGAGACCGCTCACTTCTGGCCTGCCGAGACGTACCACCACGACTATTTCGCCAAGAACCCGAACCAGCCCTACTGCCTCTTCGTAGTCGCGCCCAAAGTGGCCAAGGTGCGTGCCAAATTCTCCAACAGGCTCAAGTAAGCCCGGCCAGCCCTTGGAAGCTAGGAATTTAGTTTAGGCTGTCCTAAGATGCATGAGTAAGTTTCGCGGCTTGTGAAGTAGAATTTACAAGTGCAGATGCAGCATCCGAAGATCCCCCGCCACTGTCAGCAAGCGCAGAGTCAATCAGGATGACAAGGAGACCAAGTTTGAGCGTTAAGACATTACAGCCACTGGCCGCGCGATAGATTCAACGGCGCACGCTCCCACACAATAAGCTGCCTTGGATCATGCTCACTGAACTGTCAGATGAAAGCGCATGTGATCGATACACGATACATATCGCACGCGCGTCCGCCGTATCAGTACGGTTGCCGAATATCGAACACCGCCTGGGCTGACTGACAGGCATCATGACCCGCTAACCACGCCACCACCGGCAGACAGGTCACGATACGCGAGGCGTCATTGCACAATAAATTTCACATGACTTGCGCTCAATCATTGTAAATTACACATGATTCGTAAGTTATGCGTTTGCTCACAAGTCCGCACGTTTTACCCTTAGCACCAAGTAACAATCACCACTGGAGAGACAACATGAAAACGTTGCAAGCACCCAAAGCCGCGAAACTGCTGCTACCCACTTTGATACTGGCTTCCCTTGGTGGATGCGCCTCGGTTGATTTCGTTGAAATGAAAATCGCCGAATTGAATGCCTTGATCGCGGCTGCCAACAGCAAAATCGGCACCAACACGACGCGCATCGGCGATGCCGAGAAATACATCAAGGCCGTTGACAATTCAGCCACCACGGCTAACAGCAAAGCCGACGAGGCCTTGACTGGTGTTTCCCGCCTGGGCAAACGTGTCGATGCGGCAAGTGAATCCTTGGCCTCGGCGAGTTCACGCATCGGAGGCATCGACAATACCCTGGTCTCGACCAATAAGCGTATCGATCAAGTCGCGGGGGAAGTGGTCAACACCAATCAACACCTCGCCGCGACCAAAGAAGCCGCCAGCAAGGCCGGCGCACAGCTGGAAGTGGTTGCCACACAGATCGATCTGACCCAGAAACAGGTCAAGGATTATTCGAACACCGTTCAAAACACTTCCGGCCGACTCAGCGCAGTCGGCAGCGAACTCAATGATGTAAAAGCCAAGACACTGTCGAATGAAGAGAAGATCGGCTCGACCAATCTCCTTGTTAACGACCTGCAATCACAGTGGGCATCGACACATCGTATTACCACAAAGAACACGGATGCGATTGCTGCCACGGCAAGCCGTGTGGACAACCTGTATTCCGGCATGGTTCTCGGCAGCTCAAAAGAAGCCTCGGCGGAAACCGCCAAACGGCTCAGCCAAATCGATACCTTTTTTACAACCACGAAGACACGAGTCGATGCTAACGAAAAAGCCATTGCCTCAGCTCACGACGCCATTGCTGCGGCCGACAAACGCAATGAAGCCGCGTTTGGATCAGTGAACCAAGCAATCGATGCCAATGGCAAACGCGTTGCGGAGTTGAGTTCATCCATGACCACCGCCGCTCAATGGATGGCCACCAATGAGAAGGGCATCAACGCCGCGAACGCCAGCATTGCAGAGACATCAAAGCGTCTTTCTTCATTGGATACAGGCTTGGCGAGTACCAATAGCCGTGTGGATGCCAATGAAAAAGGCATAGCCGACGGGGCCAAGCGCCTTGGCTCGCTGGATACGGGCTTGGCAAGTGCGCTAAGTCGTGTCGAAGCCAATGAAAAGGGTATCGCCGACGGGGCCAAGCGTCTTTCTTCATTCGATACAAGCTTGGCGAGTACCAATAGCCGTGTGGATGCCAATGAAAAAGGCATTGCCGATGGGGCCAAGCACCTTGGTTCACTGGATGCGGGCTTGGCAAGCGCGCTAAGTCGTGTCGAAGCCAATGAAAAGGTTATCGCCGACGGAGCCAAGCGTCTTTCTTCATTGGATACAGGCTTGGCGAGTACCAATAGCCGTGTGGATGCCAATGAAAAAGGCATTGCCAAGACCAATGACTCCTTGGCAGCAACTCAGTCCGCTCTTCAAACTGAAGTTACTCGCATCACCAAGCTTGAAACCGATCTGAATGCGGTGTCCACGACGTCCAAAGAGGCCCTTGAGCGTGCAAACTCGGCACATAAACTCGCGGAAGGAAAGCTGGTATACGAAGTCGAACTGACGGATGACGCACTCGCATTCAATTCGGACTCATCGGCACTTCCGGAAGCAATCAAGAACCAGTTGTCTGCATTTGCAGACCAGCTAAAGTCCGCAAACAAAAATGTTTACATTGAAATTCAAGGACATACAGACAGCTCTGGTTCAGAGACAGCCAATCTCGAACTAGGCATGCAGCGTGCTCAGGCCGTCATGAACTACCTACACACGCAGGGCGGATTGCCCCTGCATCGCATGTCCGCCGTCTCGTATGGCGAAGCCAAGCCGATCGCCGAGAATGCGCGCAAAGAAGGCAGAATGAAGAACCGCCGAGTCTCGCTCGTTGTCCTAAAATAGGTAATGTCGGGCTTGGCAATTGGATGTTCGAACCCATGCTTGCTGTAGAGGTTTTTTTCAACAAATAAGTTACTTTTTTTCTGGTCAAATCAGATTATTGATCCAGTTTATTTTGGTAAATGGTTTTTCCACTCACGCAGATTGAGGAGATACAAATGAAATACAATCCGCAAAAATTGACAACAATTTCGCTGGCAGTTGCATTTATCGGCTTGACGACTGGGTGTGCGACAACAGCGGATCTGGAAGCCGTCAATAAGATGGTGACAGAGTTAAAAGCGTATTCCGAGGCGACCAGAGGCGTTGCCAATGAAGCGAAGCAGATCGCTGGCGACGCGAAAACCACCGCCAGTGCGGCGTCCAGAACCAGCAGCGAAGCGAAGCAAGCCTCCGCCGAGGCGGCAGCCAGTGCGAATGCGGCCGGCAAAGCCGCATCTTCAGCCTCCAGCGACGTAATGCAAGCCCGGAAGCTGGCCGAAGAAGCCGCCGCCAGCGCAACCGCAGCGGCGCAATCTTCCGATAAGGCTGTCAGCACTTCGTCTCAAGCGGAAGACACCGCCAAATCGGCCATGCTTAAGGCAGACGACGCCACCCTGGCCTCCGAACGCGCTACCACGACTTCGACTGAAGCCAAAACCAATAGTGAAGCCGCCAAGCACTTTGCCGAAACGGCAAAAACCAACAGCGAAAGTGCAGTTTCATCCGCGAAACAAGCCGAGGTCATGGCCTATGAATCAGCCGCCGCGGCCGCAGGGGCAAAGTCTGCGGCATCCGCGGTCTTGTCCACCGCCTATGAAGCACGCTCTGCGGGCTACGATGCAAAATCCGTGGCCTACAGCCTAAAATCGGAATTGGCTGCCAAGGGAATGGTGGACGCGAAAACAGCCCCGACCGCCGCCAAAGCAACAGGCGATAAAGCTGAAGCTGCCGCCCCTGCGGAGGCCGCCAAGCCTGAGGCTAGCGCACCGGCGAAATAACATCCAGTAGCCCTTTGCCCCTCCTGCGAAGTGGGAGGGGCATTTTATTGTGCATGCACAATCAGCGAACTTAGAAAAATCTACCCTTGGTTGCGTGAGCTTCAGCCTGCAACCTTAAGCGAAAAGAGCCGCCGAGCCTACCTGAACAGGTGGATATCCTGGCCGAGCATCTCCGGTGTCACCAGGGTCACGCCACGGTCGCTGACGAAGAAGCGTTTGCGGTCTTCTTCCAGGTCGATGCCGATGCTCATGCCATCGGGGATGATGCAGCCCCGGTCGATGACGACCTTCTTGAGCATGACACCCTTGCCGACACGCACATCGGGCAGCACGACCGCCTGCTCCAGATACGCGCCTTCGCGCACATGGACGTTGGAGAACAACACCGATTGGCGCACCACGGCACCGCTGATGATGCAGCCGCCGGAGACCATGGAATCGACCGCCATGCCGCGCCGGTCATCGGCATCAAAGACGAACTTGGCCGGCGGCAACTGTTCCTGATACGTCCAGATCGGCCAGTTGCGGTCATATAGATTCAGGTCCGGGGTGATGCGCGCCAGATCCAGATTCGCTTCCCAGTAGGCGTCGACCGTCCCGACATCGCGCCAGTACGGGGGCTCGTCCGGGCCATGCACGCAACTGTCGGTAAAGCTGTGAGCGTAGACCCGATAGCCGGTATTGATCAGATGCGGAATGATGTTCTTGCCGAAATCGTGCTCGGAGTGGCCATCGTCGGCATCGCGGATCAGCTGCTCATAGAGGAAGCTGGCGTTGAATACGTAGATGCCCATGGAGCACAGGGCGATATCCGGTTTGCCCAGCATGGGGGCCGGCTCCTCAGGCTTTTCCTGAAATTCGGTGACGCGACCCTCATCGTCCACCGCCATGACGCCGAAGGCGCCGGCGGCTTCCTTCACCGGTACTTCGATGCAGGCGACGGTCATGTCGGCCTGGCTTTGCACATGCGAGGCAAGCATCTCGCCGTAGTCCATCTTGTAGATGTGATCGCCGGCCAGGACCAGGACGTATTCCGGTTTGTAGATACGCAGGATATCGAGGTTCTGGTAGATGGCGTCGGCCGTGCCCTTGTACCAGGCATCCTCGCTGACCCGCTGCTGCGCCGGCAGCAACTCGACGAACTCGTTGAATTCGCCACGCAGGAAACCCCAGCCGCGCTGGATATGCTTGATCAAAGAGTGCGCCTTGTACTGGGTGATGACGCCGATCTGGCGTATCCCCGAGTTCATGCAGTTCGACAACGGGAAGTCGATGATCCGGAACTTGCCGCCGAAGGCCACCGCCGGCTTTGCGCGCCAGTCGGTAAGCTGCTTCAGCCGGCTGCCGCGACCACCGGCCAGAATCAGCGCCACGGTGTTCTTGGTCAGTAAGCTGACGAAACGGGGTTCTCTGGTTGACATGACTCTTTCCTCATTTCTAGGGTTGGCTTGGCGGACGTCGTGGTCGCGCTATTTTCATCATCTATCATGACTGTATGCTAGATCGATATTATTCCGATAAACAGGTCTCTAATAAAGCAATTTACCTACGTCATGGCGGATAATGCTACACAAAGGTGAACGCGATATTGCACACGATACGGATCCGACATGCCTGACACTCCTCTGGATAGACTCATCAACGCCCGTCATCACGACCCGTTTGCCCTGCTTGGCCTGCATCCCGATGGCGACAAACAAGTTTTGCGCGTGCTGCGTCCGCACGCCAGCAAGGTCGAACTGGTTCTGCCCGACGGCCGGGTTGCACTGACAAAAACCGACCCGCGCGGCCTGTTCGAGTGGCGCGGCAAAGCTGCCCCGGCACGTCCCTGGCGCTTGGCCATCGCCGAAGACGGCCACGCCTTCGAGATCATCGACCCCTATGCCTTCACGCAGTTCCTCTCCGACGACGAGATGTACTTGTTCAACGAAGGGCGTCTGCTTGAGGCCTACAACACCCTGGGCTCGCACGTCGCGGTGCACGACGGGGTCTCGGGAGTGCGTTTCGCCGCCTGGGCACCAAACGCCGAACGGGTCTCGGTAATCGGCGCTTTCAACCGTTGGGATGGCCGTGTTCATGCCATGCGCTCACGCGGCGGCACCGGCCTGTGGGAACTGTTCATCCCCGGTCTGCAGGCTGGCGACTTCTATAAATACGAGATCCGCAACCGCGACAGCGGTGAGATCCGAATCAAGACCGACCCGTATGCCCAGTGCTTCGAGCACCGTCCCGGGACGGCCTCGGTGGTTACGGCGGCATCGGACTATGCCTGGGGCGACGGAGGCTGGCTGGCGAACCGCGCCACCCATGACTGGCTACATGCCCCAATGAACGTCTACGAAGTTCATGCCGGCTCATGGCGCCGGCATCCGGACGGGGCGTATTACACGTGGCGCGAACTGGCCGACAGTCTGGTGCCCTACGCGCTGGACATGGGCTACACGCACATCGAATTCATGCCGGTCACCGAGCACCCGCTGGACGAATCCTGGGGCTATCAGACCACGGGCTACTTCGCGCCGACCACCCGCTTCGGCGCCGCCGACGACCTGAAATACCTGATCGACACCTGTCACCGCGCCGGCATCGGCGTCCTTCTCGACTGGGTGCCCGGCCACTTCCCGATGGATGACTGGTCACTGGCGCGTTTCGACGGCACGGCGCTCTTCGAGCACGCGGATCCACGCCTCGGCGTACATCAGGATTGGGGCACGTACATCTTCAATTACGGCCGTAACGAAGTGAAAGGCTTTCTGCTCGCCAGTGCCCACTACTGGCTCGGTGAATTCCACTTCGACGGCCTGCGCGTCGATGCCGTTGCTTCGATGCTCTATCTCGACTATTCGCGCAAAGCCGGCGAATGGCTGCCGAACAAATTCGGCGGCCGGGAAAACCTGGAAGCCATCGCCTTCCTGCGCGAAATGAATTCCATGGTGCATGAACGCTTCCCTGGCGCGCTGACGGTTGCCGAGGAATCGACCGCTTGGCCCATGGTGTCACAGCCGGTCTATCTGGGTGGCCTGGGCTTCTCGATGAAATGGAACATGGGCTGGATGAACGATACCCTGGCCTACATGCACCTCGACCCGGTATTCCGGCGCTATCACCACAATCACCTCACCTTCGGCCAGCTCTACGCCTACTCGGAAAACTTCGTCCTGCCCTTCTCGCATGACGAAGTCGTCCACGGCAAAGGCTCCCTGATCGGCAAGATGCCCGGCGACGCCTGGCAGCAATTCGCCAACCTGCGCCTGCTGCTGACCTACCAGGCCGTGTCGCCCGGCAAGAAGCTCACCTTCATGGGCAACGAATTCGGCCAGGGCCGGGAATGGTCGAGCAAAGGCGAACTCGACTGGGGGCTCTTGCAAACCTCCTGGCACGAAGGCGTCCAGCGCTGCCAGCGCGACCTCAACCTGCTTTACAAAGACCTGCCGGCCCTGCATGAACTCGACTTCAAGCACGACGGCTTCGCCTGGATCGATTGCCACGACGCCGACCAGTCGGTACTCGCCTTCCTGCGCCGCGACCGGCAGGGCCGCGCGGTCATCGTCGCCTTCAACTTCACCCCGGTGCTGCGCGACGGCTATCGTCTCGGCTGCCCGTCACCAGGCTTCTGGCGCGAAGCCTTCAACAGCGACTCGGAATGGTATGGCGGCGCCAACCAGGGCAACGGCGCCGGCCTGAACGCCGAAGACACGCCCTGGATGGGCTACCAACACTCCGTGGTACTCACCCTGCCGCCCCTGGCCGGCGTGATTCTGCGCTGCGACTGAGGCCAGCCAGGCGCCGGATCGTTATAATCACGGGCTGACGCTCACTGGAAACAAGTCATGCCCGCCACACAACGCCCCGACCCCTGGCAAACCCTCAAGGCACACCGCAAGACCTGGAAAAACAGACATCTGCGCGACCTGTTCGCCCAGGACAAGAAACGCTTTGAGCGCTTCTCGCTGAGCCTCGACGATCTGCTCTTCGACTACTCGAAGAACCTGATCGACGTCGACACCATGAAGCTGCTGGTCCGGCTGGCCAAGGACAACGGCGTCGAACTGATGCGCACGGCCATGTTCGCCGGCGACCGCATCAACCTGACTGAAGACCGCGCTGTCCTGCATACCGCCCTGCGCAACCGTTCCGACCGACCGGTCATGGTCGACGGCCATGACGTCATGCCCGACGTGCGCGCCGTGCTCAAGCAGATGCGCGCCTTCACGCAACAGGTGCGCAGCGGCAAATGGCAGGGTTACACCGGAAAAAAGATCACCGACATCGTCAACATCGGCATCGGCGGCTCCGACCTCGGCCCGGTGATGGTCTGCCAGGCGCTCGCCCATTACGCCACCAAGGGCCTCAACGCCCACTTCGTTTCCAACGTCGACCCGACCCACCTCGCCGAAGTGCTGAAGCGCGTCGACCCCGAAACCACCCTGTTCATCGTCGCCTCGAAGACCTTCACCACCCAGGAAACCCTGGCCAACGCGCACGCCGCGCGCGCCTGGTTCCTCAAGGCCGCGAAGAAGAAGGACGCGGTCGCCAAACACTTCGTCGCGGTTTCGACCAACGCCGAAGAAGTCGCCCGATTCGGCATCGACACCGAGCACATGTTCGGCTTCTGGGATTGGGTCGGCGGGCGCTATTCGCTCTGGTCGGCCATCGGCCTGCCGATCGCCCTGTATCTGGGCATGGACCGCTTCGAGGACCTGCTCGCCGGCGCCTACGACATGGACGAGCATTTCCACACTGCGCCGCTCGACAAGAACATGCCCGTGGTGATGGCCCTGATCGGCCTCTGGTACAACAACGTCTGGGACGCGCAAAGCTATGCCGTGCTGCCCTACGACCAGTACCTGGCGCGCTTCCCGGCCTACCTGCAACAGCTCGACATGGAGTCCAACGGCAAGTCGGTGACGCGCGACGGCAAGCCGGTCAAGGTGTCCACCGGTCCGGCGCTGTTCGGCGAACCCGGCACCAACGGCCAGCATGCCTTCTACCAGTTGATCCACCAGGGTACCAAGCTGATCCCCTGCGACTTCATCGCCGCCGCCGAGCCGCACAACCCGGTCGCCGATCAGCACGACATCCTGCTCTCCAACTTCCTGGCCCAGACCGAGGCCCTGATGCGCGGCAAGACCAAGGACGAGGCACGTGCCGAACTCGAAGCCGCCGGCATGAGCGCCGCCGATATCAAAGAACTGCTGCCGCACAAGGTATTCCCGGGCGACCGGCCGACCAACTCCATCCTCTACCGCCAGCTGACGCCGCGTACCCTGGGCCGGCTGATCGCGCTCTACGAACACAAGGTCTTCGTCCAGGGCGTCATCTGGAACGTCAACTCCTACGACCAGTGGGGCGTGGAGTTGGGCAAGCAACTCGCCAAGACCATCCTGCCCGAGATCAAGGCGGCCGGGCCGGTGCGGGGCCACGATGCCTCGACCAACGGACTCATCGAGCGCATCAAGACACTACGGGGTCACGGATAGCCGATTGCCGGCATGGCCACACCCGCATAAGCGCGAACCACATGGAATACACCCTGCTCAAGCTGATCCACATCGGCACCGTCTACATCACTTTCGGTCTGTTCCTGGCACGTGGCCTCTGGATGCTGCTCGACTCTCCCCGACTGCAGGACCGCTGGGTCAAAATCCTGCCGCACCTCAACGACACCCTGCTGCTCACCGCAGCCATTGCCCTGGTTTTTGTCGGCGACCTCAACGTGCTGGACAACCCCTGGCTGATCGCCAAGATATCCGGCCTGCTCGCCTATATCGGCCTCGGTACTTTGGCCCTGAAACGCGGCCGCACCAAGGCGCAACGCGCCGTCTTTTTCTTCGCCGCCCTGGCCGTGTTCGGCTACATCATCGCCGTCGCCGTCACCAAGCAAGTCATCCCCGGTCTAGCCTAGGTTCTGTGCCACGCCCGGTTGCATTGTCTCGGCACATCGCGGGTGATGCATATATGACAGTTTCGTGAAACATTGTTACCGCCGAACGAAACACCGTTGCCATGCGCTAGTATTTCGCGCTTCTGATTCTGCACGGTGCCCCAATGGAAATCCTGTTCGACGAAGCCAGCCAAAACCCCAAGCGCATTGCTCTGCGTGGCCGCCTTGACCTGAAAGGGTCCGGCGAGATCGACCTGCGTTTCACCAGCCTGACCGCCACCGATGCCAGCAACGTGCTGGTCGACATGAGCGAGGTCGAATTCATCGCCTCCATCGGCATGCGCCTGCTCCTGACGTGCGCCAAGGCCAAGGCCGCGCGCGGTGGCAAACTGGCCTTGTATGGCTTGCAGCCGATGGTCGCCGAAGCACTGGAAACGGCCGGCATCGATAGCCTGATTCCGCTGTACGCCGATGCACCGGCGGCGCTCGCCGGCCTGCATGCCTAACACGCCGTACCGGCTTTGACTCCATTGCCTCCGGGGACTTTGCCGGACGGGGCGTCTCGCCTGGTCCTGACCAGCGACCATCAGGGCCTGACGGCATTGGCCGAATGGCTTGAGCATTTCGCCGACCAAAATGCCTTGCCCGCGCAAGCCCGGTTCAGGCTCGACCTCGTTCTCACCGAGGCCGTCACCAACGTCATGGATCATGGTCACCTGCCCGAGGTGAAGGGCCGCATCGAGCTGGCGTGTCGAGTACAGGATCAATTGATCCAGGTTGAGATCACCGACGACGGCCCGCCTTTCGACCCGACCGCGCGCGCGCCGGTGGTTCTGCCAGACTGCCTGGCAATGGCCACGCCCGGGGGCCTCGGGATACATCTGATCCGGCAATACACCTCGGCTCTCGCTTACCGCCGCGAGGACGCATGCAATGTCCTGCGCATGACCCTGCCGGTCGAACCTACGCCCCCCGGCCACACTCTTGATCAGCCGCAATAAGAATTGGACTACCGAAAAATTCAGCTTTTCCAGGATATTACTGCCCCGCAGGTGGCCGATATCCTGTCATCAAGCAGGCGTATCCGCCTGGCGGATGGCGAGAGACTGATCGAAGCCGGGCAAGACAACCATTACCTGTTTCTGCTCGTCGATGGCCTGATGGAAGCCCGCCTGACCGGCGACGCCAGCCACTCCGGAATGCCCATCGCCCCCGGCGAAGCCATCGGCGAAATGTCCGTACTCGATGGCCAGCGTACCTCGGCGCATGTCTACTCTGTCGGAGAGAGCGACGTTCTGGCCGTGCATGAAGACGATTTCTGGCGTCATCTGGCGCCGATACCCGGCGTCATGCGCAACCTTACCCGCCTGGTTACGCATCGCCTGCGACTGAACAGCGAACGGATGATACGCACCTTCGAGGAACAACTGCGCATCGAGCACTTCAAGAAGGAACTGGCTACGGCCCATGACATCCAGATGGGCCTGCTACCGCACCACGACCCACTCTTTCCACGCCACCGCCAGGTGGATGTCCATGCCTACCTTCTGCCCGCCAAGGAAGTCGGCGGCGATCTCTACGATGCTTTCGCCATCGACGACGAGCATATCCTGGTGGCGGTAGGCGACGTCTCCGGCAAAGGCATGCCCGCGGCCATGTTCATGATGCGCACCCTGACCCTGCTGCGCGCCCACGGCAATGGCAAAGAGCCCTGCGATCGACTCATGCCGACACTCAATCGCCTGCTCTGCGACGGCAACGAGGCCAACATGTTCGTCACGCTCTATATCGCGGTGCTCTCGGTACATACAGGCAGGTTGGTTCTGTTCAACGGTGGCCATCCCGCGCCGCTGCTATCCCGACAGGGGGGCCCGTTCGAAGCGGTCACCGGTGCCAAGGGCGCCTTACTAGGGATGATCCCCGAGGTTGCTTATCGCTGCCACGAGATCACGCTTTCCGCCGGAGACCGCATCGTGCTCTACAGCGATGGCGTCACCGAAGCGGAAAATCCGGCGCAAGAGATGTTCAGCCAGGCGCGGACGCAAGCCACCCTGGACGACTCGCCAAGAGACGATTCCATGCAAGGGCTGGTCATCAGCTTGACTCAGGGCGTGACCGATTTCGCCGCAGGCGCGGAACAATCCGACGACATCACGATCCTGGGACTGCGCTATCTTGGCCAGAACGCACCAGCTACCGGGTGATTGCAATTCATCCATCGGCTATCTTGTGTTAACGTTCAAAAAAACCATTTCATAGGGGAACCACAATCATGTCAGCCATCCGTCTGTTCGTTCTCGCTCTGTTGTTCTGCCTTGGTGTGCCCGCGCTAGCCGACAGCACCATCATCGGCTACGTCAAGACGGTCAAGGGCGAGGCCTTCGTGGTCAACGCCGGACAACCTGTAAAAGCCGTCGTGGGCACCCCCGTACAGCCCGGCAGCGTCCTCAAGACGGGCGCCAATGCCTCCATGGGCGTCACCTTCAAGGACAACACGGTCATGTCCTTCGGTCCGGATACGGAACTGACCGACGACGAATACATATACGCACCCAACAAAGGCAACCTCAAGCTCGGTGCCAGCCTGGCCAAGGGCACCCTGGCCTACCTCTCCGGAGCCATCGCCAAGATCAAGCCGGATGCCGTATCGGTGAAGACACCCACCGGCACCATCGGCGTGCGCGGCACCCATTTCGTGGTCAAAGTCGAACCCGACTGACCGTCCGTTCATCATCATGCGTTTAGCCGCCAGCATGCTCGTGGCCGGTCTGTTGTCGACCGGTTGCTCCCAGATCGTCATTGTCCCTCCGGCACCGGACGGTTCCTCGACCACGGTCGATGTCGCCTGGGAAAAGGCCCGCGAAAAGGGCAATACCTCGCTCGACAGGCACGGCTACGCCTTCTACGTCGACCGCATCCAGGATGTCGTCTACCGGATCAGCGAGGAAGACATCGAGGCGCAATTCGGCCCGGCCCTGAACCCGATGCGCGAAATCCTCGCCGCCGGCCTTCCCGAACTGCCGCATTCCTACGCGGCCTTGATGGCGTCCGAACGGGGGCCGCTCGGCTCGCTTGCCATCGAGTTGAACACGCGCGCACCCGTGGTGCTGGAGCAGGCCGGTCAAGGCATGTACATCGATGGCTACCCCAACCTGCCCCATGCCATCGATCCCAAGCGCCTGACAGGCGACTTCACCCCCGCCCTGGAAGCGCAGACCGCCACCCTGGAAGCGATGCGCTCCTACCTGGCCCTGCTGGAGCCCCCGGATGGCTACCAGGATCGGTTGACCTACCGTTTCGACGGCAAGGAGTATGTCCTTGAACGCCCCGGCCAGGGACTGACCCTGGACGGCATCGAACATCAGGCCGACGCCGACGAAATCGAACGGGATTTCGGCCCGGCCCTGGCCGCGCAACGCGAGATCCTCGCCGCCGGTCTGCCCGAGCTGCCCCATTCCTATGCGGCACTGCTGGAGCACGCAACCGGCGCGCTCGGCGACCTGACCTATGACGCCAACGATGCCGGCATTCGCCATCGGCTCGAACGTGCCGCCGACGGCGTCTTCATCGACGGCTACCCCGATCGGCCGCACGCCATCGACATCGCGCGCCTGCAAGGCGATTTCGGCCCGGCCGTCGATGCGCTGGCCCAGACCCTCAAAGCCATGCGCTCCTACATCATCCTGCTGGAAAGTCCGGACGGCGCCGCCAGCAAGGTGGTCTTCCGTACCCGTGGCACAGAAACCCGGCTGGAACATGTCGGCCAAAGCCTGACCCTCGACGGCATCGACCACGAGGCCGACGCGCAGCTTGCCGCGACGGACTTTGGCCCGGCGAGGACATCGACCAAGCAGATCCTCGACGAAGGCCTGCCCAAGCTACCCCATTCCTATGTCGCGCTGATGGCAAATCCGTTGGGACCGCTGGGCGAGGTGGAAATTCTGGAGGGCATCAGCCAGGGCGTCCTCCTCGACCAATCCGGTCAGGCCATCATCATCGACGGCTATTCCAGCAAGATTTATGCGCTGGACGAAGCACAGTACCGCAAGGATTTCGGCGACTCGCTGACGGCCCTGCCGCCCCCGCCGGTAACCCATCTGCTCTATTTCGATTCCGGCAGTGTCCGCCTGACGGCGGATTCACGAGCCATCATGCCGCTCATCCTGGATGACATACGCACGCACCCGGCGGCCGACGTATCCATCGCCGGCTACACCGACACCGTCGGCGGCGAGGAACTCAACGAGCGCCTCTCCCACAAGCGCAGCGAAGCCATTGCCGTGTTGATCGTCAAGAGCGGCGTGCCGACGCAGGAAATCAGTCTGGCCTACTTCGGCAAGACGGCCCTGGCGGTGGAGACGCCTGACAACACTCCGGAACTCCTCAACCGTCGGGTCGAGATCACCATCCGCTGATCAAGCCAGCGCGCCGATCCACTGGGTGGCGCGGCGCAGCTTGCTGGCCATATCCTTGGCGAGGTTCTCCAGCAGGGCGATTTTCAGCAGCGGCGCGTGCTCCGACAGCCTGTCGAAGTCCCCGGTATCGAGAATCCAGCACTTCACTTCGGTGTCGGCGTGGACCGAAGCGCTACGCGTTGTCTGACCCAGCAGGGCCATCTCGCCGAAGTTCATCCCCGGCCCCAGTGAAGCAATGCGCTGGTGGCCGCCACTCTGGAGCGGCACCAGGATGCTGACCTGGCCGGACTCGATAAAGAAGATACGGCCGTCGCCGGCCTGGCCGGTCACCAGGATGGGCTGGCCCGCCGCGAACGATTGCCGGGTGATCACCGCCTCGACCTGTTCCATCAAGGTCTCGGGCATCCCCGCGAACAGCGGCGACTCGGTCAGGGAACCAACCGCGGCCATGCTCCGCGACACATCGCCATAGAGCCGGTTTTCGCACCACTCGACCGCCAGATCGTTGTCCTCGAAACTGAGAAAGCCACGATCGCCCTCCCCGGCCGATTTGCTGAGCGGATCCATGATGGCGTGGCGCTCATGGATGCGCGAGAACACCACGGCGATATCATCCCTGGCGAATCCGAGACGCGCCTGGTTGAGCAAGCGGGCCGCGCTTTCAGACAAGCCGGCGACTTGATTCATATCCAGGATGAAGCTGTGGCTGTCGGCCGCCATGTCCTGCATGCGCCGGATGATGTATTCGACCCCGTCAACGGCCAGAAAACCATGCAGGCAGAGGTATTTGATCCGGTGCGCCTGGGCGTTCAGACAGGCACGCATCTCCAATCCGGGCTGACGCCGGGAAGGGGCATCGGCACCGGTGTAGACCCGGCTCAGGGCCATGCCGGGTGACCCGGAGCGACTGAATACATGCAGGCCGAAATCGCGCGACAACCGCTTGCAGACTTCGATGCCACGGACGCTGTTGCCCTTGGCATCGAGTCGCGGCGAGAAGATGCCGATACCGAAACGGCCGGGCAACACGGCGATAATGCCGCCGCCGACGCCGCTCTTGGCGGGCATGCCGACTTCATACAGCCAACTGCCCGCGTAGTCGTACATGCCGCAGGTCGCCATGACGCTGAGCACGCGCTCGACATGTTCGGACGGCAAGGCACGCACCCCGGTGACCGGATGCACGCCGCCGTTGGCGAGCGTCGCCGCCATGAAGGCCAGATCGCGACAATCCACCAGGACGGAGCACTGGCGGAAATAGTTCTCCAGCGAGGCCCTGGGCTCGCCCTCGATAATGCCGAAGTTCTTCAGCATCCAGGCAATGGCCCGGTTGCGAAACCCGGGTTCGCTTTCCGACCGATACACCGATTCATCGACGCCCACTTCATGCCCCACGAACGCGGACATGGAGGTTTCAATGCGCCGCCACTGTGCCTCCGGATCCTCGCCCGCCACCAGGCTCGCCGTGGCGATTGCACCAGCATTGATCATCGGATTCATCGGTGCACCAGTTTGGGGATTCAGACTGATCGAATTGAAGGCATCGCCGCTCGGTTCCACACCCACCTTGCCGAGCACGAAATCGCGCCCCTGATCGGCCAGCGCGGTGGCATAGACGAAGGGCTTGGAGATCGACTGGATCGTGAACAACTGCCCGCAATCGCCCACTGAATACGCCACGCCGTCCATCGTCACCAGGCAGATGCCGAACCAGTTGGGGTCGGCCTTGGTCAACTCCGGGATATAGCTGGCCAGTTCACCACTGTTCAGGCCGGCGACACGACCGTGCAAATCTTCAAGGTACGTCTGAATCGGAGAGTGCATAGGGTGTCCCTCAGGGTGATGACTGTCATATTCAATACGCAATTTCCACGCCACCCGAACGGGCGAGCGCACACAGACCGAACGCTATTTTTCCGTGAAAACGATGACGTCGCCGGTCTGGCCTTTTTCAAGCCGGCCGAGATGGAGCTTGACCAGTGGATCGTTCGGACGCACGGCCGCCAGGCTTTCGAAAGCCTCCCTGGCCCGTGGATCGTTGTCCGCCATCAGACGGTAGGCCGAGGCGTAGTCCGGGTCGGGGATGGCGCTCTGGTCTTCCTCGGGAATTTCCGGCTGATACACCATGAGCGGTAGCGTCTTCCCCTTCAGCACCAGTTTCCCCACCGGCCGCGTCGTGACGCCAGTGCAGCCGGACAGCGTCGCCTCCGAGACACAGACCAGCGTGCCCAGCTGCTTGTTGACGCTTTCCAGCCGGGCCGCCGTATTCACCGGGTCGCCAAGTGCCCGATAGTCGAAGATCGTCGAACCGCCAAAATTGCCTACCGTCACCTCACCGGTATGGATGCCGATCCGGGTCGCGCCGAAGGGGATGCCCTCGGCGTTGGCCTTGGCCGCGTGACGCTGGGCAAAGCGGTGCATGTCCATGGCGCAGCGCAGGGCTCGCTGGCGATGGTCCGGCTGTTCCACCGGCGCCGAGAACATGATGGCGACGGCATCGCCGACGATGCGATCCAGGGTGCCCTCATGCTGGAAAGCGATGCGGATCATGCTGTCCAGATAATCGTTCAGCAGGGCCACCGCCTCGGCCGGGTCGAGCTTTTCCATCAGGTTGGTGAAGCCGGCCAGGTCGGTGAAGATAAAACTGCATTCCCGCCGACAGCCGCCCAGTTCCAGCTGGCCGGGATTGTCGACCAGATGACTGACCAGATTAGGCGACACGTAGCGCGCGAAGGCCTGTTTCACCCAGCGCTGGCGACGCTCCGTGGCGACATGATGCAGCAGGCTGGTCAAGATGAAGATCAGCAGCAAGGCCAGCCCCGGGGTGACCGGGTCGAGCAGCAGGCCATGCTGCGAAAACGCGTACCAACCGCCCCAACCGGTGATGACCAGGGTGATCGCCGCCGCCGCCGCGGACAAGAGCGCGCCCGCCCAGATGCCCACGAAGCCCACCAAAAGGCCACCCGTCAGAATCCCCAGCACTTCCAGACCCGGCGCCCAGTTGGGCCGCGACAGATGCGTCCCGAGAAGGATCTGCTCCAGCGCCTGGGCATGGGTTTCGACCCCCGGCATCGTCCCCCCGAGTGGGTTGAAGCGCAGATCCATCAAGCCTTGGGCGGAACTGCCGACCAGGACGATGTGGTCGCGTAAGGCTGCCTCCGGAGCCTCGCCGGAGAGCACCTTCCAGGCGGGAATGTAGCGCTCGGCCACCGGCCGGGTGTAATGCACCCAAACCTCGCCCTGAGCCGTGACCGGCACATCCAGCGCGCCGATACGCACCTCCTGAAGCCCGACGCCATCCGCCTCGGCCGTCTTGACCATATAGTTGCGGGCGCCCTGGCCGACGCGCAGGGCTTCCGCCGCCAGCGACGGCACGATCCGATCGCCCATGCGCAGCAACAGCGGCACGCGACGCACGACGCCGTCGGCGTCCGGGACAAAGGAAATCGCGCCATTGCCCGCCGCCGCGTCCTGTAAACCGGGGAGCGCGCCCACGGTGCTCTTGAATTCATGCAGAAACGCCAGGGGCGAGCCGCCCACCTGCACCATCCTGAAGGGTTGCGCGAAGTGCCCCGGTGCCTGACCGGCGCGCGTCATGGCATGACCCAGGACCACCCCGCCCCGGGCGATGCGCGTGGCCAGAACCGCGTCGTGATCGGGAAGGCCGGCAAGATAGGCGCGCAACTCGGGGCTGGCGCCCCAGACCCCGAGCATGGCGCTCGGCGACGTGCGGTCGGGTTCGGCGAACATCATGTCGAAGACCACCGCCGCCGCGCCGCTGTCCTGCATGCGCTGCACCAGATCGGCGATGCGTGTCCTGGGCCAGGGCCACTGACCCAGCTTGGCCAGGCTGGCGTCGTCGATATCGATGATGCGCACCGGGGCCGGCTGATAGGTCCGGGGTGCCCAACGCTGGTATTGGTCGAATACCGTGTTGCGCAGCACCTGCAAGGGCAAGGGATCGAGCAGGAATACGCCCACGCCCAGCATCACCGCGACGATGGGCAGAAACCAGCCAAGATTCGGTTTTGGGAGATGCATGGGTGGCCCGTGATGAGTCGGGTGTAGCCTGTAACTGGACCGGACAGAGCTTAGCGCCGTGAGCCGACTTGTCCAATACTTTAGACGCCCTTTTCAGCGGCCGGGCAATTGGTATGATGGCCGCCAAGAAGAAATAGCCGCAAGCCAGACCGTCATATTTCAAGGAGGAAAATCGCCATGGCGCACGCACCGCTCATCTCGGCGGAGATGTTCGATTATCTGCGTAACCAGAGCATCGAGCCCTATACCAAGCTGGACGAACATGTTCGCGAACAACTGGGCGACGGCGTGCGCCTCATCTCCCTGCTTGCCGGGGAGAGCCTGTCTGCCCGGCCCGGACAACGCATCAACGTCCTCTCTGGCAGCATCCGTCTACAACCTGCCGACAGCCGGCTCGATCTGGAAACGACACGCAACCGGCTGGTTCTGACCCAGGCAGGCGAGAACAGGCTGCATGCCGAGGAAGACGCCGTCGTTCTCATGGCCGAAATGGACTTTCTCGACACCATGGCCACCTGGACGGAACTGGCCGCCTACACCCGCCACTCCGGCGGCGAAGACCTCGCCAAGCGCCTCTTGCACGTAAAAAACAGCGTCGCCTTCCGCCGGCTCCCTTTGGAACAGGTCGAGGAAGCCCTTAACCGCATGTTGCCGCGTCAGGTCAAGGCGGGCGAAGTCATCGTTACCGAGGGCGAGCGCGGCGACGCCTATTACCTGATCTGGTCAGGACGCGCCGAAGTCTGGCGTACCGGCCTCTATGACGACGAACCCCAGATGGTCGACACCATGACCGCGGGCGATGCCTTTGGCGACGAGGCGCTGGTGGTCGGCGGAACGCGCAACGCCACCGTCAAAATGGTCGAAGACGGCGAACTCCTGGTCCTCGGCGAGAAGGATTTCCAGGAGCTGATGTCCCGTCCCCTCGTCCAGGAGGCCACGGCGGACAATGCGATTCAACTGCTGCGCGAAGGATGGGTTCCGGTGGATGTCCGCTACAGCGAGGAATTCGACGAAGGCCGCATCCAGGGGGCCATCCATCTGCCCCTCCCGCAGTTGCGCAAACAGGCCGATGCCCTGTTGGACAAGAACAGCCGCTACATCACCGTCTGCCATAGCGGCCGGCGCAGCGCGGTCGCCGCCTTCCTGCTCAAGCAGCGCGGCTACGAGGTGTTGTCGATGTCTGGGGGCATGCTTGCCTGGGCCGGCGAAACCGTCTTCTGAAACGGCGGGGGTTGCCCATGCTTCCACCCACCCCGCGCCACGGAGCCTGAGCCATGGACCGCATGCAGCGCATCTTCAAGCTGCACCAGATACTCAAGGCGCATCGCTACCCGGTGCCGCGCGCCAAGCTCGAAAGCGCCCTGGAATGCTCGCGCGCCAGCCTCACCCGCATCCTCAACGAGATGCGCAACTACTTCGACGCCCCCATCGAACACGACCGCGACGCCGGCGGCTATAAATACAGCCACGACGCCTACGAACTCCCCGGCCTCTGGTTCACCCCCTCCGAACTGCTCGCCCTCAGCGCCGCCCAGAAACTGCTCGAAGACGCCCAACCCGGCCTGCTCGACAGCCAGCTCGCGCCGCTGAAAAACCGCATCGACAAACTCCTCGCCCAGGAACACCTGGGCAGCGGCCAGCTCGCAAAACGCCTGCGCATCCTGCGCATGGCCGCGCGCCAGCCCGACACCCACACCTTCCAAACCGTCGCCGGCGCCACCGCGCAGCGCCTGCAACTGGCCATGGCCTACCACGGCCGCGAACGCAACGCCGTCACCCAGCGCACCGTCTCCCCGCAACGCCTGGTCCACTACCGCGACAACTGGTACCTCGACGCCTGGTGCCACGAACGCAACGCCCTGCGCAGCTTCGCTCTCGACCGCATCCGCGAACCGCGTACCCTCGCCGTCGCCTGCCTGGACCTCGACGACACCCAGCTCGACGCCCACTACACCGCCACCTACGGCATCTTCGCCGGCCCCGCCAAAGACACCGCCATCCTGCGCTTCACCCCCGAACGCGCCCGCTGGGTCGCCGACGAAACATGGCACCCCGAGCAGCACGACACCTGGCTCGCCGACGGCCGCTTCGAACGTACCCTGCCCTACGCCGACCCGCGCGAGCTCCTCCTCGACATCCTCAAATACGGCCCCGACGTCGAAGTCATCGCCCCGCCCGAGCTACGCAAAGAAATCGCCCAACGCCTGAAAAGCGCCGCCGCCCAATACGACCACCCCCTGTAGGAGCGAGCTCCAGCTCGCGCACCCTGCACCCACCTGACACCACACTCCCCGTCATTGCGCGGCAAGAGCAGTGCGTAGTTCGTGGCTGACGTCGGCGCCCCACCCACTTGACACCACGCTTCCCGTCATTGCGAGGCGGCACAGCCGCCGTGGCAATCCAGTCAACAATCCAAGCGTAAAAAATCCTGACCACCACAAGCCCAGGCTCAGGTTCTAAGCACCACCCAGCGTAGAAAGGAAAGCACCCGCCACCCCCCGGAGATTTCCATGATCCGCCGCGATTTCCTGATAACCCTCGCCCAAAGCCTCGGCCTCGCCGCCATCCCCTGCGCCGCCCGCGCCAAAGCGCCCCGGGCCCACCTCATCCAGAAATGCCACCTCGCCGGCTACCAGCACCACCACGGCGAAGACCTCTGGAACTACCTCACCGTCGGCGACCGCCTCGACCTGTGCCGCGAACCCGACAACCCCCATGACCAAAACGCCATCCGCATCGACTGGAACGGCCGCCAACTCGGCTACCTGCCGCGCAACCAAAACCAGACCACCGCCCTGATGCTAGACAACCGCGTGCGCCTCGAAGCCCGCATCGACGGACTGGAAAAGCACCCCAACCCCTGGCGCCGGGTCGCGGTTGAGGTTTGGATGGTGGGGTGAGAGACTGACGGCAACTACAAAAATACAAGGGAGCGCCCCATGGGCATGTTCGACACATTCCATATTCAAGATCGCGGTCGGGAACTCGCCGTCCAGACCAAACAATTCGCCCGCGTGCTGGACGAGTATCGCTTGGGCGATTTCGTCGACTTCGACGCTGAAACCCCACACGGGGTCCGAGCCTATATCGAAGATTACAAAAACGATTACAACGATCTCACCTGCCCGATGGAATGGGTCGTAATCCTCTTGGTGGATGGCTGCTTCCTCGACGCCTATGTCGCCGAAACCGAAGCCAACGCGCGCCAAACTGCGGATGTTATGGTCAAACTCTGGCAATCACCGGAGCGTCAGACAGAAGCGCTCAAGCGCCATGCCCGTAGCCACTACAACGCACGAATGCGGCATCAACGCGCGTTGGGACAAATCTCGGCACTGCTACACGATTACGCGGAGTGGGAACAACAAAAAGCTGAAGGCAAGGACACCACCGAGCGACGATTTGCTTTCATGCGGTATGACTTCGACAAAAAAAGCTGGGACTGGCATCTGGCCCGACTGCTGCTCGGGCAAGAAATATTCACGGAACATGTACCGACGAAGTACGCGGTAGCAACATCTGATGGCAACGAATCAAGTACATGACTGAGCCACGACCCACGTTATTCAATGCCATGGGAGAGCCAGTGCAATTCTGGGGAAAGCTGCATCAATCGACCGATAACGTTTTCTCCGCCCTATCGCTCGCTCATCACTGCATTGATGTCGCAAGCGTATTCCGCGCCCTATGCGACCTTCCCGCCATCCGCCGCTGCCTTGCCGATCTGCTGCCGCCCGGCGAAGAGTGCGTCGTTTCGCTGGACCGTTTGGCAGTGATCGCGCTTCTGCATGATCTTGGCAAATGCAATACCGGCTTCCAGGCGAAACGTGATCCGTCGGCGAGAAATATAGCCGGACATGTTCGCGAAACAGCCCCGTTATTTCTCGATGAAACGCTATCCGACAAGGCAGCTGAAGCGCTTGGCTTAGCGTACCTATCGACATGGTTCACGGAACTAGAAGGGGGGTCACGCCTGCTGATCGCCTCTATATCTCACCACGGTAAACCTGCATTCGACTGGAATGCAGCCGACGGCAACACCATACGGGCCATGCACAGGCATTGGCTTCCCAATGGGAAACTTGACCCGTTCGTAGGCCTGAGGGATCTAGGTGACATTGCGCGGAAGGCGTTTCCCCTCGCTTTCCAGGGTTCCGCGCCACCTATAGCTGTATCTATCGAACTTGAACACCGTTTCGCAGGTTTGGTGATGCTGGCCGACTGGCTTGGTTCGCACCGTGAGGCCTTCTTTCCCTTCGAACATGAGGGTGACCGTATCGAATGGTCGCGGCGACAAGCTAGGAAGGCACTGGCCGCCGTGGGTCTGGATGTAGCTCAAGCCCGCCATCGCATTGCCCAAGGCTTACCCAGCTTTGGCACAGTATTCAACTTCGCTGCCGAACCGCGCCCGTTGCAAGCCACCCTGGCCAGCGCCGATCTTCCGACATTGCTGATCGCCGAATCCGATACCGGCTCGGGCAAGACCGAAGCCGCGATCATGCACTTCCTGGCGCTTTTCGCCGCAGGACATGTGGACGGGCTCTACTTCGCCCTGCCGAGCCGGGTGGCGGCGCGAGAACTGTATGGACGGGTGACGGCCGCCATGGGGCGTGTTTTTGGCGAGGATTGCCCGCCGGTCCTACTCGCTGTACCGGGATATACCCATATCGATGGCGAACCAGTGAATGTGCTTCCAGCCGAAACGTATCTTTACCACGAGGCAGACCAATTTCATCGCGATCGCGCTTGGGCGGCGGAGCGCCCCAAGCGTTTCCTGGCCGCGCCCATCGCCGTGGGCACCATCGACCAAGCCCTGTTCTCCGCCATACAAGTACCGCATGCCCACTTGCGGGCGGCCTGTCTGGATCGTTCGCTACTTGTCATCGACGAGGTGCACAGTTCCGACGTGTACATGCGCTACCTATCGCGCAAGTTGCTCGACAGGCATCTCAAGGCAGGCGGACGGGCTTTGCTGCTGTCCGCCACACTGGGCAGCGCGGCGCGCGCGGAATACCTTTCTCCCGGCCATCGCCCCCGCCGCCGGAGTCTTTCGACGAAGCGGCGGCACAGCCCTACCCAGCCTTGAGCGCGCAGGGGAGGCGATGCGCGCCTTGGTCGACCCCGGCGGATACGTCAAAACCGTTCAGCTGGAACCCCTGAATTGCCTGCCAACCCCGGAAACACTGCTGCCCAGACTACGCGACGCCATGCATGCCGGCCAACGCGTACTGGTGGTGATGAACACCGTGGGCCGTGCCATCGCCCTGGCCCGCCAAGCCGAAGCCGACCCGGAACTGGCTTCCTTCCTGTTTTCGGTCGAGAACCGTCACTGCCCGCACCATGGCCGTTTCGCCCGGGCGGATCGCGAACTCATGGACAAGGCCGTCGGTACTACCTTCGGCAAAGGCTCACCCGCCGGCGCGCGACTGCTGATAGGCACCCAAACGCTGGAACAAAGTCTGGACATCGACGCCGACTGGCTGATCGCCGACCTGTGCCCCATCGACGTACTGCTGCAACGCATTGGACGCCTGCATCGCCATGATCGCGGCCCACGCCCCATGCCGGTTTGCACGGTACTGCTGCCCGAGGAAGCGGATTTTTCGCAATTCATCAACCGTTCGGGCGAGGTACGACAGAAAGGGCTCGCCGGGCTCGGGTCGGTCTATGAAGACCTGCGCATCCTGCAACTGACGCGCGACCTCGTCTCGCAGACACCCAGCATCGAAATTCCGCGCGACAACCGGCTGCTGGTGGAAAAAGCCACGCATCCCGAACGCCTGGCGACTCTGCAAGGCGATGCCTGGACTCGGCATGCCCAACACATCGAAGGCATCGGCGGGGCACAGCAAACCGCCGCCCATAACGCGGCCATGCCGGACAAACATTTCGGCGAATTCATGTTCCCCAGCGCCATCGAAGGCCATTTGGCTACCCGACTCGGCCTGAACGATCGCCGCCTTACCCTGGACGGCACCTACACCTCACCCTTCGGCCAGGCCATCGGCGAAATCAACCTACCCGGCCATCTCGCGCAAGGCCTTGAGTCCGAACAGGCCCATCGGGTCATCCAGGAGTTCGACAGCCTGCTCATCCAGGCCGACCCCATCGGCCAGTTCGTCTACCGCTACACCCGTTTTGGATTGGAGAAGATCGATGAACCTGCTCGTTGATCCCATTTTTCGTGTCCGCACGTCAAAAGGCATTGGCAAGCACGACCTGCCAGGGCTGATGGCCCTGCTGGGCGAGGACAAGGTCGAAAGCCTGCCCGGCCTGCAACGGCATCAGGAGGACGCTTTCCATGTCTTCCTCTGCTACCTCGCCGGCGCGGTGCTGGCACGGTCAGGAGCCAGCGACCCCAGGCAGGATGCCGACTACTGGCGCGAGGGTATCCGCGACCTGACCCGGCAGGAAGGCTGCGCCGACGACAGCGCCTGGACGTTGGTGGTGGCAGACCCGACCAAGCCGGCCTTCATGCAGCCGCCCGCGCCCGACAAAGCCACGTTCGAGCGGGACTACAAACCCAAGGCCGCGACGCCAGATGCCTTGGACGTGATGCAAACGGCGAAGAACCACGACGTTAAATCGACGCGCGCCATCCCCACCGACCAAGAAGCTTGGCTATACGCATTGATCAGTTTGCAAACCACGATTGGATTCCTTGGTGCGGGCAACCAAGGCATTTCGCGCATGAATGGCGGCTTTGGCAGCCGGCCTTTCGTAGGCTGGCGAGGCGGTCGTCGATTCGGGCCCAGATTCAACCGCGACGCCGAGGCGCTTATTGCCCAACGGCATACCCTGCTGGAATCGCCTTACCCGTATCGATCAGGCGGCAAGACATTGCTCTGGGTCGGACTCTGGGACGGCGCGACCAGTCTTTCTCTGAATAGCCTCGATCCGTTCTACATCGAAATCGCCCGCCGGATTCGCATCATTCGACAGCCAAACGGGCTCATCGCGCTGGGCGCCTCCTGTGCAAAAACACGCGTTGCCGCCAAGGAGCTTTCCGGCAACCTGGGCGACCCCTGGATACCGATCAACATCAAAACCAACGGCGCGCTAACCGTGCCTGAGTCGGGTTTGACAACCGGCATGCTCAGGGACTTGATCTTCGGAGACGGCAACCTTAAGCCCGCCGCGATGCAAGCGCCAGAGACCGCAACCGGTAGTGGATGGCTGAACGCCGCCGTTCTAGTCCGCGGCCAAGGCACCACGGACGGCTTTCACGAAGCCACGATTCGCATTCCCGAGCGTGCCCGCCAAACCCTGTTCGGCGGCGGCATCCAACGGGATCGGTTGGCCAAGTTGTCGAAACGCGGTCTCGATGCCGCCGCCACGATCCAGTTCAAGGCGTTGCGTCCTGCCTTGTTCTCGCTCATGGAGGGCGGGCCTGAATCCATCGTGCTCGACAAAACCGAAGTCGCCAAATGGGTGGACAGCGCTGCGCAGCCCTTCGGACTGAACTGGAACCCACTCTATTTCGACTGGCTCTGGGACACCCCGGACATCCCCGACGAAGACGCCGCCCTTCGCCCCTGGTTCGAGCAGCTACGCACACTCGCCCAAGACACCCTCAACCGCGCCATGGAACGAGCCCCGCTGCGCGGTGGCCGTTCCTACCGCGCGAAAACCAAGGCCCAAGGCCTGTTCATCGGCAGCCTGTACAAGAACTTCCCCCAATACATGGAGGTAAACCATGACCACCCCTGAAGTACGCGCACCGGCGGCCCATGTGCCGGTCCTGGCGCAGCTATTGGCCAGCGACGGCATCCCCAACGGCGAGCGGGCCGCGCTCAAGCGCATGGCCCTGGACGGCCCCGCGCCATTGGCACTGCATCGCCTGCTGCTGCGCCATATCGACGAAACCTGGCAGGGCGAAACCTGGCTTGCCGACTGGCGGGCGCTGATCTGCGCCCTGGCGCTGCAACGCGACGGCGGCTTCGACCCGCGTCTGCCATTCGGGCAGGCGCTGGCGGCGGCGCGCTTTGCCGAAAGCCGTCTGGAACGCCTGCTCGTCGCCGGCGACGACACCTTGCGCGCCTTGGCCCTGCGCGCCGCCCGGCAGGTGGCCGCCAAGGGCATCGCCTGCGACTGGCGGCAATTCGCCGAGCTATTGTTTTCTCGCCTGCCCGAGGCACGCGAACGCATCAACACCCGTATCGCCCGCGATTTCTATCGCCATCTGAAAACCATGGAGGAATGACCATCATGTTTCTGCAAATCCACACCCTGACGTCCTACGCCGCCGCCCTGCTCAACCGTGACGACGCCGGCCTGGCCAAACGCATCCCGTTCGGCAACGCCGAACGCATGCGGGTTTCTTCCCAGTGTCTGAAAAAGCACTGGCGCGACGACTTGCACCGGGTGCTCGATCTGCCGGGCGGGATTCGTTCGCGGATGTTCTTCGAGAGGGAGGTGCTGAAACGCGTGCTGGAAGCGGGCGTCAACGAAGAGCAAGCGCGCAAGCTGGTAGAAGCCTTGCTGAAACGCTTGGTCCAAGGCGGTCAGGACAAAACCAATCCCTTGCGACTTAACCAACCCGTCCTGTTCGGCAAGCCCGAGGCCGATTACCTGGTAAGCCTAGTCGAGGCATGTGCAAAAAACGGCGAAGACCCAGTCAAGACCCTGGACGAGCGACTGAAAGGTGAGAACGGCAACCTGCGTGCGCTGATGAAATCTGCCGGCCAGGACGATCTCTATGCCGGCGTCGAAGGGGCCATGTTCGGCCGCTTCGTCACCTCCGACATCCTCGCCCGTTCCGACGCGGCGGTGCATGTGGCGCACGCGTTCACCGTGCACCCACTCTCTACCGAAGTGGACTACTTCACCGTGGTGGACGACCTCAAGGAGGCCTACGAGGATGCCGGCGCAGCCCATGCCGGCGACATGGAGTTGGGTGCCGGCCTGTTCTACGGCTACGTCGTGGTCGACGTGCCGTTGTTGGTCTCCAACCTCTCCGGCTGCGATGCCAAGGATTGGAAAAGCCAGCCCCCCGAAACACTGAAAGATGCCCGCGACGTGCTGGAGCGGCTGATCGACGCCATCGCCACCGTCAGCCCCGGCGCCAAGCTCGGCTCCACCGCGCCTTACGCCCGCGCCGCCTGTGTGCTGCTGGAAACCGGCAATGGCCAGCCCCGCACTCTGGCCAATGCCTACTTGAAAGCGCTCAAGCTCAACGGCGACCCCATGCAGCAGGCCGTGAACGAACTAGGCCGCCACCTCGGCGCCATCGATGGCATGTATGGCCAAAACGAACAGCGCTTCGTTTCCTCCACCCAAGGCACCGACGAATTGAAGGGCACCCCTGCCGCGCCGCTGAAGGAGAGCGTCGCCAAGGCCATGGACAGCCTGTTCGGAGCCGCCTGATGGATGCGCTCATCCTGCGCCTGGATGCGCCGTTGATGAGCTTCGGCGGCGTCATGGTCGACCAGCACAACGTCACCGACCGATTTCCCGGCCTTTCCCTGTTCGCAGGCTTGCTGGCCAACGCCCTGGGCTGGTCACACGCCGACGGCGACCGCATTGGCCGGCTGCAAGAGCGGCTGGTGCTGGCGTCGCGCTGGGACATCGCGCCCGAAGCCATCGTCGACTACCACACCGTCGACCTCGGCCAAGCGAAGATGCGTGAACCGGGCTGGACCACGCGGGGCGCACCCGAACACCGGGACGGCGGGCCGGGCGCCAAATTCGGCACCCACCAGCGTTACCGCCACTACTGGGCGAACGGCGTGCTCACCGCCGTGCTGGCTTTGGAACGGGAAGACGCCCCCAGCCTGGACGATCTCGAAACCGCCTTGCGCCAGCCCGCCCGGCCTTTGTTCCTGGGCCGCAAGACCTGCCTGCCCAGTTCGCCCATCTTGCTGGGGCGGGCCAGCGGGGCGGATGTGTTGAGCCTGCTCAAGGCCGTGCCGCGTTTCCCTTGCCCGGCAAGGCCCCAGCAAGGGGCCATGGCGGCGCGCTGGCCAGCCGACATCGGCAACCCGCGCGAAGACCAGATCAAACCCATCTACGACCAACGCGACTGGAAGAACCAGTGGCATGCCGGTAGCCGCATGGTCGCGGAAGGACCGATGGAAGAGGCGAAACCATGTACATGATCGATCTACCCCTCGACGCCGCCAAGCTGATGCGCTTCGCCTGGGGCCAAGGACATGGCCGCACGGCCGATGAAGATTTTGGCTACGCGGCCCATGCCTGGCTGGCCGCCACCCTGGGCGAGTCGGCTCCCAAGCCGTTCCGTTTGCAGGAAAACCGCCATGGCCTGCGGCTGCTCGGCTATACCTCGTCGCCCTTGGCCGCCTTGGCCGAACAGGCCCACACCTACGCCGACCCCAGCGCCTTGGCCGTGTGCGATTGGTCGACCGCCGCCGACAAAGCCATGCCCGCCGAGTGGAGCACGGGACGACGGCTCGGCTTTGAAGTGCGGGTCTGCCCGATCAGTCGCGCCGAACGGGAGCGGGACATTTTCCTGGTCGCCATCAGCCGTGCCGAAGCGGCAGGCAGCGCGCCGCCGCCATCCCGGCCCCAGGTCTATGCCGACTGGCTGGCCCGACAACTGACGACCGACGACGCCACGACAGTCGAAACGAATGCCCTGCGGCTGATCGGCTTTCGGCGCGTGCGCGGCCAACGCAACGCCCACGTCGAAAGCGACATCAAGCAACGCGGCGTGGAACGGCCGGATGCCCTGTTCACCGGCGAATTCACCGTTCGCGATGCCGACGCCTTCGCTCGACTGCTGGCCCGCGGCATCGGCCGGCATCGCGCCTTCGGCTTCGGCATGGTGCTGCTGCGACCGCCGACCATGCGCGTTTGAGGGCTGGGCATGGCATCGAACGCCTTGTTCTCGGGTCGGCTCGGTCTCGCCGATACCCGCGTCCCCCACACCGACCGACACGGCCTGATCTGGCTGTCGCGTGGCCGACTGTTCGTCGAAGACGGCACGCTCCGATTCATCTGCGCCGAATCGGTCGACCTGGAGGCCGGCGATTACGCCATTCCCTACCAGAATGTCTCGCTCATCCTCCTCGGCCCCGGCTCGACGGTCAGCCACGACGCCCTGCGTATCCTGGCCCGGCACGGCACGCTGCTCGCCGCCGTCGGCGAAGGCGGGGTCAAGTTCTACACCGCGCCCCCCATGGGCCAAGGCCATAGCGAAGTGGCCCGCGCTCATGCGCGTTTATGGGCTGACGAAACTGAGCGGCTCAACACCGCGCGACGGATGTATGCCTTCCGCTTCGGCAAGATACTTCCCCACCGCGACATCGCGGTGCTGCGCGGCATAGAAGGCGCGAGGATGAAAGAGACCTACCGCATCACCGCCGACCGCCACCGCATCCCGTGGGAAGGGCGCCGCTATAACCGCGAACGCCCCGACGACGCGGACATACCCAACCAAGCCATCAACCACGCCGCCACGTTTGTCGAATGCGCGGCGGACATCGCCGTCGCCGCCGTCGGGGCGCTGCCGCCGCTTGGCTTCATCCATGAGGACTCCAGCAACGCCTTCACGCTCGATATCGCGGACCTGTTTCGCGCCGAGTTCACCATCCCTCTCGCCTTTCGCGTGGCCAGGATGGTGTTGGACGACAAGCAAATCCAACTTGAACGATGCTTGCGCAAAGAAGCTGCCAAAGAGTTTCGCCGCGCGAAGCTCATCCCGAAAATGATCGACCGCATCAAGGAACTCCTCCATGTCGATGACGGTGGTAGTAACCCGGAACGTGACTGACCGCGTACGCGGCTTCCTTGCATCCTCAATGCTGGAACTAGCGCCGGGTGTTTACAGCGCACCTCGGATATCACCGGCCGTTCGAGAACGGGTTTGGCACGTTTTGTCGGACTGGTTTCCGAATGAATCAGAAGCATCCATCGTTATGGTATGGGCGAATACTGAAATGCCAGGAGGTCAATCTGTCCTGACTTTGGGATGCCCACCAATCAAGATCGCTGAAATCGACGGGTTGCTGACCACGCAAAGAACAACTGCTCTTTAACAATTCATAGATAATTCAAAGCGCTGTGTTTTAGAGTCTCCCCCGCGTACGCGGGGATCGACCCGCTGAAACCGCCCTGGCGCGCCGGCTGAGGCCGTCTCCCCCGCGTACGCGGGGATCGACCCACGATTGAAGCGCTCCGCGAGGAGTTGTTCGGGTCTCCCCCGCGTACGCGGGGATCGACCTAACTCCGCCGCCTCTGACGGTTTTCAGCACCCGTCTCCCCCGCGTACGCGGGGATCGACCCTCCTGGGGCGTCAGGTAGCCGGCAGGCGCGCTGTCTCCCCCGCGTACGCGGGGATCGACCCGCCTGGCACGGCCTGGCGCCGGTCGTTTGGTAGTCTCCCCCGCGTACGCGGGGATCGACCCCCGGGCGACGACGCGCAGGGGCGGGTCGGCGCGTCTCCCCCGCGTACGCGGGGATCGACCCGTTACCGGCTGCGCTTCGGTGACGGCCATGACGTCTCCCCCGCGTACGCGGGGATCGACCCTTCGCCGCGGCGACCTCGCCGATGCGTTCCGCGTCTCCCCGCGTACGCGGGGATCGACCCGTCAGTTCCCAACCGCAAGGCTGCCCCCGTTTGTCTCCCCCGCGTACGCGGGGATCGACCCGGCAACCGTCGAATTCGAGCAGCGCATCGTCTCCCCCGCGTACGCGGGGATCGACCTTGATGTCGGCGCACTGGCGCCACCCGTCGCACGTCTCCCCCGCGTACGCGGGGATCGACCTTAGCCGCAGGGATGGCTGCCTTATATATCCTAGTCTCCCCCGCGTACGCGGGGATCGACCCGTCCTGGATGTTGGAGCCGGGCCGGTGAATAGGTCTCCCCCGCGTACGCGGGGATCGACCCGAATATCCGTGGGCGTCGTCGGTGGCGGCGGAGTCTCCCCGCGTACGCGGGGATCGACCCGTCATCGTGCCCGGCATACGGGGCGGTCTGGGGTCTCCCCCGCGTACGCGGGGATCGACCCGACCAGATCGGCATCACGCGCGGCATCACCAAGTCTCCCCCGCGTACGCGGGGATCGACCCCCCTGGTTCAGCCAGGCCCATGCTGCCCTGCCGCGCGCCTCCCCCGCGTACGCGGGGATCGACCCTCGTCACGCTCAAGCTCAAGGCTAAGCCGATCGTCTCCCCCGCGTACGCGGGGATCGACCCCCATGGGCCTCACCCTGCTACACGCCCCAGGCGTCTCCCCCGCGTACGCGGGGATCGACCCACGTGTCATGACACCACGGCGGGGCCGTTCCGGTCTCCCCCGCGTACGCGGGGATCGACCCGCCTAAAAGCGCTGGTGGCCAAGGCGGAAACAGTCTCCCCCGCGTACGCGGGGATCGACCCTCAGCCCAGCCGGACTGGAGCGCCTGGTCGGGGTCTCCCCCGCGTACGCGGGGATCGACCCTTCGTTGTACCGGCAGGCGTAGAGTGGGTGGAGTCTCCCCCGCGTACGCGGGGATCGACCTTCATCATCCCCCCGTTCAGCGTATTCGATGCCGTCTCCCCCGCGTACGCGGGGATCGACCTTTGTATTTATCCTCCGTCCCGGCGACGAACACGTCTCCCCCGCGTACGCGGGGATCGACCCTTTACCGCGGCCCTGGCTGATGGTCGCCTCAGGTCTCCCCCGCGTACGCGGGGATCGACCCGATATCAGCGACTTCTGCGCTATCAAACCGAAGTCTCCCCCGCGTACGCGGGGATCGACCCGAGTTCATCGGTACGTAGCGTGAGCTCGAAGCGTCTCCCCCGCGTACGCGGGGATCGACCCAGGGTGTAATAGGCTTGCGCGGCGGCGGCATTGTCTCCCCCGCGTACGCGGGGATCGACTGCATCGCCCGGCCTCACGGCCGGGCGCGGATTGAAACCTGCCATACGGACTTATTATCTTTACATTTACTTTAGTGATCGCAATACACCCTCAAAGCATCCCCATGACCGCCCGCAAGCCTTTCTCCACCGCCGCCATTTCCTCGGCGGAGAGTGTGGCGAGTGGGCCGTCGCCGAAGCGGCCACGGTCGGCGACACGGAGTTGTTCGACCATAACGTAGCATTCCTTGTGCAACCGTTCACGGGGGGCAATCCGGACCCGCATCGGCGCAAATGCGGGGCGGTATTGAGTAGTGAGCGGGATGACCAGGACGGTCTGCAAGCCGGTTTGGCTCACGCGGTCTTCCTGAACGATGACCACTGGCCGAGCCTTACCGGCCTCAGCGCCCTTGTTGGGGTTGAGGTTGGCGATCCAGACTTCGCCGCGTCGCATCAGCGCCACCACTTTTCGTCTGGGTCGATGCCGGCGGCACGTTCAGCGGCGATGATGGCGTCCAGACCATCGTCGACCAAGTCGTTGGCTATTTCCAATGCCTCTTGTCGGGCTTCGGGGTCGTCGGCCAAAGCTTGGGCGGCGGCTACCAGCTCCACCATGAAACGTTCCTTCTCGCGCCGTTCCAGATATTCAACGATAGCCGCGCGGGCAATCTCGGAGCGAGGACGCCCTTCGAGACCGGCTTCGCGGGTCAGGCGTGTCTCGATTTCGTCAGGCAGTCGAAGGCTGATTGCGGTCATGTCATTCACCATGTAATTCATTTTGAATTTCAATGGTAGATACACCATGACAGACAAGCAAGCGCGGTCGTCAGGTTTCGATTCGCAGCGGGAGCTGCCCCTGGCGTTTCCGGATATTTCCTCCGAGACCCCACTGATTCCAGTGCGAACGCTCAACGAATATATCTATTGCCCGTGCCTTGAGCTTGTGCCATCTCTCAGCCAATCCGCCTGACGCTGACTGAGTGATTGCAAATCTCCTGTCCTGATATACGCTTAGGAAGACGCTGAAGAATTCGTGATCGCGAAGAGCGCAGCGACGTGGCGATCCATAGGCTGTCGATTTATTTCGTGCACTGGATTGCCGCGCTTCGCTCGCAATGACAATGAGCGAAGAAATCTGCGTTTCCCTAGGTAACCCGCTTCAAAAGGAAGGGTGCAAAGCACTGAGGCGGGTCACTTTATAACTTAGACAAATGAGTCCTTGGCGATGCGCCTGTTTCGTCGTGTGCCACATACTGTCTTGATCTTGTGGCTGACTTTATTGACGCTGTTCGGAGCCACCCCGACGCAGGGGGACGAGCCGAAGGCGATTTCGTTTGTCTTTACCGATATCGACGGTCGCATTATTCGGCTTGCCGATTTGCGCGGCCAGTGGGTGCTGGTGAATTTCTGGGCGACTTGGTGTCCGCTTTGCAAGGTGGCCGTGCCGACGCTGAACGACCTGAACAAGCGGCCGGACATGGCGGTGATCGGCGTGGCGCTGGATTACGGTCCCGATGAAAACCTGGTGCGCAACGCGGTTCAACAGGGCGGGCTCAACTATCACGCGAACATTGCCGGGGGCCGACGACGCAATCCGGACAGCCCGCACCGTCAGGTGGGGCCGGTGGATTTTTTCCCGACGTCGTATTTGTACGATCCGAATGGCGAGATCGTCATGTTCATCCCGGGCCAGATCCGCACCCCGAAGATCTTGAGTTTCATGGCCGAATGGCGGGGTGGCAAGGCGACCGAGCCGGTGTACGCCATGAATGGCAGCAAATTCGCCGGGGTCTTGAAGCAGCGTTTCGGCAAGAAAGGCAGCCAGGCTTACAGGGATTGGCGGGCGCTGGTCGATGCCCAGGCCCGTTCGCCGATTTCGGTGAAGCTTGCCAACGTCAACGATTTCTTCAACCGGCGCCTCCAGGCCGATAGCGACGCCCATATCTGGGGCCGCGAGGAGTATTGGGCAACGCCGGCCGAAGCTCTGGGCGCGGGGCGCGGCGACAGCGAGGATTTCGTCATCGCCAAATATTTCACCCTGCTGGCGTTGAACGTGCCAGCCGAACAACTGCGTCTGGTCTACGTCAAGCCACAGGGCGGGACGCGCGCCAGTGGCGATCCGGTGCACATGGTGCTGGCCTATTACGCTTCGGCAATCGAAGAACCGACCCTGCTCGACAACCGCGTCGCCGAGGTCTTGCCGGCATCGAAGCGCGCCGATTTGCGGCCGGTGTTCAGCTTCAACAGTCTCGGCGTCTGGGGCGATCCCGCCTCGGCGCAAATCAGTGGCGACAGCAACCGTCTGGCGGTCTGGGAAGACACCCTGCGGCGCGCGCGCGACGAAGGTTTTGAATAAGGAGCGTGGTCATGTCCATGTACCGACAACTCTGGCTGTCCATACTCGCAAGCATGCTGATTGCACTCTTTGCGAGTCTGTTTGCGTCGTTGATGAACGCGCGCGGATACCTGGAGACGCAGCTGTCCATGAAGAACCAGGACAACGCGACCACCCTGGCCCTGGCACTCAGTCAGGGCGACACCGACGCCGACGATGTCGTCCTGGCGGTGACGGCGCTGTTCAACAGCGGTCACTACGAGCTGATCCAGGTGATCGATCCGAACGGCAAACCCATCGTCGAGAAGGTGCACACCGGCGCCGATCTCGGCGCGCCCGGCTGGTTCGTGCGCGCCCTGCCGTTGTCGGTTTCGCCGGGACAGGCGGAGATCAGCCGCGGCTGGAAACGGCTTGGCACCGTCACCCTGATGAGCCGGGCACAATTTGCTTACAAGTCGCTGTGGAATACGGCCCTGACCATGACGGGGGCGATCCTCGCCGCCGGCCTGCTCGGCGGGATATTGGTCACCCTGGTGCTGCGTCGACTACGTGAACCGATGCACGCCGTCATCAGCCAGGCACATGCCATCAACGAGCATCGCTTCATCAGCATCCCGGAACCAAACGTACCGGAACTGCGCGAGCTGGCCAGCGCCATGAACGACACGGTCGGGCGTCTGAAAGCGCGCTTCGAGGAAGATGCGCGGCTGTATGAGGGCCTGCGCCGGATCGCCAACTTCGATGTGATGACCGGCCTGGCCAATCGCACCTTCTTCCTGGCCAGCCTGGAACATGCCCTGGAAACCGACGAATCGCTGTTCGGCGCCCTGGCGATTGTCCGTGTCGGGCGCCTGAACCGCATCAATCGCCAACATGGCCGGGCGGCTACCGATGAGTTGCTGGTCAGGATCGGCCGCGCGGTGGGCGAACTGACGACGTGCTGCGCCGGCAGTTTCGCCGGCCGCCTGAACGGCGCCGATTTCGCCCTGCTGTTGCCCGCCGGCTGCAACCACCGCGAGCCCATGGAAGAGCTGCTCGACGAACTGCTGCGCGCGGCCGAGCCGATCGGCGGCCCGGATACCCTGGCCTATATCGGCTTCGGCAACTTCCGCCAGGGCGACAACCCGACGCACTTGCTGGCGCGCATCGACGCCGCCGTAGCCACCGCCGAGCTGACCGGCACCGGTTGTGTCGTCGAAGCAGTGACCGAGGATGCCAGCGCGTTGCCGGAGACCGCCGATCAATGGCGCGCCGCTCTGCGCCATGCCTTGCAGCACAAGGATGACCTGAAACTGGTGCACCACGCCATCCACCTGAACGGCGATAACGCACCGCATCGCGAATGTCCGTTGCGCGTCCGCCTCGACGAGGACAGCGACTGGCTGACCGCCAGCCGCTTCCTGCCTCAGGCCGAACGTCTGGGCCTGGTTCAGGAACTCGATCTGGCCACACTCACGCTGGCCCTGGCGGAGCTTGAAGCCAATGCCCGGATCGGCGGCCTCTGGGTCAATGTCTCGGCGAGCACCATGGCCGATCCGGAATTCCAGCGGCAGATGTTGCACCTGTTCGAAGCCCACCGGAGAGCCGCACCCGCCTCTGGCTGGAGATTCCCGAGACCGGCGGTCGGCGTCGCCTGGCCGCTTTGCGCGCCCTGGCGCGCGAACTCAAACCCCTGGGTGTACGCATCGGTCTTGAACACTATGGCCATCACTTCAACCAGATCGGCCTGCTCTACGACCTGGGCCTGGACTTCCTCAAGGTCGATTGTGGCTTCATACACGACATCGACAAGAACCCCGGCAATCAGGCGTTCCTCACCGGGCTTTGCGAGATCGCCCACCGCATCGGTATTCAGGTCATCGCCGAGGGTGTCGAGGACGAACAGGAACTGGACATGCTCATGGCCCTGGGCTTCGATGGCGTCACCGGATTGGCGGTGCACGAGGCGTGAGATTCTGACCGACTGGCCTCCCCCTTTGAAAAAGGGGGAATGAGGGGGATTTATCGGCCGTGGCCCACGCGCTTGCCGCAAAATCCCTGATAAAGCCCCTACCCTTCGGTACCCTAGCCCCCCTTTTTCAAAGGGGGGAACGTGCCATCCAGCGCCCACCCGGTACAATCACGCCATGCTCGAAACCACCCCGGACGTCATCAGCGTCACCGAACTCAATCGCCTGGCGCGCTTCGCTGTCGAGCGTGCCTTGCCGATCCGCTGGGTGATCGGCGAAATTTCCAATCTGACACGCGCCCCTTCGGGCCACTGGTATTTCACCCTCAAGGATGCCAACGCCGCCGTGCGTTGCGCCATGTTCCGCAACCGCAACCAGTTCCTCGACTGGCGCCCGGAAAACGGCATGCAGGTGGAGGTGAAGGCCCAGGCGACGGTCTACGAGGCACGCGGCGAATTCCAGTTGAGCGTCGAGGCGATGCGCCGCGCCGGTCTGGGCGCGCTGTTCGAGGCCTTCGCCAAGCTCAAGGAGAAGCTTGAGCATGAAGGCCTGTTCGACGCGGCGCGAAAGCGGCCGCTGCCCGAGTTCCCCCGAACGATCGGCATCGTCACCTCGGCCAAGGCCGCCGCGCTGCGCGATGTGCTCACGACGCTGAGGCACCGCTGGCCGAGCGCGGCGGTGGTGGTCTACCCAACCCTGGTGCAGGGCAAGGGCGCCGCCGAACAGATCGCCTTGGCTCTGGCCACGGCGGCGGCGCGTGCCGAATGCCAGGTGCTGCTCCTGGTGCGCGGCGGCGGCAGCATCGAGGATTTGTGGGCTTTCAACGAAGAACCGGTAGCGCGCGCCATCGCCGCCAGCCCGATCCCGGTGGTCTCCGGTGTCGGCCACGAAACCGATTTCACCATCGCCGACTTTGTCGCCGACTTGCGCGCGCCGACGCCCACCGGCGCGGCGCAACTGGCCACACCGGATCGCGCCGAACTGGCCGAGCGCTTCGGCCATGTCGTGAGCCGGCTCGGCATGGCGCAGCGGCGCCGCCTCGACAGCCTGGCACAGCGCCTGGACAGCCTGACGCGCAACCTGCGCCACCCGTCGGCCATACTCGAGGCGCGGCACCAACACCTTGAACACCTGTCGCGGCGCCTGCGCATCAATTGCCTAAGCCGGCTGGATGGCCAGCGGCTGGCCCTGAAACGCGCCAGCGAACGGCTGCGATACGCCCGGCCCCGGCCCGAGGAATGGCGCCGAGAGGTCGGCGAACTGAACCAGCGTCTGGCGACCGCGCTCAACCATGCGCAGCGCCGCCGGGCCGACCGTCTGGCGGCACTCAATGCAAATCTGGCGCACCTCAACCCGGCGGCGATACTCGGCCGGGGCTACAGTCTGGTCCGGGATGAGGCCGGCGACATCGTTCGCGACAGCGCCGTGCTGAAAACCGGCGATGCCCTGGAAATCACCTTGGCCCGGGGTGAGGTTTCAGCGCGTGACCGCGCAGCGCTGAAGAAACACTGATTTTTTCGCTAATTGTCATTGCGAGCGAAGCGCGGCAATCCAGTGCACGCTATAAATCAACAGCCTATGGATCGCCACGTCGCTGCGCGCCTCGCGATGACGAATTCCTCAGCGTTTCCCTAAGTCGATGGCCCTCACACGTCCCAGGCCAGCAGGCGCGGCGGTAGCCGCAACCATCAAGCGGTCGCTACCGCCGCTTCGACAAACCCGCCTATCCTGCCGATCAGATCGGGCGCCATGCAGTCGAACTGCCGGGCGTCCGGCCAGCCGCGCAGCCAGGTCATCTGCCGTTTCGCGAGTTGCCGGGTGGCGGCGGCGCCGGTGTCGTAGAGTTGCTTCAGGGTGATCGCGCCATCGAGATATTGCCAGGTCTGGCGATAGCCGACGCAGCGCATCGAGGCCATATCCGGCGTCAACGGGTATTTCGCGCGCAGCCGGCGTACCTCGTCGACCAGGCCGGCATCGAGCATCATCCGGAAACGCTGGTTGATACGCTCGTGCAACCAGCCACGCTCGCCCGGCACCAGAGCGATCTCGATCATCCGCCAGGGAAGCGCGCCCGCGCCGCCACGATGCAGGGCCGACATCGGCTGGCCGCTGAGCAGGCAAACTTCCAGTGCCCGCTGAATGCGTTGCGCATCGTTGGGTTGTAGACGCGCCGCGGTCTTCGGGTCCAGTTCGGCAAGTTGCCGGTGCAGTGCCGGCCAGCCATCGCGTGCGGCGCGAGCGTCAAGATCGGCGCGCAACACCGGGTTGGCGGCGGGCAACTCGTCCAGACCGCCCTTCAGCGCCTTGAAGTAGAGCATGGTGCCGCCGACCAGCAAGGGAACGCGGCCGCGCGCGCCGATATCCGCCATAAGCGCCAGGGCATCGGCGCGAAAACGCCCGGCGGAATAACTTTCAGTGGGATCGACCACGTTGATCAAGTGGTGCGGCGCCCGCGCCAGGGTGGCCGCATCCGGCTTGGCGGTGCCGATGTTCATGTCGCGATACACCAGCGCCGAATCGACGCTGACAATTTCCAGCGGAAAGCGCTGGCACAGCCAGACCGCCAGATCGGTCTTGCCGCTGGCGGTGGGGCCCATGAGGCTGACGCAAACCGGCAAAGCGTTCATGCCTGCTCGCGCACCCGGCGGTTTTCCAGGTGATCGCGGAGTTCCTCGCGCTTTTGGGCCAGATCGGCCTCAAGCTCAACGTGCAGTTCGCGGATGCGCGCCATCAGTTCGTCGAGTTTCGGATTCATTGCACCAGTCCCCATGTCTAAGCGTGCCATTAGCACCGCTAGCCGCGGCGACGTCAAGCCGGAAGCGGGAATCCGGCAGGTACAATAGCGCCATGAACGCCATCCCCATTTCCCGCAAAGCCCCGCGCGACGCCCCCAGCCTGCCGCCCGGCGTGCCCGCCATCACCAGCTACCGGAAATTCTGGGCGAAACGCTTCGGCACCGCGCCCTTCCTGCCGATGAGCCGGGCGGAGATGGAGGCGCTCGGCTGGGATTCCTGCGATGTCGTCCTGGTCACCGGCGATGCCTACATCGACCACCCCAGCTTCGGCATGGCCCTGGTCGGGCGGCTGCTGGAAGCCCAGGGCTTCCGCGTCGGCATCATCAGCCAGCCGGACTGGAAGTCCGCCGAAGCCTTCAAGACGCTGGGCAAACCCAACCTTTTTTACGGCGTCACCGCCGGCAACATGGATTCGATGGTCAACCGCTACACCTCGGACCGCAAGATCCGCTCCGACGACGCCTACACCCCGCATGCCGCGCCCGACAAACGTCCCGACCGCGCCGTCGTGGTCTACGCCCAACGCTGCCGGGAGGCCTACAAGAACGTCCCGGTGGTGATCGGCGGCATCGAAGCCAGCCTGCGGCGCATCGCCCACTACGACTACTGGTCGGACACCGTGCGCCGCTCGGTCCTGCCGGACAGCAAGGCCGACATGCTGCTCTATGGCAACGCCGAGCGCGCCCTGGTCGCCCTCGCCCACCGCCTCGCCGCCGGCGAAGACATTGCCACGATCCGCGACCTGCGCGGCACGGCCTTCATGACCCCGCCCGGCTGGCTGCCCGGCCTGGACTGGGCGGAGCTGGATTCCACCCAGGTGGATGCGCCGGGACCGCTGATACGGCACGCCGATCCGTATGCGATGGAAAACCCGCCCACCCCCAACGAAGGCACTTCCCCCTTTGAAAAAGGGGGAATGAGGGGGATTTCTACAGCCGTACATGATGCAACCGCCGCTAAATCCCCCCTAACCCCCCTTTACAAAGGGGGGGACACACAACCCATCCGCCTGCACTTGCAGAAGGAACGCCTCGACCGCGCCCGTACCGCCGTCCGCCTGCCCGCCTACGAGCAGGTCAAGGGCGACCCGGTGCTCTATGCCCATGCCTCGCGCACCCTGCATCTCGAATCCAACGTCGGCAACGCGCGCGCCCTGGTGCAGACGCACGGCGAGCGCGATGTCTGGCTGAACCCGCCGCCCTGGCCGCTGACCACCCCGGAGATGGATTTTGTCTATGGCCTGGCCTATGCCCGGGCGCCGCATCCCGCCTACGAAGGCGCGAAGATTCCCGCCTGGGAGATGATTCGTTTCTCGGTGAACATCATGCGCGGCTGCTTCGGCGGCTGCACCTTCTGCTCGATCACCGAGCACGAGGGACGCATCATCCAAAGCCGTTCGGAGGAAAGCATCCTCCACGAAATCGAGGAAATCCGCGACAAGACTCCCGGCTTCACCGGCGTCGTTTCCGACATCGGCGGGCCGACCGCGAACATGTATCGCATGGCCTGCAAGGATGCCAAGATCGAGTCGGCCTGCCGGCGCCTGTCCTGCGTCTATCCGGACATCTGCGAGAACCTCAACACCAGCCACGCGCCGCTCGTCGAGCTGTACCGCAAGGCGCGCGCCCTGCCGGGCATCAAGAAGGTGCTGATCGGCTCCGGAGTGCGCTACGACCTGGCGGTGAAGTCGCCGGAATACGTCCGGGAACTGGTCAGCCACCATGTCGGCGGCTACCTGAAGATCGCCCCGGAGCACACCGAGGAAGGGCCCCTGGCGCACATGATGAAACCGGGCATGGGCGCCTATGAGCGCTTCAAGCAGATGTTCGACAAGTTCTCGAAAGAGGCCGGCAAGGAACAGTACCTGATCCCGTATTTCATCGCCGCGCACCCCGGCACCACCGACAAGGACATGCTCAATCTGGCGCTGTGGCTGAAGCACAACGGCTTCCGCCTGGATCAGGTGCAGACTTTCCTGCCGACGCCCATGGCCCTGGCGACCACCATGTACCACACCGAACGCAACCCGCTGCGCCCGCTGTCGCGCAAGAAAGGGGAGCACGTGGCGACGGTGACAGGTGCCAAACAGCGCCGGCTACACAAGGCCCTTCTGCGTTATCACGATGCCGAAAACTGGCCCTTGTTGCGCGAGGCGCTGAAAGAGATGGGCCGCGCCGATCTGATCGGCAACGGCAAGCGGCATCTGGTGCCGGACTGGCAGCCGGCGGGTACGGGGCAACGCGCGGCATATAAACCGACAGCCCACGCCCGCGCCGGCGCGCCCAAACCGAAACCCTCGCCCTCGCGCCGCCGCGGCTGAAGCGGCCTTCAGGGGCGGGCCGTCAGTGGCTAAAAAAGACCGGCTTGCCGTTCTGGACACGTACCCGGTCACCAACGCCGAAGCCGGGTTGGCCATAGAGGGTGAAGTGGCGCACCTCGCCGTAATCCATGCTGACGGACACCTTGTAGACCACCTTGCTCTTGGCGTTTTTCTCGATCTCGTTGCCGGCATAGGCACCGCCGGCAACGCCGACCACGGTCATCGCCGTCCTGCCCGAGCCGCCACCGAACTGATGACCCAGCGCGCCGCCGAGGATCCCGCCGGTGACCGCGCCGGCACCGCTGGCCTGGCCTTTGACTTTGACCTGCTTCACTGAGGTGACTTTGCCGCAGTTCTGGCAGGTGTCCGCGTAGACCGGGGCCGCCGACAGGGTCAAGCAGGCGGCGATCAAACCAATTCTGGAAATCAGGTTGCCAAAGTTCATCTCCATCTCCTTGATTTAGTACAGCGATTTCATTCTATCCCGCATTCTGCCTTTGAGCGATTCAGACATACGATTTCTGTTCCTTGCGCCGCCCCGGCTGCTTTTTCAGGATGATGACACCCTTGATCGTCGCTTTCAGGTCGTCGACCGGGATGTTCGGATAGGTCGGATTGAGCGGCTTGAGCATCCAGCCGTCGTCGTGTTGCACCAGTTGCCGGAAGATGTATTCCTCGTTGGCCCAGGCGATGACGTAGGAACCGTCCCTGGCGAGGCCCTCCGGCTCGACGACGATGATCTCGCCCTCGGCGAACTCGGGCAGCATGGAATCGCCCAGCACCATCAGGGCATAGGGCTCGCCGCTGGAACAGGCCGAGGTGGCCAGATCCTCCTCGGTGGGCGCCTCGGGCGCGGGGCGGACGGGAATGTTGATCGGTTTGCCTTGAGCCATCATTGTCCTCTCATGAAGTGTCGGTCCAGGTCGGCCAGGGTCATCTGGAACCAGGTGGGCCGGCCGTGGTTGCATTGATCGGCGCGCAGAGTCTGCTCCATGTCGCGCAGCAGGGCGTTCATCTCCGGCACGGTCAGGCGCCGGTTGGCGCGTACCGCGCCGTGGCAGGCCAGGCTCGCCAGGAGTTCGTTGCGGTGCGCCGCCAGGGCCTCGCTGGCACCGAACTCGCGCATGTCCTTGAGCAGTTCGCGCACCAGATGTTCGGCATCGGCCTGCGCCAGCAGCGCGGGGAGCGCGCGCAGCGCCAGATGCGTCGGCGATACCGGGGCGATCTCGAAGCCCATGGCGGCAAGCGTCGCGGCGTTTTCCTCGACGGCGCCCATCTCCAGAGCCGTCGCCGCGAACACCAGCGGAATCAGCAAGGGCTGGGAGGCGACCGAGCGGGCGTCCATGTCGGCCTTGAGACGTTCGTAGACGATGCGCTCGTGGGCGGCGTGCATGTCGACGACGATCAGGCCGTGGGCGTTTTCGGCGAGGATGTAGATGCCACTAGGTTGGGCGAGGGGCGTAGCCGAGGGGGGAAGGTCATTGGGCGCGGCAAGGACATCTGGCGCCGTAGAAATCCCCCAGCCCCCTTTTTCAAAGGGGGGGTGTCGTCAGCCAAGGCATTGCTGACCATCTGGTAATAGGCGGCCGGTTCGGCGGCGCGCAGGGGCATGCGCGTCTGGCCCCAGGCCGGTGCACCCGCGTGGCCACCCCCGCTAGCTTCATTCCCGCGAAAGCGGGAATCCAGCCCCTCAAACCGGCCCCCGGCTGGCACGGGACTGACGCCCGCTTCCGCCTCCGGCCCGCCGCGCTGCCGTCCCAGGGCCTGCTGCAAGGCATGAAAGACAAACTGATGCACCGCCTGGCCCTGGCGGAAACGCACCTCGGTCTTGGCCGGGTGGACGTTGACGTCGACGCCCTCGGGCGGCAGTTCCAGGAACAGGGCATAGGCCGGGAAGCGCTGGTGATGCAGGACATCGCGATAGGCCTCGCGCACCGCGTGGTTGAGCAGCTTGTCGCGCACGAAACGGCCATTGACGTAGAGGTACTGGCTGTCGGCGCCGGCGCGGCTGTAGGCCGGCAGGGACAGCATGCCGGACAGGCGCAGGTCGCCGGCGGGGGCATCGAGGCTGCGCGCCGCCTGGCCGAACGCCTCGCCGAGCAGCGCCAGGATGCGCGCCGCGCCGTCCTGTGCCGGGACGCGCCAGACCACCTTGGCGTTGTGACGCAGTTCGAAGGCCGTCTCGGGATGTGCCAGCGCCAGGCGGCGCAGGGCTTCCTCGCAGTGGCCGTATTCGGTGGCCGGGGTCTTCAGGAATTTGCGCCGCGCCGGGGTGTTGAAGAACAGGTCGCGCACCTCGACCACCGTGCCCCTGGCCAGAGCGGCGGGCTCGGGCGGCTGTGCCCGGCCATCCTGGGCGGCGATTACCCAGGCATGCGCCTCACCGGACGCCCGGCTGGTCAAGGTCAGACGGGCCACGGCGGCAATGCTCGCCAGCGCCTCGCCGCGAAACCCCAGACTGGCGACCCGCTCCAGTTCTTCCAGACTGCCGATCTTGCTGGTGGCGTGGCGCGCCAGGGCCAGCGGCAGATCGTCAGGCGCGATGCCGGCGCCATCGTCGGCGACACGCAACAGGCGGATACCGCCCTCCTCCAGATCGACACGAACCTCGCCCGCGCCGGCATCCAGGCTGTTCTCGACGATCTCCTTGAGCGCGGCCGCGGGACGCTCGATGACCTCGCCAGCGGCGATCTGGGAGATGAGCAGATCAGGTAGTAGATGTATTCCGGACATGACTCAGTTTACCAGCCAGAGCGCGTCACAAAGCCTTCATGCGACGTGGGTAATATGCATCGATACCGCCATGAGCCACAGGGCATTAATGAAAACCACCCTCCTGGAAAAAGCCATCACCGTGCTGATCGCCCTGATCCTGACCTTCATCCTGTTCAGTGATGATGATCTCGCATCGCCCCGGGACACCACGATGGCCGGGCTACAACACACGCGGCGCTAAACGACACCGGTTTCTCCATGTTTCAGGGCCGAAGCGATGGGCTATAGTTCCACTGCTCCCACATTTCCAGTGACATCATGGCCATCAACCGCTTTCGCCAGTTTTGTGCGGCATTCTGCCTGACCTGCACGATTTTTTCCGTCACCGCGACAGCCGCGACCTACCCGCCGCTCGAACTCAGCATCGCCCACCTCAACGACCATCATTCCAACCTCACGCCCTTCAAGGACTTCGACCTGAAGATCGACGGTATCCCGACACGCGTCGAGGCCGGCGGCATGGCGCGCACGGCAGCGCAATTGCGCGCCCTGGACGGCACGCCCAACCTGCTCAAGCTGCATGCCGGCGACGCCACCACCGGCACCCTGTTCCATACCCTGTTCAAGGGCGAAGCCGACGCGGCGCTGATGAAGACCATCTGCTTCGACGCCATGTCGCTCGGCAATCACGAATTCGATGGCAGCGACGTCGAGCTGCGCCGCTTCCTCGACTTCATGCGCCAGGGCAGCTGCTACACCCCCGTGCTCTCGGCCAACGTCGAACCCCAGATCGGCTCGCCCCTGGCGCCCCTGCATCGCGGCGACTACCTGCAACCCACCATGGTGAAATGGATCGGCGGGGTACCCGTGGGCATCATCGGCATCGTCGTGCGCGGCAAGACCCAGGATTCGTCGCGGCCTCTGGCGAGTACCCGTTTCCTCGACGAAGCCGAGACGGCGCAGCGCTACGTCGACGAACTGAAGCGCAGCGGTGTGCGCCATGTCGTACTGCTTACCCACCACGGCTACGAGGCCGACCTCGCCCTGGCCGCCAAACTGACCGATGTCGATGTCATCATCGGTGGCGACTCGCATACCCTGCTCGGCGACTTCGCCGCCTATGGCCTGGCCGCCGCCGGCCCCTACCCGACGCGCGTCAGGAACAAGGACGGCGACCCCGTTTGCGTCGGCCAGGCCTGGGAATACAACAAGGTCGTCGGCCTCATGAACATCCGCTTCGATGCCCAGGGCCGGGTCGCCGACTGCGGCGGACAGGCCACCCTGCAGATCGGCGAGAGCTTCAGCCGCGCCGACGCCGCCGGCAAGTACGCGCCGGTCGACGACGCCACACGCCAGGGCATCCTCGCCGCGCTGGCCGCGCGCCCCGGTGTCAAGGTCGTGGCCCCCGAGCCGATGGCCCAGGCCGAGGTCGAGCGCTACGCCGGCCTCATGGAAAAACTCACCAAGCGCGTCATCGGTGCCACCACCGACGCCCTCTGCCTGGTGCGCATCCCCGGCGAGGAAGCCGGCCGAGGCAGCGGCATCGCCGGCTGCGAGGGCGCCAACCTCAAGGCGCGCGGCAGCGACATCGCCCAGGTGGTCGCCGAGGCCTTCCTGGCCGGCAGCAAGCGCGCCGACTTCGCCCTGCAGAACGCCGGCGGCGTGCGCATCTCATTGCCCGCCGGGCCGATCAGCTTCGAAAGCGCCAACAAGGTCCTGCCCTTCGCCAACGTCCTGATCGAGATGCCGGTCACCGGCGCCCAGATCGTCGCCACCCTGGAAGACGCCGTCGCCAACCACCTCGACAAGGGCGGCTCCACCGGCGGCCACCCCTACATGGCCGGTGCGCGCTGGGACCTCGACCTGAGCAAACCGCGCGGCCAGGGCTTCGCCAACGTCCAGATACGCGACCGCAAGACCGGCGTCTGGTCAACCATCGACCCCGCGCACACCTACACCCTGGTCACCAACGACTTCCTCGCCAGCGGCAAGGAAGGCTACACCACGCTGGGAGCGATCTACGCCACTGGCAATATCGTCAACACCTACCTGCTCTACACCCAGACCTTCGTCGACTACGTCCAGGCCAAGGGCAGCGTGGCACGACCGTCGGCCGAGGACTACAGTCACCAGCGTGTCACCACCGCCGACGGCCGTAAGCTCTGAGCATGTGGGACCAACGCTACGCCGCCGATGAATACGTCTATGGCACCCGACCGAATGACTTCCTCGCCTCGGTCGTCGACCGGCTGCCAATGGGCCGTGTGCTCTGTCTAGCCGAGGGCGAAGGCCGCAACGCCGTCTTCCTCGCCGAACAGGGCTTCGAAGTCACCGCCGTCGACAGCTCCGCAGTCGGCCTGGCCAAGGCGCGCAAACTCGCCGGCCAGCGCGGCGTGCACATCGAAACCGTTATCGCCGACCTGACGCACTATGAGATCGTGCCGGAAAGCAGGGACGTCCTCGTCGCCATCTACTGCCACCTCCCCCCGCCCCTGCGCCGCGCCGTCCACGCCCAAGCCGTCGCCGGCCTGCGCCCTGGCGGTGCCTTCGTCCTGGAGGCCTACACCCCGGCGCAACTCCAGCACGGCACCGGCGGCCCGCCGGTGGTGGAACTGATGATGACGCTGGATGGACTGCGCGATGAACTCGCCGGGCTGCATTTCGAGCACGCGCTTGAAACCGAACGGGACATCCAGGAAGGCCGATTCCACGCCGGTGTGGGCGCGGTGGTGCAGGTGTTGGCGTACAAATAATCCCCGCGAAGGGGTCACGGTATTCTGAAATACCGTCCGTGCGCGGGCTTGCATTCCGCCAACGACGCGCGCAATCTTGCCCAAAACACAGGGAGCGCATCGACATGCCCACAATCAACCAGTTCTTCGACAGCATCATTCGAATGCTCTGGCGGGAGGCACAAGAATCTTGCTACACGGAATCTGTGTATCACCGATATTAGAGTGCACGATCGCTATGCCGATACCTAAAGACAAACACGGTCGCCCTGTAGTTGTGGGTTCGCGAGTCAGGCTTCTTGAGCTATCCCCCTCATTCTTGGAATCGTTGCCAAAAGAAGAAATTGAAGATGTGCTCTCAATGATTGGAGAGGTGTTTGAAGTGTACAAAATAGATGAGTACGGCTCTCCTTGGATTGAGAAAGGCTGGCATTTCCCAGAAGACGGTAAGTACAGCAGTCATTCCATAGCGCTCGATTCAAACGAAATGGAATTGGTCGATGACAAAGCACTCTAACCCGGCGCTCAACCGCGCTCCCTTCGGTCGCTGGACGGCGCTAAAGCGCCGCCGGTTAGCTCTACGTTGGTCGTCAGATATCCATCCCCGGTAAGCCCACGTGATCGATATTCGAAAAGTTGAGTGCGGCCTAAAGTGGACCCGGATTTCGCTTTGCTCCATCCGGGCTACGCGGGTGGGTTCAATTCGATGCGGGTAGTGACCAGTACGGCCTAGCGATTACGGCGTATTCAGGCGCTTCCGCTACGTCACGGCACACAACCTTAACCACGGCGCCGCCGCCCGCCAGGTCTTCAGTTCCTGCTCCAGGGCGCTGCGCGTCAGGGTATTCGTCTTGAGCCAGTCTTCCGGCAGGCGTAATTCGCACTCGCGTGGACCGCATGCCAGAGTCATCCTCGGCATGGGCTGGTCATCGCTCCGGCTCATGTTGAATAAAACAGCAAGGCGCAGGCAGAGGATCAAGGGCCAGTCGGTGTAATCGGCATCCAGCAGCAGCTTGTCGAGACCGCCGCGACTGGAGCGCACCAGGGCCGCCAGACGGCTCTGGTCGCGGCGCGAGAAGCCGGGCATATCGGCGTTCTCAACGATGTAGGCACCATGCTTGTGATAGCCGGAGTGGGCGATGCCGATGCCGACTTCATGCAGCTTCGCGGCCCAACCCAGGCGCGCCAGGGCAACCTCCTCGTCCTCGCGCAGAACGTGGCGAATCTGCTTGCAGAGCGTCAGCGCCAGACGTTCGACGCGGCGCGCCTGCTTGCCGTCGACATGGTAACGGCGCAGCAACTGACTAACCGTCACGGCACGCATGTCCTGGTCGTGAACCCGCCCGAGAAGATCCCAGAGAATACCTTCACGCATGGCCCCCTGAGCCGGCTCCATGCGCTCGATGCCAAGTTCCTGGAAGAGGACGTGCATGATGACGAAACCGCCGGGCAGCACCGGCTTGCGCTCTGGCTTCAGACCCGGGAGAGCCAGTTTGTTGACGTCACCGGCACGGATCAGGCGCTCGCGCAGCCAGGTCAGCCCTTCGGCGGTAATGTGGCCATCCGCGAGCTTGTTCTGAAACAGGATCTCGCCCAGTGCCTTGGCGCTCCCGGAAGAGCCCACCGCCTCCTGCCACAGTCCCTGGCGGAACTGTCTGGCGACGCCCTGAACCTCGATGCGCGCGGCGGTCTCGGCGGCCTTCATGCTGGCCTTGTCGACCATGCCGCCGGGGAAGAACTGATTGGAAAAGACGACGCAGCCCATGCGCAGGCTCTCGCGCTCGCGCGGCTCGTAACCGACACCCAGAATGCATTCCGTCGAGCCACCGCCGATATCCACCACCAGGCGTGTCTCTTCGCTGCCCGGCAGACTGTGCGATACGCCGAGATAGATCAGGCGGGCCTCTTCCCGGCCGGCAACGATTTCGATGTCGAAGCCCAACACCTGGCGCGCCTTGGCGAGAAACGCTTCGGAATTCTTGGCAACCCGCAGGGCGGAGGTACCGACGGCACGCACCGCGCCCGGCGGCATGCCCTTGAGGCGGTCGCCGAAGCGCGCCAGACAATCCAGGGCGCGTTTCTGCGAGGCCTCATCGAGTTGCTTGTCGGCGGTCAGGCCGCCGGCGAGACGGACAGCCTCCTTGTGGGCATCGAGGTAATAAAGCTGGTCGCCATCGACCCGGCCGACTTGCAAATGGAACGAGTTGGAGCCCAGATCGATGGCGGCGAGAGTTTCGTATTCCTGCATGATGGCGAGTTTCGGTGTGGAGATTCGATGTAGGCGCCCGCTTGCGGGCGATCCGACCTACCGCCCGCAAGCGGACACCTGCGATAACGGCTTCGCCGGATTACTTCTCGGCCGGCGCTGCGGGCTTTTTGGCCGTGCCCAGCGCCAGTCTAGCATTCACCGTCTCACCGCCCTCGACCTTTTCCGGCGGATCGCTGCCGAGTCGCTCGCGCGGCACGCCTCCGGCTCCGGCCAACTCGTCGAGAATGGCCTGAGCGCGCTGCTGGGCCAGACGGATCAGGGCCTCGTCCGGCACCTTCTCATCCGCCAGCAGACGCCGGTACATGACCTCATGCAGGTCGGCGCCTTTCAGGGCCTCCATCTCCTCGGGCGGCAGCGGTTCCTCCTTGCCCTTGAACAGCCCGGTGAACTTGGAGAAAAGTTTGCCGACACCCTCCTTTTTCTCCGGGTTGGCACGCGTGTGGAAGGATTGCAGCTTTTCCAGCGCGACCTTGCCCTGGCGCTCGGCATAGAGCGCTTCGAGTGCTTGACGCACCTTGGGATGGGTGGTCGCGATAGGTGCCGGTTCCATCTCCTGAGTGAGCTTGACGCCCATGTGCAGCGCCACGGCACGTCGCAGTTGATCCTCGCGCAGGAAGGCACGATCGGCCACCGGGTTGTAAGTGCCCTTTACGCTGAGAGCGAGGCCGGGACGCTTGGCCAGGGCGCCGGCAAGCTGCTTCAGCTTTTCGCGCTCCGGCGGCAGCAGTTGGGCGCGACCGACATCGAAACCAATTGCCTCCATCTTTTCGGCATTCCCGCCCAGCAGCGCACCCAGGGCCTTGAAGGGCGCCAGGACAATCTTGGTCAGGACGTTGACGATCGCCTTCCAGATGATGCCGCCGTAACTGAATTTCGGGTCGTCCAGGCTGCCCGAAACCGGCAGGCCGAGGTCGATCTTGCCGTCCGAGTCCTGCAGGATGGCGATGGCGAGGTCCAGCGGCAGATTCTTCGCCGTGGGGCTCTCGACACGTTCGCCCAGGGTCAGCTTGTCCATGATGATCTGGTTGTCGCCCTGCAACTGGCGCTGCTTGATCTTGTATTCCAGGTCAAGCGACAGCTTGCCGCTTTCGATCTTGCGACCGGCGAAGGTCGCCGAATACGGCGTCAGGCGGGCCATCTCGACATTGCGGAAGAGCGTCCGGACATCCGTGAAAGCCGTGGGGTCTAGCAGGTTGATCTGTCCCACGGCGCGCGCCAGGCCGTATTCGTCCACCTGGCCCTCCAGTTCAAGTTGCGCGGGGGCATTGCCGGTGGCCGAGGACACGCCGTTGACATGGCCTTTGAGCGCGTGGATGCGGGTACCGAACGGCAAGGCCAGGGAAAGATCGGCGAAATCCATCTCGCCGGCGGCGATCTGGATCGTGTCGATGGCCAGCAGGAAGGGCGCTTTCGCCGGCCCCGGGGTCGCCGTCGGCGGGGCTTTGGCGGCCACGACCGGCGTGGCTTGCGGCGTGACGACCGGTTTCTCTGCGGTGGACGGCGGCGCCGGCTTCATGATCTGTTTGAGGTTGGTGGTCTTGTCCTTGTTGATGATGAACTTGAGCCCGAAACCCTCCGCCTTCAAGGCGCCGATATCGACCCCCTCCGGGGTGGCCTTCAACGCGTCCGTCGCGAGGCTGTTCCAGGCCAGGAAGCGGTCGCCGCTGACCGACTCGTTCAGGAGCAAGTCATCGACCGAAAATCCGCCCGCGTAGGCTACCGATTTGGCGTAGGTCAAGGCACCCTTCGTCGACAGGCGTCCGGAACTCAGCACCAGATTGGTGTCTTTGCTCAGGTAAGGCTGTACCGGGGTCAGGTTCAGGTCCGCGAGTTTCACGTTCAGCGCGGCGGACGGCGTCGCCGGAACCATCCTGCCCTCGGCCTCCAGGCTGCCGCCCTGACTGACGCGCAGACCGACTTTCACAGGCAGCGCCGCTTTGAGATTTTCGCTGATGCCTTTCACCGAGGCGCGCACATCGACCAGATTCAGGGTCAGCGCCGGGGCAACCGCCTCATCGCGCACATCGACGGTGAATTTACTCAGATCGACGGCATCGACCTTGTACTTCCAGCTTGATTCGCCGGACTTGTCGGCCGCCGCCGCCCCAGGTTTCGCCGTGACCGGATGCATCGCCAAGGCTTGCGCCAGGGGCAAGCTGCCATTCGCCGCACGCACCAGGCTGGTCTTGCCGTCGCTCAGCACTACCCTGGACACCTGCGCCTGACGCGCCGCCAGGTCGATGCCAGCCTGCTCGACGGCGAACCTGCCGAGCGAGAACAGCGGCTCGGGTCGGCGCGAAGTCAGCAGCCGCAGGCCGGTCAAGGCCACACCCAGATCCTGGACATGGGCTTGAGGCGCGCCCACGCCGGTCTCGGCATCCGCCCTGAAGCCGACCTGGATGCGGCCAACCTCGGCACTCAGCGGCGTGACAAAGGTGGCATCGGTGAAGCGCGCCGCGATGTTGTCGAGGCTGAAGCGCTGCAAGGTGACGCGCCATGGCTTGGCCAGCTCGGGCTTGGCGGGACTCGCAGCCGCTTTGATCTTGCCCTGGCCGACCTCTGCCTTATCCGTAGGTGGCCCATCCTCGCGCCGAACTGGCGCGGTGGCGGGGGCATCGCTCTTACCCGCCACCGCCCCGGCCTTGAACCAGTCCTGGATATTCAGCCGGCCATCGGCGCGCCGCGCGAGGTCGATCCGGCCCTGGTCGACGACTATTTCGGGAATCAGCAGCTCGCGTTTATCCAGATCGAAACTGGCCGGGCCGAGCCTCACCAGGCCAAGCGCCACGGACGGCTGAGTATCGTTGACGCCTCTCAGGGCCAGGTTTTCAACGCGCATACCGAGTTTGTCGACCTTCAGCGACAAATGCTTTTCGGCATAGCCCGCCCGGTAGCTCAGGGTCATCGACGCCTTGCCCGTCGGCGGCGCCATATTCAGACGGCTTTTCAGGTAAGGCCCGACCTTGTCGAGTTGCAGATCGTCCACCGCCAAATCGCCGGTAGCCAGGATCGGGTTCAGGCCCAACTCGCCCTTCCAGCGCACCTGCGCGCCGATGCGGGTGCGGGTCGATAACGTGTAGTCGCCCTTGTCGTCGGGCAGCGTGGAGATATCCACGAGCTGGAATTCAATGGGCTCGATCTGGGTAGTGAAGCCACCCGAGACCTTGTGATCGACGAACTCGACGCTACCCTTGTCCAGATCGGCCAGGTTAATCAGCAGACGCGGCAGTTCCTTGTCCGGCTTGTCTTCCTTGTCCTTCAAGGCCTCGATGAACGGCATCCAGTTAAGGCTGCCATCCGGCTTCAACTCGACACGCGCCTTGGGGCCGGAAAGCCGGATCGTCTCGAAGGTGTAGGCCCATTTGAACAAACTCCTGGCCTCGAAATCGACGAACAGCTCATTGAAGGCCAGCAGAGGCGCACCGTTGGGCTCGGCCAGCTTCAGGTCGCGCACCTTGACAGAGAGCGCCAGAGGATCGAACTCCGGTTCAGCCAGGGTCAGCCTGTGCCCGGTCTTGTCGGTGATGAACTTCTCGGCGCCCCACTTTGCCAAGGGTCCGAAGGCGAAATAGCCGAACAGGAAATACAGGGCGACCAAGCACAGGATGATCAGTACAGGCAGCTTGAGCAGAAACGTGCGCAAACGGGCAAGCATGTTAAAACCTTTGGTTATTGGTTTGCGTCAGGATACGGCAGAACCCTCGCGTATGGATAGGAGCAGCATTCATGGCCGTGAACAGCCCATGTTGCGCGGATAATCTGCTCCTATGAGGTAGGTGCACCCTCCCTGCCTCGCAAAGACGGCGCACGCTGCAACACGGCGATCAGATCGATCTCAGCGCGGGAAAGACCAAGCCGGTCAGCCACCTCATCAGGCGCCAGCCCTTGGCTCAACAGGCGTGTCGCCCGGCCGTATAGGGCATCCTCAGGCTCATCCGGGTCCGATATGGCTTGGCTAGGTAACCGGTTTTCCAGATACGCCACACGCTGCCGCAGCGACTCGATTTCCTGCATGGCATCGCCATTCAGTCTGGACCCGGCGACCTCAATCTGCCTCGCCGCCCTAAGGAGTCTCATGCCCAGCGACGCCACGGCCACGACAACGACTACGAAAACGAAAATCGCGACGATCATGGCGACGAATACATCACGGTCGGTAATCACGATAGCGGGCACAACATCCTCTCCTGATTCTTGCAACTAACAACCAGCATCTGTCTAGCCGGCGTGGACACACAACCCGCACGAACGTTCTTGAGCCGGCTGACATCATAAGCCTAAGCCGATATCGTGTGCGCATGGGCCGCGTGCTCGCGATGCATACAGTAAAATCGTCCAACCTACAGCAATGCCCGGCACCTGTCGGCTCATCGTCAAGGAGAAACGCGTGGCAACCGACGACCAGGAATTTTCCTACATCAGTAACGATGCAGATTATCGGCACCTTGAGGATCCAGAGCGCTACAAGCTGTTGTATGAGGAAGTCGGCAGCGTCACCGCGAACCGCGAGATACGCTGGCGCAGCGAATGGATGTACCACTTCCAGCCGCGCGCTGGCGCTACGATTCTCGAGCTCGGCGCGCACAATGGCCCCAACCTGCTGCACTACGGTCGACTCGGGCACGAAGTCATCGGCGTCGAGTTATCGACGACACTAATCGCCACCTTCGAGACGCAGAAACAGCTGGAAACTGAGGACGTGCAAGCGCGCATCAGTATGAGGCAAGGCTGGATCGAGGCCTTTCTCCCGGATAAGCGCTATGACTACGTTCTGGTCACGGAAGTCCTCGAACATGTCATCGACCCCGTCAATATCCTCGCCAAAGCCGCCGAATGCGTCAAACCCGATGGCGAAGTCTACATCTCCAGTCCAACCCAACACTGGGGTAACAACACCCATGTGCGCGGTGTGCCACCCAAGGATCTGGCCCAGTGGCTAGAGCAAGCCAACCTTGAACCCATTTCTCTATTCACAGAGCCGCATGGTTGGACATTCTGCATGGCGAGGTGCAAGTCACTCTGTGCGTGACCGACGATCTTAGAAAGTAGTCGGGATAGGTTTTGCTGCGTAGTAGTGAACCAAACACTCCACCGTCTGGATTCGCCCTCCCAAGTCAAAAAACGGAAGCATGGGCATCAACGGCCATTTATAGCGCCTCCCGCCGCCTCGCTTCTAGCATGCGATAGTGGGCAATACAGGATATCTCGCCGCTACCGGAAAAATCGTCCTCTACACTGAAGAGCGACTCCATTGGGCCTAGGGACCAGACACCATCGATAATCAGTTTCAGCGGCAACTGCACCAGGCTCTTATCGAATTCGGCATCGTAGACGCGTTCGCCGACAGCCTCGACGAGATCGTCGATGAACGACAGGATGCCTTGCTGGATCTCGCCGATCTTGTCGAAATGGGCCTGAGCATGGCCGGCATCCTTGAATACTGGCCTGAGCGTGGCGCCCTCGCCCTCGAAGCACAGAAACTGACCAGCGGGCGCCGTCAGCACGGCTTCGAGCAACAGACTGTAATCGAACGCCGGAACGGAGGTCTCCTCCAAGCTGACGGATTCGCCGTAAAGGCCGCGCACCGCAACTCCGAGCTGCTTCAGGCCCTCGACCTTGCGGGTCGTGACAAAGTAGTAGCCATCCATTTTCCGGCCCGTCATGCCCATCAGGAACTTCTGTATGGTGCCCGAAAAGCCGAGATCACACAGCGCAACCTTCTCTTGCGTGACTTCCCGCCGCCAGTATTCAAGATAGGCCTCGCGCTCCCTCCCGGCGACATCGAGGATGTCGGCCCGGCTGCCGAGAAGGCGCTCGACGATATCGCGTTTCATATCCGGCAGGCACACCTTTGCATCGAGGTCGACGTCGCCCGCCAACTCGTAGGCGGCTAGAACATTCGCGCCCAGACGCGCTTCCAGGAGGTTACTGAGCGTCCCCTGGAAATGCGCCCCGAGCAGGTAGGTCAGGTCGTCACGATTGCGCATCGCGGCCACGCCGCTGGCCCGTCGCGAAGTCAGGAAATAGCTCGTGTCGATGCTGGAAAGATAAGGCAACGCGGCGCGCAGGGCATTGAAAGCTTTTTCTAGAAGGTAGCCTTCTCGGCTCAGGAAGAGCAGCTGACCGATACCCTGGCGTACTGCCTCGCGCGCGACCCAGAGGATGTAATTCGCGACGATGGGGCCGAAGCAGAGGTAGCCGATGCTTTCCGCATCCTCGAAGCGCAGTGTTTTACCGAACCGGTTAGGGTAACGGTCGGCAATGTCGGAAAGTCTGTTGGCCAGCAGTCCCAACCAGAGCTGGTCCGGCCAGGCCAGAGTCCCGCGCCTGTGCAGCGGACGCAGGCAAGGCACGGTTTCCAGCAGCGCCGACGGACGCAGGACGTGCAGGGGCATCATGTATTTCGCGGCAACGGTAAGCTGGATGTCGGAATGTTCGTTATCGCCGATATGCAGCCATTCGTCCGCGGCGACGCCCTCGATTTCGGGCAGCCGGCGCCATGCCTCGCCGGTATCCTTGCGCCAGCCGGTGTCGTTGGAGACGTAGATCTCACTGATGAAACCGATGCCCGCCCGATCAAGCATCTGGCCGATCAGCGCTTTCGGTAGATACATGTCGGAAACCGCGACAATGCGCTTGCCCTGTGCGGCAACGCGTTTCAGCAAACGTATGAGCTCGGCTCTCGGTCTGACAAACCAGAGCTCCATCCCCTGTTCGATCTCCCTGGCCTCGGCGGCGAATGCCTCGCCGCCACCGACCAGGGCCGCCAGGGCCCGATAGATGTCTTCTAGGTCGACGTCCTTGCCTTGCTTGTCCACCCGTCCGCGCGCCTCAGCCTGCTTTCTCAAGGCCTTGAAGTCCGCGATGCCATGACGCACGCGCATGAATTCACCGATGAAATCGAACACCGCGTCCGGATGCAGGAATGGCCGCATGATCAGGGTGTCGAAGATATCGACGGAGAGAATTCGAGCCTTAGCCGTGGCGCCTTCCAGCTTGCCGGCCAGGGGTGCGACGAAATAGTGCTGCCAGTTCTTCTCGCCCGTATCGGCAACACTACCGTCCTTGCCGATGACCCCGATCTCATAACCGCAGAGTCGCGGCACGATAGTCAGATAGCGCTCCAGGGCATGCTGCAGGGTGCCATCCGTTTGGCCGGATTCCGGGGGGAACTGGTCAAGTCTCAGATTCAGGTCGAAGAGCGGGCGCAGCGACTGGGTGCGTGCCCAGAACATCGAGCCGGCCGGATAGTCCAGATACTCGCGCAAGTCGATGTCGTAGCCCAGTCTTTGTGCCAGCATCATGCCGATCGGCTTGTTCTGCAGCCAGGTATGGCCCCAGAAGGGCATGCCGGAGTAGCTCTCGGGATAGACCAGGCCGAGCGACGGCGTGGCCGCGAAGCGCCGGAGGATCGCGCTGATCCGCTCCGGATTCCCCAGCAGTTCCCGATACAGGTACTGGCGCCAGCCGACCCGCTCCTCGCCGGTGTAGAGCGATTTCTTGGTATGGATGTGGCACACCAGATCCAGACTCAGTACGGCATCGCGGAATGTGACGAAGAGCGGCGCCAGGTCGCGGCCACGGTTTTCGACGACACGGACATCCAAGGCGACCAGTTTGTCGAGTCCTTCGGACTGGGCACGCACGCTGTCAGCGGCGGCCTGGTCGACCACAGACACAAGCAGGGTGAAGGGATATGGGAAACGAGCCAGTAGGTCGCGTATTTCCGGAAAAAGATCAATGTAGAACACGTGCGCCATGATGCCGATCAACGAATTGCTCAGAAGGCCGTCGAGTTGCGTCGCGTCGGCCCCTTCGACACTCTCGGCGATACGCAGCTGCTTCTTGCCCTGGACAATCGCTTTGACCTGATTCATGGCATCGACGATACCTGCGACACGCCCGGCGTCGGTCGCCTTATTCACAGTCTGGGAAAGCAGCGGCTTCTTGCCGCCTAGCGCCGCCTGGCGTATTGCGGCGAAGAACTGCACGTCCTCGCTCAGGAGCTTTGACAGCTGGAACACGAGGCGATCACGCTCGCTCAAGACGGTATTGGCATCATCCAGGCGCACTTGGTACTGCGTTGCCTGTTTTGTGATCGACGCGACCCGCGTCAGGGCACTGGCCAGTGCCTGGCGCATCTGGTCCCGCTCGGCCTCCGCGGTAGCCTGCATCTCTAGCGCGTGCTCGTTGACGCGGTTGATGTGCGCGAGATAGAGCCTACCGCGCAGTTCGGAAATGTAATAGTCATTGGCACGGCTATAGGTAGGTCGTGCCGTCCCGGCGCGCTCCGGCAGGGCGGCAATCTCTGTGAGCACCCGGTCCAGACGGGCGGAGAGCCGGTAACGCTCAAACGCCAGCGAGCGCAGTTCATCCAGGTGCGACAGGGCAGGCGGGAAACCCTCGACGATATCCAGACACAGTTCCGGGGCATCGCGGGACGCCGCGCCACGACCCGAATAATTGACATATTCAAGGGCATCAGCCTGATCCGGCGCCATCCAGCCTGGCCCCCCGAAGCGGTCGTAGCAATACACCGGAATCCCCAGGGCAAAAGCGTATTGCACGGTCTTGCCTATGCTCACGATGGCATCGTACCTCCCCAGTATTTCTGGGGTAACCCGCCTCGGCGCGTGCCCTAGGCCGATGATGTCGACATCGACACCACTGGCGCGCAGCAGTGGAACTGCATCGAGGACTTCCTTTGGCGGGTGGTTGCTGACAATCGCAAGGCGTCCCAAGGTGTCAATCGTCCGACGCGGATGCTCGAAGAAATCATCCGGCGCGAAATTGCTGAGCAGCCTCTGCGGAGGCAAGTTGGCGCGAGGCTCCGCGCGTACGGCGTCACCGGTTTCCGGAGAATTGACGAGCACCAGATCGACGGCCGAGAGATCCTCGGGCAAGGCCTCCAGCGACTCATAAGGGGAATGTGTGGAATACACGACCCGGCGGGCACGCAGGGCCATCTTGCCAAAGAGATATTCGTATACCGGGCGGTGGCTGACCCAGATCAGATCGTAGTCGATATCCGCCGGTGTCTCGTCGAAGATATTCAGCACTGTGATTCCGGCGCGGCGGAAATCATTCCTGATCGGATCGCCAACTATGAAGCTGCCGACAGTGACATTCGAGCCGCGCCGTTTGAATTCACTGGCCAGTTCGAGTGCAACGATCTCCGTCCCGGCGTAGTTTTCCAGATGGTGCGTAGCGATCAGGATGTGTTGCACGGTCCTTGCCTCTGCCTGTGTTGATCTGGTTCAGAAATGAGTGACAGCATTCTTGAATAGCCTGTCGCCCCAATGATAGAGCGGTCTATCGAAATTGGACTGTGTGCGCACCCCTTTGCCGCGGCGCTCTGCCCATTTCCGGCCATAGGTTTCCCAAGGAAAGTGCGCCATGTAATAGCGACAGGTGTCTTCCCAGTGCGCCGTAGACAGTGCCTTGCCATAGTGCTGGCAGTGGAAACGGGTAACGATGTTGACGCCGACCTGGCTCGGTTCACGCGCATCCAGACCCAGGTAATCGTCCTTAGCGCTTGAACGCCACAACATCACAATGTCGCGCCGTTCAGGACCGAAGAAGCGACGAAAATCAAGCAGGGGGCCAGATGCGTAGGAGGCTTGGTCGCCGGGGGTCATGTAAGCATCGAAGAGCATGACTCGCACGGCGCTAACCGATTCGGCCTCCCTGCTGAACAGAAATGGCCGAACATCACCGATGATGCGTTCGTCGACATCGGCACACAGTAACCACTGGGGACGATGCAAGGCCTTAGCCAGGTGCAGCAGCAAGCCCCTATGTCGGGTTTCCGAACACAGCCGGTCATCGACTCCGGGAAGCCAGACACTGTTCCGCACCACTAGGGAGACTGCTGGGTGGGCAAGTAGCATCTCCCCAGTGTCGTCCTCACTGGCATCGTCGTAGGCGACGATGTGATCAACCAAACCCGCTAGATAATCAAGGGTATCACCAAGAATCAGTTGTTCGTTGCGTACGCGCAGCAAGGCGCATAGGCCACCGCGTGCCTTGCTGGCGTTGCGGCCGAACATAATCCGCTCCGCGTCGTTCAATCCGAGAGCGCCCAGCGAGAACGTACTCAAGCCGAATCCCCCGTATCGCTGGCAGTCACCGCCGCATCAAACAGAGTCCGCCCAACCTGTTCATTCAGGGCGATAAGGAGATCCAGGACGACCGGTTTAGGTGTGGCAAGCAGCTCCTGGATTGCTGCGGCGCGCCGCGCCGCAAGCAAATCACCTTCGGCCCCCGGATAAGTCTCGGCGCGGCGCGCCAGTTGCTCGCATAATCTAAGCGCCAGCATCAGGTGCTCGTCGAGGTTGGCGATGTTCTGCCAGTTGGCCTTGATGGCACCGAGGAAATAATTGGCCTGATCTAACGGATGTGGTCTGCTTGCGCTCATGGTCTGCATGCCTTCTGTTCAATGTCATGTGGCGGGCTGGAAGGTCATTTCGGCAACCAAGCAGCTTGCCATCGGTCAAGATTGTTTTCGAGCAACCAGTGCTCTTCCACATGTGCGCGCAGAGCATCACCGGCCTGGGCGAGCCGAATGGAGTTAGTGAGCATGTCATGTATGGCTTCCAGCCAATCCTTGTGCCGGTTCCGGACACGGTGCACGGGGTAGTCGCCACGATAGGGTGTGATGTCCGAGCAGATCACCGGATAACCAAGTATGCCGTACTCCAAGAGTCGGAGATGACTCTTGGCATGATTGAATGGCACATCCTCTAGCGGCGCCACCGCAAGGTCGAGATCCAGTGATGCCAGTTTCGCGGGATAGTCGGCAAGCGCCACAATAGGCTGAAATTCGACATGCCCTTTCAGGCTCTCGGGGCAATACCCCAAGAAAACCCATTCGGCCTGGCTGGCGGTTGCCTTGACGACATCGACAATGATCTCCAGATCGCCTTCATGCCCGAAGCTGCCCGCCCATCCCACTCTCGGCTTGGCACCGCGCTGACGCTTGAGAGTCAGACCACACCACCTGGCCGCTTCGATATAGTTTGGGCAGACGACGATCTCGGTGGCATATTCGCGCATGGCATCGGCGAGATAATCGGTGGAAACCATAAGGCGATCACACAAGCCGATGGCCTTGCGCAAACGTTTCTTAAGTTCCGGAAGACTGGCGATCTGCGCGCTCGCCACGTGCCGCACCGGCGGGTTGAACAGTAGGTCGTCCAGTTCGAACACCGTGAAAGCCTTACCATGCCGGCGGTAGCCTTCGATGCGCTCAATATTGCGTGGCTCGATCTGGCGTTGCAGGACGATGCTATCCGGCTCGAAGCGCAGCAGTTCTGGTATGCCCAGATAGCGGTCGGTCTCCAGACCATAAACGCGCCCAGCCCGGTTGAGCTGGCGCATCGGTGCCATGACGCGGTATTCGCCGCTGCCGGCACGGTCGCCTGTGTGCGCTAGGATGCGCGGGCGGTTCCTGTCGCTCGGGGCCAGGCGTAGCATCGGTTCCGCTTCAATCTCGGGGCGCCGGGTGCGCAGGCTGAAATTGCGGTTGTAGGCTGGATCGAAGGCGATCTGCCGCGGCCATTTGTCGTAGAAAGTGCCGCGCTCGGCGAGGAAGCGGCGTTGCTTCTCGGTCTGTTGTGTCTGCTCGGTATTGGCCAACTGGCTTGCCGAGCCCTCGTGCAGTAGCGTAGCGAACGGTGTCCAGACCACTAGCAGGCCGACTTGCCTAACCTTCAGGCACAGGTCGATGTCGTTGTATGAGACCTGGAAGTTTGTTTCGTCCAGGCCACCCAACTGGTCGTACACCAACTTGCGCACCAGCAAACAGGCGCCGCTAACGGCGGACACGTCCTGAGTGAGTTGCAAGCGACCAAAGTAGCCTAGGTCATCAAGGTCCGCGCCGATGTAGATGTGTTCCGCTGGGGTGTTGTTCAGGCCAAGAATGACGCCGGCATGCTGCACCTTGCCGCTCGGGTAGATGAGGCGCGCGCCGACGACGCCGACATCCGACCGTTGACCGTGGGAGAGCATCTCGTCGAGCCAATCATCGTGCAAGATGGCCGTATCGTTGTTGAGGAGCAACAAGTACTCGCCGCGCGCCTCCTCGGCAGCTCGGTTGTTCATCGCCGAGAAATTGAACAGGCCGGGGTAGGCGATCACCCGAATTCGCTCGTCGACGGAATCCAGTCTCGATAAATAATCCAAAGCCGCAGTTTCAGTGCTGCCGTTGTCGACGACCAACACCTCGTAGTTGGCATAAAGGGTTTTGGCAAGGAGCGTACTGATGCAACGCTCCAGAAATTCGCACTGGTTTTTCGTCGGAATGATGATCGACACTAAGGGCCTCGCCTCATGAATGTGGCGCAGGTGATATGTACCCCCGATATACCCCTCTTCAATGCGTGCCGGCTGGCCGATACGATCAAGATGCTCTGCCAGCGCGCCCAGGCGAGCCTGTTCGATTTCCTCTAGAGAGCGCGTGCTGTGCCCACCCCAGCTATAGCGGTGGTAGAGAAGCTCCGGAACATGTCCGATGGCGCACTCGCCACCATGCTCGTACAAGCGCAGACAGAAATCGAACTGCTCTATGCCATCCATCGCCGGCCGATATCCGCCAACCGCATCGAATGTGGTCCTTCCGACCAGCAAAAGGCCACCGACGGCAAACGAGGCCGCTCGCAACATATCGACATTGAAATCGGTCTTGAAAAATGACGAGCCAGTGTGCCCGTCGTCATCGAGACTATCTTCATCGCTGTACATCGCCTGCCACTCAACGTGAGCGCTTGCCTCTCTGAGTAAGCAAGTTAGGGCGAAGTCGGTCAGCTTGTCGCCAGCTTCGATCAGGCCGACCCAGTCGCCGGGCCCCTGTGCAAGAGCGACGTTGGTCTCGATCAGGAAGTCGCTAGCTTTGACGTGACGCCATTCGACACGCGCATCAAGCACTCGATCAGGCGACTGCCGCTCGGAAAGGACAGTCAAGCGCCAGTCTGCATGTGTTTGCCCAAGCAGAGAAGCCAGCGTGAGATCCAGGAAAGCATCATGCCCCGCCAGCAGAGGCGTGACCAAATGAACAATAGCTTGCGCTGCGACGTCAATAGGCTGCATTGGCCCTTCCCGGACATCTCATCATTTCATCAGACGCAATAGATAATTGATCCCGAAATATTTTTTGGCTTCCGACCAGATAAACAGAAACTGGATGTCTCGGAAGCCTAACGACTTCGCATAATCAAGCATGTCCCAGCCGTAATCGTAGACCAGCAGGGCTCCTGAATTGTTTATCGGGTCGCCATGATAGACGGCTGGCAGCAGATGTTCGATATGGCCTGTGGCATTGATCTCGGCGCGTTTTACTGAGTCGGCACGATTGAAGTGGAAAGGCACGGTGATGAGCGCGGCGGCCCCCGGTTTCAAGACTCTATACATATTTCGAAGCGCCGCCTGGTAATCGAAGACATGCTCCAAGACATCAAGGCTGACCAGCAGATCGAAACTGTCGTCCGCGAAACTGAGATTCTCGATGCTTTCGCATCTCAATCCATGCCGATCTATGGATCCCAAGGGAGCTTTCTTAGGTATGTACTCGCTACCTATGGTGAGCGGCACGAAGTCAAGCAGTGCCTTGTAGAAGGCCGTGGTACCTTCATTGCAGTATACAAGGCTGTTTCGGCTGAGATTTTCGCTGCTTAGTATCCAGTCGAGAGTACAACGCATGCGGGTATTCATGCCGCAACTGCAAACGCCTCGTTCACGCCACACGGGTGTCTTGCCATCGGCGGAAAACATGTAATCGACGGCTACATTGCCAACACCGCAGCTTGGACAATAGCCAGTCAGGTTGAAAGATGCGTCACAACTAACATACTTCAGCTGTACCTTGTCCAACAGTGGATAGATATCTTGGAAGTAATGCTCCGTATGACTCGGTTTACGCGCGCTGTAGATTAAGGCCAACTCAAGCATCGTCTCTCCAGCAAGATTCTGTAAGTGATAATGCCAGAATACACGAGAGTCGCGCCACGGACGCTATCGAACCGACAACTGCTTGCCTCAACGGAGGGTATATCCCGCCAAGTGCTGACCACACGTCGGGAAAGCACACAGAGAGGCTGAAGGTAAACTCAGACAGAGTTGCTGCGTAATCCCGCTGCAATATTTTTTATTGATCGAAATCAGGATATCCAGCTTGTCCGCAACCGGAAACGCCATCACATCAAAAGTGCGCTTATCCACGAACACCGAGAGACTGAGCAAATTGCGCTTGATCTCCGCAGGCAAAGGATTGTCAGCGTTAAGCAATTCAGCCTGGAAAAATGTCCAGACGCGCTGGTTGTAGCGCAGTGCCTCATCGAGTTCAGCCTCGCGATCAGGCTTATCCCAGTTATGCTTGATATCCATGAGCCGCATTGCCGCCCGCATCAATACCGTCGACTCAAGGTCGCGCCCGGAAAGTGTCGCTTTTTCGACTTCCTGGTACGCGTTAAGCGGGTTGGCGGACATGGCTGATGAGCTCCTGTTCATATTCGACCAGTTTTCTGGCGCCTTTGAGGGCCTGGTAGTATCTACCGCAGGCAAGGTCGGTATTCATGGCCGCGAGGTAATCGACCGTGCTCGGTGCCGCGGAGAGCACCTGTTCCAGCAAGTCCCGATAGGCATGCTGATATTTGCTGACGTTGGCGCCATCGATGTACATCAATTGCACGCAGAGATAGATCTGTTTGCATACAGAGTCTGCCTTTTCTTCGGTGAGGATATCCTTTTCGCGCAGCAGAGGCACGTCGTTGAGGATGGAAAACTCGGTCGGGCTGTCGCCATTTTGGACGACAGCCCCGCCGATAAAGACTTTCTCACCGGGTCTAAGCGAAATTTTCAGGGACACGATGCACCTACAGATAACCCAAGGCCGTATCCCGGCTCAGCATGGGTTGATTTGCATCCCCCAGCTGCCGCCCTACGGCAATGCCCAGCGCCTGAATTTCGGAATCATCAAAGGCAACACTCGGCAATTCCGAATTAGTCGTTGACTGCGCTTTCGCGGCCACGGCCTGCAATGCTTCGAACCCTTGACCTAAACGTACACCGACATCCCCGAGTTTGGCCGAAAACGCCGCGACATCTTCATCGCTGCTAGTCGCCGGGAATAACTCCGGCAATTCTGCTTCACGCGGATAAAACACCGGTTCCACCCCAGGTTCGATGGGCGGTATGGCCAACGCTTCCAACTGCTGACGCAGACCATTGACACTGTTGATAAATGCTAGCCTCTGCTCATTTCCCGGAGGAAATGGTGGGTAGTTCTTGACCATTTGCACTTCCTGGCTCAACGCCTTGACCAGGCGATCCGCCTGTTCGAGTGCCTTGCCAACTTCACGTACCGACTGCGCCACATGTGCCGCTTCATCTTTCGCGGCGGCCAACCCGGAAAAACTGCTGTGCTGCGTTTCCACCCGGCTGTTCTGTTCTCCGGGCAAGGATACGTCGACACTGCCGCGAACCGTGCCGGGCTGTGACGCACTGGCTTGGCCAAGACCCTGGGCAGCGGAGCTTAATCCGATACCGCTTATCTCGTTTACCATTGCCGTCTCCTGTGCCAATGACCGGAGTGGGTTACCCCGCTCCGGCCAACATCGTCATTCTTGCGAATGAGCGACCTTTTAGAACAACCTCAGGACGCTTTGAGCAGCTTGCGAAGCGATCGATAGCGAGGTGGTACCCAACTGCTGCCTGGTTTGCAGGATCAGCATGTTAGCGCCTTCTTCGTTGGTATCCGCCGCTGTCAGCTTGTTCGCGCCTTCCGTAAGGACATTGTTCATGTCCGTGATGAAGCTTTCCCGTGCCGAGAGGATCGCCAGGTTCGAAGCCAGTTTTGAAGACTCGGTACGCAGCGTCACCAGAGCATCGTTCAAGCTACTTTCGATCGTATCAATCTCGCCAGCAGTATCAATTGCCGTGTTGCTAGCTGCGGCATCGATCCCCAGGCCAGTCGAAGTGGCCGCAAAGCCGGAAATAGTGATGTTGGTGCTGTTGTCTTCATTGAAGGCCACCGCCAGGGTGTCGCTATCGAGCAGATTAATGCCCTTGTAGCCCGAGTCAGCAGCAATGTCATCCAGCTGAGCCAAAACTTCGGTGTACTGATCAGCAAGGTCATCAAGAGACGTTGTGTCGGTAGTGCCACGTGCCTGGGACAACAAACCGCGCGCGGTTTCGATCAAGGTATTGATAGCCTTCACACCCTTGTCCGCGGCCTTGATGGTCTGGATGGCCTCGCCGATGGCGTCCTTGCGGCCGTCGAGCTGGGAAGCGCGATCCATGTGGGCCTTGGCGGCAAAGAAGTTGGCGGGGTTATCCAGAGCGCTGTTCACCTTCTTGCCGGTGGTCAGACGTTCCGAAGTACGATCCAGCAGAGAGCTGTTTTCCTGCAGGGAAACCAGCACATTGCGCATGGAGGAAGTCAGAGAGACGTCGCCGATTGCCATGATAAAACTCCTGTTCTAGGTGGATGTCCGGAAGGGCTTCTGCCCTCCGTTACCAACATCGTGTTCGATGCGGTTGAACCCATTACGGCACCCCGGAAAAAAACTTTAGGGTTTTTTGAAAATATTTTTTCGGCTAGCCCCACCCAGTGGTCTGCCCTCCCTGATCACAAGGAGGCTCCTTGTGGGGACCGTGTGTTGGTCGCGGATCATCTCGACAAGACCTTGCCAATCGGCTAGCTATACTGAGACATATCCATATCCATGCCAGCGCAAGGGAGGCTCGCATGAGCGACATGATGCTGAACCTGATCATCGTCACGGCCACTGGCGTATTCATCGCCGGCTTGTTTCTGTTTCTTGCCATCCGCAAGCGCAAACGCCAGGCCGATTTCGAGAAGGTCGCGGTTGAACATGGCTGGCATGTAGAACGCCTGGATGCGCCGCTGGTTTCGGGTTATCTCTTGACCGGCAGGGGCGGGCAAACCCCCTGGTTGCTGGAGACCAAGGCCGTTTCAAGCAGCCGGGAGGCCGGCCCGGGGTCCGCGGAGACCCATCATGTGACCCGCTGGTGGTGTACCGGGTTACCCGTGCCGGAGCACACCGTGGTGATCGGACCGCATCCCGGTGGCGCATCGCTGGCCAATCTCGGCGCTTTCGGCGGATCGTTCCTGAACATGGGCTTGCGCGCCATTTTGGGCGAAGACGCGGACTGGATCGGCGGCCTGACCCCCGTGGAACTCCCGGACCAGGCCTTGCGCGACCGTCTGCTGTGCCTGGCGAACGATCCGCGGGCTGCGCCGATTGCTGTCCGTCGATGCGGCGCGCGCGCTGCTGGCCCTGCCCGGAAAGTACAAAGCCGTGGTCAAGCTGCATGCCGGCGAATTGGAGATTCGACTTCCCGGCACCCAGCTCCAAGCTGGGGCGGAACTGGCCGCGCTGATTGCACTGGGCGAGCGGATGGCACAGGCCTGGCTGAACTGATCCAGACGCGTTGCTGGAGTACTCCGGGGTGTTCGGCGCAACGGCGCATATTTGCGACGGGCGCGGTGTCGCCGGCTTCGTCGGCAATGGCGAATGGGCCAATGTCGATGACCAGGGAAGCGTCACCTTCACGACCAGGAACGGCAAAGTGGCCATGCGGACTACGCAGGGGATCGCTTCCTCCTGCGGCACCAACTGGCCCGGAGACCATTTCGCCAAGGACGGCAGGAACGCGATGCGCTCGGAATGAGCGAATAAGCGTTTCCTTAGCGCGGCTTACCGAATTTCCACTGGTTATCTTCGCGGATCATCCGCACGGTCGTGGTCGAAGTCGACGAACCGTCCTTGACCTGCTTGGTAAAGATCGCCACCTCCCCCTTGATCTCGCCCTTGAAGCTCTTGGGACTATCCGCGGCGATCATCTCCATCATCATGGCGATCATGCCGGCGCGCTCTTTCTCCATGGCTTCCATCTCGGCGAGATCGGCCCTGGCGATGAGTTTCTTGAAGTCTCCCACCTTCTGCTTCTTGGCGGCGGCGACCAGTTTCACGAAGGCAGCGCGCGCTTCGGCCTCGGTACCGCTAGCCGCGCTTGCCAACGGGTTGAACGTCAAAATGACGCTCGCCAGCAACCAACCAAGCCATTTATGTAGCTGCATGATGTTCTCCTCGATAATTAATTTAGGCACGCGACCGTCGCGCCAAGAGAGACTAGCCCATCTTTGTGTCGCCGAAAACCTCAGAACTCGAAATAGCGCCGGCCATGTTCGCGCAAGCGTGCGCGTGCCGCCTCATAACCCGGGCACAGTGCGGCCACCTGACGCCAGAAGGCCGGCGAATGGTTACGCTGGCGGAAGTGCGCCAGCTCATGGCAGATAACGTAATCAACCTCCGCCTGGCTGGCCTTGATCAGGCGCCAATTCAGGCTGACCACGCCCTTGGCGGAGAGACTCCCCCAGCGACTATGCGCATCGGACAGACGCCAGGGCGGCTCCACCCTGCCCTGCCCCCGGCACAACACCGCAAGGCGTTGCCCGAGGTACGCCCGGGCATAGGCTTGGTACCATTCGAGCACCATCGCTTCAAGACCGCCACGCGTCCCGGGACAGATCAGGCGATCGCCATCCAGCACGGGGATATCGTTGGCCTGGATCGGCTCGGGCGCATCGTCGAAGGCCAGGGCAAGCTGGGTCGGTAGCGGTCCGGCAACACCGCGATGCGTCAGGCGCAACTCGCCGCCCAGGAAGGGCAGGCGCATGCCGTCGCGCCAGACCAGGGCCTCCGGGCGGCGCGACAGGCGCTGCATGATCCAGTCGATATGCTGCCGGATGAACCCTTCAACGTGGCTGTGCGGCAAACGCAACGGCGCATTGACCAGGATGCGCCCGCTCTCGTGGACGCGTAGCGCCAGGGTGCGCCGGGCGGAGCTGCGTTTCAGGGTATAGGCAACGTCTTGCCCGGCCAGATCGATGCTGGCGTCTTCTTCATTGCGCAGGATTCGGCGCTTTTTCAAATCGAGCGTTTCCCCTGGGACGCGATCACCGGAAGCCCTGCTTCACCATCTGCCGGCGAAGGTAGGCGATCTGGGTCTGTAGCGGCAAGTCCTTCGGGCAGACGTCGTGGCAGCCGAGCAGGCTCATGCAGCCGAAGACGCCGGTATCGTCGCCGATGACTTCGTAGTAGTCCTTGTCGCTGCGCGTGTCGCGCGGGTCCAGCCGGAAACGGGCGATCTTGTTCATGCCGACGGCACCGAGGAAATCGTCGCGCATCCGCGCCGTGCCGCAGGCGGCAACGCAGCAGCCGCATTCGATGCAGCGGTCGAGTTCGTAGATGGCCTCGGCCATGGCCGGCTCCATCCGCGCTTCCAGCCGGTCGATGTCCGGCGCCTCGGCAAGGTGTGCCCAGGTCTCGATGCGCTCCGACATGGCGCGCATCCACTTGCCGGTATTCACCGACAGATCGCCGATCAGCTCGAAACTGGGCAGGGGAAACAGGCTGATCCCGCTCGGCAAATCCTTGGTCTGGGTGCGGCAGGCCAGGCCGGGACGACCATTGATGACCATGGCGCAGGAACCGCAGACCCCGGCGCGACAGACGAAATCGAAGTTGAGCGAAGGATCCTGTCCATCACGTATCTGGCTCAGGGCGATGAACAGGGTCATGCCCGGCTGCTCGTCGAGGCTGTAGGTCTCCTGATGCGGCAGCGACGCCGGATCGCGCGGGTTGTGGCGGAAGACGGAGAAGGTCAGGCGGCGGCTCATAACGACGTTCCCGTAGACGGCTGCATCAGCATTCCAGTCGCTCGTTGCGGCCACGGTATTTGGCTGGCAGCAGATGGTCGAAAGGCATCAAGCGCGCCTGGCGGACATGGCGGTCGACCTCGGCCTGGCGCACGGCATCGACCTCCGCCTGGCGCGGCGCGCTCGCCGGGTGCTCGACGATGTTCTTGACGCCATAACCGCGGAAACCGGGCGGCAGTTCCATGGCGTTCACGTCCAGCGGTTCATAGCTCAGGCTGGGCAGGTCGGCGCTGTCGGGCCAGGTTGCCAGGGTACGCTTCAGCCAGGCCTGATCGTCACGCGCCGTGAAGTCCTCGCGGAAGTGCGCACCCCGGCTCTCGGTGCGGTTCAGGGCACCCAAGGCGACGCTCAGGGCCACCTTGAGCATGCGCGGCAGGCGATAGGCCAGTACCAGTTCCGGATTGGCGTCCGCGCGGCGGTAGTGCAGGGCCAGTTGTCGCGAACGTTGCAGCAGGCCGGTCAATTCGGCGACGGCCGACTCCAGGTCAGTGCCATTCCGGAACAGCCCGACCTTGTCGGTCATGATCTGCTCCATGCGCTGGCGGATGACCACGGCATTTTCGCCGCCACGCCCGGCCAGAAGACTGTCGAGATAGGCCTGCTCGCGGTCAACGAACTGGCGCGCCAGCGCGGTCGAAACCGTCAGATCGCCGCACTCCGATTCGCAGAAATCGGCGACGTACTCGCCGACCAGCATGCCGGCGACGACGGTCTCGGCGACCGAGTTGCCGCCCAGGCGGTTGAAGCCGTGCATGTCCCAGCAGGCCGCCTCGCCGCAGGCGAACAGGCCGGCCAGGGTCGGCGACTGGCCGGTGTGGTCGGTGCGCACGCCGCCCATGGAATAGTGCTGGGTGGGCCGCACCGGGATGAATTCCTTCGCCGGATCGATGCCCAGGAAGTAGTGGCAGATGTCTTTCACTTCGCGCAGGTTCTTGTCGATGTGCGCCGCGCCGAGGACGGTGATGTCCAGCCAGAGGTGCTCGCCGTAGGCCGACTTGACGCCCTTGCCCTTCCTCATGTGCTCGGCCATGCGCCGCGACACCACGTCGCGCGAGGCGAGCTCCTTCTTGTCCGGCTCGTAGTCGGGCATGAAGCGGTAACCATCGACGTCGCGCAGCAAACCGCCGTCGCCACGGCAACCCTCGGTGACCAGGATGCCGGCCGGGACGATGGCGGTCGGGTGGAACTGCACCGCCTCCATGTTGCCCAGCATCGGCGACTCCGGTCTCCAGGGCCAGCGCGGCACCCATGCCCTCGTTGATCAGGGCGTTGGTGCTGACGCCCCAGATGCGCCCGTAACCGCCGGTGGCGACCACCGTGGCGCGGGCGATGTAGGCCGAGAGTTCGCCGCTGATCAGGTCGCGCACCACGGCGCCATGACAGCGTCCGCCGTCGTGAATGAGGGCGATGGCTTCCTTCCGCTCATGTACCGGAATCTGCTCGGCGACGGCCCGGTCGGACACGGTGTAAAGCATGGCGTGACCGGTGCCGTCGGAGGTGTAGCAGGTACGCCACTTCTTGGTGCCGCCGAAGTCGCGCGCCGTGATCAGGCCGTGCGCCGCGGCCTTCTCGCTGAGGGTGACATGCTGGTTGTTGATGAAGGCCGGGTGATCACCGCCACGCACCCGGTTCCAGGGTACGCCCCAGGCCGCCAACTCGCGAATCGCCTTGGGCGCCATGTGCGTGAACATGCGCGCCACCACCTGATCGCAGCCCCAGTCGGAACCGCGCACGGTGTCTTCGAAATGGATGTCCTCGTTATCGCCCTCGCCCTTGATGCAATTGCCCAGGCTGGCCTGCATGCCGCCCTGGGCGGCCACCGAATGCGAGCGCTTCGCCGGCACCAGGGACAGGATGATCGTTTCCAGGCCGCGCCGCTTGGCGCCCACGGCGGTGCGCAAGCCGGCAAGGCCGCCGCCGATGACCAGAACGTCGGAATATACAAGTTTCACGATGCGGGGCGCTCCCAGGTCGGCACATAACGCTCGCCGGCCAGCGGCGCATGGGCATGGCCCAGTTTCATGTAGGCCGCCAGGGTGAACAGGCCCAGCACCAGGAAGAACACGGTCAGCCCCCATTTCAGGCGCTTCAGGGTCCGGCGCGTCCTGGCCGCGTCGGCGCCCGCCGGCCAGCCCCACTTCACCGCCAGCCGGTAGAGGCCGATGCCGCCATGCAGTTCGACCATGAACAGCAGGAGCAGATACAGCGGCCAGTAACGCCCGCTCCAGACGCGGTCGGCGGACTCGTAGGGACCGATCAGATCGGGGTGCAGCAGCATCGTGTAGAGATGCACCGAGGCCAGGAAAAACATGGCGAAGCCGGTCAACACCTGAACGAACCAGAGCGTCGTATCCTCGTGGCGCATGCTGGTCATATGGTTCCAGTAGTCGCGATGCTGACGCCAGTGGATCGGGAACTTGCGCATGGCCAGCCAGGCGTGGCTGATGAACATGGCGAAGACGAAGGCAACGAAGGCCGAAACCAGTAGGGGGTAAGACTTGCCGAACAACGGCTGGCCTTCGAACAGGCGCGCCACCCACCACATGGCATCCTCGCTGATGAGGATCGACGCCACGAAGAACATGTGCAGCCACATGAACAGGCCGAGAAACAGACCGGTCAGACTTTGGGCCAGATCGAACCGGGCCGCCCAGGGTGAGCTTGAGGGAACGGGCATGAAGGATAGCTCTATCCGAATAGGCTAATGCTAGACCAGATACGCGGATATGTCGCCAGGAATACACCGTGTGCTCGTTGCGCCTGACGACGCAACCTACGAATTACCGCGACGAATGCCCACGAATCACATCCCTGCCATGCGCGTTTCGATCCAGGCTTCCGCTTCGGCGTTGATCTCGTTCGCCTTGCGTCCCTGGGTGGCGATCACCGGGCCGATGCTGACGGTCACCTCGCCCGGGCGCTTGAGCAGGGCATTCTTCGGCCAGACCCGGCCGGCGTTGTGCGCCACCGGCACCACCGGCACACCGGTCTTGGCGGCCAGCCAGGCACCGCCGATGTTGTACTTGCCGCGCTCGCCCGGCTCGATGCGCGTCCCTTCCGGAAAGATCACCACCCAGAGGCCATCCTGAAGTCGCTTGCGGCCCTGTTCCTCGATCTCGCGCAAGGCCTCGCGGCCGGCGGCACGGTCGATGGCGATGGGACTGGTCATGGCCAGGCCCCAGCCGAAGAAGGGAATGCGCAGCAACTCTTTCTTCAGGACGAAACAAAGCGGCGGAAAAATGACCTGGAAGGCGATGGTCTCCCAGGCGGATTGATGTTTGGCAAGCAGGATGACCGGCCCGGCGGGCAGGTGCTCCATACCTTCGACGCGATAGCCTATGCCCAGCAGGGCTTGTCCCAACCAGACCATGAAGCGTGCCCATGCCGCCAGCAAACGATTGCGCGGTACCGGCGCGAGTGGAAAGGTCAGCAGCGACAGCAGACTGAAAACCACGGCCGTGCCGGCCTGGATGAGGCCAAAGAGCATGGAACGCAGTACGGTCATGAGCGGCAACGGTAACGCCGTGGCCAGGCCATCAAGCCGGCTTCTGGCCGAGTATCCAGGCGACGGCGCGCGCCAGATCGTCGAACACCGACACTTCGTAAGGCAGGCCGTGGGCCAGGGTCGCCGTCCCCTTGCCGGTCTTCACCAGGATGGGCAAGGCGCCGACGCTGCGCGCCACCTCGATATCGCGCAGGGCATCGCCGATCGCCGCGACTCCGGTCAGATCCATGTGATAACGCTGGGCGATCTCACGGAACATCCCGGCCTTGGGCTTGCGGCACTCGCATTGGGAATCGGCCGGGTGCGGGCAGAAGAATACCGCGTCGATGCGCCCGCCGGCCTGCGCCAGGGCCTTGTGCATCTTGGCGTGAATGGTGTTCAGCATGACCATGTCGAACAGGCCGCGACCGATGCCGGACTGGTTCGAGGCCACCACCACCCGGTAGCCGGCCTGATTCAGCTGGGCGATCGCCTCCAGGCTGCCGGGAATGGGTTTCCATTCATCCGGCGATTTGATGAATTGATCGGAGTCGTAATTGATGACCCCGTCGCGGTCGAGTATGACGAGCTTCATTGAGCGGCAATCCTGTTCATCGGCACATCATAATCAGGACCATTCGACACCGCCAGCCAGTTCGGAAGCATCCTCGATACGATCGCGGCCATTGTACTTGGCCGAAGACAAGGCATGGTCGGCGCGCCGCAGCAGCGAATTGATGTTCTCGCCGGGATACCACTGCGCGACGCCGATGCTGACCGTGAAATGCAGCGCGGAGTCGCCCAAGTCGACCTCGGCATGCCGGATATCGAGACGCAATTGGTCGGCGTAGCGACGTGCCGCCGGCAAATCCACGCCCGGCAACATGATGGCGAAGTCATCGCCACCCAAACGGGCGCAAAGCATGTCGCCGGATAGTCGGGCCCGACAACAGCCCGCCAGGACTTGCAGGATCTCATCGGCCCGACTGTGCCCGAAGGTACCGTTGATCTGGCGGAAATAATCGACATCGATGACGATGAATGCGAGGGACTCCGCGCGCTGCCCGGCGGCCTCGAGCAGTGCGTCGGCGCGCGGGAAAAAGTGCTCGCGATTCGGCAGCCCGGTGAGCGGGTCGCGTTCCAGCAATGTCCGCAGTTCATCCTCCAGATCCTCGCGCTGGCGGACCTCGCGCTGCAATGCCGCGTTCGCCGACTGCAAGACGGCGGCATCGATATAGGACTCGTGCTGCATCCGGCTGATGCGGTACGCGGTCATGATTCCAAGGATGTTCAGCACCACCAGAAGGGTAATCAAGGTAATGACCGTGCCCGGCCCGGGACGAAAGTTCAGCAGCATCAGCCAGAGAAAGGCGAGGCTCGACAACATCGCCACCAGCGCGGCGGGTATGAAACGATTGGGAATGAAGACATAGGTGCCGATCAGCATGAGCATCAGGCTCATGCCGTGCCAGCCGATCTCGAAGGGTCGGTGCAGGGTGATTGCCAGAAGCCCGGTCGAGGCGCTGGCGATGACGAGGGTCGGAATGACGCCGTTGACCAGCCAGACCCAGTAGCGCCGCGCCAGCACGGCGGCGACGATGCCCAGCCCGGCGACTGCCATGCGCGTCAGCAGAATTTCCAGATAGTCACGCCCGGCACCGACATTCAGGAAATCGGTGATGGCGAAGGCGACATAAAACATGGCCCCCATGCCCACCGCCAGACGGGTGTCGCGCACGCGGATGTCGCGGATGTATTCCCGAAAATCGCGTTCCACCTCCGGGTCTTCGAACTCGGCGAATAATGGGTCGATGCGGTAGGAATGGCCGGTCACAATTCACCCTCGATGGGCAGCAGCGAAAGGACGTTGATATATCCACGCAGGACCGCGCTGGTACGCGGATCGAATTGGTGTATCACCTCGCCGTCGGCCCGCTGGTCGTGCCAGAGCAGCGCCGGCTCGCCCGCCTCGCGCAGGGGCTTCAATTCATGCAATTGCACGCCCGCCGCCAGCAAGGGGCGCCGATATTTGGCATACCCCGCGTGCACCACGGCGACGTCGGTCGCCGCCAGCGAATTGGTCAGCACCCTGACCTTGACGCCATCCTGCATCTGGATTTGGCGCAACCACTCGACCCCTTTTTCCCCGGGTACGAAATACGGCGAGGCAATCAGCAGTTCGCGGCGCACCTCCCTGCCATGGCGCAGCAGCTGGCCCACCGGCAAATCCGATTTCTTCACCTCCTTGTTGGTCTTGCCCGGCTCGTCGATGAGGATCTCGGCAGCGCCGCCGGTCCACGGCCCCCAGCCCGAGCCATGCGCCGCGCCCAGGACATCGATGCGCTGAAATCCGGTCATGCTATCGGCCTGACTGGTCCTCAAGGCGGCGACCTCCAGCTTCAACGCATCCCGGAGTGCTTGCCTGGACTCGCTGCCCCTGGGCAGTGCGCGGGTGGTCACCACCTGTTCGGCATTCCAGTATTTGTCGAAGGCCCTGGACAATTCCTGGACGACGGGCCCCGTGGCCAGCACGTCGAGGTCTCGAAAGGCCACCGCGTCGTCGGCCTGGAAATATTCGTCGCCGATATTGCGACCGCCGGCAATGCCGAAATGGTTGTCCGCCAGGAACAGTTTGTTATGCATGCGCCGATTGACCCGGCCGTCACTGGTGAGGAACTCCATGAAGCGCCCCAGCGGGGCATTGCCGCGCACCCTGAACGGATTGAAGAGCCGCACCTGAATGCGCGGCTGGGCATCCAGGCCGATGAGGGTCGGCTCGTTCTCCGGGCTGTACATGTCGTCCAGCAGCAACCGCACCCGGACGCCACGCTCAGCCGCGCGGATCAGTGCATCCATCATCAACTTGCCGGCGGTATCCGAGCGAAAGATGTAGTACTGGAGGTCCAGGCTATGCCTGGCTTGCTCGATCAAGGCCATGCGCGCCGCCAGAGCGGCTTGCCCCGAGTCGAGGAGACGAAACGCGGAAGCGCCACCAATCGCCTTGATGTGTTCGGCGGAGAGCACGCCGAGCGGCGCCGCCGGGTCCGGCGCCGGGGCGATCGAGGGCTTGCCGCGCGGCACGTCCTCGCGCAGCGTGGCGCAGGAAGACAGCAGCAGAAGCGCTCCCAGGATGGGGCCGAGCCAGCGGTATACGGCGCACGCCGACCTCATCCGGAGCGCCCGTTCAGCCCGACAACTCGCCGATATCGGCCACGCGGTTCATGGTGCGGCCAAGCTGGCTGAGCAGGGCGATGCGGTTTTGCCGCAGCAACGGTTCGTCCGCCATCACCATGACCTCGTCGAAGAAACGGTCCACCTGAGCGCGCAGGCTGGCCAAGGCCTTGAGGGCACCTGAATAGTCCAGACCCGTCAGGGCCCGGTCCACCTGAGCGCTCACCGTCGTCATGGCCTGATGCAGATCGCGCTCGGCGGCCTCGGCGAAGCGGGCCGGGTCGACGCTATCCGCGATGCTTTCGGTTTTTTTCAGGATATTGCGGATACGCTTGTTCGCCGCTGCAAGGGCAAGGGATTCCGGCAAAGCCTGGAACTCGGCGACAGCCGTCAGCCGTGCCGGCACCCGGTCGATGCGGGTCGGCGCCTGCACCACCACCGACTCCACCTGATCCTGGGGATACCCCTTGTCTTTCAAATAGACGCGCAAGCGATCCTGCATGAACTGGAAGACATCGACCGCCGTGCTGGCGGCGATCTGTTCCGTGTCGAACTGGGCCTGGGCCCAATCCAGCAACTGCTTCAGATCCAGGGGCAAGGCACGCTCCATGAGCATGCGCAACACACCCAATGCGGCACGTCGCAAGGCAAACGGATCCTTGTCGCCGGTGGGAATGGCGCCGATACCGAAGATGCCCACCAGGGTATCGAGGCGCTCGGCGAGCGCCACGGCCAGCGCGGTGTTGCCCTCGGGCAAGCGGTCGCCCGCGAACCTAGGCAGGTAATGCGACTCGATGGCCTCGGCCACCTGGGCATCCTCGCCATCGTGCAACGCATAGTATTTACCCATGGTGCCCTGCAACTCGGGGAACTCGCCGACCATGTCGGTGAGCAGGTCGGCCTTGGCCAGTTGCGCCGCCCGTTCGGCGAGTGCCGCATCGGCGCCCAGTTCCCGGGCGATGGCGCCAGCCAGTTTCATCTGCCGGCGCACGCGCTGCCCCTGGCTGCCCAGCTTGTTGTGGTAGACGACCGCGTCGAGGCGCGCCACGCGGGTCTCCAGGCGGGTCTTGCGATCCTGGTCGAAGAAGAACTTGGCGTCGGCCAGACGCGGACGCACGACGCGCTCATTGCCGCCGATGACCTTGGACGGATCGGCCGGAGTGATATTCGAGACGATCAGGAATTTGTTGGTCAGTTTCCCGGCCGTGTCGAGCAGCGGGAAGTATTTCTGGTTCGCCTTCATGGTCAGGATCAGGCACTCCTGGGGTACTTCCAAATACTCGGGTTCGAACTGGCAAAGCAGGACATTGGGCCGTTCGACCAGCGCGGTCACTTCATCGAGCAGGGCCTCGTCCTCGATCGGGCTGACGCCGCCGCCGACCTTGGCGGCCAGTTCAGCGAGCTGTCGGACAATCTCGGCGCGGCGCTTGGCGAACCCCGGTATGACCGCGCCTTCGGTTTCCATCTGGGCCTCGTAGCTGTCGGCGTCCTTGATCGTGACCGTCGGACTGGCCGCCTCGAAGCGGTGGCCCTGAGTTTCGCGGCCCGCCGTAAGGCCAAGCACCGACACCGGCACCACGTCGGCGCCATGCAGGGCAACCAAACCGTGGGCGGGACGCACGAAGTTGACCGTGCTCCAGCCGTCGGCCAGCTGATAGGTCATCACCTTGGGAATGGGCAGCTTGGCGAGCGCCTCCTCCAGGGCCTTTTGCAGGCCGTCGGTCAGGGTCGCGCCCTTGACCATGGAGTCGTAATACAGCGCCTCGTCCTTGCCCTCACCCTTACGTTTCAACTGCGACACCAGCGAAGCATCAAGCCCCACCCCTGCTAATTTCTTCAATAATGCTGGTGATGCTTGGCCATCGGCGGTTAAGCCGACGCTAACAGGCATCAGTTTCTTTGAGTCGGGCATGTCAACGGCCTGGCTGACAACGCCCGTAATGTGCGCAGCTAAGCGACGCGGCGATGCAAATGTTTTGATAGCGTTGTTTGGGGTAGTCAGATACTGGTCAGCAAGAACGGCATTCAGTTCTATAGCAAAGCGGTTGCCAAGCCTTTCCAAAACCTTGGGGGCAGTTCCTCAACAAACAATTCCACCAACAGATTTTTCTCGCCGGGTAGGTTGTCATGCTCATGCCGCCACCGCCTTCTTCTCGATCTGCGCCAGCACTTCCTCGGCCCAGGCCTTCGGTGCCATCGGGAAGCCGAGACGGGCGCGCGATTCGAGATAGCTTTGCGCCACGCTGCGCGCCAGGTTGCGGATGCGCCCGATGTAGGCGGCGCGCTCGGTCACCGAGATCGCGCCGCGTGCGTCGAGCAGATTGAAGGTGTGCGCGGCTTTCAGCACCTGCTCGTAGGCCGGCAGGGCAAGTTGCGCTTCCATCAGATGCTTGGCCTGCTTCTCATGGGCATTGAACGCAATGAGCAGGAACTCGACGTCACTGTGTTCAAAGTTGTAGGTCGACTGCTCGACCTCGTTCTGATGGAAGACGTCGCCATAAAGCACGCCTCGTGGCGTGCTGCCATCGGCTTGGCTGACGCCGGGGGCATATTCCAGATCGAAGACGTTCTCGACACCCTGCAGATACATGGCCAGACGTTCCAGGCCGTAGGTGATTTCGCCGGTGATCGGCTTGCAGTTGATGCCGCCGACCTGCTGGAAATAGGTGAACTGGGTGACTTCCATGCCGTTCAGCCAGACTTCCCAGCCCAGGCCCCAGGCACCCAGGGTGGGGTTTTCCCAGTCGTCCTCGACGAAGCGGATGTCGTTCTGCTTGAGATCGAAACCGAGGGCTTCGAGCGAGCCGAGATACAGCTCCAGGATGTTTTCCGGCGCCGGCTTCAGCACCACCTGGAACTGGTAGTAGTGCTGCAGGCGGTTCGGGTTCTCGCCATAGCGGCCGTCCTTGGGCCGGCGGCTAGGCTGTACATAGGCGGCCTTCAGGGCTCGGGGCCAAGGGCGCGCAGGAAGGTGGCGGTATGGCTGGTACCGGCGCCGACTTCAAGGTCGTAGGGCTGGAGGATGACGCAGCCCTGTTTCCCCCAGAATTCCTGGAGGCTGAGGATGATGTCCTGGAATGCAGGCATGGGGTTGATTCTTGTTGAAAAAGAAGCGGATTTTACCTTCTGGGCCTGGTGCCAGGCACGCCTCATCGCGCTTTTTATCATCGTGCCATGCCGGTATGATGGGCCGACTGTCCCGAGGAGGTCTCCATGATCCGTTTGCTCCCCCTGATTCTGCTGGCACTGGCCGGCTGCGCGACGTTGAACGAGGATGAGTGCCGCACCGTCGACTGGCGCGAACTGGGTGTCAAGGATGGTCGCTTCGGCCATCCCCAGGCACGGCTTGCCGAACATCACGAGGCCTGCGCCAAGCATGGCATCAAACCGGACGAACGCCTCTATGCCGAGGGACGCCGGGAAGGCTTGCGCGACTATTGCGTACCCGAAAATGCCATACGCGAAGGCCTGGCCGGACGGCGCTACGCGGGTGTCTGCCCAGCGGGCATCGATCGGAATTACCGCGACCTGAACGAAGCCGCGTATGCGGTGTACAGCACCCGCGGTCAGATCGACAGCACCGACAGCCAGATCGACAGCCTCGAAAACGAACTGCGCAACAAGAAGACCACGGACAAGCGTCGCCACCAGATCCGTGACGAAATCCGCGACCTGGACCGCAAGCGCGACCGACTGCGCGACGAACTGCGCTGGCGGGAAAGGGATCTCGACCAGCTCGCGGATAGACTGCTGCGCGGCTCAGGTCGCTAAAGCCCCCTGCAGCGCCTCCTTTGGGGCGCGAATTTACCTGCAAACAACGGACGTGCGCATACCCCGGGGGGGGCTGGTACGCCGCCTAAAGTTTGGCTTGGCAAAGACCCAGCAGGGTCTAAATTGGATATTGAACTCCCAGAATAGTCTTTGCGTGCGGGGCACCGTTCGTTTTTGCCCGTGCGCGTCGGGCTATCCCAACCCTACCGCCAAGGAGATGTCATGGCTCCTCTACGCAAGTTCATTGGCGCGGTGATGGTTTCCCTGGCCGCCGTGTCTCCCCTACCCTCCAGTGCCGGCTCCAAGGAACTCGCTACGGAATTGCTGGAAATCTATGACGTCCCGGCGACGGCCCGCATGGCCGTCAGCACCATGATCGATACGCTGACCACTCAGGACGCGCATCTGAGGCCCTATGCCGGCATCGTCCGCGACTTCGCCAACCAGCGCCTGACCTGGCCGAACCTGCGCGAGGGCATCGTCAAGGAATACACCACCACGTTCAGCGAGCAGGAATTGCGCGATCTGGTCGAATTCTTCAAATCGCCCACCGGCAAGAAATTCATCCAGGCCAGCCCGGGTCTGAGCCAGCGGGTCGGATCGAGCGTGCAACGCGTCCTGGTGGAATACCAGAAGGAACTCGACAAGATGATCGTCGAACAGGAATTGCGCGGCTTCGACAAGATCCGCTGACCGCGCGCGAGGGGTCGCCATGAACGCTTTGCCTATCGTCAAATTCTGGCGCGTCTGGGTGTTGGGCCTGGTACTCGCCTGCCTGGGCGCTCCGGCGCTGGCCTGGGACGACGCCCTGATCCAGGCGGTGTACGCAGTCACCTTCGGCCGGGCCAACGAGGCGCAAAAGGCCCTGGTGTTCGCCAACAACAAGGTCGTCAACCAGATGGCGATGACCAACATCATCGACAACAAGGCCTACCAGGCCAGTCAGAAGCTGTTCAGCGACATCAACAACACCTTCATCCAGAAGGCCGCGAAAGAGGCCGGGCTGAAGGCCGGCCTGCAACCCCCCTCGGGCGAGGGCTACAACCCCGGCACCGACACCGACGTCCTCGTCGACAGCGCCAAGCAGGGCGAAAAGATCACCCTGGAAAACATCAAGAAAGCCGAAGAGGCCTATCAACGCCAGCTGCGCCAGTTCCTGGAGAGCCGTGGCGTCAAGCCGCCGGCGGGCAAGATCGACACCCAGACCGACTTCATGCCCAACAGTCGCAGCACGACCCCTTCGGAATTCACCAAGATCAATCAGCACATCAATGCCAACGGCGGCACAGCCTATGAAAGCCCCGGGGCCGCCGATGTCGAATGGAAGATGCGCCTGGACAAGAACGACCCGCTGCGCAAGCTGAATATCAATGAGACCGGCGAATACATGAACGAGATGCAGCGCCTCGCCAAGGAAAAGCTGAGCCACGCCGAGGCCCTGGAGGCCGAGGCCAGGCAGGCGTTGAAGACCGATCCGGCGAAGGCGCGCGGCCTGCAATCCGATGCCCAGTTGGCGCGCTCCCAAGCCGGAAAATACATGCAACGCATGGAAAAGGTCAGTAATGAGCTAGCCAAGCAACATGGCGTTCCGGGCGTGCCAAAGTCGGAAGGCCCGCTCGGACAGTCCATCGAGAATATCTCCAAGGAAGGCCGCGGCTTCGATACACGCGGCGACGCCAGAAACATCGGCAAATACGGCGAGGCGGGCGTGAACAAAGGGGTCAAGGATTATGCCGAAACCCTGTCAAAGATCGCCGCGAAATCCAAGGATCCGAAAGCCATCGCCGAAGCGCAGCGCCAGATCGCGGAGCAGACCAAAAACATGAAGCCGGACATGCGCGAATACATCGCCAAAAAAGCCAAGGAGGCTTTCAAGGGCGAAGGCAAGGCCGCCGAGGAATTCGAAAAAGGCCTGACCAAGGAAATGGACAAGCAAGCCGCCAAGGCCAGTGCCGAGGGCGCAGGCAAAGGCGGAACCGAAGGCGCCGCGAAAGGCGGAACTGAAGGTGCTGCGAAAGGCGGGACCGAAGGCGCCGCCAAGGGAGGTACTGAGGGCGCTGCGCAAGGTGGGACCGAAGGTGCGGCCAAGGGTGGAACCGAGGGTGCCGCGCAAGGTGGCACCGAAGGTGCGCGAAGGCGGGTGGGACCGAAGGCGCAAGGGTGGAACCGAAGGTGCAGCGAAAGGCGGGACCGAGGGGCCGCGCAAGGGGGGAACTGGGCGGCCAAGGGTGGTACCGAAGGTGCGCGCAAGGTGGCACCGAAGGAGGGGGGTACCGAGGGTGCGGCCAAAGGTGGCACTGAGGGCGCCGCGCAAGGCGGAACCGAAGGCGCGGCCAAGGGTGGTACTGAGGGTGCTGCGAAAGGTGGCACCGAAGGCGCCGCGAAAGGTGGCACTGAGGGTGCAGCGCAGGGCGGAACCGAAGGTGCGGCCAAGGGTGGAACCGAGGGTGCCGCGCAAGGCAAGGCGGAACCGAAGGTGCGCAAGGTGGCACCGAAGGCGCCGCCAAGGGTGGCACTGAAGGCGCCGCGCAAGGTGGCACCGAAGGCGCAGCGAAAGGCGGTACTGAAGGCGCCGCGAAAGGGGGTACCGAAGGCGCCGCCAAGGGTGGAACCGAGGGTGCAGCGCAGGGCGGAACCGAAGGTGCGGCCAAGGGTGGAACCGAGGGTGCCGCGCAAGGCGGGACTGAGGGCGTAGCCAAAGGCGGAACCGAAGGCGCCGCGCAAGGTGGTACTGAAGGTGCGGCCAAGGGTGGCACTGAGGGTGCCGCGCAAGGCGGGACCGAAGGCGCCGCCAAGGGTGGAACCGAGGGTGCAGCACAAGGCGGAACCGAGGGTGCGGCCAAAGGTGGCACTGAAGGCGCCGCGAAAGGCGGTACCGAGGGTGCGGCCAAAGGTGGCGCCGAAGGCGCGGCGGAGGGCGGTGCGGAAGGCGCGGCGTCCGGCTTGGGCGCCAAGGTCAAGACTGGGCTGAAGATACTCGGTCCGCTGCTGATCCTGCATGACGGTTCCGGCAAGATCACCCAGGCTTGGAAGGCAAAGGATACCGACAAGCCGCAAGTGGCTATCGAGGGCGGCAGCGAATTCGTCGGCGCCACGACCGGGGCCATGCTTGGCGCCGCCAAGGGCGCGGCGCTGGGCGCGGCGATAGGCACCGCCGTACCAATAGTCGGCAACTTCGCCGGCGGCATCATCGGTGGCATCCTCGGCGGCGTAGCCGGCTACATGGGTGGTGGTATGGCGGGGCGAGCCGCCGGAGAAGAGCTCGCCAACGCCCTGGGTGTGAAGCAGGATGCCTATATGCCTGAACTGATGGCGAATGCCGACCAACTCTACAAGGGGTTGCTGGCAAAGGGCGTCCCGCCCGACCAGGCCCTGGAGGCGGCGAAGCTGTTCCTGGGCGGCAGACTGGGCGATTTCGCGAAATACATGGGCCAGTTGCGCGCCAAGTATGGCCCCAAGGGCGGCTACGTTACCTCGCACCACAGCCAGAAGGACTGGTACTGCACCAACCGGCCGGAGATTCTCGCCCCGGTGTTGCTACCACCCATACTTCAGTTGATGGGTATGCCGCCGGTGCCGGTTCCCCTGCCGTTGCCGCCGGCCCAGGGTAGATAAGGAGAGGCGATCATGAGACCTCGCGCCGCCAAATCGTCGTTCGTCATCCTGGCCGCCTGTGTGTGGCTGGGTGTCGGCTTAGCCTCCGCCGCCAACCCGGCCTACCTTGGCCCACTGAACGTGCGCCTCGTCGAACAAGGCGCCGATGGCAAGACCACGCCAATCAAGCATGCGCCGGTCTATCTGAATGCGCGCAACGCCGATACGGATGCCAACGGCACGGCCACCTTCGATGGCGTGCCCGCCGGACGCCATACGCTGAAGGCGCGCCTGCCCGGTTACGCCGCCCTGGAGCGCCACATCGATCTGGCTACCGGCGCACGCCAGCCGGTTGAATTGACCCTGCTTAAAACACCCGGCATCGATTGGCGCGGCACGCTGCGCGATGCGGCGAGTGGCGCTCCGATTGCCGGGGCGGTGATCGGCATCCTGCCGATTGAAGTGCCGTCGTCCCTGCAAGGCCCCGGCCATGCCGTCACCGATTGGGAGGGCGCCTTCGAGTTCGTCGACCTGCCGCCAGGGCGCTACGCCCTGACCGCCACGGCGCCGGGCTTCGATGTACTGAAGGGCGAATACCGGGTCAAGCCGGCAGAGGAAGGCAGCCGGGTCTTCGATAACCCGACGCTGGAAGGCGTCGCCCTGGATCTGTGCCTGACCGAAGGCGGCCAATGCGGCAAGCCGGCGGCGGATGCCTATTGCCAGCGCCAGGGCCTGGGCGCCTCGCTGGAGCATCGGGTCAAGAACGACACGCCGCCGACGCGCATCATCGCCAGCGGCAAGGTCTGCGACGGTAAACACTGCGACCGTATCGAGTGGCTGCGTTGCGGCGACCTTGGCGAAGCCGACAACCTGCGCCTGAAACCCACGGCCACGCCGACTCGGCTGGGCCTGAAGGTGACCGATGCACGCAGCCAGCAGCCCTTGGTGGGCGCGCGCGTAACGCTCGCCGAAACCTGGCCCTCGGGCGAGATTGCCAGCGGTGTCACAGGCCCCGGAGGGCAGATCGCCTTTGCCAATATCAAGAACGGCCCGGCCAACTGGCTGGACGCGGAAAACAAGGTCAGTCTGGCCCGCCGCCGCGTCACCGCGCGCATCGAGGCCGACGGTTATGCCCCGTGGGTCTTCCCGGCCAGCCTGGGTGAAGACCTGACGGTCGCGCTCAACCCGACGGCCGCGCAGGCCGAGGCCGAACCAAACGACCTGACCGCGCCGCAGGATGTCCTGACCGGCGCACCGGTGCAATTCAGCATCGAAAACAATAAAGACCACGACACCTTCCGCTTCCGCATCGCCGAACCGGCCAGGGTGATTGTCACGGTCGGACCGAACAACCCGCTGGAAACCCACCTGCGCCTGCGCGACAGCAACGCCAAACTGCTACATGAGAACGGTGCCTACCGCGGCAACGACAACCGTATCGAACTGCGCCTGGCCGAGGGCACCTACTATGCCGAGATCTCGGAATGGGGCGAGGATGCCAGTGCACCGGGCAAGCCACTCACCCTGAACATCGACGCAACCCCCGCCACCGACCCGAACGAACCTAACGGCACGACACAACAGGCGACGCCCGCGCGCCTCGCCGAAAACCTCTCCGGTATCGTCTGGCCGGGGGGGGATCGCGATGTCTACCGCATCGAAGTGACCCGCCCTGGCATCCTGCGCATACTCGAACCAGGCATGCCCATGGAGCGCCATGTCCGTCTGCTCGATCGGGACGGCAAGCAACTCACCGAACAAGGCAGCTACGCCAGCAATGCCATCGACTTCAACCACCAGGTACTGCCTGGCACCCACTATGTCGAGCTGATGGAATGGGGCAACGACAACGCCAGCCTGACGCCTTACCGGATGCGTGTCGACTTTCTGCCCGACGATGGCATCGACGATCCGGTCGGTGCCACTGGCGGCATCCGTGCCGTGCGCGTCCTGGAGCCCGGCGGCAGCGTTCACTCGACCCTTCTGCCGCGCGGCGATGTCGACCTGTACAACATCGCCATCCCCGGCGCCGGCGTGCTCCGGCTGAGCAGCCAGGGACGCCCGGAACGCCACCTGCAATTGTTCGACCGCAACGGCAAGCTGCTCACCGAACAAGGTGTGTATGCCAATAACCCCGCGGACATCTCCTGGAGCCTGGCCGGCGCCGAGACCCTGATCCTGGGCATCCGCGAATGGGGCAACGACAGCTACGCCGCCTCGGCCTACGCCCTCAGGGCCTGGTTCGAGCCTGCCGACGAGATCGATGTCATGCAGCGCAACGACGATTTCGAGCATGCCACCCCGCTGGCCGTGGGCGACATCGTGCACGGCAGTTAAAAACCGCGGGGCGATCTCGACGTTTACGTCCTGGAAGCCGACGTTCCCGGCTATTTGCGCGTCAAGGCGACCTCCGCGCTGGAAACCCATGTGCGCATCTACGACGCGCAACGCAAATTGATCGTCGAGCAAGGCGTCTACGCGGGCCAGCCCACCGAGCAAGCACCCGCCATCGCCGCTGGCACCTATTACGTGATGATCGGCGAATGGGGCAACGACAACGCCGCCTCGGTGCCCTACGAACTCAGCGTCGGCCTGGAACGCGTCGAGCCCGGCGAGACCTGGCCCCTTGCCGGCGACCCGGCACGCCGCCTCAAGGACGGCGAGGCACAGGCCTTCGCCTGGGATCAGCGCGGCGATCTCGACCGCTTCATGTTCGAGCTGGGCCGGCCCGGCAAGGTCGACATCCATGTCGTCAGCCCGCTGGAAACCCTGCTGCGCGTCTACGACGACCAGACCGGCAAACTGCTCCATGAGTCCGGCCACTACGCCCCGGCCCAGGTACGCATCCCACTGGAATTCAAATCCCCGGCGCGCCTGCGCATCGAACTGCAGGAATGGGGCAACGACGCCGCCCGGCTACAACAGGGCTTCGTCATGGTCGACACCCAGGGGCACGCCCTGAGCGCCGCCAACATTGCCGCCCAGGCGGTCAAGGACGATCCGTTGCGTATCGCCTTCCGGAAAGAAGCGCCGATACGCGGCGAGACCGCCGCCCATTGCGACCTGGACATCAACCGCGACGGTCGCGCCGATCTGTCGTTGAGTGGCGATCAGGCGCGCGAACACCGCTTCGCCGAGGCCAGCCTGTACGCCATCGAATCGGTCTGCCAGGGCGCTGCCGGCCAGACCAGCCGGCAACGCTTCTGGGTGCAGACCAGCCTGCCGCGCGAACGCAAGGGCATCGCCCTGTTCCTGCCCAGTCTGGCACAAGGCCAGGTGCTCGACGAAGCCATCGACTTGCGCGCCCATGCCATGAGCTATGACGGCAAGCGCATCGCCCGCGTCGAATTGCGCATCGACGGCGCCGCGTCGGGCAGCGACTACAGCCCGCCCTACGAGTTCAGTCCGGCGTGGCAAACCCTGTCTCCCGGCAAGCACACCCTGCTTGTCACGGCCTATGATGTCGCCGGTACCCAGGCCGAGATCCAGCGCGAGTTCACGCTCTCGGAATACTTTGGCCTGACGCCCGCCGACGGCGCGGTGCTCTCCGGCGACAAGGCGCGCGTCGCCTGGACCGGCCAGAGCTTCGGCGCCGCCCAGGTGCGTTACCGGAAAAAAGGCAGCGATGCCTGGCGGGTCGCCATCGGCGAAAGCGGCCGGGCGCGCAGTGTAGCGCTCACCGACCTGGAGGCCGGCGTGGCCTACGAATTCCAGCCCCTGGGCGCCACCGAAGGCCCGGTGCGCAGTCTCACCCGCGTCAAGGGTCTGGCCTTCGGCGAGGCGCGCTACGGCGCCAATATCCGCCGCGACTACGACCAGAAGGTGGGCATCAGCGTGCGCAACAACGGCGACAAACCGCTCAAGGTGCGCCTGGAATGCGCCAAGCCGCAAGACCCGCTGCTGCTGGTCGGCTTCGTCGGCGAAGGCTCGGAAGACAAGCCCATCGACCTCGGCCCGGGCGAAGCACGCCAGTTCGTGCTGGGCATCAGTGCCCAGGACGTCACCCGCGCCGACCACGTCTTCGCGGTACGCATGGTTTCGGATACCGGCCTCTCCGACGAGGTCGAGGTGGCGGTGCACGTGCAACTGCCGCGCGTCGAACTCGTCTGGGAAGACAAGGGAGCGGCGCCGGACGGCCAGGGACGCCTCTATCGCCTGGTCAACAAGGCCGACGCCATCACCGATCTGGAAGTCTCTGCGGCCGATCCGGACAAGGTGAGCATTGTCCCCACCGTGCGCCACGGACTGCTGCAAGCCGGTCAATCGCGCGACTTCACGGTGACGCCTCAATACTACGAAGGCTACACCGGCGTCGACACGACACTAGTGGCGCGCGCCCTCGACAAGCGCATCGAGCAGCCCTATGCCACGGCACTCGCCCCCGGCGAGTCGGCGCGGCGTATCTGGCTATTCCCCGGCCAGAATCTGGCGGCGGTCGATGTCCAGGCGGAACGTCAGGCCATCGCCAATGCCGAGCGCGCGGAGACGCTCAAGCCGGAAAGCGTCGACTGGAAACGCCGCGACAACCCCGAGGACACCGACAACGACGGGCGTATCGACCGCTGGTCGCAACAGGTCGGCGATGTCCGCTGGGTGGGTGACGACAGCGACAACGACGGCGAGGTCGATTTTGTCCACGCCGACGTCGGCGACGACGGCGTCTTCGAATATTCAGCGCTTCGGGAGAAGGGCCGCTGGCGGCCCACCAACCTGGTCGAGGCCTGGCTTGAAATGGGCTTCGCCCTGCCCTGGAGCCGTGGCTCGTACAAGGAACACGACGCCGACATCGTCCTCAACGGCGTGGTCATCGGCGAGTTGAAGAACACCATCCCGGAAGGCAACTATGCCTTCCGCATCCCGCCCAATGCCCTCAAGTTCGACGACTCCGGCAAGCCTGGCGACAACCAGGTCGGCATCCGCTCGAAGCACCTGCGCGGCGGCCATTACGTCGTCAACAGCGACTTCCGCTTCAAGTTCCGGCTCACCGCCACGCCCGTCTGGACGGTCGCCAAGTCGCCGGAAGAAGCGCGTGCCAATGCCGCGAAGATGAGCGGCGTATCGGTTTCGGCAACCGATTTCAGCGTCTCCTCCGCCGACATGCGTCTGGTCGGAACAGCCAATCCCAAGGCCGGCGACGACATGAGCATCGAGGTCGGCGCCCGCAACCTCGGCTCCGCCGCGCCCGCCGGCGTCCCGGTGGCCCTGGTCCGCGCCCTGCCCTCCGGCACCAAGGAAGAAATCGCGCGCATCGTCGTGCCCAGCATCGGTCTGAACGGCGTCACCCCCCTGCGCATCCCCTTCAAGGCACGCGGCGGCGCCAACACCCTGATCGTCACCCTCGACCCCGACCAGGCCTTTGAAGACCTGGACCGCGCCAACAACAGCGGCAGCCTGTTCCTGCAAGTCGCGGGCGACGCCAAGCCACCCGAATTGCAGGTCAACAGCCCGAGCGATGCCCAGAGCGTCGCCGACGGCCTGGTCGCCATCAACGCCTCGGCCATCGACGACCAGGGCCTGGCCGGGCTCTACCTGAGCATCGACGGCGGCCTGTGGCAAGACCTCCAGGCCGAGAACGGCGCGGCACGCCGGGTACTGCTGCTGCAACCGGGCGAACACCGCCTCGCCATCAAAGCCGTCGACTTTTCCGACAATGTCGCCGAACGCAAACTGGTCGTCCGCTCCACGGCCACCGCGCCGCAACCGCGCGTCATTACCCCGGCGAACGGCGCCCGGATCGACGCGCGCGTTACCCGGATCAGCATCGAAGTCGCCGACGCCACCACCCTGGTCGCGGCGCGCGCCGCCGGCGGCCCCTGGTACCGGACGACGCCCGAAGCCGGCCGGGCCACGGTTGACCTGCCGCTCAACTTCGGCGGGCAGACCATAGAGATCATGGCCGCCGACAAGAACGGCATCGTCGCCAGCAGCACGCTGCGCATCGATTGCACGCGCCAGCCGGACGCCGCCGATGACGCCCCCGCCCCGGCCTCGGAAAACGGCGTGGTCTGGCCGGCGACCCGTCCCGACATGGAAATCGACCTGTTCAAGGGCAGCAGCGGACTACTCGCCCCGGTCGACCCCGAGGCGCGTGCCCGGCTCCAGCGTGCCCGCGACGACGATCAGCGCCAGGCCCGCGAACTTGAAGACAGCCTGGCGCGCGCCGCCGAGGCACGCCGTGCCCAGGAAGCCGAGATCGAGACCACCCGCCAGCAAACCGAAGCGGCCCGCGTTGCCGAAGAGGAACGCGAACGCACGGCGCGCGCCGCCCAAGACCGGCAACTTCGTGACGAGCAGGCCCGCCAGGAACGCGCCGCCGAGGCGCAATGGCTGCGCGACGAACAAGCGCGCCTGGCCAACGCCGAAGTACAGCGCCGCATCCAGGAAGAAAGCGCCCGACGTGCTCAGGAAGCCGAAGCACGCTGGGTTCTTCAGGAAGAAGACCAGCGTGCCCAGGCGGAAGCCGCCGCGCGACGCGCCCGTGAAGAACAGGAGCAGTTGGCGCGCCAGGAAGAAATCCAGCGCCTGAACGACGACGCCACGCGCCGCGCCCTGGAAGAAGAACTGCGCCGCGCGCGCGAAGAAGCCGAGCGCCTGCGCCTGGAACTGGAACGCGAACGGATGCGCAACCTGCAAGACGGTCGGGACATCACCGCCACGACGCCGGCACCCGCCATCGTCGTCGCCCCCTGGCCGGGAACCCAGGGGACGGTCGTCCTGCCGACCCAGCCGGCCACCCCGACGCAGGCCGCCATGCTCCTGTTCGAGATCGACAGTCGCGGCAAGCTCAAGAACCGCCCGGAAAAGGCCAGCAAGTTCGAACTTGAAGAAGCCCACGTCATCACCCAGATACGCACCCGGCACTGGAACGGCGGCATGGGTGCCGCCCCCGGCAGCATTGGTCTGCGCTGCCGCGACGGCAAGACCCACGGTCCCTGGCAGGCGGTGGGCATGCCGGACGCCAAAGGCGTGGCCAATGCCGACTGGGTGGTCTATCCGAACATTGTCCTGGGCGCCTCTGTCTGCTCGATCGTCGACTCCGACCCAAGCACCTGGTCGCACAACGACGACACCAAGAATCGCGGCCTGGTCCGCGTCGAAGGCTATCCAAGCAGCGGCGCCAAAGCCGTCGCGCCACGCGATCCCGGCACCGGAAAAGGCGGCTACATCGACAAGGCCGACAGCGCCCTGGATAAAGTCGACAGTACCTTGAACAAGCTGAACAAACTCCTGGATATCATCAAGAAATAGGCCATGAATTTCAGTGCATTCACATGCAAGGGTCGTGGGGTGTGACCAGCGTTAGGCCATAACCGCCCGAGGGGTTTCCTGGCGGGTCTGGCCGCCACGGGTGGCCAACCGTCATTCATCCGTGAAAACAGGCAAAGATCCGATTTACCCTAGCGCACCGACTGAGTTCGACCCATTACAACCATCAGGTTGTCCGCATCGGAGACTTTAGGGAACGCATATATTCGCTAACTGTTCATTGCGAGGCGGCAAAGCCGACGCGTCAATCCAGTCCAATCCCACCGCCGCAGGCGACCTACACCCCCCTGGACTGCCGCGCTGCGCTCGCAGTGACGAAACCACCCCATCCCGTCATTGCGAGCGCAGCGCGGCAATCCAATGCACTATATTTATCAACAGCATGGATCGCCACGCCGCTACGCGCCTCGCGACGAATTCTCCAGCGTTTCCTTTAATCTTTTCTTAACAGCATCTCCCCCAGTCTTAGCCGCATCTTTACAGGCTGGGGTCTAAAGTTCAGCACACCCCATTCATGTAGCAAGGAGATGGCATGGACCTGCTTTTTCTGGTGCTCGGCATAGGCTTCTTCGCCCTCACCGCCGTGCTGGTCGTCGCATTCGAAAAACTCAGGGGGCACAAATGAGCGCCCTCTACCTCATCGCGCTGGTCGCCACGGTGGGCATATTCGCCTATCTGGTCGCCGTGCTGTTCTATCCGGAGTACTTCTCATGACGGGCAATGGCTATTTCCAACTCGCCCTCTATCTGATCACCCTCATCGGTCTGGCCTGGCCCCTGGGCCTGTACATGGCGCGCGTCTACAAGGACGAAATCCCCGGATTCATGCGCTGGCTGAAGCCGGTGGAGAACCTGGTCTACCGCCTCACCGGCGTCAAGCCGGGCGACGACATGCCCTGGACCCGCTACGCCTTCGCCATGCTGGCCTTCAACCTGATTGGCTTCCTGGCGGTCTATCTGCTGCAACGCTTCCAGGTCTGGCTGCCGCTCAATCCGGAGGGCCTCGGCGCGGTCACGCCCGACTCCGCGTTCAACACGGCGGTCAGCTTCGCCACCAACACCAACTGGCAAGGCTACGGCGGCGAAACCACCATGGCCTACCTGACCCAGATGCTTGGCCTCAACGTGCAGAACTTCGTCTCCGCGGCCACCGGCATGGCCGTGCTGGTGGCCCTGATGCGCGCCTTCACGCGCCGGGAAGCGGGCGGCGTCGGCAACTTCTGGGTCGATATGGTGCGCTCCACGCTTTACATACTGCTACCGCTGTCGCTGATCCTGTCGCTGGCGCTGGTGAGCCAGGGCGTGGTGCAGAGCTTCTCGGCCTATGAGAAGGCCGCGCTGGTACAGCCTTACGCGCAGGCGGAAACAACGGTCACGGAACAAGTCATCGCCGTCGGCCCGGCCGCCTCGCAGATCGCCATCAAGCAGCTCGGCACCAACGGCGGCGGCTTCTTCAACGTCAACTCCGCCCACCCGCTGGAGAACCCGACCCCGCTTTCCAACTTCCTGGAACTGCTGGCCATCCTGCTGATTCCGGCCGCGCTCTGTTTCACCTTCGGCCGCTTCGTCGGCGACATGCGCCAGGGCGGGGCGATACTCGCCGCCATGACCGTGGTGTTCACCGCCCTGCTGGCGGTGTGCGTCTGGGCCGAACAGTCGGGCAACCCGCTGTTCGACCGCCTGGGCCTGGCCACCGGCGCCTCCGAGATGCAGGCCGGCGGCAACATGGAAGGCAAGGAGACCCGTTTCGGCGTGGTCAACTCCGCCCTCTGGGCCACCGCCACCACCGCCGCCTCGAATGGATCAGTCAATTCCATGCACGATTCCTTCACGCCCATCGGCGGAATGGTGCCGATGTGGCTGATACAGCTCGGCGAGGTGATCTACGGCGGCGTCGGCTCCGGCCTCTACGGCATGATCGTGTTCGCCCTCATCGGTGTGTTCATCGCCGGCCTGATGATCGGCCGCACCCCCGAGTATCTGGGCAAGAAGATCGAGGCCTTCGAGGTCAAGATGGCCGCCGTCGCCATCCTCATCCCCCCGCTGGTGGTGCTGGTCGGCACCGCCCTGGCCGTGGGGCTGGACGTCGGCCGCGCCGGCATCTTCAACCCCGGCGCGCATGGCTTCTCGGAGGTGCTCTACGCCCTGTCCTCGGCCGGCAACAACAACGGCAGCGCCTTCGGCGGCCTGTCGGCCAACACGCCCTTCTACAACACCCTGCTGGGCATGGCCATGCTGCTGTCGCGCTACTGGCTGATGATCCCCGTGCTGGGCATCGCCGGCTCGCTGGCGGCCAAGAAGATCGTCCCGGCTGGCAGCGGCACTCTGCCCACCCATACCCCGCTGTTCGTGCTGCTGCTGGTCGTCACTGTCTTGCTGGTCGGCGCGTTGACCTTCGTTCCCGCCCTGGCGCTGGGGCCGGTGGTGGAGCAGTTGCAGATGCTCGGGGTGAAGTGATGCGTCGGGTTACGGCTGTGCCTCCGACCCGTGACAAGGCGGGCCGGGTGCGCAGCGTAACCCGACAACCGCCCATAGCATTTTGGAGAACAAAGATGCACAAGACTCAAACTCTCTACGATGCCGCCCTGATCAAGGCGGCCATCTGGGACGCGGTGAAGCGCCTGTCGCCCCGCCACCAGATCAAGAATCCGGTGATGTTCGTGGTCTGGCTGGGCAGCCTGCTCACCACCGGCCTGTTCGTGCAGGCACTCATCGGCCAAGGCGAGGCACCGGCGGGGTTCATCCTCGCCATCAGCCTCTGGCTCTGGTTCACGGTGCTGTTCGCCAACTTCGCCGAGGCGGTGGCGGAAGGGCGCGGCAAGGCCCAGGCGGCGGCGCTGAAGGGCATGCGCCGGACGGTCATGGCCAAGAAACTGAAAGAGCCCCGTCACGATGCCGCCACCCACGTGGTCAACTCGGAAGACCTGCGCCGGGGCGATGTGGTGCTGGTCACCGCCGGCGAGACCCTCCCCGGCGACGGCGAGGTGATCGAAGGCGTGGCCTCGGTGGACGAATCGGCCATCACCGGCGAATCGGCCCCGGTGATCCGGGAGGCGGGGGGCGACTTCTCCGCCGTCACCGGCGGCACCCGGGTGCTGTCCGACTGGCTGGTGGTGCGCATCGCCGTCAACCCCGGCGAGACCTTCCTCGACCGCATGATCAACATGGTGGAAGGCGCCAAGCGCCAGAAGACCCCGAACGAGATCGCCCTGACCATCCTGCTGGTGGCGCTGACCATCGTCTTCCTGCTCGCCACCGTCACCCTGCTGCCGTTCTCGCTGTTCAGCGTCGACGCCGCCGGCTCGGGTGAGCCGGTCAGCGTGACGGTGCTGACCGCCCTCTTGGTCTGCCTGATCCCGACCACCATTGGCGGCCTCTTGTCCGCCATCGGCGTCGCCGGCATGGGCCGCATGATGGCCAAGAACGTCATCGCCACCTCCGGCCGCGCCGTCGAGGCGGCCGGCGACGTCGACGTGCTGCTGCTGGACAAGACCGGCACCATCACGCTCGGCAACCGCCAAGCCAGCGCTTTCCTGCCGGCCCACGGCGTCAAGGAAGTGGAACTGGCCGATGCCGCCCAGCTGGCGTCGCTCGCCGACGAAACGCCGGAAGGCCGCAGCATCATGGTCCTGGCCAAGCAGAAGTTCGCCCTGCGCGGTCGCGACATCCAGGAGTTGGGCGCAAGTTTCGTCCACTTCACTGCTCACACCCGCATGAGCGGCGTCGACCTGGATGGCCGCGAGATCCGCAAGGGCGCCGCCGATGCCATCCGCGCCTGGGTCGCCGGCCTGGGTGGGCACTTCCCGTCCGAGGTGGACAGCCTGGTCGAACAGGTCGCCAAGCGCGGCTCCACCCCGCTGGTGGTGGCCGAGTCGCGCCAAGATTCTTCAGGTGGGCAAGCCCACGGCGGCCAAGCCCGTGTCCTCGGCGTGGTCGAGCTGAAGGACATCGTCAAGGGCGGCATCAAGGAACGCTTCGCCGAACTGCGCCGCATGGGCATCAAGACCGTGATGATCACCGGCGACAACCGCCTCACCGCCGCCGCCATCGCCGCCGAGGCCGGGGTCGACGACTTCCTCGCCGAGGCCACGCCCGAGGCCAAGCTGAAGCTGATCCGCGAATACCAGGCGCAGGGCCGCCTGGTGGCCATGACCGGCGACGGCACCAACGACGCCCCGGCGCTGGCCCAGGCCGACGTCGCGGTGGCCATGAACACCGGCACCCAGGCCGCCAAGGAGGCCGGCAACATGGTGGACCTGGACTCCAACCCCACCAAGCTGATCGAGGTGGTGGAGACCGGCAAGCAGATGCTGATGACGCGCGGCTCGCTGACCACCTTCTCCATCGCCAACGACATGGCCAAGTACTTCGCCATCATCCCGGCCGCCTTCGCCACCACCTACCCGGCACTCAACGCGCTCAACGTCATGGGCCTGGCCACCCCGGCCAGCGCCATCCTGTCGGCGGTGATCTTCAACGCCCTGATCATCGTCGCCCTCATCCCGCTGGCCCTGAAGGGGGTGAAATACCGCCCGCTGGGCGCCGGCACGCTGCTGCAACGCAACCTGCTGGTGTATGGCGTCGGCGGCCTGATCGTCCCCTTCATCGGTATCAAGGCCATCGACCTCGTTCTGGTCGGCCTGAACCTCGCCTAAGGAGTAAACCATGCTGAACGAACTCAAACCCGCCCTGCTCATGCTGGCCGTGTTCACCGTGATCACCGGCGGCGTCTATCCTCTGGTGGTCACCGGCATCGCCCAGGGCGGCTTCCCGCACCAGGCCAACGGCACTCTGATCGAACACGACGGCAAGGTGGTCGGCTCTGAACTCATCGGCCAGCCCTACACCGATCCGAAGTACTTCTGGGGCCGCCCCTCGGCCACCGGCCCGGTACCCTACAACGCCGGCGCCTCGTCCGGTTCCAACCTGGGCCCGCTGAATCCGGCCCTGGAGGAAGCGGTCAAGGCCCGCATTGAAGCCTTAAAAGCCGCCGACCCCAGCCAGACCGCGCCGATCCCGGTCGACCTGGTCACCGCCTCCGCCAGCGGCCTCGATCCAGAGATCAGCCCGGCCGCCGCCGCTTGGCAAGCGCCGCGCATCGCCCGCCTGCGCGGGCTGCCTCTGGAAAGCGTGCGCGGTCTGGTCGAGAAACACACGCAAGACCGCCAGTTCGGCGTGTTGGGCGAAGCCCGGGTCAATGTGCTGCAACTCAATCTGGCGCTGGACGCGGAGCGGCAGAAATCCAGGTAAATATCGTGAACTCCGATCGTTTGATTACAGCCCCCACGGATTGAAGATGCGCGGGAATGGCTCGAAATCCTGGACGTTTCGCGTCACCACAACGAGGCCACGGCATTGCGCGCTGGCCATGAGCAAACCATCCATGACCGGCATGGGCCTGCCGGCCAGTTCGGCTTGGGCGGAAAGCTGCGCCCAGGCGCTGAGGACGGCGGCGTCCAGGGTCAGGATGCGGCCCGCGAAGCGTTGTTCGATCTTGCCCAGCCAGAGGGTGAGTTTCTGTGCCCTTGCCGGGTCGTCAGCGCGGAGTTTGATGATGCCATTTCGATTTCGCCCAGGCTGATCACGCTGATATACAGGCTGGCTTCGTCCTGATCGTCCAGCCAGCCGATCACCTTGGGGGCGGGCGCTTTCTTGATGTATTTGGATAACACGCAGGTATCGAGCAGCCAGCTCATAGCTCGACATTCCTGCCGATGTCGCGGCTACGTGAAAAGTCCAGGTCTTCTCCCGCAAGGTCCGGGTTCAGCAGCGCCGCGGAGAGTTTGCCGCCAGCGCGGCGGGTGAGTCGGGCGTAGTCCTCGACCGAAACCACGACCGCCGTGGGGCGGCCATGCACGGTGACCACCTGGGCGTCCCCGCCAGCCGCCTGTTTGATGAGTTGGCTCAGGTTGTTCTTGGCTTCCTGCAATTGCCATTCTGTTTGCATGCTGCTCTCCCGAATCTGGCCAGTCTGGACAGAATTTAGCCTGAAACAGGCGTTGCCAAGGCATATTCGTATTTCACGCCGGGATTCAATTCGTGTCTGGCCCCCTTGGCTAATGCCGAAGGGCGGACATACGGCGTGTTGGGCGAGCCCAGGGTCAACGTGCTGGCACTGAATCTGGCGCTTGATCAAGGTTCGCGTTGAATGGCCCTGAAGGGATTTCCCGACAAGCCGCTATACATGCGGCGGATTACGCCTGTGGCTTATCCCACCTACGATTGTTGTCCCTCTTCATCGCAGGACTTCAGTTGCTGCAAGTGGCTTCGCACCGGCTCGCTTGTCAGGTCGGCAATGAAGCTGGCGTAGGCCTGTTCCATGCCGGGGTGGAGTTGGATGCGCTCAAGCAACTCATCGACATCCCAAACAATCGAGAAATTACCCGGCTCGCGTGAACGCTGTCCGGAAAATACGGACATGAAGCGCCCCAGCCCTTCTTGGTCGGCACATAGCCGCGCCACAGCATTCCACACTGGCGGGTACACCCTGTTTACCCCGAGTTGGGTCCATCGGTACAAGATGGAGTGAAGCTCAGGCTCTTTGACCAGCAGACCTTGATCGGAGAGAGCTGAAGCTCGTGCCTTCCATGAGTCGATGGCCACCAATGCTTGATCCTTATCGGGCAACAAAGGCCCCTCGTTTCGCATGTATTCATGATGCTTTCTGATCGCAAGCAAACCATGGGGCCATGCCGAATAAAACACCGCGTCCTCGCTGAAGGAGCATGAAACCTGGCTGATCAGCCGCTGCAACAATGCAAGACGCATCTCCACGGGTTGCAGGAAAAGAATTTCCAGAAACAAGCGCGAAAAACTATGGCTGATGTCGCTGTCGGCAAAACCTCCGTCGAACAGCTTGGCGGCAAAATGGGCCAGAGCGTCGAGCAACTCCGAGGGTTGGGCCAGTTCGTTGGGTAGGTAGTGGCGGGCATGGCCGAGCCAGTTTTTCCAGCCCGCCGCATCCATCCATGCCAGTTCACTCAACAGTCGAGCCGGGTTGTCAAACAAGGCGACGTATTGGCCCGCATCGGGCACCCCTTCTAGGCCACAGCCTTGGAGCAAGCGCGCCAGATGATTGGTATCGGCGATCCGCCAATGCGCCGTTTTTTCATCATTCTGGCTTTTGTTTGCATAGGGAAACAGAAAGGAACAGGCCTCTCCGGCCAATTGCCTATCGACCGTACCTTCCTCCGGGAGATGTCTACGCCAGCGCTCTTGTCGCTGTTCGTCCCCCAACCAAGCGCCCCAATCAAATGCAAAACCTGAATAGGCATCCCTGAAACCACCACCAGTAAATTCGTCGGGGTGCTCCTGAATCGCCCGCGTTATTTTGGGCAGGCGCTGGGCCAGCGCCTCGAATACCAGCACGTCACAGGCATTTACGGCTTCGCTCGTGGCCGCCCAGCTCAACCGCAGGTGGTTGGACAGGCGCACGATATGGCGCGGTTGCTTGCATAGGACGGCTGCCAGGGGAATACACCTCTCCCAAAGCGCTTCCTCGAACGGCCGAAGTTCTCGCCTGATCTCCTGCAAACCCGCCGTAGCTGCTTGTCCAAGTGGCTGTTGGCTTGCCATGGGAATAAGGGCGGAATGCGGAAAGCGGCCTGGACGATTTTTGCCAGGTAGCGCCGTCCCGCCGCTTCGTCGCCGCCTTCATCCAGGGCTCGGGCCACTTGATCGTCGTCGAAGGCCAGCAGGTAGGTGACATGGCGAAAATCGTCGATGAACTTGATGAGTTGGAAGACAGTGCGGATTTCCTCCCGGTTGAGCCGGTCGAGGTCATCGAGGATCACCACCACGCTGTGGCCATATTCATCCAGCGCGGCCTCTACTGCGGATTTGGCGCCTTCGATGCCCTGGCTCTTGCCGAATACCTCCCGTGTACCCTTGATGAAAGCGTTTCCAGCCTCGGCCGCCTTGTCGGCGTAGTCGGCGACATCTTCAGCTAGATTGCCCACGAAACCCAGCGTGGGCACATATTTCAAATACCGGAGGTGCCGCAGCAGGCCGAGGTAATCGACGATGCGCTGGCCGGCTTCGGTTCCCTTGGCGACGCCCTCGCCCGGAAGCGGTGCATCGAGCCTTGCCGCAAGCTCGATCAGAAAGGCCTCGATCAACGCATCCAGCCCGCTGATGCGCCAAGGGTTGAAGTCCAGCACCACGGGCGCGGGATCGAGCTTGTCCAGTTCCTCCTTGACCCAGTCGAGCAGCGTGGTCTTGCCGCTACCCCATTCGCCATCCAAGGCCACCACGAAGCCGCCGGAACCGTGCCGTGGCGCCGACAGGGCTCGTGCCAATTGAGCCGCGAAGGGGCGTCTGCCGAATTCATCTTGGATAGCCGGGCTGTCGTTGTGCATTTATTGCCTCCTGTTTGTCTTCTAAGTCCGGAACTTCCAGCTACCTCAATTTTCCGGGCCGAACCGCTCTCCCATTATCGTCCCAACCTCCCGCCAGGACACCACCGGGAACTCGCTTCGCGGCTGGCCCTGGTCCCCGCCCATGACGATCATCCCTTCCACCGAGCATTTAAGAGCATTAAAAGGGTCCATTAAAGGGGTCAGCTTCGCTTTCTGCCTAACAGCTGTGGAATAGGTAGCGGACTGAAACGCTAGATTAATCAAGGTCCGTTTTGGCCGAACAACAGACACTCTCAGCCATAGCCCCCTCCGATTCTAAAATGGCCAGCGCCCTCGACCAAGCCGAATAGCGTTGTACAATCAAGGCACTGCCCACTTTCCAAGCCACCCTGAACCATGCGCCTGTCCGAAACCCAGACCGAAGCGATTCGCCAGATCGCCCGCCAGTTGGCCGGCGAGGAGGCGCGCGTGCGGGTGTTTGGTTCCCGGCTCGACGACTCGCTGCGCGGCGGCGACCTCGATTTGTTGCTGGAGTTGTCGGCACCGGTGGATAACCCGGCCTTGCTCGCGGCGCGGGTTTCGGCCAGGGTTTCCCGGCTGATGCTCGGTCGTAAAGTGGATGTGGTGGTGAGCGCGCCCAATCTCATGCGTCTGCCGATCCACGAGGTGGCGTTCAGGGAGGGTCGTTTGCTGTGACACTCGATTCCACGGCTGCCGTGCGTCTGCAATTCCTGGTCCGGTGGTGGGCAAGGAATGCCGGCATCTTGCCGCGACGGATCAGCGCCTGTTTCTGACACCGTTTGGCCGCGACGACGTCCACCGTTTCGAAACATCTACACGGATGTTCTGAGCCTGACCGGCGATAACGGGCAACGCAGCGCCACCTTCCAGCGCGCAATCTTTACGGAATTTTGATCCGCGAACGCCTATGCTGGCGCCATCGCGAATCGAATAGTCGTTGTGGGTCCGGTGTGCGGGCCGATGACTACACTGAACCCATGCCCACCGAAGACACCCGCCCCGACCCCGACGCCCTGCTCGCCCGCATCGAAGCGGATGCCGAGCGCGCCCACCGGGGCCGGCTGAAGGTCTTCTTCGGCGCCTGCCCAGGCGTCGGCAAGACCTACGCCATGCTGAGCGCGGCGCGGACCCTGACCAGCCAGGGTGGCGAAGTCGTGGTCGGCTTGGTGGAAACGCATGGCCGTTCCGAGACCGCCCAACTACTGGAGGGACTGGAATTGTTGCCGGCCAAGGTCGTGACCTACCAGGGCCGGGAGTTACGCGAGTTCGACCTGGACGCGGCCCTGGCCCGCAAGCCAGCCCTGATCCTGGTGTATGAGCTGGCCCATTCCAACGTCGCCGGCTCGCGCCATCCCAAGCGCTGGCAGGATGTGGAGGAACTCCTGGCGGCGGGCATCGACGTCTACACCACGGTCAACGTGCAGCACCTGGAAAGCCTGAACGACATCGTCGGCGGCATCACCGGCATCCAGGTGCGCGAGACCCTGCCCGACCATGTCTTCGAGCAGGCCGACGAAGTCGCCCTGGTGGACCTGCCGCCGGACGACCTGTTGCAGCGCATGAAGGAGGGCAAGGTCTACCTGGCCCACCAGGCGGAGCGGGCGATCCGCAACTTCTTCCGCAAGGGCAACCTCATCGCCCTGCGGGAGCTGGCCCTGCGCCGCACCGCCGACCGGGTCGATGTGCAGATGCGGGAATACCGCACGGACCAGTCCATCCGGGAAGTGTGGCAAGCCAAGGAAAGGCTGCTGGTCTGCGTCGGCCCCGGCGCCGGCGGCGACCGGCTGGTGCGCGCCGCCGCCCGGCTGGCGGCCAGCCTGCATGCCGACTGGATCGCCGTCTACGTCGAGACGCCCAAGCTGCAACGCCTGGCCGAAAGCAACCGGGACAAGATACTCAAGACCCTGGCCCTGGCCCGGGAACTGGGCGCCGAAACCGCCACCCTGTCCGGCCAGGAAGACGCCCCGACCTTGCTGGCCTATGCCCGCGCCCGCAACGTCTCCAAGCTGGTGGTGGGCAAGAGCCTGCGCACCGGACTGTCGCGCATCCGGCGCGCGCCCCTGTCGGATCGCCTGTCGGCCCTCGCCGAGGATGTCGACGTCTATGTGGTGGCCCACGAGGATGAAGCGCCGCCCACCGACAAGGCGATCGCCACGCCGCTCGACCTGGAGCTGGAGCCCTCCGGCAAGCCGCGCTGGACTGGCTACGCCTGGGCCGCCGGCATCTGCGCCCTGACCTCGGTGCTGGCCAGGCTGGTGCTGCCCTGGTTCGATCTGGCCAACCTGATCATGTTCTATCTGGTCGGCGTGGTCTGGGTGGCGGCAAAGCACGGGCGTGGCCCGGCGGTACTGGGTTCGGTGCTCTCGGTGCTGGCCTTCGATTTCTTCCTGGTGCCGCCCCATCTTTCCTTCACCGTCTCCGACACCCGCTACCTGCTGACTTTCATCATCATGTTGGCGGTGGCGCTGACCATCAGCACCCTGGCCGCCAACCTGCGCTACCAGGCACGTATCGCCATGTATCGGGAACGCCGCACCCGGGCGCTCAACGAACTGGGCAAGGAGCTGGCGGGCGCCCTCATGGCCGAGCAGATCGTCGAGACCGCGCGCCATCATCTGGAAAGTCTGTTCCAGGCCAAGGTCCGTATCCTGCTGCCGGACACTCAGGATAAGGTGCGTTCGCCCACACCCTTGCCCGAACACAAGGAACTCGCCCTGGACCCGGCCATCGCCCAGTGGGTCTACGATCATCAGCAACCCGCCGGTTTGGGCACCCAAAGCCTGGCGGGCGCCCCCATGTACTACCTGCCGCTGAAGGCGCCGATGCGCACACGGGGCGTACTGGCCCTGCAGCCCAGCCAGAAACGACTGCTGTTCCTGCCGGAGCAGGCGCGCCTTCTGGAAACCCTGGCCGGACAGATTGCCCTGGCCCTGGAACGGGTGCATTACGTGGAAGTGGCCCAGGACGCCCTGGTGAAGATGGAGTCCGAGCGGCTGCGCAACGGCCTGCTTTCCGCCCTGTCGCATGACTTGCGCACGCCTCTGACCGTACTGGCCGGCCTGGCCGATTCCCTGCCCCTGGCCGGGCCGCCATTACCCACCGCGCAGGCGGAAATTGCCCTGGCCATCCGCGCCGAATCGCTGCGTACCAGTCTGCTGGTCAGCAACCTGTTGGACATGGCGCGATTGCAGGAAGGCCATGTCCGGCTCAAGCGGGAATGGCAACCCCTGGAGGAGGTCGTCGGCGCCGCCCTGCAAACCATGGCCAGCCCGTTGGCGCGGCATGAGGTACGCGTCGACCTGCCGGCGGAACTGCCACTGATCGAGTTCGACAGCGTGCTGATGGAACGGGTGTTCTGCAACCTGCTGGAAAATGCCGCGAAATACTCGCCGGTGGGCAGCCGGATCGAGATCACCGCCCGCAATGAAGGCGACCGCGTCGCCATCGCCGTGGCCGACAACGGACCGGGGCTGCCGCCGGGCAAGGAAGAAGGCCTGTTCGAGAAGTTCACGCGCGGCCATGAAGAATCCCCGGTCGCCGGGGTCGGTCTGGGTCTGGCCATCGTGCGCGCCATCGTCGAGGCCCACAAAGGCACGGTGAAGGCGGAGAACCGGCCCGAGGGCGGCGCCCGCTTCATCGTCACCCTGCCGGCCGGTGAGCCGCCCATCGTTCCGAAAGAGACCGGATGACCGATCCGCATGCCGCCGCACCCATGGTGGTGGTCATCGAGGACGAGCCGCAGATTCGCCGCTTCCTCCGCACCGCACTGGAAGCAGAGGGCTGCCACGTCGCCGAGGCGGCTACCGGCGAGCGCGGCCTGGTGGAGGCGGGCACCCGCAAGCCCGATCTGATCATCCTGGACCTGGGCCTGCCCGACCGGGACGGCGTCGATGTGGTGCGCGACCTGCGCGCCTGGTCCAGCGTGCCCATCCTCATCCTCTCGGCCCGGGTCGACGAAACCGACAAGGTGGCCGCGCTGGACGCCGGTGCCGACGACTACCTGACCAAACCCTTCGGCGTCGCCGAACTGCTGGCGCGGGTGCGCGCCCTGCTGCGCCGCCAGCGCATGGCCGGCGACCAGGGGCCGCTGGTGACCCTGGGTGAAATCACCGTCGATCTGGCCCGCCGCCAAGTGCACCGGGCCGGTGAAGAGGTCCACCTGACGCCAATCGAATATCGACTGCTGACGCTGCTCATCGCCAACGCCGGGCGGGTACTCACCCATCGGCAACTGCTGCGGGAAGTCTGGGGACCGAGCCATGCCGAGGACACGCATTACCTGCGCGTCTACATGACCGGGCTGCGGCGCAAACTGGAAGCAAACCCGGCTCAGCCCCGCCACATACGCACGGAATCCGGGGTGGGTTATCGCTTGGTGCACGACACCTGATCAGCTAGGGAAACGCTGGTTTCTTCGCTCATTGTCATTGCGAGCGAAGCGCGGCAATCCAGTGCGCCATATAAATCGACAGCCTATGGATCGCCACGTCGCTCCGCTCCTCGCGACGAATTTTTCGGCGTTTCCCTAGGCGTCATCCAATAACCACGGCATTTCAAGGCGCGCTTTCGTGGGTCTCTGCTAATCTGGATATTGATACCCTCTTTTCCGTCCCGGAGGCCTGCCGTGTCCCGTGTCGCGAATGCCCTCACCCGTTTCTGCCTCCTGTTCTTGCTGCTGTGGTCGCCTTTGCTGCTTGCGGCGCACTTGACCGCGACCGCACGGGAAATCCCGGTCGGGGAAAGTGTGCTGGTCAAGGTCAAGGACGTGCCCCTGTTCGTCAAGATCGATTGGCGCCTCGATGCCGGCCTGGAAAGAATGGAAGCGGAGGGCCGGACGATCACCCTGCGTGGCGTCAGCGTCGGTGAACACACGGTGACGGTGCTGTTCAACGGCAAGCCCGATGCCCGCATTGCCATCAAGGTTCAGGCGCCTGCCGGGGCGCCGGGCGAGTCCGCGGCGACGGTGATGCGTGGCGCGACACAAGCGCCTGCCAGGCCGGCGGCGAAATCGGGTCCGCCGGCACTCCCCAAGGCCGGCGAGGTCATGTATTCCAAAGCCAGTGCCGACGCGCCGCCGGCGATGCCGGCCAGGGCAATCTGGCGGCGGTGGCTCAGGCGATTCTGGCCTGTGAGGGCTGTAGCCCGGGCGAGCTGCACAAGGCCATCAAGAAGGCGAATCCCGGCAAGCCGTCCATCGTTTCTATGCGCGAACTGAACAAGGCGCTGAAGGATGGCCAGCTGCCGCCCGATGTGCAAGCCCAGGCCAACGACATCGTCGGCAGGCAAAAGGCGGCGCAGAAAACCGTGCGGCAGCAGATTCTCGACAGCCGCGCCAGATCGATCCGCAACTATCTGCGTACCAATCCGGGGCGCTCGCGCGCCATGTACGGCTATGGGGACATCGGTTCCTGGCCGGGCGCCACCGATCCGGACGCCTCGATGGACGTCGACTACACCATCTTCGGCGTCGATCCGGACGTGACCGCCGAGGTGCGCGACCAGTGCGGTCAGGATTTGCTGGCCGATCTGGCCGGCGAGGATTCCGGACTGACCTTGCAGGACTTCGACATCGTCGTCACCGCCGAGGGCCATGAGCGCGCCGCCGGGGTATTCGAGACCGAGGGCGGCATCAACTGGGCGAAGCGCAACATGAAGCGCGTCACCATGATCTACCCGGACGGTACCAGCCGGACCTTCGTGCTCAACGCCGATACCTCGGTGCGTGGCGAAGACGGCCAGATCATCCGCAACCCGGACGGCAGCATCGTCACCGAGCCGGGCAGGATCACCACGGGCGACCCGATCCGCGAGATGGCCTTCGAGGCGCACATGGCCAAGTTCCGCGACCTGGCGACCAAGAACGGCGATTACGACGCACTCTTCGACGCCAAGGGCTTTCTCAAGTCCAGCCTGTTCAACGACCCGAACAATGCCGCCGCCGAGCGGCTCTGGAACAAGTACATGGACATGCTTTCCGACTTCGGCGTCGATTTCTACAAGAGCCGTTCCAGTACCGCCACGGGCGGTTGCCTGGACATGGCCAAGCACCTGGAACACGAGGTGCTGACGCGCAAGTTCGAGCCCAAGGCGAAGATGAAAAAGACCCTGAAGTACGTCGCGCGCCGACAACATCGCGCGCGGCGTACAAGGCATGGCCGACCTGCTGGCCAAGGACCCGCTGTTGAGCGACCCGGAATATCGCTCGGTGGTGGATCTGGCCAAACATGTCGCCTACGCCAAGGACGCCGAGGTCGACGCCCTGATCCGCGAGCGCTTCGGCGATTCGCCGGACGCCGCCCTGCAGGAACTGGGCGCCAAGGCGCGGCGCGCCATCCTGCGCATGGCCGAGGTGTCGTATCAGTTCGACATGGACCGCATCGTCCTGGAGATCAACGAGAAAGGCGCGCGTCAGATCGCCCTGGACAAGCTGGCCAGCGACATGCGCATCATCGCCGACGAGGGCGCCGAGCAGAGCGAGCTGGCGCGCTCCGCCCTGGAGCACATCGCCAAGATGTCCGAGGCGAACAAAAACGGCGCCATCGACGAGATCCGCAAGAACTACACCTCGCTGGACAAGATCCGCCAGGCGGATATGGGACTGATCAAGCAGACCACCGAGTTTCTGCGCCAGAGCGAGCTGGGCAGCAAGATGCTGGATACCGCCGGGAAGATTCTCGAAGCCGGCAAGACGCCGATCATCGCCACGCCCGAACCGCGATTCCGCAGCGCCGGCGCCGAGTTCGTCGGCGAGGTGGTCGACATGGCTAGGTCGACCAGTCTGTCGGTGGTACAGATCGCCGGTTCCATGGCGATGTGGGCGCAGGTCATCGACAACGTGCGCAATTCGAAGAGCGACGCCGAGTTGGCCATCGCCTTGGGCAAGACGCTGATCGACAACACCTTCTTCGGCATGGTCCTGAACTCGGCCTATGCCGGCATCGTCCACGGCGACAACGACGCCCTGGGCAAGGCGGTGATGTACATGCTGGTGCCCGAGACCGCCCTGCCGGCGCTGGTCGAAGCGCTCGGCACCTCGGCGATCAACATCGGCGCGCAGTCGGTGTTCGAAAGCCAGATGGAGGCGCTCTACAAGGCGACCACCTGGGACGCGAAGGGCGTCATCAAGGATTTCGGTGGCCTGGGCAAGGACGGCCCGAGCGGCTCGCGCGAGTTCGTGGACGCCATGGCCGATGGCTTTCCGGATATGGTCGCCCAGGACATGGCCAACCGCGCCAAGGCCAGCGATGCCGGCCTGACCCTGAACTTGGCCAAGATCCGCGCCGTCGGGCAAGCCATCAAGAGCACGGTGCAGAACGGCAACGTGCTGGTCTTCAAGGAAGACGGCCCGCTGATGAACGCCGGCGCGGGAATCCGCAAGATCAACGCCGACATCGCCGATCTGGGCAAGGCGCTCGGGGTCAAGGATGCCGCCATGGCGCAACACGTCGGCGACCTGCCCGGTGGCCTGCATCAGAGCGAGACGCGCGCTTTCACGAAACTTTACGAGGCGCGCGACAAACAGCGCGAAGTGGCGCGCAAAGCGCTGGCCGAAGCCATCGTGCGCACCTTCGAGGTCCGGAATCGGGCCGAAGGCAGCCTCGATCAGGGCAAGGCCAAGGCCGAATATGAAGCGTTGCTGAAGCTGTTCGAGGAACTGGGTATCACCAGGGAAGGCAGCGCCGCCCTCGACGCCGAGGGCGCGCCCTACAATTTAATCAGCAATTGGCTGACCTCGACGCGCGACAAGCAGGTCACCGCCGTCAAGGCCGTGCAGAAATTCAAGGACGCCTACAGCGCCATCGCCCAGATGCGCGACCGTGCCGAGTCGCTGGCACGCACCGCCCTGGGGGACGCCTACACGCCCGATCCGCGCCCGCTGACCGGCTCGCTGCCGCTCACCGGCAGCCCGGAACTGGATGTCCGTCTGGCCCAGACCTATCTGGGCGATGTCTCCAAAGTCGGCGCCAGCTGCATCAAGGATCTGGAACTGATCAAGAAGGCCACGCTGCAAGGCGCCTACGACGAAGCCACGCTCAACAAGCTGTTCGACATCCGCTTCAAGTACGTCTACTGGACGAGCCGGATGCAGGCCGCCAGCGACGCGCAGTCACTGCATTGGGCCTCCGAAATCCTCGACAAACAGGCCCTCTACAAGAAGCACACCGAGGCCGCCGCCAAGGTATCGGCCTTGCAGAAGCAAGACGGTGCGCTCCAGCAGGAATTCCGAGACCACTACACCCTTGCCGGCGAATTCATCGTCGGCCTGAGCGGCCCGAAAGAAATCGCCTCCGGCGACGAAGCCAAGCTGGTCTGCTCGGTGCAGGTAAAACGGCCCGGCGCCAAGCAGGCCGAGGCTTTGCCCGCCGACATCCTGGCGCAATACCGCTTTATCTGGAAATCCGGCAAGGCCGTCCTCGGCGAGTACGCCACGCCACAACGCGCCTACCGCCTGGATACCGTCGGCGAACATAACTTCAGCGTGCAGGTGAAGCGGCCCTTGCTGAAGGGTACCCAGGAAATCTTCGAAACCCTGGGTCAGGGCGAATGGACCGTCAAGGTGGTCGCCGACAGCGGCTTTACCGTGAGTATCGAAGGCGCCGCGCAAGCCCAGCCGAAAACTCCGGTACCGCTCACGGCGAGCGTCAAGACGGCGAAACCGCCCCTGCCGGCCCTGAAATACGCCTGGAGCGCCGAGGGCAAATCGCTGGGCGACAAGGCAACCGCCTCGTTCGTCGCGGACAATCCAGGCACCTATGTGGTGACGCTGAACGTCCAGGCGCAGGACGGCAAGACCTGGCGGAATCTCGGCGACAAACAGCACCGCATCGTCGTCGCCCAGGGCACGCCCGACAAGGATGGCACCAAGACGCCGCCGGGCGATGCGAAGTCGCTGGCGGAAGCCAGGTACACGTGGCTACAGGACAGCCTGGTCTATCTGGAAACCCTGAAGGAATACGACCGCAAGACCTACGCCAGCTTCAAGAACGGCGTCACCAGCGCCATGGTCCGCCAGTTCGTCGCCGCCCATCCGAAGCCCTACGACGACAGCGCCAAACTGCCGGAGAACTGCGCCGACATCATCTCGGACGTCATGCTTCAGGCCGATTGCTTCGCCGCCAAGAAAGCCGGCTGCGGCTCGACCGTGGGCGAGGCGCGCACGCACATGAACCAGTATGGTGTCGAGTGCTCCTCGGCGCTCACCAGGGGCTGCTCCGTGCTGCGCATGGTCGAATCCATACGCCGGATCAACGGCAAGGAGGTGAAAGTCGCCGAACCCTTCACCGATTGCGACGACCTGTGCGGCAAGTCGCGCGCCTGCGACCGCATGTTCAGTGTCTATTCGGGGCGCACCGGTTATGCCAACGACGTCCAGGCCTACATCAACGAAAACTCGATCCGCTGCCTGGGCGAGGCCGGCTCGGCGAACGGCAAGAACCAGAGGGAACTGGCGAAGAAAATCGAGGCCCTGCCGGAGACCCTGCCCTTCAAGCGCTGGCAGGAATACAAGGCCTACAACGACTGGCCCGGCTACCTCGCCGCGGTGGACAAGGTGAAACAGGAATTCAACCTGCCCGACCCCATCCCGTCGCCACCCACCCTGCCCTGGAAATACGTCAGCCAGTGCGGTGGCGCCGGCGCGGTCGGCCCGCCGACGCCGGGCAAGGGCGAGCTGAACGTGACCCTCGCCGGCCCGTCCGGCTCGGCCAGCCTGAAGCTGGGCGAGCCGCAGACGCTCAACGCTGGCGTCACCGGCGGCAAACCGCCCTATGCCTACACCTGGTCCGGTGCCAGCGGCAGCGGCGCCAAGGCAACCGCCAAGCCGGCCTGGGCCGGCGACTGGACCGTGCTGGTGAAGGTGGCCGACGCCGACGGCAAGACCGGCGAGGCGAGCGCCACGTTGCGCGTCCAGCCGCTGGCGCTGAAGCTCACCGGCGCCAAGGGCAAGGTCTATTACGGGCGCACCTACACGCTCAACGCCGAGGGGCTGGAACCGGTCCCGGCACCGAAGCCGGAGCCCAAGCCCGACCCGTGTGCGGGGAAGCCGCGCTCGAACAACCCGTTCGACGAATGCAACACGATCGTCGTCGATCCGGACAAGGCGGTGTCAGTCGCGCCGCCCGGCGACTTGCCGCCCCCGCCGATCCCCGTCGATACCGGCGTCGCCAACCGCTCCGCGCAGACTGGCACGGGTGGTGCCGGCGCGGCCGGCGGTAGCGGCCAATACCGCTATATCTGGCAAGCCGACCCGGCGGTCAGCTTCAATACCCCGACCACCGACAAGCCGAGCACCAAGGTCACCTACGACCGCATGGGCCAGGTGAAGCTGTGGTGCGAGGCGCACACCTTCGTCGAAGGCGCCTGGCATACCATCGGCGAATGCGACCAGGTCAGCGTCGAGGTCATCGCCCCGGCGTTCACCTTCACCTTCGCGCCGCCCACCGGCCAGGGCCGCATTGGCCAGGAAGTGCGCGCGGTGCTGAGCACCAAGCCCGAGGTGGCGGCGAAATATCTCGACTACCGCTGGTTCGAGCCGGCCTCGTCGAACCGCATGGAGTACACCCAGAACGCCAGCGACATCGGCTTCAAGGTCAAGGACGCCAAGCCGATCCCGCTGAAGGTGCTGGCGCGCGTGCCGCATTACGGCGACACCATCGCCGACCTGACCTCGACCTACACCGGCATCGCCTACGACGTGCAGATCGGCGCGCCGCGCCTGAACGGCCCGCAACTGCAAGTCTGGGTGTGCGATACGCAATTCGGCCGGGCACAGCAATGCGGCATGAAGGACATTCCGCAAGGCCAGTTCGTCACCTTCCAGGACATCTACATGAAGGCGCTGGTCACGCCGGCGGCCGAATCGCCGCGCTACCGCTGGACGGTAGCGCCGTCCGGGTCGTGCGGCCTGCCCGGCGCAGGCAGCGAACTGCACCTGAATTGCAGCACGACCGGCACCTACAACGTTAACCTCGAAGTCGCCGACGCCGACGGCAATAGCCTCGGCAAGGCGGAAAGCTCGGTGAGCGTCAGCGTGCGCATGGAGCAGACCAAGCCCGGCAAGGCCCCGGACACCGGCGCCGACGACAAGGTGCGCCAGGCCAGGCAGCAGCTCGACCTGGGCAAGCTGGACCAGGCCATCGAGCTCATCACCCAGGCGGTCAACCTCGACCCGAAGCACGCCGAGGCCGGCAGCCTGCGCAACCGCTGGCTGAGCGAGCGGCAGCAGGTGACGCAGCATCTGAGCGACACCCGCCAGGCCATGGAACAGGGCGATCTGGACAAGGCCGCCGCCGCCCTGGCCAACGCCAAGCGGCTGCACCCGCGCTATCAACCGGTGATCGACGCGGAACGCGACCTGGAGGCCCGGAAGAAAGCCAGGGACGCCCAGGACAAGCGCATCGGCCAGCTCGCCGACTCGGCCAGGCAACAGATCCGCGCCGGGCAGTACGAGAGCGCCCTGACGGCACTCAACCAACTGCGCGGCCTCGACGCCGCCAAGGCCGGAACCCTGGCCAAGGAACTGGCCGGCGCCGCCAGGCAGGCCGCCAGTAGCGCCGAGCTGAAGCGCGACTTCCAGCAATCCGGCCGGCTCTTCGCCGTCGCCAAACTGGCCGACCCCAGCGACATCGAGGCGGCGCGCGGCGTCAACAATGCGCCGGTCTACGCGCAGCGCATGAAAGAGGTGCGCGCCTGGCAAGGCGACGCGCGCGGTGCGCTCGAGCGCGGCGACTTCGATACTTCAGGCCGGCGGATCTACGACATCAAGAACTGGGAATCGACCCTCCCCGGCCCGCTCGACAAGATCACCGTGGAACTGGAAAGCCGACACAACAAGGAATTCGCCGCCTACCAAAAGACCATGGACGATCTCAGAAACCGGGGTGAAAAAGCCATGCTCAACGGCAAGTGCGATGACGCGCGCTCGCTGGTAAACGAGGTCTCGGCGCGGCGGCCGGTCGACCAGGAACGCAAGTGGATCGACATGATGAACCGCGAACTGTCGGCCCGCGCGGGACGCGGCGAATGCGCCGGCAAAGGCGCCACGCAGGGCACCGGCACACAAGGCGTGACAACCGGCGTGACAACGGGCGGGGCGATCCGGGTCAGCGACGGCGAGAACAGCCTGAGCATGGATCAGGGCAGCGTCGAACCCGGCAAGCTCTTCAACGTGCGCTTCACGGCCTCGCCCAGGATCTCGAAATACAGCTATGTGCCGATGGTGTCGAGTACGGCGCCGCATGGTCCCTCTACGGCGATCAATGCGGTGCGCCTGACCTCCCAGGACATCACCGGCAAGGCCGATAACACCCTGAGCTACTGGGCACCGACCACGCCTGGGAAATATGACTTGCGCTTCATCGAAGGCAGTTCGCAGAAAGAGATTCTTTCCCTGACCTTCGAGGTACGCAAAGGCGCCGCGACCGCGGGCACCACTGCCGGCGTCGCCGACACGGCATCCGGTAACTGCGCCCCGGCAAACCTCACCCGCGCCGATATCACCGCGCGGACCTGGCGGTTCTCCAGAAGCGACGGCAAAGTCATCGCCGAGGGTATCAGACTCACCGAAGCCGGCAGGATGCAGGGGTACTACCACCAGAACGAGGACAACTGGGTTCAGGAAAGCGGCGTACTGGTGTTCCGCAATCCCGCCTATCAAACGGTTACCCGCTTCACCGGCTGCGCCAGCCAGGATGGTCGGCTGACCCTGAGCGGCACATTCCTGCTGGACAAACGCATCCAGCACCTCCTCACCGAGGTGGCGCGGGATACGGCGCCGAATGGCAACGCCTCGGGCGTGCCGATCCAGGGCGGGCGCGACTACACCAGCCCGGACATCGGCACCGGCAAGACGGTCGAGATACCCACCCCGCCGCCACCCGTGGGTGCCGGCTATGTTCGCGTCGAGGCCTGCGTCGATGGCAGCGACTGGCTGCGCATCGACAATGGCCGCCTGGTCCACGAGCACCGCGCCTTCAGCCAGATCGGCACGCATCCGGGGTGCCCGGCGACCCATCTGGTAGCCGGCGGCGGCCTGCTGGTGAATGGCCGCAAGGTCGGCCTGAGTCAGTTGCCCTGGCCGGTGGGCATCGCCAGCCTGGGTCGTTACGAGGTTGAGCTGGCGCGCGGCACCACGCGCCTGGACGGCAAGAAAGGTCTGTTGCTCGACGACGAAGGACCGGGCGGACCGTCGGTGTATGCCGTGCGGCTCTATCCGGGTGCCGGCGGCGGCGGCGCCAGCCCACCGACCACCCCGGCGAAACCGGTGGTCAGCTTCGATAACGGCAACATCGGCGGCGTCGGCAACGGGCCGCGCCAGCCGACGACCTTTACCCTGAACGAGCCGCGCATCCTGGCCCTGATCCAGGACTATCACTGGAACGATGCGCGCGGTAAACCGCCAGGGAACATCGGCCTCAGGGACGCGCAAGGCCGGAGTTACGGCCCCTGGGGCGCCCAGGGCAGCCCCGGCCAAGGCGGCGTTCCGAATGCCTACTGGACGGCCCGGCCGATGGTGGCCCTGCCCGCCGGCACCTACACGGTGATCGACTCCGACCCGGCCAGCTGGGCGCAGAACAGCCAGTCCGGCTATCGCGGCTTCACGCGCGTCGAAACCCTGCCGCTAGGCACGGACGACGCTGGCGGGCGCGACTACACCAGCCAGCCGATCCAGGGCGATCCCGCGGGGGCCTTCGGCATCCCGAAGCCTTCCGCCAAAACGCTGTTCGAGATCGGCAACGTCGGCGGCGTCGAAAACAATCCGAGCAAAGCCAGCAAGTTCGAGCTCGACGGCGCCCATGTCATCACCCTGATCCAGACCTATCACTGGAACAACGGGCGCGGCGCCATGCCCGGCAGCATCGCCCTGCGCTGCCGAGACAAGCAGACCTACGGCCCCTGGCCGGCGACCGGCAGTCCGGGCCAGGGCGGCGTGGCCAATGCCTACTGGACGGCGCGACCGAACGTCGCCATCCCGGCCACGACTTGCGCCATCGTCGATTCCGATCCGGCCACCTGGGCGCACAACGCCGAGTCGGGGTCTCGCGGCTTTGCACGCGTCGAAGGCTATGCCCAGGGTGGCGCGGCGGTCACCAGCCAATCGACCAGTCCCGTCGATCCGGCGCTGGGCAAGCTGGACAGCGGTCTGCAAAAGGTGGATGACACCCTGAATAAACTCAACAAGATCCTGGATCTATTCAAATGAACGGACTTCGCATCGGTTTCGTAAAAGCGCGGGCCTGTGCGCTTGGCTTGGTCTTCGGCGTACTCGCCGCGGCGTTAGGCGCCCAGGCCGACATGCCGGCGCGCAACATCGAATATGCCGACATCGACGCCCTGCAAGCCTTGGTGCTGGCTTACTTCGGCCCATGCCAGGCGTCCGGTTTCGCCGCCGCCCTGGCGCGGACCCGCGACGACAGCTGCATGGCGCGCGCGGACTCGACGCGTCATCGCTGCCTGGGAAGTGACAACGCGCTCCAGCGCGAACTGGCCCGCCTGATCGACGAGTCCGGTCGCGCCAAGGCAGCGGGCATCGAGGAATTCCTGGAGCACATCAATCAGGGCAAGTTATTGCGCGGCCATCTGATCGCGCGACATGGCGGCGACTACGAGACCGTCATGAGCCTGGATGTCGAGGCCGACAGCGGCCGACGCTACCTGGTCGCCCGGCATCGCTTCGGCGACGGCCGGATCGCCACATGGCGCTATCCGCTCGCGGGGAGATGAAGGCATGCCAGGCATCCTGACAACCGGCGATTCCAACACCTTCATGGACCCGAGATGACCGACAGCAAACCCACCGACCTCGCCTGGGAGACCGACCTCCCGCTACTCTCCCGCCGCATGCTGACGCAATGGACCCTGGCGATGCTGGCGACGGCATTGGTCATGGCCGTGCTGCTCGGCATCGTTTTTCTGGCCCAGAAGGAATGGGACGCGTTGCTGCCCATGCTGGCGATGATCGGCGCCGTTACCGCCGGCCTGTGGCTGCTCGGCATCCTCATCATGGCACTGCTGTTTCGCGGCAAATACCGGGTGCGTTACACCCTTTCCAACCAGGGGATACGCTGCGACACCATCGACAGCGTGGCGAAAAGATCCAATCGTCTGGCCATCGTCGTCGGCGTCCTGGCGCGTAGCCCCCAGGCGGTCGGCGCCGGCCTGATCGGCGTCTCGCGCGAGTCCGAGGAGGCGCGCTGGTCCGGGGCTTTCAAGGCCGTCTACGAGCCCGGCAAGCAGTGCATCTCGCTGCGCAATGCCTGGCGTACCTTGCTCTGGGTGCAATGCACGCCGGAGAACTACGCCGAGGTGGCGAGCGCCATCGAAGGCCACATGAAGCGGCACAAGACGGAAAAGCGTACCTCCGGAAAATCGCCGGTACCGGCCTATCTCGGCCGCACCGCGCTGGTTCTTGCGGCCAGTTTTCCCCTCTTCCCGCTGGCCGAGGAATTCGACACCGGCCTGTTCCTGCCCATCTTCATCCTGTGCTTCGCCCTGGCCACGGTCTGGCTGATCAACCTGTTCGGCTGGGTGGTTATCGGCGGCCTGATCGTCCAGGCCGGCCTGGTGGCTCTGAATCAGATGGAAGTGCGCGAGTCCTGGCTGCACAAGGGCGAGTTCTACCGCGCCTGGGAAGTCCTGGGCGGCGACGACATCAGTCTGCTTCTCGTCGCCGGCATCGGCGCCGGGGTGCTGGTCTGGCTGTCGCTCCAGGCCTTGCGCGGACGCTGGCTGGCGGCGCTGCTGGAAGGCTACAAGGACATGGGCGCGTGAACTTCGAAGCCGCTACGACTGCTTGAAATCGCGGCAGCCGCGAGTGGGCCCATGGCGATTTGTGCAACGTTTCCTTGGGCTTTATGACGCCACGCGATGGAGCGCGCCCAGATCCTCTTTGAGGATATGACGCGCCAGGACTTCCCCAGCGATGAAATTGAACAGGTCGCCAGCATCCAGCTGATCGTGATGGAAGCGCTCGGCGAGTTCCTTGCTGCGCGCCAGCAGCGTGCCGTGCGCGACACGATGCTCCGCCGCGCCGGGATGATGCGCTTGATCCATCAAGGCCTCTTCCGTCGAAAAATGCTGCGCCACTTTCTCGACCAGCTCGTCGAACAGCAGCTCGACATCCAGCTTGCTCTCGCCGCCCATGATCGCGTTCAGCAAGGTATTCCCCAGGGCGAAAAGGTTGCGATGCTGAGCGTCGATGGCCGGATTGCCGCACTCGTATTCCTTGCGCCAGACGAGCTGAACAAACTGGCTTTGCAGAATCGATTCTTTCTTTTGCGCGGCTTTCCACAGCCGCTGTTCTTCCCGAAGCCGCGCGAGATGCCGATGTCGCCGGCGCATGTTCCAGACGATCACACCCGCCGAGACCAGCATGATGCTGCTGAAGGCACCCCAAAGGTTGCGCAAGCCCAATCCCACGAGCACACCCGACCCCACGTACAGGTAGGGCAGAACCTCATAGATCCATCTGGTCCGCTTGCTTGTCGGTGTTGCCATAGACCTGCACCCTTTCCATCGGCCTGTTATGTGACCTGCGTGTGCCGAGTTTCACCCCGAAACGGGCGAGGCATCAAGGCAAACACGCATGCTTGATATGCCCTCAGCATGGCACAATTTTATTATTCCGGTACTCCAAACCCGACTTCGGGCACGTCGATCGATTGCCCCGTTTCAGAAGTGCACGGTCAAGCCCAGTGTCGCCGCGGTCGAGGTTGCCGGGCCATCGTCGAAATCTCGACTCAGCCCGACGCTGATGTCCAGTGCGTCGCTCGGCGCATGGACCATGCCCAGCCCGAGGTAACCCATGGCGGCATCCTGGGTGCGGTCCGGGTTGGTTTGCAGACCCAGTTCGGCGCCAAGTTTCCAGCCGTCGGCCACTGCCCAGACCGGTGCGATGGACATGCGGTAGGTCGTCTTGCGGTCGGTATTGCCGGCATCGGCGAAATTACCGCGATCCACACCGATATTGAGATGAATCTCCCCAAATCCGGTCTCCTTTGTGAGGATCAGGCTCAGTCCACAGGAGGTCTCGCCATTGCCCAGACCGTCGGCCTCGTCATCCTCCGAAACCGGCAGCAGGATCTCCGGTTTGAGCGCCAGGCTGAGCTTGCTCGAAGTATCCTCGAAGAAGCGCCATTTGCCGCCGATAGCGACGTTGCTCCAGCCATCGACGGGATCGGTCGCGCGAGCCACGCCGACGAACAGATCGAGATTGTCTGCCAGGCCATAGGTGTAGGTGATCGGCAAGGCACGCGCGACTTCGGACACACCGGCCAGTTCGCTGCGCGCCCAATCGTAACCCACCTCGAACTGATGACCGCCGGCGCCTTGGGTGCCGGTGTCGTCGGTGGCGAAGGGGTGGTAGGCATGGGCGGCATGGGGTAGAAGCGCCGCCACGGCGGCAACGAGAAGCAGATACATAGGCTGGGCGGTTCGGCGGGGCGACATGAGGGGGCTCCTGTGTCTATCGGGTGGGTCGGTGCTCAGTGCTCAGGCTGAAATGCCTGGGCTGGCCTCGATGCTGATTTCGGCCGAAAGGCCTGGATGACCTCTTGCCGCGTTTCCAGATACGGCCCGCCGATCAGGTCGATGCAATAGGGCACGGCGGCGAAGACGCCGTCCAGGGTCTCCTTGATGGCCTTGGGCTGACCGGGCAGGTTGAGTATCAGGCATGGGCCCCGAACGACGCCGACCTGCCGGGAGAGGATGGCGGTCGGCACATACTTCAGGCTCACCGCGCGCATTTGCTCGCCGAAACCGGGCAGTTCCTTGTCGGCGACCGCCAGGGTCGCCTCGGGGGTGACATCGCGCGGCGCCGGGCCGGTGCCGCCGGTGGTCAGAACCAGGCAGCATTCCGCCGACAGTTCGATCAACGTCGCCTCGATGTCGGCTTGCTCGTCCGGGATCAAACGCTCGACGAAGTCGAGCGGATTATGCAGGGCGCCGTTCAGCCATTCCTTCAGCGCGGGCAGGCCCTTGTCTTCATAAATGCCTCGGCTGGCTCGGTCGCTGATAGATACGATGCCGATCTTGGCTGCCTGGTACATGTATCGGGTTTCCTTGTGGGTCTATTGGTTCGATGATGCGAAGCATCGTTCACTGGAGGCCAAAGCATGGCTCGCCTGCGTGTTTATCACGTTCTGTTCTGGATTGCATTGATGGCGGCGCGTCCCACCCTGGCCGATCCGCCCGCCGGCTATGATTTTGTCGATTTCAACACCGGGCTGGCGCGCGCACAAGCGGCGAACAAACCGATTTTCATCTACTTTGGCCGCTATGGCTGCGCCTGGTGCGATCACGTCAACCACAAGACTTTTCCAACACCGAACTAAGAAAACTCTACAGCGACAACTATGTCCTGGTCTATGTCGACGCCGAAGGCAGCCGGCGCCTGCGACTGGCGACGGGCGAGCGTCTCACCGAGGGCGAATACGGCGCCCGGCTCGGCGCGTATGCGACGCCGCTGTTCGTCTACCTGACGCCCGAAGGTCGCCAGGTAGCGAAGATTCCCGGTTTCAAAACGGTCGAGGATTTCCGCGATTACGACCGCTATGTGCGCGACAAACATTACGAGCGGCAAACCCTGCTGGAATTTCTCGGGAACCGGAAATGAAGGGGGCGCTCGTCTGTCTGGTCGTGCTCGCCGCACCCTGGGCTGAGGCTCAATGGCGCTTCGAGCCGGCGCTGGATGTCGCCATGCGGACACCGGCGTTCCATCACCTCTCGGCCTCCGGGCGCAAGGCGCTGGCGCTTTCCGAGGGACATGTCGGCCTTGCCTGGGAGGACGATCACAGCGGCACGCCACGCTGCTACCTCGCCATCAAGGCACCGGGCAGCGCCGGCTTCACGACCCGCGAACTCGGCCAGGGCGAATGTTACGACCCGGCACTCGCGGCCATGGCCAACGGCCGTTTCGCGACCATCCGCGAGGAATCCGGCGGGGTCATGGCCGCGCTTGCCGATACCGCGACCATCGGCCCGAGCCTGATACTGGCCCCCGCGGGTGGGCAAGGCAGCCTGACCTGGCATCCGACGCTGGGTTTGCAAGCCGCCTGGAGCCAGCCGGATGGGCGTTGGCGCCGAGTCCGGCTGGCGCGCTTGGCGAGTGCCGGGATGGCCCTGAGTGTCCTGGCCAATGCCTCCGCCGATCCGAAACCGCTCACCGATGACCAGCTCTACCCGACCCTGGCGAGCAGTGCCAGCGGTCATTTCCTAGTCTGGGAAGATCGCCGGCATGGACACACCGTCGTCTATGCCAGCCGCAGTAACGATGCCCTGTCCTGGGCAGCGCCGTATCGGATCAGCCAGAACCCGACCGGCAAGTCGGAAAACAATCTGGGCCGGGGTACCGGGGCGATGCGCCCGGCCCTGACCGCCTTTGGCGCCGACAGCCTGGCCGCCGTCTGGCTGGATAAACGCGACTTTCTTTCGGGATATGACGTCTACGCCGCGCTGAGCGACGATGGCGGCATCAGCTTTGGCAAAAACCTCAAAGTCCAGGACAGCTTCGGCGACGCCATTGCCCAATGGCATGCCGGCGTCGCCGGAAACACACACGGTGACCTGGCGGTCGCCTGGGACGACGAACGCGACGGCAGCGCCGACGTCTGGCTCACCTGGCCGACGCCCGCGGGATTCGCCGAAAACGTCGCCCCCGGCCCGGCGGCCGGACCGGGAAATCAAGCCGACCCGGTCGTCGCCCTCGACGCGCAGGGCAATCTGCACATGGCCTGGATCGAACGCGACCCGGAAGGCCGCTCGCGCTTACGCTACAGCCGGGGCCGGCCAGTCAGCCGATAGGGCTGTTCTCGGACAGCGGGTTTCGTTACAGTCGCGCAAACCCCTGCCTGGAGGGCTAGGCGCATGAAATGGCACACGTGGTGGCGCGAAAATCAATGGGCCGCGTACCTGGAGCACATGGAGTTGCCCGTTCGGGCAAGCAGTAAACAGGCGCTGCGCGATCTTGAGGCCAGCCGTGGCGACCTGCTCGCTGCCAGTGAATTGGCCGATCTGCTGCTCGACGACCCGCTGTTCGCCCTGCGTCTGCTGAAGGATGCCAACCAGCGTCTGCCCAGACGACTCGCCCGCGACATCACCACCCCGCTGGGTGTCGTCATGGCGCTCGGCACCGAACAATTTCGCCATCAACTGGACGCCGCCCCCGAGGTCGACACCTCGAATACCGGCTTGCTCAAATGCGAAAGCCGCGCTGTCCTCTCGGCCCGCATCGCCATGTCGCTGGCCGGCCTGCACTTCGATCTCGACCCCGGCGAACTGGCCCTGGCGACCTTGCTTTCGAACGCCGGTGAACTGGAGCTCTGGGCCTTTGCCGGGGAGCTGCCACAGGCCGCGCGCGACGAGCTGGCGAGCGGTCGCGCCCAGCGCAGCGATCAAGCCCAGCTACAGGCCTGCGGCTTCGCCTTCAAGAACTTGACCTTGCTACTGATCGAACACTGGAATCTGCCGCCCCTGATCCGCCAGTTGATACGCGGGGACGAAGGCCAGCGCGCCCAGCTCGCGCGCCTGTCGCGCGACATGGCCCGGCACATCAGCCACGGTCACCGCGACCCGGCCCTGCCCGACGACGTCCGGATCGCCGCGCGGCTGACGCATGCCCGGCCGGAAACCGTGATCCAGGCCCTGCCGCGCCTCGACGAGGCCGACAAGGCGGCGCTCACGCAGGCCATGAACGCGCCGGGCGGGAACGCAGACGCGTAAGCCCGCGCGGACATGACGCGTTTTCAGGGGTGCCCCCGCGGCATCGATGCGTTATGGCGGCTTTGCCATTCGAGCAAGGCCGCATCCAGGCGCCCTTGAGCATTGATCCAGTTCCAGAACACGGGAAAATCCCGCTGGGCATGTTCCAGCCGAAACGACATCGTGTGGGTCTTATCCTTGAGGAAATGGGCGATGTTTGTCTCGGCGGTGGTCAGGTAGTCGAGGGCGATATCGAGGCTGGTCTGCCCCGGTTCGCCTTCGAGGAGGAGGCCCTCACGATAGGCCTTCATGATGCCGAAATCCTTCCGCTGGGCAAAGCTGGCGGCGGTGGCCGCACGCTCGCGGGTGAGATGGACGTAATAGGCGCGGTCACCATAGGCCTGATCAAGCCGGCCGAGCAGCCAGGTCAGGCGGTTGTCGGCCTCGATATGGTTGTCGGGGTAGGCGAGCCGGGCATCGCCGATCAGGCGTAGCCGGGTTTCGTGCCCGGCGCTGTAGTTGCTGATGTGCCGGCAGGCCTGGATAAAGGTGGTGGAACCGCAGCGACCGGTGTTGAGGATGAAGACGTTCACCGGACATCCTCCCTGAGTGCATTCCGCCAGGCATCGCGGTCGTCCCGGTAACGCAGGATGGCCTCGCCGATCGCCGCCTTGCGTGCCGCGCCGTGCCGCGCCGACTCGATCAGGCGCCATCCCGGGGCATCAGCGGCGAAGTTGCCGCGCATGTTGTCGATGAAACGGCTGAAGTCCGCGCGCGCGCCGGCAAGGCAGTCATCTGAATTCCACCAGCGGCCCGGTTCGTTGAACAGCGTATCCAGCCGATCGATTTTTTCGACAATCTGAACCTGTTTGTTTTTGTAGCGCTGGCGCATGCCGGTTTCGATGCCGTCGACCATGCCGGCGACCGCGTCCGGGGTGGGTTGCCGGTCTGGGTAGCCCTGCTCGGTGAGCCGTTCCATGGTGAACAGCATGACGTCGCCGAAATACTGGCGCTCGAATTCGCCGGACAGGTCGACCCGGTCGCTGGCCCGTTCGATGCCGGGGCGAAACTCGGACTGGCCAAGGGCGGCAACGGTGCGTTTATGCAGCATGGGCAGGTTGGCGGCGACGAAGGCATCACCCATCTCGGCGCGGATGATGCGCCCCAGGGTCGGGCCGGCCATGCGCAGCTTGAGCGCGGCGAAGGGGATGAACCAGTCGAGCCCTTCCGGCGTGAAGACATAGTTGCCGGTGTAGATGGTGCGCGCCGGTGTGAGGCCGGCCACGGGATCATCGGCCTGGTAGAAGCTGCGCCGGGTCGGGTGCTCGCCATCGAAAAATCGCTTCAACCGCCCCGCGAAATCAGCGAAACAGGCCGCCTGATCGTGCGCGCCGGCGAGCGGGCAACGGTAGCGGCAGGGATCCGCCGCGGCCTTGAAACCGAACAGCTCGGCCATGTCGTGGTAGGCGGCGTCCCCCGTGCCCTGCGCCGTTGCGCCATGAAACGTGCAGGCCGAGTCTGGAGCCAGACCGGCCATCTCGTTCAGGAAGGCGAGCACGTCGTCGAGAAAGGTGCCAGCCATGACCGCGGGCGAGACGGGCGGATCGCCGACCACCTTGCCGGTGAGGATGCGCGTGGGGGTTTCGCTGAAGATGCGGTCAAGCCAGTGGAAATAGTCGATGGCGTAGGGCTGGTCTTCGCCTTCCGGCGTCTCGATGCTGACCCGGAATTCCTGGTCGCTGTCGAGGAACCAGAACAGGCGTTTCCGGCCGTCCGCCGGCAAACGGTTCAGCCAGAGGTAGGCGATGTTGCGGGTGATCGACGCGCCCTTGTGGGCAGTGTTCGCGCCGTCGCCGATGACGCCGGCAAGCTGCCTCCGCAATGCCTCGGGCAAGCCATCCACCAGGGCGCGCTGCGCGTCCTGGCTCAGGTAGCGACACGCCAGGCCGGGCCCCGTGCATGCCTCGGCAATGGCACGATGGCGGGCGAGGTTTTCTGCATCGAGGCTGTCGTCGACGACCAGCACTGAAACCGTGCCGGTGTAGGAATAGCGCCGCTTCAACTCGGCGAGGCTGGCCAGGCAATCCGCGAGGTGACGCGGTCGGTCGGCAACCGGAACGACGATGACGATGTCGTGCCGCGCGCCCGCCATCAGCGCCGCGAGGAATAGTTGGGGAACAGATCCTTGTCGATGACGATCTCGATCAGGTTGACCGCGCCATCCAGGTCGTAGCGTTCGAACAGATCGTCGATGTCCGCCGCCGTTTCGACCTTCTTGTAGGCGACGCCGAAGGATTGCGCCAGCAGGCCGAAATCGGGATTGACGAAATCGCAGCCGATGTAGCGCTGCCGGTATTGCTGGTACTGGTTCTTGCGGATCAGGCCCATGGTGCCGTTGTTGAACAGCACGACGTTGAGCGGAATGGCGTAGTTCACCGCCGTCATCAGCTCGAAACCGCACATCTGGAAACCGCCGTCGCCGAGGATGGCGAAGGTCGTCCGGGCGTCGGTGAAACGCGCGCCGATGGCCGCCGGGATGGCGTGGCCGAGCGAGGACACGCCGGAGTTCGGGTAGTAGCGGTTGCCGCTGGAGACGTTGTAGAAGTTCTGCGCGAAGATGATGTTGTCGTCGAACACCGCCGTGTTGTCCGGGCAGCGCCGCTCAAGTTCGTGGAAAAAGCGTTCGATCAACGAAAATCCCGACTGAAAGATGGCGTAGTCGCTGGTCACGGCGGCCTTCGAGCGGTCGATCTCGCCGCGCAGTTGCTCGTAGGCGTCGGCATCGTGGCTGTCCAGATGCGCGAGGATGCCGCCGAGCACTTCCTTGATGTCCCCGGCCATGGCCAGATCGGCCTTGAATACCTTTTCGAGTTGCTCGAAGTCGTGGTCCACCTGGGCGACACGCTTGCCGGCAAGCAGCTTGCCGTCCCAGACATAGCTGGTGCGTTCGTTGAAACTGGCGCCCAGGAACAGCACCAGATCGGCATGGTCGAGGATGTAGCGGTAGGCGTGACCGCTGGAGGTCACCCCCAGGCTGCCGAGCGATAGCGGCGACTGTTCGCTGATCGCGCCCTTGCCTTTCAGGCTGGTGGTGACCGGGATGTTCAGCGTTTCGGACAGCCGCGCCAGTTCGTCCTGGGCACCGGAGCGGATGCAGCCATAGCCGGCGACGATCACCGGGTGTTTGGCGGTCACCAGCATCTCCGCCAGTTCTCGCACTGGCTGCGAGGCATCGATGGTCGGACGCGGTCGGCGCTTGGTCTCGATACGTTCGAGGATACCGGCGTCGGCCTGCTCTTTCTGGATGTTGTAGGGGAAACTCAGCAGCACCGGGCCGGGCTGGTCGGAGAGCAGGATCTTCGCCGCCTGGTTGAGGACGTTTTCCAGGTAGTCGGTGCGCTCGACGATCTTGTTGTAGCGGGTGATGCCCTTGAACAGCGCCACCTGGTCGATGGCACCGCCTTCCCCCGAGCTTTCCTGCAAACCGCCCTTGCCGAAGATATACGTCGAGGTCTCGCCGGTAATGATCAGCACAGGCAGCTTGTCGGCATAGGCGTTGGCGATGCCGGTGACCAGATTCGTGGCGCCCGGCCCGGCGGTGGTGATGCAGGCGCCGATCTTGCCTGACACACGGGCATAGCCGCCGGCCATGAAGGCCGCGCCCTGCTCGTGCTTGACCAGGACAGACCGGATGTCCGAGTCGTACAGGGCATCGTAGACCGGCAGGATATGCGCGCCGGGAATGCCGAACACGGTATCGATGCCCAGCCGCGCCATGAAGCGGACGATGAGTTCGCTGACGGGGATCAGCATGTAGGAGCCCGCTTGCGGGCGATATCCGCGTTGCCATGATCGCCCGCAAGCGGGCTCCTACGGATTGGTCTCACCGTCAGTCGCGCCGCCAGACCGTGCCCTGCGGCGTGTCCTCGAGGACGATGCCGGCGGCCTTGAGTTCGTCGCGGATGGCGTCGGAACGTTTGAAGTCCTTGGCCTTGCGGGCGGCGAGGCGTTCTTCAATCATTTTATTTATCCGCGCTTCTGTAGGGACCACAGTCGCTTCAAACCATGAGCGAATTCCCATAGTGGAAACGGCACTTGCTTTACCTTGCAGGAAAGATATCGGCTCGTGCTGCAACAGGCCCAGCACGCCGCCCAGAGCCTTGAGCAGGCCAGATACCAGCGCGTCCTGCGTCCGGTTCGCCTGGTTGGCCAGCTCAAACAGCACGGCCATCGCCTCGGGCGTGCCGAAATCGTCGTCCATGGCGGCCTTGAAGGCGGTGGCGGCGGGCTGGCCCCAGTCGATGGGGACCTCGGCGGGCGGCACGTTCTTCAGCGCCGTATACAGGCGCGTCAGGGCACCCTTGGCGTCGTCGAGGTGCTGGTCGGAGTAGTTCAGCGGGCTGCGGTAGTGGGCGCGCAGGATGAAGAATCGGATTATCTCGGCGCCCTTAATCTTGTCATCAGAGAATTTCTTTTCCAACACCTCGCGGATGGTGAAGAAGTTACCCAGCGACTTCGACATCTTCTCGTCGTCGACGCGCACGAAGCCGTTGTGCAGCCAGTAATTGACGAAAGTGTGGCCGTGCGCGCCCTCGCTCTGGGCGATCTCGTTCTCGTGGTGAGGGAATTGCAGATCCTGGCCGCCGCCGTGGATGTCGAAGTGCGCGCCGAGCAACTCGTCGCCCATCGCCGAACATTCGATGTGCCAGCCGGGCCGGCCCGGCCCCCAGGGCGATTCCCAGGCGGGCTCGCCGGGCTTGGCGGATTTCCACAGGACGAAATCGAGCGGATCGTTCTTGCCCTCGACGACATCGACGCGCTCGCCGGCGCGCAGGTCGTCGAGCGACTTTCCGGAAAGCTTGCCGTAGCCCGGAAAATCGCGCACCGCATAGCAGACATCGCCGCTGGCGGCGACGTAGGCCAGACCCTTGTCGACCAGGGTCTGGATCATGTGCAGCATCTGCGGCACGAACTGGGTGGCGCGCGGCTCATGGTCCGGCTTCCGCACGCCCAGGGCGGCGGCATCCTCGTCCATCGCGGCGATGAAGCGCCCGGTCAGGGCGTCGATGGGCTCGCCGGCCTCGGCGGCGCGCTTGATGATCTTGTCGTCGATGTCGGTGATGTTGCGCACATAGGTGACTTGCAGCCCCGAGGCGCGCAGCCAGCGGGTGATCATGTCGAACACCACCAGGACGCGCGCGTGGCCGAGATGGCAATAGTCGTACACCGTCATGCCGCAGACGTACATGCGCACCTGGCCGCGGACGATGGGGACGAATTCCTGCTTTTCGCGGGCCAGGGAGTTATAGAGTTTCAACATGATGGAGACTGCGCGCTTGGTAGAGTCGTTGGATTTTACCGGAAGCCGCCATCGATACCGAGACTTGTCAGCATGCCGGCGAGACGAGACGCCCATTGTTTGTATCTCATATGAGATGCATAATGGACTCCGCCTATTTGAACACCCACACTGCCATGACGACACAAACCTCCATGCTGCATGTCCGCGTCGATGACGAGACCAAGGACCTTGCCACGGAAGCGCTCGCCTCGATGGGCCTCACGGTCTCCGACGCGGTGCGTCTATTCCTGCGCCGTATCGTCGCCGAACAGGCCTTCCCGCTGGAACTGAAGGTGCCGAACGCGGCCACCCGCGCCGCCATCGACGAGTCGCGCGCCCTCATGGCCGCTCGACGGGCCCGATTCACCAGCCCCCACGCCCTGTTCGATGACCTCGAAAAAAAGCGCGGCGAGTAAACGCACCGCCCTGCCGCGCGCGTCCGACTACACCAAGGCGTTTCTGAAGGACTGGGAACGGTTATCCCGATCGTGGCTATATGACATGCACCGCCTTAAAGACGCAATGTTCCAACTGATCGGCAACGAAGCTCCACTGACAGCGGAATGGCTCGACCACCCCCTGAAAGGCGACTGGAGAGACCACAGGGAATGCCATATCGGTGGTGATTTCCTGCTGATCTATCAGGTTGAAGGTAACGCCATCGTTTTCGTGCGTGCCGGCACGCATGCGGAGTTATTCAGCGAATAGCGGTCACAAGTAAAAAAATGGTCGCGCCCGTCCCCGGCCCGTTGATCGTCACCGATTCGGTGATCCGCAGGGTCGACGCTAGGGTGACGGTGTCCGCCCCCGCCAAGCCGTTGGCGTCCTCGATGGCTTGGCGCGGGGTGTTCGGCCCGCTATCCGCCAGGGAAGTCACGTTGAATGTCGCGGCTGGGCCGTGTGGGCGAATGGCAGGATCGCCAGAAACAGTGTCGCCAGTCGAACGGCGCGCCACGCGCCACCCCCACCGACTAATTCGGCCTGGGCGCCAGATTCCGGAAGAACCCCAGGATGCGCTTCGCCACGGCACTATGCGCGGTCGTGCTGGGCATGACCTCGACCTGGTGACGGCTGGTGAGCCTGGGCGAGGACTTCAGCGCGCGGTGCCGCTCCAGGCCTGATTCGATGGCGCGCAAAGTAGTATTGGGGCGGACGGGCTTGAGCATGTAGCGATGGATTTGCGCCTGATTGATCAGATGGATGAGCATCGCCGAGTCCTGATAGCCGGTGAGCGCCAGGGCGACGATATGCGGCTGGTGGCGTTTCAGCGACTTGATCAGTTCCGTGATGTCCTCCCCGCCCAGGCGGACCTCGGATACCACCACGGCAATCTCGCGTTCCTCCAGAACCCGCAGCACGGTCTCGACGTCGGCGGCCCAGTCGACGCGATGCCGGCCGGGTTGGTGCGCCTCGACGACCGACCGGACCAGGTCGACCGTCCCGGGATCGTCGTCGATCACCAGAATGCCCTCCTCGCCGGACGCGCCGCCCGCGCGCGCCACGGGAACCTCCGGCAGTTCCAGTTGCTGGGCGATGTCCACCGCCTTGGCGACGGTGGCGCGGAATTCGTCCGCGTTCCAGGGCTTGCTGACGAACCGGAAGATTTCGCCTTCGTTGATCGATCCCGCCACCGACTCGAAATCGGAATAGCCGGTGAGCAGCAGGCGCATGGTGTTCGGCGACACCTGACGTGCCTGGCGCAGCAGCTCGACGCCGGGCATGATGGGCATGCGCTGGTCGCTCACCAGGGCGTGGACCCGCTCGCCGCGCAGCAGGTCGATCGCCTCGTGACCGCTGGTCGTCGACAGGACCTTGTAGTCGCGCGCGAACATCATGCGCAGCGAGCGCAGGATGCGCTCCTCGTCGTCGACGAACAGGACCGTCGGGCGCCCGGCGGGCGGGCGATCGGGGGCGTGGGCCGGTAGCGCCATCAATTCAAGCCACGCCCGTGCGGCAGGCTGACGCAGAACTTGCTGCCCTCGCCCACGCGCGAGGCGACGCGGATCTTGCCGCCATGCCGCTCGACGATCTGGTAGGCGATCGTCAGGCCGAGTCCGGTGCCCTGCCCCACGGGCTTGGTCGTGTAGAACGGGTCGAAGATCTTCGCCAGCTGTTCCTGGTCGATACCTCGCCCGGTATCCTGCACGGTGACGTGCACATAGCGCGCATCGGCCTCGGTCTTCACCAGGATATGGCCGCGCTCGTTGATGGCCTGCGCGGCGTTGGTGAGCAGGTTGAGAAACACCTGATTGATCTGCGACGGCGCGCAGGAGACCGGCGGAATCTCGGCATAGCGCTTGTGCACCTCCGCCTTGTGCTTCAGGACGTTGCGGGCGATGAGCAGCGCGCCGTCGAGCGATTTGTTGAGATCCACACTGTCGACCGGCGCGTGATCCAGCCGGCTGAAATCGCGCAGGTTCACGACGATCTCCGAAATCTGGTCGACACCGTACACGGTGTCCTCGAACAGGCCGGCCACGTCCTCCGGCGAGAAACCCTCCTCGGCGCGCAGCGAGGCGATGCTCGCCAGCCGAGCCTCGATATCGGCCTCGTCCGGACTGCCCGCGGTCAGGGCGTCGATGAGCCCCTCATAGGCCGACAATTGCCCGCGAAGATGCTCGAAGAATTCCCGCGCCAGGCCGATGTTGTTCTTCACATAACCCAGCGGGGTGTTGATCTCGTGCGCCACGCCCGCCACCATCTGCCCGAGCGAAGCCATCTTCTCCGACTGCACCAGCTGCGCCTGCGAGGATTTCAGGCGCGAGTAGGCGCGCGCCACCTCCTCGTTGCGGTGACGCAGGCGTCCCTGCATGACGCGCAAGAGGTCCACCACATGACCGACGCCGAGATACTCGCCGCCGCGCGCGATGATGAAATCCTCCGTGATGGGCAAACGCACGTTGGCCGTGATGTAGTGACTGGCCTCCTCCATGTCGCTGTCCAGATCGACGACGAGCGGCTGCCGGTTCATCACCGCCGTCACCGGCTTGCGTCCGAGCAGTTCGCGGCCATAGCGGCTCATGTAGATGCCCTGCATCCGGTCGCGGCTGACCACGCCCCTGGCCTGGCCGTTGTCCACCACCGGCAGACAAAGAAAGCGGCGGTACTCCTGCCGCAGGAACAGGTCGCCGAGTTCGTTGATGGTTTGCTCGGGAGACAACGGCGGAACCCGAACCAGAAGTGACTGCAATTCGCTCACGCTGCACGGATGAAAAGACCGGGGATTGCGATCCTAGCTCGGTCTTGTTTCAGGCTGACGACAGGTGGGATGCGCGGTTGGCCATAAGGACTCCGGCATGGGTAACGCAAGCCTATTTCCACGCGGCACCCCAACATCGTTGGGATATAAACGGGTGTCCGCCTCGGCGAAGAAGGTGGCTTGCCGGCTTCCGCCGCGCTGGATGGCACGCTGTGTCGGGCCGGCCAGATTGAATCTCGGTTAGCGCGCCATATCGCGCACTCGAATCCGCTTTCAGCAGCGCTGTATTGAGGAAGCGTTATGGATAAATGACTCCGACCCCAATTTTCGTTCACTTCGATTTTGCATGTCGTTTCTCCTGTCCAAAATTAAATGCGAAGCTGACCCCTTTGATTCTCTACGTCGCCGCTACCCTACCAAAGGACAGGTGGATTATTAGACAGGCCAGTTTTACCAGTGGTTGAAAGCTGGCGGCCCATAAACCAACCGAGAATGCCTGTTAATAAACCAACACCCGACCACCAATAAGAGTGCACTAGCAAGGTATGACCCACGAGCGCGACAGCGGAACCCAAGACAAGCCCAAGAAATAGGCCTAGAAATGAATATTTCCGAGAAGAACCGGCCAAAGCTGAATCTACCGCAGGTGGACGAGCCATCGGGGGCAACTCATTCGGTGGAAAAAAGCGAGTTTTGGCCACGGTTAGCCAACACGTATCAACTTCGGGGTTGCGACCCGATGGCAAGACCGACGATCTCACCAATGACACCGCCGAAAAACAGACCAACAAACCAACCATCGCCGGGACTACCTAGATAGCCAAGGAGACTGCCGATAGCAGCGCCAATCCCTAGACCTAGAAAATGTGTTTTGGTGGAATAGTGAGCCATCGCACATACCCATAGCGTTTGAGTTCAGGGGCCTTGCGCGGCTTTATGCGCAAGGTACCCTGCAATGGTTAGACCTCTCTACCAAACCGAAAACGAGGGGGCTCTGAGCCCTTTCTCGTTACAAAGCTGTTCTAGCGAGGAAACCAATTTTTCGTAATCCTCGCCACTCGCAATCTGAGCGAACTGTGAGCGGAAACTGAGCCTGTCGATCTCGGGCAACGACGGAGCCACGATTGACATAAGTTGATCAAAATGCGTTACCGCCCGGTTAACATAAGCGACTTGGTTCGCTTGAATCACCGAAAAGGCAACCATGATGACGAAAACAACTAGCAGCGGCTTTGAGAGAAACCGAGCGACCTTCTCTGGCTCCAAATCTTCTACGTCGCCCCGGAATTGCCTTGACGCTGCCGCCTTTCCCGCAATAAAGCCGAGGACAAACAAAGGCAAGAGCCCAAAGACAGCACTGTACAACCGTAAGCTGGGTTCTTCGTGAAGTCCCTTTGCGATGTCTTGATAGAGAGAATCTTTAAAGCTGCTCACTCCAAGGGTTGCTACATTGAGACCAAACTCACTCGCCCCCATAGCTAGGGGTTTCAGGATCCACTCCCATGCGCCAGATCCAATCGCACCAAGAATGACGGTGACCGCAACGAATCGGACAGTCTTCGCGTTCAAGAGTCTTTTGAGGTCCATGGCAGTTGTGCCTGAGAGGCCAAACGACGCTGTAGATAAACCCCATTCCGCGCAGCCGAGGGCGCCACCGCCGGATTTTTTTCACAGCGCGCTTCCCGTCTGATCGGAAACAGTTGGATTGGAGTTTTCAACGCTCTACCTCGTCTTGTTCGTCTTATGGGCCGTCTGAGGCAGCCCCACCGGTCGGTTTCGGGGTCGTCCCGCCCCGTTCAACTTGCGTAGCCATGATGCGCCAACTTCTCGATGTTGTGAACCAGGCAGTCGAGCTTCCATTGCCCGTCCACCTTGGTTCGGCCGCGCGGAGTGAAGCGGTCAAGGCGCTTGTTGTACCAGGCCTGCTGCCGGATAAATGGATGGCGCGCCTCGAAATCCAGAACCACTTCGCCAGAGGCCCCACCTCGAACAGTCCCGTTGCCCCAGCCCGGGTTGTCAACACAACGGACCACCTTGTGGTTAACGGCGCTCCGCCGCCTTGTACACCGCGTTCTTGTCGCGTTTGCCGACGGCGACCACCAGGACGACCAGCCGCTTCTCCTGAACTTCATACACCAGCCGGTAGCCGAAGCCGCGCAGCTTGATCTTGTATCGGTCCGCTCGGCCGAACAGCCGGGCGGAATCGATCCTCGGTTCGTCCAGCCGTTCCGCCAGCTTCTTCTTGAACTGTTCCTTGATCGAGCCGTCCAGCCGCTTCCATTCGGCCAGGGCTTCTTCAAGGAATTCCAGTTCATAACTCATTCAGCGTCACCTTCAGCTGCTTTTGGCCGGCGCGAGCGTCGGCGATGGCGTTGAGTTCCAGGTCTTCGAGACGTTCCATCATCGCTTCGAAGGCGCGGGCCGGGACGCAATAAAAAGCGGGCTCGTTGCGGTTGAGGATGGCGACCGGAAAGCCCTCCCCGCCGCCACCGTGCCCATGGGGTTACGCTTGAGTTCGGAAATGCTGGCAGCCGTTTCCGTGAGAATTTGATGCGCCATGTGTCGCTCCAGATCGGATACTGGCACTCATGCTAGCACTCGGAAGAGCACCAAGAAAGACACTCCTAAAATCTGAGTGTGTAATGCGTCAGTAGATGTAGCCTGGATTACCGAAGGGTAGGGGCTGCATCAGCAGGTTGAAGGCCGCAATCCAGGGTATTCGACTCTAACTCCAATGGCACCACCTTAAGTATTGCGATGCGAACTCCCATCTTTGGAAAAGGGGGGCTGGGGTACCGAAGGGTAGAGGCTTTATCAGGGATTTCTGAGGTATTCGCGTAGATCACCGCCGCTAAGGAAACGCTGAAGAAATTGTCATCGCGAGGAGCGCAGCGACGTGGCGATCCATAGGCTGTTGATTTATTTAGTGCACTGGATTGCCGCGCTTCGCTCGCAATGACAATGAGCGAATAAATCAGCGTTGCCCTAAATCCCCCTCCTTCCCCCTTTCAAAAGGGGGATGGCAGTCTTGGCATACGCCCTGAAAAGCCCAATGCGCTTAAGGTGGTGCCATTGGACTCAAACCCGGATCTCGCTGCGCTGCTGATAAAGCCCCTACCCTTCGGTAATCCGGGCTAGGCCGGTCACTTGCTCCAAGTGTCCTTGAGACCGACGGTGCGGTTGAACACCAGCGTTTCGCCCGGTTTGTGCTCGAAGCGGTCGGCGCAGAAATAACCCAGGCGCTCGAACTGGTAGCGGGTTTCCGGCGGCGCGTCCCTGACGGCGGCCTCGACCCAGCCTTGCGCCACGGTCAGCGAATCGGGGTTGAGGAATTCCAGGAAGTCCTTTTCCTTGTCCATGTCCGGGCGCGGCACAGTGAACAGGCGGTCGTAGAGGCGGATTTCGGCGGGCAGGGCGTGGCCGGCGGCGAGCCAGTGGATGACGCCCTTGACCTTGCGACCGACCGGGTTCTGGCCGAGGGTGTCGGGGTCGATGGAGCAACGCAGTTCGACGACGTTGCCGGCGGCGTCCTTGACCGCCACGTCGCACTTGATGACATAGGAGTAGCGCAGGCGCGCCTCGCCGCCGGGCGTCAGGCGCTGCCAGCCGGGGGGCGGTGTCTCGCTGAAGTCGTCGGCCTCGATCCAGATCTCCGGACCGATGGGCACGTCGCGCTCGCCGAACTCGGGGTGGTTCGGGTGGAAGCCGGCGGCTCGGCCGGCAGTGACGCCTTCCTGGTAATTGGTGAGCACGACCTTGAGCGGCTTGATCACCGCCATGACGCGCGGCGCGGCGCTTTCCAGGTCCTCGCGGATGCAGCCTTCGAGGACGCTCATGTCGACGACGTTCTCCGACTTGGAGATGCCGATGCGCCGGGCGAACTCGCGGATGCCGGCGGGGGTGTAGCCGCGCCGGCGCATGCCGTGCACGGTGGGCATGCGCGGGTCGTCCCAGCCGGCGACGAAATTCTGCATGACCAGTTGGTTCAGTTTGCGCTTGCTGGTGACGGTGTAGAGCATCTCCAGGCGCGAGAACTCGATCTGGCGTGGGTGGCAGGCGATGGTGATGTTGTCCAGGACCCAGTCGTAGAGCGGCCGGTGGTCCTCGAATTCCAGTGTGCAGAGCGAGTGCGTGATGCCTTCCAGTGCATCCGAAATGCAGTGGGTGTAGTCGTACATCGGGTAGATGCACCACTGGTCGCCGGTGCGGATATGGTGCGCCCGCTTGATCCGGTAGATCACCGGGTCACGCAGATTGATATTGGGCGAGGCCATGTCGATCTTGACGCGCAACGTCCGGCTGCCATCGGGGAACTCGCCGGCCTTCATGCGCCGGAACAGGTCGAGGTTCTCGGCGACCGAACGGTCGCGGTAGGGACTGTGGCGGCCCGCCTCGGTGAGGGTGCCGCGATAGGCGCGCATCTCCTCGGCGTTCAGGTCGCAGACGTAGGCCAGGCCCTTGCCGATCAATTCCTCGGCATAGTCGTAGAGCGCCTGGAAATAGTCCGAGGCCCAGCGCACGTCGCCGTTCCACTCGAAACCCAGCCAGCGCACGTCTTCCTGGATGGACAGCGCGTATTCCTCGCTCTCCTTCTCCGGGTTGGTGTCGTCGAAACGCAGGTTGCAGGTGCCCTGGTAGTCGCGTGCCAGGCCGAAGTTCAGGCAGATCGATTTGGCGTGACCGATGTGCAGATAACCGTTCGGCTCGGGCGGAAAGCGGGTGGCGATGGTGCTGTGCTTGCCCGTGGCAAGGTCGTTTTCGACAATTCCACGGATAAAATGCTGGATGATCGGGGCGTCGGTCATGGTGAGACGTGAGAAATATCCGAAGTTTTTAGATTTGACTGAGGCGGCTTGTGAAAATCGGCCGCGAGGCTGCTAAAATCGACCGAAAAGTAACATCCCCAAACGTCAGAGAGTATACACCAATGGCTATTTCTCGATTCGCGCTCGTCTTCATCGGCCTGGGCATCCTTCCCGGCCTGAGCCTCGCGGCTCCCAGCCTGCAAGACGCCACCGCCACGTTCAAGAAAGGCAATCAAGCCGCCGCACTGGAACAGATCAACGGCTATCTCGCCGGCAAGCCCAAGGACGCCCAGGGACGCTTCCTGAAAGGCCTGATCCTGACCGAACTGAATCGGACCACCGAGGCCATCGAGACCTTCAGCGACCTGACCGACGAGTTCCCCGAATTACCCGAGCCCTATAACAACCTGGCGGTTCTGTACGCCAACCAGGGGCAATTCGAGCGTGCCAAGAACAGCCTTGAAATGGCGATTCGGACCCATCCGGCCTACGCCACCGCCCACGAAAACCTGGGCGACATCTACGCCAAGATGGCTTCCATGGCCTACAACAAGGCATTGCAGCTCGACAAATCCAACGCCTCGGCGCAAACCAAGCTGTCCCTGGTGAAAGAACTCTTCGGCGCCCCCGCCACGCAGGCCGTCGCCAAGGTCAAACCGGCCACCATGAAGCCGGCCACGACCGCTTCGGTGACACAACCGGGTACGGCTATCCCGACCCCACCCGCCGACAAACCGAAGACGCCACCGAGCACGACTCCCGCCGCCGCCGCCACCGAGCACGAGCAGGTCGTCCAGAACTGGGCCGCGGCCTGGAGCAAGCAGGATGTCGACGCTTACCTGTCCTTCTACGTCAACGACTACGCGCCCCCCGGCGCGAACCACGCGGACTGGGCCGAACTGCGCAAGAGCCGCATTACCAAACCGAGCTTCATCCGCGTCAGTATCAGCGATGTCGATATCAAGATGGTCAACAAGAAAGCCGTGGTCAGTTTCAAGCAGCGCTATGAATCGAACATGCTGAATCAGACCACAAGCAAAACCCTGGTTCTTCAGCAGATCGACGGCGCCTGGAAGATCGTCGAGGAGATCAGTTGAGCCACGGCCCACTCAGGATCTGGCACCTGCTGCCAGCCCTGCTCTGTATCCTTGGCGTTACCTTGCCGGCCCTGGCGACGGATGACGAAGCACTACGGGTCGCCTCGGCCGATCTGCGTCGTTTCACGCCCACCGCGTCAACCGCGCCGTCGCCCGATGGCCTTCTGGCCAAGACGCTCCTGGAAATTCGCGCCAGCCGGATCGATAATGCCCTGCAAGACATCAACCAGCTGATCTCCATACGACCGGATTTCAAGCTGGCGCACCTCATCCTAGGCGACCTGCTCACCGCCAAGGCGCGACCGCTCACCACCCTGGGCGCGGCCCCGGCGTCCAACGGGGAAAAACTCTCGGATCTGCGCCAGGAGGCACGGGTTCGGCTGATGCGCTATGTCGACCAGCCGCCAACCGGCTACCTGCCGCGACAGATCATCATGATGGCGCCGCATCAGAAATATGCCCTGCTGGCCGACGCCGAGCGGGCGCGTCTGTACGTCTTCCGCAACGAAAACGGCGAACCGCGACTGGTTGAAGACTTCTACATGACCATCGGCCGCAAGGGCGCCGAGAAGCGCGCCGAGGGCGACCAGAAAACCCCGACCGGTGTCTATTTCGTCTCCCAGCGGCTTCCGGCGGCACAGTTGACCGACTTCTACGGCGCCGGCGCCTTCCCCATCAACTACCCGAACGAGTGGGACCGGAAGCAGGGCAATACCGGCCACGGCATCTGGCTGCATGGCGTGCCATCCAACACTTACAGCCGACCGCCCCGCTCCAGCGACGGCTGTGTCGTCGTATCGAATCCCGATCTGATCGCCCTGAGCAAATATGTCCAGCCCGGAATCACGCCGCTGATCATCGCCACGCGCACCGAATGGCTCGATAGCAATGTCTGGCAAGCCCAGCGCAAGGCTATCCTCGACCAGATCGATACCTGGAAGGGCGACTGGGAAAGCCTCGATGCGGATCTCTACTTCGGCCACTACTCCAGCCGCTTTCTGAGCGATGCCGGGGCCGGCTGGAAGGAAAGCAAGCGGCGCAACATCACCCAGAAGGAATGGATCCGCGTCGACATGAGCGACATGAGCATTTACCTCTATCCCGCCGGCAGCCTGGCCGTTGTGTCGTTCACGCAGAACTACAAGAGCAATGCCTTCGGCGACGTCACGCAGAAGCGCGTCTACCTCCAGCCCGAGCGCGGCCAGTGGCGTATAGCCCTGGAAGAAAACCTGCCACTGCCTTACAACGTGGCGCGCAAGTAACCCATCCCGAATCAGACAGGATTGACCATGATCGAATTGCACACCAACTTTGGTGTTATCACCCTTGAACTGGATGCCGCCAAGGCTCCCGACAGCGTCGCCAACTTTCTCCAGTATGTCCGCGACGGCCACTATGACGGCACCATCTTCCATCGCGTCATCGATGGTTTCATGATCCAGGGCGGCGGCTTCACCGCCGACATGACGCAGAAAGACACCCGTCAGGCCATCCAGAACGAGGCCCACAACGGCCTGAAGAACGTCGCCTACAGCATCGCCATGGCGCGCACGCCCAACCCGCACTCCGCCACCAGCCAGTTCTTCATCAATATCGACGACAACGATTTTCTCGACTACGTCGAACCGACCGCCCAAGGTTACGGCTACTGCGTCTTCGGCAAGGTCGTCGGCGGCCAGGACGTCGTCGACAGCATCCGCAAGGTGCGCACCGGCATGCGCGCCGGGCACCAAGACGTGCCGGTGGAAAACGTCGTCATCGAGAAGGCTGTCGAAGTCTGATCGGTTCCAGGATGGGCCGGGTGCTATTCATCTCCGACCTGCACCTCGCCCCGGAAGAGCCGGGCACCGCTGACCGGTTCTTCGAATTTCTTCGCGACATCGAGGGCAAGGCCCGGGCGCTCTACATCCTCGGCGATCTGTTCGAGATATGGATCGGCGACGACGAGCTCGAAGCACCCTTCCAGGCCAGCATCAGCCGAGCCATACGCAAACTGGTCGACTCGGGCACCTCCGTCGCCATCATGCACGGAAATCGTGACTTCCTTCTCGGGTCGGCTTTCCTGGCGGCGACCGGGGCCACCCTGCTGCCAGACCCCTGCGTCATCGATCTGAACGGCGAGGCCACCCTGCTGCTGCACGGGGATAGCTTATGCATCGATGACCACGCCTATCAGGATTTTCGCCAGCAGGTTCGCGATCCGGCTTGGCAGAAAACCTTCCTGAACAAGCCAATCGACGAACGTCGGGCCATCGCCCGAAAATATCGAGAAGACAGTCGCGATGCCCAGACCGGCAAAGCCAAGGCGATATTGGATGTCAACCCCGACGCCGTGCGCCAGGCCTTCCTCGATTTCAAGTGCCGACGCATGATTCACGGACATACCCACCGGCCGGCCAGGCACTTGCTGGCCATTGACGGCCAGCCGCACGAACGTTGGGTATTGCCCGATTGGTATGGCGATGGCGGCTATCTGGCCTGCGCGGCGACAGGCTGCAGCCTTCAGGAACTCGTCACCCACTGAGCCGCTGCCGAGCCAGGCTTTCATTTTCGAGCATGTGCTATAACCATAAAGCCAGAGCGTGATTGCCCGCTCGGCAGGTTTGGATAGCCAACCCCTGCCATGCCGAAAACCAGAACCCAGCAGATATCCGCCCGAGAATTTCCCGGCTTTTCATGCGCCACTCCGCATGCCTGGGCGGGTTGGCTAGTCATTGCGTGTGCCAATGTTTGAATAAAGGGGAAGTCATGCGTATTACCCGGATGACACGAATCCTTTTCGGATTGGTTGCCTTGATACTCTCACTGCCCGTCTGGGCACAGTACTACGTGCAAGCCACGGACCCTGTCGAAGGTACCTGCACGATCTTCGATGAAGTGGATGATATCAACGACAGAACGGAATTCAGCATAACGGCCACTGGCACCATGGCCCTGCCGGCGGGCTCCCCCAACATGGTGGTGATAGGCGGCACGAATGAAGACGGGCGCTGGTTCATGACGCAGTCGACGGTGCCGGGAGCCGCGTTGCCCGGCCCGCTGCCATGGATCGTCCATCGACTCCCCACTGTGGGTGATCCCGTTACCTTGGGCCTGTCGTTGTATCCGGTCTCAGCCGGCGCGGCGGTCGGAACGGGCTTCGGTGTGGATGTCAGTTGTGACAGCAACGGTGTCTTCTCGGCCAGCCCGAGCGTAATGGTGTCGGCCGAGGCCGGCGCACCCTATTCTGTGTCCTATACCGGCGGCGTCATAGGCGGCACATGCAGTGAAACCAACATCAGCGGGTCCGTCAACGGCTCGGTTTTCCTGCCTCCGCCGCTGGACGACAACCTCGTGGTCTACATTGCCGTCAACGGCACGCCGGTAGGCACCGGCTACAACACCTTGAATCCGGCCTCAACGTCGGGCATACAGACCTTCGACTACGACTTTCCAGCAACGACACTCCCTTATTCCATCACGGGCACCGTGTATCCATGGCGCAACGGTATCCCCGTGGGTACCGGGGTAACCATAACCTATCACTGCACCGCGCAGGGACTGAGCTCCAGCGAGCCGCAGTCGGTCACCGCGGCGAGATCCACGCCGGTCCCTGCGTTGTCGTCCTGGGCCTTGTTGCTTCTGGCTGGTCTGAGCGCCTGGGTCGCGGTCCGAAGAATGCGCGGAACGACCTAGTCCAGGGCCTTCCTGGACGTAACCCGCATTGCGCCCGCGGCTACAAACCGCGCGTCAAATCGGCTTGCAGGTCGACCACGGATTCCAGGCCGACCGCGATGCGCACCAAACCATCGCCGATGCCCGCCTCGGCGCGTTGCTCGGCGGTCATGCGGCTGTGCGTAGTGCTCGCCGGATGAGTGATGGTGGTGCGGGTATCACCGAGGTTGGCGGTGATGGACATCAGGCGCGTGCTGTCGATCAGTTTCCAGGCCGCGTCCTTGCCACCTTTGAGCTCGAAGGCGACGATGCCGCCACCGGTCTTTTGCTGAGCCATGGCCAAAGCGTGCTGGGGATGCGATGCCAAGCCGGGATAGAACACACGCGCCACGGCGGCCTGCCCTTCCAGCCACGTCGCCAGTTCCAGGGCATTGCGCGAATGCGCTTGCATACGCAGCGACAGCGTTTCCAGGCCCTTGTGCAAGACCCAGGCATTGAAGGCCGACAGGGTCGGGCCGGCGGTGCGCAGGAAGGTGTAGACACCCTCCATGAGATCTTTACGGCCCAGCACCGCACCGCCCAGAACGCGTCCCTGGCCATCGAGATACTTGGTGGCGGAATGGATGACGATGTCGGCACCCAGATCGAGTGGCCGCTGCAAGGCGGGTGTGCAGAAGCAGTTGTCCACCGCCAGCCAGGCGCCAGACTCGTGCGCGGCGATTGCCAGCGCGCGAATGTCGCTGACTTCGGTGAGTGGATTGGATGGCGACTCGACGAAGAACAGGCGCGTATTCGGACGCACGGCGGCGCGCCAGGCGTCGACGTCGGTGGGCGAGACGAAGGTGGTCTCGATGCCGAAACGGCTCAGGATGTTGCTGAACAGTTGCACCGTCGAGCCGAAGATGCTGCGCGAGGCGACGACATGCTCGCCGGCCTTCATCAGGCCCATCACCGTGGCCAGGATAGCCGCCATGCCCGAGGCGAAAGCAACGCAGCGCTCGGCGCCTTCGAGCGCCGCCAGACGCGTCTCGAACATGGTTACCGAAGGGTTCGTGAAGCGGGCGTAGATATTGCCCGGCTCAGTGCCGGCAAAACGCGCCGCCGCCTCGGCGGCACTGCCGAAGACGAAACTCGAGGTCAGGTACATGGCCTCGGAATGCTCCTGGAACTCGCTGCGCAGCGTCCCCGCGCGCACCGCCAGGGTGTCGAGAGCGTATTCTGGATTCATGCGGAAGCAGACAGATTCAGGTCCATCTGCCGGGTCGGTAGCGATGGCGCGAGCGGACCGATGCCGTTGCGCTGATCTTCCAGACTGGCCAGATAGTCTTCGGTGACATCGCCGGTGATGTAACAGCCATCGAAGCAGGAGGCGTCGAAGTGCGTCAGCCTGGGATTCACCGATTGCACGGCCTTGATCAGGTCGTCGAGATCCTGGTAGATGACCGCATCGGCGCCAATTTCGCGGGCGATCTCCTCGTCGTCCCGGCCATTGGCAAGCAGTTCCTGGCGCGTCGGCATGTCGATGCCATAGACGTTAGGGTAGCGTACCGGCGGGCTGGCCGAGGCGAAGTACACCGCGCGGGCGCCTGAATCGCGGGCCATCTGAATGATCTCGCGGCTGGTGGTGCCACGGACGATGGAGTCGTCGACCAGCAGGACGTTTTTGCCGCGAAACTCCATGGCCATCGCGTTGAGCTTTTGCCGCACCGACTTCTGGCGGCTGGCCTGACCCGGCATGATGAAGGTGCGGCCGATGTAGCGGTTCTTGATGAAGCCTTCGCGATAGGACAGGTTCAGCCGTTTGGCCAGTTGCATGGCGCTCGGCCGGCTGGTATCGGGAATGGGGATGACCACATCGATCTTGAGGTCGGCAAACTGACGTTTGATCTTTTCGGCCAGGAATTCGCCCATGCGCAACCGCGTTTCGTACACCGAGGTTCCGTCCAGCACCGAGTCGGGACGGGCGAAGTAAACGTATTCGAAGATGCAGGGATTGAGGCTGAAGCGCTCGGCGCACTGACGAGTATGGATCTGGCCATCGAGGGTAATCAGGATGGCCTCGCCCGGGGCGACGTCGCCTTGGACCTTGAAACCCATGGCATCAAGGGCGACGCTCTCGGAGGCCACCATCCAGTCCTCGCCAAGTTCGTTGGTCGCCGCGCCAAAGAGCAGCGGCCGAATTCCATAGGGGTCGCGGAATGCCAGCAGGCCGAAGCCGGCGATCATGGCAACGACGGCATACGCGCCTCGACAGCGACGATGCACCCCGCTCACCGCAGTGAAGACATCATCCACGGTCAGACGGTGGCCTTGCACCCCGCGCTGCAACTCATGCGCGAACACATTCAGCAGCACTTCCGAGTCCGAACCCGTGTTCACGTGACGCAGATCCTCCCGGTACAACTCGGTCTGCAAGGCTTCGGTATTGGTCAGGTTGCCGTTATGTCCAAGGACGATGCCAAAGGGCGAATTGACATAGAACGGCTGCGCCTCCGCCGGGCTCGCCGCCGAACCGGCAGTGGGATAGCGCACGTGCGCGATGCCGGCGTTGCCGACCAGATTGCGCATGTCGCGCGTGCGGAAGACATCGCGCACCATGCCCATACCCTTGTGCATATGGAATTTGCTACCTTCGGCGGTGACGATGCCCGCCGCATCCTGGCCGCGGTGCTGCAATAGCTGCAAGCCATCGTAAAGCAGTTGATTGACGGGATAGCTGGAGACGACGCCGATGATGCCGCACATAGTGGCTTCCTAATATCGTGTTCTGTTCGCCCGGACGGCATTACGCGGTACGTGGCTCATGGTGTTACCAGAACGGGGCTGAAACCCTTCGCCTTGAGCCGGCGCTGGGCTTCGACCGCCTTTTCCTTCGAGGGATACGGGCCAACGCGGACCTTGTGCCCGCCCTGTCCGGCCAGCACTTGGACCGGAACCCCGGCGGCCTTTGCCTTGTCGGCCAGCTGGCGGGCATTGGCCTCGGCGCCGAATGCGCCCAATTGCAGGTAATGGCTACCAGTCGCGACGGCTTCCGGCGGCTTGGCCTGGGATTTGGCTTCAGGTTTTGCAACCGCCTCGATCCCGGGTTTCTTGTCGACGACCGCGGGCGCGGGTTTTTCCATGGCGGGCGGCGTCTGCTGAACGGCTGGCCTGGCCTCGCCGGACGCTTGCGCGACAGGCTTTTCCGCTTTGGCCGGGACCTTGATGTCCTTGGGTGGAACGGGCGCTTCTTTGGCGGGCGGCGTTGTCTTGGGCTTTTCAGCCGCGGCCGGGGCGGCACGCTGTACCGGCTTGACAACGCCCGCGGGGGTGGGCGGCGGCAGGATCTCCGGCGCGGGCGTGACCACCGGGGCCGGGGCTGATTCCCTGACCGGCTTTGCGGGCGCGACCGAACCCGGCACCGGGACGAAAGGCGTGTCCTGGCCGGGGATGACGATCTCGACGTCGTCGCCCAGCGGTTTCGGTTCAGGTTCAAAAATCATCGGCAGGACCACGACGGCAAGCAGCGCCAGGGCCAGAGAACCGACCAGTCGGCGCCGGGCGCGACGGCGCAGCGCCTGCTCTTCCGGATTGGGTATCTGCTCAGCCATTCTGTTCTATCGCGGCCATGATCTCGGCAACCGTGTGGAAAGACCCGAAGGCGACGATTGTATCAGTCGGCCCGGCCTCCTGACATGCCGCGCGCCATGCCTCTTCGACGGCATCATGCAACGTGTGGGCGCAAGCGAAACGCTGCATCGCCGATTGCAGGCGCGACCGATCCGCCGCGCGCGGCCCATGCAGCGGCGCGACATGCCAATAATCGATGCCTGGCCGCAGGCAGGCCACGACCGCTTCGATATCCTTGTCGGCAAGCATGCCGAACACGGCAATTTTTCTGCCGGAGGGCGGCAAATCGGCCAGATTCGCCGCCAATGCCCGCGCGGCATGGGGATTATGGGCGACATCCAGGATACGCAGCGGAGCATGGCCAATCACCTGGAAGCGCCCCGCCAGGGCCGTCGTTGCCAGGCCGGAACGAATCGCCGCCATCGGCACGGGCAACCGCTCGCGCAAACTCCAGAGCGCGGCGAGCGCCGCCGCCGCGTTGTGCAGTTGATGCCTGCCGCGCAGGGCCGGCCAGGGCAGAGCCGGATAAACGGTCCCGGCCACACGGCATTCCCAGACCGTGTCTTGAACATGGATCTGGATCTCGCCGCCCAGGCCGAGCAACCTGGCCGGCAGCGCGGCCACATGCTGCAACAGGCTGCGCGGTGGCGTCGGATCGGTACAAATCGCCACCTTGCCAGCCCGGTAGATACCGGCCTTTTCAAAACCAATCCGCTCGCGATCCGTACCTAAATAATCCTGATGATCGAGATCGACCGAGGTCACCACGGCACAATCGGACTCGACGACATTAACGGCATCCAGACGCCCCCCGAGACCGACTTCGAGGATCAGGGCCTCCAGCCGGGCACGCTGGAACAGCCAGAGCGCGGCTAGCGTGGTGTGTTCGAAATAGGTCAGCTCGGTATCCTGGCGTACCGCTTCGACGGCCGCCATGGCGGCGATCAGGCTCGTATCGTCGGCCAGGTCGACGCCGATGCGCACCCGCTCGTTGAAGTGGCGCAGGTGGGGCGAAGTGTAAAGGCCGACGTGATAACCGGCCTGCGACAGGATGGTGTGCAGATACGCGCAGGCGGAACCCTTGCCATTGGTGCCGCCGACGACGATCACCGGACAGTCGACGACGAAGTCCAGTCGGTCCAGCACCTCGGCGATGCGTTCCAGGCCGAGATCGATCGGCTTGTGATGCCGGGATTCCAGCCGTGACAGCCAGTCACCCAGTGCAGCGGAGATCAAGGGTTATGCCGGTGTCGGCTTATGTGTCAGTTGCGCGCACAACTTCGCCACCGTATCGCGCAGATTGCGGCGGTCGACGATCATATCGACGGCACCGTGCTCAAGCAGGAACTCGGAGCGCTGAAACCCCTCGGGCAGCGTCTCGCGCACGGTTTGTTCGATGACGCGCGGCCCGGCGAAGCCGATCAGGGCATTGGGCTCGGCGATGATGACATCGCCGAGCATGGCGAAACTCGCCGAGACGCCGCCCATGGTCGGGTCGGTCAGTACCGAAACGAAAGGCAGGCGATAGGCCGCCAGATGCGTCAGCGCGGCGCTGGTCTTGGCCATCTGCATCAGCGACAGCAGGCCTTCCTGCATACGCGCGCCGCCACTCGCGGCGAAGCAGACGAAGGGCGCGCGCGCCGACATGGCGGCTTCTATGCCGCGCGCGAAACGCTCGCCGACCACCGACCCCATCGAACCGCCCATGAAGCGGAATTCAAAGGCCGCCGCCACCATCGGCTGGCCGTACAGCGTCCCCTTCATCACCACCAGGGCATCACTCTCTTCGACTTCCTTGGTGGCATCGCTGAGGCGGTCGACATAGCGCTTGCTGTCCTTGAATTTCAGGCTATCCACCGGGATCACATTGGCGCCGATCTCCTGCATGCCGCCTTCGTCGAGGAAAAACTCCAGGCGCTTGCGGGCACCGACGCGGTTGTGATGGCCGCACTTCGGACAGACGTTGAGATTCTGTTCGAGCTCGGCGCGATACAGGACTTCCTCGCAGGAATCGCACTTGCTCCACAGCCCCTCGGGCACGACCTTCTTGGCGGCCATGACGCGGCGCTGAATCTTCGGGGGGATGATCTTCTGGAACCAGCTCATGAGGATGTCCTTATCTATCCAGGGCGGCGCGCACGCCGGCCACGAAGTTTCTGACATTGTCCAGTTGCGCCTCGGGCGCGGAGGTTTCGATCTCCTGAACGATGCGGCTGCCGATCACCACGGCATCGGCAACCTCGGCGACCTGCCGGGCCGTTTCGGCATCGCGGATACCAAAGCCGACGCCGACCGGCAGACCCGCATTGCCGCGGATCATACCGACCCGGGCCGCGACTTCGCTCAGGTCAAGCGTCGCGGCACCCGTCACGCCCTTTAGCGAAACGTAATAGACGAAACCTCTGGCCAGCCTGGTGATGGCCGCGACGCGCGCTTCCGGTGTGGTCGGCGCCAGCAGGTAGATGTTGTCCAGTCCGGCGGCGGCGCACTTGGCGGCAAATTCGGCGGATTCCTCGGGCGGGTAGTCGACCGTCAACACGCCATCGACGCCCGCCTGCTTCGCGGCCGTGCAGAATCCATCCCAGCCCATGGCTTCGATGGGGTTGGCATAGCCCATCAACACCACCGGCGTGCTCGTGTTGGTCTTGCGGAACTCGCCAGTCATGGCCAGAACGTCCTTGAGACCGACGCCGTGTTTCAAGGCGCGCTCGCTGGCCCGCTGTATGGTCGGGCCATCGGCCATCGGGTCGGAAAACGGTACACCCAGTTCGATGATGTCGGCGCCGCCTTCGACCAGCGCATGCATCAGCGGCACGGTGCGGTCGGGCGCCGGATCGCCGGCGGTGATGAAGGGGATCAGGGCCTTGCGGTTGGCCGCTTTCAGGGCAGCAAAGGTCGATGCGATACGCGACATGTCAGAGCTCGATTCCGGAAATCCGGGCAACGGTGTTGATGTCCTTGTCGCCCCGGCCGGAGAGGTTGACCAGGAGAATCCGGTCCTTGCTCATGGTCGGCGCGATCTTCGCGGCATGCGCCAGGGCATGGCTCGATTCCAGGGCCGGGATGATACCTTCATAGCGGCAGAGGTTGTGGAAGGCGGCGAGAGCCTCGTCGTCGTCGATGCTGACGTACTCGGCACGCCCGCTGTCCTTCAGGTAGCTGTGTTCCGGACCGACACCGGGGTAATCCAGGCCGGCGGAAACCGAATGGGTCTCGATGATCTGGCCGTTGGCGTCCTGCATCAGGTAACTGCGGAAGCCGTGCAGCACGCCCGGCGTCCCGGCCGACAGCGGCGCGGCGTGCTGGCCGCTGGCGATGCCGTTGCCGCCCGCCTCGACACCGATCAGGCGAACGCCGTCGACGGCAATGTAGGGATAGAAGATGCCGATGGCGTTCGAACCGCCGCCGACGCAGGCGATCACGGCGTCCGGCTGACGGCCGAGCTGCTCGGCCATCTGCACCTTGCTCTCGTCGCCGATGACGCACTGGAAGTCGCGCACCAGCATCGGGTACGGATGCGGACCGGCGGCGGTGCCAAGGATGTAGAACGTCGACTCGACATTCGTCACCCAGTCGCGCATGGCCTCGTTGAGGGCATCCTTCAGTGTCTTGGAACCGGACTCGACGCCGACCACCGTGGCCCCAAGCAACTTCATGCGGAACACGTTCGGCGACTGACGCTTGATGTCCTCGGCGCCCATGTAGACGACGCATTCCATGCCGTAGCGCGCCGCCACGGTCGCCGAGGCGACACCATGCTGGCCGGCGCCGGTCTCGGCGATCACCCGCTTCTTGCCCATGCGCCGGGCGAGCAGGGCCTGGCCGATGGTGTTGTTGATCTTGTGCGCGCCGGTATGGTTGAGGTCTTCGCGCTTCAGGTAGATCTGCGCGCCGCCGAGCAGCTCCGACCAGCGCTTGGCATGGTAGATCGGGCTGGGCCGGCCAACATAGTGGCGCAGTTCGTGGTGGAATTCCGCCTGGAAATCCGGATCGTGCCTGGCGGCCTCGTATTCGCGGGCCAGTTCGTCCAGCGCCGCCATGAGCGTCTCGGCGACATAAATGCCGCCATAGGGCCCGAAGTGCCCGCGTGCGTCGGGCAGGTCATACATCTGCATTGCTGACTTCCTTCATGAAGGCGGCGATCCTGGCCGCGTCTTTAATGCCCCTGCCCACCTCGACTCCGCTGGAGACATCCACCGCCCAAGGCTGCACCTGACGCACGGCCTCGGCGACATTACCGGCGTCCAGACCGCCGGCGAGTATCACCGGCTTGGGCAAATCCAGCGGGATCAAGCCCCAGTCGAAGCGATGGCCGGTGCCGCCATGGGCGTCCGGCGACCAGGCATCCAGTAGCAGCGCCCGGGCATCGGCATACAAGGCTGCGTATTCTATCAAATTCAGCCCCGGCCTGACCCGCGCCGCCTTGAAATAGGGATGGTCGAACGCGGCGCAGAACTCGGGCGACTCCTCGCCATGGAATTGCAGCCAGTCGGGGCGGACCTCGGCGATGACACGTTCGACTTCGCCCTGCGTCGGGTTGACGAAGAGCGCGACGCTGGCCACAAAGGGCGGCAAGGCCTCAAGGATGGCACGCGCTTGCCCGGTATCGACGCGGCGCGGACTGGGGGCGAATACCAGACCGATGGCATCGACTCCGGCCCGGGCGGCGGCAAGGCCATCTTCGATGCGGGTGATGCCGCAGATCTTGACTCGGGTTCTCATGGTTTTCATGGCAATGTCGGCAATCGGTTTTCAGTGGTCGGCAAACCCCATTCGCAGCCATAGGCGACGCCAGTCAAATACAAGCCGTCGCCGGAAAAGGTCGCGGCAGCCTGACGCCGATCACGGGCTTCAAGCACCTCCGCCAGCCACACTGGCAAGCGCCTGCCGAGACCGACCCAGACCAGGGCGCCGACCATATTGCGCACCTGATGATGCAGGAAGGCGTTGGCACGAAACTCAAAGATCACATAGTGCCCCTGTTTCTCGACACTGGCCACGCGCAGATCGCGAAACGGCGTCCTGGCCTGGCACTCGGCGGCACGGAAGGAAGTGAAATCGTGCAAGCCCAGCAGATGCTTCGATGCTGCCTGCATCGCGGCGAGATCCAGGGGGGCGTGCACCCAGCCTACCCGTCCGGCCATGAGTGCCGGACGGACCGGATGATTCAGCAAATAATAACGATAGGTGCGCTCCTGGGCCGCGAAACGGGCGTGAAAATCCTCGGCCACCGCGCGCGCCCAGAGTACCGCGACCCCCTCCGGCAGGTGCGCGTTGGTACCGCGTTGCCAGGCACTCAGGGGGCGCGCATGCCGCGCGTCGAAATGCAGCACCTGGGAGGTCGCATGGACGCCGGCATCGGTGCGCCCGGCGACTATCGTCCGCACCGGCTCGCCATGGACCTGGGCAAGGGCCCGTTCGACGGCATCCTGAATCGCACAGCCACCCGGCTGGGTCTGCCAGCCACAGAAGCATCTGCCGTCGTACTCCAGGCCCAGAGCTATGCGTAGTGCCATAACAATGCCAGCGTGATTATTCCCGTCAGCAACATAACGGCATCGCGTTTTTGCCAGGGAACCAAGGTGAGGCTGTACGCGGCTGTCTCCGGATGATCCGGCTGTTCTGACTGGAACAGGTCGCTCAATCGGCCACGCTCGGAGATTGGCCGTTCCATGGCCTGCAGGGTCAGCCCGAGTCTGACGGTGGTACGTTCGGCGGCAATCCCCAGAAAGGCAAAGGGTTGCAGCAAGCCATAGATACCGGCCAGTTGCGGCTCGCGGGGCATGGCCAAAACCAGGAAATCCAACAGCAGCAGGATGACCAGCAAGCGCAAAGCGTGCGAAGCCCCAAGCCACAAGCCTTCCCGGGTAGGCGAATACTCGGCGATTGCCGGCCACAACGCTTCGCCAGGCTGGCTATAGGCATAGCCGAGGAACAACAGCAGGAACAGCCAGCGCGTCCGCCAGAGCAATCGGGACACCGCCGCGACACGTCGCCGGATACCGACCAGCACGGCACCCAGGGTGCAGCCCAGCCCGAAAAAACTCAGCCCTGGAATGACCAGGGCTGAGAACAGGTACAAGACGATGCGCGCCGTCGGATGCATCCGATCCTGTTAAGCGCTTGAAGCCATAAGATCGCGTGCCAGCGCCTTTTGTTGGCTATTGCCTTCGAGGAGAGCCTCTTCCAGGGTCTCGCGCGCGCCTTCCTTGTCGCCCATCTCGATGTAGGCCTTGGCGAGGTCGAGCTTCGTACTGACCTCCTCCAATATTTCCGGATCGATATTTTCATCATCCGCGGCCGCTTCCACATCGGCGGGCGCTTTGACCTCGATCTCGACGACCGCTGGAGTTTCAGGCATCGGCTCGGACAGTTCGAGATCGATCGACGAAAAATCCATATCCGGCAAGCTTTCCGGGCTGACGTCTTCAGATGCTGCCTCGATGGCGGCTGCCGGCGATGCCTCGACAGGTTCGGCGGACAGGTCCGTGGGCGTGCCGAAATTACCGACGTCGAACGCCGGGAACGCCTCATCCGTTTCACTCAACTGCGGCCGTGTCGGCGTAGCGAAGGGATTCGATTCGGTCAGCGGGGCGGCAGACTCGGCGTCCTCGCCGAGGCCCTGGCCTGGTGTATCCAGGTCCAGTTGAAAATCGATGACCCCGTCCAGATCGTCGGCGGCGGATTTGGCACTGTCTTCCGCGAACATCGGTACCGGTTCGTCGGTAAACAGATTTTCCATGGCGGCGGGCGACTCGCTCCGGGTCGCCGCGACATCACCCTGATCCAGCCCTTGCAGGGAGAAATCGGTGGCTGCCATTTCACGCAAGGCATCCGCACCGGCCGAATAGGGGGCGACCTCGGGGGCCACCGGGAATCCGTTATGCGTTCCCTTGAATTGATACAGGGGATTATTCGGATCGATGGAGCGGCCCAATTCCGTGACCTTGCCCCAGAGTGGCGTGGGTTCCCCGGCCAAGGCGGCATAGATCTCGCTGGCCTGCGTCTCGAACGCGGCCGTATCCCGGCGCGTCGCATAGATCTCCAGAAGCTTCAAGGCAATCTCGTGCCGACCGGCATCCTTGTTCAGCGCTTCCTTGAGGATTTCTTCGGCCTGCGCATCCCGGCCATAGGCCATATAGACCTCGGCCTCGGCAATCGGATCGACCTCGTGGGTATCGATCGCCCCCAGCCCGAGCCGGCTGAAATCGGTCATGACACTGGTTTGCGGAGCAGGCGCCTGCGTCGTCACCCCGGCCGTGGTGCGGAAGATCGCTGTCTTGAAATCGTCGCCACTGTTGATGACGCTTTGTTCCAGTTGCGCAAGATTGCTATGCCGACGCCGACCGAGCAGCATCCAGCCCAGAAGCAGCAGCAGCAAGGCGGCAAGGGCGCCGCCAAGATAGAGCGGTTTTTCCAGCAGGCTGGCGATGAAACTGGGTTCTTCCGCCACCGGTACGGGCGGCAGGGCCTGGACGGGCTCGGGAGCAACCTTTTCCGGCTCGGCGGGCGTTGGTTTTTCGGCTTGAACCGGCGGCGCCGCCATCGGCGTCTTGGTTTTCGACTGTTGATCCTTTAGTTTGATCAACTGCTGCATGTCCTTGACCGTTTTCTCCAGTTGCACGACACGCGCATTGGCTTCCTTGAGCGAGCGTCCCTTGGCGGCCAGTTCTTCTTCGAGCACCTGCTGACGCTGCTGCGCCTTGGCGTCCGCAGCGGGACTCCCCTTGGAAAGCTTCAGGACATCGGCGCCCGGGGCGGCCGGGGGCGTCACCTTATCCTTGGCCGGCGCCGCGACGATCTTGCCCTGGGCGCCATCCTTTTTGTCGACCGGCGTGGGTGCCGCCGATTTGGCGGCCATATCGGCTACCTGGCCCCGGTAGGCCTGCCACGCCGCGCCATGTTCCCGGACCAGATCGCGGGCCTGGCTCGGGCTGAACATGCTGATCACGGCATCCTGCCCGGGAACAGCCAGGGTTCGGCCTTTCTTGAGCAGGTTGATGTTGTCCCGGGCAAAGGCGTTTTTGTTGGCCTGATACAGGCCGGCCATCATCATGTCGATGCTGACCTCGGGCGGTTTTACCTTGCTGGCGATCGCGCGCAGGGTCTCGCCGGATTTCACCGGACCGTAGGTTGAAGCATCCGCCGGCGGGCCCGACGGAGTGGATTCCTTGGCGCCAGCGTCCTTGGCCGCGCTTTTTTTGGTCGCACCCGTATCCAGCGGCTTGACCTGCTCCTGCCTGGCGGCTGTCGAGGTGGGTACCACGGGCGTCGTGGCTTCCGAGGTCGCCCGCGTATCGGCAGGCGGGTCAAGCAGCACGGTGTATTCCCGCAGGATACGGCCGGAGCTCCAATTCAATTCAATCAGCAGATCGAGGAATGGATCGCTGACGGGGGTCGTCGAGGAGATGCGCAACACCGGCTGTCCACCGGTACGTTGGGTGATGTTGAACTGAACATTGCTCAAGGCTTCGACCCGGTCCAGCCGGGCCTGACGGAAGGCCTCGGCGCTGGCGAGCTTGGCGCTCAGGTTGCCCATCTCCTCAGGCGGCACCGACAACAGTTCGATCTCGGCCTTCAGTGGCTGCCCCAGAGCCGACATGACCGACAGCCGGCGCAGTCCGGCGGCCCCGGCGACATCGGCCGCCAGCAACGTTGCCAGCATTAACGCATTGATTCGCAACGATTTGCGCATCGTCTCACCCTTATCCTCAGTCATTTTCAGAAAACGCCCAGGTTCGCGAAATTATCACGACAACTCAGTAAGTTAGGCGGTTCTTTTGACAGCGATTCTTACGTTATCACCTATTTCGCTTTTTTTTCAATCAGATTTTCGATCTGATCCACCATGCGCGCGGCTTCCAGGCGTATTACGTCACAAACCATCCACAGCGCGAAGCGTCGACCCGCCACCGCTTCGGTGCGCAAGCGGCCGACGAAGACATCCTCATTTTCCTGGGCTTCGGTGTAGGGCGTCGGCACGCCACCGAGCAGGGCTTCATCCATCACGATGACACCGGAGGCCTGGCTCAGCCAGTCGCGCAGATCGCTTCGGCCGCAGTCCCGCTCCGTCGTGCCATGGATCGCCAGTGCCGCGCCGTAGAACATGGGCGCCCAGGTCGCGGTGACCATGACCGGGAGTTGCGGCATGCCGAGACGCTCGCGCAGGTCGGCGGCGCTCAACGCTTCGGAGTCGATGTCGCCGTTGGCCAAGGGCTTGCCCACTTGCGGAATCATGTTGAAGGCAATCCTGACCGGGAAGATTTCTGTCTCGGCCACATCCAGATTGAATACCGACCGGGTCTGTACCGCCAGTTCTTCAACCCCCGGCTTGCCGGCCAGGGACACGGGGAGCGCCGCGAAGACATCCACCGACTGCAAACCCGCCTTGCGGGCGATAGGCTTGAGCACCTGCGCCGCCGCCAGAGCCAGGCCCGAGGCGACCCGCACGACGCCATCGGCGCGCGCATCAAGGTCATTCAGCAGGCAGACGACCGGGCAGCCCTGGTTCGCGGCCGATTCGATGTGCCTGCGGGCGGCGGCGTCGTGGGTGGCGGCGATCAGGGCATCGACAGCGCGCCAGTCGAATCCTTCCACCTTGCCGATAGCCAGCTCGTTGCCGGCGAATTCGACCACGTCATCGGTCTCTTCCAGGGACAGCGGGATCAATTCATCGACGGCAATATCGCGCTCAGTCAGCAAGGCCATGACGGCCTCGCCTAGCGGATCTTGAGCGCCCAGAATGGCTATACGTACCGGCGGGCGCGTTTCGGCCATCAAGCCTCCAGCAGGATGCGCAGCATCCGGCGCAGCGGCTCGGCGGCGCCCCAGAGGAGCTGGTCGCCGACGGTGAAGGCACTGAGGTAATCCTTGCCCATGTTCAGCTTGCGCATGCGACCGACCGGCACGGTGAGCGTGCCGGTGACGGCGGCGGGCGTCAGTTGCTCCATGGTTATCTGCCGATCGTTCGGCACCACCTTAACCCACTGATTGTGCTCGGCGATGATGCCGTGGATCTCGTCGAGGGGCACATCCTGGGTCATCTTGATGGTCAGCGCCTGCGAATGGCAACGCATGGCGCCGACGCGCACGCACAGGCCGTCGATCGGGATCTGGTTATCCGAGCGACCGAGGATCTTGTTGGCCTCGACCTGCGCCTTCCACTCTTCCTTGGACTGGCCGGATTCGAGCGGCACGTCGATCCACGGGATCAGGCTGGCGGCCAGCGGCACCGGCCATACATTCACGGGATAACGGTCGGAGCGCAGGAAGTCGGTGACCTTTTTGTCGATCTCCAGGATGGCGGAGGCCGGATCGTCGAGCAGCGACTTGACCTCGGCGTTGACCGCGCCCATCTGTTGCAGCAGTTCGCGCATGTTGCGCGCCCCGGCGCCCGAGGCCGCCTGATAGGTCTGCGGCGCGATCCACTCGACCAGGCCCTTGTCGAACAGGCCGCCGATGGCCATGAGCATCAGCGACACCGTGCAATTGCCGCCGACATAGGTCTTGACGCCGTTCTTGATGCCGTCCTGGATGACGTGCTTGTTCACCGGGTCGAGGATGATGATCGCCTCGTCCTTCATGCGCAGGGCGGAGGCGGCGTCGATCCAGTAGCCGTTCCAGCCGGTGGCGCGCAGCTTCGGGTACACCTCCTTGGTGTAGTCGCCGCCCTGGCAGGTGATGATGATGTCCATCGCCTTGAGTTCATCGACGCTGTTGGCGTCCTTCAGCGGCGGCACGTCCTTGCCGATGTCCGGCCCCTTGCCACCGGTGTTGGAGGTGGTGAAGAACACCGGATCGATGTGGTCGAAATCCCGTTCTTCCTTCATCCGGCCCATCAGGACCGAACCCACCATACCGCGCCAACCGATCAGACCTACTCGTTTCATTTCGCTATTCCTCAAAAATCTTCGTAGGTCGGGTCAGGCCGCAGGCCGTAACCCGACATCACATCCAATTACATCGCCGCGACGACGGCATCGCCCATCTGGGTACACGACACCCGGTTGCAGCCCTCGGTCCAGATGTCGCCGGTGCGGTAACCCTGGGCGATCACCTTCTTCACCGCGTTGTCGATGCGGTCCGCGGTGGTTTGGTCGTTGAAGGTGTACTTGTACATCATCGACAGCGACAGGATGGTCGCCAGTGGATTGGCCAGATCCTTGCCGGCGATGTCCGGCGCCGAACCGTGGATCGGCTCGTACATGCCCTTGTTATGCTCGTCCAGCGAGGCCGACGGCAGCATGCCGATGGAGCCGGACAGCATGGACGCCTGGTCCGACAGGATGTCGCCGAAGATATTGCCGGTGACGATGACATCGAACTGCTTCGGGTTCCTCACCAATTGCATGGCGGCGTTATCGACGTATAGCGTCGACAGCGCCACCTCGGGGTACTCCCTGGCCACCTCGGCGACCACATCGCGCCACAGTTCGGAGCACTCCAGCACATTGGCCTTCTCCACCGAGCACAGCTTCTTGCCACGCTTCATGGCGATGCCGAAGGCGACATGCGCCACGCGGCGCACCTCCGACTCGGACTAGATCATCGTGTTGAAGCCGACACGCTCGCCATTGCGGATTTCGATGCCGCGCGGCTGGCCGAAATACACATCGCCGGTCAGTTCCCGGACAATCATGATATCCAGCCCCGCCACCACCTCCGGCTTGAGGGAGGACGCGCCCGCCAGTTCCGGATAGAGCAGCGCCGGTCGCAGGTTGGCGAACAGGTTCAGTTCCTTGCGGATGCGCAGCAGGCCGCGTTCAGGGCGCAGGGGCCGGTCCAGCGTGTCGTACTGGGGACCACCCACGGCGCCCAGCAGCACGGCATCCGCCGCCTTCGACATCTTCAGGGTGGTATCCGGCAGCGGATCGCCCTCGGCATCGTAGCCGGCGCCGCCGATATTGCCGTACTCCATCTCGATCTTCGCGCCATCGCGCTTCAGAACGTCGAGAACCTTGACCGCCTGAGCGACGATCTCCTTGCCAATGCCGTCACCCGGCAACACCGCGATTTTCATGACTTCGTTCCGTAGGGGAATAACAAGCCGGGTATTGTGCCATTACAGACGTATTGCGCGCATCTTTGGCACGCATTAAGAGTCTGTGGCGTTGACTGGGTCGACTGGATATCAACAAGCAAGTAGCAAGAAGCCCGGATGAAGCGTCAGCGAAATCCGGGGAATCATCCGCACCCATCCAGCGGGCTCCTTTCCCCGCGCCCACCCTTGTTCAACACATGGGTGTAGATCATCTCGGCGGATGCGCTGGTCAAGGAAAGTTGGCAAAGCAGGCCACCGACTCCCCCCTTTGAAAAAGGGGGGCTGGGGGGGATTTGACGGCGCTTCCCAAGGCACGGCCAACGCCATCGTCCTACCCTCACCCATCCAGCGGGTTCCCTAACCCACGCCCACCCCTGTTCAACACATGGGTGTAGATCATCTCGGCGGATGCGCTGGTCAAGGAAAGTTGGCAAAGCAGGCCACCGACTCCTCCCTTTGAAAAAGGGGGGCTGGGGGGGATTTGACGGCACTTCCCAAGGCACGGCCAAATCCAGGGGCGGATCATCCAACTTGGCCAGCAACGCCTGTATCTCCTTACGATTCAGCACCGTCGGCAAACAGGCCGGCTTCTTCGCACGCACCACCTCGGTCAGCCAGGGCAAGGGTATTTCAAGCACCTCCCTGTAAAGAAACAAGATCGATGACAAGGCCAGATTCTGTGTCGAGGAGGCGACATTGCGTGCTGACGCAAGATAGGTCAAAAAGGCCTCGACCTCGGGCTTGCCCAACTCGGCGGGGTGTCGCTTGCCATGAATGACGATAAAGCGTTAAATCCAAGCCAAATAAGAAAGCTCAGTCCGGCGCGAATAGCCAAGACGTCGAATCCGGTCCCTGACACGGTCAAGAAGCTTGGGTTCCGAGGCACTAGCGGCCTCGACAGAATTTGGGAGTGCATGCGTTGTGACAATCGTTCCATCCCTATGATATTTATGAGGAAATAGGCGTTTCCGTTTTCCAGATTGTACACACGAATGGTGTACACATTACGTTAGACCTCACAGGCAAGCGCCAACACCGCAGCGCTTGCGAATGGAGAACGTTCTGCTCACCACGGCAAAGGCAAGGCGCACATGAAGCTGGCTATCGCGTTCTTCACAGGTCTCGGTGTCTTGTGGAACACCGCAGCCCTCCTTCGAATCGTAGAAGTGGCAATTGCGTTGCGACTTGGAGAACTCCTGAGAGGATTCGTAGAGTCCTACGACAAATTCATGGACGCCGTCTTTCGGTACGTGGACCCTCTCGTACACCTCGTTCTGTCGCTCATTGGCATTGACATAGTGCTCTGGACCCACTGGCGCCACATCTTCACCATCCTGATTCTGTACTTCGCTATGCACTCACGAAGTGCTGCCTTAGAAGGCAACTTCGGCGCCGCTCGCTTCACCGCGATCTGGGGGACTCTCGTCGCGTTGGGGACTGGCGTGTTCGCGGGGAGCATCCAGGCCGAGGCGACGTCATCCGTTGTCGTAGTCGCGCTTCCCACGGTACTGGGTGTCGTGGCGTACGGGGCGGGTACGAGCGCGCGCGCCGCAACATGGTTCAGAAGTCAAGGCGAACCGTGGCTATCGGCATTCCGCGAGTTCTTCAGGCACTCAAGGCGCTTCGCGCTGTTCGGCATCCTGACCATCGCGACAACGAGTGTAGTGCTGGCGATCAGCGAGGTACCCCCTTGGCTAAGAAGCCCTGGAATCCTATTGCTCATCCTTCTTTACTCGATGTTGGCCATCTACAGGATCGTCGTTGGCCCGAAATGGGGCCGATACAAGCCTCCCCTGCCCGGAACCTCCTGGTGGGGCGCAACTCGGCGCTCAAGCGAGGCTCGCATTGGGTTCCTGATGCTTGCTTCGCTAGGGGGGGCAGTCGCCGCGCTTCTTGTCAACGCGTTCCAGTAGAGAGGAAACCTCCGAGGCTCCCTCCCGGTGAGGCCTAGCAATACGGTCTAACCATTCGGTCAAGCGGACGTGCCTACTGCACGCTGCTTACCTCAAACGTTAGATTAATCAAAGGGGAACTTATGAAAGTTTTTTTGAGCTGGTCGGGGCAACGCAGCAAAGAAGTAGCTAATTTGTTAAGCGACTGGTTGTGTTGTGTTATTCAAGCATCACGTCCATGGATATCGACACGCGATCTTGATCGTGGATCACTGTGGTTTGGAGAAATTAACGATCAGCTAAAGGATACGACGGTTGGAATCATCTGCCTCACGCAAGAGAACAAGAACCGCCCTTGGATTCTCTTTGAAGCGGGCGCACTTGCAAAAGGACTCTCTACCTCCAGAGTATGTACCCTTTTAGTCGATCTAGAACCGAAAGATATTGAAGACCCTCTTGCTCAGTTCAATCACACATTTCCTGTCCGAGAAAGCGTACTCGGCCTCGTAAAAACATTAAACAGCGCTCTTTCCGGTAATGGCCTAGATAACCGGATTTTGGAGCAGGTCTTCGAAACTTATTGGCCTCAGTTTGAACAGCGGTTCAAGCAAATTCTTGCAACCACCGAAGCTCAGCCACCATCAAAGCCACGCCCAAAGGAAGATGTTCTAGGCGAGATTCTTGAGAATACTAGAATACTTAACTCGAGAATTAGAAAATTGGAACACGAGAATGAGCGCTATCGCATGCGCGATTTTGATATGCCGTTAGGTATGATTCAAGAGCAAGTTTCAGACATGCTCAAAGCTGGTATGCCAATCGAGATGGTGATGGATCGATTTGGTGGGCGGATGCCGAAGAGCATGCTCAAGGACATTATGTCTAATTACGAGCGCAGCAAAATTTTAAATGAATCTAACTAATTGCTACAGCCGACCGTCAAAAAACTGCGCTTTTGCAGGCGGCTGAGCTAACACGTTAGATGCCATGACAAAGATCTACGAAGGCAATCGCCGAATCCTCATCAAGTGGATTGAAAGGATGTATCAGGCACTTCATCAGCAGGGCTCATCCTATGCACCTGGCGACGGTGGGTCAATCGACAAGTTAATGAAAGCGATTGGTGCGCTACATGATCTCAAGATCGAACCTTCTTCGATCAATGTTCCTGCTTCATCCCAATTTCAAGTGGGCCAGCAATGGATTGATAACGCCTTGGAGGAGGTCTTCCAGTTCAATGCTATGGGAGACGAATATATTTGTTCGACCACTGAAGCGGTACTGAAGTGCAGCGGGATTAAGAAGCTATTTGACGGATATGCAACCCCACTTTTCTTTCGTGGGGAGCACGTTTTTGGTTGGGAACTCAAGTCTCGCTTGGGTAGAAATATTGCAGTCGACTGGACCATCGAAGATCCGTGCAACGCAACCTCAGAGGAGAGGAGATTGCTGACTGAGTTCCAGAATCGGTGCAACTGGGATAGCGACTTGAGAGCCACCGTATTCGGTGACGGGGGCGTTTCGCTCGATCTTGACCATTCCGGGTGGTGGTCGTTGATGCAACACTATGACGAGACAAATGGCACCAGAATGATCGACGTAACCAGCTCGCTCTATTGCGCTTTGTTTTTCGCATGCGCCAATTGGGATGGCGCTGTTGACGACAGTGTTGATGGAAAGCTCTACATGTTTCCTTACCAACCTGGCCGAGGCGAAACAGCCGTGCCAGACCGAAATAAGGGGGAGCTAATTGGCTCTGAGGACGAACGTCAACTTCATGTCGATGATTATTTTAAGGTGGAAAAGCATCTCGATACTCCGCGCTTTCGTGTTTCCCCGGCTCGGAATGATCGCGCCTTATCGCAGGACGGGTACTTTGTATGGCAACCTCACTTTGATCAGCCACTTCAAACGTTTCAAATATTTCCGTTTAGGATTCATCGCGATTTCAAGAACTCGATAGTGCAAGAGCTGGCCACAATAGGGTATACCCGTGATCGAATACTTTCCAACAACAGATTTGGCATCTAACACGTCGCTGCAAGGGACGCGCCGCTCGCGGCGCGCCCTGAGCTGCAGGCGTTAGCCGCCAAGGAGATATCGTGACAGTCAAGCGTATGGACAACGTGGGCATCGTGGTGGAAGACATCGATAACCTTTCGGAGTAGCAACCATGACCAAGACCGTGACCACGCGCTATGACGTTGCCGAACACCTCAGAACACCAGAGGAAATGGCCGCTTATCTTGAAGCCTGCTTTGAAGAAGCCGACGGGGATGCTGCATTCATTGCCAAGGCAATTGGCGATATTGCTCGCGCCAAAGGTATGTCACAGGTTGCGCGCGATGCCGGACTGTCTCCCGAAAGTCTTTACAAAGCACTCTCCGGTGATCGTAGTCCTGGCTTCGATACCATCCTTAAAATCATTGGCGCACTTGGGCTGAAATTGCATGCCGAAGCGGGTCACGGCTGACCCAAATACCCGCCCCTGCAGTCACCCCCACCTTGACGACCATGACTCGCACAGACACCGGAACTTCAGGAAGGCCGTTGCCACTCGTCCTTTGGATCATGTTGCTCGGCCCGGTCATCATTTGCGCGTCGTTGTATGGCTACTACTTCTTCGCCCAGCGAATCATCAATCCAGTCCCGGTCACAGGTGTCCTCAAGAGCGTGTCCTGTCAGGGCGGATCCATCAGCCAACAGGGTGCGAAGACCAGCATCGTCTACCTCCACAAGCTCTACGTGTTTCCAAGCCGCTCTAGGACTCAGGGCGTGGCGGCAGCGTCCGGCCCCGGGGCTAGATCAGACTGCCACCTGTTTCAACGCTCCTATGCCAACGTACAATGGCCATGCCGACGCCTCGAAACAATTTGGGGCAGATAACGAAACGCTGATTTATTCGCTCATTGTCATTGCGAGCGAAGCGCGGCAATCCAGTGCACTAAATAAATCAACAGCCTATGGATCGCCACGTCGCTGCGCTCCTCGCGATGACGAATTCTTCAACGTTTCCATAACGGTTTCGCTGTTTTTTGGGGGAATCAAATGCTTTATTCCTTTCTGTCATGCCTGACTGACGGGTCAGGCGGGACGTTCGAAATGCCGGCTTTGACCTTTGCCGGCGCCTGCGCGGGCGCCCCATACCCTAAACGTTCGGCTGCATTGACGCTCGGCGAGCAGCGGACCCAGCGGCCTGACGTGATCGCTCAGGGCATGGAAGCATGGCCCGGCACTCGCGAGAGCGACACATGACTGTGCCGCGCAGGCCACGGGTGGGTCTTGCGCTGGGCAGCGGTTCGGCGCGTGGCTGGGCTCATATAGGCGTTATCCGCGCGCTAGAGGAGGCCGGCGTTCGCCCGGATCTGGTGTGCGGTACGTCCATTGGCGCACTGGTGGGGGCTGCCTACGCGGCAGGTGAACTGGAGCGCCTGGAGCGCTGGGTACTTGGGTTGGAGATCGGCAACGTGTTCGGGTTCGCCGACGTCAGCCTGAATGCGGGGTTGCTCAAGGGCGATCGGCTGATGCAATTCCTTCGCAACAATTTTGCGGACCGTCCAATCGAGCAGCTTGAACTTCCCTTTGCCGCGGTTGCGACCTCGTTACAGACCGGGGCGGAAGTTTGGCTGCAAAGCGGCTCGACGCTGGACGCCGTACGCGCATCGATCGCTCTGCCCGGGATATTCACGCCCGTGCGCCGGGAAGGTTCGCTGCTGGTGGACGGCGGACTGGCCAACCCGATCCCGGTGTCGCTCGCCCGCGCAATGGGCGCGGACGTCGTGATCGCGGTCGACCTCGGCTCCGACATCCTGGGTCGCCGCTTCCGCACGGCCGCGGCACCGGATGCGCCGGCCTCCCAGCCTCAGTGGATGCTCAAGTTGCGCGAAAACCTCGCCGCGCTCGCACCCGAGAAGTCGCCCGAGGAGCCGCCGATGCCTTCGATGATGGACGTCCTGAGCACCAGCATGGACATCGTCCTGGTGAGGATTGCGCGCAGCCGGATGGCTGGCGAGCCGCCGGACGTGCTTGTGGCACCCCGGTTGGCGAGCCTTCGCCTGCTCGACTTCCACCGCGCCAAGGAAGCCATCGAGGAAGGTCGCCGGGCCGTGGAACGCGTGGCTCACAGCCTTGCTGTGCTTAACGATCAAGCATCGTGAGCGCGGCGCCCAACCCTTCCATCGAGGGGACGATTGAAACAGCAGATATCCCGTCAGATACCACCGGCAAAGCCGGTGGCTTGAGATTGTGAGCGCCTCAAAGGCGCCGAAAACCAATCATCGGCACGCCTCGCCCAAGCCGCCTCCCCCTTTGAAAAAGGGGGATTAAGGGGGATTTAGCGGCCTTCGCATGACCAACCACCCTAGAAATCCCTGATGAAGCCCCTACCCTTCGGTACCCTAGCCCCCCTTTTACAAAGGGGGGAACAACCTTCGCAGCCGACATCACAATACGACCGTCGCATAGGTCAAACCTGGGTGAGTCCCCCGGCATAGCCGGGGGCTTACCTCTTTGAGTTAGATCGACACGTCTCAGGCGTTCACTGAAACAACCAGGGCGCTTCCTGCCGGCGCTGCGTTTCGTAGGCCTTGATCCGGTCAACGAACTGCAAGGTGATGCCGATGTCGTCCAGGCCGTTGAGCAGGCGGTTCTTGCGTTCCGGGTCGACGTCGAAGGCGATGCGGTCGCCGGTCGGTGTGGCGATGGTCTGCGCGGCGAGGTCGACGGTGAGGGCGTAGCCTTCGTTGACAAAGGCCTCGCGGAACAGGCGGTCGACGGTTTCGGCGGGCAACACGATGGGCAGGATGCCGTTCTTGAAGCAGTTGTTGAAGAAGATGTCGGCGAAGGACGGGGCGATGATGACCCGGAAGCCGTAGTCTTCGAGCGCCCAGGGGGCGTGCTCGCGCGACGAGCCGCAGCCGAAGTTTTCCCGTGCCAGGAGGACCGAGGCACCCTGGTAGCGGGCCTGGTTGAGAACGAAGTCGGGGTTCAGGGGCCGGTCGTGGTTGGACTTGCCGGGCTCGCCCTGATCCAGGTAGCGCCATTCGTCGAAGGCGTTGGGGCCGAAGCCGCTGCGCTTGATCGACTTGAGGAATTGCTTGGGGATGATGGCGTCGGTATCTACGTTGGCGCGATCCAGCGGCGCGACCAGCCCGTCATGTTTCGTGAACGGTTTCATCTGGTCGACCTCTGTATGGCCTCACCGGCCTTCTCGATGTCCTGGCCCAGGCCTTGTACGGTATTGCAACCGTAGATACTGAAGACGACGCCGACGGCGATGAGCAACACCACCACCTTTACCGCGCCGAGGATGATCAGTTTTTTGGGGGTCATTGCAGTACCTCGCTCACATCAACGAAATGTCCATAAATCGCCGCGGCGGCGGCCATGGCCGGGCTGACCAAGTGGGTACGCCCACCCTGCCCCTGGCGGCCTTCGAAGTTGCGGTTCGAGGTCGAGGCACAGCGCTCGCCCGCTCCAGACGGTCGGCGTTCATGGCCAGGCACATGGAGCAGCCCGGGTCGCGCCATTCGAAACCGGCGGCGAGGAAATCCTTGTGCAAACCTTCCGCTTCAGCCTGAGCCTTCACCAGGCCCGAACCTGGCACCACCATGGCGAGTTTGACGTTACCGGCCACCTTGCGCCCGGCACCCGTCGCCCAGCGCGCCACTTTGGCGGCCTCGCGCAGATCCTCGATACGCGAATTGGTGCACGAGCCGATAAATACCTTGTCCACCGGGATCTCGGCAATCGGGGTATTGGCCGCCAGGCCCATGTAGTGCAGGGCGCGTTCCCAGTCGGATTTTTTTACCGCATTCGGCGCATTGTTCGGATCGGGCACCTTGTCGCCCACGGAGACCACCATCTCCGGCGAAGTGCCCCAGGTGACCTGCGGGCGGATGTCCTCGGCCTGGATCTCCAGGATGGCATCGAAGGCCGCGCCGGCGTCGGACACCAGGGTGCGCCACCAGGCCTCGGCCTTGTCCCAGTTCTCGCCCTTGGGCGCGCGCGGCGTCGCCTTGACGTAGGCCAGGGTTTTCTCGTCGACCGCCACCATGCCGGCACGGGCACCCGCCTCGATCGCCATGTTGCACAGGGTCATGCGGCCTTCCATCGGCAGGGCACGGATGGCCGAGCCGCCGAATTCGACGGCGTAGCCCGTGCCGCCGGCGGTGCCGATGCGGCCGATGACGTCCAGGGCGATATCCTTGGCGGTGACGCCCTTGCCGAGCTGGCCCTCGACCTTGACCAGCATGGTTTTGGACTTTTTCTGCCACAGGCATTGCGTCGCCAGGACGTGTTCCACCTCGGACGTGCCGATGCCGAAGGCCAGGGCACCGAAGGCGCCGTGCGTGCTGGTGTGCGAGTCGCCGCAAACCAGAGTGGTGCCCGGCAGGGTGAAGCCTTGTTCCGGGCCGATGACGTGGACGATGCCCTGGCGCGGATCGGCCATGCCGAACTCGGTCAGACCGAACTCGGCGCAGTTGGCGTCGAGGGTCTCGACCTGGGTGCGCGAAACCGGATCGACGATGCCCTTGTCGCGGTCGGCGGTGGGAATGTTGTGGTCGGGTGTCGCCAGAATCGAAGCGGTACGCCAAGGCGCGCGGCCGGCCAACTTCAAGCCTTCGAAGGCCTGCGGGCTGGTGACTTCGTGCACCAGATGCCGGTCGATGTAGAGTAACGCGGCCCCGTCCGGCTCGGTGTGGACCACGTGGGCATCCCAGAGTTTGTCGTAAAGAGTACGCGCCATGACGCTTCGCAGCCTGAAAACCAAAGAAGTGGATTATTTCACATCCGGCACAGACTCAGCCAGACCAAGCGCCCCGGCCCGCCAGCCGAACATCGCCCGGAAGCGGTCACCAGGCAGCGGCAGGCAGACAAAAAAATACGCGACTTCCATATCTTCTTATGGACAGTTCAGGACGCATCATCTATTATGATAACCATTCTCGTTACTATTCATGACTTGCTCCTATGCTTCTGTCAGAACTCGATACCCTGTCATCCGGCACCGTTGCGGCGATTCATGCCGGCCAGGACTTGCGTCGTCGCCTTGCCGGGCTGGGTTTGCGCCTGGGCATCCGGGTCAAGGTCATGCGCCGCTCGCCATTTAACGGCCCGCTGCAAATCCGCATCGGCCACACCGATCTGATCCTGCGTCCGGCCGACGCCGCGCACATCGAAGTCCAAACCGCGGCATCATGAGACGCATCGCCCTGTTGGGCATGCCCAACACGGGCAAGTCGACCCTGTTCAATCGCCTGACCGGTGCCGGGGCGCGCGTCGGCAACTGGCCGGGCATCACCGTCGATCTGCTGGCCGCGAAGATTCTCCTGGGCGGCGCCATGATCGAGGTGGTCGACCTGCCCGGCATCTACAACCTGCACGGCTTTTCCGAGGACGAGCAGGTGGTGCGCCGCTTTCTGGAAAGCCAGCCGGTGAACCTCCTGGTGCTGGTGCTGAACGCCAGCCAGATGGACCGTCAACTCGCCCTGCCCTTGCAATTGCGCGCCCTGAACGTGCCCATGATCGTCCTGCTGAACATGGCCGACGAGGCCGGGCGGGTAGGCGTGCGCATCGACACGGAACGTCTCGAAGAGGTATTGGAGTGCCCGGTACGCATGATGTCGGCGAAGTTCGGCACCGGCATCGAGAAAGTGCGCGAATGCCTGGCGCGGCAAATCGAGTTGCATCCCAAGCTGGTCCAGGCCGATTCCAAGGTGATCCAGGACGATCAGCGCATCGAGCAGCAACTGGATACCCTGGTCAGCGAAAGCGTGCATACGCCGATCCGCCTGCCCACCTCGGCAACCGACCGGATCGACCAGGCGCTGCTGCACCCATGGCTGGGCTTGCCGATCTTTTTTGCCTTGATGTTTTTGGTTTTCCAGGTCGTGTACGGCTTGGGCGTGCCATTGCAGGACGGCCTGGAATGGCTGCTCGGCCATCTCAAGGAGGCCTGGCTGACACCTGCCGTGGCGGGCTGGCCGCCCGTCCTGCAATCCCTGGTGGTCGAAGGCCTGTTCGACGGCGTCGGCACGGTGCTGACCTTCCTGCCGATCATCGGCGTATTTTTCCTGGCCATGGCCGTGGTCGAGGACAGCGGCTACCTCGCCCGCGCCGCCTTCCTGATGGATGCCCTGATGAGCCGCTTCGGCCTCGACGGGCGTGCCTTCGTCATGCAGATCATGGGCCTGGGCTGCAACGTCCCGGCCATCATGGGCACGCGCATCATGCGTTCGCCGGCGCTGCGCGCCTTGACCATGTTGATCATCCCGTTCTCGCTGTGTTCGGCCCGGCTGCAAGTCATTCTGTTCGTGGTCGCGGCGGTGTTTTCGCCGAGCGCCGCGCCGGCCGTGATCTTTTCGCTCTATCTGATGAGCTTCGTCATGGCCTTTCTGACGGCCTGGCTGATGAAGCGGCGCTATGCCAGCAACGAACCCCTGCTATTGGAGATGCCCCTGTTGCGACTGCCCACCTGGCGCTTTCTGGGCCATGAGAGCTGGCGCGCCATGCGACAATTCCTGCGCGGTGCCGGCGGTTTCATCATCGTCGGCGTCGTGCTGGTGTGGTTCCTGACGCACTACCCCTTCGACGCCGTACCGGCCAGCGCCGACACCCTGGCTGGCCACCTGGCCAAACTGCTCGAGCCGGTGTTCGCGCCTCTGGGTATCGATCGCCTGCTCTCCATCGCGCTGCTCTTCGGCTTTGTCGCCAAGGAGATCGTCATCGGCGCCCTGTCGGTAATCTATGGGGTCGGCGGCGATGACTTGTCGACGCTGCTCGGCGCGCGCCTCGACTGGGTGCAGGCGTACAGCTTCCTGCTGTTCACGCTGATCTACACGCCCTGTATCTCCACGGTGGCGGTGCTGAAACAGGAGTCCAAGAGCTGGCGTCTGGCGGCCATCGCCATCTTCCTGCCGCTGCTGCTGGCCTGGCTGGTCAGCTTTGGCTTCTACCAGGGCGCGCGCGCGCTGGGCTTCTAAGCAGAAACTACTATCCCCCTGGGCGCACGGCTGGAATACTCTGGCGTCATCCCCGACGCCGAGCCGATGCCATGCTGAGAGCCAATGTATTCCTTACCCGCCGACTGGTGTTGACGCTGTCGGCGGGTTTCGGCCTTTCGCTGCTGCTGATGTTTGCCCTGACCTTCATCGGCTTGAAGGGCCTGTTCGAAACCAACGTGCGCTTGCAGCAGATCGTCAACGACAACACCATCAAAACACAGTTAGCCAGCCAGATGCGCGACATCCTGCGCGACCGGGCCATCTCCATGCTTTCCATCGTGGTCATGAACGAGGCCTTTGAAAAAGATCAGGAAATGATCCGCTTCTATCAACTCGGCTCGGCCTACCAGCAAACCCGGCAGAAGCTGGAACCGATGCTCATGCAGCCCGAAGAAAAGCTGCTGCTGCAGGACATCGACAACCTGACCCGCAACAATCAGCCGCTCATGGTGCGCACCATCGAATTGGGCATGGACGGCTATACCTTCATGGCCTTCGAGGTTCTCCAGCGCGAGGGGATTCCGATGCAGCGCCAGTTGGTAAAACAGCTCAACACATTAATCGGCATGCAGCAGGACTCAACCCGGCGTGCCGCCGCCGAAGCGGCGTCGGCGTATACCCGGACGCGCGGTCTGATGATCGGTCTCGGCCTGCTGGCGGCGGCCATCGCCGCCCTGATCGCCTCGCTCGTCATACGCCGTACGGCACGCCTGTCGGCCGAAACGGAACGGGAACGCACCAAATTCCAAACCCTTTTTGAAACCAATACCGACGGCATCGTCATCCTCAACGAACGTGGCTTTACCGATTGCAATCCAGCCGCCCTGGAGATGTTCCGGATTGCCTCGGTGGCCGAGTTCATCGCCTTGCAACCTGAAGACCTGGGTATTCCGATCCAGACGAATGGGCAGCCGGCACGTGATCTGGCGGTCAAGAACATTGGCGAGGCGGTGGAAACAGGCCATGCCCTGTTCGAATGGCGCGGTCGGCGCAGCGATGGCAGCCTGTTCGACGCCGAAATCGCCCTGCATGCCATGCGCCTGGATGAACGACCCTATATTCAGGCCATCATCCGCGACATCAGCCCGCAGAAAGAGGCCGAGCGCGCGCTCAAGACAGCGCACGACGCCGCCTTGGCCGCCGCCGACCTGAAGTCGCAATTCGTCGCCAATGTCAGCCACGAAATCCGCACCCCGCTGAACGGCATCCTGGGTATGACCCGGTTCCTGCTGCGCAGCCCGCTCAACGAGCAACAGAAGGAATACGGCGAGACCATCCACTACTCCGCCGAAGCCCTGCTCGGGATCATCAACGACCTGCTCGATTTCTCGAAGATCGAGGCCGGCCGGCTCAGCCTGGAACACATTGTCTTCGACCTGCCGCGACTGCTGCATGGCGTGACCAGGCTATACACGCCGAGAGCCGAGGCCAAAAGCCTGCATCTGCTTCTGGACATGGACGCCGACCTGGACCATTGGGCGGTGGGCGACCCGCTGCGCCTGCGCCAGATACTGCTCAACCTGCTGGATAACGCCATCAAGTTCACAGGGCATGGCGAAATTCGCCTGGAAGCGCATGTTCGCGAGCGCAATCCCGACCAGTTCAGCGTCCGCTTCAGCGTCCACGACAGCGGCATCGGCATTCCCGAGGATGCGCAAAACCGTATCTTCCAGGCCTTCTCCCAGGCGGACGGGTCGACCAGCCGCAAATACGGCGGCACCGGCCTGGGCCTGGCCATCTCCCGGCAGTTGGCGGAACTGATGGGTGGCACACTCAGCGTGGCGAGCACCCCGGGTCAGGGCAGTGTGTTTCACCTCGATCTGCCCCTGAGCGTCTCGGAACTGCCGCCCGAGGAATTCGGTGGCGCCGCCGAGGCCGCGCACCAGAAACTCAGCGGTCGCATCCTGGTCGCCGAGGATAATCCGGTAAATCAGAAAGTGACGCGTTACATGCTGGAAAACATCGGCGTCGAGGTTGTCCTGGCGAATGACGGCAAGGAGGCCTACGCCCGCTTCCTGGCCGAACCTGTCGACCTGATCCTGATGGATTGCCAGATGCCGGAATGGGATGGCTTCATGGCCACCCGCGCCATCCGCGACCTGGAAACACACGATGGCCGGCGACGCACGCCCATTGTCGCTTTAACGGCCAATGCCATGAGTGGTTATGGCGATGTCTGCCGAGCGGCAGGCATGGATGACTACCTCGCCAAACCCCTGGAAGAAGACGACCTGAGGCACATCCTGCAGCGCTTTCTGGACGGCGCGCCGGCGGTTTCCAGCGTCGAACCGGCCACCGCGATGACGCCGCCAGACACGGCCGCACTCAGCTTCGACATGACCAAAGTGCGCAAGCTGTGTCGTAACGACGCCGGGCAGGTGCGCGAGATGCTGCAATTATTCATCGACAGCACCGAGGAACTCCTCGCCAAGCTGGCAACGGCCCTGGCTCAGGGCAATGCCGTGCAAAGCGCCCGCGAAGCGCATCAAATCAAGGGGGCCGCCGCGTATCTGGGCGAGCGCCACATCACCGATCTGGCGGCCGCGCTGGAAACTGCCGCCAAGCAGGAAAACCTCGACGCGGCCAGGAACGTTCTCGCCACGCTACAAACCGCGTTCGACAGCACGCGGCAAACCATGAAAACACTGATGTAACCCGGCGCGGAACATTACAATTATCGTTTTTCCGCCACAGTCATAGTCATGCTCGACATCCAACTCCTGCGCAAAGATCTGGACCAAGTCGTCACCCGCCTCGCCAGCCGTGGCGCGACCCTGGACACTTCACTGTTCACGGCATTGGAAAGTGAACGCAAGGATATCCAGACACGTACCCAGGACTTGCAGTCGAAGCGCAACAATCTCTCCAAGCAGATCGGCATGGCCAAGGGCAAGGGCGAGGATACCGCGCCGCTGATGGCTGAAGTCGCCGGCATGGGCGACCAACTCAAGGCCATGGAAGACCGGCTGCAAGGCATCCAGGCGGAGTTGAACCAGATTGTCATGACCATCCCCAATCTGCCGCACGAATCCGTGCCGGTCGGCAAGGGTGCCGAGGACAACGTCGAGGTGCGCCTGATCGGCACGCCGCGCATCTTCGACTTCCCGGTCAAGGATCACGTCGACGTCGGCGAGGGCCTCGACCTGCTCGACTTCGCCACCGCCGCGAAAATCGCCAGTGCCCGCTTCGTGCTGATGCGCGGCGACCTGGCCCGGCTGCATCGCGCCCTGGTGCAGTTCATGCTCGACGTGCATACCCGCGAGCATGGCTACGAAGAGGTCTATGTGCCTTATCTGGTGAATGCCGACTCGATGCGCGGCACCGGCCAGTTGCCCAAGTTCGAGGAAGACCTGTTCAAGCTGAACAACGGCATGTACCTCATCCCCACCGCCGAGGTGCCGGTCACCAACATCGTCCGCGACGAGATCATCCCCGCCGACAACCTGCCCATCCGCATGGTGGCGCACACCCCCTGCTTCCGTTCCGAAGCCGGCTCCTACGGCCGGGACACGCGCGGCATGATCCGCCAGCACCAGTTCGACAAGGTGGAACTGGTGCAATTGTCGCGCCCGGAGGACTCCTACGATGCCCTCGAAGAACTCACCGGCCATGCCGAGTCCATACTCAAGCGGCTCGACCTGCCCTACCGGGTGATGGCGCTCTGCACCGGCGATATCGGTTTCTCGTCGGCGAAGACCTACGACCTGGAAGTCTGGCTGCCGGCCCAGAACACCTATCGCGAAATCTCCTCCTGCTCCAACTTCGAGGCCTTCCAGGCACGCCGCATGCAGGCCCGCTTCCGTGGCGAGAACGGCAAACCCGAGACCCTGCACACCCTGAACGGCTCCGGCCTGGCGGTGGGCCGCACCCTGGTCGCGGTGCTGGAAAACTATCAGGAAGCCGATGGCGGCGTCACCATCCCGGAGGTTTTGCGCCACTACATGGGTGGCATGACCAAACTCATGCCCGATGCTTAGTCATTCCGGCTTGAACGGCTAGGTACCCTAGGAGTCATCGAACCCGCCGACATAGGCGGGCTCGTAACGTGACAGGATGTCGTAGTAGATGCGTACGTTTTCGGCGAGGAGGGTCGCCTCGCCGCCGCGAGCGAAACCGTGACGCAGATACGGCAAGTATTGCGACCGGGCAATCAGCGGCAATACCTCCTTCAATTCACTCCAGCGATCCGGATTCTTGCCCAGGCGTTGCGCCAGCCGGCGCGCGTCCTCCAGATGGCCCATACCCTGGTTGTAAGCCGCCAGGGCCATCCAGGTGCGGTCCGGCTCCGCGATCCGCTCCGGCAATTCGTTCTTCAGCATCACCAGGTAGCGTGCCCCACCGAGAATGCTGGCGCGCGGATCAAGGCGATCCGCCACCCCCATGCGGTCGGCGGTATCGCCGGTGAGCATCATGATGCCGCGCACCCCTGTCGGCGACACCGCCCACTTGTCCCACTGCGATTCCTGATAGGCCAGAGCGGCGAGCAAGCGCCAGTCGATATCGGTCTCCAGTTGCGCCTGAAAGAAGTGCTTCTTTAGAGGCGGCAGAAGCTGGCCCCGCCTTTGCAGCACGCCCATCACGTCGGCCTGGTCGAGGCGCGAGACATGGCCGAAATAGCGCTCCCTAAGCTGTTTCAACGCCCCGGAGCGCTCCGCCTCGGCGAAGAATTTATCGACATCCTGGCGCAAACCCTCATCCGCCCATTCCGGCAACACCCAGGCGATCTCACGCTTGCCGAGGTCCAGTGCCACTGTCAGGTTCGGCAGGAAGTTACGTGCTACCTCATAACTGAGCGCATCGGCGACGGCGCAGTCGGCCAGACCCGAGGCAACACGTTCCAGCAACGCCTCCTCGGACGCCGCGGGTACTGATTTCCAGGTCAGCTCGACATGACTGCGCTGCAGTTCCGCGAGTCGCTCCAGATGACTGCTGCCGGCGACCACCTCCAGGCCTATGCCGATCAGATCGGCCGCCGACGTCAGTTTGCGGCCACCCTCGGCACAGATCACTAATTCCCGTTCGTGGGCATACACCGGACCGAAGCGCATGCGGTTTCGCCGTGCCGGGGTAATCGCCAAACCCGCGGCGGCGAGATGCGCTTCGCCCCCTTTCAAGCGATCGACCAGATCGCCAACGGTTTCGGCGCGTTCCACCCGCAGGCGCCAGCCATGCTGGCCGGCAAAACGGCTCACCAGGTCGTACTCGAAGCCAACCGGCTGCTTATCGGCATTCAGGTAATAGGTGCTGGCGCTGGTTCGGGTCAGTATGATCAATTCACCGCTCTTCGCGGGCGGATCCGGAATGCGCTGACACGCACCGAACACAATCGGCAGCGTCATCAATAAAAACCATCCAAATCGCGGCAATCCACGCATCAGTCTGTTTCTCGTCGACACGTTACTAAGGTAGAATGCGCCCCTCGCGGAGAGATGGCTGAGTGGTCGAAAGCGCCGGACTCGAAATCCGGTGTAGGGCTTGCCCTACCGTGGGTTCGAATCCCACTCTCCGCCAGTTCATCCGCTACGTCAGGCGCCTGTCCGGTGCCCCGAAAATCGCTCCAAACACCCACTACACTGGTTACTCCGCGGGGCTGAAATCCACCCGCCCGCAAGCCAGGTGATTCAGATTAACACGTCCATGGTCATGCCCCCGGCCTGACGCCAGCCCAAGTTATCTCAAGTTGTTAGAACGTGGCGCATAGGCGCGCCACCGCAAGTTAATGGAGTTGGCTCAGGGCATCATTTACCCGCGCATATTCCGCGCGAAGCGCTTCGACCTGCGCTCTGGCTGTGGAAATATCGCCGGCTTTTGCCCGAGCTTCGAGTGTCTGGGCCAGATCGAACAAGGTCACGGCGCCAAACGCCCCGGCCGTCGATTTCAGGCTATGCGCCGATCTTGCCAAGGCATCACTATCGTTAAAAGCCCCGGCCAAATCCGTCAGGATAGCCGCGACGCTGAGGTGAAAACTGTCCAGGAGTTCCTGAAAATCCTCCGGGTAATCACGGCGCATACCGTCGATGACCCGCCTGTCCAGGGAGGAAGTGCTGGCCAACACAACCGGCTTGTCCGACTCAACCGAGGGCGACTCAGCCGGGTACGTATCCGCGGCCAACCAGCGTCGCACCATGGCCTCAAGTTCGGCACGGCGGAAGGGTTTGGACATAAAATCGTCCATCCCCGACTCAAGGCATTTCTGCCGCTCGCCCGGCAACGCATTCGCGGTCAGGGCGATCACCGGGGTGCGGGGCCGACCCGCCTCGGCTTCGGTGGCGCGTATTCGCCGTGTCGCCTCGTAACCATCCATCACCGGCATCTGGCAGTCCATCAGCACCAACGGGTAGCTCCCGGCTCGCCAGAGCGCCAGCGCGACCTCACCGTTTTCAGCGATATCGGCCTCGATGCCCAGGCGCCCGAGCATCGACTGGGCGACTTTCTGATTGGCGGGAACATCTTCAGCGACCAGGACACGGCCCTGCAAACCGCTGCCATGTTGCGTCTGGATCAGTGATTCCGCGACCAGATGTCTTGTGACGAGCGGCTCGTCGGTCGGCCGGTCGCATGCCGGGTCGGACGACTCGGCCTGACCCAGCACCGCCTCCATGACCTGATGCAGCGCCCGACCCTGAATGGGTTTGGCGAGATAGCCATCGAAACCCATCTCGGCATAGCGCCGGGCGTCGCCCTTCTGACCGGAGGATGACAGCAGGATTGCCGGGATACGCGCGATCGACCTGTCGGTCACGTGGCGTATCGCCTGAATCAGGGTTTCGCCATCCATGCCGGGCATACCCCAGTCCAGGATCGTCAGTTCATAGGGCTGGCCGGCGGCCTGCGCCCGATGCAACATCTCGAGGGCAACCTCGCCCTTGTCGGTCTGATCGACGCGCATATGCCAATGCCCCAGCATCTCGGACAGGATGCGCAGATTGACCGGCATGTCGTCGACGATCAGGACCCGACGCCCGTCCAGGCTGACCATGGGCAGCGCCGGCAGCGTTTCCGCGACACCGAAAATCAGGCGCACCCAGAATGTCGAACCCTTGCCGATTTCGCTGGTGACACCGATTTCACCACCCATCAATTCAGTCAGTTTCTTGCTGATCGCCAAGCCCAGCCCGGTACCGCCGTACTTGCGCGTCATCGAGGAGTCCGCCTGGCTGAACGAGGCAAACAGACGACTTTGCGCCTCGGCCTCGATGCCGAGGCCGGTATCCTCGACGGCCAGACGCAACCTGACCGCGCCTGCCGGCAGGAAGGCTTCAGCGTCGACCTTGATCAAAACGAACCCGGACTCGGTGAATTTGATGGCGTTGCCGGCGAGATTGATCAGTATCTGGCGAATCCGTCCGGCATCGCCAATCAGGCGCGCCGGGCAGTCCGGGTCATACTGGACGGCGATCTCCAGGCCTTTTTCGGCGGCCTTTGGCTGTAGCAGACTGACCACGTCATGAATTGCACGGTCCAGATCGAACGCGATCGGTTCCAGGATCATGCGCCCCGCCTCGATCTTGGAAAAGTCGAGGATATCGTTGATGACCGTCAGCAAGGCCGTGCCGGATTGCTGGATGATGCGCACGAAATCCTGCTGATCCTCATCCAGACTGGTTTCTTCCAGCAATTGCGCCATGCCCAGCATACCGTTCATCGGGGTACGGATTTCGTGACTCATGGTCGCGAGGAATTCACTCTTGGCACGCGCGGCGGCCTCGGCGGCATCCTTGGCACTAGACAGCGCACGGCTGGAATAGCGCGCGCTGATACCCATGCTGATGATATCCGCGACCTTTTCTAAAAATAGCCGCTCACCGCCGTGTTCCTTGAAACCTTCAGGCAGGTAGAGCACCAGCACGCCGAGTACCTTGCCATTTTCCAGGATGGGCACATTGTAATGCCCGTGTGCCTCCATCCCCACAAAACCGATGTCATGGCGGTGATCGACGCAGTCCGCGAAATGTATCGCCTTGTCTTCGGCGGCTTTGCCGCACAGGCAGACACCGAACGGTACACGGTCGCAAAGACGTTGCAGCGAGGCGTCAAGATTGTAGTCGGTGATCAAGCGAAGTGCTGTACCGGCACCCTCGTCCTCTGTCAAGAAGACGCCGCCCTTGGGACGCAGCGACAACCAGGGCAACGAGGTCAACAAGGTCATCAGGGCAGCGGTGAGATAATCCTCCATCGGTGTACGCCGCAAGGACAGCCGCAGCAGTTGCGCCAGAACGCCTGCCTGAATCGCCGAGTTCTCGGCCTGCTGGCGCGCCCGGATCAGCGCTTGGCGGGTTTCGAGTTCGCTCGTCCGGTCCTCGAAGGTGACCACCAGACCCTCGCATTGGGTATCGCGCATAATCGGCACGGCGGCGTAACGCACCGGGAAAGCCGTGCCATCCATGCGCCAGAAGATGCCTTCTTCCTCCTCGTGAGTCTCTCCGGTTCGCAAGGCTTTGGTGAGCGCGCAGTCCGCGGCCGCGTCGACCAAACGGGAGCCTTCCTGACGCATGCAGAACAGACGACTCGGTGTAATCCGCGAGACATCCTTGCCTTCCATACCCAGCATGTGTCGTGCCGATGGATTGACGAAGGTGAACAAGCCACGTTCGTTCAAGCCGAATATGCCGGTCTTGGCCATTTCCACCATATTGCGCGCGCGGGTGTCGGCCTCCAGGTCGGTACGTTCGCGCACCTGCCCGCGCATCTCGACAAATGCCCGTGCCAGGACACCGAGATCGTCAAGCGCCGTCACGGGTAGCAGCAAGTCATCACCCTTGCCGTCGGAAAACGCCTTGACCGACTCGGTCAGCCTGCGTAGCGGCTGGATCAAGGAACGCGCCATCAGCCAGGAACCCAGCATGGCGATTGGAAAAAGAATGAACAAGAGCAAGGCAATCGTCGCCTGAGCCGCCTTGGCTCCGGCCTGGGCACTCTCCAGGGGCGCCACGACGGCGATGATCAGGTGCCGGTAATCGCCGGCAAATCCAAGACGTTTGCGCCAAACGCCGGCCACCACGGGCGTCACCCCATCTTCCCGATCCACGAAGGTATATTGTTCCTGGCTTTCGCCCTGCACGGCTTGCGCCAAACCGGGCAAATATCGGGGCAATTCAGGTTCCGCGCCTGCCCCTGGAAATTCAAAACCGTACGCGCAGTTTTTTCCAGGCGGCGCCATCAGGCAATAACCGCGGTCATTGAAGACATAGAGCCCGAGCCCCTGGCCAGTGGCCTCCATGAAATCGACCGCCACCAAGCGCATATCCAGGTCGATGACGATCATTCCCAGGAACCGGTTATTGGCGTCGTAAATCGATGTCGCCGCCTGGATAAAGGGGATGCGCGGCGTAAGCACCTGCCCCTGGCGTCGTTTCAATCGGGTTTCGGAGAGGTAGACCTTGCCGGCGCTCAGGCTGGAACCAATACGAAAAAAAGTTTCATCCCGGACGGATTCGAGCTCGGCATCCGTAGCCATCAGGATTTGCCCGGTGACGGCGTCCTGCTGGGCGCGCACCAGTTCCCTGGCATTGCCGGCCGCACCGATGGCGCGGATTTGCATGTAGCTCGGTTTTTGCTCGAGTGTCGCCTCGAAAATCCTTGCAACCTCGCCATCGGCGTGGCTGGATCGCTTGCCTTGCGCATGCCGTGCCAACAAGTCCGTGACCATGCGATTGCTTGCCAAGATCAGGACATCCTGGCGCAAGCTCTGGATGACCTTATCCTCGAACAGCTTGGCATGCACCCCGGCGACACCGGTCAGGGCGCGGTATTCGCTGCGCTCCAGCAACCCGTTGAGACTCTTGTAGAGGATCCAGCTCACCAGCCCGGCCGTCAGCACCAGCAAAACCGTGACGGCAAGGGCGATACGAGATGTCAAACCGATGCGCTGCATCGCATGGCGTCCTGCCGCATGGCATGAATCCTACGGGGGCGGCCCTCAGTCGATACCCAGAGCCGCCCTGATCAATGAATCCGACTGCGCCGTGTGCACGGCGGCGAAGCCGGTCGCCGGAGAAGCCGATTCCGGCCGCCCCGCGTAGGTTATCGGCAAATTGCTGAAGTTCTTTAATTTGCCGAGCTTCATCAATTCATAGACCATGAAGCGCCAGGCCCCTTGATTGCGGGGTTCATCCTGTGCCCAGACGATCTCTTCCAGGTGCGCAAAACCGGCAATCACCGCGGCCAGTTCGGCATCCGGGAAGGGATAGAACTGCTCGACCCGGATCAGAGCGACCGAGTCGGTGAGGCCGGCCTCCTTGCGCTCGAAGAGCAGGTCGAAATAGACCCGGCCGCTGCACAATACCAGGCGCCGCGCGCCGACAGCATTGCCATCCGGGATGACCGCCTGGAAACCACCCTCGGCCAGATCGGTGAGCGCCGAGGTGGAATCGGGATGACGCAGCAAACTCTTCGGAGTGAAAACCACGAGCGGCTTACGGTATGGGCGGACAATCTGCCGACGCAGCAGGTGGAAAAACTGTGCCGGTGTCGAGGGCTGGACGATCTGCATGTTGTCCTCGGCGGCCAGTTGCAGATAACGCTCGATACGCCCCGAGGAGTGCTCCGGACCCTGGCCTTCGTAGCCGTGCGGCAGGAACATCGTCAAGCCGTTCATGCGCCCCCATTTCGTTTCGCCCGAGGCGATGAACTGGTCGATGACCACCTGGGCACCATTGGCGAAATCGCCGAACTGCCCTTCCCAGATCACCAGTTCTTCGGGTGAGGAACTGGCATAGCCGTATTCAAAGGCCAACACGGCCTCTTCCGAAAGCAGCGAATCAATCACCAGGAAATGTGCCTGATCCGGGTCCAGGTGCTGCAAGGGAATATGCGCGCCGGCATCCCAGCGCTGCCGGTTCTGGTCGTGCAGGACCGCATGCCGATGGAAGAAAGTGCCGCGTCCGGAATCCTGACCGGTAAGCCGCACGCCATGACCTTCCGTGACCAGGCTGGCATAGGCCAGACTCTCCGCCATGCCCCAGTCGAGCGGCATGTTGCCGGCAGCCATCTGCTTGCGATTACCGATGACCATAACGACGCGCGGGTGCAACAGAAAATTCTCCGGCACGTCCACGAGCTTGGCGCCAAGCGCGTGCAAACGCTCAATGGGTACCGCCGTGGATGCCGGGACGCGCCAATCGTGACCACGATAGGGCCGCCAGTCGGCGACGAAATGGGTATACGGGCGATCGGCCAGGCTCGGCATGGCATCCAGCCCCCGGGTGTAGTCCTCGGTCATGGTCTCCAGTTCGCCAGCCAGGATCACGCCCTGACGTTCCAGTTGCTTCGCATAAAGATTCATCGCGCTGGCATGCCGGCGGATCGCCTGGTACATCAGCGGCTGGGTCACCATCGGCTCGTCCTGCTCGTTGTGGCCCAGGCGGCGGTAGCAGATCAGATCGATGACGACGTCCTTGTGGAATGTGGCGCGGAAATCGACGGCGATATCGACGGCGCGCAGGACCGCCTCCGGATCGTCGCCGTTGACGTGCAACACGGGCGCCTCGACCATCTTCGCGACATCGGTGCAATACAGGCTGGAGCGGCTGTCGCGCGGGTCGGAGGTGGTGAAGCCGATCTGGTTGTTGACGACGATATGCACCGTGCCGCCGACGCCGAAGCCGCGCGTCGCCGCCATGTTGAGCGACTCCATGACCACGCCCTGGCCGGCGAAGGCGGCATCGCCATGGATCACCACGGCCAGCACCTTGCCACCATCGTGGTCGCCGCGCTTCTGCTGCTGGGCGCGCACCCAGCCACGCACCACGGGACCGACGATCTCCAAATGCGAGGGATTGAACGCCAGGGCAATGCGGATCGGCCCGGCACCGGTCGGCACATCCAGGGCAAACCCCTGGTGGTATTTGACGTCGCCGGCCATGCCGGCCTCCTGCGTGGTCGGCGCCTTGTGGTTGAACATCTCGATGGCCGATTTGCCCAGGACGTTGTGCAGGACATTGATCCGGCCCCGGTGCGCCATGCCCAGGCCGAGCTCTTGGACGCCATGCCCGGCGGCGCGCTCGGCGATGTAATTTAGCAAAGGAATCAGGGCCTCGGCACCCTCCACGGAGAAGCGTTTCTGACCGACGAAGCGGGTGTGGATGACCTTTTCCAGAGTCTCGGCCGAGACCAGTTGACGCAACAGCCAGCGCTGTCGGTCCGGCGGATACGGCGGGCGCGTCTCGGTGCGCTCCAGGCGATCCTGCAGCCAGCGCTTGCGCTGGGTGTTGGTGATGTACATGTACTCGGCGGCCAGCGTGCCGCAGTAGGCCCATTGCACGCGCGCCAGGATATTGCGCAGCGTGTCGCGCTTCGGCCCGGCCAGCGAGCCGGTCTCGAAGACCTTTTCCAGGTCGGCGGCGGTCAGGCCGTGCGTCGACGGGTCCAGGTCGGGCACCCTGGGCAGCGGCAGGTGATTCAGCGGGTTGAGCTGGGCGACCCGAAAGCCGTGGAAGCGATAGGCGTTGATCAGGCGCAAGACGCTGACCTGGCCGGCCTCGCAGCCGATCGGTACCCGATAGGGTTCGACCGGCGCCGCGAAGGCCGGCAAGCCGGTACTGTCCTGGGATTCTGCGCCCTCGATCAGGGCCTCAAGGTATTCGGCACTGCCGGAATAGTAGGCCCCGTCGCGCGCCATGGCCTAACCCCGCTGCTCGATGGGCACGAAATCGCGGCGCACCGAACCGGTGTACAACTGACGCGGTCGGGCGATCTTGTGATCCTGGCTGGAGATCATTTCCATCCACTGGGCGACCCAGCCGGCGGTCCGCGCCAGGGCGAAGATCGCGGTGAACATCGAGTTCGGAATGCCCATGGCGCGCATGACAATGCCGGAATAGAAGTCGACGTTGGGATACAGGCGCTTCTTCACGAAATACTCGTCTTCCAGGGCGATGCGCTCCAGTTCCAGTGCCAGCTTGAACAGGGGATCGTCATGCAGGCCCAGTTCGTCCAGAACCTCGTAGCAGGTCTGGCGCATGATCTTGGCGCGCGGGTCCATGTTCTTGTAGACCCGGTGGCCGAAGCCCATCAGGCGGAAGCCGCTGGTCTTGTCCTTGGCCTTCTTGATGTAATCGCCGATGCGCGATACGTCGCCGATTTCTTCGAGCATCTTCAGCGTCGCCTCGTTGGCGCCGCCGTGCAGTGGCCCCCAGAGCGAGGCGATGCCGGCGGCGATACAGGCGAAGGGCGTCGCGCCGGAGGAACCGACGACGCGCACGGTCGACGACGACGCGTTCTGCTCATGGTCGGCATGCAGCAGGAAAATACGGTCCAGCGCCCTGGCCAGCACCGGATTCGGCACATAGTCCTCGCAGGGCGTCGCGAACATCATGTGCATGAAGTTTTCGGCATAGCCCAGTTTGTTTTGCGGGTAGGCGAAGGGCTCGCCGATGTTGTACTTGTAGCTCCAGGCGGCGATCGTCGGAATCTTCGCCAGGAGCCGGAACGCGGCGATGTCGCGTTGCTTGGGGTCGAAGGAATCGGACGAGTTGCGATAGAACGCCGACATGGCGCCAACCACCCCGACCATGACCGCCATCGGATGCGCATCGCGACGATAACCCTTGAAGGAGTTGACCATCTGGTCGTGCAGCATGGTCTGGCCCTTGATCTTGCCGACGAAGGCTTCCTTCTGCTCGGCATTGGGCAATTCGCCGCGCAACAGTAGGTAGGCCGTTTCCAGGAAATCGGAATGTTCGGCGAGCTGCTCGATGGGATAGCCCCGGTAATAGAGCAGGCCCTGATCGCCGTCGATATAGGTGATGTCCGAGGCGCAACTGGCGGTCGACAGGAAGCCGGGGTCGAAGGTGAAAATGCCGTGCGACCCCAAGGCCCGTGTATCGATGACATCCGGGCCGATGCTGCCGGAGAGGAGGGGCAGTTCGATCACGCGATCGCTGTCGCTAAAGGAAATCTTGACGGTGCGTTGGGTCATATCGATACCTTGGTTGCCTTGATCGTTTCCACCAGCGCGGAATAGCGCTCAGGCGGTGTTGCCCTGCCTGTCAGCCAGCCGTAGAGATCATCATCCTCGGCCCTCAGAAGATCCTCGAACAGTGCCTGTTCCACCTCACCCAGGTTCGGGTAAGTCACATCAAGGAACCTGGCGAGCCAGGCATCCAGTTCAAGCATGCCCCGCCGGCAGCGCCAGCGTATCCGGTTAAGGACGGCGGGATCGTTCACAGCGCCCGTTTGACGAGCAGTGTCTTGATTTTGCCGATGGCGGCGGTCGGGTTCAAGCCTTTCGGACAGACTTCGACACAATTCATGATGCCGTGGCAGCGGAACAGACGATATGGGTCTTCCAGGAAATCGAGCCGCTCGTCGGTGGCCTGGTCGCGCGAGTCGGCGATGAAGCGGTAGCCCTGCATCAAGGCCGCCGGGCCGAGGAACTTCTCCGGGTTCCACCAGAACGACGGACATGAGGTGGTGCAGCAGCCACACAGGATGCATTCCCACAGGCCGTCCAGTTCGGCGCGTTCGGCGGGCGATTGCAGGCGCTCGTTCTCCGGTTCCGGATCCAGGTTGATCAGATAGGGCTTCACGGCACGGTAGTGCTGGTAGAACTGCTCCATGTCGACGATCAGGTCGCGGATCACGCCCAGGCGCGGCAGCGGCCGGATCTCGACAGGTTCCTTCAGGTCTTCCAGGGCGGTGATGCAGGCCAGGACATTGGTGCCGTTGACATTGACGCCGTCCGAGCCGCACACCCCCTCGCGGCAGGAACGCCGGAACGACAGGCTTTCGTCGAGCGTATCCTTGATGGCGATCAGGGCATCGAGCACCTTCTTGCCCTTCGGGTCGTAGTCCAGCTCGTAGTCCTGCATGCGCGGCGCGGCGCCGGACTCGGGGTCGTAGCGGTAGATGCGGAATTTCATGACTGGGCTCCCACGAAACTCCCCCCTTTGAAAAAGGGGGGAACGCCGATGGGAACGATTCGCTCCATTTTGGCCATCAGTACGTCCTTTCCTTCGGCTGGAACGTTTCCACGGTCAGCGGCTTGAGGCGTACCGGCTTGTAGTCGAGCTGGTCGTTCTCGCGGGTGTACAGCGTGTGGCGTAGCCACTGGCCGTCGTCGCGCTTCGGAAAATCTTCGCGGGTGTGCGCGCCCCGGCTTTCGGTGCGCGCCAGGGCGGAAACCAGCGTGGCGCGGGCGATGGGGATGAGGTTTTCCAGTTCCAAGGCTTCCAGACGGACGGTATTGAACATCTTGCTGTGGTCGGACAGGGCGGCATCCGGCAGGCGCGCCTCGACCTGATCGAGCTTGGCGATGCCCTCCTTGAGCAGATCCTCGCGCCGGTAGACGCCGCAATGATCCTGCATGATGCGTTGCATGTCGGTGCGCAGGCCGGCGACGGTTTCCGTGCCGGTCTTCTTGTCCCAGCGCGCCAGACGGGCCATCGCCTTGTCGACCTGCTGTTCGGGCAGATTTGCGGGGATCGGGTTTTCACGCAGGAAGTCGATCATGTGCAGACCGGCGGCACGACCGAACACCACCAGATCGAGCAGCGAATTGCCGCCCAGGCGATTGGCGCCATGCACCGAGACGCAGGCGCACTCGCCGACGGCATAGAGACCCGGCACCGGCTCTTCCGGGCCGTACTTGACCGGCGCCACCACCTGGCCGTGCATATTGGTCGGAATGCCGCCCATCATGTAGTGCGCCGTCGGCGTCACCGGCATCGGCGCGACGCACGGGTCGACCCCGGCGAATTGCATCGACAGTTCGCGAATGCCGGGCAGGCGTTCCTTCACCTTGTCGGCGCCGATATGGTCGATTTTCAGATAGACGAAATCGCCGTGCGGACCGCAGCCGCGCCCGGCAAGGATCTCCTGGGCGATGGCCCGCGACACCACGTCGCGCGAGGCCAGGTCCTTGGCATTGGGCGCGTAGCGCTCCATGAATTTTTCGCCATCCTTGTTGAGCAGATAACCGCCCTCGCCGCGCACGCCCTCGGTAATCAGGCTGCCGACTTCAGGTATTCCCGTGGGGTGGAACTGCCAGAACTCCATGTCCTCCAGCGGCAGGCCGGCGCGCAGCACCATGCCCAGGCCATCGCCGGTATTGATGTGGGCGTTGGTGGAATGCCGGAAGATGCGGCAGGCGCCGCCGGTTGCCAGCAGGGTGGCGCGCGACTCGAACAGCCAGGCCTGGCCGGTCTCGATCTCCAGGGCGACGACGCCGAGGATGCTGCCCGCCTCGTCGCGGATCAGGTCGGTGGCAAAGAATTCCTCGAAGAACTGGGTGCGCGCGGCGATGTTGCGCTGGTACAGGGTGTGCAACAGGGCATGGCCGGTCCGGTCAGCGGCAGCGCAGGTACGAATCGCCTGGGCGCCGCCGTAATTCTGCGACTGACCGCCGAAGGGCCGCTGGTAGATCTTGCCGTTGGGCAGGCGCGAGAACGGCAGGCCCATGTGTTCCAGCTCGTAGACCGCCGTCGGCGCGTTGCGGCACATGTACTCGATGGCATCCTGGTCGCCCAGGTAGTCCGAGCCTTTCACCGTGTCATACATGTGCCAGTGCCAGTTGTCGTCCGAGACATTGCCCAGGGCCGAGGTGATCCCGCCCTGCGCCGACACGGTATGCGAGCGCGTCGGAAACACCTTGGAGATCACCGCCACCTTCAGGTCGGCCTCGGCCAGTTGCAAGGCGGCGCGCAGGCCCGCGCCGCCGCCGCCGACAATCACGGCATCAAACGTTCTTTTTGGAATCATGGCGCAGCGCTCCAGCAGGCTTGGGATGTGTCGGCGGCCGGCGCCGACTCGCGGACGGTCGCACCTCCCGCTGCGCGGCAGGCACTGCTCCCTGCTCGCGTCGCCCCGACAATCACGGCATCGAATGTACGCTTCGGAATCATTTCACGCTCCAAAGGATGTCGATCGCCCAGACCAGGCAGCCCAGGTACAGCGTGGCGAAGAAAAAGTAGAGCCCCAGGCGCGGCATCAGGCAGCGCTCGCAGTGCAGGTAGTCGATGAAGATTTCGCGCAGGCCGATCCAGGCATGCAGCAGCAGGGCGATGACGAACAGCAGCACCGCGATCTTCATGCCGACCGGAATGAACAGGTCGTACCAGACCGCGAAATCGAGCGGTCCGGCGGTCAGCAGGAGGATGGAAAAAACAGGCAGGAACAGGGCCATGTAGACCGCGCTGGCGCGTTGCGCCAACCACATGTCCAGGCCGCGATGGGCACCGCCGACGCGCCTCATGACAGCACCCCGAGGGCGAAAATGCCGGTGAGGCCGAGGGCCGCGAACAAGGTCGCCCAGGCCGTCAGACGGGCGCGTTCCTTGGCCTCGCCCCAACCAATGTCAAAGCCCAGATGGCGCAAACCCGCGAGCAGATGATGCAGCACCGCCCAAACCACGGCGATGACGATCAGCAGACCGAATCCGCCGGACAGAAAGGCCGCGACATCGGCGAAATCCTCCGCCGAACGCAGGCTCAACATCAGGACATAAAGGACAACCGGGATGGCCAGGGACAGGCCGGCGCCGGTCACCCGATGCAGGATGGAGACCCAGCCGCCAATGGGCAGCCTGATCTGCATCAGGTTCAGATAAAACGGCCGGACAGGCTTCATTCGACCGCTCCCGCCGCCGCAGCGACGGCCTGCGGCACACGGTCGATCAGGCGCGGGTCGAAGGGCTTGGGAATTATGTAGTCGCGACCGAAGGCCAGGGCGTCCAGCTTGTAGGCCTTGAGCACCTCGTCCGGCACCGGCTCGCGCGCCAACTCGGCCAGGGCTCGGGCGGCGGCGATCATCATCGGCTGGGTGATGGCCTTGGCGCGGGCGTCGAAGGTGCCCTTGAAGATGTAGGGGAAGCCCAGGACGTTGTTGACCTGGTTCGGGTAATCGGAGCGACCGGTGGCCATCAGCGCGTCGTCGCGGGCCGCGTGCACGTCGGCCGGCGAAATTTCCGGGTCCGGGTTGGCCATGGCGAACAGAATGGGCTTGGCGGCCATGCTCTTGACCATGTCCTGGCTCACCAGGTTGGGGCCGGAGACGCCGATGAAGACGTCGGCGCCCTGCATGGCGTCGGTCAGGCTGCGCTGCTCGGTGGCCTTGGCGAATTCCTGCTTGTGAGCATTGAGGTCGGTGCGACCACTGTGGATAACGCCCTTGCTGTCGACCAGGGTCATATTGGCCTTGTTGCCGCCCATGGCGATCAGCAAACGCATGCAGGACAGGCCGGCGGCACCGGCGCCCAGGCAGACCAGCTTGATGTCGTCGAGTTTCTTGCCTTGCACTTCGAGGGCGTTGAGCAGGCCGGCGCACATGACCACGGCGGTGCCATGCTGATCGTCGTGGAATACCGGGATGTCGAGCCGTGCCTTGAGCGCTGCCTCGATCTCGAAGCAGTGCGGCGCGGCGATGTCTTCCAGGTTGATGCCGCCGAAGGTCGGAGAGATGTTCACCACGGTCTCGATGAAGCTGGCTACGCTGGGCGCGGCAACCTCGATATCGAAGACATCGATGCCGGCGAAACGCTTGAACAGGATGCCCTTGCCTTCCATGACCGGCTTGGAAGCCAGCGGGCCCAGATTGCCCAGACCGAGGATGGCGGTGCCGTCGGTGATCACCGCGACCAGGTTGCCCTTGTTGGTATAGCGGTACGCGTTGGCTGGGTCTTTGGCGATCTCGCGGACCGGCTCGGCCACCCCCGGGGTATAGGCCAGGGAAAGGTCGCCCTGGGTGGTGCAGGGTTTGGATGACTCGACCGAGATCTTTCCGGGACGGGGAAATTCGTGATAGTCCAGGGCCTGCTGTTTCAGATCGCTCATCTCGTTGCTGCTCCTCGGCGGACGTTTTAGGTAGAGTAGATCGAATTACTTCGATCGTCACCTAATGTTATGGCGACTTTTTGTGCGCCGCAACACCCCTGTACGGATATACCGCGAACAGACCAAAGTGATTCACCCACCTAAAGAAATCCGCGAACCTGCCGATATCCAGCCAAATAGACCGCTGGATGCCGTATGAACGTTCTGATCGTCGATGACACTCCCACCTGCCTCACCCGGCACGGGGACGCCCTGGCCATCCAGGCCAAATACATGGACGACCCCTACCAGGATGCCCGTTACTGACTTGAATCGATGACCAGACTACGCCAGCAGACGGGACTTCTCCCGACACCGTCCACCCTGCCCGCCAGGGTAGATACTATCGCCGTGCCGTTGGACAACCCTGGCCATGCACTTTCGGGGCACCCCGGCCCATGACCAACGTCGACTGGCGCGTCCTCTACGAGCGTGAACAAGTCGCGCGCATTCGCACCGAGCTCCGCCTCGAAGAACAATCCCTGGCACTATCACGATGCGATGCCCGCCTGAGCCAGCTGGCGGATGAACTGGGCACGCAGCTCAAAGCACGCACCGAGGATTTGACCCGGGCGCGCCAGGAGTCGGAGCGCCAGAAGATCGAACTCGTTCGTCTTAACCGGGAACTCCAGAATGGCCAGCAGGCGCTGCTCCAGGCACGGCGTACCGCGGAATCGGCTAACCGGCTGAAAAGCGAATTTCTGGCCAACATGAGCCATGAAATCCGTACGCCCATGAACGGCATCAACGACATCCTCGACTTATCCATGACCGAAGCTGGCAAGCTGGACATGCAGGAAACCGACTTCGACCTCATCGCCCTGACCGCGGATGCCATGCAGGGCGACCGCGAGCGCTGTCTCGACGCGGGCATGTCCGGCATCGACCAGAGCCCGATCGACAGCCTGCCGGTCCATGATATCGACGAAGCCCTCGGCCGTCTTGAAGATGAAGCGCTCTATATCAGCCTGATGGGGATGTTCGTCGCCGACGCCCCTGGATATCTCAGCGAACTGCGCGACGCCCTGGCCACCGAAGACTGGCCGCGCCTCACACGCGTGGCACATAGCCTGAAAGGCATTCTCGCCACCTTTTCCGCGAAGCGCGCCGAGTGGGCCTCACGCCAGCTTGAACTGGCCGGACCGCTAGCCGATGCCGAGATCAGCGGCCAGTGGCTGCGCCTGATTGAAACCGAAGTGGGTGTCTTCCTGGCTCAAGCCGCCGATAACTGAACAGGGACCACCATGCGCCTCAGACAGCGCCGCCTGACCTCCCGCGCCAATGCCTTCCTGGGAGCACTCACCGGATCGCCCCAACCTCATCCTGTTATTCGCGACGCCGAAAGTCTTCGCCGATACCACCGTTACCGACTGGCTGGGATCGGCGTTTCCCGACGCCCGCTACGTCGGCTTGAGTACCGCCGCGATGCCATGCAGACACGCCCGGCTCGGTGGCCTACAACGGCCCCTGGTTTCTCGGCGCCATCGAGTGCACCGCGGGTCGGCAGTCAGGCGGGCACAAGCAGCCAGCAGATGCTCCTCCGGAAAACGGTCGTATCAATTATGATGGCATGGGTATTGTCGAAAATGCGATTCGTTTTGCTGAGGAGGTACGGCGCGCATGGCCCAGCGTCAATATAACCAGATTCTGCGATCGGCGACCTTCGCGGCCGTAGCCTGCATTGCCGGCAACGCAGGAGCCGCGTCGTCGCACGATGCCCTGCGCAGCCTGCCACTCGACCGGTTCATCGAAGCCACCAGCCTGGAGCAACTGGCGGATATCGTCGTCACCGATACCAAAGTCGCCCAAGCCTCCAGCAGCGTCACCCAGAAGATCGTCGTACTCCATGAGGAGGACATCCGCCGCCAGCCGGAAAGCAGCCGCAATCTCGCCGAGCTGATGCGCGGCACCTCCGGGCAATTCGTCAACGTGCTGTCGCGCAACGACGCCAACTGGGGTTCCTACGCCGGTCTCGGGCCGAAATACAACAGCTATCTGCTGGACGGACTGCCGATCGACTCGTTCGTCGATGCCATGAGCCTCGACAGTGCCGCATTCGAGCGCATCGAGATGCACAAGGGCCCGGCCTCGGTGCTCTACTCGAACTACCTGAGCATGGATTTCCTGGGCAACGAAACGGCCCTCGCCGGGACCACCAACTTCGTCCTTAAAAGCCGCATCGACCGTCCCCTCACCCGGCTCTCGGCGGGGGTCGGCTCCTGGGACAGCCAGGTCGGCCGGGTCTATACCCAGGGGCGCGCTGGCGGACTGAGCTACTTCGCCGGCGCCAGCGCCGAACATTCCGACTACACCCGGTATGGCGCGCCGGGTTCCTGGCTGGAAACCATCGGTTCACCGGAATACGACAAAGCCAGGGTGTACGGCAATCTGCACTACGAACTCGGCCGCGCCGATCATAGCCTCGCCCTGTTCCTGCACCATACCGACCACGCAGGCACGCATGGCCGGCCGAACCGCGACTTCGACCACCGCTACGACACCCTGAACTTCAGCTACAACAACCACGTCGCCGAGAACTGGCACATCCAGTTCAAGGCCGGCGAGCGACGCTACGAGCGCGGTTTCGCCAACGACGACTGGCCGCTCGATCTGACTTTGACCCGTTACGAAACCACGCGCCAGAACATACGACCGCTGGACCTGACCGTCAGCTTCCAGCATGGCGCCGGCAATCTGCTCACCTTCGGCATCGACCGGCAAACCGTCGATTACCGAACCGATAGCCGTGATGCCTTCGGCGCCAGCCATGCCGACAACGACGCGCAGGCCGACTCGACCGGCCTGTTCGTTCAGGAAAAACTGCAATGGCGGGACTGGGTATTCCGCGCCGGATTGCGCCGCAACAGCCTCGAACACGACTACGCCCTGCTCGGCGGCAGCGTCCCCGATACCCGGAGCGCCTCATGGGACAAGAACCTGTGGAGCGTCGGCGCGCGCTACAACGTCTCGCCGACCCTGGCGGCATACGCCAACGCCGGCTCCAGCTTCATGGCGCCCGCCGCGAAGCAGATCGGCGGCACGGTGCCCATCCCCAGCGCCAGCGGCGAGTTGGCCAATCCCACATTGCAGCCGGAAAGCGGCCTGGGCCGGGATCTCGGCTTCGACTGGCAAGCCACCGACCGTCTGGCACTCGGCGCGCGCCTGTTCCTGAACAGCATCGACGACGCCATCGTCAGCAATGTGGTCAGTGCCGCGCCATCGCAATCGCGCTCGGAAAATGCCGGAAAAGCCAGTGCCCGAGGCATCGAAATGGATGTGCGCTATACCCCGGGAGACACTTTTGCCTGGTTCGCAAATCTGACCCTGACCGACACCCGGGTGCGCCACGCCAGCAATCCGGACCAGGATGGCACCGACATCCCCTTCGCGCCGGAAAGCGTCGCCAATCTGGGCCTCAGCGCCAATCTTGGCGACCGAACCAGGCTGTCGGCCTACTATCATCGGGTGGGCCGCTATTACGACAGCACCTCGCGCGCCACCCGGCTGGCCTACGGCGATCATGGCGTCCTGAACCTACGGATACAACACGCCATCCGCGACAATCTCGAACTCATCGTCGACCTGAACAACCTCACCGACTGCCGGTATGACATGCCTTTCGAATTCCGCGATCCGGGCTTCAATGCCTATGCCGGATTGAATTTGACGCTCTAGGACGACCGGACGCCGCGCTCATGGACACGACATTTCGCCCGATCCGGCATGGCCTGAGTCTATGCCTGACGATGCTGGCGGCCTTGGTCATGCCCCCGTCCGGACAGGCGCAAGGCAATCCCCTGGAGGCGAAGGTCAAGGCGGCTTATCTGTTCCACCTCGCCAAATTCGTCGAATGGCCAAACCTGCCGGCCAATGAATTGCGCCTGTGCATCGTCGGCTCCGACAGCGTCGGCGAGATGATGGGCCAGCTCGCCAATCGCCAGTTACGCGACCGGCCGCTGAAGATCGAGGTCGGCACGCTCGCCGATCCAACCCAGTGCCAGGTGCTCTATATCGGCCAGGGCGACAAGCGGCTGCCCGAATTGATCCGGCGTGTCCGCGGCCAGGGCGTTCTGACGGTGAGCGATGTCGACGATTTCGCCCGGCAGGGCGGCATCGTCGGCTTCTACTCCGAGGCCGGCAAGATCAAGCTGGAAATCAACCCGGCGACGGCCCGTGGCGCCAACCTGAAAATCAGCGCCAAGCTGCTGGAACTGGCCCGGACCGTGCAATGAGAGCCGAAACGGTCAGCCCGCTCGTCGTCTGGGTGCGTCGCCTGCCGATGAAGACCAAGGTGGTGGTGCTGATTCTGGTCACCAGCATGGCCGCGCTGCTCGTCGAGGGCCTCGGCTTCATCGCCTACGAACGCGTCCGGGTGAAGGAGGAAATGATCCGCGACCTGTCGTCCCTGGCGCGCATCATCGCCGACCGCAACACCGCCGCGCTGACCTTCAATGACGATGCCGTGGCCAAGGAAACCCTGGCGGCCTTGAAGGCCAAGCGCGCAGTGACGGCGGCGAGCATCTACGACGCCGAGGGGCGCATCTTCGCGCGCTACGACAGTGGCGACGAAAGCCCCTATGCCTTCCCGAGCCGCGCCAGTGCCAAGAGTCAGGCCGCCATCGACGGCACCTATCTGCATCTCACCGAACCCATCGCCATGGACGGCGTCACCCTCGGCAGCGTCTTCATCCGCGCCAGCCTGCGCGAACTGGACCGGCTTTGGCTCGATTTCCTGCTGTTCGCTGCGGTGATCATGTTCGCCACGCTGCTGATCACCTTCTGGCTGGCGTCGCGCGTCCAGCGGGTGATCTCGCAACCGCTCGAAGAACTGACCAGTACCGCCCAGGCAATCGCCGAAAACAAGGATTACACGTTGCGCGCCCGGCACATCAGCGACGACGAGCTTGGCACCCTGGTGAATGCCTTCAACGATATGCTGGAAACCATCGAGCGCCGCAACCGCGATCTGCTGAAGGCCAACGAATCGCTTGCCGACAGCGAGGAAGCCCTGCGTGTCGTCAACGAGGCCCTCGAAAAGCGCGTCGCGGAACGCACCGGCCTGCTCCAGGCGCTCATCGACACCATCCCGAATCCCATCTTCTACAAGGGCGCCGATACCCGCTTCCTCGGCTGCAACACGGCCTACGAGCAGGCATTCGGCGTCGACCGGCGGGATTTCATCGGCAAGCGCGTCCTGGATCTCGACTACCTGCCCGCCGCCGACCGCCTCGCCTACCAGGCCGAGGACGAAACGGTGATCAATACGCACGGTCGGGTGGTTCGGGAAACCGCCATGATTCTCGCCGATGGCCAGGCCCACGACACGCTTTACTCGGTCACCGGCTTCGCCAATCCGGATGGCAGCCCGGGGGGTCTGGTTGGCCTGATCGTCGATATCACCCGACTCAAGACCGCCGAACGGGAAGCGCTCAGCGCACGGATCGCCGCCGAGGCCGCGAATGTCGCCAAGAGTCACTTCCTGGCCAACATGAGCCATGAAATCCGCACGCCGATGAATGCCATCCTGGGCATGCTCTACCTCGCCCTGAAATCCAACCTGACGCCCGCCCAGCACAACTATCTCTCCAAGGCCCAGGGCGCGGCGCATTCCCTGCTGGGCATCATCAACGACATCCTCGACTTCTCGAAAATCGATGCCGGCAAACTGGAGATCGAGCACATCGAATTCAGCCTGGAAAGCGTACTTGAGCGCTTGACCGACTCCATCGGCTACCAGGCCGGCAACAAGGGCCTGGAATTCCTGATCCGCTACGACAGCGCCATTCCGCCGACACTGATCGGCGACCCGCTGCGCTTCGGCCAGATCTTGCTCAACCTCTGCGGCAATGCCGTGAAATTCACCGAAGATGGCGTCGTCGAACTGGCATTCCGCGGCATCGGCCAGAGCGAAACGGACATCGGCATCCAGATCTGCGTGCGCGACACCGGCATCGGCATGAGCCAGGAAGTCCAGGACAGGCTGTTCGAGAAATTCACCCAGGCCGACGAATCGACCACGCGCCGCTTCGGCGGCACCGGTCTGGGGCTCGCCATCACCAAGAACCTCGTCGAACTCATGGGTGGCCGGATCTGGATCGAGGACTCGCAGCCGGGCCGGGGCACGACGATCTGCTGCACCCTGCAGATGCGCATCGCCCAGCAGGCCCGCGCCCGCCGCCGCGAACTTCTGGAACAAGTCGGTCCCCTGCTCAAAGGCATCCGCGTCCTGGCCGTGGACGACAACGATGTCTCGCGCGAAATCCTCGCCGAGATGCTGGGCTACTTCCAGCTTGATGTCGCTACCGCCGAAAGCGCGCCGGCGGCGATCGCCCAACTGGAGGCCGCCCACGAAACGCCGTTCGACCTGGTATTGATGGACTGGCGCATGCCCGCCATGAATGGCGACGAGGCGATCCAGCGGATTCACCGATCGGATGGCATCGTCCATAAACCGAAGATCGTCATGGTCACCGCCTATGGCCGCGAGGACGTGCTCCGCCTGGCCGAACAGTCTGGCGCCGACGGCCTGCTGATCAAGCCGGTCTCGCCGTCGACCCTGCTCGACACAGTGCTGTCTGCGCTGGGACGCGGACGCGTCCTGGGCATCGGCAAACCGAACCCTGACGCTGCCCAGGTCATGACCGACAGCGCCAGCTTCGCGGGCAATCGAGTCCTGCTGGTCGAAGACAACGACATCAACCGCGAATTCGCCTCCGAACTGCTGCGCAGCGTCGACATCGACGTCGATGAAGCGGTCAATGGCCAGGAAGCCCTGGAGATGATCCAGCAGACCGAATACGACGCCGTGCTCATGGACATACAGATGCCGGTCATGGACGGTCTGGAGGCGGCGCGGCGCATCCGCGGCCTCGCCGAGACGCCCGGTCGAGAGGCTTGCGCCACCCTGCCGATCATCGCCATGACCGCCCTGGCCATGGCCCAGGACACCGAGAAAAGTCGGGCGGCGGGCATGGACGACCATGTCACCAAACCGGTGGCGCCGGAGCGCCTGATCGCGGTATTGTCGAAATGGCTCAAGCCCTCCGCCCCGGCCAACCATCAGGCAGCGCGGCCAGCCCCGACCAAGCAGACCGAACCGCTGCCCGCCGAAATGTGCGCCCTGAACAGCCTGGATACGCGCGAAGGCGTGCGCCGCATTGGCGGCCGGGTCGAAGCCTACCGCAAGCAGTTGCATCGTTTCCGCGAGCACCACGCCGACATGGTCGCGACCCTGAAGCATCGGTTGTCCGAAGGCGATATCCAGGGGGCTGAAGACTATTGCCACGCGCTCAAGGGCATCACCGGAAATAAGGATATCGACAGCCTCGGCTCGATGGCGTCGGCAGCGCCCGTGACGGCCGACGCGCCGATCTCCGCCGAGCGCTTGTGGTCCAAGCTGGAAGCACTGAGCCATGCCCTCGAATACGACTTGGGCGCCGCCGACACCCTGCTCACGGAATTGCGCGCCGGTGTCCGCGCAACCCCGCTGGAAGCCGACATAGCCGCGCTCGCCGGACATATCGACCAGTTCGACATCGACCTTGCCACGCCGCTGCTCAACGATTTGCTCGACCGACTCAAGGGCGCCTCATGACCATCATCGAGATTACCGAAACCCGCCCGAGGATACTCATCGTCGACGACGTGCACGAGAACCTGCATGCCCTGATGAACATCCTGCGCGACGAGTACGCCATCGCCGCGGCCACCAGCGGCGAACGCGCCCTGGAACTGGCGCACCGCCACCCCAAGCCGAGCCTGATCCTGCTCGACATCAAGATGCCGGGCATGGACGGCTACGCGGTGCTGACGCAACTGAAGGCCAATCCGGCGACCGCGAACATCCCGGTGATCTTCGTCACCGCCCTCGCCGAAAGTGCCGACGAAGGCCGCGGCATCCAGCTCGGCGCCGCCGACTACATCGCCAAACCGGTTAACCCGGACCTGCTGAAACTGCGTATCCGCGTCCAGCTCGAACTGCTGCGGGTACGCAACAGCCCGCTGTCCTTCGATTTCGCGCGGCAAGTGGCGATGAATCATCCGCCCACCTTGCTGGTCGTCGACGACATCCCGGACAACATTCACGAACTCATCGGGGCACTCAAGAACGATTACCGCATCCTGGTCGCCAATTCCGGGCCCAAGGCCCTGGAAATACTCTCCGGCGGCGCCCAACCCGACCTGATCCTGCTGGATGTCGTCATGCCGGGCATGGATGGCTACGAAGTCTGTCGACACATCAAAGCCCTGCCCGACGGCAGCAACACGCCGGTCATCTTCGTCTCGGTCATCGACCAGACGGAGGGCAAGTTGCAAGGTTTCGCCGCCGGCGCCGCCGATTACATCACCAAACCCTTCGATATCGATGAGGTACGCGCCCGGGTGCGCACGCATCTCGAACTCTCACGATTGCGCCGCTACTTGCAGGAACTGGTCGTGCAGCGCACCGCGCTGCTCGAACAAAGCCAGGAAAAATACCGCATCCTCGCCGACTATTCGCCCAACTGGGAGTACTGGCTGGCCCCCGACGGCCATTATCTCTACGTCTCGCCGGCCTGCCTGGACGTCTCCGGCTACGCACCATCGGAATTCTTCGCCAACCCGGCGCTGATGGAACAGATCGTCCATCCCGACGATCTGGAAAGCTGGCGCGGCCAGGGTCCCGACGCAGCCGCGACGCAGGCGGAAACGCTGACGTTCCGCATCCGCGCCCGCGACGGCCTGGAACGCTGGATCGAGCATATCTGCAAGCCGGTCTTCGACGCCACCGGCAATAAAATGGGCCTGCGCGGCTCGCTCAGCGACATCACCGACCGCCTGGTCGCCGAGCAGAAGGTGACCTATCTAACCCACCGCGATGCCTTGACCGGCATGCCCAACCGTCTGCTGTTCACCGACTTGATGGCTCAGGCCATACAGCATGCCGAGAGAAGCCAGCGCCAACTCGCCCTGCTATATCTCGATCTGGACGACTTCAAGACCGTCAACGAAAGCCTCGGCCACAGCCAGGGCGACCGCCTGCTGGTCGAAGTCGGCAAGCGCTTGCAGGACATGCTGCCGCAAGGCGGCGTGATCGCCCGCATCGGCGGCGACGAATTCAACATCCTGCTGGAGAGCGGCGAAGGTCTGCCGTCCATCGACCTGATAGCGCAGCACCTGATCGACAGTCTCGCCGAGCCCTTCGCGCTCGACAACGGCAGCGTCTATGTCAGCGCCTGCATCGGTGTCGCCCTCTACCCCTCGGACGGGGCGAATGTCGAAACCTTGCGCAGCTGCGCCGACGCCGCCCTGCACCAGGGCAAAGCGCAAGGCCGCAATGCCCTGCGATTCTTCTCGCCGGAGATGATGCAGCGGGCCAGGGACCGACTCACCCTTGAAGCCGAGTTGCGCCATGCCCTGGAACGACAGGAACTGGTCCTGCACTATCAACCCCAGGTCGACCTGCGCACCGACAAGATCGTCGGCCTTGAAGCCCTGGTGCGTTGGCAACACCCCGAGCGCGGCCTGATTCCGCCGGGACTGTTCATTCCCCTGGCGGAGGAGAGCGGCCTGGTGGTGCGCCTGGGCGACCTGGTATTGCGCAGCGCCTGCCGGCAGATACGCGCGTGGACGGATGCCGGGCTGGCGCCCAGGCAGACGGCGGTGAATATCTCCGCGGTCCAGTTGAGCCGGGGCCAACTGGCCCAGTCGGTCCGGGAGGCGATCCTCGAATCCGGTATCGCCCCAGACCAGCTCGAACTGGAGATCACCGAGAGCTTCCTGATGACGGAACACGCCGAGTCGATCAAAACCCTGGGCGAAATCAAAGCGCTCGGCGTAAAACTGTCCATCGACGATTTCGGCACGGGCTATTCGTCGCTCACCTACCTGCAACAACTCGAAGTCCACAAGATCAAGATCGACCAGTCCTTCGTCCGCGACATGACCAGCAACAGCGGCAATGACGCCATCGTCAAGGCGGTCATCGCCCTCGGCCATAGCCTGGGTCTGGAAGTCATCGCCGAAGGCGTCGAGGAGGCCGACCAGGCCAACTACCTGCGCGGCTTGCAATGCGATGTCATGCAGGGTTACCTGATCAGCCACCCCTTGCCGGTCGATCAGATGTCCAGCTTTCTTAAAGCATTCAAGGCCTGAGACGGCGAGTGGTTCGATAAACTATTAGTTATAGCGATATCTACATTGTGTAGAATACTCTACACAATGAACTGGCTACTCCTGATCCTCACCCTGCCCACCGAAAACGCCACGGCGCGGATGCGCGCCTGGCGCGCGCTGAAGCACTGCGGCGCGGCGGTACTGCGCGATGGCGTCTACCTCCTGCCCGCCGGCGAGGCACACAAAGCCACGCTCGCCGGGATCGCCGACGACGTCGACGCCGCCGGCGGCAGCGCCCATCTGCTTGATGCGCAGGGCGCCGACCATACGGGCCTGTTCGACCGCACGGCGGAATATCAGCAACTGGCCGCCGATATCGCCGCCAGCCGGAGCCAGCTCGACAAAAGCGCCGCCGTCGATCTGGCCCGGCTGGCGAAAAAACTGCGCAAGACGCTGGACGGCCTGCGCGCCATCGACTTCTTTCCCGGACAGGCCCTGGCGCAAACCACGGCGCTGCTCGACGAGTTCGACGACGCCTTGCGCGCCCGCCTGTCGCCGGACGAGCCCACCGCGCGCGTCGCGGCGATTCCGCGGCGCGATCCGGCCGACTATGCCGGGCGGTTGTGGGCCACGCGCAAGCGCCCCTGGGTCGACCGGTTGGCCTCGGCCTGGCTGATCCGCCGCTTCATCGACGGCAAGGCTAAATTCCACTGGCTCGATACGCCGGCCGATTGCCTGAAGAAAGCGCTCGGTTTCGACTTCGACGGCGCCGAGTTCAGCCATGTGGGCGAGCGGGTCACCTTCGAAACCCTGCTGGCCAGCTTCGGCCTGGAGGCCGATGCGGGCCTGGGCCGCCTGGCCCGCAGCGTCCATTACCTCGATGTCGGCGGCCTGCCGGCACCGGAAGCGGCCGGTCTGGAGGCGCTGCTGGCCGGCATGCGCGCGGCCATCGACGACGACGACCGACTACTGGAGGCGGCCTCGGGCGCCTTCGATTTTGTTTACGCTTCATTCAAGGAAACCGCATGACCGAGACACCGACCGAACGCCCCCCGCATCCCTCTTTCTGGGAGGCCTTCGTCTACTGGCTGAAGCTCGGCTTCATCTCCTTCGGCGGCCCGGCCGGGCAGATCGCCATCATGCATCAGGAGCTGGTCGAGAAACGCCGCTGGATTGGCGAGCGCCGCTTCCTGCACGCCCTCAACTACTGCATGGTCCTGCCCGGCCCCGAGGCCCAGCAACTGGCCATCTACATCGGTTGGCTGCTGCACCGCACCTGGGGCGGCATCGTCGCCGGCACGCTGTTCGTGTTGCCGTCGCTGTTCATCCTGGCGGGCCTGACCTACGTTTACCTCGCCTTTGGCGACGTCACCTTCGTCCAGGGCCTGTTCAACGGCATCAAGCCGGCGGTGGTGGCCATCGTCGTCTTTGCTGCCTGGCGCATCGGTTCGCGCGCCCTGAAGAACAATCTGCTGTGGGCTCTGGCGGCGATCTCGTTCATCGCGATTTTTGCTTTGAAGGTGCCCTTCCCGTACATCGTCCTGGCGGCGGGCGTGCTGGGCTTCATCGGCGGCAAGGTCTGGCCCGACAAGTTCAAGGTCGGCGGCGGCCACGGCGCGTCCAACAAGCAGTACGGGCCCGCTCTGCTGGACGACGACACCCCCGCACCGGAACACACCAAGTTCAAACCCAGGTATCTGGCCGTGCTGCTGGCCGTGGGTTTGGTATTGTGGGGCGCGGCCATGCTGACGCTGAGCAACCCGGTCCTGAAGGACATGGGCGAGTTCTTCACCAAGGCGGCATTGGTGACCTTCGGCGGCGCGTATGCGGTGCTGCCGTATGTCTACCAGGGCGGTGTCGAGACCTACGGCTGGCTCACCGGCACGCAGATGATCGACGGCCTCGCCCTGGGCGAAACCACGCCGGGGCCGCTCATCATGGTGGTGTCCTTCGTCGGTTTCGTCGGCGCCTGGACCAAGGAAATCTTCGGGCCCGACGCCCTGTTCCTGGCCGGCTTCGCCGGTGCCTCGGTGGCCACCTTCTTCACCTTCCTGCCCAGCTTCATCTTCATCCTGGCCGGCGCCCCCCTGGTGGAATCCACCCACGGCGACCTCAAGTTCACCGCGCCGCTGACCGGCATCACCGCCGCCGTGGTCGGCGTTATCCTGAACCTGGCAATCTTCTTCGGCTGGCATGTGATCTGGCCCAGGGCCACCGAGGCCGCGCCGTTCTCCGGCGGCTTCGAATGGTTCTACGCCCTGATATCGGTCGCCGCCTTCATCGCCCTGTGGAAATACAAGCAGGACATCATGAAGGTCATCGCCGCCTGCGCCGCCATCGGCCTTGTCTACACCTTTTCTCTTGGAGCCTGAACATGGATCGCACCATCAAACCGGAAACCCTCAAGACCGAATTCGCCGGCAAGTACATCCTCGACGTGCGCCGCGCCGCCGACCACCACGCCTCGGCCGAGCAACTGGCCGGCGCCCACTGGAAGAACCCCGAGCAGATCGCCGACTGGGCCGACCAGTTGCCCACGAACCGCGAGATCGTCCTCTACTGCGTGCGCGGCGGCGCGGTCTCCAACAGCGTGGTCGATGCCCTCCAAGCCCAGGGCCTGAGGGCGCGTTTCATCGAAGGGGGCATCGAGGGCTGGAAGGCCGCGGGCGGCGCGGTGGTGGCCAAATGAAGTGGATCACCCGGGAACGCCCCAAGATCGACCGCATCGCCTGTCCCTGGCTGATCGCCCGCTTCATCGACGAGGCGCCGGAGTTTCTCTACGTGCCCGGCGGCGACGTGCTCAAGGTGGCGGCGGAGACCGGCGCCACGCCCTATGACATCCCCGGCGTGGAATACGGTCATCACGGCGACCGGTGCAGCTTCGATGCCTTCATAGCCAAGCACGGCCTGACCGACCCGGCCCTGCTCAAGCTGGCCCTGATCGTGCGCGGCGCCGACTGCGGCGCGCCGCACCTGGCCAAGGAAGCCGCTGGGCTGCTGGCGATCTCGAAAGGCCTGTCGCTCAACTTCGAGGACGACCACGAGATGCTCAGGCACGGCATGGTGATCTACGACGCCCTGTATGCCTGGTGCGCCGACACGCCGCTGGACAAGATCGGACGGATACTTGGTTTGAAATGATCCTGCCCGCCGGCGTGTCTCCCGAGGCGCGGCCACTGCTCATCGGCCGCGCCCTGCGCGCGCTGACCGACGGCTACATCGCCGTGCTGTTGCCGGCCTATCTGCTGGCCCTGGGCCTGGGCACCCTGGAGGTCGGCCTGATCAGCACCGCGACCCTGCTCGGTTCGGCGCTGGCCACGATGGCCGTGGGCGCCTGGGGGCACCGTTTCCCGCGTCGCCGTCTGCTGCTCGCGGCGGCCCTGCTCATGGCCGCCACCGGCCTTGGCTTCGCCGGGTTCTCCGGCTTCTGGCCGCTGCTGCTGGTCGCCTTCGTCGGCACCCTGAACCCCAGTTCCGGCGACGTCAGCGTCTTCCTGCCCCTGGAGCATGCCCGCCTTGCCGAGGCCGCGCAAGGCGACGCCCGCACCGTGCTGTTCGCGCGCTATAGCGTCATCGGCGCGGTCTGCGCCGCTGTAGGCGCACTGGCGGCGGCGATCCCGGATGTCCTGGCGGCGACCGGCCTGGATCGCCTGACCGCCCTGCGTCTGATGTTCGTCGGCCATGCCCTGGTCGGCCTGGTCGTCTGGCGCCTCTACCTGAAGCTGCCTGAACCCGCGCCGCGCGAAGCCTCGGACAAGCCGGCGCCGCTCGGCCCGTCGCGCGGCATCGTCCTGCGTCTGGCGGCCTTGTTCTCCGTGGATGCCTTCGCCGGCGGTCTGGTGGTGCATTCCCTGCTGGCGCTGTGGCTGTTCCAACGCCATGGCCTGTCGCTGGCCGCCGCCGGCCACTTCTTTTTCTGGGCCGGGCTCCTGACCGCCGCCTCGCAGCTGGCCGCCCCCTGGGTAGCCAAGCGCATCGGCCTGCTCAATACCATGGTGTTCACGCACATCCCGGCGAATGTCTGCCTGATCCTCGCCGCCCTGGCGCCGAACCTGGCCATGGCGCTGGGCCTGCTGCTGCTGCGCAGCCTGCTGTCGCAGATGGACGTGCCGACCCGCTCGGCCTACGTCATGGCCGTGGTCACCCCGCCGGAGCGCGCGGCGGCGGCCAGTTTCACCGCCGTGCCGCGCAGCCTGGCGGCGGCGCTCAGTCCATCGCTGGGCGGTGCCCTGTTCGCCGCCGGCTGGCTGGCCGCGCCCCTGGTCGCCTGCGGCCTGCTGAAGATCGGCTACGATCTCGCACTCTGGCGCGCCTTCCGGAAACGGCCGATTGCATAGCGCGGGGCCGCGATTGTGAAGGCCGCCGGGCTAATATGGGAATACAATAAAATCACATAAGCCAATAACTCTGGAGGGATGCATGATCATCCAGCAAGAACGCTTGAGCCTCTGCCTTGTGCCGGGTGACATGGCCGTATGGCCGGCACCACCCAGGCCCAAGATGTGACTCGAAGTTTGGCGCCCTGCACCCCGATCGGCACCCCCCGACGATAACGAGCCACCGCCAGTAGCGTGACCGAGGCCTTGCGCATCCTCATACTGGAAGACGACCCCGTCGACGCGGAGTTTATCGAGCGCGCCCTGCGCAAAGGCGGTCTGATCTTCGAGTCCCGGCGAGTAGATAGCGAAGTCGATTTCCGCGCCGCCCTGGATCGATTCCAACCCTGTCTGATCCTGGCCGACTACCGCCTGCCGGCTTTCGACGGCATCCAGGCGCTGAAGATCACCCGCGAGTACGCTCCCGACCTGCCGTTCATCTTCGTCACCGGGGCGATGGGCGAGGAAACCGCGGTCGAGATGATGCAAATGGGGGCGGACGACTACATCCTGAAGGACCGCCTGTCGCGGCTGCCGTTCGTCATCAAACATACGCTGAACCGCCGTCGGGAGAAATTAGCCTATGCCGAGTCCGTCGCCAAAGCGGCCCTGCTGACAAAACTCCTCCTGGATTCCAACCAGCCTTTTGCGCAAGGGTTCCTCGACGGGCGTGTCGGGTTGCATAACCTGGCGGCACTTGAACTTGGGGGCTACACGGAGGCGGAACTCACCCGGCTGAACTGGCTCACCGAGTTGACCCCGCCCGAATGGCAGGAAACCGATCGCCTCAAGCTGGAGGAACTGCTCCGCACCGGACAGCCCGTGGTCTATGAAAAGGAGTTCTTCCGCAAGGATGGCACCCGGCTTCCCGCCGAAGTGCGGGTGCACCTGATGCGCAAACCCGCCGGCGAACCGGATTATTTCTACGCTTTCATCAACGACATCAGCCAACGCCGGCACGACATGGCCGCGCTGGCACTCCAGGCCCAGCGGGCCGAGGCGCTGCTGGAACTGCCCCGCGCCGCCGACCGCATGGACGAGGTCGAGTTCATGCAATTTGGCCAGGAATTGGCGGAAAAGCTCACCGACAGCCAGATCGCCTTCATCCATTTCGTCAACGACGATCAGGAGACCATCGAACTGGTCACCTGGTCGAAACGTACCCTCGAGCATTACTGCACGGCCGCCTACAACAGCCACTACCCGATCAGCGAGGCAGGCATCTGGGCCGATGCCCTGCGCCAAGGCAAGGCGGTGCTTTACAACGACTATGCCAACGCGCCCGACAAACACGGACTGCCGGAAGGCCACGCGCCGTTGACGCGCCTGATCAGCGTACCGGTGATCGAAGGCGGCCGGGTGCGCATGATGGCTGGAGTGGGTAACCGCGCCAGCCCCTATTCCGAAGTCGATGTCGAAAGCGTGCAGCTGATCGCCAACGAGATCTGGCGCATCGTCCAGCATCGGCGCAACCAGAACAAGCTCGCCCGGTTCAGCCAGGTCATCGAAAACTCCGCCAACGAGGTCTACCTGTTCGATAGCCAGACCCTGCGTTTTCTCGATGCCAATCGGGGCGCCCTCGCCAACACCGGTTACAGCCTGGACGAATTGCACGGCCTCACCCCGGTCGACATCAAACCGGAATTCGACAAACCCACCTTCCTGCGCATGCTCGAACCTTTACTGGCCGGCGCACAGAGCACCCTGCGTTTCACCGCAAGCCATCGACGCAAGGATGGCTCGGTTTACCCGGTCGAAGTCTCGGCCGAACTGACCCACGATACGCCACCGATCGTCATGGCGATCGTACTCGACATCACCGAACGCAAGGCGTTCGAGGCCAAGCTGGAAATAAGCCGGGAGCAGTTGGAGCTGGCCCTGGAAGGTTCCAACCTCGGCACCTGGGACTGGCGTGTCGACACCGGCGCCACGATGTTCAACGCGCGCTGGGCGGAAATGCTGGGCTACCGCCTGAGCGAACTTCAGCCGGTGAGCATCGACACCTGGTTCAAGCTGAGTCATCCGGACGACCTCAAGATCGCCCAGCAAGCCCTGGATCGTCATTTCCGCGGAGAAACGCCGTACTACGAAAGCGAAGCCCGCCTGCGCCACAAAGACGGCCATTGGGTCTGGGTGCTCGACCGGGGCAAGGTGGTGGAATGGGGCGCCGATGGCGAGCCGATACGCATGGCGGGCACCCATCTGGACATCACCGAGCGGAAACGCACGGCGGATGAACTGGCCCTGCACCAGCAGCACCTGGAAGATCTGGTCGAAATACGCACCCACGAGTTGCTTGCGGCCCAGCGGAAAGCCGAGGATCTGGCCCGGGTGAAGAGCGAATTCCTGGCCAACATGAGCCACGAGATACGCACCCCGCTCAATGCCGTGTTGGGCTTTGCCCAGATTGGCCAGCGCGACAGCCAGGGCCGCAAGGCCCAGCAGACCTTCAGCCGCATCCTCGATTCCGGCCAGTTGCTGCTGGGCATCGTCAACGACATCCTCGACTTCTCCAAGATGGAGGCGGGCAAACTGGTCGCCGAAGAAGGCACGGTCGATCTGCGCGAACTGATCGACCGCTGCGCCGATCAGGTACGCGACCGGGCCCAGGACAAGGGCCTGACGTTCCGCATCGGCACCGCCGCCGATCTGCCGGCAACTTGCTGGGGCGACAGCCTGCGTTTGACCCAGGTGTTGAGCAATCTCCTCTCCAATGCCGTCAAATTCACCGAACAGGGCGCGGTCACATTGGCGGCGGCACGGGAAGGCGACGAGCTGGTGTTCCGGATCAGCGACACCGGCATCGGCATGAGCGAGGAACAGCGGTCCCGGCTGTTCACCGCCTTCGAACAGGCCGACAGCTCGACCACCCGCAAATTCGGCGGCACCGGGCTGGGCCTGGCCATCACCCGGCGCCTGCTCGACCTGATGGGCGGTCGCGTCAGGGTACACAGCGAACCCGGCCAGGGCAGCACCTTCGAAGTGCGCCTGCCGCTGCTGGATGGGGCCGGCCGGTTGTCCGATCAACCCCCGCGCGCCACCAAGGCAATTCACAAGGAAACCGCCGGCAACAGGCTGCAAGGCCTTGCCATCCTGGTGGCGGAAGACAACGAAGTGAACCGCCTGGTACTGGAAGAGATGCTTGCTGGCGAAGGCTGCAGGCTGGAACAGGTGGAAAACGGCCAGCTGGCCGTCGAGCGGGTCGGCCGAATGGCCGAGCATCCCTACGACCTGGTCCTGATGGATGTCCAGATGCCGGTCATGGATGGTTACGACGCCACCCGCCGCCTGCGCGAAATCGCCCCCGGCCTGCCGGTCATCGGGCTCACCGCGCACGCCCTGGCCGAGGAACGGGAAAAGTGTCTGGCCGCCGGCATGGTCGAGCATGTCGTCAAGCCGATCGAGCTGAATACCCTGCTGGCGGCCATCCGGCGGCAGGTAAAAACCACCTTGCCAGCGGCGCCGGACAAGCCGGAAGCCGACACACCCGCGGCTGTCCAGGCTGGAATAGCGGTACCCGCCGCCCTCGGCACGTTGGCTGACTGGACCGGGCTGGAAAATCAGTATGCCGGCCAGCGCGACTTCCTGCTGAAATTGCTCGCCACGGTACAGCAGACGCATACCGATCAGCCGACCCGCTTGCGGCGACTGGCCGAGGCCAGGGATTACCCGCAACTGGCTTTCATCGCCCACGGTCTGAAGGGCATGGCCGGCAACGTGCTGCCCGTCCACCTGCGCGAACTGGCCGCCCGGACCGACGCGTCGGCGCGCCTGGGCCAGGAGGCGGCCCTCGACCATGCCCGGTGCCTGGCGGAAGGCTTGCATAACTGGCTCGACGAGATCGCCCTGTACCTCGCTGTCAACGCCCCGGCCAGCACCGAGGCGGTTGGCGAGCCGGTGTCGCGGCCAGAGATTATCGCGGCGTTGGACCGTCTGGAGGCCCTGCTGAGCACCAACGACACCCGTGCGGCCACGGTTTTCGCCCAGACGCGGAGCCTGCTCAGGCATGCCCTGGGCGATAAGATCGAGGGACTCGGGCGGCAGCTCGACCTGTTCGATTTCGAAGCGGCGCTGGACACCCTGCGCCAGCTGCGTGACGGGGTACCGATATGACATGGATGGACTGGAAAGCCGTTCGGCATCGACGGCCAGTCGACCGGCTCGCCCACGGGGCGAAGACGTCGACCAAGATGAAGTACAGAAGGCCTGATGCGGGCTGGCCATGAATCGGCCCGAAGAAAACGAGGCAAGCAATGAGCGAAACCAGGACTCCGGCATGTTGCTCGGCCAGCCGGTCAGCACCATGACGAACGAAGCGCCGGCGATCACCCGGCGTACCCCACCCATGCCACCCTGGCTGTTCGCGCTGCTGGCGATGCTGCTGGTGCTGGCAACCGAGCTGGTCATCGAACACTTCGCTTGGCGCAGCGCCGTGAACGACGAGAAGAGCAGCGTCCATGAACGCCTGTTCACGGTACGGGCGCGCCTGGAGGGCGTCATCAACGCCAATCTGCTCCTGGTGCATGGCCTGACGGCGGTAATTTCCGCCCAGCCGGACATCGACCAGCACGGCTTCACCCGTATCGCGCGCGGCCTGGTGGACGAGCGCCATGCCCTGCGCAACATCGCCGGGGCACCCGGCATGGTGGTCTCGCTGATGTACCCCATGGCCGGCAACGAGGCGGCGCTCGGCATGAATTACCTCAATGATCCGAGCCAGGGGGCCGCCGCCCGCCGAGTGATGGAGACCGGTCGCGCCGTCGTGGCCGGCCCGCTGACCTTGCGCCAGGGCGGCGTCGGCATCGTCGCACGGGAACCGGTGTACGTGCCGGCGTCGACGCCGGGCGAACGACCACGTTTCTGGGGTCTGGTTTCCGCCGTGATCGACGCCGATCAGCTCTACCGCCTCGCCGAACTGAAAGCGGCCGAGCCGAAATTGCGCCTGGCGATCCGCGGCACCGACGGGACCGGTGCAAAAGGCCCGGTCTTTTATGGCGACCCCGCCGTGTTCGAGCAGACACCGATCACCAAGGAGGTCAGCCTGCCCGGGGGCAGCTGGCAGTTGGCGGCAATCCCGGCCGCCGGCTGGGGCAAGGCCGCCGATGCCTTATGGCTGATTCGTCTCCTCGGTCTCCTGGCCGGCCTGGCGGCTGGAGCGATGGCCTGGCGGCTGGCGCTGGGCACCCGCGCCTTGAGCAAGACGGTGGCACGGCTACGTACCCTGCTCGGCACCATTCCCGATCTGGTCTGGATGAAAGACCCGGAGGGTGTCTACCTCAGCTGCAATCCGCGTTTCGAGGCATTTTTCGGCGCCGCTGAAGCGGCTATCGTTGGCAAGACCGACCACGCTTTCGTGCCGGCCGAACTGGCCGATTTTTTCCGCGAGAAGGACAAGGCCGCCATCCTCGCCGCTGGCCCCAGCATCAATGAAGAATGGGTGACTTTCGCCAGCGACGGACACCGCGAATTGCTGGAAACCATCAAGACACCGGTGTTCGACCAGACTGGAAAATTACTGGGCGTATTGGGCATCGCCCGCGACATCACCGAGCGCAAGCAATCGGCGGAACGCATCAACGGCTTGATCCGGGTTTATGCCGTGTTGAGCGGTATCAACGAGGCCATCGTGCGCCAGCGCGACCGCGACAGCCTGTTCCGGGAGTCCTGCCGCATCGCCGTCGAAGTCGGTGGCTTTCGCATGGCCTGGCTGGGCATGGCCGACACGGGCACCGGCGAAGTGCGGCCCCAGGCCCACGCCGGCGTGGTGGACGGTTACCTGGACCGGCTGCATATCTCGCTGGGCGACGACGAGCACGGACGCGGCCCCACTGGAACAGCCCTGCGCCAGGGCCACCATGTGGTCTGCAACGACATCGCCGGCGATCCGCGCATGGCGCCCTGGCGCGAGGCGGCCCTGGCGCTCGGCTATCGCGCCTCAGCCGCGCTGCCGATCAAGGTCGGCGGCCAGGTGCGCGGCACCTTCAACCTGTATGCCGAGCGACCGGATTTCTTCGACGACGCCGAATTGCATCTGCTCGACGAATTGGCCCTCGACATCAGCTTCGCCCTCGACTACATGGAAACCGAAGCGCAGGCCCGCCAGGCCGAAGAGGCATTGCGCGAGCAGGAGGCCTTTTTCCGCCTGATCGCCGAGAACATGGGCGACATGGTGGCGGTGCTCGACCTGAACGGCCGCCGCCTCTACAACAGCCCCTCCTACCGGGCCCTGTTCGGCGATCCGGACGCGCTGAAGGGCACCGACTCCTTCGCCGAGATCCATCCGGACGACCGCGATCTGGTGCGCCAAGTGTTCCTGCGGACGGTTGAAACCAGCGTCGGGGAGCGGGTCAATTTCCGTTTCGTGCTGGCCACTGGTGACGTGCGCGAGATGGAGTCGCAGGGCGGCGTCATTCGCGGCCCCGCTGGCACGGTGGAACGGGTGGTGGTGGTGTCGCGCGACATCACCGAGCGAAAACACATGGAAGACGAAATCCGCCAGCTCAACGCGGAACTGGAAGAACGCGTGCGGCAACGCACCGCCGAACTGGCCGCCGTCAACAAGGAGCTGGAGACCTTCACCTATTCCGTTTCGCACGACCTCAAGGCACCCCTGCGCGGCATCGACGGCTACAGCCGCCTCTTGCTGGAAGATCACCTCGGACAACTGGACGAGGAAGGCAAGCTGTTCCTCGGCAATGTCCGCCATGGCGTCGACCAGATGAACCAACTGATCGAAGATCTGCTGGCCTATTCCCGTATGGAACGGCGCGACCTGCGCGGCATGACGCTGGACCTGACCCGGCAGATTGGCGGCATTCTGGCCGAACGCCAGGAGGAACTGGAGGCCGCCGGGATCGTGGTCAGGACGGATCTGAGCGCCGACACCGCGCGGGCCGACCCGGACGGCCTGCACATGGTGCTGCGCAACCTGCTCGACAATGCCATCAAGTTCAGCCGGCGCAGTCAGCCCCCGGCGATCGAAATCCGCACCTCCGCCACGCCGGAATCGACTATTCTCAGTATCAAAGACAATGGCATCGGCTTCGACATGCAGTTTCAGGAACGCATTTTCGAGATCTTCCAGCGCTTGCAGCGGGCCGAGGAGTACCCCGGCACCGGTGTCGGTCTCGCCATCGTGCGCAAGGCCATGCAGCGAATGGGCGGCCGGGTCTGGGCCGAAAGTAGTCCGGGCCAGGGTGCCACTTTCTATCTGGAGCTTCCGAAATGATCCAAGATCCGAGCACGCGCCCCATCCTGCTGGTCGAAGACAACCCGATCGATGTCGACCTGACCCTGCGTGCCTTCGCCCGGCGCAAGCTGTTCAACCCCATCCAGGTGGCGCGGGACGGCCAGGAGGCGCTGGAGTGGCTACCGAAATGGGAGGCCGGCGAGCCATTGCCGCTGGTGATCCTGCTCGATCTGAAACTGCCCAGGGTGGATGGCCTGGAGGTGTTGCGCCGGTTGCGCGAGCACCCCATCGGCAGGGATTTGCCGGTGGTGGTGCTGACCTCCTCCAGCGAGGACAAGGATGTCGAAACGGCCTATCGCTATCACGCCAATTCCTACATCGTGAAACCGGTCAATTTCGAGAAGTTCATGGATGTCGCCGCACAAATCGAACTGTACTGGTGCCTGCTCAACCATCCACCACGGTAACCAGGCCCAGCCATGCGCGTACTGCACGTCGAAGACAACCCGAGCGATGCCGACCTGACCCAGCGTCAGATCGCCAGGCAGACCGCCGACATCAGCCTGGAACTGGTTGCTACCCTGGCCGCCGCGCGCGCGTGTCTGCGCCACCCGGAACGCTATGACGCCGTGCTGGCGGACTTGCGCCTGCCCGACGGCAGCGGCCTCGAATTGCTGGCCGAGATACGCCGGCAGCGGCTGGATCTGGCCGTGGTCATGCTCACCGGGTCGGGCGACGATGACGCGGCCATCGCCGCCCTCCAGGCCGGTGCGGATGATTATCTGACCAAGTCCCAGGCCTCTCTGGAACGGCTGCCGGCCACCCTGCGCGATGCCTGGAAGCGCTTTCACGAGGCCGTCGTCCGACGCGCCCACGCGCTGCGGGTGCTGTATGCCGAGCACAATGTCTCCGATATCGACCTGACCCGGCGCCACCTCACCCGCTACGCCCCACACATCCAACTGGACGTGGTGCCGGATGCCCGCCAGATCCTGGCCAGACTGCCCGAGCATGCCGGCGAGCCCACCGCCTACGATGTGGTGTTGCTGGATTACCGCCTGCCGGGCACCGATGCCCTCGATGTCGTCAAGGTGCTGCGGGTCGAGCGCGGGCTCGACATCCCCATCGTCATCGTCTCCGGCCAGGGCAGCGAGGACGTCGCGGCGCAGGCCATCCATCTGGGCGTGGACGATTACCTGTCGAAACACAACGGCTATCTGCACGAGCTTCCGGCCACCCTGGAAAAAGTGCAACGGCAGGTCGAACTGACCCGGGAACGCAGTAATCTGCTCGCCACGTCGGAACGGCTGACCCAGGTCCTCGCTTCCAGTTCGGTCATCCTGTACACCCTGCGCCTGGGCGAAGACGGTATCGTGCCAACCTGGGTGAGCGGCAATATCGCCAGCCTGCTCGGCTATAGCGAGCAAGAGGCCCTGGCGCCGGGCTGGTGGTCGGCGCATCTCTATCCCGACGACCGGGAAGCCGCCCTGAAAGCCACGGCCGGGCTAGCGAATACGGGTCACGTCGAACATGACTACCGCTTTTTCGACAAGGCCGGCCGGATACGCTGGATCCAGGACGAAATGCGCCTGGCCAGCCGTGGAGAGACGCAGACGCGCGAAGTCATCGGTGCCTGGCGCGACATCACCGAGGCCAAGCTGGCCGAGCAGATGCAGGAAACCCGTCTCGCGGTACTGGACGGACTGGTGGAAAACAAGTCACTGCACTGGATGTTGAAAGAGATCGCCATCCGTCTGGAAAGCATACATCCGGAGATGCACGTCTCCATCCTGGTGCGCGAACCCAGGGGAGGGCACCTGTTCACCGGCGCGGCGCCCAGCCTGCCGGCCTTCTACAACGCCGCCGTGGATGGCCTGGAGCCCAAGGTGGGCCAAGGCTCCTGCGGCTCCGCCGCCGCCCTCGGCGAGCCGGTCATCGTCGCCGACATCGAAAGCCACCCCTACTGGACGTCCTATGCCCATCTGGCCGCGCAGGCCGGCCTGCGCGCCTGCTGGTCGATTCCGTTCAAGAGCGACGATGGCCAGGTGCTGGGCACCTTCGGCATCTACTACGCGCAGCCGCGCACGCCGACCCAGGCCGAGCTCAACCTGATCGGCGAATTCGCCCGCATCGCCGGACTGGCGGTGGAACGGATACGCGCCACGGCCAAGCTGAGCCAGGCCGCGGCGGTATTCGAAAGCACCCGCGAGGGCGTCATCATCACCGATCTGACCCCGCGCATCGTGTCGGTCAACCGCGCCTACACCGAGATCACCGGCTACAGCGAATCCGAGGCCCTGGGCCGCAACCCCAACCTGATCAAATCCGGTCATCAGGACGCCGACTTCTATCAGGCCATGTGGGGCAGCCTGCTACAGTCGGGACACTGGCAGGGCGAAATCTGGAACCGGCGCAAGAATGGCGAACTGTTCCCCCAGCTCCTGACCGTCAGCACGGTCTACAACGGCGAGGGCATGCCCAGCCACTATGTCGGTGTCATGACCGACATCAGCCAGATCAAGCGCTCCGAGGAGCGCCTGGAGCATCTGGCCCATTATGACCCGCTGACCGATCTGCCCAATCGCCTGCTGCTGCAATCCCGTTTGCAGCACGCCCTCGACCGGGCCGAGCGCATGGGCCAGCGGGTGGCTGTCCTGTTTCTCGATCTGGACCGGTTCAAGAACGTCAACGACAGCCTCGGGCACCCGGTCGGCGACGAGTTGTTGCAGGCGATCAGCCAGCGCATGCTGGGCAGGCTGCGCGACGAAGACACCCTGGGCCGCCTGGGCGGCGACGAATTCCTGCTCGTCCTGGAAGACGTCGAACGCCTCGAGGACGTCGCCGTCGTCGCCAATACCATGATCCAGCTTATGGAACAGCCGCTCACCCTGAAGGGCGGACAGGATATCTACATCGGCGCCAGTATCGGCATCAGCCTGTTCCCCGACGACGGCCGCAGCGTCACCGAGCTGATCCAGCACGCCGACGCCGCCATGTACCAGGCCAAGGATCAGGGCCGCAACACCTATCGTTACTACACCAGCGCCCTGACCACCGCAGTCAACACCCGGCTCGACCTGGACGCGCGCATGCGTCGGGCCCTGGCGCAGGGCGAATTCGTACTCCATTACCAACCCCAGATCGACATTGCCACCGGCACGGTGGAAGGCTGCGAGGCCCTGGTGCGCTGGCAGAACCCCGACAAGGGGCTGGTATCGCCGGCCGAATTCATCCCCATCGCCGAAGAAACCGGCCTCATCGTGCCGCTGGGCGAATGGGTGTTGCGCACCGCCTGTGCCCAGGCCAAGGCCTGGGCCGATGCGGGCCTGCCCGCCGTGAAAATGGCGGTGAACCTCTCGGCACGACAGCTGCGGCAGCGGCAACTGGTGTCCCAGGTCGAGGCGGTCCTGGCTGAAACCGGCCTGCCGGCCGACCGCCTCAAACTGGAACTCACCGAGAGCGCCATCATGGACCGGGCCGAGGAGGCCCTGGAACGGCTGCAAGGCCTGAAAGCGATCGGGCTCAGGCTGGCCATCGACGATTTCGGGACCGGCTACTCCTCCCTGGCCTACCTGAAGCTGTTCCCGATCGACGAACTGAAAATCGACCAGGGGTTCGTGCGCGACATCCCCGGCGACCCCAACGACATGGAGATCGTCGCCACCATCATCGCCATGGCGCGCAACCTGAAAATGAAGGTCGTGGCGGAAGGCGTGGAGACCCAGGAACAGTTGGCGTTCATCCGTCAGCAAGGCTGCCACGCCTACCAGGGATATTTGTACAGCCGGCCGGTGCCGGCGGATGAGTTCGCCCGGCTGATCTCCCTGCCAGTCTGATGGCTCGCGCCGGCATTATCGTGTCCGGCGGTATTGTTCACCCCACGGCGGGGGGATCACGTGGCTGGTAACGATCCGGCACGTTGACGAATGAACCTGAAAACCCCAGTTGAGCCGGAATAGACTGACGTAGGAGCCCGCTTGCGGGCGATGCCCCGGTTTGATCGCCCGCAAGCGGGCTCCTACGCTGGACTCACCGAATGGGTGACTCGAAGGATAGGCTGTTTATCATTTTAAATCATATGCTTGTATATATTAGGCACTGACCAACCGAGGAATTCAGGATGACTCACACCATCCAAAGGGTGCATTCGCAAAACGCCTTTGGGGCATAATCCGCGCTGAGTTTGAGGCCTATACCGCCCCACCCGGGCCTGCGCCTATATCCACGATCCATAAAATCATGTCCTACACCGCCTCAGACATCCAGGTCCTCAAGGGACTCGAACCCATCCGGCTGCGTCCGGATATGTACACGCGCACCGATTCGCCGACGCACATCATCCAGGAAGCCATCGACAACGCCTGCGACGAGGCCCAGAACGGTTATGCGAAGAAGGTGCACGTCGTGCTGCATGAAGATGGCTCGGTGACCGTGGAAGACGACGGCCGGGGCATCCCGGTCGATATCCACCCGACCGAGGGCGTGCCGGCGGTGCAGGTGATCTTTTCGGTGCCGCACTCGGGCGGCAAGTTCGGCGGCGATTCGTACAAGATTTCCGGCGGACTGCACGGCATCGGCGTCACCGTCACCAATGCCTTGTCGACCCGGCTGGAGGTCGAGGTGCGGCGCGGCGGCAAGCGCCACGCCATGGCCTTCGCCGACGGCGGCGTCGCCGAGCCGCTGACCGAGGTCGGCACGGTGGGCGTGCGCAACACCGGCACGCGCGTTCGCGCCTGGCCCGATCCGCGTTATTTCTATGCGCCACGGGTCAAGAAACCGTATCTCAAACACCTGCTGCAAGCCCGCTCGGCGATGATGCCCGGCATCCTGGTGTCCTGCCTGGACGAGGAAACCGGCGAACTCACCGAATGGCGCTACGACGAAGGCCTCGCCGGTCTGCTGAAAGAAACCTTGCCAAGCGACGGCTTCGTCAGCCCGATCTTCGCCGGCGAGCGCTATGTCTTGGGCAGCGACGATGGCTTCTCCGACGGCGAGGGCTGCGCCTGGGCGCTGGCCTGGAGCGAGGCGGGTGGCGACGGCGAGGCCTACGTCAACCTGATCCCCACCCCGGACGGCGGCACCCACGTCGCCGGCCTGCGCACCGGCGTCTTCGACGCGGTCAAGGACTTCGCCTCGCACCACGGCCTGCTGCCGGCGAAGATCACCCTGCAAGCCGACGATGTCTGGAAGTACTGCCGCTACATGCTCTCGGCCAAGGTGCGCGAACCGCGCTTCCAGGGCCAGACCAAGGACAAGCTGAACAACCGCGAGGCGCTCAAGCTGATCGCCAGCCGGGTCAAGGACCCGCTCGACGCCTGGCTCAACGCCCACGTCGCCGACGCCAAGCGGATCGCCGAGATGGCCATCAAGCTCGCCGTATCGCGCCAGAAGAACGCCAAGGTCTACGAAAAGAAGAAGTCCTCGTCGGGCGCCGTCCTGCCCGGCAAGCTCACCGACGCCGAGACCGACGACCCGAGCCGCGCCGAAATCTTCCTGGTCGAAGGCGACTCCGCCGGCGGCTCGGCGAAGATGGGCCGAGACCGCGAGACCCAGGCCATCCTGCCGCTGCGCGGCAAGGTGCTGAACACCTGGGAGATCGACGCCTCGGCCATCTTCGGCAACAACGAGGTGCACGACATCTCCGTCGCCCTAGGCATCGACCCGCATCCGCCGACGGCCCCGGATGCCGTGCTCGAAGGCCTGCGCTATCACACGGTGATCATCATGTCCGACGCCGATGTCGACGGCTCGCACATCCAGACCCTGCTGCTCACCCTGTTCCTGCGTCACTTTCCCAAGCTGGTCGAACTCGGCCACGTCTACGTCGCCCAGCCGCCGCTCTACGGCATCAAGGTCGCCGGCCACCGCAACCTGCCGGAACGGCGCCTCTACGCCCTCGACGAGCAGGAACGCGACGCCATGCTCGAACAACTGCGCGAAGAAGGCCTGCCCGACGCCAAGATCCACGTCGGCCGCTTCAAGGGTCTCGGCGAGATGAACCCCGAGCAGCTCAAGGAAACCACCATGCACCGCGACACCCGCCGCCTGCTGCGCATCGCCCTGCCCAACGACCCGGCACGCGCCAGCCGCATGTTCGCCATGCTCATGGGCAAAGGCGCCGCCTCGGAGCGGCGCGCCTGGATGGAAGCCAAGGGCGATGCGGTGGAGGTGGATGCATGATCGGCGTCTTTGCCTACCGGGGACAGGCAAGACCGCATTCCACGGAGCCAACCTAGCGTGAAACACCACGATGATGAACTGACCCTCGATATCTTCGAGGACTCCAAGCCGGCCAACCTTCCGGATGCGGACAAACCCATCCTGCCCCCTGCCCCACCACCAGCCCACGTCGACGACAGCGAATCCGACGACCCGGAACGCGCCCGCATCGACCTGTTCGCCGAACGCGCCTACCTCGCCTATGCCATGAGCGTGGTCACCGGACGCGCCCTGCCCTCGGTGCAGGACGGCCAGAAGCCGGTGCAGCGGCGCATCCTGTTCGCCATGCGGGAGCTGGGCAACCGCGCCGATGCGCCGCACAAGAAGTCGGCGCGCATCGTCGGCGACGTCATCGGCAAGTTCCACCCGCACGGCGACTCCTCGGTCTACGACGCCGCCGTGCGCATGGCGCAGGACTTCACGCTGCGCTATCCGCTGATCGACGGCCAGGGCAACTTCGGCTCGCGCGACGGCGACGGCGCCGCGGCCATGCGCTACACCGAGATCCGCCTGACCAAGCTGGCCGAGGCCATCCTGCTGTCCGAACTCGATTCGGACACGGTCGATTTCTCCGACAACTACGATGGCACGATGAACGAGCCGGCGCTGCTGCCGGCACGTCTGCCCATGTTGCTGATGAACGGCGCCGCCGGTATCGCCGTGGGCATGGCCACGGACATTCCTCCGCACAACATGGCTGAGGTCGCTGTCGCCGCGAAGCGCGTCATCGCCGATCCGGCCTGTAGCGACGAGGCCATTCTCGATGCCGTGCCCGGCCCGGACTTCCCCGGTGGCGGCCAGGTCATTTCCAGCCCGGCGGAAATCCGCGCCGCCTACACCAGCGGGCGCGGCAGCCTGCGCGTCCGGTCGCGCTGGAGCATCGAACCGCTGGCGCGCGGCCAGTGGCGCGTCGCCATCCACGAACTGCCGCCCGGCACCAGCACCGCCAAGGTGCTCTCGGAAATCGAGGATCTGAAGAATCCCAAGGTCAAGACCGGCAAGAAATCGCTGACGCCGGAACAGCAGGCCAGCAAGGCCGCCGCCCTGGTGCTGATCGACAGCTTCCGCGACGATTCCGACGCTGCCCACCCGGTGCGCCTGCTGATCGAGCCGCAAAGCCGCAACGTCGCCCAAGACGAGTTGATGGCCTACCTGCTGGCGAACACCAGCCTGGAGGCCAACACCTCGGTCAACCTGACGGTGATCGGCCTGGGCCGCAAGCCGAAGCAGGCCGGCCTGGCGACACTGATCCGCGAGTGGGCCGAATTCCGCGTCGATACCGTGACGCGCCGGCTGCGCCATCGCCTGAACCAGGTCGAACGACGCATCCACATCCTCGACGGCCGGATGATCGTCTACCTGAACATCGACAAGGTCATCAAGGTGATCCGCGAGTCGGACGAGCCGAAGAAGGACCTGATGGCCAAGTTCAGGCTCAGCGACCTCCAGGCCGAGGACATCCTGGAAATCCGCCTGCGCCAACTGGCCCGGCTGGAGAAGATCAAGATCGAGGCCGAACTCGACGCGCTGCGTCTGGAGCAAGGCCAGTTGCAGGGCTTGCTAGGCGATGAAACGGCGCGCCGCGCGTTGATCATTTCTGAGATCGAGGCCGACGTCGGCAAGTTCGGCGATGCGCGCCGCACCCTGCTCGAAGAGGCCCGCAAGATCACCGCCGCGGATGTCGACACCGTGGTCGACGAGCCGGTGACGCTGCTGATCTCGAAGAACGGCTTCCTGCGCTCGCGCAACGGCCACGGCATCGATCCGACGAGCATCGCCTGGAAGGACGGCGATGCCGAATTCGCCGTCATCGAAACGCGCACGATCCACCCGCTGGTGCTGCTCGACGCCAGCGGTCGCGCCTACACCGTGAAGATCCAGGACGTGCCGGGCGGCAAGGGCGACGGCGTGCCCGCCGCATCGCTCTGCGACTTGGCCGGCAAGCGGATGGTCGCCGCCCTTTCCTGCCCGCCCGGCACCGGCCTCCTGATCGCCAGCAGCGCCGGCTTCGGCTTCGTCTGCGAGATGGCCGACCTGGTCTCCCGGCAAAAAGCCGGCAAGGCCTTCGCCACGGTCGATGACGGCCACAGCCTGCTGCCGCCGGTGTTCCTGCCGGCCGATTACCCCGTCAGGAAGGCAGCGAGCGAAGACGAAGCCGCCGCCGACAGCCCCGCCTCTAGTCACGAAATCGCCCTCCAGGCCGACGACCAGCGTCTCCTGGTCGTACCCCTGGAGCAGATCAAGGCGCTGAGTGGCGGCAAGGGCGTCACCCTGATCGCCCTCGACGACACGCAACGCATGGACTCGGCACAACGGGTCGGCAAGGACATCCAGGTCAACGCCCTGAATGCCAAGGGCAAACTCAAGCGCATTACGCTCGCCGCCAGCGAACTAGAGCCCTATCGGGGCAAGCGGGCGCGCAAGGGGCGGGTCGTCAAGGCGTGAGGCCAGGGTTACAGGGCAATCAATACAAAGGCACAACGTTGACCGTGCCCTTCAGGTGCTTCACAAGCACCTGATAGGTATCGCGATCGAAGGCGGTATCCCTCGCCGAATCAAGAATGCCGGCGAGATCCGCCTCGTCGTGCGCCGTGCCCAGATAACGCCAGCCGCGGATCACATGGATGTCGCGCCTGCCGGTGACTTCATCGGTTTCGACGATGCCGATGGCGCCGGGGTAGGGCCAGGTCTTCAGTTTGAGTTTCGCCAAGGCGCTCATCAGGCGCGCCGAGTGCAGCCCGACCGGCTCCTTGCCGATGCAGGCGCCCTTGCACTGGTGCAACGGGTAGGCGATGCAGGGACGTCCCGGCGCGCTGGTTGTTTCCAGGCCCAGGACAACCAGACAAAGCCGATGCGCCTCGGCGATCTTGCGCAGTGCCAGGGTGGCCTCGCGTTTTGAGGCGAACAGGCCGAAGCAGTCTTGGCCGGTGCTCAGGTCGAGTTCGTCGCCTGCAACAAATTGAGGCCGGAAATCGCCCGGATCGTGTTCGACGAGTTGCCAGGTGCACAGCTCGGCAGTGCGGCGCGGCTTGCGGTTGTGCGCCGGCTGGCGTTCCTTGATCAGGCGCGACTCCAGGAGCAAGGCGCCGAGTTCGCCGACGGTCTCTATCCAGTCGATGCGGTGTGTCTGCTGACCCAGATGCAGCTCGCGGAATTCGCGGGTGTCGGCGTTGAAGTGTGCCAGAACGCGCTGACGCAAATTGACGCCCTTGCCGACGTAGAGCAGGACATCGCCCTCGCCGTGGAACAGGTACACGCCGGGCGTTTCCGGCAGGTCGTCGAGGACGCCGGCGTCGAGATGCGGCGGCAGGCTGGGGCGCTGCAACTGGTGCTGTAGGGCGGCGAGGATATTCTCGGGCGTGTGTGCTTCGTTGACCTGGCACCAGAACTGCCAGATCGCCTCGGCGTCGGCCAACGCCCGGTGCCGGTCGCCAACGCTCAGGCCGTGGCGCTCGATCAGGCTATCCAGATTGTGCTTGTAGTGCTCGGGATAGAGCTTGCGCGACAGCTTGACGGTGCAGACGACATCGGCCTGGAAGCGCCGACCGAGGCGCTTGAATTCATTTTTCAGAAAGCCGTAGTCGAAGCGCGCGTTGTGGGCGATGAAGGTATAGCCGTGCAGGCGCGCCTGGATCGTGTCGGCGAGGGCATCGAAGGTCGGCGCGTCGGCGACCATGGCATCGCTGATGCCGGTCAGGCGCTGGATGAAGACCGGGATGCGGCAACCCGGATTCACCAGGGTGTTCCAGGTCGATACCTCACCGTCGGTCACCGTGACGATGCCGACCTCGGTGATGAGGTCCTGCATCGGGTTGGCGCCGGTGGTTTCCAGGTCGACGAAGGCGAGCCGGTCGAGGTTCACGGGGGCAGGCGCAGGGTGGGTTGCAGGGTGGTCGATCCGAGATGCGTCATCGCAAGCCAGACAAAACCGCTGCCGTGAGCGGGTGCGTCAAAAAACACAGGCATATCCCCTGAATACCATGGCCTGCTACCCGGTATCGGCCGTCGCCTCAGAGACCCCGCGCCTTGAACCATTCCTGCATGCGCCGCCAGCCATCCTCAGCCGCATCCTTGCGGTAGCTGGGTCGGTAGTCGGCATGGAAGGCGTGCGGCGCGTCGGCATAGACATGGATGCTCGACATCCTGCTCGCCGGTGCAGGCGCCTCGGCCAGGGCCTTGCGCATCTTTTCGACGCTGTCTTGCGGAATGCCCTGATCCTGTCCGCCGTACAGGCCAAGCACCGGCGCCTTGAGGTCGCTGGCGAGGTCGATCGGATGTTTCGGCGTCATCTCGCTGGCCGGGCTGGTCAAACGGCCATACCAGGCGACGCCGGCCTTGATCCCGGGATTGTGCGCGACATAAAGCCAGGTAATGCGCCCGCCCCAGCAAAAGCCGGTGATGCCCAGACGCGCGCTGTCGCCGCCGTTGGCCCCGGCCCAGGCGACACAAGCGTCGAGGTCGGCCAGCACTTGCGCATCCGGCACCTTCGAGACGACCTTGGCGAGAATATCGGGGATGGCCGTGTACTGGCGCGGGTCGCCCTGACGCGCGTAGAGCTCCGGCGCGATGGCCTGGTAGCCGAGCTTGGCGAGGCGCCGGCAGACATCCTTGATATGTTCGTGGACGCCGAAAATCTCCTGCACCACGAGGATGACCCGGAAGTTGCCGCCCTGGGCCGGCTGCGCCCGGTAGGCGGGCATGCGGCCATCGGCGGTGGGGATGGCGACCTCGCCGGCGTTCAGGCCGTCGACGGGCGTGTTGATGGTACTTTGGGCGCTGACCGGCTGCGTCGCCAGGGCGAAACCGGCGCCCAGGGCGGTGACCAGGAAGCCGCGCCGATCCAGGGGATGCGCGGGCATGAGGCTGTCGAATTCGGCACGATCGTTCATGCTTGTCTCCTCTCTATGTCGATGGAAGCGGCTCCAGCGACCCCGGTTTCCGGAATGGCTGGCCACTTTCCAATCCGAGTATATCGCCAGCACAATGCATGCGAACAAAGTCGCCGTGCACGCGGTCTGAAACCGTACCCGCGCGCGATCGGCGCAACTCACTTCGAGGAGAACGACATGATCCGTACAGCACTCTTTTCGACCCTGCTGCTGTTCGCGGCCATGGCCACTCAGGCCGCGCCGGAAGCCCCTTGGGGGCGGGCTAAATCCGTGGAACAGACTTACGCCAAACAGCGGGTGGTGTACGACGTCGCGGTCGGCGCGGAATCGGCGATGCGCTCGGTGATCAGCCGGGCGCAGTTGCTGCTCGGGCTGAACGGTTCCGATCCCTTCGAGAACAAGGTGGTGATCGTCCTGCATGGCAACGAGATCCCGTTCTTCGCGATCAAGAACCTGTTCGAGTACCGGGACCTGATGCAACGCGCCCAGGGTGCCACGCTATCCGGCTTGGTCGAATTCCGCATGTGCCGGCTGGCGGCAGAAGGTTTCGGCCTCAAGGCCGAGGACATCCACGGATTCGTCACCCTGGTACCGATGGCGGACGCGGAGATCGTTCGCCTGCAGCAGGAAGGCTACGCCTACATGCGCTGAATTGATGCTGTGCAGGGGGATGGTGTCGCCGGCATTTCATTGCGACTGGCTCTGCTAGAGCCGGAAGCGGGCCACCGAACTTTCCAGCGACTGCGACAGGGCATGCATTTGCTGAGCCGTGTTGACCGCCTGAGCGATCGAGGTGCCGTTGGACTCGGCCGCCTGGACGATCTCGTCGACCCGATGGGCGATTTGGTCCGCCTCCATGGCCTGGGATTTCGAACTCTCGCTGATCTCGCGGATCAGGCCGACCACCCGGTCGACCGCGTCCCGGATTTCGTTGAGCGACGCGCCGGCCTCGGTAGCCATGGCCACGCCTTCACCCACCTGTTTACTGCCGCGCTCCATGACGCCGACCACCTGGCCGGTCTCGCTCTGGATCGATTGGATCATGGCCGAGATTTCCGCCGTGGCCTTGGCGGTCCGTTCCGCGAGCTTGCGCACTTCATCCGCCACTACCGCGAAGCCCCGCCCCTGTTCGCCGGCCCGAGCCGCCTCGATGGCGGCATTCAATGCCAGCAGATTGGTCTGGTCGGCGATGTCCTTGATAACCTGCACGATGCGACCGATTTCATCCGACCGCCGGCCGAGCATCGCCACCATGTCGGCGGACTCGGCGACCGTCTTGGCGACATTTTCGATACCTTCGACAGCGGCATGGACGACCTTGCGCCCATGCGTGGTCTGATCGCTGGCCTGATCGGTCAGGGCGACGACTTGCGATAAACGCTCGGCGATACCTCGGACGGTGTGTTCCAACTGAGTCGCCGACTGGGACGCGGCATTGGCCTGCTGGATCTGGACGTCCGAGCCGCGCGCGACTTCGCCGGCGACGCCAGCAAGCCGCTGCGCCTCTTCGCTGACCTGGCTCGACGAGCGGTTGACCTGGCCAATGAGCGTGCTGAATGCATCGACCATGGCGTCGAAGGATTCGCCCACCTGGCCCAACTCGTCCTTGCAGCATATGCCGGCTCGGGCCGTCAGGTCGCCTCCCGCGACGCGCGCCGAGGCCGCGCGCAGGGAGCCGACGTTGCGGGTAATGGAGAGGTTCACCGCGAAGCTGAGTGCCAGGGACAGGATCAGGCCGGCCAGGGTGGTCACCCCGGCGATCCATTCGGTGGTGGTGGCCAGCCGGTTGACTTCCTCATAGGCCACGCGGCTGCGTTCCACCTGGTATCTGATCAGGGTGTCCAGGGCATAAGAGGCCTTCTTGTAAGCCGGGGCCAGGGTATCCTTGAAATGCGCGCCGGCCTCGTCCAGCTTCTCGGCGATGAGCAGATCCTTCATCGGTTCCACACCCTCGACGCCCATCACCTTGCGCGCGGCCAGGAACGCGTCATAAAGCCGCTTTTCCTCGCCACCCTCGACTTGTGCGCCATAGGTCTGGAGCAGCTTGCCGATCTCGAAGATGTATTTATCGACCCGATCGTTGTAGGCCTGGATCTCGAAGGAGTCCTTCTCCAGGCGCGCGGAGATCAATTCGAGTTGCATCAGCAACTGAAAATTGCGTATCTCGTTTAGGCGGTTGATGGCCGCCATATGCTGGTTATAGACCTGCGACATCGCCTCCTTGGCCCGATGCGCGCCGATGAAACCCATGCCACCGGCGACCAGCAGCATGCTGGCGACGAATATCGCCATGAAGAACAACTTGGCCTTGATGGACAGATTACGCATGAACTGCATAGTATTCCCCCCGGTATCCGCGTGATCTCGTTAACGGCAGGAAAAACAAGAACTTTAGGCATTTTCGAGATACTCCCTTCGAGATATCCCACGAGCGCCACCGTGGAATATCGGTTTTCCCGATCGAATAATTCAGTCACGATAGCGCCATGGCCTACGACACCGACCTCGAAGCACGCATCGACCTGCTCAGCCTCAACTGGCCGGGCCTTGCCAAGAAAGCCATGTTCGGCGGCAAGGGGTACCTGATGCGCGAGCACATGGCTTTCGGCATCTGGCGCGACCGCCTGATCGTCCGCTGCGGTCCCGAGGCGTACGCGGAATGCCTTGGGCAAACGCATGTCCGGGAATTCGACATCACCGGCAAGCCCATGACCGGCTGGGTCATGGTGCTGCCCGAGGCCTTCGAAACTGATGCGGCCCTGCTCCCCTGGCTGGAACGCGGCCGGGATTTTTCCGCCAGCCTGCCACCCAAGTAATCTCGACACATTCACGACATGAACACGCTGACCTACTGCATGACTTCGAACTGCCCGCTGGCGAGTAGCTGCCAGCGTTATGAAGACGACGCCGCGAAGCACAGCCTGAAGCGCACCTATGCCGACTACAGCGAGGAACTGATACGCCGGGGCGATAGCGTCACCTGCCCGTTCCACATCGCCAAGACCACGCCGGACTGAGCCATGGAACTCGACCCCGCACTCACCCTGACGCCCGTCGAAGCGCGTGTCCTGGGCGTCCTGGTGGAAAAGGCCAAGACCACGCCGGATGCCTATCCGCTGACCCTGAACGGCCTGACCGCGGGCTGTAACCAGAAGACCTCGCGCGAGCCGGTGATGGATCTCGCCGACAGCGACATCCTGGCGACCATCGAAACCCTGCGGCAACGCAATCTGGTGGTCGAGACCTATGGCGCCTCGGGCCGGGTGCCGCGTTACGCGCACACCTTCGCCAAGGTCTACAGCGTGCCTTCGGCGGCGGTTGACCTGCTCGCCGTGCTGATGCTGCGCGGACCGCAGACGGTGAGCGAACTGCGCGCCAACTGCGAACGGCTGCACCACTTCGCCGATACCGATGCGGTGGAGGGTTATCTGGAAGAACTGGCCGAGCGGGAAAGCGGTGCGCTGGTGGTCAAGCTGCCCAAACAACCCGGCTCGCGCGAGCACCGCTGGGTCCATTTGATCTGCGGCGCGTCTTCGGAAGCCGATTTGCTGCCGCGCGCTGTCTACGCCCCGAGCGGCGGCATGACCGCGCTGGAGGCGCGTGTCGTCAAACTGGAAGAAGAGGTTGCCGACCTGCGCGCCAAGCTGGAGCTGCTGGTCGGGCCGTGAGCGGCTCCGACCTACTTGTGCCGGAAGTTGATGCGTCCCTTGGTCATGTCGTAGGGCGACATTTCCAGGGTAACGCGGTCGCCCGCGAGGATACGGATGTGGTGCTTGCGCATCTTGCCGGAGGCGTAGGCCATGACTTCATAGCCGTTTTCCAGCGTGACGCGAAACAGGGTTTGCGGCAGGACTTCAGTGACGACACCCTGCAATTCGACGAGTTCTTCCTTGGCCATGACTTTCCTTGAAACGGGTTGCCGCGCGCCGGGCACGGCATGAAACACAGCGCGCGAGAATCAAACACAACGGGAAAGACCACGGATAGACACCCGAACGGGCGATAGGGCTGACCCAAAAGCAATTCGATGGCCGGCATTTTACGTATTCCGCGGCGTGCTGACCAGCAATGGGCGCGGACCGGAGACAGCAATCTGCTATCATGCGCGCCGTGGCCATTGTTCCAGTCTCCCTGCCGCGCCCTTTTTTGGTCCCAGACCAGCCCCCTATCCGCCTTAGACTGGCGCCCTCATGCGGCGACAGGCCGATAGTGTTTCCGGAGTATTCATGCATTTTTCCGATCTCGGCCTGGCCGAAGAACTCGTCCGCGCCGTCACCGAACACGGCTACACCACACCCACGCCGATCCAGGCCCAAGCCATCCCCGCCGTATTATCCGGCGGCGACCTGCTCGCCGGCGCGCAGACCGGCACCGGCAAGACCGCCGGTTTCGTCCTGCCCATCCTGCAACGCCTTTCCCAGAACCCGGCGCAAGGCGCGTCGACCGGCCGCGCGCCGGTACGCGCGCTGATCATGACGCCGACGCGCGAACTCACCGCCCAGGTCGAGGAAAGCGTACGCACCTACGGCAAGTACACCAAGCTGACCTCCATGTCGATGTTCGGCGGCGTCAACATCAACCCGCAGATCACCCGCCTGCGCAGCCGCATCGACATCCTCGTCGCCACGCCAGGACGCCTGCTCGATCACGTCCAGCAGAAGACCCTGGACCTGTCGAAAATCGAAATCCTGGTGCTCGACGAAGCCGACCGCATGCTCGACATGGGCTTCATCCGCGACATCAAGAAGATCCTCGCCCTGCTGCCCAAGAAGCGCCAGAACCTCCTCTTCTCGGCCACCTTCTCGGACGAGATCAAGTCCCTGGCCGACAACCTGCTCGACAATCCGGCGCTGATCGAAGTCGCCCGGCGCAACGCCACCGCCGACAACATCACCCAGAAGGTCTACGAGGTGAACCGCGACCAGAAGCGCCAGGTGCTGTCGCATCTGATCAAGACCCACCAGTGGTACCAGGTGCTGGTGTTCACGCGCACCAAACACGGCGCCAACCGCCTTGCCGAGCAGCTTGAAAAAGACGACATCCCGGCGATGGCCATCCACGGCAACAAGAGCCAGGCGGCACGCACCCGCGCCCTGGCCGAGTTCAAGAAGGGCGATTTGCAGGTGCTGGTGGCGACGGATATCGCCGCGCGCGGCATCGATATCAGCGAACTGCCGCACGTGGTCAACTACGAGTTGCCCAACGTACCCGAGGACTACGTCCACCGCATCGGCCGCACCGGCCGCGCTGGCTCGGATGGCGAAGCGACCTCACTGGTCTGCGTCGACGAATTTGAATACCTGCGCGGCATCGAGCGCATCATCAAGCGCAGCCTGCCACGCGAAATCCTCGCCGGCTTCGAACCCGATCCGAATGCCCGCGCCCAGCCCATCCAGATGCGCAGCAGCGAGCACCAGAATGCGCCGCGCGGTCGTGGCGGCCCGTCGCGTTCGGGCCAGGGCCAGCCCCGTTCCGCTCAAGGCAAACCGGCCCAGCCCGGCAGCAAGCCTGGTGCACCGTCAGCCGGACCGGGACAGCCGCGACCCAAGGCCCGCCCCGGTGGCGAGGTCGCCGGCGGCCGGCCGGGCGGTTCGCACCGCAGCGGTGGACGGGGGCGCTAAACGTCGTTGAATTGGTGGTGATGCCGGCCAAAGGTCAAACACCACCGGCAAAGCCGGTGGCTTGCAATACCGGGCGCCACAAAGGCACCCAACCCCGTTCAAAGCCGCGACATCAGCTGCATCCCCCTTTACAAAGGGGGGAGCTCGCCCTACGACTGCCACAAGATCCTGCGCCATCTCCAATCCGTGTACATGCTGCGCGACAGTGCTATTCTGAGCATTCGAGACACAAAACGGAGGAGATTCATCATGATATTCAGGCCGTTACTTGCCACTACAGCCTTGTTCGCCATTTCTGGATTGAGCCAGGCCAGCCCGACGATCACCAGCCTGGGTGCCAGTGCAAGGACCATCGCCCAAGGTGTGCCCATAACTTACAGCATCAAGGGCGAAGCCATGGAAAACGCCATCTGCGCGCTGCAGGTCCGCTACGGCGACGGAACCAGCACGATCCGGCACATGGATTGGGGTAAAAACATCAAATTTCCGTTGTACCTGAAAAAAACCTATGCCAAACCCGGCAAATACACCGCCAGCGTCATTGGCGTTAAATCGGGTAAATTCCTGAAATGCCTGGGCAGCGCCAAGTACTCGGTCCTGGTCACCGAACCCCCGGTAGCGCCTTGAGTCGGTGACTCGGCACGCGGAACTTCGTGCCCGGATCGAGGCCTCGGCCGATCCGGAGCGCGCCGCGCATTCGGCGCGTTTCTTCAAGACCGGGCCAGGCCAATACGGCTGCGGCGACCGTTTCCGGGGCATTCGGGTGCCGGTCCTGCGGCGGCTGGCGCGCGAATTCAGCGCACTCGACCTGGTCGATTGCACCACTTTGCTGCATTCAGCCTGGCACGAAGACCGCCTGCTGGCGCTGCTCATCCTGGTCGAGCACTACCGGCGCGGTTCACCGGAAAAGCGCGAGGTCATCCACCGCCTGTATCTCGACAATATCGGCCATATCAATAACTGGGATCTGGTGGACACCTCGGCCGAGCACATCGTCGGCGCGCACATTGACGGCGATAACCCGGGCTTGCTCGACGAATTGGCCGAATCGGCGAACCTCTGGGAACGACGCATCGCCGTCATTGCCACCTTTCACTTCATCAAACGCGGCGAGTACGGGCCGACCCTGCGCCTTGCCGAACGCCTCCTGCGGGACAGGGAAGACCTGATACACAAAGCCGTCGGCTGGATGTTGCGCGAGGTCGGCAAGCGCGCTCCGGAGAGCGCCCATGACTTTCTGAAGCGCCATTTCCGAGTCATGCCCCGCACCATGCTGCGTTATGCGATCGAACGCTTTCCCGAACCCCAGCGTCGTGCCTACCTGGCTAAACGGGCTTGACCGCCGATCCAACCGCGCGTTGCCGACCGGGGCCAAAAAAGGCCTTGGGTTGAAAGAAAAAGCTGTTCATAATTCCCTAACATTGCAGTGCACAAGTTTTTCCAGAACATTCCACGAGTGAATACCATGAGCGAATTCGAATTCGAACCCGGTGTCTCCAATACCACCCTGGCCGTCGTCAGCGCCAGCCAGCGCATCACCCCGGAGAGTACCGACGAAGTGCGGCAAATCCAGCTGCATATCGACGAACCCTCCTTCTACTTCCTGGAAGGCCAGAGTGTCGGCGTGGTCACGCCCGGCCCGCACCCCTATGGCAACAAGTTGCACCACCGCTATTACACCATCGCCAAGGCCGCGCCGGTCGGTGACGGTGTCGACCTCGAACTCCTGGTGCGCCGCTGCTTCTACATCGACGATGTCTCGGGTGAGCAGTATCCAGGCGAAGCCTCAAATTACCTCTGCGACGCCAAGACGGGCGATGCGGTTACCCTGACCGGCCCCTACCACAGCCCGTTCAAGATCCCCGCCGACAGCACCAGCAATCTGCTAATGCTCGGCACCGGCACCGGTATCGCCCCATTCCGTGCCTTCCTGCGCCGCATCTATGACGAGCAGAAAGGCTGGAAGGGTCAAGTCAGGCTGTTCTTCGGCGCGCGCGACGGCACCGGCATGCTCTACATGAACGACCTCAACAACGACCTGGCCCATTACTACGACCAGGACACGTTCCGGGCCATCCAGTCGGTCCGTGGCGCCATTCTCGACGATGCCGGCGATGCCCTGAAGCGCGGCGTGGAAGGCCACGTCGACGCGATCTGGTCATTGCTGCAATCGGCCAAGACGCACGTCTATCTGGCCGGGATGAAAAAGGCCGCCACCGCCTTCGACGCCGCCATGGCCAAAAAAGCCGGCAGCGACGAAGCCTGGCAAGCCATCAAGCAAGGTCTGATCGAGGACAAGCGCTGGACCGAGTTGACCTACCACTGAGCCGACGGCACCCAAGTCAAAGGCCCGTATATCGGGCCTTTGTTATTTGGGCGGATGGAAACCGCCACTGAAAATCAATGGCCCTGAGCGGTCGAATCGTATCCGCAAGTCGGAATCACGTGCCGGGATGGCTACGGGGTAGGGGAAATTCGGTCCAAAGCTGCCGTTGAGTCTGGGGGGCGAAGGTACAATGTTCGGCCTTTGCCGACCTTGGCACTGGGCTCCATAGCAGGCAGCAAAGCGTCGTATACCTGCCGCTCGACCACAGTATGCGTTGAATAGCAGCTTCTTGAACTGATGAATGCACTATGCCGGCGCGTGACCGCCGTTCAGTTCTCGGGCGAGCCAGTGACGGGGACTGGGTACAGTGCTCATCCCCTTAGCATGCACGTCGGCTTAATGGTAGTCATCCTCGCGCTGCTGCCGTACTGCCAGAATCGTTACCGTCTGCGCGTCATCGATCTCGAACAGTGCGACATAACCCGCCGCACCGAAAGGAATCACCAACTCACGCAGGAAGGGGTTGCCATCCATGGCCTTGCGATAACTGAAAGGCGAGCGCTCAAGACTGAGCATGGCATCGCGGATTGCCTCCAGCGCGCGCTCGGCCACGGCCCAGTCGGTTGCATCGCGCGCCAGGATGAAATCATACAAGCGCAGCAGATCGGCCTCGGCTTCCTCCGTGAAGCGAACAGTAAAGCTCATTCGCTCGCCCGGTCACTCACTGTGCGTGGGACTGCCCGCCTTGGCCTTGGCTGAGGCCAAGCGCGTAGCCAGTTTTTCCAGCACGATGTCGGCCGCAACATAGCGTCCGCGCTGCCGCGCGTCGTCGCGAGCCGCGAGACCACGGGCGATGAATTCGTTTCTCTGGCGACGACGGGCGATGCTTTCGCGCAGGGCCGCCTCGACAAAACTGGAGAGACTCTCGCCCTCGCTCAAAACAGACTCCGCCGCCTGGCGCAATTCGGGTTCGACGCGCAGCGAGGGGATGGTTGCCGTTTTCATGAAACTCTCCGATGAATTGCAATTGCGATGCAATTTAGTCCATAACCATCTGCGGTGCAATCGCTATGCTCAAATGCTTATGCGACCATGAACGTGCCACTGAGCGGTAAGAGCACCCAGGTAGGAATTTCATCCGTGGATCCACCCTCCCAGTCACCCCGCACTTCATCCCGCCCGAACGCCACCGCCTCGCGTTCGAGCAGGGCACGCTTGCGCTCGACGCCCCAGCGGTAGCCGGACAGCCCGCCATCGATGCGGACTACCCGATGGCAGGGGATGGCAACGGCCAGGGTATTGGCGGCACAAGCGCCGGCTACCGCCCGCGCCGATTTTGGCGCGCCGATGCGCTCGGTGAGTTCGGTGTAAGTCACGGTAGTGCCTGCCGGTATGGCCCGCAAGGCTTGCCAGACGCGCTGCTGAAAGGCGGTGCCGCGTACATCCAGAGGCAGATTGAGGCCAACATGCGGGGCTTCCACAAAGCCGACCACCTTGGCGACCCAGTGCTTGAATTCAGCATCGGCGCCTATCAGTCTGGCGCGCGGAAAACGGTCCTGGAGGTTGCGGACCAGGGCATCCGGGTCGTCGCCCAGAAAGATGGCGCAGACACCCTGCTCGCTTGCCGCAACCAGAATTGCGCCCAAGAAGCATTCGTCCACAGCGAAGCGGATCATGCTGTTGGCGGGACTCGCTATATACAGCCTATCGCGGTGAGCCCAAGACCCGGCTGAACGTCAGCCGCGACTCGCCCCGACCAGACCGGTGAAGCTCTGGCCGGACGCGTTACAAACTCCCCGCAAGCCATTTTCAATACTGGTCGGCCATCCACTCATCCAGCGGGGCACAGGCGTCGCGCCGGGGACGGCCGGTGTCGTCGAGCAGGCCTGTCTGGCAGATGAATTCGTTGCCGACGGCGTCGGTGAGGTTGCGGATCGGGATGTTGCGCGGCGTCTCGAAGCCGCCGGTTTCGGCGAGAATGAATTCGAAATCGTCGCCAATGCTGACGGCCAGATGTCCGCCGTTGGCTTCGCCGTACTTCGCCCACCAGGTGGCTTCGTCGGCGCCGTCGAAGCTGGGCGAGAAGGCATGGGTGCTGTGCTGGTGCCAGGACAGGATGGCCGGCTGGTGCATGGCTGCGCTGCGCGCCTTGATCAGCGCCATCTCCCGGGCCAGGGCGAAATCGAGGGGTTTTCCGGAATACGCTACATGCAGATTATTCATGATGTCTCCTTGGATAAGGTCGTTGACGGCCACGAGGTGGCGTCTTGGGTGAGACTACCGTGGTGTATCGGGCCGCCTCATACCCGACTATATTGCTAAGGATTAAAGCGTAGTTCATATTATGGAAAATGCTACACGCGCCACACCGCTGAACCGAATCGGAGCCAAACCATGAACGAGCCGCACCCCCCCTTTTCGACCTCGGCCTCCGGCTGGGATCTAACGCCCCTGAGCGCAGCTGAAAAACAGCAGCGCGCCGCCGATTTCACCCCCGAGGAGCGGCGGGTCATCCTCAATCAGGGTACCGAACCAGCCTTCTGCGGCGGCCTGCTGGAGGAAAAGCGGGACGGCGTGTTCGAGTGCCGGTTGTGTGCGCTGCCGCTGTTCAAGTCGACAAGCAAGTTCGAATCGGGGACCGGCTGGCCGAGTTTCCACACCCCCTTCGACCCGGATCACATCCGCTATCTGCGCGATGCCAGCCACGGTATGGCGCGCACCGAGATCCGCTGCGCCCGCTGCGATGCCCATCTCGGCCATGTCTTCGAGGACGGTCCGGCGCCCACCGGCCTGCGCTATTGCCTCAACTCGGCCTCGCTGACCTTCCGCGTCGCGGACTGACGGCCCGGCTTTTTCACACCACTATGGCAAATCGCGGCACAATGCCGCCTGCGATGCGTCACCGCAGAGCCATAACCAACCGAGCGAAGGAGATACCCATGACGACACGCCACCTGTTATTCGCATTAGCCGTTTCGAGTTTGAGTTTCAATGCCCTGGCCAACGAGGCCGTGGCCCAACCGGCCAACGCCATCCCCGCGAATACCGACGAATGGGTGCGCTATCTTTCGGACTTCACCCGCAATGGTGAAATGCTCGCCGACCCGAAGAAATTCGTCGCCGCGCTGGCGGCGGTGTCCGAGCCCGGTTTCCTGATCTCGGCGACGAACGCCGTGCTCGATCCGAACCTGTACATGCAGTCGATGAGCACCCTGATGGATCCCAAGGCCTACGCCAACTACGCGCGCGCCATGGATCCGAACGTGATGACGGCCTGGACCCAGGCCCTGCTGGACCCGCAATTCGTCAACGCCGTCGGCTATGTTTTGACCGACCCGAGCAAACTGATGCGCTGGGTCATGGCGCCGATAGACCCGAAGGTGTTGAACACGGCCATGCAACTGCTCAATCCGAATGTCTACCTGCGCATGGCAACGGCCCCCGCCGACCCGCGCATGGCCAGCATGGCGACCGCGCCGCTGAACCCCAACTGGTACGCGGGCTGGATGAACTCGGCGATGGCGCCAAGCTCGTACGGACCGACCATGGGTAGCTGGATGAACCCCGCCGCACTGGGCGCGCTGCCGACGCTGCCGACTTTCCCGGGCCTGCCTGGCGCGGGCTACCCTGTCATGATGCCGATGCCCCGCTAAGGAAACGCTGAAGAATTCATCGCGAGGCGCGCAGCGACGTGGCGATCCCTAGGCTGTTGATTTGTATAGTGCACTGGATTGCCGCGCTTCGCTCGCAATGACAATGAGCAAATAAATCGTTTCCCTGAGGGGCCTACCTCAGCGGGCGGGCTTGACGGGGGTCCGCCCGACCACGAACCGATAGGTGTCGTGGCAGCCTGAGCAGTAGGTCAACGCCTCGGCCACCTGGCCGAGTGTCTGGTTGACGTCGTTCTTTGCCACGGCATCGCGGGCAATCACTTCGAATATCTCATGCTGGCCCAGACCCAACTGCACGAAGGTCTGCGGTACCCGTTCGCGCATGGCTTGCGGCATCCGGTGCAATATCAAGCCCATCGGGCGAGCCGCCAGGGCCACCCCGTTCATGTCCTTGCGCGCCAGTGCCAGTTGGATACTGTGCAGGCCATGCAGAAACTCGCGCATCTCCTCCATGACCAGGTTCCGCTCGACTTCGCTGACCACGATGACCGCGCGATTATCCACCGCGGGCACAGCGGGATGCCCTGCCTGAAGCCCCGTGGGCAACAGCACCAGAGACGCCAGAATAAACAACCACCGTTTGTTTGCCACGACTTCGCTCCTGTCGATTATTTTATGGCGCGCGGGTCGGACGCCGCGACGCGATAAACACCCAGCACCTGCGGATACGTTATCCGTTACAGTCTAGTCAATTTACCGCGCGACAGGGACGAGGATTTCGCTCAAAGCCTATTTTCTTTGTGCCATCAATCATTTAGAAATGCCCATGCGCTGGATATTGGCTAAGATGAAAACGAGCCACCCCATTAGAGGGTAGCCGATGACACTTTCCAAAGGAGACAAGTGATGCAGACTGAAGCCGCAACAAACCCCGGGCTGGAACGACGCCGCAATCTGAAACTGCGCGGCATCTATCCGGATGCCCGGATTCGTATCGAGCATTTTTTTCACGCGGGCACGGAATGGGCGGGAAGTCCGAAAGATTATCTGGCCTTGCGGGTCATCCATGAAGCCTACCCGGAGCTAAGCAGCGAAGAAGTTCGCGTGCTGATGGGCGCCATAGAACGCAAGACTCTACAGGACAACGCTATTCGAGGCGCCTGAGCCGCCCCTCCCGGGGCATCCGGGGCCGTGCCCCACGGTTCCGGATGCCCTGTCCATGACCGGCGCCAAGGTGGATAATCCGGGCTCGATTCACCGCCACCCCCCCCCATGTCCCGGATCTTCCTTTACGACACCACCCTGCGCGACGGTTCGCAACGCGAGGACATCTCGCTCTCCGTCGAGGACAAGCTCACCCTGACCCGGCGCCTGGCCGACTTTGGCATTCATTACATCGAGGGAGGCTGGCCCGGATCGAATCCGAAGGATGTCGAGTTCTTCAGCCGCGCCACGCGCATGAATCTCGGCACAGCGCGCCTCGCTGCCTTCGGCAGTACCCGCCACAAAGGGGTGCGCTGCGAGGATGACGGCAACCTGAAAGCCCTGATCGATGCCGGCACCCCGGCGGTCACTCTGGTCGGCAAGAGCTGGGATTACCACGTCAGCCACGTTCTGAATGCCGCCCCGGAAGAGAATCTGGCGATGATCCGGGAGAGCGTCGCCTACCTGAAATCGCAGGGGCGCGAGGTCATCTTTGATGCCGAACATTTCTACGACGGTTTCCTGGCCAACCCGGACTATGCGCTTGCCACGCTCAGGGCCGCCGCCGATGGCGGCGCCGACTGGCTGGTACTGTGCGAAACCAACGGCGGCAAACTGCCCTGGGAGGTGGAGGAAATCACCCGCGAGGCAATGCGGCGCATCCCCGGCGACTACGGCGTGCACTGTCACAATGACAGTGGCTGCGGCGTCGCCAACTCCATCGCCGCCGTGCGCGGCGGCTGCGCCATGGTCCAGGGCACCATCAATGGCTACGGCGAACGCGTCGGCAACGCCGATCTGGTGACCATCGTGCCCAATCTGCAATTGAAGATGGGCCACGAGGTCGTCGCCACCGAAAAACTGCGCGAGCTGACCTTGCTGTCGCGCTTCGTCGCCGAAGTCGCCAACCTCAAGCACGACGACCACCACCCCTATACCGGCCACAGTGCTTTCGCGCACAAGGGCGGCATCCACGTCGCCGCCATCCTCAAGGCCGCCGACACCTACCAGCACATGGACCCGACCCTGGTCGGCAACGAAATGCGCTCGGTGATCTCCGAGTTGTCCGGTCGGGGCAACATCCAGTTCCAGGCCGAGGCCCTGGGGATCGACCTTGACCGCGACGAAGCCCAGAAAGTCCTCGCGCAGATCAAGCACCTCGAACATGAAGGCTTTACCTTCGAGGCCGCCGACGCCAGCGTGGAGTTGCTGCTGCACCGCCTCAAACCGGGCTACGCCAGGCCCTTCGAATTGGTCGATTACTTCGTCATCACCGAGCGCCGGCACGGTCGTGGCCTGCTCTCCGAGGCCACGGTCAAGGTGAAGGTGGGCGAGGAACTGAAATTCACCGCCGCCGAGGGCAACGGTCCGGTGAATGCCTTGGCGACCGCACTGCAGGATGCCCTGGTGGAGGTCTACCCGGTGCTGCGCACGGTGCGGCTGACCGATTACAAGGTGCGTATCCTCAACAGCGCCACCGGCACCGCCGCATCGACGCGCGTCCTGATCGACTTCCAGAGCGGTAGCGAGGCCTGGACCACGGTGGGCGCCAGCACCAACATCATCGACGCCAGTTGGCGCGCCCTTTCGGACAGCATGGAATACGGCCTGATCCGCCTGGCCCACGCGGGCGCGGGCGGGGCATGACCGAGCTGTTTTTCATCGCCCTGGCCTGGACCGGCTATGGCGTCCTGCACTCCTGGCTCGCCTCGGCTTCCCTGAAGCGCACGGTCGCTGTCCGCTGGCCGAAGGCAGCGCGCGCCTACCGGCTGGTCTACAACGTTCTCGCCGTGCTCCTGGTGCTGCCGCCGCTCTGGCTGACGTGGCGCTCCAGCGGCCCCCTGGTGCTCGACTGGACTCCCTGGCTGGCCTGGCCGGCTGCCGCCGCCAGCATCATCGGCTACCTCTGGAGCATGAAGTGGTACGACGGCATGGACTTCATGGGCCTGCGTCAGTTCGGTACCGGCAATACGCCCGACCGCTTCATCCTCTCGCCCATGCACCGTCATGTACGCCACCCCTGGTATGCGCTCGGCCTGCTCTACCTGTGGACGCGCGACCTCAACGCCGGCTGGCTGACCGCCGTGGTCGCCATCACCGTCTACCTGATCATCGGCGCGCGTCTCGAAGAACAGAAACTGATCGCCACCTTCGGCGATGCCTACAAACTCTATTGCAAACGCGTGCCAAGCCTGATCCCCTGGCCCGGCAAGCGCCTGAGCGCCCAGGAAGCGGCTGCGCTCGAAGCCCTTGCCACGCGCCGCATCCCCTGAATCGCCACCATGCTCAGCTACCGCCACGCCTTCCATGCCGGCAATCATGCCGACATCCTCAAGCACCTGATTCTGGTCGAGATCCTTGACTACCTGAACCAGAAAGACAAACCCTGGTGGTATGTCGATACCCATGCCGGCGCGGGGGCGTATGCCCTCGACAGCGTCTACGCGCGGAAGAACGCCGAGTTCGATGGCGGCATCGGCGCCCTTTGGCAGCGTACCGATCTGCCTCCGGCGTTGAAACGTCTGGTCGAACGCATCAGGCTCCTGAACCCGGATGGCCAGCTCAAGCTTTACCCCGGCTCGCCGCACTTTGCCTGGCAGCTGGCCCGGCCCGCCGACAAGCTCTGGCTCTATGAGCTGCACAGCACCGACCAGGGATTGCTGCAACAAACCTTTGCCGATGCCGGCAAGCAGATCCACATCGAAGCACGTGACGGCTTTGCCGGACTCACCGCCGTCCTGCCGCCGCAACCTCGCCGGGGGCTGGTCCTCATCGACCCCTCCTATGAACTCAAGGAAGACTATCGGCGCGTCGTCGACGGCCTGCAAGACGGCCTGAAGCGCTTCGCCACCGGCACCTATGCGGTCTGGCATCCGCTGCTGCAGCGTCCCGAGGCCCTGCTGCTTCAGGAACGGCTCAGAAAGCTGCCCACCCAGGGCTGGCTACATGCCACCCTCTCGGTGCACACCCCGAACAAGGACGGCTTCGGCATGCACGGCAGCGGCATCTTCGTCATCAACCCACCCTGGACGCTGTACGCCACGCTCAAGGAAACCCTGCCCTACCTCGCCAGGGTGCTCGGCCAGAACGGCCAGGGCAGTTATACGCTGGAACGGCAAGCCGGCTGACCAGAGCATCGTTCCGGAAGCGCCATGCAGGTTCGGGCGGTCACTTTCAGTGCGATCCGACGCGCGGCACACGTGCCCGGGCGCCTCAGGTACCGCCGTGGTGCATGCCGCACCAGGGTCGTGCACCAATATGCATCACACCGTCCGAAGGCGCCAATCACTTGCCTGTTTTCATGGAGTTAGCGGTTGGCATGATGTGTGCTACTCCCTGTTCGAACACGATCAATGATCGGGGTTCACTCCATTAATGCACCGTGGTTGGTGCGAACTTTAAGGCGTCCCACCCTGCGGGTAACCGCATCGGTCGGACGCCATTTTTTTCAGGCCCCCGCACCAGACACGCCAACGTCTGACCGTGACCAGGTACGGCCACAAGCCGAGGAACGTCACCGGCCTGGCGCCATTACCGGTGCAACCCTCCAGATGTCCTGTGCATATTCGGCGATGCTGCGGTCCGAGGAGAACTTGCCGGAGCGGGCGCTGTTGAGTATCGACATGCGCGTCCAGCGCGCCGGATCGGCGAAGGCGGCGTCGACCCGCGCCTGGCAATCGACGTACGACTTGAAGTCGGCGAGCAGCAGGTAGGGGTCGCTGTAGAGCAGGTTGTCGATCAGCGGCCGGAACAGGTCGCGGTCGCCGCGCGAAAAGAAGCCGTTGCCGATCAGATCAAGAACCTCCTTGAGCGCCGGGTCCGCCTGGCAATAGGCCATGGGCCGGTAGCCGCCGCGCTTCATGGCCTCGACCTCGGCGGTGGTGTGACCGAACAGGAAGAAGTTCTCGGCGCCGACCTCCTCGCGGATCTCGATGTTGGCGCCGTCCAGGGTGCCGATGGTCAGCGCGCCATTCATGGCGAACTTCATGTTGCCGGTGCCCGAGGCCTCCTTGCCGGCCGTGGAGATCTGCTCCGACAGGTCGGCCGCCGGGTAGATGCGCTGGCCGCTGCCGACGTTGAAGTTGGGCAGGAAGACGACGCGCAGGCGATCCTTCAGGGTGCGGTCGCGGTTGATGACCGCGCCCACGGAGTTGATCAGTTTGATGATCAGTTTGGCGATGTGATACGCCGGCGCCGCCTTGCCGGCGAAGATGAAGGTGCGCGGCGGCGGGTCGAAGCGCGGGTCCGCCTTGAGCCGGCGATAGAGATCGACCACGTGCAGGATGTTCAGGTGCTGGCGCTTGTATTCGTGGATGCGCTTGACCTGGACGTCGAACAGCGATTCCGGATCGACGCCGACGCCGGTGTGCTGGCGCAGAAATACCGCGAAGGCATGCTTGTTGGCGCGCTTGATCTCGTGCCACCTCGAAGCGAAGCCGGCGTCGTCGAGGTACGCTTCCAGGTTCCGCATGTGGCTCATGTCCTTGAGCCAGTCGTCGCCGATCGCCTCGCTGATCAGTCTTGCCAGCCTGGGATTCGCCAGCATCAGCCAGCGCCGCGGCGTGACGCCATTGGTTTTGTTGTTGAACTTCTCCGGCCAGAGGCTGTGGAAATCGCCGAGCACGTCCTGTTTCAGCAGCTCGGTGTGCAGGGCCGCGACGCCGTTGATCGCATGGCTGCCGACGCAGGCGAGATGCGCCATGCGCACGTGGCGTTCGCCGTATTCGTCGATCAGCGACAGGCGCGAGACGCGCTCGGCATCGCCCGGATAACGCACTCGCACCTCGTCGAGGTGCCGGTCGTTGATCTCGAAGATGATCTCCAGAACGCGCGGCAGCAGGGTACCGAACAGCCCCAGCGGCCAGCGCTCCAAGGCCTCGGGCAGCAGGGTGTGGTTGGTGTAGGCGAAGGTCTTGCGGGTGATCGCCCAGGCGGCGTCCCAGCCCATGTCGCGCTCGTCGACCAGCAGACGCATCAGTTCGGCGACGGCGATGGCCGGGTGGGTGTCGTTGAGTTGCACGGCGAACTTCTCGTGGAAGCGTTCCAGCGGGATATGCTGGGTCTTCATGATGCGCAGCATGTCCTGCAAGGAACACGAGACAAAGAAATACTGCTGCTCCAGGCGCAACTGCTTGCCTTGCAGCGGTTCGTCGTTGGGATAGAGCACCTTGGTGAGGTTTTCCGAGACCACCTTCTGTTCGACGGCGCGGTAGTAATCCCCCCGGTTGAACTGGGCGAAGTCGAAGGACTCGGCGGCCTCCGACTTCCAGAGACGCAGGGTGTTGGCGGTACGGGTGCGGTAGCCGAGGATGGGGGTGTCATAGGGCACGCCGACCACGATGCTGCCGGGGATCCAGCGCACCTGAACCTGACCCCGTTCGTCGACCCGGCGCTCCGTGTGACCGCCCAGCTTCACCTCGACGGCCCACTCGGGCCGGGGCAGTTCCCATGGGTTACCGCAGCGCAGCCATTTGTCGGTCTTTTCCACCTGCCAGCCGTCGACGATGGCCTGCTCGAAGATGCCGAATTCATAGCGTATGCCGTAGCCCAGCGAGGGCAGGTCCAGCGTCGCCATCGAGTCCAGATAGCAGGCGGCGAGGCGCCCCAGGCCGCCGTTGCCGAGGCCGGGCTCGGGCTCTTCGGCGATCAGGTCGTCGAGCTTCAGGCCCAGTTCGGCCATGGCCCGGCCGACGGTCTCGGACAAGCCCAGATTGATCAGGTTATTGCCCAGATGCGGGCCCATCAGGAACTCGGCGGAGAGATAGCAGACGGTGCGCGCCTTCTGTTCGGTATAGCGCTCGGCGGTATCCACCCAGCGTTCCAGCATCAGGTCGCGCACGGTGTAGGCCAGGGCCATGTAGTAGTCGTGCATGGTCGCCAAGGCGGGCGGTTTGCCCTGGATGTTGAACAGATTGCGGAAGAAGGCGCGTTTGATGCTTTCCTTGTCCGGGACGGGGCTCGTCTCGGCGGGGGCATGGGACTGATCGACATGGGTCACGGGGTGCCGCTCCTGATTTTGGGTTACGGGTGAGCGCAGCAATCCCCATGCCATACCGCCATGCACGCATTCATGCGCCTTGCGCGCACGCTGGCGGACAGCCGCCGCCTCATCGCGGTGCCGGATGGCGGTACATGCATCCAAACGGTGCGCACCGCCCGGATCAGCCGCTTTGCCAGCAACCGGTGCCAGGGCGGCCTCCAGCAGGGTTACTTCCGCGGCCAGCCCCTGCGTATCACCGTAACCAGCGATTCGTGGCCGCCCAAGGCCATCCACCCCCATCCCGATTAATCAGGGCCAAGGAACGGTCATGGAAGACACCTCGACCGATGGCACCCTTCTTGCGTAAACGAACGCACCCTTCGTCACCTAGACATGCCATGACCATCCGCGTCGCGATCCATCACAAGACCCACTACCGTTACGACCAGCCCGTCAACATGGCGCCGCACATCCTGCGCCTGCGCCCGGCGGCGCACTCGCGCACACCCATCCTCGGCTATTCGCTGCGCATCCAGCCGGAAAAACACTTCATCAACTGGCAGCAGGATCCGTTCGGCAACTGGCTGGCGCGCCTGGTATTCCCCGAGAAGACCCGGCGTTTCGACATCGAGGTCGAAGTCGTAGCCGAGATGACGGTGATCAACCCCTTCGATTTCTTCGTCGAGGAATACGCCGAACACTACCCGTTCAGTTACGACGCCCAGCTCGCCAAGGAACTGGTGCCCTATACCGAACTCGCGCCCTCCGGACCGAAGCTCAAGGCGTGGCTGGCGGCGGTCGACCGTAGCGAGAAACCCATCGTCGATTTCCTGGTGGCGCTCAATCAGCGGCTCTGGAAAGACATCAACTACACCGTGCGCCTGGAGCCGGGCATCCAGACCTGCGAGGAGACCCTCGGGCTCGCCTCCGGCTCCTGCCGCGACAGTGCCTGGCTGCTGGTGCAGATCATGCGCCACCTGGGTCTGGCGGCGCGCTTCGTCTCCGGCTATCTGATCCAGTTGGCGCCCGACATCGAGGCCCTCGACGGCCCCTCCGGGCCGAAGGCCGACTTCACCGATCTGCACGCCTGGGCCGAGGTCTATGTACCCGGCGCCGGCTGGATCGGCCTCGATCCAACCTCCGGCCTGTTCGCCGGCGAAGGGCATATCCCCCTGGCCTGCACCCCGGACCCGGTGAGTGCCGCGCCGGTCACCGGCGCGGTCGACGACTGCAAGGTCGAGTTCAGTTTCGATAATTCGGTGCTGCGCATCCACGAAGACCCGCGCGTCACCAAGCCCTACCGCGACGACCAGTGGGCCGGCATCGACGCGCTCGGCCGCGCCGTCGACGCCAAGCTGGATGAATTCGATGTGCGCCTGACCATGGGCGGCGAACCGACCTTTGTCTCCATCGACGATATGGACTCGGCACAGTGGAATAGCGCCGCCCTCGGCGAACACAAGCTGGAACGCGCCCAGGATCTGTGGAAACGTCTGGCGGCGCGCTTCGGCGCCAACGGTCTGCGTCACTCGGGGCAGGGCAAATGGTATCCGGGCGAGCCGCTGCCGCGCTGGGCATTGGGCATCCACTGGCGTCCCGACGGCCTGCCGCTCTGGCACAACCAGGCCCTGCTCGCCGACGAAGGCCGCGATTATGGCCATGGCCTGGAAAACGCCGAGCGCTTCGCGCGCCTGCTGACCCGGCGCCTGGGCATCGCCGAGCGCTATCTGCACACGGGCTACGAAGACGGCCTGCACTACCTGCTCCAGGAAGCCCAGCTGCCGGTCGACGCCGACCCCGTCGACCCGGACCTGAGCCAGGTCGATCTGTTCAATGCCGGCGCACGGCGCAGCCTCGCCGACAAACTGTCGCGCGGCCTGGACAAGCCGGTCGGCTATGTCCTGCCGATTGCCTGGGACGTCGCCACCAGCACCTGGAAGAGCGGCCCCTGGGAGTTCCGGCGACCCCGCCTGTACCTGATCCCCGGCGACTCGCCAATGGGTCTGCGCCTGCCTATCGCCAGCCTGCCCTGGGTCGCCCGGGAGGCTCGCGAAAATGCCCAGCCGCTCGACCTGTTCGCGCCGCGCGAGGATCTGCTCGACACCTACGGCGAGATCGCCTGCCGCCATGCCGAACTGATTCCGGAAGCCCCGGAGCATCCCGAAGTGCGCGCCCAGGAAGAAGCCGCCGATGCGGCCACCGGCGAGGTCGCGGTGCCGCACACCGCCCTGGTGGTCGAGGCACGCGGCGGCGTGGTGCGCATCTTCATGCCGCCCCTGGAACAGCTGGAGCATTACCTGGAACTGCTCGCCGTGGTCGAATCCTGCGCCGCCACGCTGGAACTTCCCCTCATCCTGGAAGGCTACGAGCCGCCGCGCGACTGGCGCCTGCAACGGCTGATGGTGACCCCCGATCCGGGCGTCATCGAGGTCAACATCCATCCCGCCGGCGCCTGGGACGAACTCGTCGAAAACACCCGCATCCTCTACGAAGAGGCGCGTCTGGCGCGCCTCGGCACCGAGAAGTTCATGCTCGACGGCCGGCACACCGGCACCGGCGGCGGCAACCACGTCACCCTGGGTGGCGCCACACCGGCCGACAGCCCGATGCTGCGCCGGCCCGATCTGGTAATGAGCCTGGTCACCTACTGGCAGCATCACCCCGGCCTGTCCTACCTGTTCTCCGGCATGTTCATCGGTCCGACCAGCCAGGCGCCGCGCGTCGACGAGGGCCGCGACGAAAAGCTCTACGAACTGGAGGTCGCCTTCCAGCAGATGCCGAGCTTCGAGCCGGGCGGCGAAACCAGCCAGCTCTGGCTGGTCGACCGGCTGTTGCGCAATCTGCTGGTTGATCTGACCGGCAACACGCACCGCTCCGAGTTCTCCATCGACAAGCTCTATTCCCCGGATAGTCCGACCGGACGCCTCGGCCTGGTCGAGTTCCGGGGCTTCGAGATGCCGCCGCACTGGCAGATGAGCGCCGCCCAGATGCTCCTGCTGCGCACCCTGGTGGCGCGCTTCTGGGACAAGCCCTATCGCCACAAGCTGGTGCGCTGGGGCACGGAGCTGCACGACCGCTTCATGCTGCCGCACTACGTCCGGGCCGATATCCTCGATGTCGTGCGCGATCTCCAGGACGCCGGTTTTCCGTTCCAGCCGGACTGGCTGGAACCGTTCATGGAATTCCGCTTCCCGCGCATCGGCACCGTCGCCATCGACGACATCGAGATCGAGCTGCGCTATGCCATCGAACCCTGGCACGTCCTCGGCGAAGAGCTTACCAACGTCGGCACGGCGCGCTTCGTCGACTCGTCGATGGAACGCATCCAAGTGATGATGACCGGGCTGACCGACGGCCGCCACCAGCTCACCTGCAACGGTCGCCTGGTGCCCCTGCGCGCCACCGGCCGGCACGGCGAATACGTCGCCGGCATCCGCTACCGCGCCTGGCAGCCGCCTTCCGCGCTGCATCCGACCATAGGCGTGCACACGCCCCTGGTCCTCGACCTGATCGACACCTGGAGCGGCAAGGCCATCGGCGGCTGCACCTATCACGTCACCCACCCCGGCGGCCGCAGCTACGAGGTCTTCCCGGTCAACGCCTACGAAGCCGAAGCGCGCCGCGTCAACCGCTACCAGCCCTGGGGACACACCCCCGGGCCGCTGACGGTCGCGCCGACCCTGGCCCGGATCGCCGAGTTCGTCGCCGTGGGCAGTACCCTCGGGCCGATGCAGGCGCCGCCCGAAGAGCCCACGGCGGAGTACCCCTATACCCTGGATTTGCGCCGACGGCCGGAGTGAGGGCACGACCCGGTTGTCGGAGCGAGTACCCGGTCAGACCGGGTACTCGCTCCCGCACACGGCACACGCCAATCTCGGTTTTCACCCCGGCCCCAATGCGGGATTTTTCTCTGCAAATCGGCATGGCTGCACTTAAACTGACCGGATGACCCAAGCCGCGCAACACTATTTGCCGCCGATGTCGCCGCCCGGCGGACTCGACTACCCCACCTTGCCCGGAGCCTGGGACGAGATGTGGGATGCCGAGGCCGGCTTGCGCCCGCACTGGCGGTCCCTGGTCGAGGCGATGGTGGCGCTGGACGAGCGCGAGTGGTCGGCACGCCAGCAGCGCATCCGCCGGCTGCTGCGCGAGAACGGCGTCACCTATCACGTCTACAACGACCCGCGCGGCTACTCGCGCACCTGGGAACTCGACCCGGTACCGCTGGTGATCGATGTCGCCGAGTGGCGCGCCATCGAAGCCGGTCTGAACCAGCGCGCCATCCTGCTCGACCTGATCCTGCGCGATCTGTACGGTCCGCGCCGCTTGCTCGGCGCCGGCCTGTTGCCGCCCGATCTGGTCTTCGGCCACTCCGGTTTCCTGCGCCCGTTGCTCGGCGCGCTGCCCACGGACCGGCCGCAGATGGTCTTCTATGCCGCCGATCTGGCGCGCGGCCCGGACGGCCAGGTCTGGGTCATGGCCGACCGCTGCCAGGCGCCTTCGGGTGCCGGTTATGCCGTCGAGAACCGTTCGGTGATGGCGCGCACCTTCCCGGAACTGCTCGAGGAAGGCGCCGTGGCCCGCCTCAACCCCTGGCTGGAGGCGGTGCAGGCAACCCTGAACGCCATTGCGCCGGCGGCGCGCGATCAGCCCCAGGTGGTCGTCCTGACCCCCGGCCCGGCCAACGAAACCTATTTCGAACATGCCTACCTCGCCGCGCGCCTGGGCTACACCCTGGCCCAGGGCGACGATCTGACGGTGCGCGACGGCCGCGTCTGGCTCAAGGCGGTGGAAGGCCTGCGTCCCGTCGATGTCATCCTGCGGCGTCTCGACGAGCCCTGGTGCGACCCGCTCGAACTGCGCGCCGATTCGCGCCTGGGTACCCCCGGCCTGGTGGAAGCGGTACGTCGCGGCAACGTCGCCCTGGCCAACCCCCTCGGCGCCGGCGTCCTGGAAAACCCGGCCATCATGCCTTTCCTGCCCGCCCTGTCGAAAGCCCTGCTGGGCGAGGAACTGCGCCTGCCCATGGCCGCGACCTGGTGGTGCGGCCAGGAAAAGGAGCGCGAGCATGTCCTGGCCAATCTGGCGCGCCTGGCCATCAAGCCCATCGATCGCGGCCTGGCCAGCGGCACGGTATTCGGCCCGGAGCTGGACCGCGCGCAGCTTGCCGAGTGGCGCGCGCGCATCCGCGCCGAGCCGCACCGCTATGTCGGCCAGGAGATCCTCACCCTGTCCACCGTGCCGAGCCTGGACAACGGCCGTCTGGCGGCGCGCTACGCCAGCCTGCGCGCCTTCCTGGTGCGTCGGGACGAGGCCTGGCTGACCCTGCCCGGCGGCCTCACCCGCTGTAGCGACGGCAACATGCTGTCCAGCCAGAGCGGCGCACTGAGCAAGGACACCTGGATCGTCCCGGTGGGCCATGCCAGCGCGCACATGGCGGCACCGCGCATCCAGTCGGAAGAATTGCTCACCAGCCGGGCCGCCGACAACCTGTTCTGGGCCGGCCGCTACCTGGAACGCGCCGAGGCTGTGGCGCGCCTGCTGCGCGTCGTCCTGGACGGTCTGTGGGAAGAAGAAACCGCGCCCGGACTGGGGCCGGTGATCGATGCCCTGATGCGGCTGACCGGCCACACTCCGGACAGCCGGGATTGCCCCGAACAGACCGACATCGCCGCCTGCGTGCGCTGGCTGGTGACGCGCAGCGATCAGCCGGGAGATCTGGTGCATACCGTGCGCGCCCTGCTCGGCTGCGCCTATGCCACGCGCGAACACTGGTCGTTCGCCATCTGGCGCCTGCTGAATCGCCTGGAACGCGACTGGGGGCCCAGCACGACGCCGCAGCGGACACGCAGCGGCACGGCCAGCCGCGAACGCACCGACCACTGGCTCGGCCGCCTCATCGACACCCTCGCCGGCCTCGCCGGACTGGCCTCGGAAACCCTGGCGCGCGATCCGGCCTTCCGCTTCTTCGACCTGGGCCGACGCATCGAGCGCGGCCTGGTTCTCGCCCATGTCGTCAACCACGTCCTCGGCGCCAACCTCGGCGGCGACGCCGAACGGGAAAGTCTCTCCCTGGTCTTGCAAAGCATGGACAGCCTGATTGCCTTCCGGCGCCGTTATCGCGCCGAACCCTTCCTGACCGGCACCCTCGAACTGCTGCTCTGGGAAGCCGACAACCCGCGCTCGCTGATCTACCAACTGCATACCGGACGGCTGCATCTCAAAGCGATCCCGAGATCGAACCGTCAGCCGGACGCCGCCAACAAACTTGCCGCCGACCACCTGCTGTCCAGCGCCGAGGAACGCCTCCATGCCGTCGAACCGCCGCTGACCACGCCGGAACTCGACAGCAATGCGCGTATCGCCTTGCGGCTCGCCCTGAGCGACACCGTCGACCGGCTCTATGGCGTTTCGGACGCGGTCACCCACACCTGGTTCACTCACGTCCAGGAAGCCCGCTCCCTGCGACCGCTCCAGCAAGCACCGGCCCAATGAAGCGCTTCCGGGTCCGCCACCGTAACCGCTATATCTATGACGATCAGGTCGGATTGAACTATGGCGAAGCCCGCCTGCTGCCGCGCGACGCCCCCGGCCAGCGCGTCCTGAGCAGCTGGCTGGAACTGGACCCGCAACCCGACGACTACCGCGAGCACAACGACATGTACGGCAATCGGCTTGCCTGGTTCAACCTGCGGCAGCCGCACCGACGCCTGGAAATCACCGCGCACGCCGAAATCGAGCGGACCTCGGTGTCCCTGCCGGCAGCCTCGCCAGCCTGGGAACGTGTCGCCGAGCGCCTGGTGGCTCCGCTCAGCGGCGACGACGCCCTGATCCGCGAATTCTGTCTCGCCTCACCCTTCGTGCCCCTCGATGCCGCGGCCGCCGAATACGCACGCCCCAGTTTCACGGCCGACCGGCCGATCATCGAGGCGGTGGCCGACCTGGCCCGCCGCGTCCACGCCGACTTCATCTACAACCCGAGCGCCACCGAAATCGGCACGCCGATCGCCGAAGTGCTCCGGGAACGCCATGGCGTCTGCCAGGATTTCGCCCACCTCTGCCTCTCCGGCCTGCGTGGCCTCGGCCTGGCGGCACGCTACGTCAGTGGCTGGCTGGAGACCGAACCGCCGCCTGGCGCGCCGCCGCAAATCGGCGCCGACGCCTCGCATGCCTGGATCGCCGTCCACGTCCCGGAACACGGCTGGGTCGACTTCGACCCGACCAACGGCAGCCTGACCGGCGCCGGCCACCTGACTCTCGCCTGGGGCCGCGATTTTACCGACGTCACCCCGCTCAAGGGCGTGATCTATGGCGGCGGCAATCACGCCCTGGAGGTGGGCGTGACGGTGCAGCGGCTAACTATTGATCCGGGTACTGAAATAATCAAACCTTCGTTTGTTGATAAAAGTCAGGAAGACTGATCTATCGACCTCGGCAATGCAGCCACACAAATCAGAAAGTCGCCGACCTGATCCCACCAGCCAGTCACAACGATCCCGAGGGTACCCTCGATGCGGACCGTAAACTCATTACCATCAACACTTGCGTGCAATTCCGCGAAGTCGATCCAACGTCCCAATATTGGTGACAGCGCCTTTATCGCAGCCTCTTTTATTGAAAACAGCAATTGTCCGGGCCTGGGAAGTGCTTGGGGGCCAATTGCCAATCGAGTGAGTTCGTCCGGCTTCTGGGCCACTAACACGGTGAGTTCTTCAGGCCAGGGATTGGCAAGTGATACCAAGTCAACTCCGAGAGTGAGCCAGCGTGTGGTAGGGCAGACGACTGCAAGGCACAAATATGCTTCATGGGTGATCGAGCCAGTGAAGCCGCTCGGCCATATCGGTTCCCGGCGGCCACCGATACCGATCACATCCGTGGGCGCGCCCAGGGCTGCCAGCGCTGTATGGGCGCACCACCGGCCGGTGGCAAACTCAGTTCGCCTCTGCAACGTGGCACGGGCCACAGCCGCTGCCTCATCAGGATGTATTGTTGGTCCCGGATCTTGGATTCCACGGCTCACAACAGCGCATTCCGACCCCAGCCAGCCGCGTATAAGGTTGTCAATCCGCTCGTTGGCCAATGTGAATTCCAGGTCCGCTGAGGGAAGTTCAGTGTGCCGAATGTCGCAGACGCCTGCTGGCAAGAATGATGTCTAGAACGCGTGCGGTATCGGCAGCGGCCTCACGTAGATAGGAAATGTGATCACCGCTGACACTGTGGACGTGCAGTTGGCCATTTGCCAACGGTGCCCAACTATTTCGAACAGATTCAACATCAGGAAAACGAGAGGAAAGCAAGATGTGCAGGTCGCACCGCACCGGACGAGGTGACCAAGTTCCGAGTAGCCGGTAGTACTGCGCAACATCTACCGGCAACGATTCGGTGTTCTGCACGGCATCGCCCGCGGTAAAGCAGGCCATACGCTCAGTCAGGGAGCGCAGGTGAGAAACCGGGCCTGGATCGAGAAGAACCACTGAATCCACTGTCCGACCCTGATGTTCCGCGAGCGCTGCCATCGCCATCACTACCGTTGAGGCCGCGCACTCACCTAGCAACACGAAAGCCCCTTTTTGAGAAACCTCTTTTACCGTGTCAAGGAGGTCGGCGGCCTGCTGATCGATATGCTCGGGAACAGGACGGAATCGATCTGTGGCGCGCGAACGGAGGGCGTAGATCGGGCCGTCGGTGGCCATGTGGCTGCGGATGGCCGCGAACACCAAGATTTCATTCGGCTCCCCCCAGCCCCCGGGGACGATGAACAAAGGCATGCCACTTACTCGGGACTGGAGTTCGACAAGGAATCGCCCGGGGCGGGAATGGCCCGTGGTATCCATCGCGCGTTGCTCGGCGCGCGCGGCGATGCCAGCAATGGTCGGCTGCTCGAAAAAATCCAGGGTACCGATTTCGATACCGGTCTGGGCCTTGATCATCGCCAAAACCTTCAGTGCCTCAAGGGAATGACCGCCGGCATCAAAGAAATCTTCGTGAAGGCCCAAATCGGTTCGCCCAAGCACCTCGCGCCAGACTCCGGCGACGATTTCTTCAAGCGACGTTCGTGGACCGGCCGCCGGCGCGGTGCGGCAACCGCTATCCTCGCGTACATCGGGCAGGGCACCATAGTCGATCTTGCCATTGGCGGTCAGGGGAATTTGCCCAATGATCCGGAATCTCGTCGGCAGCGCATGAGCAGGCAGACGCTGACGAAGATAGGACCGCAAAGAGTCGTCCGAGGGCGGTTCATCATCCGCTGCCACAACATAGGCCACAAGTACCTTGTCCGCGGCCGATTCGCCACGCGCGGCGACCACACATGCCCGCACACCCGGATGGCCTCGCAGGACACTCTCGACCTCGCCGAGCTCGATGCGGAATCCGCGCACCTTGACCTGGCCATCCAGGCGTCCCAGATAATCCAGCGTACCATCGTGGTGATACCGGCACAGGTCGCCCGTGCGATACAGCCGGCCGAATTCGGCATGGATAATGAATCTGTCGGCGGTCGCATGGGCGTCATTCCAGTAGCCGAGCGCAAGACCGGCACCGCCCGTGTACAGCTCGCCCGGGACACCGATCGGACAAGGTCGACCTAGAGCGTCGAGGATGTAGACCGTGGTGCCGGCAATCGGGCGGCCGATAGGCAGGCGGCTGCGCGCCAGATCGCTGGCATCGACCGTGTGACACGTAGTGAAGGTGGTATTCTCGGTGGGGCCATATCCATTGATCAGCCGAATTTCCGGATAGCGCCCCAATAATCTGCGCGCCAGGCCAAGCGGGACGGTATCGCCGCCAGTCAGGAGTTGTGTCAGGCCCGCCAGTTCCTCCAACCGCTCGCTGACCATCAATTGCGCCAGTCCCGCCGAAAGCCACAAAGACGTGATTCCATACTGCCTGAGTGCCGCGCCGATATCGTCGAGCGAAGGCAGGCCAGGGGGCATCAACACCAGCCGGCCCCCGTTGCAAAGCGGCGCCCAGATTTCGAGCGTGGATGCATCAAAGGTCAGCGGTGAAAGCTGCAACCATATCTGCGAGGCATCCATGCGGGCGAACTGGGAAGAATTGACGAGTCTGACCACGCCTCGGTTTGGCACCGCCACGGCGCGCGGCATGCCAGTGGTGCCGGACGTGAACAATATGTAGGCCAAACGGTCTCCCGGAGGGCTCCCTGCAGCCGGCGCCACGGCCTCCTCCGGCACCGATGGGATTTGCTCGTAGATGGCAATGGGTATGTCCCCGACCGGCAGTCGCTCGGCCAGCACCGCCGTTGTCAGAATGCACACGGGGCGACACTGGGTCAGCAAGGTCGCCAGATAACCGGCCGGATAGTCGAGGTCGAGGGGCATGTAGGCGCCCCCGGCCTTAAGTACTGCCAGCATGGCCGCGATCAATTCCGGTGAACGCTCCATGGCGATCGCCACCACCTTGCCCTGTTCGACACCCGTCCGGCGCAGGTATGGGACAAGTGCGTCGGAGCGCTCGTCGAGCTGCAGGTAGGTCCACTGCCGCGCATCCTGTTCGAGAGCGACGGCCGACGGGTAGCGCGCGACTTGCTCGGCGAACAGGCTGGCAATGCACTGCTCGGAATAGCTCTGGACGTCAGGGCTCCAGTCCTGGGCGACAAGGCGACAGGCGTCCTCATCATCCATCCGCAATGCGCCGATAACCAGCTCGGGATGATTTCCCGCGGCCCTCAGCAGATTTCGAAAATGCCCCTGCATGACCCGTACCGTGGCGACGTCGAAGACATCGGCGTTGTATTCCCAGGAAAGGAGAATGGCCTCATCTTCCCGCTGCCAGGCGCCCCGACGAATCTCGGAGCGCGGCCAGCCCGCGACAAAGAGGTCATACTTGGCGGAATCATTGAACAGAGGACGCTCCAGAGTGGCGGTCAGTCCGGGGAACGACATCGCCGGCATGGGGTTGTTCTGAAGATTGAATGTAACCTGATGCAAAGGATTGCTGCCTGGCCGTCGTGGTGGCGCCAGGGCTTCGACAACCTTATCGAACGGTGCCTCCTGATTGGCATAGCCATCCAGCGTGACCTCCCGGACGCGCCGCAACACATCGCGAAAACCGGGGTCTCCCGATACATCGATACGCAGCACTATGGTATTGATGAGCATCCCCACCAACTGATCCGTATCTGGAAGTCTGCGATTGGCGATCCCCGTACCGACACAGAGGTCGTCGGCCCGGCTATATCGGTGCAGCAGGATGATGAAAACCGACAGCAGCGCCATGAACATGGTCGCCTGCGACTTGGCTGCGATCTTCCGCAGCGGCCGCAACTCGTCCTCACCCAAAACCATGGTTTCGTGACCGCCACGAAAACTCGGGCGCATCGGGTGAGCTCGATCATAGGGAAGATCGATAAAATCCGGCGCGCCCGCCAGTTGCCGCGTCCAGTATTCCAGTTGGGCGCGCCCCTCGGCGCTCGCCAGCCACTGCCTTTGCCAATACGCGAAATCGGCGAATTGCAGTATCGGGTCTGGCAGGGAGGGTTGTCGATCCGCGGCGAAGGCGGCGTAAAGCGCCATCAGCTCGGTCAAAGCGACATTACGCGCCCAGCCGTCCGTCACCGCGTGGTGCTCGATGCAGATCAAGGTATGCTGATCGGCATCAATCCGCAGCAGCGCCCAGCGCGTCAGAGGCAGTTCGTCCAGCCGGAAAGGCTGGGAGATCTCTTCCCGTATCGCCTTCCTGACCCATGACTCCACAGTCTCCGACGAATCGCCTGGTAAATCTCGTATGTGCAGATGCGCGCCACTGGGCGGGTAAATCCGTTGATACACGAAACCACCGGTTTCGACGAAGCAAGTTCGGTAGATTTCATGACGTCGCACCAGTTCATCAAGACTGCGCGTCAGAGCCGCGACATCGAGGTGACCACGAAAATGGATCGCCACCTGGGAGTTATAGGCTATCGAGTTCGGGTACATCTGGTGGACCAGCCACATCCTTTCCTGGGAAAAGGATGCCCGAACCATGTCATCCCTGGGCGCGCGTGCGATGCGCGGGCCAGTATCAGACACCGATCTCGCCAGACGTCGCTCCAGCAGGGCTCGCTGGGTCGGTGATAATGCCGCCATCCGCTCCAGAAAGCTTTTTCTCATACGCCACCGTCATCGGCAAACTGCCGCGATGCCTGTGCATCGGTCAAGGCTTCGATCTCACGCATTAGACTATCCTCGATAGCGCACGCCACGGCCGCGACGCTGGGCTGCTCAAAGAAACCGGACACGGCTAGTGGCGTTTCAAAGGCGGCCCGTAGTCGCGTGATAACCTGAGTAGCCATGAGTGAATTGCCGCCGAGATCAAAGAAGCTTGCCTCGTGATCAACCCGGGGCAAGCCCAGGGCTTCGGCGAATAGTCTTTCGACAGTAGCCGCGATACCAGGGTCGTGATCCGTGGCGACTGGAGCGTCCGTCCTGGCGCCACGCGCGGGCAGGGGAAGCGCCGGTCGGTCAACCTTGCCGGCAGCATTGCGGGGAAGTCTATCGAGAGACACAAAAACGCTAGGCAGGGACACCTCAGGCAACAGCTTCCGAAGATGCACAAGTATTTCCAGGGCCTCTGGCGCCATGCCTCCCTGACATGCAAGATAGCCCACCAGTCGCGGTTCGTCGCCGCTCTTGTCCAGTACCACGGCGGCCTCCGCAACACCCGGCAGCGTCCGTAGCGCCTCTTCAATTTCGCCAAGTTCTACCCGCTGGCCGCGAATTTTCACCCGGTGATCAACCCTGCCCGCATATTCCAGTACGCCATCGGCACGCTGTCGGGCCAGGTCGCCCGTGCGATAGAAGCCTTCATGATGAAACGGTCGCAGCGTGAAGCGCTCCTCGGTGAGCTTGCTCTCTCCGAGATAACCGCTGGCAAGCCGGCTGCTGGCAACGCATATTTCACCCACCTCGCCCGATGCCACCGGTCGCAGTTTGTCATCCAGCAGGTGCACTTCGGTATATTCGATGGGTCGACCCAACGGCACAAAGCCCTCTGCATCGGGAAGTTCCTCCGGCAGTGGATAGGTGCAAACCGTCCCGGCCGTCTCCGTCTGTGAATACAGGTTGATGAACTCGGCTCGATGTCCGAGCCGATTACGCCATGTCCGCGGAGTATTCCAGGACAAGGGCTCGCCGGTGGTCATGATCAATCTCAGTGAGTTGCTGGCGATCTCGGAACGTTGCGCTTCGGATAGCATAAGGAAATTGTCGAGGACCGATTGCCACACGGAAGGGACGGTGTCCCAGATCGTCACGGCTCGATCCTGCATAAGTTTGGCGAGGGCCAGTGGATCGAGGCGCTGCTCGGCATCGGCCAGCACCAGGCGAGCCCCCAGAGACAAGGGCAGGAATAACTGACGCACGGATGCGGAAAACGAGAACGATCCGCTGTGGAGGTAGGCATCGGCAGCGCAAACGCCAAGCGGCACGCGCAGGGCCCGGAGATAGCGCGCCAGACTCGCATGGCTCACGGCACTAAGCCGAGGCGCGGCCAGCGTCCCTGAGGTTGGCATGACATAGGCGATGCCATCAGATGCCGGGCCGGGCAAGGGAGTAGTGCCGTCGACCTCACCGGCCAGGCTCTCTATGGCAACCACTTTGCAATCCCTGGGGACGATGTCGAGGCTAGTGCGATATCGCGACGCAGGGGCAAGCAGTAACGTCGTTGCCGCACCGGCAAGAAGGCGCCGCTGCCGTTCCAACGGGATGCTGCTATCCACCGGGATGTAGGCGCCACCCGACTTCAGTACCGCCAGAATTACGATGATGGCGTCCAGGTTGCGTTCCAGCATAAGGGCGACACGAGTCCCACGACAGACACCCAGCCTCGCCAGAGCCCGGGCAGCACGGTCAGTGTGTTCTTCGAGTTCTGCATAGGTCAATTCGTCGTCGCCGCATTGCACGGCAACACTGTCAGGCCGTGCATCAACTTGCCGCCGGATCATGTCCAGCACGCTGCCACTCTCACCATCCGGTGTATGTGCGACTGATTCCAGGCACGCCTGATCGCAGGGATTCCGGCGCGGAAGGCTCACTTCTGCCTCACCCGACGTAGTCACCTGACCGAGCTGGTTTATCCCCGTGATCTTAATGCTGACGATGACATGGTCGGCGACGGAGTCAGGCTGGACGGCGGTGACGATGCCCCTGTACCACGTGGTATCACCATACAGATTGGGGGCGTCAGTGCGAACACTGAGGCGCTTTAGAAATCCCCTGTCGCCCATCCAGTTGGTCAGCATGGGGGCCAGCCAGGCAAAGCGCATTAGGCTGTTATCGAAAGGCGCGGGCATGCCACGCTGCTTGGCCATCAGGAAATCTTCATGCTGCTGCGAGTATTTCACCGGCCAGTCAGTCACGGGATTCACGGCGGCGTTTTGCGGTGCCTTGATCAAATCGAGATAGCCAAGATTGCCCGCGCGGTAGGACGGACCGATCGCCGCCTGCCAGCAGACGAGATCCCCGATGGTGAGCGGCCCCCTTACGAATACGGGCAGGCATTGCCCGACCCATACCGCGGCGCCGTCCGGTCCGTGGACACCGGCACGCGTCTCGGCAATGATCGCCCGATGTATCGCGTCCCGCTCGGCATCGCTGTAACCGTATACCTCGCGCTCGATCATCAGATCGTCGGCGCCGCGCGCGACTCTCGCCATGGTACCGAGTGCGGTGGCGACGATGTCGCCATGCTGATTTCGGTAAGTCGTTTCCGCGTCGATATAGACCAACCGCCGGCCACGACGGTCCCAGGCCTCGGTCACGTCACGCTGACGCGCCGACGCAGTTAATTCGTCAGCAAGTCGAATCGGCTGGAACCATGTCATTTCAACCTTGCCAATCAGGCTGGATAGCGGCACATCCATAGGCTCGCCATGCAGGAAAGGATAGAGGACGGAGCAGACAAACGCAGGCGGCGCCAGCAAACCACCCTGATGGCTCGCCACAGCGTAATCCCGATCCAGCCATAGCGGGTTGTCGTCGCTGGTGCCGTAGGCATAATGGCGTATGGCATCGATCGACGCGTAACGATTCCATGCGGCGCGCTCAACTATTTCACGGCCATTCAGGCATCGCGAACGGGCGATGAATTCATCAATGCGTTGGTTCGAGAGTGTGTCGGTAGAAGTCATCCAAGTGGCCAGTGGTTGGAGTAAAGAGCCATCGCGCGTGGTAACACGAGCATGAGTGCGCAGCATCGTCCGCTCTTATGCTGTCGAATAGTCTTGGTTTTTGAATATCGAACCAATTTCCACACTTAAGAAATTCTATGGTGTCGTGGCTCATCTTGCCACGATAACCGCTGGGCCCGGCGCACCACCCAAGATCATCTGGATTCGCCGCGGCTACTGTTCGACACACGAGATTGAAGCCATCCTGCGGTGGCATGCGGAAGAAATCAATTCATGCCTGATGAGCCCGGATTGTGCAGGGATGATGCTGTATTGAGTCCAGCCAAATGAAACGGGGGCCGCGGCCCCCGTTCTTCATCGGTTAGCGACCGAAGCCGCGCCTACATCACTTCGCCGCGAACTCTTCCAGCTTGCGCGCCTTGATGACGTTGCCGTCGAGCGCCGCTTCCTTGGCCGTGCCGCCGTAGGCCAGGGTCATCAACTGCGAGTAGTAGAGCACCGGCATGTTGAACTTGGTGCCGTACTTCTTGTTGATCTGGCCCTGGTAGACCTCGGTGTTGGCCTGGCACAGGGGGCAGGGGGTGACCAGCATCTCGGCGCCGGAGTCGTAGGCGGCTTCGATGATGTCCTTGATCTGCGCCTGCGCCTTGTCCGGCTCGGAGAACGCCAGGGCGCCGCCGCAGCAGGTGACCTTCTGGTCGAACTGGGTGGCGGTGCCGCCAACCGACTCGACCAGCTTGTCGAGGTACATGGGGTTCTCGAAGGATTCGCCGGCGATGCCGAACGGCCGGTTGGTCTGACAGCCGACGTAGCCGGCGAACTTCATGCCGTCCAGCGGTTTCTTGACCGGCTTGGCGAGTTCGTCGTAGCCCAGGTCTTCGATGAGGACTTCGACCATGTGCCGGACCTCGGGGATGACCTTGAGGTTCAGGCCGGCTTCCTTGAGGGCGGTGTTGGTGTCGGCCATCAGCACCGAACTGTGCTCCAGACGCTCCTTGGACTCGCGCGAGCCCAGCCAGCAGGCCGCGCAGGTGGCGACGATGTCCTGGCCGGGCAGGTTCTGCTCGGCGAGGGCGAAGTTGCGGGCGTTCATCACCAGACGCGGCAGTTCGCCGGACTCGGCGTAGCTGATCGAGGCGCCGCAGCAGTTCCAGTCGGGGATCTCGGTCATCTTGACGTCCAGGGTCTTGCACATGGACTCGACCGAGGTCAGGTAGTTGGAGGCCGAGGCGCCCTTCTGGGAGGAGCAACCGGGGTAAAAAGCGTATTCCTTGCGTGCCATTTCGTCGTGCTCCTTATGCCGCGCGGCCCTTGCGTTGGGCCTCCAGCTCGCGGGCCTTGGCCAGCATGGCGTGGATGCCCTTGATGTCCTTGCACTTGTGACCGCCGCCCACGGCTTCCATGGGGTTGAGTCGCTTCGCCTTGACCAGTCCCAGGGCCACCGATTGCATGGCCATGGCCTGCTTGATGCCGTCCATGAGGCCGTTCTTGAAGTAGAGGGTCTGGGTCAGCTTGACTTCGTTGACGCGGCCGGTCTTGGTGGCGTTGTCCCAGAAGGTCTTCGACAGGAACTGGGTGGGCTGCTGCTTGGGTGCCTTGCCGAGACGGTAGGCGTACTCGGCGAGGCCGTGCATGATGTGGGTGATGGGCACCTTGCGCGGGCAGCGGACGTAGCAGTTGTAGCACGACACGCAGTTCCACATGGAGCCGGACTCCAGCACCTCGTCGCGCTTGCCGGCGCGGATCATCATGAACAGTTCCTGCGGCGGGTGATCCCAGGCCGAATGGAAGTTGGTCGGGCAGGAACCGGAGCAGACGCCGCATTGCATGCACATCTTCACCCAGTCGCCCATCTCGGCCTGTTCCTCGATCTCCTTGAGGAAGTTGTTCTTGTAACGGGCCGTCATTTGCTGATTCATATCGCTCATCTCGGTCTCCTCACAGGCCCTTGAACGGGGACATGCCCATTTCGACGATACGCTTGGCGTAGTCGTTGATCTTCTTGGGCAGCGTATCGATGTCGGTGATCGCCACTTCCAGGTCCATCAGACGGTCCTCTTCGAGGTTCATGCCCTTCAGCGTGTCGTAGATCTTCGACATGCGGTAGCGGCCGAGTTCCGAACCCTTGACGAAGTGGCACTGATACTGCTCGCCGTGCTTGCAGCCCATGAGCATGACGCCGTCGTAGCCGGAGTTGAGCGCGTCGGTGATCCAGATGGTGTTCACCGAGCCGAGGCAGCGCACCGGGATGACGCGCACGTACGGGTCGTATTCGTTGCGGTTCATGCCAGCCATGTCGAGCGCCGGGTAGGCGTCGTTTTCGCAGGCCAGGATGAGGACGCGCGGCTTCTCGGAGAATTCGTCGGGAATGTCGACGGCCTTGATCTGGGCGCCGACGGTGTTCACCGAGTAGTTCTCGAAGGAGATGACGCGCACCGGGCAGGCGCCCATGCAGGTGCCGCAACGGCGGCAGCGCGATTCGTTGAACAGCGGGAAGCGCCGCTCGTCTTCGTCGATGGCGCCGAACGGGCATTCCACGGTGCAGCGCTTACACTGGGTGCAACCTTCCAGACGCGCGGTCGGGAACGACAGGTCGCCGGCGCGCGGGTGCGCGGCCTTGCCGAGACCGGCGTTTTCCATCGCCTGGATCGCCTTCATGGCGGCGCCAGTGGCGTCTTCCGTGGCCTGGGCGATGTCCATCGGACGACGCACCGGGCCGGCGGCGTAGATCGCCGTGCGACGGGTCTCGTAGGGGAAGCAGATGAAGTGGCTGTCATTGAAACCGTGCTTGAACTGCGGCACATCCGGGCCCTGACGGTAATCCAGATTCAGGACCGACTTGGACATCATCTGCACGACCTGGGCCTTGGCCTCTTCGTTGCCGCCCTCGGCGGCACGGTTGGCCTCGCCGAGCTGATCAAGGTCCGGGCCGGTGGTCGGCACCATGCCGGTGGCCAGAACCACCAGATCGGCATCGGCGGTGAAGTCCTCGTTGAGGATCAGATCCTTGAACTTGACCTTGCACTCGCCGCCGCCGGTGACGTTCGACACCACGCCCTTGCGGAAGACGATGCCCTTGTTCTGGGCGGCGCGGTAGAAGTCCTCGTTGTTGCCGGGCATGCGCAAGTCGGTGAACAGCACCACCGTTTCGACGTCCGGATTGGCGTCCTTGAAGTACATGGCTTGCTTGACGCTTGTACCGCAGCAGTGGCCGGAGCAGTACTCCAGATGCTCCTTGGTGGCATCGCGCTGGCCGGCGCACTGGACGAACACGACCGAGTTCACTTCCTTGCCGTCGGCACGCTTGATCGGGCCGCCGTTGGCCGCCTTGGCCAGGGTTTCGAGACCGAGCTGGTCGACCACGTTGGCCTGACCGCCGCCCAGGTGGGGCAACTTGGCCATGTCGTACGGGGTGAAGCCGGAGGCCTGGATGATGGCGCCGATGTCCTCGGTGACGGTCGGGCCGGATTCGACGGCGATGTCCACCTGGAAACGACCCGGCGCGCCGGCGGTCTTGACGACGCTGGCGTTCAGGTAAACCTTGATGTTGGCATCGGCATCGATCTGCGCGACCAGTTCGGCCACGCCATTGTCCATCGGCGCCTTGAACGGTTCGCGATTCGGGATGCGCTTCCACAGCTTGGCGGCCATGCCGCCGAGCGCGCCGGTCTTCTCGATCAGGACCACCTTGTAGCCGGTCTTCGAGGCTTCCAGCGCGGCGGTCATGCCGGACATGCCGCCGCCGACCACCAGCAGGGTCTTGCTGGTACCGGTGTTGGTGTTGCCGGCGGGCACGGTCATCGCCTTGACTTCGGCGCAGGCCATGCGCACGTAGTCCTCGGCCATTTCCTGGGTCGTCTCGCGCGCCGCGTCGGTGTCGGGACGAATCCAGATGACGCCTTCGCGCAGATTGCCGCGCGACATGGCGACCGTCGGGAAGTTGAAGGCCTCGGTCTTGGCGCGACGCGAGCAGGCGCAGATGGCGACGTGGTAACGCCTTCGTTGTCGATGTCGTTGCGGATCAGCGCCACACCCTCGGCGGAGCAGAGGAAATCGTGCTCGCGCACGAGTTGCATCTTGCCCTCCTTGGTGGCGGTCTTGACCAGCGCGGCGGCGTCCAGGCGGGTGCCCAGTTCGCAGCCCGTGCAAATATATGCGGCGTGTTTCTTTTCAGCAGCCATGTTCTCAGGCCTCCCCTCGGGCAACTTTGCTGACGACCTGGACGGCGCCCAGGGCCGCTGCGGTGGCGCTCTGCACCGCGCGGTTGACATCCAGGGCATTGGTGGCGCAGCCGGCGCCGAAGATGCCGCCATTGGCCGGGTCGGCCATGACGAAGCCGGACGAATCGCCCAGCACTTCGATGGGGATGGCGACGTTCTTCACCGACGGCTCCATGCCCACGGCCAGCACGACCAGGTCATGCGGCTCGGCGTAGCGGATGTAGCCTTCGGTGTTGACGCCCCACAGACGCGGATCGCCGTTCTTGTCCTCGGTGATGCGGGCCACCTTCGACTTGACGAAGCTGACGTTGGGGTTCGCCTGAACCTGCTGATAGAAGTCCTCGAAGCGGTCGATGGCACGGATGTCGATGTAATAGATCGTCGACTTGCCGTCGGCGCCGAAGGCCTCGTCGACGTAGCGGGTCTGTTTCAGCGAGGCCATGCAGCAGAAGCGCGAGCAGTGACGCAGATGGTTCTCGTCGCGCGAGCCGGCGCACTGGATGAACGCCACGTTCCTGGCTTCCTTGCCGTCCGAGGGGCGCAGAATCTTGCCGCCGGTCGGGCCGTGCGGATCGGCCAGGCGCTCGAATTCGACGTTGGTGATGACGTTCTTGAACTCGCCGTAACGGTACGGCGTGATCTTGGCGGCGTCGTAGGGCTGCCAGCCGGTGGCCCAGACGATGGCGCCGGCGTTCAGGGTGACGACCTCTTCCTTCATGTCGAGATCGACGGCGGAATATTTGCAGGCCGCCTTGATGGCCTGACCTTCCGCCGTGCCGACCACGGACGGGTCGATCACGTAGCGCTGCGGATAGGCCATGTCGTTCGGCAGATACGCTGCCTTGACCTTGCCCAGATTGTAGTTGAAGGCGTCGTCGATCTCGGTCGTCGCCGCCTTGTTGCACTCGCCGCAGGCGGTGCAGTTCTCGTTGACGAAGCGCGGCGCGAGTTTCACGGAGACGCTGTAGTCGCCCTTGGCGCCGCTGATGCCGGTCACCTCGGCCATGGTCAGGACCTGGATGCGCGGATTGGCCTTAAGCCGGCGCAGATTGATCTCCAGACCGCAGGTGGGATGGCACATCTTGGGGAAATAGCGGTAGAGCTGAACGGTCCGACCACCGAGGTAGGGGTTCTTTTCCACCAGCACGACCTGCTTGCCGGTTTCCGCGGCCTCAAGCGCCGCGGTCATGCCGGAGATGCCGCCGCCCACGACCAGGATGGTCTGGTTGGTCGCCACAACTGACGTCATGAGTCGCCTCCGAAGTTTCAAAACGTAAAAAACGGGCAGCCGCGCGGGCTGCCTGCGAGAACCTTGGATGTTACCCGCAAAGGGGGTACCGACGCGACATCAGGACAATCGAAAGTTCTTATGAACGAATAGATTGCCTAAATCGGACTAATACGTAACGTTATGTTTTTATTGTGTTTATAGATGCACGCTAGCCGGGCGGACATTGCACGCCTCGCCCGGTTCGGCGGGCACGTCATAGATATCGAAACTCAGCGTGGCCAGATCGGCCAGGATGTAGGTCGGCCCCTTGCCAACGCCGCCGACCGTGCCGGGATTGATCAGCCAGGTCCTGCCACCCTTGATGTTGTCTACCGGCTTGACGCTGACCCGATGGTCGTGGCCGCAGCAGACGATGTCGTAGTCGCCGGTGAGCGCCATGCCCTGGGCATAGTGCGGGTAGTGCACCATGAAGATACCGCGCCCGCCGAGATGCACCACGGCATCCTGCCCGTGGTAGCGCACCGGGCTGTCCGGCTCGTGGACCAGCTGGTGCATGGCGTACATGTCGCCCATGTTGTTGCCGTGGATGGCGTGCACCGGCAGGCCGAATTTCTTGAGTACCCGCAAGGTCGTCGGCGCGACGATGTCGCCACAGTGCAGTACCGCCTCGACGCCGCGACCATGCGCGTCCGCCACCGCGTGCTCCAGAAGGCGGCGATTGTCATGGGAGTCGGAGACGATGCAGATCTTCATCGGTGACAGAGTCACTGAGTGACGCGTGACAGGGCGACGGACTACCCGTCACCCTGTCACGCATCACTCTGACACTGCTTTAGAAATGCGGCTTCTCGGGCGCCGCGTTAAACAAGGCGATGCTCGACAGGATCTCCTGCCGGGCCGCGTCGGCATCTTCCCAGCCACCGACCCGCACCCACTTGCCCTCGTCCAGGTCCTTGTAATGCTCGAAGAAGTGGGCGATGCGCTGCAGCAGTTCCGGGGGCATATCCTCCGGACCCTTGGCATTGGCCCAGCGCTTGGTCAGCTTGTCGACGGGCACGGCGAGGACCTTGGCGTCGTCGCCCGACTCATCGGTCATGCGCAGCAGGGCCACCGGACGGCAACGGATCACCGAGCCGGAAATAAGCGGGATGGGCGTCACCACGAGCACGTCGCAGGGGTCGCCATCGTTGGACAGGGTATGCGGGATGTAACCGTAATTGCACGGATAGTGCATGGCCGAGGTCATGAACCGGTCGACGAACAGCGCGCCCGTCTCGTGGTCCACTTCATATTTCACCGGATCGGCGTGGGCGGGAATTTCGATGATGACATTGAGGTCGTTGGGGACATCGCGCCCCGAAGAAACACGGTCGAGATTCATATGGGTCTCCTGAAAATCAATAGTGATTATAACGGCTTGAGTCCATGCCTCTGCTACGATTATTGCGTTGCACCATCGAGGAGGGGCAAATGTCGAGAGAAGAAGATGCCGCCGTGGTTATCCAGGGCATCACCGAAAGTGGCGGACGCTTTCGGCCCAGCGATTGGGCGGAACGCCTGGCGGGGAATTTTGCGCGCGTGGACTGGGATCGCCGGGTGGTCTATTCGCGGGAAGTTACGCCGGCGACACGCGACGGCGTCATGTGCCTGGTCGTACTCGGTTCACTGGCGCGCGACAACCCCTCGGCGTACGCCGAAGTCCTGGATTTTGCGCGGATGAACAAGCTGGTCTGCATCGGCGAGCCGACCTGACACGCCGAGCGAATGGCGGCGCTGCTTCCCGAACCGATGCCGGGCAGGCAGCGCGGGGTATTACGCCATCGCCTTGATGGCGGAGGACAGACGGCTCTTCTGGCGCGCGGCCTTGTTCTTGTGCACGACGCGCTTGTCGGCCAGGCTGTCCATATCGCTCATGGAGGCCTGGAAGACGGCTTGTGCAGCGGCCTTGTCGCCGGCCTCGATGGCCTTGCGCACTTTCTTGACGGCGGTGCGATACTCGGAACGCTGCGCCATGCCTTGCAGACGTTGTGCAGCTGCTTGACGGGCGCGTTTCTTCGCCTGAGCAGTGTTTGCCATGAGGCAACTCCTTAATTAAACCGGGTTACGAAAAGCGCGGCATCATACCTGTCGCGCGCATGTTTAGCAAGCGTGCCACGGCTCAGCGAACCTGGACCGAAGCCGCCAGTTTTTTCTGTAGGGCGCAGGCCGCCATGAGCATCGCCACCGGCGGCGGCAGGCCGGCCAGCGGCTGGGCCGTGACGGGCTGGCCCGTCGTCTCGGCGGGACCGGCGTCGATTCCCGGCGACGTAGCCGCGACAGTCGACAGCGGCACGGCCAGCGTCTCGGGATGGGCCTCGGCCTTGGACCTGGCTACCCGACGCAGGGTCTTGGCGCCAACGGACGGCCTGGACACCGCGCTGACGCTGGGGTAGCCGCCTCCGCCGAAACCGGCAATGCCATGACCGGAACCGCCGCCGCGCTGGCCACGACGGGCGGTGCGCTTTCACTGAGATAATCCATGGCGAGCCAGCCGGAGAACGCCGCCAGGGCAGCCGCGCCGACAATTTGTTTAAGGCGTCGAGAGGTGTTGCCCTGAAAGATCGCAGTCAACATAAACTCCCTATATATAGACGTGACCATCTTAACTCGCTCTATATCTAGTGGTCAAAGAATGCTTGCCCTGCCCACGGGCATTGGCTAACCTGCCGGCACACACGCGCCACGACCATGAACCTGCTCAAAGCCCTCGCCTCAGTCAGTTCCATGACCTTGCTCTCCAGAGTGCTGGGGTTCGTCCGGGACGCGGTCATCGCCCGGGCATTCGGTGCCGGCGCGGCGACCGACGCCTTCTTCGTGGCCTTCAAACTGCCCAACCTGCTGCGCCGACTGTTTGCCGAGGGGGCCTTTTCGCAGGCTTTCGTACCGATTCTGGCGGAGTACCGCAACCAGCGTGGCGATGCGGCGACGCATCAACTGGTCAACCGGGTAGCGACCGTATTGTTCGCGGTGCTGATGCTCGTCTCCCTGCTCGGGGTGATCGGCGCGCCGCTGATCGTCCTGATCTCCGCGCCCGGTTTCAGCGCCACGCCGGACAAGTTCGCACTCACCGTCGATCTGACGCGCATCGTCTTTCCCTACATCCTGTTCATGTCCCTGGTCGCCCTGGCGGCGGGGGTGCTGAATACCTGGAGCCGCTTCATGCTGCCGGCCTTCACGCCGGTGCTGCTCAACGTGGCCATGATCCTCGCCGCCGCCTTCGCCGCGCCCTGGTTCGACCCGCCGGTACTGGCCCTGGCCTGGGGCGCCTTCCTCGGCGGACTGATGCAGCTCAGCCTGCAATGGTATGGCCTGAAGCGCCTGGGCATGCTGCCGCGCTGGGACTGGGCACCCGGGGACGAGGGCGTGCGGCGCGTCCTGAAACTGATGGCCCCGGCCGCGATCGGGGTCTCGGTGGCGCAGATCTCGCTGCTGATCAACACCATCTTCGCCTCGTTCCTGGAAAGCGGCAGCGTCTCCTGGCTGTATTACGCCGACCGGCTCATGGAATTTCCGGCGGGCATGCTCGGCGTCGCCCTGGGCACCATCCTCCTGCCGTCCCTGGCCAAGCACCACGCCGACAACGACCCTTCCCAGTACTCCAAATTGCTCGACTGGGGCCTGCGCATCACCCTGATCCTCGCCGCCCGCCGCCGTCGCCCTGGGCATTCTGGCGGTACCGCTGATCACGACGCTGTTCCACTACGGCGCCTTCACCGCACATGACGTCGACATGACCCGCTGGGCGGTACTCGCCTACGCCGTCGGCCTGGTCGGCCTGATCCTGGTGAAAGTGCTCGCCCCCGGCTTTTATGCCAAGCAAAACATTCGCACCCCGGTGAAGATCGCCATCTTTACCCTGCTGGCCACCCAGGCGATGAACCTGGCCTTCATCTGGCACCTGAAGCACGCCGGCCTGGCGCTGGCCATCGGTCTGGGCGCCTGTCTCAACGCCAGCATCCTGTTCTACAAACTGCGCCGCATGGATTTCTATCGACCGCAGCCCGGTTGGTTGACATTTCTATTAAAGTTATCCCTGGCCATTGCCGTTATGGGGGGATTCCTCTATCTCACCATGGGGCACCATGCTCAGTGGCTGGCGTACAGCCTTAGTCAACGCGTTTTGCACCTGGCCGGTCTGGTGGCTGGGGGTGCCGGCATGTATTTCCTGTGTCTCTGGCTGCTGGGCCTGCGCCTGTCCCAGTTCAAGCGCCGCTCGGCCTGACCGATTCTCCAAGGCACGGAGACCCCCGTGCCACGCCACCCGATGACCTCCGACGAGCTCAGACTCGAACTGCACCGCTTGCAGACACGTCTGGAAGAAAGTGAACTGCGCTTCCGGCAATTCGCCGACAACATCGACCTGGTCTTATGGATCGGCACCCCCGATTGGCAGAAGGTCAACTACATCAGCCCGGCCTACGAACGGATCTGGCAGCGCAGCGCCGAGAGCCTCTACACAAACAGCATGAGCTGGCTGGAGTCAGTCGTCGAGGAGGATCGCCCGGCGCTGCTCGACACCATCGCCAATCAGGCCCAGGGCGACTGGCAGTCGATCGTTTTTTCACCTTACCGGATTCGCGTGCCGGACAACGGCATGCGCTGGATCGCCGCGAGCGCCTTCCCGATACGCGATGCCCAGGGCAGGATCGAAGCGGTCGCCGGCATCGCCGAAGACATTTCCGCGCGCTATCAGCAACAACAGCAACTCGAAGACCTGGCGCACCTCGACCCGCTGACCCGACTGCCGAACCGCGTCCTGCTGGCCGACCGCATGCAGCTGGCGATGGCGCGCGGCCGGCGCACCGGGCAGATGCTCGCCGTCTGCATGCTCGACCTGGATGGCTTCAAACCGGTCAATGACCAGCTCGGCCACAAAGCGGGCGATGACCTGCTCATACAACTCGCCGGCCGACTCACCCAGACGGTGCGCGCCGACGACAGCGTGGCGCGCCTGGGGGGCGACGAATTCGTCCTGCTCATCGGCAATCTGAACTCGATAGGCGAGGCCGAGGAAGCCCTCAACCGGGTGCTCAAGGTGATCAACACGCCCTTCCATCTCGGCGATCAGCATGTGCGCGTCACGGCCAGCATCGGCGTCACCCTGTTCCCGAACGACGGTGGCGATGCCGACACGCTGTTGCGTCATGCCGACCATGCCATGTACCTGGCCAAGGAAGGCGGCAAGAACCAGTATCACCAGTTCAACCCGACCCTGGAAATCCGCGACAGGGAGAACCGCGAGGCCCTCGAACGCATCGAGCGCGCCCTGCATCAGGGCCAGTTCGTCATGTACTACCAGCCTATCGTCGACTGCCTGCGCGGCCGCCCGACGGGCGTCGAGGCCCTGATACGCTGGAACCATCCCATCCTCGGCGTGCTGTCCCCTAATGAGTTCCTGCCGCTCATCGAAGGCCACGACCAACTGGCCCTGGAAGTCGGCGCCTGGGCGGCCGAATCGGCCATCGCCCAGGCCGAGGCCTGGCAGCAGAGCGGCCACGATCTGAGCGTCAGCATCAATGTCTTCCCGCAGCAATTCCGGGACCTGGATTTCTCCCGACGTATCGAGGACATGCTCGCCCGGCACCCCGGCCTGCCGCCAGGCAACCTCACCCTGGAGATCGTCGAATCGAGCGCCCTGGAAGACGTCGTTTCAGCCAGCCGCATGATGAAGGAAGGCGATCGCCTGGGCGTCCGCTATGCCCTCGACGATTTCGGCACCGGTTATTCCTCGATGACCTACCTGCGGCGCCTGCCGGTGCATACCCTGAAGATCGACCAGAGCTTCGTCCACGACATGCTCACCGATCCCGAAGATCTGGCCATTATCGAGGCCATCATCGGCCTGGCCGCGGCCTTCCGGCACCGGGTCATCGCCGAGGGCGTCGAGACCCTGGACCAGATACTCATGCTCACCGAGCTGGGCTGCCCCCTGATCCAGGGCTATGCCTGGCCCGTCCCATGGCGGCCGGGGAGATTCCTGTCTGGCTGCGCGATTTCACGCCCGACCCGCGCTGGCGGGTCAATGCCACGCAGCACCTGTCGCGCGACGATTTCCAGTTGATCCTCGCCGAGGTGCACCATCGCCAATGGCTGCACCAACTGCAGGGCTGGTACCGGCAGGACATCAAGCAACGCGGCGAGCCGCCACCGCTCGATCCCGAGAAATGCAGCTTCGGTCGCTGGCATGCCGGCGAGGGACAGCTACGCTACGGCCATCTTGCCGAATTCGCCGCCATCCGCGAACCCCATGAACATATCCATGCCCTGGCGCACCAGATCGTCGTCAACCTCTTGGCCGGCGGCGATGACGGTTGCCAGGGTCGCGAGTCGGCGCTGCAGGATGCCAGCGACGCCTTCATCGATGCCCTGGTGCGCTTGCGCCGGGCCGTCGGTTCCCATGGTTCACTCACATAGTGATTATCTGGAGGCTCGCCATGAACATAGACATCCCGCTCGCCTGGAACGACAGTTTCCTCACCGGAATCACCAAGATTGACGAGCAGCACAAGGTCCTGGTCAACACCCTCAACGAAGCCCATGCGCGCCTCGGCGACCAGCCCACGCGGGAAATCCTCGACGACATCACCCGCAATCTGCTCAGCTACGCCCTGTACCACTTCGAAACCGAAGAGACCCTGATGCAGGAGCACGCCTACCAGGAAGCCTGCCCCGAAGAGTCGGCCAAGCACCACAAGGAGCATCGCGACTTCTCCCAGACCGTGGTCAACCTGCGCAACGGCATCAAGGAGGGCCAATTGGTCAGCCGGGAGGAGCTCATCGGTTTCCTGAGCCACTGGCTGGTCACCCATATCCTCTTCACCGACCAGAAACTGGGCGCCTATCTCACCGGCCGCAACCTCGGCTGAAATGCCGGCAATGCCCCGAATCCGCTCAGGGGGCTTGCAGGCGCGCATAGACCGGGCCCCCTGAAACGCTAGAATCGCTGTCTTTTCAGACAGATATCCAAGCTCATGCTGATCACACACGGGTGGCCCGCGGCGACTCGTCCCAATGCCGTCACCATCGGCAATTTCGATGGCGTGCACCTCGGCCACCAGGCCATGCTTGCCCGGCTCACCGCGCGTGCCGCCTCGGTCGGCGCGGTACCGACGGTGCTGACCTTCGAGCCGCATCCGCGCGAGGTTTTCACCCCGGACGCGGCGCCCACGCGACTGACCAGCCTGCGCGAAAAGCTGGAGATCCTGCGCGGCCTGGGCGTGGCGCATGTCCACGTCTGCCGTTTCACGCGCGAATTCGCCGCCCTCTCCGCCGAGGACTTCGTGCGGCGCATCCTGGTCGACGGCCTCAGGGCACGCTACATCCTGGTCGGCGACGACTTCCGCTTCGGCGCCAAACGCGCCGGCGATTTCGCCTTTCTGCAAGCCGCCTGCCAACACCACGGTTTTGAAGCCGAAGCCCTGCACACGGTGGAAGCCGTCGGCCAGCGCGCTTCGTCGACCGCGGTACGCGAAGCCCTCTGGGCCGGCGACATGGCCGGCGCCGCGCAACTGCTCGGTCGACCCTACTCCATCTCCGGCCGCGTCGTCGGCGGCGACCAGCTCGGCCGCAAGATCGGCTATCCGACGGCGAACATCCTCCTGAAGCACAACCGGCCACCACTGAAAGGCGTCTTCGCGGTACGCGTCCAGGGACTGACCACGCCCAACTGGCCCGGTGTCGCCAACCTCGGCACACGACCGTCGGTACGCCCCGATGGCAAGCCGACCCTGGAAGTGCACCTGTTCGACCTCGACCGCAACCTGTACGGCCATCACTTGCGCGTCGAATTCCTGCACAAGCTGCGCGATGAAGTGAAGTTCCCCAGCTTCGACGCCCTGGTGGCGCAGATCGACAAGGATGCCCAGCAGGCACGGGAGCTGTTGAATGCTTGAGGTCCTAGCGCATGGCGAGTGTTATCACGAAAAGCGTGCGTGGTTGAGAGCAAATACCGTCGCGCACGCAGGCCCCCGGGATTCATGCAAGTGCCCACGCTCCGCCGTTCAGCCCCTTCTGAGCCGCCAATTTTCGCGCTGTCGTTCGGGGGCCGTCGGCGAGCACTGTTTGAGCCCGCAGGGCGAGTTGCGCAGCCGCCCGAACGACAGCGCGAAAATTGGGAACCCGCAGGGCGGCGAAGCGGGGCGTGCTTTCTTTGGTTACTTTCTTTGCACGAGCAAAGAAAGTAACTGGCTGCCGGGCCACCCCCGGCCGGCTGCCGCCTCCTGACCCGACAACCCATATCCAGTCCACAAAGCAGAACATGCCCGACTACAAAGACACCCTCAACCTGCCCGACACCCCCTTCCCGATGCGCGGCGACCTCGCCAAGCGGGAACCAGGCTGGATCGCCCAATGGCGCGAAAAGAAACTCTACGAAAAGCTGCGCGCCAACGGCAAGGGCCGGCCCCTGTTCGTGCTGCACGACGGCCCGCCCTACGCGAACGGCGACATCCACATCGGCCATGCGGTAAACAAGATCCTCAAGGACATCATCGTCAAATCGGCCACCCTGGACGGCTTCGACGCGCCCTATGTGCCGGGCTGGGACTGCCACGGCCTGCCCATCGAGCTGGTGGTCGAGAAGGCCCACGGCAAGGCGATCCCGGCCGCAAAATTCCGTGAGTTGTGCCGCGAATACGCCGCCAGCCAGGTGGAACGTCAGAAGGCCGATTTCATCCGCCTCGGCGTGCTGGGCGACTGGGATCACCCCTACCTGACCATGGACTACCGCTTTGAAGCGGACATCATCCGCGAACTGGGCAAGATCCAGGCAAACGGTCACCTTTACCTGGGCGCCAAGCCGGTGCACTGGTGCGTCGATTGCGGCTCGGCCCTGGCCGAAGCGGAAGTGGAATACGAGGACAAGACCTCGCCGGCCATCGATGTCGCCTTTCCGGTAGCCGACATGGCCGATCTGGCGCGCCGCGTCGGCAAGGCCATCGATGGTCCGGCCTCGGCGGTGATCTGGACCACGACGCCCTGGACCCTGCCGGCGAACCGTGCCGTCGCCGTGCATGCCGACTTCACCTATGCCCTGGTCAAGACGCCGAAAGGCCTGCTGATCCTGGCGCAGGAACTCGTCGAGTCGGCGCTGAAGCGCTACGGCTTTGAAGACAGCGCGGTCGTCGCCGAAGTGAAGGGCGCGGCCCTGGAAGGCCTCAAGCTGCAACACCCGTTCTATGATTTTCAGGTGCCGGTGATCGTTGCCGACTTCGTCAGCCTGGAGGCCGGCGTCGGCCTGGTGCACATTGCCCCCGGCCACGGCCACGACGACTATATCGCCGGCCTGAAGTACGGCCTGGAGGTCGCCAACCCGGTGGGCGGCGACGGCAAGTTCTACGCCGACACCCCCATCGTCGGCGGCCAGAGCATCTGGGGCGGCAACAAGACCGTCATCGCCACCTTGCAGGACAACGGCCGCCTGCTCGCCGAGGAAAAGATCCAGCACAGCTACCCGCATTGCTGGCGCCACAAGACCCCGATCATTTTCCGCGCCACCCGGCAGTGGTTCATCGGCATGGACAAGGAAGGCCTGCGCGCCAAGGCCATGCAGGCGGTCGAAGACACTGCATTCTTCCCCGACTGGGGCCGCGCCCGCCTGGAGGCGATGATGAAGTCCCGACCCGACTGGTGCGTCTCGCGCCAGCGCAACTGGGGCGTACCGATCACCTTCTTCATGCACAAGCAGACCGGCGAGCTGCATCCGCGCTCTCAGGAAATCCTCGAAGAAGTCGCCAAGCGCGTCGAGCAACAGGGCATCGAGGCCTGGTTCAGCCTGGACCCGGCGGAACTGCTCGGCGCCGATGCCGAGCATTACGAGAAGGCCGGCGACACCCTCGATGTCTGGTTCGACTCCGGCGTCACCCATGCCTGCCTGCTCAAGGAACGCGAAGGCCTGAAGCACCCGGCCGACCTCTATCTGGAAGGCTCGGACCAGCATCGCGGCTGGTTCCAGTCCTCGCTGCTGACCGGCTGCGCCACCGACGGCCATGCACCCTACGAGGCGCTGCTGACCCACGGCTTCGTGGTCGACGGCAAGGGCATGAAGATGTCCAAGTCGAAGGGCAACGTCATCGCCCCGCAAAAGGTCTCCGACACGCTCGGCGCGGAAATCCTGCGCCTCTGGGTCGCCAGCACCGACTATTCGGGCGAGCTGACCATCTCCGATGAAATCCTCAAGCGCGTCGTCGAGGCCTACCGGCGCATCCGCAACACCCTGCGCTTCCTGCTCGCCAACACCACCGATTTCAAAATGGCCGAAAACGAAGTGGCCGTCGACCAGTTGCTGGAAATCGACCGCTACGCCCTGGCCCTGACCCGCCGGATGCAGGAGGAAGTGCTCGCCGATTACCGCGTCTACAGCTTCCACACTGCCGTGCAACGCCTGCATAACTTCTGCTCCGAGGATCTGGGCGCCTTCTATCTCGACATCCTCAAGGACCGTCTCTACACCTCGGGCACCAACTCGGGCGCCCGCCGCGCCGCGCAAACCACCCTGTGGCACATCCTGCAAACGCTAACCCGGATGATGGCGCCCATCCTCAGCTTTACCGCCGAGGAAATCTGGGCGCTGGAGTGCAAGTCAGACAGCGTGTTCCTGTCGGTCTGGCACGAGCCGCCCATGCCGGCCGATGAGTCTGAACTGGATGATCGCTGGCGCGCTATTCGGTCCGTTAGGGCGTGGGTGAGCAAGGAACTGGAACTTCTGCGGACAGAAGGGAAGATCGGCTCGTCGTTACAAGCCGAGATTGAGATCACGGCTGCTGGCACTGAATACGAGGCGCTGTCGCATCTTGGCGACGACTTGCGTTTCGTGATGATCTGTTCGAAGGCAACGCTACTGCGCTCCGCAGATGCCACAGTAAGTGGCGTCAGTGTTATGGCCAGCAGTCACGCCAAATGCGAACGCTGCTGGCACGTGCGCGCCGATGTCGATGCCGATCCAGCGCACCCCGGCCTGTGCGGCCGCTGCGTCAGCAACCTGTATGGCGAGGGAGAGCCGCGTGCGTTTGCGTAATGTGACTTCCTCATGTGGCATAGCGGAGGAAACCCTGCGAACTCGGCTGGTAGCCCACACCGCCTCCCAGGCACCCTCCCTCTTTGCAAAAGGGGGAATGAGGGGGATTTCTCAGGTGGTGAAGAATCCGGACGCCGCAAAATCCCCCCTACCCCCCTTTTCCAAAGGGGGGAACAGACAGCCAGCATCAGCGCATGCCGCCGACCTCTCCCGGGCACCTTCCCCCTTTGTAAAAGGGGGATTGAGGGGGATTTCTCAGGTGGTGGAGAATGCAACCTCTGCTAAATCCCCCCCAGCCCCCCTTTACAAAGGGGGGAGCCGAGCATGAGCGCCTCAGCCAACGGCCTGCGCTGGCTGGGCCTTGCCGCCCTGGCCATCGTCCTCGACCAGGTCACCAAGCTGGCGGTCGTCGCCAAGCTCACGGCCTACCAGGACGTCGTCGCCGTCACCTCGTTCTTCAATCTGGTGCACGTGCACAACACCGGCGCGGCCTTCTCGCTGTTCGCCGACCAGGGTGGCTGGCAGAAGCTGTTTTTCCTGACCGTGGCGCTGGTCGCCTCCGGCGTCATCGCCTGGCTGCTGCGCAAGCCGGGCGGACGCGTCGTCTATTACGCCGCCCTGGCGCTGATCCTCGGCGGCGCCCTGGGCAACGTCATCGACCGGCTGGCCTATGGCCATGTCATCGACTTTCTGGATTTCTACGCTGGCACCTGGCACTGGCCGGCCTTCAACGTCGCCGACTCGGCGATCACCCTGGGCGCCGCCCTGCTGATCTGGGACGGTTTCCGCCACGACATCCGGGGCACGGCATGAGCGGCATCCGCCCCGGCGACCGGGTCACCCTGCACTACCGCCTGGTATGCGGCGGCCAGCAGATCGTCTCGACGTTCGACGCGGCGCCCGAGACCTTCAGCGTCGGCGGCGGCGACATCGATCCGCGCCTGGAGTGGCTGCTGCACGGCCTGGAAGCGGGCGCCCACGAAACCTGGCAGCTCGACCCCGAGCAGGCCTTCGGCAGGCACAACCCGGACATGATCAAACGCCTGCCGCGCGACGAGTTTCCGCCGGGCATGGAACCGGTCCCCGAGCATCAGGTCGATTTCCCCCTGCCCAACGGCCAGACGCTGACCGCGACCATCGTCGACGTCGATGCCGACGCCGTGAAACTCGATTTCAATCACCCGCTGGCCGGACTGCCGGTGGAGTTCGAGGTACGCATCCTCGCCGTGGAACAAGGATAAGCCCATGCCCCGGATCATGATCGCCAACCCGCGCGGCTTCTGCGCCGGCGTCGACCGCGCCATCACCATCGTCGAACGCGCCCTGGAAAAATACGGCGCGCCGGTCTATGTCCGGCATGAAGTCGTGCACAACAAATTTGTCGTCGACAGCCTCAAGGCGAAGGGCGCCATCTTCATCGAAGAAATGGACGAAGTCCCGGACGGCGCCACCCTGATCTTCAGCGCCCACGGCGTCCCGCAGAGCGTGCGCCGCGAGGCCGAGGCACGCGGCCTGAACGTCTTCGACGCCACCTGCCCGCTGGTCACCAAGGTGCACGTCGAGGTGAAGAAGATGCGCGAACAGGGCCTGGAGATCGTCATGATCGGCCACAAGGGCCACCCCGAGGTCGAAGGCACCATGGGCCAGACCGAACCCGGCGGCGCTGGCCCGGGCATGTATCTGGTCGAAACCCCGGACGATGTCGCCAGACTCGAAGTACGCGATCCCGGCAAGCTGGCCTTCGTCACCCAGACGACGCTGTCCATGGACGATGCCGCGCGCGTCATCGACGCCCTCAGGGCACGCTTCCCGGACATCGTCGGCCCGAAGAAGGACGACATCTGCTACGCCACGCAGAACCGCCAGGACGCCGTCAAGAAACTCTCCGCCGACTGCGATCTGGTGCTGGTGGTCGGCTCGCCCAACAGTTCCAACTCGAACCGCCTGCGCGAAGTCGCCCGGAACGCCGGCATCGCCGCCTACATGGTCGACAATGCCGGCCAGATCGACCCGACCTGGCTCGAAGGCAAACGCTGCATCGGCCTGACCGCGGGCGCCTCGGCGCCGGAAATTCTGGTCAACGGCGTCCTCGACCGACTGAAAGAACTCGGTATCGCCCGCGTCGAGCAGATGCCCGGCATCGAGGAAACCACGCAATTCCCCCTGCCCAGCCGGCTGGCGGTCTAGCCACCCCTGGAGACGCTCATGCAAGAGATCGAATTCAACCTCACCCGCGAACACATCGCCCTCAACGATCTGCTCAAACTCACCGGCCTGGCCGACAGCGGCGGTGCCGGCAAGGCCATGGTGACGCAGGGACTGGTCAGCGTCGACGGCCAACTGGAAAGTCGCAAGGCCGCGAAGATACGTGCCGGCCAGGTGGTCACCCTGGGCGACGCGCGCATCACCGTGGTCGCCGCCGCCTGAAAAGTTCAAAGCCGCGGCATCAACCGCCTCCCCCTTTGCAAAAGGGGATTGAGGGGGATTTCTCAGGTAGTGGTGAACCCGAATGCCGTTAAATCCCCCCTACCCCCCTTTTCCAAAGGGGGGAACTCGCCCTCCGACTGGCACAACCGTTTCAACAGCTAAGGACGCGCTGAAGAATTCGTCATCGCGGGCGCGTGGCGATCCGGCTGTTGATTTATGGCGCACTGGATTGCCTTCGCTCGCAATGACAATGGCGATAAATCTGCGTTTCCCTAATGCATACCGAGCCTTTCCAAAGGGGGGTGCCAGAGCCCAAACCCATGCAAGTTTGTTCGACCGCCGTATAGGTCAAACCTCGGTGAGTCCCCCGGAAGAGCCGGGGGCTTGCCTCCATGAGTCATATGGTGGTCGGCGCTACAAACGCGACGATTAGCATATCCGCGGACGAATGAGGGTTTTTATCCGTACCCACCGCTCATAAACCGACGACCGGTAGGGTTAATCAGCGCAACGGCACTTGACGTGTTATTTTTTCACACATACAGTTGAGGCCGTCCACAGGGAAATCCCGTACCCAGGGGCGCGACGTACTAAAAAGGAGAAACGTCATGAACGCAAAGATGGTTTTCGGCTGGCTCTCCGGCCTGTTACTGCTGCCATGGTTGATGGTCGCGGTGCAAGCCGACTCGGCACGCTTGTCCGCGACCACGACGCAGGTGTCGATCGTCGTGGGCAAGGATACCGAGGTGAAGATCAAGAACGCCTCGGGCAAACTCAGCCTGGCGAATTCGAACAGCTCCGCCGTCGCGGCCAGCGTCAGTGGCGATACCCTGAAGATCAAGGGAAAGAAGGTCGGCAGTTCAACGCTGACCGTCAAGGACAAGCGCTCCAACGTGCAGATCGCCGTGCAGGTTCTGGCGAAAGTGTCGGATGACGACAATGCCGGCACGCCCAGCACGGGCTCCAGCGACGGCATGGCGGTCACCCCGTCAACCTTGGTACTGATCCCTGGACAAAGCTCGGCCTTCAACGTCAGTGGCGCGTCCGGGAAAATTTCAGTCAAGAATTCCGACAGCGACGTCGCCAGCACCTCGATCAGCGGCGCCAGCATCAAGGTCAAGGCAAAAACCATCGGCAAGACCTTCCTGACCATCCGCGATCGCACGCGAACCGCCGTTGTGCAGGTCACGGTCCAGGCGGCGACCAATACCGGTGGCGGCAGCACCACGCCCATCGCCGGCGCCTACACCCTGCTGGCCTGGAACGACCTGGGCATGCACTGCATGGACGGTGACATGTCGGTGTTCTCGATCCTGCCGCCGTACAACAACCTGCACGCCCAACTGGTCAGCAACAGTTCGACCCAGGTCGTCACCCAAGGCGTTTCCCTGACCTACGAGGCGCTGGCCGACCCGGACGGCTCGATCAACAGCATTTCGTCGACCAAGACCAATTTCTGGCAGTACGTGAACAAGCTGTTCGGCGCCGTCCTGCCCTTGGACGAGGGCCTGGCCGGAAAGCGCACAGCTTCGGCGGTGCCGCAACCGATGGAGTACAACGCCACGGACAAGATGTTCGTCGCCGAAGGCATCCCCATCACGCCCTACGACGACGCCGGCAAGAAGAACACCTACCCCCTGGTCAAGGTGGTCGCCCGCGACAGCACCGGCAAGGTGCTGGCCCAGGCGCGTGTCGTGCTGCCGGTCTCCGACGAGATGAGCTGCGCCAGCTGCCATGCCTCCAACACCGGCAGCGCCGACGCCATGCCGAATGCCGGCTGGGCCAACCTCGGCAATCCGGAACGCGACTACAAGATGAACATCCTGCGTCTGCATGACCAGAAGCACCAGGCGTCAGCCACGTTCACCACCGCGGCGAACACCCTGGTGAATGCCGGCAAATACCCCACCGCGCTGCGCAGTGGCCTGGCCGTCATGGCCGGCGGCGACAACCCGGTCCTGTGCGCCTCCTGCCACGCCTCGAATGCCTTGCCCGGCACCGGCGTCGCCGGCGTGAAACCCCTGACCGAAGCGATCCACGGCCACCATGCCATGGTCAAGGATGCCCAGACCGGGGTACTGCTCGACAGCATCAACAACCGCAGTGCTTGCTACCAGTGCCACCCCGGCTCAGAGACCAAGTGTCTGCGCGGCGCCATGGGCAATGCGGTCGACGCCAACGGCAAGGCCACCATGGATTGCCAGGCCTGTCACAGCACCATGTCGAAGGTCGGCCGTGCCGGTCGGGTCGGCTGGCTGGATCAGCCGAACTGCCAGGCCTGCCACCACGACGGCAAGCGTGAGCTGTCCGCCGTCTCGGCGACCGGCATCCTGAAAACCTGGACCGATACCCGCTACGCCAGCAACCCGAACACCCCGGCCGCCGGCTTCTCCCTGTTCCGCTTCAGCAAGGGACACGGCGGCTTGCAGTGCGAGGCCTGCCACGGCGCCACCCATGCCGAGTACCCCAGCTCGCATCGCAACGACAACCTGCTCTCGCAGGATGTCCAGGGACGCGACGGCACCAGCGGCGAATGCTCAAGCTGCCACAAGAGCGTACCGAACACCGCCACCGGCGGCCCGCACGGCATGCATACCATCGGCAGTGCCTGGATCGGCCAGCATGAAGACGTCGCCGAAAACAACGCCACCGCCTGCGCGTACTGCCATGGCGCCGATTATCGCGGCGGCCCGCTGTCGACCGTCAAGAAGGCCCGTAGCTTCAACGCCGATGGCCGCACGGTGAACTACGCCGTCGGACAAAAGGTCGGCTGCTACGACTGCCACAATGGCCCGCGCGGGGACTGATCCTCTCTCCTATCCTTCGCTCCCCGCTTCAACCCCGCTTCGGCGGGGTTTTTTGCGCGGCGCGCCTCACAAGCGCCAAAGCTGCAAACCCGCCGCCTTTACCGCCACCGGGTCATACGCGGATTTCACGTCGGCGAACACACCGCCCGGCTTCAGCCGGCTCAAAATCCCGGTCAAGGGCATCGCCAGGTACTGCCGGTGCGATACCGCCGCGACCACCGCATCCACGGCCTCTGGCAAAGCCTCCCAGGCTTGGAGCGAAATCCCGTATTCATGCAGCGCCTCGGCGGCCTCGGCGATGGGGTCGTGCACCGACACCTCGCAGCCGTACTCCCGCAACTCGCGGACCACATCGGCCACCTTGGAATTACGCAGGTCGGGACAGTTTTCCTTGAAGGTCAGCCCCAGGACGATGACCTTCGCCCCCTGCACCGGGCTGCCGTTGCGAATCATCCCCTTCACCGTCTGCTGGGCCACGTAGGCAGCCATGCCGTCATTGATGCGCCGGCCCGCCAGGATCACCTGCGGGTGATAGCCCAACATAACCGCCTTGTGGGTGAGATAGTAGGGATCCACGCCGATGCAATGCCCGCCCACCAAGCCGGGGCGAAACGGCAGGAAATTCCACTTGGTGCCGGCCGCCTGCAAGACCTCCAAGGTATCGATCCCCATGCGGCCAAAGATCATCGCCAGCTCGTTCATCAGGGCAATGTTCAAATCGCGCTGGGTGTTCTCGATCACCTTCGCCGCCTCGGCCACCTTGATCGAACTCGCGCGGTGCACCCCGGCGGCGATCACCGACGCATACAACTCAGCCAGCGCCGCCAGCGTAGCCGCGTCATCCCCGGAGACCACCTTAACGACCCGGGTGATCGTCCGTTCCGTATCGCCCGGGTTGACCCGCTCCGGCGAATAACCGACATGAAAGTCGCGCCGCCACTGCATGCCGGAATGCTGTTCCAGCAAGGGCACGCACACCTCCTCGGTCGCCCCCGGGTACACCGTCGACTCGTAAACCACGGTGACGCCCTTTTTCATGTGCTGGCCGACCGTGGCGGAGGCGTTCACCAGAGGCGAAAAATCCGGGATATTCGCGTCATCCACCGGCGTGGGAACGGCGACGATGATGACATCCGCGCGGGCAAGCGAAGCGGCATCGGCGCTGACCGTCAGCCGGGTCGCCGCCTTCAGGTCGGCCTCGCTGACGCCGCCAGTGGGGTCACGGTGGTTTCTGAAATGCGCCAGTTTGGCCGCGCACAGATCGTAGCCGACCGTGTCGTATTGCTTGCCGAACTCCACGGCAAGCGGCAGGCCAACATAGCCAAGACCCACAACAGCAATGACGGGAGCGCTCATTCGTCAGGCTTCAAAAACGCGATGACCGCAATATTGCCATACCCGAAGCCGCGGGCACGGGCAAAAACCCAGCCGTCACTCAGCCCTGGGGAAACGATTTATTCGCTGATCGTCATTGCGAGTCGGCGCAGCCGACGCGGCAATCCAGTCCAACCCAACCGCCGCAGGCAACCCACCACACCCCTGGACTGCCGCGCTGCGCTCGCAGTGACCCCCTCCCCGTCATTGCAGGCGAAGCGCGGCAATCCAGTGCGCCAATAAATCAACAGCCTATGGATCGCCACATCGCTGCGCTCCTCGCGATGACGAGTTAATCGCCCGCAAGCGGGCTCCTGCAAAATCAATGGGCTGTAGGAGCCCGCTTGCGGGCGATGGCATTTGATCAGCGCCTCCCCAGGCCGCCGGCGCCCGGGTCGGAAGCGTCAAGCCGCCCCGCGTGCCTCGAAATCCGCATACGCCCGGGTCAAGCCCTGTTCAAGACCCACTCGCGCGCGCCAGCCGAGTGCATGCAGGCGACTGACATCCATCAGCTTGCGGGGCGTGCCATCCGGCTTGGTCGGATCGAATTCGATGCGGCCGGCGAAGCCCACCACCTTGCCGAGGGTCTCGGCCAGCGCGCGGATGGTCATATCCTCGCCGGTACCCACATTGATGTGCGACAGCATCGGCTGGGTGTTCGCCGCATACGTCGCCGGGTCCAGTTCCATGACGTGGACGCTGGCCTCGGCCATGTCGTCGACGTACAGGAATTCGCGCATCGGTGTCCCCGTGCCCCAGATCGTCACCGACTCGGCCCGCTGCACCTTCGCCTCGTGGAAGCGGCGGATCAGCGCCGGAATGACGTGGCTATTTTCCGGATGATAGTTATCGCCCGGACCGTACAGGTTGGTCGGCATCACGCTGCGGTAATCGGTGCCGTACTGACGGTTGTAGCTCTCGCACAACTTGATGCCGGCGATCTTGGCGATGGCATACGGCTCGTTGGTCGCCTCCAGCACCCCGGTCAGCAAGGCATCCTCGCGCATCGGCTGGGGCGCCAGCTTGGGATAGATGCAACTCGACCCCAGGAACAACAGCTTGCGCACCCCCACCCGCCAGGCCTCGTGGACGATGTTCGCCTCCATCATCAGGTTCTGGTAGATGAATTCCGCCGGATAGGTGTTATTGGCATGGATGCCACCCACCTTCGCCGCCGCCAGATACACCTGATCGGGCTTTTCCCGTTCGAAGAAGTCGCGCACGGCGGCCTGGCTGGTCAAGTCCAGTTCGGCATGAGTGCGCGTGATGATGTTGTTATTACCTCGGGCCTTAAGCACCCGAACAATGGCAGAGCCCACCATGCCGCGATGGCCGGCAACGTAAATTTTAGATACAAGATTCATGATTCAAGACTCAAGTAATCAACAGCGCTCACGGACCGAACGAATCAATCCATGCAGCATTTTTGAAATCGCCTCGGCTTCGGCTAACCATGCCTTACCCTGCTCTCGGCCGATATAACCGATGTCCATCCCGATATAGATCTGGGTGCGCAACTCCCCCGCCGAGCCCTTCGCATAATTAAGGAAATTGGCGATTTCCTTATCCGATCCCCGCTCATGCCCCTCGGCAATATTCGACGGAATCGACAAACCTGCCCGCGTAATCTGATCCCGGAAACCATAGTCCTTCAGATCAGCGAAAGCCTTATACAAGTCCGCGCTCAACCGCGCCGACTTCTTCCAGACTTCCAATTCCTCAAATCGCGACATGGACAAGAGAGAGGCGAGATTTAAGGTTCAAAGCACAAGACCCCTTGCAACTTGCATCTTGAACCCGCCATTACTCGTGATAATCCATCGCCTTATAGCCGTGCTTCTTCACCAACTCATCCCGCTCGGCCGCTTTCAAATCCTCACGCACCATCTCGGCGACCAGCTCATCGAAGGTAATGCGCGGCGTCCAGCCGAGTTTCTGCTTCGCCTTGGACGGATCTCCAAGCAACGTTTCGACTTCGGTCGGCCGGAAATAGCGCGGGTCCACCGCCACGATAACCCTGCTTGAATCCAGCACCTTGCCACTTGCATCTGTCATCACCAGAATGCCCTTCTCGTCCACGCCCGTGCCTTCCCAGCGGATGGTCATGCCCAGTTCCTTGGCGGCGGCATTGACGAAATCGCGGACGCTGTACTGCACGCCGGTGGCGATCACGAAATCCTCGGGCTTCTCCTGTTGCAGCATCAGCCACTGCATCTCCACATAGTCCCTGGCGTGGCCCCAGTCGCGCTTCGCGTCCATGTTGCCCAGGTACACGCAGTCCTGCAGGCCCAGCTTGATGCGGGCCAGCGCACGGGTGATCTTGCGCGTGACGAAAGTCTCGCCGCGCACCGGCGACTCGTGGTTAAAGAGAATGCCGTTGCAGGCATACATGCCATACGCCTCGCGGTAATTCACCGTAATCCAGTAGGCATACAGCTTGGCCACGGCATACGGGCTGCGCGGATAAAACGGGGTCGTTTCCTTTTGCGGAATCTCCTGCACCAGGCCGAACAACTCCGAAGTCGAGGCCTGATAGAACTTGCTCTTCTTCTCCAGACCGAGGATGCGGATCGCCTCCAGGATTCGCAACGCCCCCAGGGCATCCGAATTGGCGGTGTACTCGGGTTCCTCGAACGACACCGCGACATGGCTCTGCGCCGCCAGGTTATAGATCTCGTCCGGCTTCACCTGCTGGATGATGCGAATCAACGAAGAAGAATCGGTCAGATCGCCATGATGCAGAATGAATTTTCGGTTCTTTTCATGGGGATCCTGATACAGATGATCGATCCGATCCGTGTTGAACAACGACGTCCGGCGCTTGATGCCGTGAACCTCATACCCCTTTTCCAGCAGAAACTCGGCCAGATACGCCCCATCCTGACCCGTAATGCCCGTAATCAACGCAACCTTGCTCATTTCACTGTCCCTGTAAAAAAGCCGCTGGACGCGGCATGTAATGCGAGGGCATTCGACAAGATGAAACCACCCGCTTCGCTTGTTATTGGTGTGCTTTAAGGCCGGAATTTTATCAGAGCCCCAGCCAAATCGCCTGGATACCGGCGAGGCAACGTCATAGCGAGGCGGCAAAGCCGACGCGGCAATCCAGTCCAATCCAGCCGCCGCAGGCGACCCACACCCCTGGACTGCCGCGCTACGCTCGCAGTGACAACCGCTCCGTCATTGCGAGTCGGCACCGCCGACGCGGCACCTCGGTACAGCCAAAATAGACTGACGTAGGAGCCCGCTTGCGGGCGATATCCCGATTTGATCGCCCGCAAGCGGGCTCCTACGATCGACCCACCCAATGGATGACTCGAAGGATGGACTGCCACGCTACGCTCGCAGTGACAACCGCTCCGTCATTGCGAGTCGGCAACGCCGACGCGGCAATCCAGTCCAATCCAGCCGCCGCAGGAGACCCACACCCCTGGACTGCCGCGCTACGCTCGCAGTGACGAACCACCCCCACCCCGTCATTACGAAGCGGCACCGCCGACGCGGCACCTCGGTACAGCCAAAATAGACTGACGTAGGAGCCCGCTTGCGGGCGATATCCCCGTTGATCGCCCGCAAGCGGGCTCCTACGATCGACCCACCCAAAGGTGACTCGAAGGATGGACTGCCGCGCTGCGCTCGCAGTGACAACCGCTCCGTCATTGCGAGTCGGCACCGCCGACGTGGCAATCCAGTCCAACCCAGCCGCCGCAGGCGACCACACACCCCTGGACTGCCGCGCTACGCGATCATTCGATAGGCTGAGGAATCAAACGAGCCGCAATAAGGCCCTGATCCTGGCCTTGATGTCAGCAAGCTCGGCGGCCGACACCTCGCCCTTGCGTTCGGCACGTCGGGTCTGCCAGTCCAGGCTTTTGACCTGATCGGCCAGCGCAGCGCCAGTGGCGCCCCCGCTCTCAAGCACAACCTCAAAGGGATAACCCTTGATCTGGTTGGTGATGGGCACGCATACCAGCAAACCCGCTCGGCTGTTGTAGGCCTTTGGGCTCAGCACGACCGCTGGCCTGCGCCCTGCCTGCTCGTGGCCACTTTGTGGCGTGAAGTTCAGCCAGACGAGGTCACCTTCGTCCGGCACATACGTGCCCACCATCAAAACCGCTCCTTGCCTTCGGGGGTACCAAAGTCCTGTTCGGCGTGCAGGTTCTTCGGCGTGATGCCTGCCAGTAAGTCATCAAGCGAGTAGGCCGGAGCCGCCGGCTCGATGATCACCCGACCCTGTTCGACACGAACTTCGACCATCTGGTCGATGGCCAGGTGCGCGGCCTCCATGATCGCCGCCGGCAAACGCACCGCGGGGCTGTTACCCCATTTCTTGACGACTTGAGTGACCATATCCGGACCTCCAATGTTGAAACAAATGTAGATACACTCCGAGTGTAGGGCATTCACACCCCCAGCGCCATCTCCTGCTCATTGCGACCCGGCACCTCAGTACAGCCACAATAGACTGACGTAGGAGCCCGCTTGCGGGCGATATCCCGATTTGATCGCCCGCAAGCGGGGGCTCCTACGATCGACCCACCCAATGGGTGACTCGAAGGATGGACTGCCGCGCTACGCTCGCAGTGACGAACCACCCCCACCCCGTCATTGCGAGGCGGCAAAGCCGACGTGGCAATCCAGTCAAACCCACCGCCGCAGGCGACCTACACCCCTGGACTGCCGCGCTGCGCTCGCAGTGACGGCGCCAGCCCATCAATTCAAGCCATTAACGCCAAATGCGCGATAAACCCGGAACGGCTCTCGCCCGCGGCCTTTGCCTTGGCATCCAACCGTAACAAAACCCTGCGAGGCAGCGTGATATTCACACGCTCCACCTGATCCTCCAAAAGCGCCGGGTCAACCTCGGCCAACGCCCAAATCCAACCGTCAAACTCTGGATTAGCCCGATGAACAGCAATGTCACCCGGTTTTGGAATGTCCCCCCCCGCATCGAGAACCGACTCGATCCATAACGTCATCGCCTCGGTTGCGTTCGTGATCGCCTCATCCAGTGTATCCCCCGCCGAAAAACACCCAGGAAGATCAGGCACAACCACTCCCCAAGCGTGTTTATCGTCACCCGGCTCAATGGCAATCGGATATCTCATCATGACCTCCTATTTCAACCCGGCTTGTTTCAATAGCTTATGCACCAGGCCGGCGCCCAAATCCTTACGTGGGTGCGGCACGCTAAGGTGCCCCGGTCGCTCCGGGTGCGTGTAAACATGATGCGAGCCCTTCACGCCGCGCAACACCCAGCCTTCGTGCTCAAGTTGCTTGATCAAATCCGCACTGTCCATATTATATCAATACACACCATACACACCACAGTCATTGCGAGGCGGCAAAGCCGACGCGGCAATCCAGTCCGACCCACCGCCGCAGGCGACCACACCACCCCTCGACTGCCCCGCTACGCTCCCAGTGACGCCCACCCCCCCCCCGTCATTGCGAGGCGGCAAAGCCGACGTGGCAATCCAGTCCAACCCACCGCCGCAGGCGACCACTACAACCCCTAGACTGCCGCGCTGCCGCTCGCAGTGACCACCACCCACCCCCGTCATTGCGAGGCGGCAAAGCCGACGTGGCAATCCAGTCCAACCCACCGCCGCAGGCGACCACTACAACCCCTAGACTGCCGCGCTACGCTCGCAGTGACGAACCACCACCCCACCCCGTCATTGCGAGGCGGCAAAGCCGACGTGGCAATCCAGTCCAACCCACCGCCGCAGGCGACCACTACAACCCCTAGACTGCCGCGCTACGCTCGCAGTGACGAACCACCACCCCACCCCGTCATTGCGAGGAGGCAAAGCCGACGTGGCAATCCAGTCCAAACCCACCGCCGCAGGCGACCAGACCACACCCCCTGGACTGCCGCGCTGCGCTCGCAGTGACGAACCACCCCACCCCGTCATTGCGAGCCGGCACAGCCGACGCGGCAATCCAGTCCAATCCAACCGCCGCAGGCGACCCACACCACACCCCCTGGACTGCCGCGCTACGCTCGCAGTGACAGCCAACCCCCACCCCTACTCCAAATCCAGCCGGATCAACCGCTCCTTATCCAGCGGCTCCATACCTCCCAACAAACCAAACTGATACCGCAACACGTAATACGCCAGCTTCAGCCACTCGCTCACCACATACTCCAGCGACTGCTGGTTATCCCGCCAATGCCAGGCCGACCACCATGCCGGCTCGGTCGCAATCAGGCTGTAGCTCAGATCCGAGCCACGCAGCACCGATGACCAGGTAAACCGCAAGCGCAGCATGTGCGGCGGGTCGCTGACCACCAGGACATGCCTCCAGCCATTCACCTGCATTCGAGCCTTGACTGCCACGGCCTCTTGCCAGCTATTCCTGGGGGCGTTTTCCACCCATACCGAGTCCCTGGAAAAACGTGCCACCGCTTTGGTCACCATCTCAGGGTCCGCATGAATCAACAGCAGACGTGACGCCCAAGCCCCATCCAACAATTCAGCGGCCCGCGAATATCTTTCTCCGCCATCGCCGCCCAGGACCACCACCGCATCGGCCCTGGCCGGCTCACCGGCAGGCCAGGCAAGAAGGGCACCCGCGCCATAAAAAAGGCCAGCCACGCCCGCAGCCAGCACAAGCAGTGCGATAAACGCACACGCAGCAAACCGCAACGCCCAGGTCAATTAGCCATTTCCCGAGATGAAGGCCCGCTTAATCCCAGGTCCACATTCCATCCAATCGCACCGCACGCTATGCCCCAAAAAACTGCCCCACCTTGCTCAAATTCTTCCAGGCCAACGCACCCAGCCCACCCACGCCATTCCGACGCAAGGCCAGATAATCCTCCCGACTCTTTAGAAAAATACGTGACAAAGACCGATTGCTTTCGCCACCCACCCGCATCTTCACCAACACCTCCGGGATATATGCCGCGCGAATCCGGCCCTTCCACAAATACCGCAACATCGCGTCGTAATCCGCCGCGATACGAAACGAGGTATCAAACCCACCCCACTGCTAAATTCTCAAATGCCCGAGCCACACGCTCCAGCACCCGATCATCCGCAAAAAAATCATCCGAATGCATCAACCCCACCACATCCCCGGTGGCCCGCACCAAGCCTTTGTTCAAAGCCTCGTAGATTCCGCCATCGCGCTCGCTCAGCAACACAGCCAAGCCGCTTCGATGCGCCTCCAGCACCTGCAACGTGCCATCGGTGGAAGCCCCATCGATGACGATATGCTCCACGGACGGCCAACGCTGCGCACCCACGCTCGCAAGCGCCTGCCCCACGGTATCCACTCGATTGAACACCGCCGTAACCACCGAAATTGTCAACATAAAAGCTAATCCAGGCCCACACCCGGCTCCCCTTGAACCTTGTCACATCTATTTAGTAACACGCACCAGAACCAGCCCAAGGTATTCCTTCAACACCCGGGAACTTAACGCCAGCGCATTTGCATCCGGCAACCACCGCCCAAGCCAATGCAGCGAACCCGGCAAGCCCTCCACATCCGTGCTGGCCGGCAACACCGTCACCCCGAACTCTCGCAAATCCGCCTGAAAAATACGCAATGCCCGAGGCATATGCATCGCCGAAGTCACCAGCAACACCCGCCGCGCACCGATGCCCCGAATCAGATTCACACTCTCCTGCGCATTCTCAGCTGTGTTACGGCTATTCCCTTCCATGCGAATTGCGGAATCAGGTACCCCCAGCGTCAGCAACATGGAACGGATAGCCACCGCCTCAACCTGAATGCCCGCGCTACCAGGCTGATTTCCACCGGAAACCACAATCCAGGGCGCCTTGCCCGCCTGATACAACGCAGCGGCAAACCAAACCCGATCAGCCGCCGAACCCAAATCAAACATCGGGCGTTCAGGCGGACTCGCCCCCGCCAATGCGCCGCCAAGAACCACAAGCGCATCCGCATTTGGATGCTGTTCCACCGACAACGCAGGAAACCGGGCTTCAAGCTGATGCACCAACTTATGCGCCACCCATGGCATAGACAAAGCCCACAAACCGGCAAAACCAATCAGCCCAAGAAACAACCCAAATCGTGGCCGGCTAAGCCAATAAAACAGCAGGCCAGCGCCTAAAAACGCAAATGTCAAAACCAAAGGCGAAAACAACCACCCGACAACCTTACTCACTTCAAACAATCGCGCTCACCCGCATGCCACAGAAACTTGCCACTTGAACCCTGCCCCTAAACCCGAATCCCCAAAACCCGATCAATCGCCAGCTTCACGTCACAGCCTTCATCCCGCATACACCGCTTAACCTCGGCCACCTTGGCATCGACCAAATACCGATACCAAAACCCTTGCAGAAAGTGAAATGCCGTACCCGCCTGGCCATCAAGAAAGCCCAGCCGAACCACATACCGGTAGATGAAATACGCAAACGCCCGGAAGCCCCCGGCAAGCGTGCGTACACCCGCTCCTTCAACCAGCGCTTCAACCCCGCCTGAGAGCCACCCCGCAACTGGGCCACGGAGTCATGCAGCATGAAGCCGTATTCCAAGTTCAACAAATCCACCGCCTCACGGCTTGCATATTTGTTGTGCTTGTCCGTCCACCAGGTCAGCGAATTGAGGTTGTCATCGATCAGCTCCCCAGCAAAATCCAGCGTCGGGCCCGCTACCTTGATGTGCTCGTCCATCCAGCGGTTTTCGCACTCGCCACGCCCAGGACGCAGCAGGCGCAACACCCGCACCGGAAACACCCCGCCATGACGAATCAATTCCCCCAGAAAGGTCATGCGCCGGTCGCAGAAAATACCGTCGATCTCCGGCCCCACGCTGGGCAAGCGCTCCAGAATCTCCGCCACCAGTTCTGGCGTTAAATACTCATCGGCATCAATGCGCAGCACCCAATCCGTATCCTCGTCGACCTGGGTCAGCGCCCAGTTGAATTGGCTGGCGTAATTTACCCACGTCCTCTGTATCACCCGCGCCCCGTGTTCAGCCGCAATGCGTAAGGTGTCGTCGGTGGAAAAGCAATCCGCCACCAACACCTGATCCACCACGCCTTCCAGGCTTGCCAGGCAACGCGGCAAGTGCCGTGCCTCGTTCAACGTCAGGATGATGGCTACGGCTTTCACGGCTTGCGCGCAATAACGATCATCGACTTGGCCAGCGCCGGTATGCGGCCCACCCGCTCAAAACGAAAGTCCACAAAGCCATCCGCATAGCGGTACCCCGAGATATTCAGTTCAGCCATTTACTTCTCTCACTATGTTCATCCGTCATTGCGAGGAACGCAGCGACGCTGCGGTCCAGTCTAAAAACAACCACCATTTGCCGTCATTGCGAGGAGCGAAGCGACGCGGCAATCCAGAGCGACCAAACCCTAACCTCTCTACCCACTGTCATCGCGAAGTCGCATAGCCACCACGCCGTTCGGCTACTTTGCACCCTTCAAGACCCGCGCCTTAACCACCCTGGCCGGATTGCCCGCTACAACCATCCACGGCTCAACATCCTTGAATACACTGGAACGCGCCAGAACCACCGCACCCTCACCAATACTCACCCCTGGCGCAATAAAGACATCGGCGGTAATCCAGGCTCGCTCACCTATGGTGATTGGTGCAGTCACCAAGGGCATGGTGGGGTCGGTGTAGTCATGGCTGGCCGTACACAAAAAACTGTATTGACTGACGGTGGCATGGGCACCAATTCGAATCTTGTCCACACAATAGCAATCAACCTGCTCACTCAGGCAACTGTGATCCCCCATCTCCAAGTTCCACGGTGCCCATACGCGGGTGGTGGGATAGGGATGTACAGCCTTGCCGAGTTTGGCGCCAAAAATCCTGAGCAACAGACATCGCCACGCATGAAAAAGCCGAGGTGTTGGCCGATAGAGCGAAAACCAAACCATCTGCCACAAGACCCGAGCGATCTTATTTCCAAGTGAGAGGTGGTGAGGTCGAAGCGCTTCAGTCATTGCAGTAATCAATCAGTCCGAACGCAGACAGGCTTGGCACCCTAGCCAAGTACCCGGCGGTAAACCTCAATGGTCTGTTTCCGAAGAATGGGGCGCGATGACCCACAACAGACGAGCAGTAAGTTCGCTACGAGTCCATTTCCGTACAGCACGGTTAGCGGTGACATTTATCCACTGCTGGTTTCCTGTGGCAACCGCTTCATCACCAATCTCCTTCCTCATGCCAGCCTCACGTCGTCGGGCTTAGGTCCGGATCCGACAAGCCAGGCGTGAACTGCGGCATGGCGCCTGGCGACGCTATCCCAAGAAAACCGCTGTTCCACAAGCTGCCTGCCACGGCGGCCGAACACGCCAAGATCCGCACGCGAGAGATTCTCAGCGAGCGTCTGCGCCAGCATTTCGGGCAAAGGCCTAATCTCAATGGCCGCATCTGCGGCAAAGCCTTCTGGCAGGTTGCATGCGGGTGTCATGAATACGGGTAGCGAATAGGACCAGGCCTCTAGCACAGCCATCGGTAGTCCTTCGGAGTGAGAAGCAAGAATAAATCCGCTAGCTTCACGCAAAGCCTGCTCCTTGGCCACCCCGAACAGTGAACCGGGGAACACCACGTTATTTCCCAGACCGAGTTCTGTGGCGACAGCACGTAAACGTTCTGAGTGGCCGCCGTCGTCCCAACCGGCCACGACGAGACGCCAATTACTAAAAATGGCAGGGGCACGTTCACGCAACAGGGCCCATGCCCGAATGGTTTCCTCTAACCCTTTCTTAGGATGGAGCCGCCCAAGGAAAAGAAGTTGACGTATCCGTTCGCCATCGTTCGCGCCACCAGATGAAACCTCTATGTCTGGTAGTTCAACACCATTGGGGATTACGGCAACTGGATTGGTGAGCCCGAATCTACGTATAGCCTCGGCCTCGGCATCGTTAAGTGCATGGAGGCAGGAAGCAGCCGACAGGTTCGAGCGTTCGAATGCAAACTCGGCGAGACGCTTCTTCCAGCGGCTATGCTTGAGCGCCCACGGGTCAAGCATACCGTGTGGTGAGATTATGGTCGGACGTCCCGTCCGTCGGCGCCAAGCGGCAAGTGTAAGCGACGGTTGTGTCCACAATCCATGCAAATGGACCAAGTCACCACCAACCAAAGCCAATGCTCGCCCAAGACCCGGAGCGAAACGCAAACCTCTGTCACCAAATCCTTGAGCAGCAGAAAGTTGGCACTCTAGTTTCGAAGGTATATCGGCATCTGTATAGCGGTCAGAAAGCCCAACAAGTGAAATTGGCACCCCTAAACCAATCAGAGCACTAGATAAGCCCAATACTGCACCATAGACACCACCACCTGTCCGCGAAAGTGAGGTGGTAAGCATGGTAATACGTAAAGATTTACCGTGTCTTTCCATCATCACGAAACCTGATAACCATTGCTGGAACGCCTACTGCGACCACACCCGCAGGAAGTGGCTTCTTTAAGACTGCACCCGCACCAAGTATGCAGTTATCACCCAATGAACCTCCCATTAGTATTTTTGAACCCGAACCAATCCAGCAACCATTACCTATGCTACATGGTGACGTCGCGTAGCCTTGTTCGGCGATTGGTTTATGAATATCAGACCAAATATGCTCATTGTCATAAATAGACACATATTCAGCCAAAAGACTATCATTGCCCACACGTATGGCTCTATGAGCACTCATTACAATACCTGGCCCAATAAACACGCCACTACCTAAAGAAAGCGTCGCGCCATCAAGAACAGTCCAAGTGGTCCTGCGGCATACATATACCCTGTCACCAAGCATAACTTTTCCACCTCGTAGAGGGAATTCAACCCACCCCTCAAAACGGCATCCATGCCCGAGGCCGACAAAGAATAGACGTGAGAAGGTGTAATAAAATAAAGTCCAGAGCATCGTTCTAATCTTACGAATAAACCAACCCATCAATGCCCTCATCTGGTGTGTTATAAATAACAAGAATATTATCGCCGACCGAACAGAAATTTAAATTATCTGAAAATAGAATAACAAAATTACTGTTAGCAATAACTTAAGTTACCGAGCCACGCTTACGTATAAAATAACCAAGCGATTTATTAACTGGCTTTATTTTGGCGGCAGGTACACCCGCATAAACCCACGCTTCTTCGTCAAGAGGTTTGTGCACGACGCTACCTGCACCGATTAGACAATAATCCGGTATAACAGCTCCTTTGAGGAGGATTGCCCCAGTGCCAATGAAGCAATAGCGTCCTATTCGGATCGGCGCGCAGGTTTGCCTATTTTCTCGAAAGTCTATGGCATGCGTTAGCATTTGCGACCGATGGCCCGCTATTGTGGAATATTCCCCGATATCAATTACGTCAGTACAATCAACAATATGTCGCGCTACAATTGCGGCATGATCACCAAGGCGTAATGCTGACTTACGGTCTGGATGCTGCTTGAAATGCTTTTTAAACTTGCTGCGATAACCAAATATCCAATTAAAAGTTCCGATCCCCGCATCTTCACCTAGGGAAAGCTCTTCAAGATTGCGAATGATAGTCAGAGAGCCAATATAGCTGCCAGCCAACATTTCCACATAATCGGCATCTACAAGTGAAAAACCAATTCTTGCTGTCGGGTGAATAGTGTAACCGAATAACCCTGAATATATTCTTCGCCTAATTGCCCAGGGCAACAAAACAACTGCAATCAGACTGAGTAATCGAATATTCACTAATGGCCCCTATATTTGAAACGAAACGACAATACTTACCTACTGTCGTTAGCCAAAATTACTTCCGTATCATTTTTGCAAACACAAAAATGCATGTTCGCATGCCCTTGGGTGTAAGTGAGTGAAGAGTCTTCATGAGGCTATATAAAATGGCTGAAAAATCAAAATATGAAGGTTCGGCCTCATACCCATAAACAACTCCATCTAATCCACGACTCAGTAATTGACGACGAATTTCTCGAATAGTATTAACTCTGTATTCCGCAGGAAAAACATCAAAATATTTCCTCTCAGTTTGTGCGATACCAAGTATTTTTGAATGATTTTTTGTTGGTACAACTCTTGATGCAAAACTAACATACCCATTACGGTTTGTTGTACGTGCGCAAAACAAACCGTCGGGCCTAAGTACACGTGCAACTTCGTCAAAATAGGTGTTAGGGTCTGCGATATGCTCAAGAACAAAATCTGACACTATTAGATCAACTGACGAATTATCAATAGGCCATTTACCATCTTCTATTAACCTGAATTCATCGAGGCCTGCATTGGTGATGCCTGCAGGGTCCACGTCAATACCAATTACCTTCTTGCACTTCCCACGCAACTTTCGAAGATTTCGTCGGAACTCGACATGGTCATCTATTAATCCCGCACCTCTTCCGCAGCCTACATCAAGAACAGTCATGCCGGATGTCAATACTGATTGAATGCGCGCATAAAATGCTATAGTCCCATCGATGTCCGTAAAGCCACCAGAATTGGCCTCAGGATAAAATCTTTCTAGAAAATTATTCATCACCACTCCTCGCAACCTGTCAATTCAATATTTCCCTGCGTTTCGCGTGGATCTACGCTTAAAAACCACCAGTTTTGTTATTAAAATCAATACTGCTGCGTATAGCATAGGTCGTGTCATTGCACGCATGGAGCTATGCAGGCCCACTGCGAGTGACATGAATACCAACGTTATAGTGATGGAAGTGAGCACACTAGGATTAACTACAGTCAAGCGATCGAACCATCCCAATATGGCTCCGATCAGCGCGACAACTACAACGCCCATCAGGCCGAACACATAAAATGCCTCAGCAAATGCGGGTGTTGTTAACCCTACATAGCCATCAGTTTCCATAACATCGGACAGCCCTCTTCCGAGTGGCAGGATTGGCACAATCTCCGAGGGCAATGGGTTCAGGTTCCAAAAAAACGCTGCACTTGTGGCGATGATCGGTGGGGGTTCTAGTTCACGCTGCTCCGCTTTTCTCGTGAAGGGGGCCATTGCATCAAGTGGATTTACAAAAAAATTATCTTCCTCAGTATCACTTGCGTAACCAATTACGTCCTTGGGCGAGATTGCTGCCTGAATAAAATTAGCAATACCAGGATTTCCTCCACGCTCATGGTAGCCGATTGAACCAAGATAAAATGCAGCCAATACGCCGGCTACCGAAATGATGAGGCTCCGCTTAACACCCATACGGAAGGCAAGAAAAGCCAAAAACAGGAATGGAAATCCTGCAGCCCTGCTGAAATTCCACATAGAACTCAGTGATGCCACTATTAGAGCGGCAAAACCCAAGAGAAAGACCGGCCCAAAATCCTTGGTCCTAAGTATGAGCAATGACGCCATCAATCCGAGTGTGACTTCTAGTGGCAGTCGTATGACACTAAGCATCCGCAGAGCCGATCCTGCATAATCACGCTCATCAAATTGGCCGTGTCCACGCGAAAACTGTGAAGACCAAAGCTCGTCAAGTCCGCCCGAGGTAATGATCGTAACCGCGAGCACTACTACGACCATACCGAACACCCATATCGGCTTCACCTTTGGCATCGCCAACTGAACCGGGGTATGCATTCTGAGCCGCATATAATTACGGCTAAAAACGCGGCTATAACCGAACAGAAAGGCAAACATGGCGAGTGTAGTGAACAGCAGTCCATTATTTATCTGCGCAGGAACAAGCAGATAGTAATCCCACATCACCCCCGTTAGTAAAGACTGCCAAGGTGAAAAATGATAGCCGGTCCAAATGAACAGCACGCCCATGAACCTTAAACTCGACAATTCCTTCACTCCGTATCGCACCGCTAGGTTTACTGCAAACGCGAGGGGTAACAAACCTGCCAAGAGTAACCACAATGTGTTTTGATTTGGCCACACGATTTTCTTATGCCTCTAACGGTTTTGCCAGCATGGAAATCAGACGTGTCTTGTATTGTGCCAGGCCAAAAGACTGCGCCTTAAGGCGCTCATGATGCCCCATTAGGACCAGCAATTCTCGCTGATGAATAAAGTTGGACAATGCTTCTCCAATGGCTTTCGCATCACGTATAGGTACGATGAAACCCGCCACGCCATCGCAGACAACACTACCGGTATTAGGCGTACACACCACTGGTAGACCTGCAGCGATGGCCTCGTAAACCACGCCGGCCGAGCCTTCACATTTTGATGGCAGGAGGAACACATCCGCCGAAGAATAATGCTTAAGCATCTGCACACGCGGCACAGGGCCAGTAAGTTCCAGCGAGCTCAAGTGCCTGTCGTGCTACAGGATTAACGCCAATATCGCCCACCATACGAAAAACTGCTTGGTTGCGTAGCATACGCGCCGCCTCTAATACATAGTGACTGCCCTTTCTCAGGCCGACAGCGCCTACAGTAAGTACATGTAGTGGGCCATCATGCTGTGCCCCTGTCCGGCACGGAAAACGGGTATCGACTCCATAAGGGGCAACACGACATCGCTCGACTGGGCCGCTACATGCCGTGACCCCTTCGCGGACAAACTCCGAACCACAAGAATTACATCAGCTTCACACCATTCAGCCTGTTCACGGGCTATGTACGCACGGACATATTCATCATCAGGCTCTGGCTCTTGCCAACCCGGAAAATTTTCTGTTCCTCTGCCAGCAATTGCCGCTCGATTTCCATAGGCGCGATGGTTTGTTCCATAACGGTACGAAGTCCGCGTGAGCGGGCGTATTGCATCAGTTCAAGACCCGCACCATTAAAAGTGTAGACACCATCTGCATTACCCAGACCACGCTGAATTAACTTGCGACAGAAATCCTCGCCTGCCCATAATAATATTTCAAACATTTCTGAGCGTGTCTTCATATGCCGAAGACGTGAAGACAACGTCCAGCCGAATTGAGTAAATGATGTTATTAATGAACTGGGCATGCCAAGTGGCACCCGACCTAGTAAACGCTGCACTCCATCTGTTCTTAAATTCTGCGGCAATAATCGTAATAATTGTGGCCAGCCTTTGGTTGCACAAATATCGGTATAAAAATGCTCTAGCATTCCGGCGTCATCAAGCATTCTAGGTATGGCGTAATGTCTACGCGCGCCCAGTTGAGCTACAATATATTTCATCCTCATATTTTAATTTTATGAAATTGCATCCAATAGGCGCCGTTGATATCTATCGAGCGAGAACTCACTTGATCGTTTTAATGCATTATCACTCATTATCCGCAATTTACTTGAATCTATTACAAACTGGTTTACTGCATTAACAATAGAATCTAAATCTTGATTTGGCACAAGATAGCCCTCTATTCCATCGCGCACGATACTTCCCGTATTTGGTGTGCAAATAACAGGCAAACCATTTGCAAGAGCTTCGTATGTCACTGTTGCTGACCCCTCGCACAATGAAGGCAGTAGAAAAATATCTGCCCAAGCAAAATGATCTTGAATTGAAGCTCGCGTCACAGGGCCAGACTAGTTCTATGTGGCCCGATAAATTATCATTAATCTTAGTAGTAAAACCAAGTGGGCCTACCATTCGAAAGGATGCTCGACCTTTGAGTAGCTTCGCTGCTTCTAAAACATATGGGCTTCCCTTACGGCAGGGCCAGAACTGCGCCTACTGTTAATACCCGCAATGGCCCATTATGGGGTGAGCGTGTTGGCACAGAGCCAAAGTGATTCTTCGCCAGCCCATATGGGACTACAACACATCGCTCAACAGGGCCGCCACGCCGCGATCCCCTCGCGGACAAACTCGAACCACAAAGAATTACATCAGCTTCACACCATTCAGCCTGTTCACGGGCTATGTACGCACGGACATATTCATCATCAGGCTCTGGCTCTTGCCAACCCGGGAAAATTTTCTGTTCCTCTGCCAGCAATTGCCGCTCGATTTCCATAGGCGCGATGGTTTGTTCCATAACGGTACGAAGTCCGCGTGACAGGGCGTGTTGCATCAGTTCAAGACCCGCACCATTAAAAGTGTAGACACCATCTGCATTACCCAGACCACGCTGAATTAACTTGCGACAGAAATCCTCGCTGCCCATATTAATATTTCAAATATTTCTGAGCGTGTCTTCATATGCCGAAGACGTGAAGACAACGTCCAGCCGAATTGAGTAAATGATGTTATTAATGAACTGGGCATGCTGGTGGCACCGACCTAGTAAACGCTGCACTCCATCTGTTCTTAAATTCTGCGGCAATAATCGTAATAATTGTGGCCAGCCTTTGGTTGCACAAATATCGGTATAAAATGCTCTAGCATTCCGGCGTCATCAAGCATTCTAGGTATGGCGTAATGTTACGCGCGCCCAGTTGAGCTACAATATATTTCATCCTCATATTTTAATTTTATGAAATTGCATCCAATAGGCGCCGTTGATATCTATCGAGCGAGAACTCACTTGATCGTTTTAATGCATTATCACTCATTATCCGCAATTTACTTGAATCTATTACAAACTGGTTTACTGCATTAACAATAGAATCTAAATCTTGATTTGGCACAAGATAGCCCCCTCTATTCCATCGCGCACGATACTTCCCGTATTTGGTGTGCAAATAACAGGCAAACCATTTGCAAGAGCTTCGTATGTCACTGTTGCTGACCCCTCGCACAATGAAGGCAGTAGAAAAATATCTGCCCAAGCAAAATGATCTTGAATTGAAGCTCGCGGCACAGGGCCGACTAGTTCTATGTGGCCCGATAAATTATCATTAATCTTAGTAGTAAAACCAAGTGGGCCTACCATTCGAAAGGATGCTCGACCTTTGAGTAGCTTCGCTGCTTCTAAAACATATGGGCTTCCCTTACGTAGGCCGACTGCGCCTACTGTTAATACCCGCAATGGCCCATTATGGGGTGAGCGTGTTGGCACAGAGCCAAAGTGATTCTTCGCCAGCCCATATGGGACTACAACACATCGCTCAACAGGGCCGCCACACGCCGCGATCCCTTCGCGGACAAACTCCGAACCACAAAGAATTACATCAGCTTCACACCATTCAGCCTGTTCACGGGCTATGTACGCACGGACATATTCATCATCAGGCTCTGGCTCTTGCCAACCCGGGAAAATTTTCTGTTCCTCTGCCAGCAATTGCCGCTCGATTTCCATAGGCGCGATGGTTTGTTCCATAACGGTACGAAGTCCGCGTGAGCGGGCGTATTGCATCAGTTCAAGACCCGCACCATTAAAAGTGTAGACACCATCTGCATTACCCAGACCACGCTGAATTACCTTTGCGACAGAAATCCTCGCCTGCCCATAATAATATTTCAAACATTTCTGAGCGTGTCTTTAGTGCCGAAGACGTGAAGATAAGGTCCAACCGAATTGGGTAAATGATGTAATTGATGAATTAGGTATGCCACGAGGTATACGGCCTAATAGCCGCCGCACTCCAGCCACCCTCAAATTCTTCGGCAATAAACTTAATAGCTGAGGCCACCCTTTGGTCGCGCAGATATCCGTATAAAAATGCTCTAACACTCCGGCGTCGTGAAGCATTTGAGGTAGGGCGTAATGCATTCTTGCACCGAGTTGAGCGACGATAATTTTCATTTCATGGTATTCCTATTACCTATTACAGGGCCTGGCACACCTGCCACAATTTAATATGGCTCTACATTTTAGTAACATCAGTACCTGCTGCAATGACACCACTCTTCCCAATTTTTATTCCATTTAATGCAACTGCGTGAGATCCTATCCATACATCATCTTCAATGACCATCCTACCCTTGCTTGTCATTCCCTGTTCCCGGAAGGTAATGTCTGCTCTGTCGAAATATGGTTTGCTGCAAATATTGCAGTAAGTGCAGCAATCATCACATCGTTACCTGCACATTCTCAACCTTCACCATTATTAACTACGTACTGGTTCAGGCTTGCTCCTTCTCCGAGAACAATGCTCCCCGCCCGCAGGTAAGAGCATTGAGCCAGCGAGTACAATACTATTTTCGCCGATAATCATCTTCCCACCCCTTGCAGGGAAAACCTTTGGATCGATAATAGCGCAGGGCGCCATCTTCAAGCCCGGGTTAAAATATTAAAACCAAGGTCAATAAATATATTTATTATGCTTATCTGGTTATCAATTTAATGCTTTGTAAATTGACTAACTATTCAATCGTCTGAATACGCGAGCCTAACAATACAAGTGATACGGCTGATATTGCTTGCGCTGCATAGGCTGATAAAAACGCTAAAGCCAATCCAATTATACTTAATGTTGGCACCAAAAAAAAGGTCATGAAGAGCATTGTGATACCCCACACAACATTTAAACCAAACACCCGCCAAGTTTGATTCATACATAATAATGCACCAGTAGAAATATTTGTGAGTGCATGAAATGGTGCCGCTGCCAGGAGTAATACCAGGATAAGCCATCCATCACTGAAACCTTGCCCATAAAAAGACATTACCCAGGGGCTTAGTGTTGATATCAGTAAGACGGGTGGAACCGCGATAATTAGCGTTAAGGCACCAAGCCAGAGTGTCACTGTACGAAAACGTTTTATGTTACCAGACTCCCATTCCTGAACGAGTAGGGGAATGCTGGTGGACATGAGAATCATGGGGATGAAAATCATTGGGCCGTGCCACTGGTAGGCTGCATTGTAAATTCCCATTTCTGCATATCCATTTGGACTGCGTGCGACCAATGTCATGCAGAACCAAAGGACAGGAGTTGCAACTAGATTAGCCATTAGGCTTGGCAAGCTGTAGCCACTCAGAATGCGCCAATCTTTGAAAGCTCCCCGGTATCTGACGTCTATATTGCGTTTACGTAGTTCCGTACGTAAACAATAATGACCCGCTAGCCAGGCAGTTATTCCACCCAGCGCCATGCCAAGCAATACACCCACAACTCCATACGTTCTGGCCATAATCACCATGGCGACAATTGACACAATGCCTTCAAGAATATTTAGTTTGGCAACAAGATCAAAACGTTCAAATCCTGAAATGACACCCGTTTGGACACCGCGCAGAACATTGGTGGCCATCAACCATACCCCCCAAGATAGTGCGGTATGTAAATGTGGCGCACCTAAAATCGAGTCAGCAATCTCTGAGGAGGTAAGCACGATTATTCCTGCAAAAAGCAGAATTGCTATCCAGGAAACACCACGCACAAGGCCAATGATTCGACCTGCTTGCTCTGGATTCGTAGAGGCATGTTGAGCAACAAATCGGGTGCCTGTATTGCCAAGTCCTATACCGGCCATAAGGCCAGCCACCCCTAACGTTGCCTGAATCACGCCAAACTCACCGAACGATACTTTTCCCAATATACGTGCCACTATGATCATGGCGAGTAAAACTAGGATACGTGACGCGGCAGAACCTAAGAGACCCCACATTGATCCTCTTGCGAGTCGTTTCGCAACAGTGGACGCCGCAAATCTGTCAAAAAACGATTTTGGTAAAACCGTCTTAGCGAATACACGCAGATCTGGTTTTTTGAAAAAACTTGAAATGGTAATCACGTATTTCGCTTATGTTGTTCCATTAGATTTGCCGTCCTGAATAGTCGCATCGCGGCTGATCTCGCAATGGAGATTTGACCCAATCAGCTTTTCAAGTGGGGAGGTCATGCTCTTCCCCAATCAGCCATATCTTGGGCTGGGCTAGTACGCGTGTGATGAAGGCGCTGTCTTCCTTGACGCGCTGGCTGAAGGCTTCGACGGTGAACAGGGTTGGGTTGACTGGCCGCCCCAGCAGGCTTTCTACGGTCGCCACTCATGCCCATATTGGGATTGATTGCACCCAATATGGGCGTGAATGGCGCCGACATGATTTCAACCCGCGCCGGGGCGACCTCGTGTGAAACTGCATGCTGGTGCCGGGGCAACCAGATTGAATTGTGGGGGCCGGCGTGGACTGCGCCGGCGATGGCGATTTTCATGATCGGTGGTGACTAGGTAACGGTTCGAGTGCACGCGCGTGGCTGTGGTGGCTTAGGTTGGAGTTGCCCGCGTTTACGGCGGGTGCCATTCAGGGGGCATTGGATGGGTTAACGCTCTCCTCCAGTTTCGTCTTCACGCTCATACAGGGCAGTTCGCAATTTTTTTTTACCGATGCGGCGGGCTGGCGCACAAAATAATGCAGCTTGAAGCGTACCAGGGTCCGGTACAGGCTCAGGTAGACCAAGACGAAGGTGGCGGCGGAGATGAGCAGCCAGAGGGTGTTGTTCCAGAACAGCACGGCCGGGATGACGGTGGAGCCGGCCAGCATGATGAGGTGGACCGAGACATCGGAATTGCGACGGCTGCGACGTGCCCCACGTGTAGCGGGCTGGCTGCCGCAGTGCAGTCGCTTGTATAGCAGGGTGTGCAGGTGCAGTTTGTCTGCGACGGTGGACTTCTGGCCACGGTGTATGCGTCGGCGATAGGCCGAGAACAGGGTTTCCCAGATCGGGTAGAGGATCAGCAACAGTGGGAACCAGGCCGATACTTCCGGGTTGCGCGCCACCAGCAGCACGGAAAGGATGGCGATGTAGCAGCCCAGGAAATAGGCGCCGCCATCGCCGCAGAACAACTGGCCGCTGGGGTAGTTCCAGATGTAAAAACCCATCAGGCTGCCGATGCCAATGGTGGACAGGGCCAGCAGGTAATGGTCACCCACGCTGAAGGACACATAGCCCAGGGCCGCATAGGCCAGGAAGCAGACCCCCGCCGCCAGGCCGTTCAGGCCGTCGACGATGTTGATGGCATGGGCAATGCCGCCGACGGCCACCACGGTGAAGGCGATGGCAATGATGGGGAAGGATAGGAACAGGGCGTCAACGATGGGGACATCGACACGGACCAGGTTGGCATCGAGCAGGTTGATCGCCATCAGGGCCGTTATAAAGGAGAACACCAGACGCTGGACCGGGCTGACGGACTTGGTGAAGTCTTCAAACAAACCCGCGACGAAGACGGGGGTGAGGCAAAGTGCCCAGAACAGGCCGGTGTCCAAGGTGAATTTCTCGTAGTAGATCGCGAGAATCATGCCCGTCGTCCAGCCCGTGATAACGACCAGCCCACCGATACGCGGGATGATGCCCTTGTGAATCTTGTGATCGGAACTGACCGCACGGTCGCCGGATAGATGTGCGTGCACGTCCTGCCAGCGAACCACAAGCCAGCCGGTGATCGCCGAGACCACGAACGAAACGATTAACAGGTGCAACATTTTCGCCTCCCTGGCGGCCCGCTCCTGGCAGGCTTGTAGATGTTACCTGGAACAAACTATCCCACCGAAACTTGGGGGCCTGACCTTATATTCTTTACGAGCCGTTTTGGTAATACTGCACCCCCCAAACCGCCCCGGATGTACGTCTGATTGCGGATATTCGCCTTGGGAAACGCAGATTTATTCGCTCATTGTCATTGCGAGCGAAGCGCGGCAATCCAGTGCACTTAAATAAATCAACAGCCTATGGATCGCCACGTCGCTGCGCTCCTCGCGATGACAACTTCTTCAACGTTTCCTTGGGGATATTCTCTGAAATTCAGGTCCGAATTGAAATATGCCAATAAGCATGCATGACTATTACTTTAGTAATAGCATTAGCCCGTTATGACTATATGGCGGGTTATGCCATTCATGCGGCCACCACGGCACAGCGCCTACGGTACCGCCGTTTCAGTGTGTTTATTGTCAGTTGGCCGTCGCGTCCAGCCATTCTTTTTTTACGTAGTCCGAATGTGCTATACCCCTTGCGGCATCAAACATACAGTGCAGTTGAAAGGCATTATTTCATTTGACAAAACAGGCGTGTCGAAAGCAATATCAGCGGCAAATATTCTTGCCCGTGGGAGGCTGATGATGAAAACAAATATCAAGTTTGCTCTAGCCGGTGCGATGGCTTTGAGCGTTGCCGCGTTCGCCTTTCAGCCGGATATGACTACGGCTCAAATCGAGCAGGAAATTGCCGAGCGCCTGAAGAAAAACGAAGGCGTTCAAGCCATTGCAAGTTTGACTCAACAAACTGGCGTAGCGCCTTCTGTAATGATCGCGTCGCTCGTCAACTTGGGCGTTCCTACTTCTGATGTGGTTTGTGGCACGATGGCCGCCGGCATTCCCTATGGCACGGTAATATCCGCGGCTGTCGCCAGCGGCGCCAACCCGGCGGCAATCGCATCAGCCGCTACGGCGTGTGGCGTGACCGAAGAAAACGCGATACAGGCGTTGATTGTGGCGGGTGTGGACCCGACCCTGTTTGCCGAGGCCACGGCAGCCGGCCCCGGAAAAGTTAATCAAGCCAACCGTGGCAATCCCGTCATCCCTTCGGGACCCTTCACAGGCGTTTCGCCCATTCCGACTTTTGGCGGCGGTGGTGGTGGCGGCGCCAGCCCGAGCTGATTATCCGTTGCCCGGTTTGGAACAAAATGGCGACCTCCCGGTCGCCGTTTTTTTGTGGCCTGGTCTGGTTATGCATGAAGCCGCCGTTTTAACGAGATGTCTGTATCTATGCAGCCCTTGAGTTTGCTCTGCACAGAGCCCATGCGTTATCACGCAGGCCAGGCTCACAGCCACTTTAAAACCCTGGATTGCCGCGCTTCGCTCGCAATGACGACAGCCTACCGTCATCGCGAGGCGCGTAGCGCCGTGGCGATCCAGTCTTTGCTTTGCCGGCCAGGTCGGAAACCCCTGGATTGCCGCGCTTCGCTCGCAATGACGACAGATTACCGTCATCGCGATGCACGTCGCGCCGTGGCGATCCAGTCAGTGCTTTGCCGGCCAGGTCGAGAACCCCTGGATTGCCGCGCTTCGCTCGCAATGACAACCGCCCACCGTCATCGCGAGACGCGTAGCGGCGTGGCGATCCAGACAGTGCTTTGCCGGCCAAGTCGGGAATCCCTGGATTGCCGCGCTTCGCTCGCAATGACAGCGGCCTACCGTCATCGCGAGGCACGTAGGGGCGTGGCGATCCAGTCTTTGCTTTGCCGGCCAGATCGGGAATCCCTGGATTGCCGCGCTTCGCTCGCAATGACGACAGACTACCGTCATCGCGAGGCACGTAGGGGCGTGGCGATCCAGTCTTTGCTTTGCCGGTCATGCCGAAAACCCCTGGATTGCCGCGCTCCGCTCGCAATGACAGCGGCCTACCGTCATCGCGAGGCGCGTAGCGGCGTGGCGATCCAGTCAGTGCTTTGCCGGCCACGCCGAACACCCCTGGATTGCCGCGCTTCGCTCGCAATGACAGCGGCCTACCGTCATCGCGAGGCCCGTAGGGCCGTGGCGATCCAGGAAGGTGGGGCGCTCGGGCGCTTCGCAATGACTTCAGCAGGTAGCTGGTCGAGAGATGCCGTAGTTGAAGACTGGATTGCCACGGCGGCTTCGCCGCCTCGCAATGACGGCCGTTGGGTATCCCTTGCCTTTGCGCCATCCCGTCATCGCGAGGCCCGCAGGGCGTGGCGATCCGGGAATAGTGCACTAGCCTGAGCTCGCTTATGTCGCCTAGCTTCACTCACCGCCACGCTGTAGATGACCGATGGGTCTTCTGGGGCTTCCTCGGGTTGTTGCTGTGGGCGCCGTTACCCTTGGCCAGTAACCGTATTTGGGCGATTGGTATTCTTGTGGTTTGGGTGCTGCTGCTTTTCGCAGGCTTGTGCTTTGCCTGGCGCGGCCGGATGGCTCAGGTCTGGTCCAGACTGGCCATGTTCCGGTGGCCATTGTTTTTCCTGGCCAGCTTTGCTCTGTTGACGCAATTCCAGTCTTTGCCATTGCCCGCCGAGGCGGTCGAATGGCTGTCCCCCGAGGCTGAGCGCATTCGTGCCGGGGCGTCGGTCTTGACCGGGCCTTCCGTCCATACGGTGTCGATCGATGAATTTCAGAGCTCAGTTTATACGGCCCTCAGCGTGAGTTTTCTACTATCGTTCATCATCGCGGTCGTGTTGCTGAGGACCGAGCAACGCATCGACACCCTGGCCACGGTGCTTGTCGTGAGTGGTCTTGTCCAGGCCATCCTGGCCGTGCTGCTGTTCTCGATGGGGGCCCAATATCAACTGTTTTTCACGGCCATCAACCATGTCCGGGCGCTCGGCTCTTTCGTCAACCCGAACCATTTGGCGGGCTATCTGGAATTGACGTTGTCCGTTGGCATCGGGCTGATGTTGAGCCGGCTGGGAAATACCAGTTCGACGAAACTGCATGGGTGGCGCGATTGGGCGGTCGCCAGCCTGAAGTTCCTGATCAGCCCGAAAATGCGCCTTCGCTTGATGCTGGTGATCATGGTCATTGCCCTGGTGCTGTCCCGCTCGCGTATGGGCAATACGGCATTCTTCGCGGCCATGCTGATTGTCGGGGTCATGGCCATTAGCCTATCCCGACGCGCGACCCCCGCCACGGTGACACTGATCGCGAGCCTGGTGGTGGTGGATATCTTCATCATCGGCAGCTGGATTGGCATCGAGCAGGTGGTGCATCGCGTCCAGGAAACGGCGGTGATGGCATCGGACAAGCGCACCGAGCAAACCGTCGAGGCGCGGATTGAACCGGCTCGATATTCCGTCGACCTGATCAAGTCTTTTCCTATGCTGGGCAGCGGTGGCGGTAGCTTCTACAACGTCTTCAGCCGTTATCGACCACCCCAGGCAGATACTTTCTATGATCACACCCATAACGATTACGTCGAGATTGCCAGTGACACGGGCTTGATCGGGGCGGCACTGCTGGGCGGATTTGTCCTGGTGTCATTGGGTCGCATGGTGTGGGTGCTGCGGGTTCGACATTCCGCATTCGCACGGGGCATGGCATTCGGGGGACTGATGGCCAGCGTGGCCTTGATCATCCACAGCTTTGTGGACTTCAATTTACAGATTCCCGCGAATGCCTTGACGATGACGGTGATTCTGGCCCTGGGTTGGTGCAGCGCCGCCTTGCCTGGATCGCCGTCTCAATCCCGCAATGCGTTGCAAAAAAGCTCGGGGCAGTGAGCCCGAACGGGCTATGCGGTCATGATTATGAGCGCCGTGTCTAGTGAATCGGGGGGGGTTCAGGTATCATTCCGCGAGAATAAGCAGGTTGCTGAACCGCCATTTTCCAGTTCCCAACGAAGAAGAGGAACCCGTCAATTTCGAGCCCGAACGGGCCAGGGTGGTCTTAGCTCCGCACCGGTCAATTACAAGAAACTGAAGGGTAGCTAGTCATGAAAACTCAGCGCGTTTTTCGCCTCACCACGCTTGCCATATCCATATCGTTAAGCTTCGCCGAAGCCTCGCTGGCCGAGGATATTTCGCCCAAGACCACCAGCTTCGCGACGCCGACCGCGCCCGCGGCCACCCCCGCCACGGTATTCACGCAACTGCCGTTGTCGGTGGACTATGCGACGGTGGTGCCGATCATGACCGCGCCGGCGCGCGGCGCCCCCATCAAGAACGGCAGTGTGTATATCTACCCGAATCTGATGCTGGGCCTTGGCCATAACGACAACGTGCTGGGCACCCAGACCAACGAGGTGTCTTCGACCCTGTTGGAAATGCGGCCAAGCGTGGTCGCTGAGATCGTCCGCGGCGGGGATCGCTACACCGCGCAGTACAGCGGGGATTATGGCCACTACAGCGACTCGGACGACGACGATTTCGGCTACCACGATCTGTACCTGGCGGGTGACAATCATTTTTCGACGCGCGCGGCGCTGGGCTGGCGCATCGGCTATATCAAACGTTCCGATCCGCGCGGCTCGAACGATACAGCCTTTGGCAGCGAGCCGAATGCCTGGCACGCGCCGGTGGCCAATGTCCTGTTTGGCTATGGCGCGCCCGAGGCCAAGGGCCGCTTCGAGGTGGAAGCCGGCCTGCAGAACAAGCGTTACGACAACAACCAGGCCATCACCGAATCGTTTGATGTCAACCTGCACAACCTGGCCGGCCGCTTCTTCTATCGCGTCGCGCCGAAGACGCGGATGCTGTTCGAGGTGCGCCGCGCGGACTCGGATTATTCGCTGGCGAGTTCCACCCTGGACAACGATGAAACGCAATACAACGTCGGCGTGACCTGGGATACCACGGCGGCGACGACCGGTATTTTCAAGCTGGGCCATCTGGAAAAAGACTTCGATGCCGCCAGCCGCAAGGATTTCTCCGGCACCAGTTGGGAAGGCACGATCCGCTGGGCGCCCCGCACCTACAGCACCTTCGACCTGACCACGTCGCGCAATACGGCGGATTCGTCCGGCACGGGCGATTACATCATCAACCGGAACGTGTCGCTGGCCTGGAACCACAAGTGGAGCGACCGCTTCGGCACGCTGGTGAGCTATGGCACGCTGAAGTCGGACTATGAAGGCGTCGACCGTGCCGACGACACGGAGACCTTCAGCGTTGGCGCCACCTACGATATGCGTCGCTGGCTGCGCCTGGGCGTCAACCTGACGCATACGGACCGGTCTTCGAATCAGCTCATCAATGAGTATGACCGCAATGTGCTGATGTTCACGGTGGAAGGCACGCTGTAAGGATGAAACGTCATTGCGGGCATCGCGAAGCAATCCAGTGTGGTGTTGACAGGGTCTGAACTCTGGATCGCCACGTCGCTTCGCTCCTCGCGATGACGCGGTAATGCCGATTCCGGTGGGAACGTGAGGTAGTTAACACACAAAGGTCATGTCCATCTGGTATTAACCTGTGGCCATTCGCCGAACGACGGCGCCGCGGCACATCCCTTTCAGGGTCGGTTTTAATGTTATTGAGTGCGGAAGACGATACATGCGGTATTTTTGTTTTGAGATCAATGGCACTGGCTTAAGCGGTATGGGCTTGAATTTGGCCTCGGCAAAGGATCTCTTCCCCCTTTGGAAAAGGGGGATTGAGGGGGATTTTACGGCGGTGGCATGCACGAACGCCTCTGAAATCCCTGATGAAGACCCTACCCTTCGGTACCCCACCCTCCCCTCTTCAAAGGGGGAAATGCCTTCGTTGAAGACTCGATTCGAGTTCGCCCCGCACAAGATAGTGTCATTGTGTTCCGAGATGATTCGTGGCTGGGTGCTGTTGTGGGTTGCCTTGCTGGGTCTGGTCAGCCACGCCGCCTGCGCGGACGAGATGAAACCGGATGCCGCCAACCCGACCGCGACTGTTGCCCCGGCATCGCCTGCCCCGATTTCGACGCTCTCCGCCTACCGCCTTGGCCGTGGCGACATGCTCTCGGTGCACGTCTTCGGTGAAGAGGACATGAGCGTCGACAAGATCCGTCTGACCGACGCCGGCACGTTTCTGCATCCGGTGCTGGGCGAGATGCGCGTGCTTGGCTTGACCGTGGGCGAACTGGAAAAGCTGGTCGCGGATGGCTTGCGTGGTCGCTATCTGGTCAATCCCCGCGTTTCCGTACGGCTGGATGAGTATCGGCCATTCTTTATCAACGGCGTGGTTTTCAGGCCGGGGGCGTACCCCTATCAGCCGGGGCTGACCGTGCATAAAGCCGCCTCGCTGGGCGGCGGCTTCAAGGAAACGGCCGACCTGAACAATATCTCCATCGTTCGTGAATTCGAGCCGCAGCTCGGCCCGCAAAAGGCCAGTCTGGATACCGCTGTCCTGCCAGGCGACACGGTGGAAGTGGCCGAGTTCATCCAGTTCTTTGTCAACGGCATGGTGTTCAAGCCGGGCGGCTACCCGTTCCAGTTGGGCATGAATGTGCAGAAGGCAGTATCCATTGCAGGGGGCTTCAAGGAACGGGCCTCGCTGAACAAGATTTATGTGATCCGTCACGGTGCCGATAACAACGCCAAAGAAAAAGCGGACCTGACCACGCCGATCCTTCAAGGCGACATCATCATGGTGGAAGAGAGCTTCTTCTGATGGTGTCGATGTTTCCGCGCCGGGCGGTCCCATGTTCACCGGACCCTGTACGGGAAGCATGAACCGAACGCCACCGCCCCAGACCCATTTCACATACCAATAAACCATGAACACGACCACGACCACCCATCCTAGATCTCTTCTGGAGCCCACCCATTTCGAGGCCGAGGCCAACCTGGATCTCCTGGAGTACTGGCGCAGCATCACCAAGCGCAAGTGGGCCATCCTCGGCTTTGGCCTGGCCGTGGCGCTGGTCGCCGCGGTCATCACCTCGGTGATGACGCCGATCTTCAAAGCCACCAATATGCTGATGATCGAGGACAAGAAGAGCAAAGTGATTTCGATCGAGGATGTCTATTCCTCGGTGACCTCGAACCGGGAGTATTTCCAGACCCAGGTGGAGATCATCAAGTCACGCGAGGTCGGCCTGAAAACCATCGAGCGACTGAAGCTCTGGGAGCACCCGGAATTCGACCCGCGCAGGAAAGAGAAAGGGACGAAAGACACCCTGTTGGCCGCCATCGGTTTCAAACAGACCGCCGAGCCGACGCAATGGAACGAGAAAACGCTGTCGGAGGCCGTTTACGGTAATTTTGCCCGTCGCGTCAGCGTTGAGCCGATCCGTTTGAGCTATCTGGTGAAAATCAGCTTCGAATCCGCGGACAAGGAACTGGCTGCCAAGGTGGCCAACATGATCGCCGAATCGTATATCCGCAACGATATGGAGAACCGCTATCAGGTCACGCAGCAGGCCAGCGGTTGGTTGCAGGAAAATATGGCTTCAGTGCGCGAAAAGCTGGAGGCCTCGGAAAAGGCCTTGCAGGCCTACCGTGAAAGTCACGGGATGGTGAACATTCAGGATGCGGCTCAGAGCGGTATCGGCCAGCAGATTACCGAATACACCACACGCCTGGCGGAAAGCCGGGTGCGCCGGGCGCAGGTCGAAAGCGCCTACAACCAGATCAAGAATGCCGGATCGGGGACCGATCTCAGTTCGCTGCCCGCCGTGGTACAGAACGGCACTGTGAGCAAGGCCAAGGAACAGTTGGCCGATGCCGAACGCAAGTTGTCCGAGCTGAGCCAGCGCTACGGCCCGGAGCACCCGAAGATGGTTCAGGCGAAGGCCGAACTGGCTTCCGCGAAGGACAACCTGAAGCGCCAGGTCGATACGGTGGTGGCCAGCGTCACGCGCGAGTACGAAGTGGCGCGCGGCACCGAGGCGACCATGGAACGCAGTCTGGGCCGGCTCGGGGCGCGATCCAGAGCGTCAACCGCAATGAAAAGCTGGGCGTGCTGGAGCGCGACGCGCAGGCGAACCGACAGATGTATGAGATGTTCCTGAAGCGGGGCAAGGAAACAAGCCTGAATAGTGACCTACAGTCACCCGTGGCGCGAATTGTCGATTCCGCGACGCCACCTGGCTCGCCCGCGAAACCGAAGAAGGCGCAGATCACCCTGATTGCCCTGGTTCTGGGCCTCTTCCTGGGTGCGCTGGCCTCCTTGCTCATCGACCGTCTGGATAACACGCTGAAGACCTCGGAAGATGCCGAGTTGAAACTGCGCCAGCCCGTGCTGACGACCTTGCCGGTGTTGCCCAAGGAGGGTTCCAGCCGTGTCAGTTCGTCGCATACCTTCCAGGAAAAACCCGACTCGGTGTATTCGGAGTCGATCCGCACCGCCCGTTCCGGGGTGCTGCTCTCGGCCATCGACCTGCCAAACCGGATTTTGCTGGTGACGTCCAGCTTGCCCGGCGAAGGCAAGACGACGTTCTCGATCAACCTGGGGCTGGCGCACGCCCACACGGCGAAGCCCCTGCTGATCGAGTGCGACATGCGCCGACCGACCATCGCCCGGTCGATGGACCTGGAACCGGGCGCCAAGGGGTTGTCGGATCTGGTTGCCGGAACCAGCACCGTGGAGGAATGCGTGCACCGGGTCAGTGGCAGCACCCTGGCGGTGATCCCCGCCGGGACGATTCCGCCGAACCCGCTGGAACTGCTCATTTCCAATCGGTTCAAGGAAACCATGGACGCCCTGGCGAAGCAGTTCGAGATCATCGTCATCGATTCGCCCCCCGTCGAACTGGTCTCCGATGCCCAGGTGATTGCGCCCTATGCCACCGGCGTGATCTTCGTGGTGAAGGCCGCCGAAACCCCCCATAAACTGGCCAGCAAGGCCATCAACCGAATCAAACGCAGCGGCGGGGAGATTCTTGGGGTGGTGCTGAATATGCTGGATTTCCAGAAGGCCCACAAATACTACGGGGAATATTCCGGGTATAGCCACTATGGTTACAAGGGCGGCTACAGCACGACGTATGGCGGCGAGGCCCGGGCCAAGACGGCTTAGTCGTAATGGACGCGGCGACATGGCGATCCAGCACGTGCAGCGCCGGCAAAAAGGGCATCTGACTGGATTGCCGCGCTTCGCTCGCAATGACGGCAGCCCATCATCGCGAGGCGCGTAGCGACGTGGCGGTCCAGTTCAACCCATCCCTGCCTGAGTGGCAATTCCTGGATTGCCGCGCTTCGCTCGCAATGACAACAGCCCGTCATCGCGAGGCGCATCGCGACGTGGCGATCCAGTTCTACCCATCCCAGCCTAAGTGGCAATTCCTGGATTGCCGCGCTTCGCTCGCAATGACGGCAGCCCGTCATCGCGAGAAGCGTAGCGACGTGGCGATCCAGTTCAATCCAGGCCGTCGTAGACGACAACCGGTTTGGCACACCGCGACACCACGATGATCGACCTGCATTGCCACTTCCTCCCCAAGGTCGACGATGGCCCCGAGTGCGTCAATGTGGCGGTGGCAATGGCCGAGGCGGCGGTGGCGGATGGCATTCGCGTATCAGTGCTCACCCCGCACGTCCACCCCAGGCGCTACGACAACACCCGCACCTCGCTCGAAAAAATCTTTCATGCCTTCCAGCATATTCTGGCGTTGAAACACATCCCGCTCGAGGTTCGCCTGGGTGGCGAGGTCCGTTTATCGCCAGAGTCGCTTGGCCTCATCCTCGATGACAACGTGCCCTTCCTTGGCACCCTGAGTGGCTTTCGAGTGCTCCTGCTGGAATTTCCCCACCAGAACATTCCGGTCGGTAGCGAGATGTTCATCCGCAAACTGCTGGATTTGAAGATACGCCCCCTGATCGCCCACCCGGAACGCAACAAGTCGGTGATGCAAGACCCTGAAAAAATCCGCCCCTATGTTGACATGGGCTGCTGGCTGCAACTGACGGCGGGCTCCATCGCCGGCCACTTCGGGGAACAGGCACGGCATACCTCACGCTACCTTCTGGAACATGAGTGGGCCTGGATTATCGCCAGCGACGCCCACAACCTGGAGAGCCGCCCGCCCAAGCTGAGCGAAGGCCGGGATGCCGTGGCCGCACTGCTTGGCGAGCGGATGGCGCGGCGCATGGTGCATGAGCGCCCGGCCCGCATCCTCGGGCTGGACAGCGTTGTCGCGGCTTGATGCACGCCAACGGACACCCACAGAGGTACCCGGAAGTGACTGAATCGGCTTCTCCCTGGGGATCGTCTCCGCTCACGACACGGCTGTGGCGGGCTTTTCTCTTCGCTCTGCTGCTGGCGATGGTGGCGCCCGCGGCCTACTTCGGCATACGCGCGGGATGGGCCGATGCCCTGACGCTCAAGGCCCGCAGCGACATCGCCGAGTGGCAGCGCGCCCACACCCACCCCGGCATCGAAGACTGGCGCGACGCCCGCGACGCGCTCCGCAACGGTTTGCGTTTTACCCCCGACGACCCGAAGCTGTATGAGCATCTGGCCTATCTGTACGGTCTGCGCGCCGTGCAGGCGAGCCGGGTGCCCGAGCTGCGTCAGTCGCTCCTCGAACAGGCGTCGATCTATTACGTCGCGGCCTTGCGTCTGCGTCCGATGTCACCGCACACCTGGGCGAACATCGCCCTGGCGGCGCATATGATGGCTGATCGCGACACGGTGTTGTGGCTGGCCTTTGATAAAGCCATGCAATACGGCGCCAACGAGCCGCAGGTTCAATTGATGCTCGCCGAGATCGGCCTGAGTCGCTGGAATGGCCTGGACGAGCCGCGCAAGGCGGTGTTGCGCGCCACCTTCAAACGCGCCGCGCCGGCGCTGCGCAAGGAACTGGACAAGATCGCCGAACAGCACGCGGTTGACATACTGGCGTTGACACAAGCCGGTGCTTGATGGCCCTTGACCAGGGCCGATTGATTGCTACTGGATCGCCACGTCGCTACGCTCCTCGCGATGACGAGGTACCGTCATTGCTAGCGCCGCGCGGCAATCCAGGGGGTGTCTCATATTTCCACCTTTGCCGCCCGCGAACGGGCCAAATATCGGGCTATCCGTTTATCATCGCAGTGCGCACTCAACCATTCATTCGCCATGCCCACACTGTTCCCTCCCTTGCTTCTGGATGATGGTCGACCCGGCAACATGCAGATCCCCGATCTGGATCACGTTGGCCGCATCTGGAATATTTTCAACGTCGACGATCTTGCCGGCTTTCGCGTCGAGGCAGGCGCGCGACACCCGATATTCCGGATTTTCGATCTTGATCTGTTGCCCGCGCTGTTGGCGAGGGGGCTGTCGAATTGCCCCATCATCCTCAGCCATCTGATCGATCTGAGCGAAATCCCGCCGCCGGAATGGCCGGCCGGGTTGGCACTGGAAGTCGGCAACAAAAATGGTCTGCTCCAGGCCAATCGGATCAAATGCGACCTGGTGATCGGGCGTAGTTTCGAAGTGCCCGGGCCAAGCCGCGAGTGCTCCGCTTTCCTGCTGTTCCAGTTGCTCGGTTCGGAGAGCCGGCATCCTTTCTTTATCCATGGCAATACCGGTTATGAACTGTTCCAGGCGTATCTGGCACAGGGGGTGTGCGGGATCGTTCTGCCGGAGGATCACTTCAACCGGGACACCGGGGCCGAGGCCTTCCGTTTTCCACTGGACTCCGGCGCCAGCCTGCGCCTGCGCGTCAAGGGGGGCGCGCCCGAGGCGGTCGGCTTGCGTGCAAGACTTCTGGCAAACGCGCCGGCTTTTCTGGCGGAATCCTTCGCGGAAGGCCTGTGGAGTGGCCAGGCGGACGATTTGCTCAGCCACGGCAATCGCCCTTACCTGGAGGAGTATCGGCAGCTCTTCGAGCTTTCTCCCCGGGACCACACCCCCGCGCCGAGCTTCTATCGCGACAGTCCGGCCGCCCGCCGCCTGAAATGCGCGTTGCCCATCGTCCAGGGGCCCATGGCCAATATCACCGTGACGCCGTCTTTTGCCAGCGCGGTTTACGAGGCGGGTCCCTGCCCTGCCTCGCCCTGGCCGGCTTGAGCACGGCGCAGGCCTGCGCCCTCCTGGAGGAAACCGCGGCCCTGGGCATTCCTTTCGGTGCCGGCATCGTCTCGGTCTCGGAAAACGATGCGGCCCTTGAGCTCATCATCGAATGCCTGGAGGCGCATCGGCCGACCCTGGTCGTGCTTGCCGCGCCTCAGTTGGACCATGTCCAGCGCTTGCTGCGCACCGACTTGAATCTGGCGGTGCATGCGCCCAACGGCGCCATGTTCAGGGCACTCTTCGACATGGGCGTGCGGACGTTCATCATCGAGGGCGAAGAGGCCGGCGGTCATGTCTCGCGGATCGGCAGCCTGAGTGCCTGGCAGGAGGTGCTCAACGAGGTACGCAGGCGCCGGATTCAGAATGAGGTGCATCTGATTCTCGCCGGCGGCATCTATAACGAGCGCTCGGCCCGGCTCATCACCCAGCTTCTCGATTTTTCCGGCATGGCCGGGGAACTGGCGGTTTCGCTACAGATGGGCACGGCCTACCTGGCGACGCACGAGGCGCTGAGCCTCACGCCTCTGCCGGCCACCTACCAGAAACTGCTGTTCAGCCTCGACGAAACCATCGTCACGGGCGAGACATTGCATCGCAACGTCCGGCAACTGGCCACACCCGCGACGACCGACCTGCTGGAGCGGGAATGGTCGATTTTCACCAGCACTCTCGATCTGAGCGAGAAGAAGGACGCTTATGAGCGTCTCTATCAAGGCGCCCACCGACGCGCCATCACCAGCCCGGAACACGACCCGTTGGCGAGCTACATGGCTGGCGCGGTAGCCATTCTCATCGACAAACCCTTGAGCTTGATGGCGTTGCACCAGGCGCTGATCACCGACGTTCGGCCCGATGCGCCTGCCGCGCATCAGCATGAACCGATCGCCATCGTTGGCGTCGGCGTGCTGATCCCGGGCGCGGACAGCCTGGAGGAGCATTTCTACAACCTGCTCATGAAGCGCTGTTTCATCCGCGACATGCCCGACGACCGTTTCAAGCGCAGCGATTACCTGACCGACGACCCGGACGACCGGAGCCGCAGCTACAGCGGCCTGGCGGGCTTGATCGGGGAACTGGACAAGGATCTTTCCATGTTCCGCATCCCGCCACGGGTGGCGAAGGAGTTGGCGGGCTTCCAGATCATCGCCTTGCGTTGCGCGCATCGCGCACTGACCGATGCCGGTTTTTTCCGGCGCCCCGTTCCGAGCGGCATGGTGGCCACCTTCGTGGGCGTCAACGGCAGCACCAGTCAGTCGCCGACCGAGCGCATGTTGATGTGGGCCAAGACCCGTGATCGTCTGCTCGCGTTGCCGGAGGTCGATGAAGACCTGGCGGCGGCGCTACAGGAATTATTCGAGCGGTATGAGTCGCTCTATCATGATGATTGGGTTTACACCGAGGACACTCGTACCGGACAGTTGCAAAGCATCGTCGCCTCGCGCATCGCCAATGTATTCGACTTGGGCGGCATGACCAACACCATGGACGCCGCCTGCGCCTCCGGGCTGGCGGCAATATCCCAGGGCGTCACCATGCTCAACGAGCGACGTTGCGATGTCGCCCTGGCCGGTGCGGTAGGACCGGCCTTGGGCCCTGACACCTTCGTCAGTTTCGCGAGCCTGAAGGCCTTGTCCGCGCAAGGTTCGTTTCCTTTCGATGCGCGCGCCGACGGCTTCGTGATCGGCGAAGGCGGTGGCATGCTGGTCTTGAAGCGGGAGAGCGATGCCTTGCGTCACGGTGACCGCATCCATGCCTTGATACACGGCTGGGGCGCGTCCAGCGACGGCGCCGGCAAGGGCATCACCGCGCCCAACCACACGGGCCAGCGGCACGCGCTCGACGTGGCCTATTCCAGGGTCGCCATCAACCCGCTGGACCTGGATTTTCTGGAGTGCCATGCGACCGGCACCCCGGTGGGCGATCATGAGGAACGGCTCGCCGTCCATGGATTCTTCGGCGAGCCACGCCACAGATTGGGCAAGCCGCCCCTCCCCATCGGCGGCAGCAAGGCCGTGACCGGACATCTGTTATCCGGGGCCGGCATCGTCTCGACCCTTTCCGCGCTTTTCGCGGTGAACCTGCGCAGGATCCCGCCGCAGGTCAACTTCGAGCAGGCACCGCCCGACATCGATCTGGAGTCGCTGGGCTTGAGGGTGGTCACGCGTCCGGAAGCCATAGCGTCACCGGAGGTGCGCGCCGGGGTGTCCGCCTTCGGCTTCGGCGGCGTCAACTACCACCTGGTGGTGTCGTCTCCCCGATGTAATGCACGAGCGCCGTTGGTGAATCCAGCCATTGCCGATTTCCCCCGCTTCGATGACCTGGCCGGCGATACGCTGTTCCTGTTCCCGGGCCAGGGATCGCAATATCCCGGCATGTTGCACGACCTGAGGGACGCTCCCCAGTACCCAGGACATGCTGGCACGTGCCATGCGTATTTTCAGAGAGTTTTCCGACGCACCGTTGGATCAACTCCTGCTTGTCGACCCCAGCCTCGACGAAACCCAACTCCAACCCTACAGCGAATTGCTGAAGGCCACTCAGATCTCGCAGCCCGCTATTTTCCTGACTTCCGCGGCGCTCCTGGAGCATGTCCGCGCGCAAGGCATCGTCCCGGCGATGGCCGCGGGCCATTCGGTGGGAGAACACAGCGCGCTCCATGCCGCCGGCGTGCTGGATTTCGATGAGGCATTCCGCATGGTCTGCCTGCGCGGGCAGCTGATGAGCAACAAACCCGGCAGCGATCCCGGTGCCATGGCGGCGCTGGCATGCGGCGAGCGGCAGGCACGAGATCTGTTGGACGACATTGTGGGTTATGCCACCTGCGCCAACCTCAACGCCTATGGTCAGACCGTCGTGTCGGGTGAGACCGCGGCGATTGCTCAGGTGATGGAACACGCCGAGGCTAATGGCATCCGTGCCTATCGATTGCCCGTCGAGCGCGGGTTCCACAGTCGTCTGGTCGCGGATTGCGAAGCCCCCATGGCTGCCGCCCTGGAGCAATGCCATTGGCGAAACGCGACGGCCCCGGTACCGGCCAACTGGAGCAGGCAAGCCTACCCGTGGGCGGGTGCCGCCAAAGCCGGTCTACCCATGTCGGATCAGGACAAGGCGGCCACCATCCGGCTGCTGTCGGGGCTGATTCCCACGGCCGTCGATTTCATTTCCCAAGTCAATGCCGCCTATGAATCCGGCATCCGGCGCTTCGTCGAAGTTGGCCCCAAGAATATCCTGTGCCGATTGGTGGACCAGATTCTGCAGGGCAAGCCCTTCCAGACGGAATCGCTGCATCACCCGACCGAGCCCGTGACAACCCGGATCGCCGGGTTGGCCCAGCGGCTGCGGGAACCGCTGACCATAAAACGCCAACCGCTGCCAGCCCACCAGACTTCGCCCAGGAAAGAAGCGCGTCCGGAGGCGGCAGGCGCCACCGCGCCCACGAATCCCGTCGAAGTCATCCGGATCGCCGTCGCGGAAGTGTCGGGCTATGCCCGCGATCAAATTCGCGATGACGCCGAATTCGAGCGCGACCTGGGCATCGATACGCTGAAGATATTCGAAATTCTCTCGCGTCTGCGCGGTTCGATCCTGCCGCAGGAAGTGGGCAACTTCCGCCAGCTTACCAGCGTCGCGAAGATACTGGCCGCCGCCCACGCCGCGAACCGGGACGCCGTCTCCAGGCCCGACAAAAACGAGCCGTCCGAGGCACGGTCGATCCATTGCTACCAATACCGTACTCACCCGATTGGCCATTTGGGTGCCACGCCGAATACCGCGCCGCCCCCCGGCATCGTGCTCATTCAACGCCTCCCAACGACCATGGGGGCCATGTCGCGGGAATTTCTGCCCAGGCTGCACCAGATCGTGCGCGAGCACGGCAACACGCCCATCGAGGGTCGTCCGAGCGCGATCAATCTGGTCACCTTTGGACCGGACAGCGAGTTCTACGATGGCGCCTACCTGGCCCTGACCGCCTACTTCAGATGCGCGCAGAAAGACTTGCCCAGCCTCAATTTCAGCTATGTCCATTTCGATGGCGGCGAGCCGTCCGGCGAAGCCATCGCCGCCGCCCTCGACACGCCGCGTATCGGGCGCCGAGTTCTGAGCGATGGCAGCATACTGGCCGGCCAGTTGTGCCCCATGACGCAATTGTTTGGTGAGCGGGACCACTTGGCGGACTTGTTGACCGAACGGGATGTCGTACTGGTTACCGGGGGCGCGCGCGGCATCACGGCGGAGATCGCGAAGGATCTGATACAGCGAACGCAGGCGCGTTTTCTGATATTGGCCAGGCAACCCAGGACGGAACCCTGGATCGAGGCGCTCGGGCAGGAACGGGTACGCTATCTCGCCGCCGATCTTCTGGATGTACCGGCCATCGACGCGTTACAGCTTGGCCAATACGGAATCACCCTGATGATCCACGGGGCGGGCATAGAGCTATCGAAGAACCTCACGAACAAGAGCGACGAGGAATTCGCCAGCGTTCTGGGTATCAAGGTCGGCGGCTTGGAACGCATTCTGGCGCAACTGGATCCGGCCACCCTGCGCGGCGTCGTCCAGTTCTCGTCGGTTGTTTCCTATGTCGGCAATAACGGCCAGTCCGATTATGCCGCCGCCAACGGCATCCTCAACGGCAGCCTGCCCTGGGGCATCCCGGCGCTTTCCATCGCCTGGTCCGCCTGGGACGAGGTGGGCATGGCGACGCGTGGCGTGATCAAGGAAATCTTCAAGACCCGTGGCGTCAAGATGATCCCGCTGGCGGCAGGCATCGAGGCCTTCGAACGCATGCTGGCGGGGTTCCTCGTCTCTCCGCCCAGGGGAACCACCCGTACCGCCGTATTTGGGGCAACCTCGGGATATCAGACCACCGACGACATCCTGTTACCCGCGTCGCCAGCGCTCTCCCTTGGCCAATACCGGCTTTCCAACCCCGAAGGGCTACTGGAATTCGACATCGACATCGACCTGGATCGACACGCCCTGCTGCGAGATCACAGCTTTGGCGGGAATGTCGTGACCCCCGCCTGCGTCATGCTGCGGCAGTTCGTCGCCACCGCCCTGGCGGAATCGGCTTCGCCGGAGGAGGCCATCGTACGCTTCCAGGACACGGAGTTTCTGTTGCCTCTGGTGCTGCGACACGGCGAACGGATCCGGCTACGTGTCGACCGACACGGCGATGCCTTCGTGATCGACCAACCGGACGGCGACCGCGTCCTGCCGGTCATGCGCACCCGGATGCAGGTTCTGGCCGCCTATCATGATGCCGCCGCCGCCGCGACAAACACCACGAATGCCATGACGGCAATGTCGGCCTGGCGGCCGACGCCCTTCGACATTGACCGCACTCCGACAACCGCCGAATTCGGCCTGAGCAATTTCGGGCCGGCCTTCGATGTCCTGAACTCGATGGCATACAACGGCAGGGTGATGAGTGCCGAGGTCAACCTCGACAAGGCCGCCGGGGAGGTCACCCTGCTTACCGACACCGGCCGGGTTGCCTACCTGATCGAAGCCGCGCTTTACGGCTGTAGCCGATGGCCGTATCTCCATGTCAAGAATGACCTGCTCCGCTTGCCCAGCAGCATCGGTTCCTGCACGGTATTTCCCCGGCGCTGCGCGGCCGCGAAATCGGCGACGCTCCATGCCCAGTGCGATGGTCCCGACAATGCGCTACGTTTCGATTGCGTAGTCGCCGATGAGCAGGGCCAGCCGATGCTGGTCCTCAAGGACTTCATCATCCAGGCCCCAGGCAATATTTCCAAACTGACTCGGCGGCCCCTGATGAAGTCCGCGCCGATTGAAATGGGCCCGGCACGGTTGCTCCTCCTCAACTTGTCCGAGGCCGCGGCCTGGGCCGAGGAAAACGCCTGCATGACCCCGCGGGAGGGGGCGGAAATCGCCGAGTTGAACTCGCCAAAGCGCCAACACGAGCGATCGGCCGGTAAACTTGCGGTGAAACTTCTTGCACAAAGCAGCGGTAATGACCCGAGCCCACCCACGGCCGCGGATCTGATTCGCTACCAGGTGCTGTCCGACAAGGGCCCTGTCCGGCTGACACTGGATGGGCAACCCCTTGGGGAACAACCCTTTGTTTCCATCAGCCATACCGACGACCTTGTTTGCGCGGCGCGCGCGGACACGGCAATCGGCGTCGACGTGGAACGCGTGCGAAGCCTGCCCGAGAAGACTGTGCAAGACATCTGCGGCGACGCTTTGATCAGGCAGATACAGGACTACCTCAAGCAGGACCGGCTTGCACCCGATGACCGCCGTTCCCTGGAAATCGCCTTGCCTGTCATTGTATTCACCCAGAAGGAAGCCGTCCTCAAGGCCGCCGGAGTCGGTCTGGCGGAGGGCCTCGACGAGGTTCAGCTTTCCGAGATCGCCATCAATCGTCAAACCCTGGCCAGCTATCGCGGCCTCACCTATCGGGTTATCAGCACCTTCAACGATGCGCATGCCGTCACGGTGGCGGTGGCGGACCCGCCACAGGCGGCCATTGCCAGTGCGCCTTCTCCGGCAACGCCGGTGGCCCTGTCGCATTTCCAGGAGGGCCTTTGCCTTAACGAACTGGCCCGGTTGGATGGCCGAAGTTATGCCCTGACTCACCGCATTCGGCTGCGCGGGACGCTTGACGTTTCCGCACTGCGGAACGCGATGGACATTCTGGACCGGCAGCACGATGTATTGCGCCTGGGCTTTCGCGGCGACGGTACCGGTTTCACCCGGCCGTCGACGGGTGCGTCGCTGACCGTGATCGCACTTGACGCCCTGGCACCCGAGGCCGCGGATGAGCAAGCCGAAACGTTGTCACGGGATAGGGTCGAGCGGCACTATCTCCTGGATCGGGAACCGCTCTACCGGGCACTGCTACTCCTGCTTCCCGAACGCGTGAATCTGCTGTTTATCAACTTCCATCATCTGGTCATGGACTGCTTCTGTTCCTTCGATTATGCCAACGCGCTGATGAAAACCTACCACCTTGTTCAGCAAGGCCCGACTCCAGAGCCGGGCGACGACGAGGTTCCACAGTACGCCGCGTTCGTGGCCCGGCAGCGGGACAGGCTGCCCCCTGACAGAATAGCCAGATTGCAGCGCTACTGGGCTGAGCAACTGGCAGGCACGACGCCGGTCTTGCTGCCGGCCAAACCCGCGGCCGAACCCGGTGTATCGCACTCGGATTTCCGTATTGGTGACCAGGAATGCGCCCTGATCGAGGCCTACAGCCGCCGTGCCGGGGTAACCACCTTCATCGGACTGCTGAGCGCGCTCCAGGCGGCCCTGTTCTGGTGGTTAAAACGCAGCGACATGATTGTCGGCATCCCGTTTTCCCTCAAGGACCGGACAACCGAAGCCCGCATGCTCGGGCCATTCGTCAATCTCCTGCCCATCCGTGGCGCGGCGACCGAGCAGACCACTTGGGTCGACCTGTCGCATGGCCTGCGCAAGGCCTTGTTCGACGCGATCGATCATCACGACATCCCGCCGGTCAGCCTGGCGTCGATATCGAAGGCGAACGGACAGCAGCCGGCGCGGGTGATTTGCCAGTTGATCTACGCGCCGGAGGGCGAAATCACCGTGCCCGATCTGGAGGTTGAGCGTGGCGTCTTCGACGGTTACGACGCCAAGCAAGCGCTAGTTTTCACCTTCTTCCGTGAATCCAGCGGCCTGCGTTGCGCCGTGACGCGCAATACCCAGTTTGTCGACCCGGACGAACTCGACCGCCTGATCGGACGCTTCCTTGAACTTGTCGCGCAAATGTATACCGCCCCGGATGGCTTGGTGCCGCCGCCCTGAACCGGGGCCTGAGGTACTCAGGGACAGGCCTCAGGAAAGCGGATACCCCAATTCGTCGGCAATTTCCCGGGTCAGCCGACTCAACGGGTGGGGTGGGCGCTTATCGCGCCATGCATCGGCAAGGCTGTAATCGACGCGGTTCCGATCCGCGAGGAAACCGGTAATGCTGGCGCCCGACTGGAAGGGATCGCGCATTCGCTCGTCATAAGGAAGGGACAGCAGCCGACATACCTCGCCAAGAACATTGTCGCTGTCTTGCATTAACCCCTCGTAGGTGAAGCGCGCCCAACGCTCGACAGGTAGCGTCTTCAGAAAGGACAGTATGTTCCGATTCGTCACCGTCCAGTACATTTCGGCGGCCTGCCAGGGATTTCTGGAGTTGAATCCCCATATCGGTCCGGAGAACCGGTAAAACCGGCTCTTGATGAACGAATCCATCACGGCATAAGGGTGGCGCGTGAGAAAGAGATACTTCGGAGGGTCGGCGAACAGTTGCTCCGCGCGAATCAGACAGTCCGGATTCCTGGCATACGCAGGAGTCTTATCGACTAGCCAACGCCCTGCCATTCTGGACTGGATGCGGGCATAGACCTCGGCTACCGGCAATGCCTCGGCGGCAAGTTTCTTCAATTCCAGTATCGCATCCCAGTGCGACATCCCGAACTCCACCCGCAGGGTTTCGATCAGCCCGATGTCCATCCATTGCTGCCAGTGCCGCTGCATGTCGTCCCGCCGCTGTCCCATATCGTTGAAGGACAGCAGGTGCAATTCGTTGGGGGCGTAAACCTGGTCGTGGCAGGTCAGCATGGTCCGAAACAGGGACGTGCCGGAACGGCCTGCACCCAGTACAACGGCCATCTTCCCGGGGACTCCGGCGTTTCTCGCCAAGGGTTGCAGCGCGCTCCACCCCCAGTCGGAACAGTCGTCGAGATTCTCCAGGGGCGCCGTGGGCACCGGGATGGGTTCAAGCTCGCCGGCAAGGTAGCGGGCCAGTTCGCCGATCGACCCGGACAGGCTGGCTTCGTAGAGATGGAAGTGACGAAACCCCAGGCATTCCTTGACCCAGGGTTCGATCAAGCCACTCCAGCGCATGCTCACATCTCTGAGTGCCGGGGCGAGTTTCGGGAATGGCGCGTCCACGTCGATCGATTCGGCTTTCACGCCGAACATGGCCGCGACCCGCTCGGAAAACGCGCGCTCAATCAAGGGCACCCGTTGATCACGTGGTAGCGCCTTAAGCTGCGCGGCGAGGGGGCAATTCGCCTGGGTCATGGGGATCTCGCGAAAGGAAAAGTAATGACTGGCCAGGGTCGCCGGGCAATCAAGAACGGGGAACCAGCGTTCCGCTGGACGCTGGCTTGCCGCTCAGCACGGTGATCCGTCCATGCCCCCCGCCCGGGATGGAAAGGCCGGCCCGGATGCGCAAGCCCTCGTGAAGTCTCGCCAGATCGGGACCGTCGCCGCCAAGCTTGCCGATCTCGCTTGCCCGGGTGGCGCGCCAGTGATCGAGGCTGGCATAGTGGGTGAGCAGGCAGACTTCGTCAAAATCACTCGGCGCGCGCAGCGGTTGCCCGGGAATGTCAGGGTAAACGATTTGCCACATTCCGAGGATTCGGGCTCCCACCTTCTCATAGTAAGGCCAGACCATCGCTTCACTGACCTGGTAAAACGCATCGAACGCGCCTTTTCTGATGCGAAAATATCTGAGTATCGTGATGCCTTCGGACAGGGTCACTGTCGGCCGCTCGCTCGGCATACGCTGACCATCAGGCGTTCTCTCCTTCCCGAGTCTCATGACCCCGCTTCTGCTCCTGAATTGCTTTCCGCAGAATCATCCCGACGTCATCAGCATGTAGCCGGATGGCATGCGAGTGGCTTGCCTTCTTGCCGCCTACACGATGGATGGCGGTACTTGCCGCCACCTTTGCCCACCCTGAGGTTGGATCGTAGGCGTTCTCTTTACTTTCAACCAGGATCAAAGCCAGGGCCGATGGGTAATATTCGGCGGCATACGCCGCGCTGATTCGATAATAATGATTGAGCAGACGTGTTCTTGTTGCCTCTTCGTCAATAGACTGGTTTACAGACTCCGTCGTGAATATTCTAGGGGGCGTCGTGTAGGCCGAGGGGGGATCGATCAGACCGAGAAACTCCACTGTTTCGCCTGATTGCAATAACTGTCGGGCAATCTCGACGGCAATCAATGCGCCATTGCAAAAGCCCGCCAGCCTGTAGGGGCCGTGTGGCTGTTTTTGGCGTATGACCTGAAGGTGGCTCACTGCCATTGCCTGTATTGATTCCGGCAATTCGAAGTCCCGGGATCGTGTCAAACCGTAAGGCTGGACCAGCATGAAAGGGCCATCGAGATCGGCGCAACGAGCGATGTCCCTCGAAAAAAAACCACCCCCAGTGTAATCCCCATGCAGGAAAAGAAGGGTGGCCCGCCACGACCAGGCTGCAACTCGATGATTTCTCCCTCAACGGCTGGGGCGACCATCCGAACAATGGCATTGGAGAGCTCGCGGACGGTCGACGCACCCAGCATGATCGACAACGGCAGACCTATTCCGGTGGCCTTCTCGATCCTGGACAGCAGGTCGACCGCCATCAGTGAGTGGATCCCGACCGGTTTTTCCAGCAAATCGCTAAATATATCGAGCAACATGATATCGGTAACATCCCTGGGGATCTGAAAACCCTGGCCCGGCAAGGTGACTTTCAGCGGGATTTTCGCAATCGCTTCATAGTCAATGAACCCAGCCTGGTTGCGAGGCATCGATGACAGAAGCATGAATATATCCGGCACATGCTGGGGGTAGAGATGCTTCTTCGCAAACTCGCGTAGCTCGCGTATCGGAGCGACACCCTTCTCTCGCAAAGCCACATAGGCAATCAGAAGCAGGCGCCCTTTCTCGTCATTACGGAAACCGATGACGGCATCTCCGACCATAGGGTGCCGCTTGAGCGCGTCTATGACGCGTTCGTGATGAAACTCGATTCCACGCAGCTTGATAGGGCTGTTTTGTGACATCCGAATGATCCGTTCGTTGATAGTGCAACGATATCGTAGCAAGTATCGCTCACCCGGTATCGATCGCTCCAGCGATCATGATAGCCATGCCAGCTTCACTTTGAAAACCGCACCGCGCCATGGCGCAATAGTCCAGGCCGATACACCCCCGTTGGGACGACGACGGCGGCGGGCCACCCCAATCAAGGACCAGGGACGCGCTGAAGAATTCGTCATCACGAGGGGCGCGGCGACGTGGCGATCCCTAGGCTGTTGATTTATTTAGTGCACTTGATTGCCGCGCCTCACTCGCAATGACTATGAGCGAAAAATCTGCGTTTCCCGAGCCCATTGGAGAACTCAGGCCTTATTCGAACGGATGCCGCCGGACAATCGTTTCCTGACGATCGGGGCCGGTCGAGATGATGTCGGCGGGAACGCCGCACAGCTCTTCCATCCGCTTCAGGTAGGACTGCGCATTGGCGGGCAGTTGTTCGAAGGTCTTGACGCCGACCGTGCTGTCCTTCCAGCCCGGGTGGTCTTCGTAGATCGGTTCGCAATCGGCCAGCGTTTCCGAGCCGACCGGCAGGATGTCGCAGATTTCGCCGTCCAGTTTGTAGCCGGTGCAGATGCGGATGGTATCCATGCCGTCGAGCACGTCGAGCTTGGTGACGCACATGCCGGTGAGGCCGTTGATCTGGATCGAGCGTTTCAGGGCGGCGGCGTCGAACCAGCCGCAGCGGCGCGGGCGGCCCGTGGTGGCGCCGAATTCGTGGCCTTTTTCAGCCAGCCAGCGGCCGTTGTCGTCGAACAGTTCGGTGGGGAACGGCCCGGAGCCGACGCGCGTGGTGTAGGCCTTGGTGATGCCGAGGATGTAATGCATGCTGCTCGGCCCCATGCCGGAGCCGGTGGAGGCGCCGCCTGCCGTGCAGTTGGACGAGGTGACGAACGGATAGGTGCCGTGGTCGATGTCCAGCAGCGTGCCCTGGGCGCCTTCGAACAGCAGGTTCTCACCGCGCTTGTTGGCCTCGTAGAGCTTGCGCGGCACATCGCCGATCATCGGCTTGATCTTCTCGGCGAGTTCCATGGCCTGGTCGAGGGTCTTGTGGAAGTCGACGGTCTCCGCCTTGAAGTAGTGCTTCAGGACGTAGTTGTGATAGTCGAGCACCTCGCCCAGCTTGGCGGCGAAGCGCTCGCGGTGCAGCAGATCCTGCATGCGGATGGCGCGCCGGGCGATCTTGTCTTCGTAGGCCGGGCCGATGCCGCGCCCGGTGGTGCCGATCTTGCCGGCGCCCTTGGCGGCCTCGCGGGCGTGATCCAGGGCGACGTGGTGCGGCAGGATCAGCGGGCAGGCTTCGGAGATGGTCATGCGGCTGGCGACGTCGATGCCGTTGTTCTCAAGCATCTCCACTTCTTCCATCAGCGCCTCGGGCGAGCAGACGACGCCGTTGCCGATGTAGCAGCGCACGCTGTCGCGCAGGATGCCCGACGGGATGAGGTGCAGGACGGTTTTCTTGCCGTCGATCACCAGGGTGTGGCCGGCATTGTGACCGCCCTGGAAGCGCACCACGCCCTGGGCATGGTCGGTCAGCCAGTCGACGATCTTGCCCTTGCCTTCATCACCCCACTGGGTGCCGATCACTACGACGTTCTTGCTCATGATGTGTCCGCGTTACGTTTACAAAGGGAGGATTTGCCAGGTGCCCGACGCCTGTACCAGGCGCCGGTTGCAACCGGATTCTTGGGGTAGGGCGGTACTGCCCGAGAGCTCGACGATGACGCGTTCGCCGGCGGCGCGCAATTCGGCGATGCGCGTCTTCAGGGCGGCATCGTCGTCGCTCGGTACGAGTATGCCGGGACGCGGCGCGGGCTCGGGCAATACGTTCAGGATGCGCCGCAGGTCGAGGCTGAAGCCGGTCGCCGGTCGGGCCCGGCCGAAAATGGCGCCGGCGCCGTCGTAGCGGCCACCGAGGGCGACCGCCTGGGCCTGGCCACCGGTGTAGGCGGCGAATACCGCGCCATTGTGGTAGCCGAAGCCGCGCAGATCGCCCAGATCGACGGCCAGTTGGATGTCGTGACGCAGCGCCAGCAGCGCGGCCAGTTCATCCAGGGCTTCGACGACGCCGGGCAAGCCGGGCAGGACGCGCCGGGCGTCCGACAGTATCTCCGGGCCACCGTAGAGTTCGGGCAGGCGCCGGAAGGCCGCTTTCCAGGGGTCGGCCAGGGTCTCGGTCAGGCTTTCCAGTTCGGGCACGTCCTTGGCCTTCATGGCCTTGAACAGGGCGCGCTCGGTGCCGGCATCGAGACCGGCAGCCTGAACCAGGGCGCGGAACAGGCCGATATGGCCAAGGCTGACGCGCGCGTCAGCCAGGCCGGTCGTCTGCAGTGCCGTGAGCAGCAATTCGAGAATTTCCCGGTCGGCCTCGATGCCGGCATGGCCGAACAGTTCGGCGCCGATCTGGAACGGTTCGCGCGAGGTCATCAGACCCGCCGGCCGGGTGTGCAGGGCCGGGCCGGCATAGCACAGGCGCGTCACGCCCTGGCGATTCAGCAGGTGCGCGTCGATGCGCGCCGCCTGCGGCGTGATGTCGGCGCGCAGACCCATCTGCCGTCCGGACAGGCCGTCCACCACCTTGAACGTCTTCAGGTCGAGATCGCGCGCCGAACCGGTCAGGAGCGAGTCGAGGAATTCCATGAGGGGCGGTGCAACAAGCTCGTAGCCATAGCTGTCGAACAGGTCGAGCAGGCGACGGCGCAACAACTCGGCATGCCACGCGTAGGGTGGCAGGATGTCTTCGACGTATTCGGGGAGTAACCAGGCGGGTTTCATCGGCTAATCAACAATAGCAGCACGCCGCCCAGCATGGAAAACAGCCCCATGAAACGGATCTGGCCATCACGCAATTGCGTCATGCGCGTGAAGGCGTCGCGCCAGGCGCTGGGCGCCAGGAAAGGCAGCATGCCTTCCATGATCAACATCAGCGCCAGCGCCGGCAGAATGACCTCTCCGAGCCCCACACGCTGCCCTTACTTGCCACCGCCGCGCGGCGACTTCATGTAGCGGAAAAATTCGGAATTGGGTTGCAGCACCATGACATCGCTCTTGTTCTTGAAGCTGCCCTTGTACGACTCCATGCTGCGATAGAAGGCGTAGAACTCGGGGTTCTTGCCGTAAGCCGCCGCGTACAGCGCCGACGCCTTGGCATCGCCCTCGCCCTTGACCCCTTGGGCATCGCGATAGGCCTCGGCGATGATGACTTCGCGCTGACGCTCGGCATCGGCGCGGATCTTTTCCGCCTCGGCGCCGCCGGTCGAACGCAACTCGTTGGCGACGCGCTTGCGCTCCGCTTCCATGCGCCGGTAGACCGATTCGCTGACTTCGGACGGCAGATCGACGCGCTTGATGCGCACGTCCATCACCTGCACGCCATAGCGCCGGGCGTCCTGATCGGCCTTGGCGCGCAGGACCTCCATGATGTCGTCGCGCTCGCCGGAGACGACGTCATGCACGGGGCGCTTGCCGAATTCGGCGCGCATGCCGTCGTTGACGGTTTGCGCCAGGCGGTTCTCGGCGCGTTTTTCGTCGCCGTTGAAACTGACGTAATACTTCTCAACGTCGAAGATGCGCCACTTGATGAAGTAATCCACCAGGACGTTTTTCTTTTCCGAGGTAATGAAGCGCTCGGGATCGGCGGCGTCCAGGGTCAGGATGCGCGTTTCGAAGTAGCGGATGTTCTGGATCAGCGGAATCTTCAGGTACAGACCGGGTTCACGCTTGATGCTGACCACTTCGCCCAACTGGAAGACAACGGCGGCCTGACGCTGGTCCACCGTGAACAGCGACAGCGACAAGAGCAGCAGCCCTACGACCAGGGCGATCAGGAAGGCGGTGGGGTTTCTCATGGCCGAGCCTCCCGGTCGCGACCGCGGAAGCTATCGCGGGAGCGCGAATCCATGGCATTCACCTGCGATGTCGGCTCATCGGCCTTGGGTGCCGCGGCGGCCGCCGCCTGGGTCGGCGCACCGGCGGCCTGCATGAGCTTGTCGAGCGGCAGATAGAGCAGATTGTTGCCGCCCTTGTCATCGACCAGTACCTTGGTGGTGCTCGACAGAACCTGCTGCATGGCGTCCTGATACAGGCGCTCGCGGGTCACTTGCGGCGCCTTGCTGTATTCCACCAGCACCTGGCGGAAGCGCGCGGCCTCACCCTCGGCGTTGGCGATGACACTCTGGCGGTAACCATTGGCCTCTTCCTGGAGCCGGGCGGCGACGCCACGGGCCTTCGGAATGACATCGTTGGCATAGGCCTGGCCTTCGTTCTTCAGGCGCTCGCGGTCCTGGCCGGCCTTGACGGCATCGTCGAAGGCCGCCTGGACCTGTTCCGGGGGCTGCGCGTTCTGCATGTTGAGCTTGCTGATGGCGATGCCGGTCTTGTAACGGTCGAGGATGCCTTGCATCAGTTTCGTGGCCCGGTCGGCGACCTCGGCGCGGCCTTCGTATAGCACGAAGTCCATCTTCGACTTGCCGACCACCTCGCGCATCGCCGTTTCGGCGGCGCCCATGACGGCCTCGTCGGGATGGCGATTCATGAATAGAAAATCTTCCGGATCCTTGATGACGTATTGCGCGGAAAACTGGAGATCGATGATGTTCTCGTCGTCGGTCAGCATGAGCGACTCGGACAGCACCTTGGATTTGACGTTGTTGCGAAAACCGATTTCGACGGTACGCACCTGCTCGACATTGACCACTTCGACGCTTTCCACGGGATAAGGCAGATGCCAGCGCGGGCCGGGCTGGGTCGTTTCCAGGTATTTGCCGAAGCGCAGGACGACGCCGCGTTCGCCGGCGTTGACGATGTAGAAACCGCTGCCCAGCCAGACCAGCACGGCGAGACCGACCAGCAGGCCGACGCCGCCGGGAATATGGAAATTGCCGCGGAACGCCGGGCGCCCGCCACCGGAATTGCCGCCGCCCGAGTCACCGCCGGAGGGTCGCCCCTTGCCGCCGAACATGCCATTGAGGCGCTGATTGAAGCGACGCCAGAGTTCATCCAGGTCGGGGGCCATCCTTGCCACCCTTGTTGCCCCATTGGGGATCATTCCAAGCCATAAGATCCGGTTTCTGTTTGATTTTCGACGTCGGGTCGACGCGCCAAGGCGAATTCGATCAGCGCCCGACGCAACAGTTCAATTCCCGCGCCAGTCCGGGCGCTCAGGGAAACGCGGGCAATCTTATCACACTCGTCCCGCGCCTCCATGGCCTCGGCACCGGTCAGGTCGATCTTGTTCATGACGACGATCCGCGGAACCTTGTCGGCGCCGATCTCGGCCAGCACCTTGTCCACTTCCTCGATCTGCCGATCCCGGTTCTGGCTCGCCGAATCGACCACATGCAGCAGCAGGTCGGCATGCACCGTTTCCTCCAGCGTCGCATGGAAGGCCGCGACCAGGGTATGCGGCAGGCGCGTGATGAAGCCAACCGTATCGGACAGGATGACCTGGCCGACGTCCGGCAGCCAGAGCTTGCGCGAGGTCGTGTCGAGCGTCGCGAACAGCTGGTCGGCGGCGTAGACCTTGGCGCGCGTCAGCGTATTGAACAGGGTGGACTTGCCGGCATTGGTGTAGCCCACCAGGGAGATCGACAGGACACCGCTGCGCTGGCGCGCACGGCGTTGCATGGCGCGTCCCTTCTCCAGCTTTTCCAGGCGCGCTTCGATGCCCTTGATCTTGCCGGCGATCAGTCGACGGTCCAGTTCGAGCTGGGTCTCGCCGGGGCCGCCGCGCATGCCGATACCGCCCTTCTGGCGTTCCAGGTGGGTCCAGCCGCGCACCAGACGGGTCGAATAATGCCGCAACTGCGCCAGTTCGACCTGGAGCTTGCCTTCGTTGCTGCGCGCCCGCAGGGCGAAGATGTGCAGGATCAGCGCGGTACGGTCGAGGACGCGGCACTGCATGCGCCGCTCCAGGTTGCGCTCCTGCACCGGGGACAGTTCATGATTGAAAATGACCAGGCCGGATTCGCTCAGGCGCGCCGCTTCGGCGATCTCGTCGGCCTTGCCGCTGCCTGCGAAAAAGGCCGCATCCGGGCGGTCGCGACGTCCCTGGACGATCTGCGCGACCTTCAGGGCGGCGCTCTCGGCGAGCAACACCAGTTCGACCAGGCTTTCCTTGTAGTCGGGATCGCCGAAGTCGAGACTGGCCAATACGACCGACTGGCCGCCTTCGGGACGCTCGAACATCCTGCCTGCCTAGGCCCGCACCGGCGGGCGCCCGCTCTGAATCATGCTTCCCCGGGGCGGATCACTCTTCCCCGGGCTTGTGGTAAAGCACGGCGCGCGACGGCACGACGGTGGAGATGGCGTGTTTGTAGACCATCTGGGTGATGGCGTTCTTCAGGAGCACGACATATTGGTCATAACTCTCGATATAGCCTTGAAGCTTGATCCCGTTAACAAGATAAACGGAAACCTGAACCTGATCCTGGCGGAGCGCGTTCAGGAACGGGTCTTGTAATTGCTGCCCTTTGTTCATTTTATTGTTCCTAAATCAGTACATTCGAAAAGTCATTTTACCTCAAACCAAGGCATGACCTTTTCATTAAATCGTGCACCGCATCATGCCGGCCAGTAGGGTGTGGCGATCCCGACACCGAGATCGGCCTCCACCAGTCGGCGCCGGGCCTCCAGCAGTTTCTCGATGAGGGCCGGTTCGGCCTGGCCATAGGCATCGGCGTCGGGTGCGCGCTTCACCACCACGCCGAGCAGTTCGGTGATGGCGTTGCCGATGGAATTCTGGCTGATGGTGACGATCAGCTTGCCGGCGTCGTTGCGGTAGATCAGCTGCTTGAAGGCCGGCTGCCAGCGGATCGAGTTGGCGTACTTGGCGTCCTTGATGCAGCGGTCGCGCACCATCTTTGCGGTCTTCAGCAGGTCGTTGTTGAAGAGCAGCTTGTTCTCGACGAGGTCCGGGAAATAGATGTCGCGCGGCATGGGCGCATTGCGCGTCGAGACCTGTCCGAAGAAGGTGCGATAGAAATCGATGAAGCCCTTGAGGATGGTGTCGTATTCCTTCCAGAAACGGACCTCCTTGAGCGAATCGACGCCACCGGTGATCTCCCAGCTGGGCAGGCCCTGCGGGTAGCCGGTCAGGGCGATCCTGCAGGAACCGGCCTGGCAAGGGCGCAGGATTTGCAGGTCCAGCCCGTCGAAGAAGGCCTGGTAGTCATCGCGCATGTAGGCCTGGAACAGGGAATGCTGGCCGCCGTCGGTGAGATTCGGATTGCTCGGATCGGCGATGGGTGCATCGCTCAGCTCCGCCTTGTTGAAGACGATGAAATGGTTGTGCAACATGCGGATGCTCGGCACCCCCGGCGAGGTCAACGGCCAGGTCGCGTCCAGGCTGGCCTCGCCGGCCAGCACCAGGGTCGCGTCCGGGTCCGGATAACGCTCCAGCATGTACTCGATGATGACCTGATTCATCCGGTTCCAGACGTTCTTGACGTGTTCCGGCACCTGGGTGCGGCGTACCGGCCGGCCCAGCGGATCGAGAATAGTCTGCGAGGTGTTGTAGATGATCGAGGTATCGAACTCGTTGCTGTGGCCCAGGGCCTTGCGGTACAGCAGCAGGCCCTCTGGGTTTTGCAGCAGGCCATTGTTGTGCACCAGATCGTTGAGGTTCTCGGTGCTGTTGAAAAACTCGTTGGGCTTCATGCCCTCCGGGACATCGAGGGGAATGGGCCGGAAGGGGGTGACGATCTCGCGGGGGCCGGAGGACGGCATAACGACTTCCTTGATGTTATGGAGATAAAAAATGGGTTGATAAGCATATCAGCAAGTGATGATTCACCGGCGATTGATCGCAAATCATCCGAGCCCGTATGACATGGCGAGCCTATGACCGTTGGCATATCGGGGTTACCGCAAATGGCTTCTCGGAAAATTTCCGGTCCATGGCCTGAACGCTGATTGTCGGCGCCTCTTCCTTGAGGCGGGAAGAATGGGTTCACAGACTCGGGGGGAATGCCCCATGTTTCCCTTTCGCTACCAGAATCTCGGCCACGATGGCCTCCACGAGTCCATCGGTCTTGATGGGCGTATCGATCAGATGTGCCGATGTGTCCCGTGAAATGGTCCCGCAATCGATCCCACAATCCTCCACGGTCAGAATCCGTCCGCTGCACGCGGGCAGGATGGCGGCGATCATTCCACGCAACCGTTTCTCGTGGTCCTGCCCGCGTCCCGAGGCTGAATCGGTGAAGAACGATCCCGCCAGCAGCAATGCGTCATACCGATCGCAAGGAAGACCGGTGTCGAGCAGCGTTGTATCGTTGACGAAGATCACCGCGCCGGTCACGTCATGCTCGCGAAGGAGAATTCGCCCGCCTTCGAACGGATTCAAGGGGCCCCGGGCGATCTGACGCTCGCCGATGCCCACGCCATGGGAATTCGCGATCCCAACGACGACTCCGGCCATGGCACAGTCCGCGGCGATGCCGGCGAGCAACGACTGATCCGGACGGGCACCGAGTACCATGATCACCGGAATTCGGCCGTCTCCAGGCACCATTCTGCGCAGGACCAGCGGATATACGTGGGCATTGGTGAGTACCCCGATATGGGGACGCGCATTGACTTCACAGATGACCGCGCCGGTTTCCAGCCATGAGCGTTGGATATCGGGCATGATCAGATCTATCCCGGCAAGATCCAGCCGCAGGGCGGCAGCGGCCCGGATAGCCAGTAAACGGTTGTCGTCATGCACGCGCTCGATCACATTGATCGGCTCTCCACCCTGGGAAATGTTTGCCGTACGCCGCAGGCGCACGAATTGGTTTCTTGCCGGGATGGCATCGGCGTCCAGATTGACCTGTTCGAGCATTGAGAGCGCTTCGGCATCCAGCGCCAGCTTTTTCAGGTGCCCCTTTTGTTTGTCGCTCCGCCAAGGGTTACGGTTAACCTCTTCCATCAAGGCGCGCACGGTCCGGGAGCCATCGCCCACGACCCCTCCCGGGACCCGTTCGGTGGCTGAGACCAATTCATTCTTGTGCACCGTCAACCGATAATCCTTACCCGTGATGTGCTTCTCGACCAGGACACTTCGGGACAATTTGGCGGCGTTGGCATAGGCTGTTTTCACGGCCCAGGAATCGTGAAGATCCGCCGCTACGCCGACGCCACCATCACGGTCGATGGGCTTCACCACAACCGGATAGCCCAGCTTTTCCGCCGCCACCAATGCCTCCCGCTGGCTTTCCACGAGAATGCGGGGAGGGATCGGAATGCCCGCCTGGCGGAGCATTTCGCCGGTCACGTGTTTGTTTTGGGCGATCCGGGTACCGAGGAAGCCGGTCTCGTCGGTAAACGTGCTGTCCAGCCAGCGCGCGCGCGCACCGTGGCCGAATTGAATCACCCCGCCCGGCAGGACGTCGTAGGGAATGCCCAAGGCATCCGCCGCGCGCAGCAAGGGGGGAATGTTGTGAGTCTTGGATACGCTATCGCGAAGACGCTGCAATACCTTTGGAAACCGCTTTTCAATCTCGCCGGGCCGTCTCGCGTTCGCCGCGAAATCGAGCCGCGACAACAGCCAGTCAAGCATATCCAAAGTCTCGGGATAGGCTGAGCGCAGGCAGGGGATCGCCAGAGTGTGTTCCTCCACGCCCAGGCGAGCGTCGATACGTATCCCGCGTGCATGGACGAGCGAACCCGCCGCCTCCTGTATCGCGGCGAACCAGGCCAGAAGCGCCTCGGGCAACGCCTCGATACCGGCCTCCCGGAAACTGGGACACGCTCCCGAAGTCGCCAAACCCGCCTCCTCCAGCATCTCCGTCAGATTCCGGTCGATACGTCCGAGCGTATCCTGTGAGTCGAGACGGGGGAACCTGACACGGGCGCGCAAACAGGGATGGCGCAGGCCATACAGATACCCGGGTATCCAGACCGGCCGGATCGCCTGCGCCCCCCGGCCGATCATCGAAGTGTTCTTCGCGCGTTTAAAGAACATCACGGCAGGTCACTTCGCCCGGAGGCATAAGGTCGGGCAGCGCTCGGCCAGCTCGTATTGGCCGTGGCATTGCGCTTCAAGGTTGAAAAAAGGTTCCCATATCTCGCTCAGCACCGACAACGTCGGGCAGGTATAGCGCGTCGTTGCATGCTGATAGGCATCGATCGTGTCGATGGCTTCGAGTGGCCATCCGGTGCGCCGCGACAGAAACGCGCGGTCGGGAAACAATCGGGTAAAGGCTCCATGTACTTCGGATACTTCAAAACTGTACGTCGGACTCTCCGCCAGCGCCATGGAGAGGCGCATCTTCAGGGCGTGAAAACCGCCGATCTCTCCGGAGTAGGCCGCCTCCCCGATGTCTTCCACAGTCTCGGACGCGTCGGGTCGGACAAAACAACGCAGCGCGAGCATGCCGTGTGGCTTCAGCACCCGTCGAATCTCGACCAGGACCTCCGAGCATGCGGAAAGGCCGCCCAATACATAGAGGACACCGTCGCCGACAACGGCATCCATGGTCTTGTCCGGAAGCGGCAACGACTGCCAACGGGCGACGCGGGCACTGGAAACGACACGCGGATTGGGACGCCAAACCCGCTTGAGCATATCCAGACTTTCGTCGTAGGCCTGTACGCGCACGGGCGTCGGCCAGGGTAGGTTGACCACTTCCGGCGTGACGCCGAGCACCGCCACCTGGATGGGATGGGATTCCTTCGCAAGGGTCGGCGCAAGGCAGCCCATCATCAACTCGGCATCCTCCCCACCCGGGCGAAAGGGAGCCCCCACATGTTGCCACTGGCTCGAATGGTGCTTCCAAACCCCCGCCCCGGTATTCATGCAAGCACGTTTTTCCGCAGTAGCCGCGCGTTCGTTTTCATCCGGAAAGCCGCCGGAAGGCTCGGGTTCATTTTAAACACGCCACCTTCGCAAGAACGCCGAGTCCGCATGTCGGCACAAATGGAAACGGGGCTCATATAAGCCCCGTCCTGGGTTCCAACCCGAATCAGGCGGCGGCGCGCCGTAGGCGCCATCCCGCCAGCAGGGCCATCAAGCCGGTGAGCAGACCCAGCGCCCAAGGCCCAAGGGCGGGCACTGACACAGCGGTGGATTGTTCGAACTCAATGATGTAGTCCTCACCATAATAAGAAACACCACCATCCCCGCAATGATCGCCATGCCAAATCCCTAAACCTCCACCTTGATTCTCAATGATTAGATAGGGGCCAGCCTCATTCGTATCGAACCCATTGGTAAACAGTCCGAAGCTCTCGCCCGTGACCCAACGCCAACCGGAATCGTTATACCCGCCGATGTAAGCCACCCCGTTAACTCTGGCTTCGGAAGAAGCGAGCGCCACCACTAAATCCTGCTCGGTTTGGCTCGTAATGGTCACCAAATGCCCACCCGCCGCCTGCGCGGCCGCTTGCGCATCGGTCCAGCAGGTCAATTCCGCGGGAACATATTGATATACGTGGCCATTGGCGCCGGTCACCGTGTTATAGGCCACCGCCGAGCCTGCCCCGATGGCTAACGTGGCGCCGATACCCGAGATAATGACTTTTTTCATTACCGTCCCCCTTGTCGTATGAACCGCAATCTCGGTGCGAAGGCACCGTCAACGATGCAAATATACACACACTGCCGTGATGTAAGTGATGAACACGCGTTTTTCCGAGCCATCCGAGGCAAGGATGGCATTGAACCGCGGACGACGTCAATCCGTGACGTGTCATTTCGCTTTGAGGTTCAGCCGAACATGCGGCGGCGCCGGCGGTGGTCGCGGTGCACCTTCTTCAGCTCGCGCTCGGTGAGCGGCGCGGCCTTCTTGCCCTCGTAGGGGTTCACATTGCCCTTGAACTCGACCTTGAGCGGCGTACCCATCAGCTGGAAATACTCGCGGAAGGTGTTTTCAAGGTAGCGCTTGTAGGTGTTGTTGACCACCTCTAGGTGGTTGCCGTGGATGACGATGATCGGCGGGTTCGAGCCGCCCTGGTGGGCGTATTTCGGCTTGGGCCGGAAGAATCCGGACTTGGGCGGCGCATGCCGGGTGACGGCGTCGTGCAATACCTGGGTCAGCTTCGGCGTCGGCAGCTTGGCCATGGCGGCGCGATAGGCCTCGTCGACCGACTTCAGCACCGGGCCGATACCGCTGCCGCGCAGCGCCGAGATGAAATGGAAGCGCGCGAACGACAGGAAGATCATGCGCCGTTCGAGTTCCTTCTTGATGCGCTCGCGCTGATAGTCGTCGAGGTTGTCCCACTTGTTGACCACCACCACCAGGGCCCGGCCGGCCTCGAGGATGAAACCGGCGAGGTGGGCGTCCTGGTCGGAAACCTCCTGCTGGGCGTCCAGGACCAGGATGACGACATTGGCGTCTTCGATGGCTTGCAGGGTCTTGATCACCGAGAACTTCTCGACCGCCTCGAACACCTTGCCCTTGCGGCGCACGCCGGCGGTGTCGATCAGGGTGTAGCCGCGACCGTCGCGCTCGAAATCGACATAGATCGAATCGCGCGTCGTGCCCGGCTGGTCGAAAGCGATGACCCGCTCCTCGCCGACCAGGGTATTGACCAGGGTCGACTTGCCGACGTTGGGACGACCGACGATGGCGATCTTCGGGTGGTCGTCCTCGGCGGTTTCCTCGGTGCCGGTCTGGAAATCGGCCAGGACGATCTCGACCAGCTCGGCGATGCCTTCGCCATGCGCCCCGGAAATCGGCATGGGCTGACCCAGGCCGAGTTCATGGAAATCGAGGATGGCATTCGTCGAGATCAAGCCTTCGGTCTTGTTGACCGCCAGGTGCACCGGCCGGCCGGTGCGCCGCAGGCGGTCGGCGATGAGGTGATCCTGCGGGGTCAGGCCGGCACGGCCATCGACCATGAAGACGATGGCATCGCCTTCGTCCACCGCTTGCAGCGTCTGGCGCGCCATCTCGGCGAGGATGCCGGTATCGGCGACCGGCTCGAAGCCACCCGTATCGACCACCAGGAAGGGCTTGTCGCCGATCTTGCCGTGGCCGTAGTGACGATCCCGGGTCAGACCGGGCTGGTCGTGGACCAGTGCGTCGCGCGACTTGGTTAGGCGATTGAACAGGGTGGACTTGCCGACATTGGGTCGGCCGACCAGGACGATGGTGGGTTTCATTATGGCGAGGGTTGAGGTGACGGGATGGCGTGAAACACGCTCACACCTCAGGCCTCAGCCCGCTCTCCTTAGTGTATTTTGAAGGCATGGACCCCGCCGTTGGCGGTCTGCACCACCAGGCCGTTGCTGAGGGGCAATAACCTGCCGACGGCCGGGCTGCCATCCGTGGCGGCGCGCGCCGCGAAGGCACCCGTCGCGGCATCCAGCAGATGAACGAAGCCTTGGGCATCGGCAACCGCGACATGGCGGCCGAGCGGCAGGGGGGTGGTCAGCTTGCGGTTGACCAGCGCGGCCTGTTTCCAGGTGGCGGAGCCGCGCTGCTTGTCGAAGGACTGGACCACATCCTTGGCCTCGGCGGCATAAAGGAAGCCTTCATCCTGAGCCACGCCGGTGAGACCGGAAAGTTCGCGCGACCAGACCGGATTGCCGTTGACCTGGTCGAAACAGCTGAGGCGTCCCTGATAGGCCACGCCGCAGACCAGACGATCATCGGCCACCAGCGGCCCGGTAACATCGGCGATACGCTCGATCTCGGTTGCGCCGCGGGCTTGTGCGACATTGGCCTCCCAGATGGACGCGCCGTTGGTCAGCGAAAGCGCCAGCAGCTTGCCACCGGGATAGCCGGCATAGACCGCCTTGTCGGTAAGCAACAATTCTCCGGCCTCGCGCAACACCAGGCTGGGCAGGGTACGTCCCGCGCTCCATTTTTTCTTGCCGTCTTCGGCGTTGAGCAAGACGACCCGACCGTCGATGGTGCGCACGGCGACGCTGTCGCCCATCACCACCGGCACGCTGAGTATCTCGCCGCCCAGCACCACGCTCCAGGCCGGCTTGCCGTCGGCGGCCTGGTAGGCCAGGACTTCGCCCTTGGGAGTACCGACCACCACCCGGCCAGCACCGACGCCGACGCCGGCGGACAATATCTTGCCGGTCTCGATGCGCCAGACCTCGCGCCCGGAGCCCAGGTCGACGCGCAGGATACGACCGTCCTTGCCCGCCGCGAATACCGACTGGGCATCACCGCCCGGCGACATGGCATAGGGTCGCGTCGTGCCGACATTGACCTCCCAGACACGTGCCAGACTGGCACTCGGCTTGAACTCGGTCAATTCGCTGGGCTTGACCTTGGGAGTCTCCGTGCCGAAGCCGAACCAGCCGCCCACGGTACCGCAGCCACCAAGACCCGCGGCCAGGAGAAGCGAAAGAACTAGTTTAGCGGCGCGCATCGTCTCAACCTTCCATGCCATCCATCTTCATTTCGACCAGAGGCTTCAGGGCGCTCTTCTCGCCGAGACGCTCCACCGCCTGCTTGTAGGCCGCCAACGCCTCCTGACGCTTGCCCTGTGCCGCCAGGACATCGCCCTTGAGATTGGCGTACAGCCCGGCGAAGGCCGGATCATGGGTCTTCTCCAGCAATTTCATGGCACCGGCGTAGTCTTTGTCGTCGAGCAGCAAGGCCGCCAGGCGCAAGCCGGCAAGCTGCTCCAGACCGTCGTCCTGGCGTGCGCCAGGGCATATTCATACTGGGCGCGCACTTTTGACATCACCCGCCGTGTGGTTCAGGCGACCGGCCAGCCAGGCCGCCGGCACGGCATAGGCGGAACGCGACTGGTCTTCCATGATGCGCCCGGTCAATTCCTTGACCGCCTTGGTGTCGTTGGCACTCGCGGCCTGCATGGCCTGCTCGAACAACACCGAGGCTTCGCTGGCCTGGTTCAGGTTCCATGATTCCCAGAAGCGCCAACCACCCACACCGATCACGAAGGCGGCCAGTCCGGCGATGACGAATTTGCCGTTCTGATGCCACCACGCCTTGAGTTCGTCTATCTGTTCCTGTTCTTCGAGATCCAGAGCCATTTCATATTTCCTTCATCAGAGCGATCGCTTGCGCCAGGGGCAGCCTTTGCTGGGCCACCTCGACGCGCATGGGTTTGAAACTGACTTCACCGACGGCGGCTTCATCGTCGCCGACGATCACCGCCCAGGCCGCGCCGCTGGCATCGGCCTTCTTCATTTGTGACTTGAAACTGCCACCGCCACCGTGCCTGAGCACAATGAATCCGGCATCGCGCAGGGCCTCCGCGACTTGCAGGGCATAGCGTCCGGCGGCTTCGCCGACATTCACCAGATAGACATCCGGACTGGGCGTGGCCGGGGCCAACCCGGCTTCGGCCATCATCACCAGCAGGCGTTCGATGCCCATGGCGAAACCACAGGCCGGCGCCGGTTTGCCACCGAGCTGCGCCACCAGGCCGTCGTAGCGACCGCCGGCGCAGACCGTGCCCTGAGCACCGAGCTTGTCGGTCACCCATTCGAACACGGTGTAGTTGTAATAATCCAGGCCGCGCACCAGACGCGGGTTGATGCGGTAGGCGATACCGGCATCCGTCAGACCCTGGCATACCGCATCGAAGTGCTGCCGGGCCGCGTCATCAAGTTCGTCCATCAGACTGGGCGCGGCATCGACCAGGGCCTGCATGGCCGGATTCTTGGTGTCGAGGATGCGCAGCGGATTGGTGAGCAGACGGCGCTGGGCATCGGCATCGAGTTCGGCCTGATGCGCCTGAAAATAGGCGATCAGCTTTTGCCGATGCGCGGCGCGTGCTTCTGCACCACCGAGACTATTGATCTCCAGGCGGATGGAGTCGGCCAGGCCAAGCTGCTTCCAGAGCCGCGCCGTCATCAGCAGCAATTCGACATCCATGTCCGGCGTGGCGTAGCCCAGGGCTTCGACGCCGACCTGGTGGAACTGGCGATAGCGGCCCTTCTGCGGCCGCTCGTGGCGGAACATCGGCCCGGTGTACCAGAGCCGCTTACCGCCGTCGTAGAGCAGATTATGCTCGATGACCGCGCGCACGCAGGAGGCCGTGCCCTCGGGTCTCAGGGTGAGCGATTCGCCGTTAAGGTCGTCGACGAAGGTGTACATCTCCTTCTCGACGATGTCGGTGACCTCGCCGATGGCGCGCTTGAACAGCCCGGTGTGTTCCAGGATGGGCGTACGCATCTCCTGGTAGCCATAGCCGCGCAGCCAGTCGCGCACGGTGGCCTCGAAATGACCCCAAAGGCCGCTATCGGCCGGGAGGATGTCGTTCATGCCGCGCACGGCACGCAGGCTGTTGCTCATGGTTCAGTAAAGTGCAAGGCGTGAGGTGTGCGGCAAACAAAGCGCCTAGCCACCCGCGCCCCGATTCCCGTAAGTTCGTTGTACGTAGTCGTCGACAATCGCCTGGAATTCCTCGGCGATGCGATCACCCTTGAGTGTTACAGTCTTTTCGCCGTCGACGTAGACCGGCGCGACCGGCGTTTCATTGGTGCCCGGCAGACTGATGCCGACGTTGGCGTGCTTGCTCTCGCCCGGGCCGTTGACGACGCAACCCATGACCGCGACGTTCATCTTCTCGACGCCCGGATAGTGCTCGCGCCACACCGGCATCTGCTGGCGCAGCCAGGTCTGGATGCTTTGCGCCAGTTCCTGGAACACCGTGCTGGTGGTGCGGCCGCAACCGGGGCAGGCGGTCACCAGCGGCGTGAACGAGCGCAAGCCCATGGTCTGCAGGATCTCCTGGGCGACCTGGACTTCGGTGGTGCGCGACTCGCCCGGCTGCGGCGTCAACGAAACACGGATGGTGTCGCCAATACCTTCCTGGAGCAGGACCGCCAGGGCCGCCGTCGAGGCGACGATGCCCTTGGAACCCAGTCCGGCTTCGGTCAAACCGAGATGCAGCGGGTAATCGCAGCGCGCCGCCAGGTCGCGGTAGACCCTGATCAGATCCTGCACGCCGGAAAGCTTGCAGGACAGGATGATCTTGTCGCCGCCCAGCCCGAGTTCCTCGGCACGCGCCGCCGACTCCAGGGCGGATACGATCAGGGCGTTGCGCATGACTTCGTCGGTGGGGGTCGGTTTGGCGCGCTTGGCGCTTTCATCCATCATGCGCGCCAGCAGTTCCTGGTCCAGGCTGCCCCAGTTGACGCCGATGCGTACCGGCTTGTCGTATTTGCAGGCGAACTCGATCAGGGTCGCGAATTGCTCGTCGCGTTTCGAGCCGCGCCCGACGTTGCCCGGATTGATGCGAAGCTTGCCAAGCGCCTGGGCGCACTCCGGCACCTGGGTGAGCAGCTTGTGGCCGTTGAAATGGAAATCGCCGATCAGCGGCACGGAGCAGCCCAGCGCATCCAGCCGTTCACGGATCGCCGGTACCGCCTGAGCCGCTTCCACGGTGTTCACCGTCAAACGGACCCACTCCGAACCGGCCTGCCAAAGTTCATGAACCTGGCGCACCGTACCGGCTATGTCGGCCGTGTCGGTGTTGGTCATCGATTGGACCACCACCGGCGTACCGCCCCCCACGGGGATGCCGCCGACCAGAACCCGCCGGCTGGGCCGGCGCACTACAGGATGGGCGCTGGTCATTCGAGGGTCAGTCTGGCGACCTTGTCGCCGGTAAAGGGACGCAGGTCGATAGCTTGATCGTTGTACTGCATCTTCACCGTGGCCGCATTGCCGACCACGACCCGGAACGGTGGCGTACCCGAGAAGACCGCGTCGGTGCCCCGCCCAATCAGCTTTGAACCGCTCTTGCCGACGCCATCGACGACTTGTACCCAGGAGTCCTCGGTGGCGATGAAGCGCAACGTCGAGGCGCCGCCGGCCGGTTTGGCGGCAGGCGTGGCGGCCTCGGTCTTCGGGGTCGGCGGGGTTATCGGGGCAAGGTAAGGATTTGCCGTCGTGGGCGTTGCCGGCACCACGGGGGTGGGCTTGGGCACCATCACGGGCGCTACGGCGGCTATCGGCGGATTGGCCGGAGCGACCGGATTCGCTCGGCGCCATGGGCGGAGCCGCGGCCGGGCCGATCATGGCCGGGGGAGTGGTTGGCGCGGTAACCGTAGAGCCTGGCAGCATCGAGGCATCCTGGGCTGGCGGCGCGGACGTGATTTCCGGCGTCGGCGAGGGTGCCGCCGGCTCGGCCACGAGCACTTGTTCGCCCTGGCTAAGCCACTGGTAAAGCAGGGCAACCAGCAACAGGAACAGGACAAGGCCGCCGGCCAGATAGATCATCCAGCGCTTCAATGGCGACGAGGAGATGGTGACGCCTTCCGAGGGAACGGTGATGTTCTGGGTCGCCCCCTGCATCTCGCCGAGGTTGGCCAGCAATTGCTCCGCGTCGAGCCCGACGAGACGCGCATAGTTGCGGATGAAGCCGCGCACGAAGACCGCGGCGGGCAACTTGTCATACTCCTCGGCCTCCAGCGCCTCGATCTGCCGGGAGGTCAGTTTCAGTTTGTCCGCCACATCGGAGGTGCTCAAACCCTTGACCTGACGCGCCGTCGCGAGCAGCCTGCCTATTCCGGGCTCCAGGGGCTCGCTCATGGCATCGTTCCCATCATGTCGTATTGCCCCTCCAGCAGGCGCCTGGTCTCAACGGTTTCAGGATGATTGCGGCGCAATTGCGCACCATAGCTGGCTTCGGACTCCCGGTTACCCAAGGCACGCTCGATACGCACGCCCAGCCAGAGCATTTGTGGCTTGAATTCGTTCTGTTCCGCGAGCCTGGTGAAATGCGCACGCGCGGCGAGCACATTGCGTTGGCGCATCTCCAGCTCAGCCATGCCGAGCAGGGCGGTTGGCTGATTTCGGGCATGCGCCATGGCGCGTTGCAGGTAGTTCTCGGCCAGCGCCAGATCGCCTTTGTGCAAGGCACAGAGTCCGGCGTTCGCCAGGGACTTTCCCGGGACGTACAGCGGATTCATCAGGGCCGCATCGAAAAATGGCAAGGCCTCGGCATAGCGCTGACGCTGGCAGAGAAAATAGCCGAAGTTATTCCGCACCTCGGAGTAGTTCGGCGCCAGATCCATGGCCTTGCGGAAACTCTCTTCCGCCTGACGATCCTCGCGCAACTTGGCATGCACCAGAGCCAGGACGTTATAGGCCGGGGCATGCGCCGGATCGATGGCCAGGGCTTCCTTGATTTCGGCCAGGGCGACACTGTACTGGCCGCGTAGTATTGCCCGGCCAACTCGGTATGTATCTGTGCCCGGTAGACCGCGTCCCGTGCGACCGCTGGCCGCGGCATCACCGGAATCCGTCGAGGGATTCTGGGCGCACCCCGCGAGGAGGAACATCAGCAGGATGACCAGGAAGCGCATCACGACGACAGCTCCATCGGCCGGATAACGCGCCTGGACTTATCCAGGACCTTGCCAGCCAATTGCCCGCAGGCCGCGTCAATGTCGTCGCCGCGCGTCTTGCGTGTGGTGGTGATCTTGCCCGACTCCATGAGCAATCCGGAGAAGCGCCGTACCTGCTCCGACGGCGAGCGCCGATAGCCGGAATGCGGGAAGGGGTTGAACGGGATCAGGTTGAACTTGCAGGGAATGTCGCGGGTCAGGGCGATCAGTTCGCGGGCATGTTCGAGCTGGTCGTTGATGCCGTCGAGCATGACGTATTCGAAGGTGATGAAATCGCGCGGCGCGCTCTCCAGGTAACGCATGCAGGCCGCCATCAGTTCCGCGCAAGGGATACTTGCGGTTGATCGGCACCAGTGCGTCGCGCAGGGCATCGTTCGGGGCATGCAGGGAGACCGCCAGGGCCACCGGCATCTGCTCGCGCAGCCGGTCCATGGCCGGAACGATACCCGAAGTCGACACCGTCACCCGGCGCCGCGACAGGCCATAGGCATGGTCATCGAGCATGAGCGACAGGGCGGTCACGGTATTGTCGAAATTGAGCAGCGGCTCGCCCATGCCCATCAGGACGACGTTGGAAATGATGCGCTCGCCTTTCGGGTCGCGCCCCATGGCCTTGTTGGCCCACCAGAGCTGGCCGATGATCTCGGCGACCGTCAGATTACGATTGAAGCCCTGCCGACCGGTGGAACAAAAACGGCACTCCAGCGCGCAGCCGACCTGGGTGGACACGCACAACGTGCCGCGCTCGCCCTCGGGAATGAAGACGGTCTCGACGTGATTGCCGGGGCCGACTTCCAGTAGAAACTTGCGGGTACCGTCCTCGGAAGCCTGCTCCTTGAGCAGCACCGGCGGTCGGATCTCGGCCTGCTCCTGCAACTTGGCGCGCAGGCTCCTGGCCAGATCGGTCATCTGCTCGAAATCCTCGGCGCCGTACTGGTGCAGCCAGTGCAGCACCTGTCTGGCGCGAAAAGGCTTCTCACCGATCCCCTCGAAGTGGCCGGTGAGTCCTTTCAGATCGAAGTCGAGCAGATTGACGGTCAATATATGCGCTCAGCGGGAGTAGATCTGGTGACCGGGGAAGAAGTAGGCGATTTCCACGGCGGCCGTTTCCGGTGCATCGGAGCCATGCACGGCATTGGCCTCGATGGACTGGGCGAAGTCGGCGCGAATGGTGCCCGGATCGGCCTTCTTGGGATCGGTGGCGCCCATCAGCTCGCGGTTCTTGGCGATGGCGTTGTCGCCTTCCAGGATCTGCACCATGACCGGGCCGGAGATCATGAACTCGACCAGGTCGTTGAAGAACGGCCGGCCCTTGTGCACGGCGTAAAAACCTTCGGCCTCGGCACGCGACAGGTGGATCATCTTGGCGGCGATGATCTTCAGGCCGTTCGATTCAAAGCGGGAATAAATCTTGCCGATGACGTTCTTGGCGACGGCGTCGGGTTTGACAATGGAAAAGGTGCGTTCGATAGCCACGTTGTATTTCTCCGAAAGATATTTCAGCCTGAAGCGGCTGGTTAAAAAATAACGCAGCAAGGTACCACGAACCGCCCTTAAAACAAAGGCGGAAGCCCCCGGGAAGGCCTAGTGCGACCCTCCCACGGTAGAGGCTCGGACGCCCGACGAGGAGACGAATGTGGCGCAGGAACAAAACGCCGACGACAGCGGTGCAATCCGGAAAAAAGCCGTAACGCGCTTGATCGCTGCCGCAGTGGTCACCGCTACCGCCCTGGGCGCGCTATGGTGGCTGGACAATAGCGGCAACAAAACCAGGCTGGCCGTGGCGAAGACGCCATCGCCTATTGTTGCTGCGCCGTCGACGCCGCAGCCTCCACTGCCCGAGCCTGCCGTATCGCCCGGCAAAGAAGCCACGCCAGCTCAGGTCGAACCGCCGCCGCCCCCTGAGATTTCCGCGCCGACCACCGCGCCCGCCCTGGCGCGCACACCCGCCACAAGCACGGGCACGGCCGCCGCGCCCACTCTGGCCGCCAGCACAGCGACCCGCCCTGCCGCCAGGATCTCCCCCCCCGTGCCCGCCCCGCCGGCAAAGGTCGAGATGCCGAAGGCCTATGTCGTCCAGCTCGGCGTATTCGCCGATCCCGCCAACGCCAGGGATCTGGTCGATCGTCTGGTCAAGGTCGGCGTACGCGCCCAGATGGAGACACGCGTTCAGCTTGGCCCATTCGCGAATCGTCAGGAGGCGGAAAAAGCCCGCGCCGAGTTAATGCGGCTCGGCGTCAAGGGGGTGGTAGCCACGAAATAAGCCAACCGGGTTCATCGTCGACAGCCTGATATCGGCAGTCGACGCCCAGTCCGGCGATCCACACCGGTGCGTCGTCCACGCACAGCATGGGCAGCACGCCACGTTCCCAGGGCGGCACGCCGGATTCCTGAAACCATTTCTTGACTGGCTTGCCAGGACGCAAGCCGTTCGGACGAAAATGTTCGCCGCCCGCGCGGGCCTGAAAATGGCATTGCCTGCCGTCAAGCAGCCGTGCCGAGATGCCCTGGCCAGGCAGGCGCTCGATCGTCAGCCGGCCACCGCCCCATTCCAACGCTACCTCTCCATGCCAGGGCAGATCCTGGGGTATTGGCGTCTCCGCACCGGGCTTCAGGGCATGGAGCCGGCCCCGATAGCGGCGTACCTCACCGCCCTCGACGTGCCAGTGGACCGCGGCATCGTTCCGCGAACACAACACTTGCCGCCAGAGTGCGTCGAGCTGCGCGCTGCCGGGCGTCAATTGCAGGCACTCGGCAAGCCAGAGGCGCAGCAGATTCTTGCCGCGCGCCTCGCCTAGCGCCACCACGGCGGTGACCTCCGGACACTGGAAGTCATCGAGCCGCCCGGCGTCCTCCCTGGCCAACTGCCCGAGCAGCATCTCCGATTCGCGCAGATGTTCCATGGTGCGCCGCACTGTCCGGCGATAGGCCGGAAAACGGGCCTCGACGGCGGGCAGCCATTCCAGCCTCAGGAAGTTGCGCGTCAGGTGGGTGTCGAGATTGCTCTCGTCATGTACCGGGTCGATGCCATGATCCCGGGCATAGGCCTCAAGGTCGGCGCGCGAGACTTCCAGGAGCGGTCGCAGGATGCGTCTGCCGCGCCACTCGACATCCTCGGCCATGCCGCTCAGACCGCGCGCTCCGGCGCCGCGCAGCAGACGCATGAAAAAGGTCTCGACCTGATCGTCCAGATGGTGCGCGAGCAGCACGGCATCGACTGGCCGCCGCGCGAACACCGCATAGCGCGCCTGACGCGCGGCGGCCTCGATGCCTTTGCCGGCGGGCACCACGGCGACCTCTTCGATGTCCAGGGGAACCTGCGCTGTCTGGCATAGCCGCCGGCAATAGGCCGCCCAGTTGTCGGCATTCGGGCTGAGGCCATGATGCACATGCACGGCGCTGAGGCTGAGGCTCAACTCGGCGCGCAGATCGACGAGGATATGCAGCAGGACGGTGGAATCCAGTCCGCCGGAGAGGCCCAGACAAATCGTGCCACCGGCGGGCAGCCTGGACGCCAGGAATGTCCGTGTCAGGGCGCGCGGCGTAACGTCGACCCAGGCGTCAGCGTACCCGGGTTTCCTTGTATTTCCCATAACCCATCAGACGCTGGAAACGCATGTTGAGCAGGGTGTCGAGTGGGTATTCCCGGACCGTGACGAGGGCCTCGCCAAGCGCCTTGCGCAGATTCTCCAGCATGAGTTCGCTGTCGCGATGCGCGCCGCCGAGAGGCTCCGGAACGATCTTGTCGATCAGCCCCAGGGAAAGCAGGCGATTGGCGGTAATCCCCAGGGTTTCCGCGGCCAGCGGCGCCTTGTCGGCACTCTTCCAGAGAATCGAGGCGCAGCCTTCCGGGGAGATGACCGAATAGGTGGCATGCTGCAACATCATCACCACGTCGCCGACGCCGATGGCCAGCGCCCCGCCCGAACCACCTTCGCCGACCACGGTGCAGATGATGGGTGTCTTTAGCTCGGCCATGACGTACAGATTCCGGGCAATCGCCTCGGACTGTCCGCGTGCCTCGGCGTCGATGCCGGGATACGCCCCAGGCGTGTCGATGAAAGTGAATACCGGCAACTGGAAACGCTCGGCCAGACGCATCATGCGCAGTGCCTTGCGATAGCCCTCGGGTCGGGGCATGCCGAAATTCCGGTATTGCCGTTCCTTGGTGTCGCGGCCTTTCTGATGGCCGATCACCACCACCGGTTCACCCTTGAAGCGGGCCGTGCCACAGACGATGGCCGGGTCGTCGGCGAAAGCGCGGTCACCGTGCAATTGCTGAAATTCGGTGAACAGGCCGTGGATGACATCCAGGGTATAGGGCCGCTGCGAATGCCGGGCGACCTGCGATACCTGCCAGGCCGACAGCTTGGCATAGGTATCCTTGGTCAGGGCGGCGCTCTTTTTTCTGAGCCGGGCAATCTCGTCGGACAGATCGACACGCTTCGCGTCCGGATCGTCCTGCTCCCCCTGCATGGAACTCAATTCCTCGATCTTCGCCTCAAGGTCGGCGATCGGCTGCTCGAAATCCAGAAAGGTTGTTTTCATGACGGCTCGGTGAAAATGATTGGGTCCGGGGCGCGGATTTTACCGCACCCGTTCAATGATGATGGTGCCCATGCGGCCCGTGGGCGTGGCCATGCGCAACTTCCTCGGCAAGCGCGGGACGCACCTCGCCGACGGTGCATTGAATGCGCAAGGACTGCCCGGCGAGCGGGTGATTGCCGTCGACCACGACCTTGCCATCGGCGATGTCGGTAACGGTGTAGAGCAGATGATGGTGGCCGTCCTCGCTGCTACCTTCGAACTGCATGCCGACGGCGACACTCTCCGGGAACAGGTCCACCGGTTCCATGCGTACCAATTCGGCGTCGTACTCGCCAAAGGCATCGTCGGGTTCCAGCACCAGGTCAACGACATCGCCTCCCTGCTTGCCTTCCAGGGAGGCCTCGACCTTCGGGAAGATGCCGTCATAACCTCCGTGCAGGTACACGGCGGGCTCTTCCCGAGTCGCCTCTTCAAGCAATTCACCGTCGAGGGTGGACAGGCGATAGGTAATGGTAACGACGGAATCCTTGGCAATACGCACTTCAAAGCCCCTTGACCAGATTGAGAATCTCGGCCGCGTGTCCCTTCGGGGTGACGCCAGCCAACACATGCCGGACAACGCCGGATTTATCGATAATGAAGGTGGTGCGGTTCACCGATTCGCGCAGCACGCCATCCACCTCCTTTTCCTGCAACACCCCGTAGGCACGGCAGGTAACGCAGTCCTTGTCGGCCAGCAAACGCACGGTGATGCCATGCTTGTCGCGGAAAACGCCGTGGCTGATGCAATCGTCCCGGGACACGCCGAGGACGACACAGCCGAGTTTGCCGAAGTCGCCTTCCAAATCACTGAATTCGATGGCCTGGGTCGTGCAGCCGGGCGTATTATCCCTGACGTAGAAGTACAGGACGACATGCTGTTTGCTGCGGAACTGCGCAAGACTGACCAGCGCCATATCGGCATCGGGCAGTTCGAAATCAGGCGCGCGGTCGCCCGGTGTGATCATGGTGGCCTCGTCGGGACAGTTGGGATTTTGCGTGGATTATAAGAGTTAGAAGATGACGACCAGAAAAAAAACTCCGCTTTCTTTTTCACCCCCTACCCTTGACACCCTGCTCGGCGGTCTCTCGACCCAGGCATTCATGAAGCACTACTGGCAGAAAAAACCCCTGTTGGTACGGCAGGCCATCCCAGGGTTTGGCGCCATGATAGACCGTCAGGGCTTGCTCGACCTGGCCTGTCGTGACGACGCCGAGAGCCGCTTGGTCCGGCAAAGTCGGGGACGCTGGCAAGTCGAATACGGCCCGCAGACCCTTGAAGGGCTCAAACGGCTGCCGAAGCGCGACTGGACAGTGCTGGTTCAGGGCGTGAACCTCCTGGTGCCGGAGGCCGACACCCTGATGCGCGCCTTCAACTTCATCCCCTACGCCCGGCTGGACGACTTGATGGTCAGCTTCGCGCCCACCGGCGGCGGTGTCGGCCCGCACTTCGACTCCTACGACGTCTTTCTGATCCAGGGGCTCGGTCAACGCCGCTGGGAAATCGGCGCGCAGCAGGACAAGAGTCTGGTACCGAATGCGCCACTGCGCATCCTGAAGAACTTCCAGCCCGAGGAAACCTGGGATCTGGAGCCCGGCGACATGCTCTATCTGCCGCCGCAATATGCCCACAACGGCGTTGCCCTGACTGACTGCATGACCTGGTCGGTGGGCTTCCGGGCCTACCCGGCGCAGGATATAGCCATGCAGTTCCTGATCTACCTCCAGGACAACCTGGAAATCGAAGGCGTCTATTCCGACCCGGACATCAAGCCGACGCGTCATCCGGGCAAGATACCCGGCACCATGCTGAAACAGTTCAAAGCCATGCTGCGGGCCATCCGCTGGGACCGCAAGGATATCGAGGACTTCATCGGGGCCTACCTGAGCGAGCCGAAACAGAACGTCTTTTTCGACCCTCCGGAGCGCCCTCCCGCTTTTACCCGATTTGCCACGCAGGCGCGGCAACAGGGCCTGCAACTGGATAAGCGCAGCAACCTGCTGTACCGCAAAAAGGTATTTTTCATGAATGGCGAGCATGTCGAGGTCGCTCCCGAACATATTCCAACACTCAGACACTTTGCCGATGCCCGTGCGCTCGCTCCAGGGTTTTCCGCCGATGAAACCTTGTTGCTCCTGTTCCATGAGTGGCTTTGCGCCGGCTATTTGGTACTCCCCAGGAATTCGCGGCGCGCGACTTGAGCGAGGCAGTTTGTTGCCCAGAAGCGACGCTGATGCAACTTCTTAAAAAAAAACGCTAACCCCCTAGCTTTGTCTGGCGATTTTGCTAGAATTCGGCGCTGTCGGCTCACGCCAATTTATCGGTGCGGATCGATGTTTACCAGTGTTGATCAACTCAATGTGTAAGGGATACATACAAATGAAATACTCCGTTCTGCTCGCCGCCCTGCTGGCCCTTGGTCTGACCGCTTGTGGTAAGAAAGAAGAAGCCGCTGCTCCGCTCCGGCTCCTGAAGCCGCTGCTCCCGCTCCGGCTCCTGCTGCTCCCGCTGATGCCGCTGCTCCTGCTGCCCCCGCTGATGCCGCCGCTCCCGCTGCTGCCCCGGCTGATGCTGCTGCTCCGGCCGCTGCTCCCGCCAAGTAATTCGTTACTTGCAGAGCTGAAAAGCCGGCCTTCGGGCCGGCTTTTTTATTGCCTGACTCTCAGCCGCGCAAAAAAACATCGAGTCGAGCCAGCGCCTCGGTAATGCGCGCCAACGAGGTCGTATACGCAAAGCGAACATGCCGATCCGCACCATGCCGGCCAAAATCGCGCCCGGGGGTGATCGCCACTCCGGAAGCGTCTAGCAGACTCGCGGCGAATTGCTCCGCGTCCGTGGCGAAACACGAGATGTCGGCATAGACATAGAATGCCCCATCCGGTTTGACCGGCAACCCGAAGCCCAGGCGTGCCAACTCCGGCAGCAGGGCGTCACGACGACGCCGCAGCTCCGCTTTGTGACCTTCCAGAATGACTCGCGTCGCGTCGCCGAAGGCTGCCAATGCGGCATACTGCGCTGGCGTCGGCGCGGCCAGGAAGAGATTTTGCGCCAGCTTGTCGATATCCGGCATGAGCCAGGCCGGCGCCAGCAGCCAGCCGAGTCGCCAACCGGTCATCAGGAAATACTTCGAAAAACTGTTGACGACGATGACATCGTCGCCGAGCGCCGCGGCACTCGGCTCATCGGCCTCGTAAATCAACTCGTGGTAGATCTCGTCGACGATCAACCAGCCCCCCCTGCGCTTGACCACCTCATGAATGGCGCGCAGTTCAGCGACGGGGATGACGGTACCGGTGGGATTGCCGGGGTTGGCCACCAGAACGCCGCGCGTGCGCTCGCCCCAATGCTGCTCGACGAGAGTGGCCGTCAGTTGAAAGCCGCTCTCGGGGCCGACCGGCACGCCGACTCCGACGGCTTCGACAACACGGGCGAAATGACGATTGCAGGGATAGCCCGGATCGGCGAGCAGGACTTCCTCGCCGGGATTGAACAACGCGGCCATGACCAGCAGCAAGGCGCCCGAAGCGCCCGGAGTCACGGCGACCCGCCCCGGATCGACGTCGACCGCATAACGCCGCGCGTAATAGCCGGCGATGGCCGCGCGCAGTTCAGGTAACCCAAGGGCTGGTGTGTAGTGCGTCTGCCCGGCGCGTAGCGCGGCGACGCCCGCCGCGACTACGGGCTCCGGCGTGGCAAAATCCGGCTCGCCGACCTCCAGGTGGATGACATCGCGGCCGGCGGCCTGCATGGCCTTGGCCCGGGCCAGGATCGCCATGACCCGGAACGGCTCGATGTCGTCGAGCCGTGTTGCCCTACGCCTCACCCGCGCGCCTCACGCCAGATGCTTGTCGATGAACTCGCGGACGAAGTGCTCCGGCTTGGCGCCATGGAAGCGGTCAACGACTTCGCCGTTTTTATAGAGCAGTACGGTGGGGAAACCACGCGCGCCGTTTTGCCCGGCGATTTTCATGTTGTCGCCCTCGTCGACCTCGACCTTGGCCAGTCTTACCTTGTCGCCTACTGCGGCACGAGACGCGTCAGCACCGGTGTCAGAAAAATGGCAGGGGCCGCACCAGTCGGCCCAGAGATCGACGAGTACCAGACGGGTTTTGGATGTCTCGATGACATCGGCCTCGAAGTGATGCGTGTCCGTATCGAAGATGCATTTATCGCACACCGCATCATGGTGCGCGTGATCATGGTGTTGCAGGGTCATGTTCCAGTGACTCCAGGCGAGCAAGGGGATCTTGTTTATAAAACAGTCTCATCTGTTCGTATACCGCCGGATAGGCTGCGCCGAGCAGATCCGGCACTTCGAAAAAACACTCCGTGAGCACGGCGAAAAACTCCGCCGGGCTCTCCGCCGCGTAGGGGTCGATCTCGGTGTCTTCGCCGAGATCGACACGTCGACAGAAATCCTTGTAGGCGGCGTTGAACGCCGCTGCCCAGCCCGCCACCGACATCCCGGAATGCAGTGGCGGCAAACCATCGACAGCGCCGTTCTTCATGTCCAGTTTGTGGGCAAACTCGTGGATGACCACATTGAAACCCTCGGCGGCGCCACTCGCCGCGACATCCTGCCAGGACAACACCAACGGGCCACCGGCCATGGCCTCGCCGGAACGGGCATGGCGAACATGGTGCACGACACCGTCCGGGCCAGTCTCGTGGCCTTCGTAGAGAAATTCGCCTGGGTAGACGATGACCTCGACCCAGTCGCCGTAGGCGTCGGCGCCCAACTCAAGCACGGGCAGCGCGGCGAAGATGGCGATGGCCGTAACCTTATAGGCGTCGAGCGACAGGCCGGCGGCGCCGCTGAATTGTTTGTCGCGCAGTATGTCCTGCGCCACCTGGCGCAGGCGCAGCCTGTGTTCGACATGCAGTCCGTCAAACACAGGCAGGCCGGTAACCTCGGTCCAGGCCGACTCATCCAGCTCGGAGCCCGCCTTCGCGGCTCCGAACAGGCTGCCCAGCAGTCCCGACATGCCGGGGCTAGATGGCGTCGCGCATGGCCCGTTTACGCTCGTTCTCGGTGAGGTAGCGCTTGCGGATGCGGACAGACTTGGGGGTGATCTCGACCAGTTCGTCGTCGGCAATGAATTCGACCGCGGCTTCCAGATTCATCAGCGTCGGCGGCACCAGACGCACGGCTTCGTCGGTGCCGGAAGCGCGCACGTTGGTCAATTGCTTGCCCTTGATCGGATTGACCACGAGATCGTTGTCGCGGCTGTGCAGGCCGATGATCATGCCTTCGTACAACGGGTCGTTGTGCTGCACGAACATGCGGCCGCGATCCTGCAATTTCCACAAGGCGTAGGCCACGGCCGCGCCATTTTCGGCGGAAATCAGCACGCCGTTGCGCCGTTCCGGCATATCCGGACGCACCGGACCCCAGTCGTCGAAGACGTGGCTCATGATGCCGGTACCGCGCGTCATGGTCATGAAGTCGCCCTGGAAGCCGATCAGACCGCGCGCCGGAATGCGGTATTCCAGACGCACCCGACCCTGGCCGTCCGGCACCATGTCGAGCAGATCGCCGCGCCGGCGGCCGATTTCTTCCATGATCGAGCCTTGGTGGACTTCCTCGACGTCGATGGTCAGCAGTTCATACGGTTCCTGCTTTTCGCCGTCCATCTCGCGGGTCACGACGCGCGGCCGCGACACGGCCAGCTCGAAACCTTCGCGGCGCATGTTCTCGATCAGGATGGTCAGGTGCAGTTCGCCGCGACCGGACACCAGGAACACGTCGGCATCGGAGGTATCCTCGACGCGCAGGGCGACATTGACCAACAGCTCTTTTTGCAGGCGGTCGCGGATGTTGCGGCTGGTGACGAACTTGCCTTCCTTGCCGGCGAAGGGCGAGTTGTTGACCATGAAGTTCATGGTCAGGGTCGGCTCGTCGATGGCGATCACCGGCAGCGCTTCGGGTTGCTCGACGTCGGCGATGGTAGCGCCGATGGCAACGTGGTCAACGCCCGAGATGATGATGATGTCGCCGGCTTCGGCCTCGTCAACCGGCACGCGATCGAGACCACGGAAACCCAGGATGGTGCCGATGCGCGCCTTTTCCTTGAACTCGTCGCCGAGCAGGACCATGACTTCCTGGTTGACCTTCATGCGACCGCGTTGCACGCGACCGACGCCGAGACGACCCAGATATTTCGAGTAATCCAGCGCCGCGATCTGCATCTGCAACGGTTCGTCCGGGTTGCCGCTGGGCGGAGCAACATGTTTCAGAATGGTCTGATACATGGCTTCCATGTCGGTCGCCGGGTTGGCGTTGTGCGCCTCCAGATCCAGCGTCGCCCAGCCTTGCAGCGCGGAAGCGAAAACCACCGGGAAATCCATCTGCTCTTCGCTTGCACCCAGCTTGTCGAACAGGTCGAAGGTTTCGTTGATGACCCAGTCCGGGCGGCTGCCCGGCCGGTCGACCTTGTTCACGACGACGATGGGCTTGAGGCCATGTTGCAGCGCCTTGCGGGTGACGAAGCGGGTCTGCGGCATCGGCCCTTCGACGGCGTCGACCAGCAGAAGACAGCCGTCCACCATGCCCAGGACGCGTTCGACCTCGCCGCCGAAGTCGGCGTGGCCGGGGGTGTCGACGATGTTGATGCGGGTGCCGTTGTAATCGATGGCCGTGTTCTTGGCCAGGATGGTGATGCCCCGCTCTTTCTCCAGATCGTTGGAGTCCATCATCCGCTCGGAGAGCTGCTGGTGGGCGGCGAAGGTGCCGGATTGCTGCAGAAGCTTGTCCACCAGGGTGGTCTTGCCATGGTCGACGTGAGCGATGATGGCGATATTGCGGAGGTTGCGGGACATGGAAATATTAGAAGATGCTAAAGAGCGGAATTCTAGCACGCCGACGTGACATTTCCCTGCTTAAGCTATGGGCCGGACTTTCCCCGCCGCTTCTTTTGCGCGTTTTCGTGCCTCATCGATGTCACTCCCCTCGGCGAGGGCCACGCCCATGCGCCGACGCGCAAAGCTGACCGGCTTGCCGAACAGCCTGATCTCAGTACCCGGTACAGCCAGCGCCTCGGCAACGCCCGCATAACGTATACCCGCGGCCTCGACGCCGCCATAAATCACCGCCGAGGCACCCGGATTGCGTAGCGAGGTGTCGACGGGCAAGCCGAGTATCGCCCGGGCATGCAGCTCAAATTCGCTCTGCCGCTGGGTAACCATGGTCACCATGCCGGTATCGTGGGGACGCGGACTGACCTCGGAGAACCAGACCGTGTCGCCCTTGACGAAAAACTCGACACCGAACAGACCCTGGCCGCCGAGCTCGTCGGTGACCGCCTTGGCCATGCGCCGGGCCGCATCATGCGCCTTGGTGCTCATTGGTTGCGGCTGCCAGCTCTCGACGTAATCGCCCTTGACCTGGAGATGGCCGACAGGTGCGCAGAAATGGGTTTCGATCCGGCCATCCGCGCCCAGGGCACGCACGGTCAACAGCGTAATTTCATAATCGAAATCAACGAACCCCTCGACAATGACGCGACCCTTGTTCACCCTGCCCGAGCCGATGGCATCGTCCCAGGCCACCGCCAGATCCGCCGGCGTGTCGACCTTGGTCTGGCCCTTGCCGGACGAGGACATGACCGGCTTGATGACGCAGGGGTAGCCGATGCCCCGTGCGCCCTCGACGGCGGCGCGCAACTGATCCAGGCTGTCCGCGAAGGCATAGGCCGAAGTCGGCAGCTTCAGTGTCTCGGCTGCCAGCCGGCGGATGCCCTCGCGGTTCATGGTCAGGTTCGCGGCGCGTGCCGTCGGTATGACTCGACAGGCACCGCTACGCTCCAGCTTGAGCAAGGTTTCGGTGGCAATGGCTTCGATCTCCGGGACGATCAAATCAGGCCGCTCCGTGGCGACCAGGCGTTCCAGGACGTTGCCATCGGTCATGTCGATGGTCTGCGCGCGGTGCGCCACCTGATGTCCCGGTGCGTTGTCGTAGCGGTCCACGGCGACGACCTCGACACCCAGCCGTTGCAAGGCGATGATGACCTCCTTGCCGAGTTCGCCCGCGCCCAGCAGCATGACTCGTGTGGCGGAGGCGGACAATGGTGTGCCGATCTGCATGGTGTGATCCTTTTTATACAGGGAGATAGCGATGTTTCGGTATGATTCCTAAATTACCTATACAGATTACCGGAGGCCGACCGCGATGCGCCATTCGATGACACGCCAGCCACTGTGGCTGATGGCACTCTCCCTCCTTGCCGGCCACTGCGCGGCCGCAGACTGGTTGTATCTTACCGTGCGAGGCGACACCCTAATGAGCATTGGCCAGCGTTACCTGACCAATCCGAACCATTGGGACAAGCTCCAGCAGCTCAACCGCGTCGCCAACCCGAAACATTTGCCGACTAACACCCACTTGCGCATTCCGGTCGAGCTTCTCAAGTCCAACCCGGCGCCAGCCAAGGTCAGCTATGTCGATGGCAATGTGCGCATCCGCCCGGACGGCGGCAGCTTCCGTCCGCTGAAGCCCGGCGATCTGATCTCCGGCGGTGAGACTGTCCTCACCGGGCCGCGCAGCCACGCCAGCTACATCCTCGCCGACGGCTCCAGGGTCAGCCAGGCGGATTCCACCAAGCTGGTCTTTGGCAAACTGACCGGCTACGGCGCCACCGGCATGGTCTCCACCGAACTCAACCTGGAAGCCGGACGCGTCGAGGCCGATGCCAGCAAACAGACTTTTCCCGGCACCGGCTTCAAGGTGACCACCCCGGTGGCCGTCGCCGGTCTGCGCGGCACCCGTTTCAGACTGAACATGGCCGAGGACGGCAAGACGCTGCGCAATGAGGTGCTTCAGGGGGCTGTCGGCGTCGGCGCTCAGAATCAGGAAACGCTGGTCGGTGCCGGCTTCGGCACCCTGGCAGAGTCCGGCAAGGCACCCGAGGCCCCCAGACCCCTGTTGCCCGCCCCGACGGCGAATAACCTGCCGGACAAGGTGACCGATGTCCCGGTACGCTTTGCCTGGCTGGCCGACACCAAGGCGCAGGCATGGCGCGCCCAGATCGCCCGCGATGCCGATTTCCATGAAGTCGTTTTCGACAACCTGTTCTGGCAACCGGTGGCCACCTGGCGCGACCTGCCAGGCGATGGTCGCTATGTCCTGCGTCTGCGCGCCCTCGACAACGCCGGCCTGGAAGGACTGAACCTGGATCACCCCTTCGAACTGGATATCCGCCCCTTGCCACCGGTCGCGCGACTGCCCGACGACGGCCAGCGCCTCCTGCTCGGCCACGCTGCCCTGGCCTGGGAGGCCGTGACCGAGGCCAACGGCTACCTCGTGCAGATCGCCCGAGACCGCAACTTCCGCCAGGCACTGATTGAGCAGCGCGTCGCCAAGGTCAAACAGATCGATATCGATCTCGCCGAAGGCACGCACTACTGGCGGCTTGCCAGCCTGGACGAACAAGGCACGCCGCGCGGCTGGGGTAAGACGCGCTCCTTCCGCGTACAACCGCCGCCCGCCAGCCCCAGCGACGTGCTGGCCAGCACGCGGGATGGCGCGCTGAGCGTCACCTGGCAGGGGAAAGCGCCGGAGTACCGTATCGAGATCGCCAGCGACCCGCAGTTCAAGCAGATTATCGGGCGCCACCGCGCGGTCACCCAGGAAGTTCGAATCAGCAAGCCGCAACCGGGGCGCTACTGGCTGCGCGTCGTCCCGTACGACGCGGAAGGCACTCAGGGCAGCGCCAGCGGCAGCGTCCCGATCAAGGTGTCGAGTTATTTCTGAGCGCCAGGCATACCCACAAAAAAAGGGCTGGAATATCCAGCCCTTTTTTGCTTTATGGGGACGAACCGTTCAGCGGTTCACCCCAAATCAGCTTACATCGGCTTGATGCTGGCCGCCAGTTTGCCCTTGGGGCCGGTCTTGACTTCGTAGGAAACGCGTTGCGCTTCCCGCAGGGTCTTGAAACCCTGATCCTGAATCTCGGAGAAGTGCGCGAACAGATCGTCGCCACCATCATCGGGGGAGATAAAACCAAAACCTTTGGACTCGTTGAACCACTTGACTGTACCTGTAGACATCTACATTCCTTTACAAAAATAAATTCCGGGTTGCGCCCGGCTCGGGTGCGGCGGCATCAAGGATGTAGGAAGGTACTGAAGTGACGGTGCCGTTTGGGCTGTGACTGCGGAACAAAAACCACACTACTTGAATTGACTGCACGCGCAACTTACGCGCAATGCCCGAATTTAGCAAACGCTATTTCAAACATTCCTCGCCATTCGTACAGCATGGCCTTACAATGATGTAGTCGAATTAGTTCCGGATTTTCCTCTATCACCCCTTCGGGTGTCCTTAGCTGGTCTTTCTCCCTTGGTAATTTGATGCTCTGCCCGATACCGGGCACGGCAACCGTTTCACGGAGAAATGACATGCCCTGCTCTATCGTCAACGCCTCCGGCTCCGATCCCGCTTGACCCGCGACGGCCTATCCAGCCTGACCCTGCCGTCCGCCGGACTCGCTCGCGACCCCCTTATCACCGCGCCCAAAACCGGCGCACCGCTAGTCCAGGAGGACAAAACATCATGGCCAAAGAAGAACTCGTCGAACTCGAAGGCGTCGTCAACGAAGTACTGCCGCAGACTACATTCCGCGTCACCTTGGAAAACGGCTTCGAAGTTACCGCCTACGCCTCGGGCAAGATGCGCAAACACCGCATTCGCATCCTCGCCGGTGACCGGGTCACCCTGGAAATGTCGCCCTACGACCTGACCAAGGGCCGGATCAATTTCCGCCACAAGGAAACGAACACCGCACCGCGCGGACCGGCCCGCCCGAGCCACGTACGCAAGTAACACGCTGGCGCATCGTCGCGACAAACCAAGGGAGACAACACATGGAATTATTCGTCGGCAATCTCGCCCCCGAAACCACGGATGCCGAACTGACCGCCGCCTTCAAGACCTTTGGCGAGGTTCGTTCCGTCATGGTCAAGCGCGATCTGTTCAGTGGCGTTTCGAAGGGCTTCGGCTTCGTCGACATGCCCGGTCGCCAGCAATCGCTTAATGCCATGGCCGGCCTGAATGGCCGCGATCTGAACGGCAAGCCGCTCAGCGTCAACGAGGCGCAAGGCCGCGCCGGCGGGGGCGGCAAGCGGCGCTGAGTTTCAGCGCCGCAACCGGTCAGTTCAACTGGATGCGCGCCCCGAAGGGCACCGGGGCCTTGCCCTTGACCAGCCAGACGACGGGATAGCGCGGCTCCCGTTCCGGAAACCGACCTTCGGCGTCGGTGAAATACACCAGCAAGTCGGGGTCTGTGTGGTCCTTGGCCAGCCAGTCGAATACCGGACGAAAATCGGTGCCGCCGCCGCCATGCAACTCCTGCGGCAATTGCAGTGATTCCCAGATGGCGTAGCGCCACGGCCCGCCCTCGGCGAGTTTGTCGTCGCAGGCGTGCAGGGTCACCTCGGCGCGCACCTGGCCCTTCAGGGCATCGACCTCGGCGAGAAATTCGCCCAGTTCGTCGTCGCTGATCGAGCCACTGGTATCCAGTACCACGACGACGTTCAAGCCCTGGCTGTACAGGCGCGGCATGAGTGCCTCGCCTTCACGCCGCGAAAGACGCTGGAAGCTGTAATCGTCGCGCGCCACGTTCATCATGAAACGCGCCAGCAAGGCGCGCCAAGGCAGACGCGGCGCCAGCAGGTCGTCGACCAGGCGCAGCATCGATGACGACAGCTTACCGGCCTGGCGGGCGGCCTGGGCCGCGGCGGCGAGACGGTTTTGCCACTGCTCGTCGAGCTTGTCCGGGTCCTGGGGCGGGCTGGGCGGCTGTTTCTGTGACTCGCCACCGGCATCAGGGTTGGCTTCCTCGCCGCTTTGCTCCTGTTTCGCCTGGCGGGTCTGACCGCGGCCGCCGTCGCTCTGCTCGCCATCCGTTTCGCTGCCCGCGCCGGGGCCAGCCTCGCGCGCTTCCGGCTCGCCCTCGTTTTCGTCCGGGCTATCCTGCTGGTTGTCGAAGAGATGCTGATCCAGGGTCTGTTCCTGCGTATCTTCGTGCAGCAGCGGGTAGATCTCTTCCGCCGTCAGGCCGCGATAGGCGGCATCCATCAGGCTGGACTCGGGGCCATGCATGCGCTCGTCGTCGAGGATCATGTTGACGGCGTAATCGCAGGCCACATCCCAGCGATGCTTCTGCCGGTGATTGCGCCGGGCAAAGTGCGACAGAGCGCAATGCATGGCCTCGTGGGCCAGGACGAACTGAGTCTGATCCAGACTCAGACGGCCGATATAGGCCGGGTTGTAATAGAAATGCCGGGCGTCCGTCGCCGTCGTTTCGCACCACTTCGGGTCCGCCGCTTTCAGGGGCAGGTGCATCACCAGCGAGCCGAGGAACGGCTTGTCCAGGATCAGCCGGGTGCGCGCCGCGGCGAGCTTGGTTTCGATGGCACTGTGGTCTTGCGACATGGCTAGCTATTCCCTGTAGGAGCCCGCTTGCGGGCGATCCAAGGTGATATCGCCGGCAAGCGGGCTCCTGCACGACGGTTCATGCGCTGGGTTTGAAATCGTAAAGCATCAACTCGGCGACGCTGTTGGCCCAGCCGACAAACTCGGGCACGGCGAAGAGCGGCTTGCCGACGGCGCGGTGCAAGTCGGTGACCAGCATGACGCCCATCTCGCGCTGCGGGAAATTGCGCGCGTATTTGAGGATATTCGCCAGCTTGTCCGGCGCACCGGCGGATTCCCTGGCACGGCGTACCAGGGCCGAGGCGACGCCGTATTGCAGGTCGATGCTCTTGGGCACGCCGATCTCGGCACCGGCAAGGATGGCGTCGATGTCCGGCAGGTTTTCCATGTTGTCGACGAAGGCCTTCAGTTCGACGCCACAGCTCTTGCCGACGCTGGCCTGCAAGGCATCGCCGAGCAGGTCGGGTCGGTCGGCGAACTTGGCCAGGGCGCGGTGGGCATATTCCCAGGAGCGCGGACTTGGGAAGGCCACCGGATTATGCGCGGCGTCGTAGTTGAAGAGCAGATCAGGCCGGAAGCGCAGGAAACCAAGGATGCGCTCGTCGATGTTGTGACTCAGCGCCCAGCCGATCCAGTCGTCCAGATTCGGCTCAACCTCGTAGTGGGTGAAGCGGTTGGCCAAGGGTGCCGGCATGGAATAGGTGACGCCCCGGTCGCCCTGGCGGTTGCCGGCGGCGAAGATCGCCCAGCCTTGCGGGATGGCGTATTCGCCGAGGCGCCGGTCGAGGATCAGTTGGTAGGCCGCGGCCGACACGGTCGGTGGCGCCGCGTTGATCTCGTCCAGGAAGAGAATGCCGCACGGCCCGTGGCGCTCGGCATCGGGCAGCATGGCGGGCACCGACCACTCGACATACTCGCCTTTGCGGAAGGGAATACCGCGCAGGTCGGTCGGCTCCATCTGCGACAGGCGCAGGTCGATGAGCGGCACGTTATGCCGGGTGGCGATGCCGGCGATGATCTGCGATTTGCCCACGCCCGGCGGGCCCCAAAGCATGACGGGGGTGTGCTGGCCCTCGCCGCAACTAAGGAATTCGCGATCCAGGATGGTTTCTATATGGGAGGGGCGCATGTCGGTACCAAGTCGTTTATGTTTCGAGTCGTTCAATATCGGGCAGTCGGGCCACCCGTGTTCACAAATCCTGTTCCTTGTCTCCAGCTACGGCCTCCAGCCGCGCGGCGACCAGTGTGGCGTTGAAGCGCGCCGCATCGATGACCCTGGGGATCAGCCGATGCACCTGCAACAGCCAGCGCGCCCGCTGGCGCGCCGCGATTTCCAGACGGTCCCGCGTGCTGTCGGTCAATGTCGGCAACAGGAGCAGGAAGGGAGCCACCCAAGCATGATAATCGCTTATAACCGACTGTTCCAGTCGGCTATTCCATTTTTCCCGTACCATAAGCTCCGGAAAGGCCTGAGCTTCAAGAGTTCGACCTTGCCAGCCGGCCTCCAGACGTTGTCCGTCCAGGCCCTCTCCGCTGCCGTCGGGTCGGCGCTTGAACCATTGGCCACGGGCATACGGGCGCGCCGCGTTGTTGACGAGGCGCGCCAGGACCTCCTTGTCGCCGGTGACGCCCTGGCTGGGCAAGGTGTCCCGGCCGGCGAGCGTCCCGGAGCGGAAGCCGGTATAGGTGAGGGCAAAAGGCTGCCACTCGGCCTCGACCCGCCCCGGCGCATAGACGCTGGGCCGCGCGCTATCGATCAAGGCCAGCGGCAGTCCGTACTCGCGGTCGAGCAACCAGAGTTCGACACTGTCGACCAACGGAAAAGGTAACGCCGGATGCGCCTGCAAGGCGCGCAACAACTCGGGATAGCGTTCACCGACACCGGCACGCAAACCTTCGCCTTCAACCCAGATGCCAACCGGGCGCTCCCAGCCAAAACCATCATCGGCACGCAGATGCCAGGTGGCGCCATCGTAGGAATTCGCGCTGGCATCGCCAACATCAATGGTCTGGATCACGCCGCGAAACGGCCTCAAGCGACGGGTGGCGAAATAACGGGGGGACATGATCGGATTATCCGCCCTGGCGTGTGTCTATGCTAACGTTGAAGTGCTCTCCATTCTTGGCGCCGACATGATCACACGCAGCATCGATCCCGACCTGATTCGCGGCTGGTTCAAGCCCAGACCCGCGGATAGCCACAAGGGCGATTTCGGCAACGTCGCCGTCCTGGGCGGCGCGCCAGGCATGGCCGGGGCGGCACTGCTGGCGGCCCGCGCCGCACTCTGGCTGGGCGCGGGCAGAGTCTATGCCGGACTCCTTGATGAGCGCATCGGCGTCGACTTCAACGCCCCTGAGTTGATGCTTTGCTCGCCGGAACGTGCCCTGGCGGTCGACACCCCGGCTTGCCTGGTGCTCGGGCCGGGTCTGGGCATGAGCGCGGCCGCGCGCGGCTGGCTCGAAGCGGCCCTGAATACGTCGCTGCCACTGTTGCTGGATGCCGACGCACTCAACCTGATCGCCGCCGAATCGGCACTGTGCGAAGCCGTCCAAGAACGGCGCGGGCCGACCCTGCTGACCCCGCATCCCGGTGAAGCGGCTCGCCTGCTGGGTGTCGGCGCGGCGGACATCCAGGCCGACCGGGTGGCGTCGTTGACCGCCCTGGCCGAACGCTACCCGGTCGGTATCGTCCTCAAGGGCGCCCACAGCCTCACTCACTTTCCGGGAAGTCCAATCTGGCGCAACGACACCGGCAATTCCGGCATGGCCGCGCCGGGCATGGGCGATGTCCTGGCCGGCATGATCGCCGCACTGTGCGCGCAGGGGCTGTCGCTGGAACAGTCCGCCGTCGCCGGTGTCCATCTGCATGGCGCGGCGGGCGATGCCGCCGTGCTGGCCGGACGGGGCCCCACCGGGCTCACCGCCAGCGAGGTCGCGCGCGCCGCGCGCGAGCTGTTGAATCGCTGGGCAGGTTCAGCCTAAGCAGGCCTGGCGCAGAATCGTTCAGTGATGTAGCGCGAGAATTCCTCGGCGACTTCCGGATGCTTCATGGCGTATTCGACGGTGGCCTTGAGATACCCGGCCTTGGAACCGCAATCGTAGCGCGTGCCGGTGTACTCATAAGCCAGAACCTGCTGTTCCTTGAGCAACGACTGGATAGCGTCGGTCAGCTGCAACTCACCACCGGCGCCACGTTCTATACGCCGCAGGTGATCGAAGATGCGCGGCGTCAAAACGTAGCGCCCAACCACGCCGAGATTCGACGGCGCATCTTCAGGCTTGGGCTTTTCGACGATGCGCGTAATACGGTTCAACCGCTCCGAGAGGGGCTCGCTGGCGACGATGCCATAGGAGCCAGTATCCTTCGGATCGACCGGCTGCACCCCAACCAATGAGCACTGGTAATAATCGAACTGGTCGCACATTTGCCTAACCACCCCCGGCTGCGCATCGATCAGGTCGTCGGCCAGGATGACCGCGAAGGGCTCGTCGTTCACCGCCGGCTTGGCGCACAGCACCGCATGGCCAAGACCCAAGGCTTCGGCCTGACGGATATAAATGCAATTGACGCTGCTGGGCAGCATGTCGCGCAATTCCTGCAAGGCCTCGAATTTGCCCTTGGCTTCCAGCTCGATTTCCAGTTCGTAGGCCTTATCGAAGTGGTCGGCGATGGCCCGCTTGCTGCGCCCGATGATGAAGATCAGGTCGGTGATGCCGGCGGCGATCGCTTCCTCTGCCGCATACTGGATCAGCGGCTTGTCGACGATGGGTAACATCTCTTTGGGGTTGGCCTTGGTGGCGGGCAGGAACCGGGTGCCCATGCCGGCCGCCGGAAATACGGCTTTTGTGACTCGTTTCATGTGTTTAGCTCCCTAATTAAATAATGCCAACAGCCCATCCTCATCCAGGATGGCGATGCCCAGTTCTCGGGCTTTGATCAATTTTGACCCAGCTTCAGTACCCGCGACAACGTAATTCGTCTTCTTCGAGACGCTTCCGGCCACTTTGCCGCCCAAGGCTTCGATACGTGCCTTGGCTTCGTCCCGGGTGAGTGTGGGCAGGGTGCCGGTGAGCACGAAAGTCATGCCGGTGAGCGGCCCGACCAGGGGCTGTGCCTCGCCATCGCGCCAGGCCCCGGCGGCGCGCAGGCCCTCGATGACCGTCCGGTTATGCGGCTCGGCGAAGAAGGCCAATATCGACTCGGCAACCACCGGGCCGACATCGGGCACCTGCAACAAGGCGGCCACATCGGCGGACATCAGCGCATCCAGATTGCCGAAGTGGCGCGCCAGATCCTTGGCGGTCTGCTCACCGACATTGCGGATGCCCAAGGCAAAGACGAACCGGGCGAGCTCCCGGTGTTTGCTGGCCGAGATCGCCTGGAGAAGGTTGTCGGCGGATTTTTCCGCCATACGCTCCAGGCCAGCGAGTTCGTCGCGGGTCAAGGCATAGATCTCGGCAGGCGTCGCCAAGCCGCGCTCCACCAGTTGGTCGACGAGCTTTTCGCCGAGGCCCTCGATATCCATCGCCCGGCGGGAAGCGAAGTGCAGGATGGCCTGCTTGCGTTGTGCCGGGCAACTCAGGCCATTGGTGCAGCGCGCCGCCGCCTCGCCTTCCAGGCGAATGACCGGGGCGCCGCATTCCGGGCAATGCGTGGGCATCTCGAAGGTCGGGTGCAAAGGAGCGATCAGGTCGCGCATGGGACGACGCTCCAGGACCACCGACACGACCTCGGGGATGACATCGCCGGCGCGCCGGACGATGACGGTATCGCCCACCCGGACGTCCTTGCGGCTCACTTCGTCGGCGTTGTGCAGCGTGGCATTGGTCACCGTGACGCCGCCGACGAACACCGGCTTCAGGCGCGCCACCGGCGTCAAGGCGCCGGTGCGGCCGACCTGCACCTCGATGGCCTCGACCGTGGTCAGTTCCTCCTGCGCCGGGTATTTGTGCGCGACCGCCCAGCGCGGCTCGCGCGCGACGAAACCGAGCCGGCGCTGTAGTTCCAGCCGGTTGACCTTGTAGACCACGCCATCGATGTCGAACGGCAAGCGATAACGCCTGGCGGCAATGGTTTGGTGGAAGGCTACCAGCGCCGCAGCGCCCTGCCCCACCACGCGCTCGGTGCAGACCGGCAAGCCCAGCGCGCCAAGCGCATCGAGGGTTGCGCCATGCGTGACCGGTACTGGCCAGCCGATGCTCTCACCAATGCCGTAGCAGAAGAAAGACAGCGGGCGTTGCGCGGCAATCCGGGGATCGAGCTGGCGGATGCTGCCTGCCGCGCCGTTGCGTGGATTCACCAGTGTCGGCTTGTCCTGAGTGCGCTGTTTCTCGTTGTAACGCTCGAAATCGTCCCGACGCATGTAGATCTCGCCGCGCACCTCGAGCACTTCGGGCGGCATCTCGGTGTTCAGGCGCAACGGGATGGCGCGCACAGTACGGATGTTCAGCGTCACATCCTCGCCAGTCTCGCCATCGCCTCGGGTCGCCGCCTGGACCAGGACACCGTTCTCGTAGCGTAGCGACATGGCCAGGCCATCGAATTTCAACTCGGCGGCGTATTCCACCGGGGCATCGGCCTCGGTCAGGCCCAGCTCCTTGCGCACCCGGGCATCGAAGGCCAGGGCGCCAGCCGGGGTCGTATCGGTCTCGGTGCGAATCGACAGCATGGGCAAGCGATGCCGCACCGGAGCAAATCCAGCCAGGGGCTTGCCGCCGACGCGCTGGGTAGGCGAGTCGGCGGCAAGGAGTTCGGGATGGTCGCTTTCGAGCGCCTGCAGTTCATGAAACAGCCGGTCGTATTCAACATCGGGGATGGTGGGTGCATCGATGACGTAATAGCGATGGTTCGCCGCCTCGATCAAGCGACGCAGTTCGCGGGCGCGCTGCTCCGCCCCACCCGTCACGCCGCACGCCTCACGCGAACAGACGCCGGGCGCGCTCGCTGCCGGCGGGAATACCATAGGCCACCATGCGCGCATAAAAGCCGGCGAGTTGCTGCCGATCGTTATGCAGGCTGGCCTGGGTAACCACATGACCGTGGTCGTCCATCATCCGCCCACCCAGGGCACGGGCCAGATCGAAGCCCAGCGTGGTCATGCGGTCGAATACCGCCAGGCCGCGTTCGATATTGGGCACATCGAACAACAGCGTCACCGATGCCGTGGTCAGGGTCGCATCTTCAGGCACGAAGCGCGCGCCACGCTGATTCACCAGTGAAAACAGGCCGCGGCCGGCGGCATCCTGGAGTACGTACGCGCCTTGCTTGGTGAGGCTCATGCCCGCCGCGCGGGCCAGATCGTCGATACGTTTGCCAAGGAAAGGCATGCCCTCCGGGGCCACCAGATTCAGGCCGATGAGCATATCCACCGCCATGCAGAAGGCATCGAGTTCCCGCGCCTTGTCGAGAACGACCGGCCTATCCGGGCAGGTCACCGCGCCACCATGCTCGGCGGCATGTTCGTAAAGGGCATTGCAGTAGCTGTCGAGCTGGGCCTGCGTCACCGGACCCTTGCGATCCACCAGTTGCATGGCCAGTTCCACCACGCTGAAATCACCCGACGCCAGCGCCGTCAGGGGCTGCCAGGTCGCGCTATCGCCATACCCATAGGCGCGCACCGGCTTGCCGATGCGACGCAGGCGATCGATCAACGCGGCATAGGAAACCGTGCCGCGATGACCGGCGCGCACTCGGGCGATACATTCCACCTCGGGGTCCAGGGGGCTCGGGCCAATAGCCGCCGAGGCCTTCGGGTCCTCGGCATCGACGGTGGGTATCGCTGCCGGCAATGGCTCGGCGCGCGGGGGTGGGGGGGGTGCTGCCGTATCCTGGTGCCAGGGTGGCGCCCTGGTATCTTTCGCGGGCGGCGCCGGGGCGACGGCCGACGGATTTTCGCCATCATCATCGGGCAACGGCCCGGAAGACGCCGCATCGTCCTGATCCACGGACACCCGGCGCATCAGCGTCAGCATCTCGTCATAGGTATCCTGGCTCTCGTCGATGGCCATGGACAGGCCATCCAGACCCGGGGCGGAGGTCGAAACGCTGCCATCGTCGGATTTGGCGGGAGCGTTGACCTGGGATTCCGGGCTGTCCGCCACGGAAGGCGTATCGAGATTGCGCTGGAACATGCCATCGATCTGCTTGCGCAGGCGCCGCTCCTGGAGATAGTTGTAGAGCATCACGCCGCCGACCAGCAACACCGCCAAGCCAATCAGTAGATAGTGCAGATTGGTCAAGGTCTCACCTCCTGAGTATGCGATTCATCCAAGCTGGAGCGCTCACCGGAATTCGGCGCTTCCATCACCTGGTAGAAGACTTCGTTCCCCTTGATCATGCCCAATTCGTAACGCGCCCGGGCTTCTATGGCCTCGTAGCCGGTTTTCAGATCCTTCACCTCGGCCGCCAACTGGTCGTTGCGCTCGTCCAGGGCGAGGTTGGCGGTGCGCTGGTCGGCAAGCTGCCGATCCAGCTCCCATACCCTGAGCCAGCTGCCCTTGCCCAGCCAAAGCGGGTACTGAAGCAAAACAATCAGTCCCATCAGTACCCACCCCAGGCCGCGCATATCACCTCAACTGGTAAAAGGCCTCCAGGCCGGGATACATGGCGTTGCCGCCGAGCTCTTCCTCAATGCGCAGGAGCTGGTTGTACTTGGCGATGCGGTCGGAGCGCGACAGCGAGCCGGTCTTGATCTGCATGGCGTTGCTGCCCACGGCCAGGTCGGCGATGAAACTGTCTTCGGTCTCGCCGGAGCGATGCGAAATCACCGAGGTGTAGCCGGCGCGCTTGGCGGTTTCGATGGCGTCGAAGGTCTCCGAGAGCGTGCCGATCTGGTTGACCTTGATCAGGATCGAATTGGCCACGCCCAGCTTGATGCCTTCGCGCAAGGTCTTGGCATTGGTGACGAACAGGTCGTCGCCAACGATCTGCGTGTTCTTGCCCAGCTTGGCGGTGTGCATCACCCAGCCGTCCCAATCGCCTTCATGCATGCCGTCCTCGATGCTGATGATCGGGTATTTGTCGACCCAAGCGGCGAGGTAGTCGGTGAATTCAGCGGAAGTGAGTTGCAGACCCTCGGACTCTAGAACGTAACGACCATCCTTGTAGAACTCCGAAGCAGCGCAGTCCAGGCCAATCATCACGTCCTTGCCCGGCACATAGCCGGCGGCATCGATGGCCTGCATGATGTACTTCAGGGCCTCTTCGTTGGACTGGAAGTTGGGCGCGAAACCACCCTCGTCGCCCACACCGGTGGCGAAGCCACCCTTGTCGAGCAATTTCTTCAGGCTGTGGAAGACCTCGGCGCCGCAGCGCAGGGCCTCGCGGAAACTGGGTAGCCCGGCCGGGATGATCATGAATTCCTGCATGTCGATGTTGTTGCTGGCGTGGGCGCCGCCGTTGATGATGTTCATCATCGGCACCGGCAGATTCATTGGCCCGGCACCGCCCAGATAGCGGTATAGCGGCAGGCCCGATTCCTCTGCCGCGGCGCGGGCGCAGGCCAGGGAGACGGCCAGCATGGCGTTGGCGCCCAGGCGCGACTTGTTCTCGGTGCCGTCCAGGTCGATCAGGGTGCGGTCGATGAACACCTGTTCCTCGACATCCAGGCCCATCAGCGATTCGGCGATCTCCATGTTGACGTTTTCGACTGCTTGCAGGACGCCCTTGCCGCCGTAGCGACCCTTGTCGCCGTCACGCAACTCGATGGCCTCGCGGCTGCCGGTGGAGGCACCGGACGGTACAGCGGCACGGCCCAGGACGCCGGATTCCAGCAGGATATCGGCCTCGATGGTGGGATTACCACGGGAATCGAGAATCTCACGGGCGACTACATCAACGATTGCACTCACTTGGTTTCCTTTAATTGACTAGGCGACTGTTATTCGCCGGTTACAGGCGGGCTTCGATAAAGCCCTTTTGTTTCACCAGGGCATCGATTTCCCTGAGTGTGATCAACAATTCTTTCATTAATGGCAGCGGCCAGGCATTCGGGCCGTCGGACAAGGCCTTGGCGGGGTCGGGGTGCGTCTCGGCGAACAGGCCGGCAACACCCACGGCCACCGCCGCGCGCGCCAGCACCGGCACGAACTCGCGCTGACCGCCCGAGCTGGTGCCCTGGCCGCCGGGCTGCTGCACCGAATGAGTGGCATCGAAGACCACCGGGCAGTTCGTCTCGCGCATCACCGCCAGGCCGCGCATGTCCGAGACCAGGGTGTTGTAGCCGAACGAGGCACCGCGCTCGCAGACCATGATGCTGTCGGCGCCGCCATTCGCGGCCTTGGCCTTGTCGACGACGTTCTTCATGTCCCAGGGCGCCATGAACTGTCCCTTCTTGATATTCACCGGCTTGCCGGACGCGGCGGCCGCCTGGATGAAATCGGTCTGGCGACACAGGAAGGCCGGGGTTTGCAGGACATCGACCACCGCCGCGACGGCGGCGATCTCGTCCTTTTCATGGATATCGGTGAGTACCGGTACGCCAATCTGCTTCTTCACCTCGGCAAGGATGCGCAGGCCCTCGTCCATGCCCAGGCCGCGGAACGAGGTGCCGGAGGAGCGGTTGGCCTTGTCGAACGAGGACTTGTAGATGAAGGGCATGCCGATATCGGCGCAGATCTCTTTCAGTTGCCCGGCGGTATCCAGGGCCATCTGCTCGGACTCGATGACACACGGGCCGGCGATCAGGAACAGGGGATGGTCGAGGCCAACCTCGAAGCCACAGAGTTTCATTGTAATTCCTTCCGTTTCAGGGCGGCTTCGACAAAGGCCTTGAACAAGGGATGGCCATCGCGCGGGTTGGAAGTGAACTCGGGGTGGAACTGGCAGCCGACAAACCAGGGATGCACATCGCGCGGCAGTTCGATCATCTCGCACAGGTCGGTGCCCGGCGCCCGACCGGAGACGATCAGACCCTTGTCCTGGAGCTGCGCCAGCAGGGTGTTGTTGACTTCATAGCGGTGGCGATGACGCTCGACGATCTCGTCCTTGCCGTAGACGGCGCGCGCCAGCGAATCGGCGCCCAGCTTGCAGCGCTGGCCGCCGAGACGCATGGTGCCGCCCAGATCGGATTTTTCGTCGCGTTTTTCGACCTTGCCCTCACGGTCCAGCCATTCGGTGATCAGGCCGATTACCGGGTAGTTGGTCCCGGCCTCGAATTCGGTGCTATGCGCGCCCTTCATCCCGGCGACATCGCGGGCGAATTCGACGACGGCAAGCTGCATGCCCAGGCAGATGCCCAGATAGGGCAGCGTGTTCTCGCGGGCATAACGGATGGCGGCGATCTTGCCTTCGACGCCGCGCTTGCCGAAACCGCCCGGCACCAGAATCGCGTCCATGCCCTTGAGGCTCGTAGTGCCCTCGGTTTCCAGAGCTTCGGAGTCGATGTAGTGGATGTTCACCTGGCTGCGCGTGTGGATGCCGGCGTGACGCATGGCCTCGGTGAGCGATTTGTAGGACTCGGTCAGATCGACGTATTTGCCGACGAAGGCGATGTCCACCGAATGCTCGGGATGTTCCAGGGCATCGACCAGTTTTTTCCAGACCGAGAGGTCGGCGGCCTTGGCGAGAATGCCCAGCTTGTGACAAACGATCTCGTCGAGCATCTGGTCGTGCAGCATCGCCGGGATCTTGTAGATCGAATCGGCGTCCAGCGCCTCAATCACCGCCTCGGGCTGGACGTTGGTGAACAGGGCGATCTTGCGCCGCTCCTCGGCCGGGATGGAACGGTCGGCACGGCACAGCAGGATATCCGGCTGGATACCGATCTCGCGCAGCTCCTTGACCGAGTGTTGCGTCGGCTTGGTCTTCAGTTCGCCGGCGGTCGGAATGTAAGGCAACAGGGTGAGATGGATGAAGCAGGTGCTGCCGCGCTCCTCGATGCCCATCTGCCGGATGGCCTCCAGAAAGGGCAGCGACTCGATATCGCCCACGGTGCCACCGATCTCGACGATGGCCACATCGGCATCACCGGCGCCCTCGCGAATATGCAACTTGATCTCGTCGGTGATGTGCGGAATGACTTGCACCGTCTTGCCGAGATATTCGCCACGGCGTTCCTTCTTGATCACCGACTCATAGATCTGGCCGGTGGTGAAGTTGTTGCGCTTCGACATCCTGGCCCGGCTGAAGCGCTCGTAGTGGCCCAGATCGAGGTCGGTCTCGGCCCCGTCCTCGGTGACGAAGACCTCGCCGTGCTGGTACGGGCTCATGGTGCCCGGATCGACGTTGATATACGGATCGAGCTTGAGCAGCGTGACCTTGATGCCGCGCGATTCAAGAATGGCGGCAAGCGACGCGGCGGCGATCCCCTTGCCTAGCGAGGAAACCACGCCACCGGTAACGAATATGTATCGGGTCATCGGGAATTGGGCTGGAAGTGATACGGGATTTTACCTAAAAAGCCCCCGTTCATGAATCCGCGCTACCATTTACCTTTGACGTTCGACCCGTTCGCCTCGCCGCATGTCCAAAGATCCCGCGTATCTGGCACTGCTCCAGGATTATTACGCCGACCAGGGCGTATTCCCGCCGTACTCGGCCATCGGCCAGATATTGGGCTTGCGCTCGAAGTCCTCGGTGGCGGCTTTTGTCGGGCGAATGCGCGCCACCGGCTACCTTGAAGCCACCGAGGATCGGCGCCTGAAACCGGGCGCGCGATTTTTCGAACGCACCCGGCGCGGCACGGTACGCGCCGGTCATCCTCAAAACGCCGAGGACAGCTACCTCGACCCGGTCAGCCTGGACCGCTATTTGGTCGGCGCGCCGTCGCGCACCGTGCTGATCGAAGTCAAAGGCGATTCGATGTCCGGCGCCGGCATCCTCCCCGGTGATCTCGCCGTCGTCGAACGCGATGGCCCGGCGGGCAACGGCGACCTGGTCGTCGCCCTAGTCGATGGCGAATTCACCCTGAAGCACTTGGCGCAAACCGATGGCCTGTACGTTCTCATGCCCGCCAATCCCGACTATCCGGTGATCCGCCCGGAAGGCACGTTGGAAATTTACGGCATCGTCCGCGGCATCGTCCGAAAGTATTCCAAATAGCTTTGCGCCACTTAAAGGATCAAGTAGTCTTTTTTGGTTCCCACACGCCACTTCGCCATGTACCAACCCGGACAATCCGCCGACCCGGCGCTTCATGAAGTCATCGAGTCCATCGTCTCGCTAACCGAGCAGCGCGATCAGCGCTCGCTGGAGCACAGCCTGTTCTCCTCGTTTCAGGAGATGCTCGACCACGAGGATTGCTGGCTGTTGAGCCGGGAACGCGACGACGACGAACTGCGTATCGTGGCCGGAGACGGGAGGCTTCTACCGGACGTCATTTTCGACCTGCTCAAGGCCGGCGTGCCGGATGCGGATATTCGTATCGTCCGGGCCGGCGCCAAGGAGTACCTCCTGGCCTGCACCCTGAGCGCCGACGACGAACAAGCCCGCCTCCTGGCAATCGCCCGGGGCGCCTGGGACGACGGCAACTTGCGGCTGGTCCGGGGCATGCTGAAGGTTTACCGGAACTTCGTCAGTGTGCTGCGCGACAGCGCCAAGGACACCCTGACGGGACTGTTCAACCGGCGCAGGATGGAAGCCAAACTCAACGATCTGTTGGCTGCGTCACTCCACGGACGGCGCTACAAAGACCAGAATTACTCGGACTTCCTGGCGGTACTCGATCTGGACAATTTCAAGCGGGTCAACGACACCTACGGCCACCTGATCGGCGACGAAACCCTGCTCGCCTTCGCCAACATCCTGCGTCAAACCCTGCGCGACGACGATCTGATCTATCGATACGGTGGCGAGGAGTTCGTCGTTCTGCTACAGGAACTCACCCAGGCGCAGGCCGCAAAGGTGCTCGAACGGGTGCGTCGCAACGTCGAGAAACACGCCTTTCCCCAAGTCGGTCGAGTCACGGTCAGCATTGGCCACACCCGCCTGAAACCGGGCTCGACCCCGCCCAAGGCCATCGAAGAGGCCGATCGGGCGCTCTACCATGCCAAGAAAAGCGGGCGCAACCAGGCGCATGGTTTTCAGGAGCTGGTCAGTTCCGGTGCGCTGCAAGACCATCTGGACAACAGCTCGGTCGAACTTTTTTAAAGCGCGCCCGGCTGCATGGCGGCAGCGCCGCCGCCGGTATTACCCCACCCACTTCCTGGCATTCCTGAACACCCGCAACCACGGCCCGTCCTCGCGCCATGCATCCGGTCGCCAGGAATGCTGCACGGCGCGGAAGACCCGTTCCGGGTGCGGCATCATGATGGTGAAGCGGCCATCCGGGGTGGTCAGGCCGGTGATGCCCTTGGGCGAACCGTTTGGATTGAACGGGAAGGTCTCGGTCTTGCGTCCACGGTTGTCGACATAACGCAGGCAGACCTCGGCGGTGTTCCTTTGCGCCTTGCCGTCGAACACCGCGCGGCCTTCGCCGTGGGCGACGACGATGGGCATGCGGCTGCCGGCCATGCCGTCGAACAGGATGGAGGGCGACTTGGGCACTTCCACCATGACAAAGCGGGCTTCGAACTGCTCCGACAGATTGCGCTCGAAACGCGGCCAGCGCTCGGCGCCGGGGATGATGTCTTTCAGGCGGCTCATCATCTGGCAGCCGTTGCAGACACCCAGGGCGAAGCTGTCGGTGCGCTTGAAGAAGCGCTCGAACTCGTCGCGGGCACGGGCGTTGTGCAGGATGGACGCCGCCCAGCCACCGCCGGCGCCGAGCACGTCGCCGTAGCTGAAACCGCCGCAGGCGGCGAGACCCTTGAAGTCCTTGAGCTTGACCCGGCCGGCGAGAATATCGCTCATGTGCACATCCACCGGTGCAAAGCCGGCGCGGGCGAAGGCGGCGGCCATCTCGACCTCGCCGTTGACGCCCTGCTCGCGGAGGATGGCGACCTTGGGCTGGCTGCGTTTTTTCTTGATGTAGGGGGCGGCGATGTCGTCGTTCAGATCGAAGCTCAGCTTGGCATGCAGACCAGGGTTCTTCTCGGCCAGCAGGCCGTCGAACTCCTGCTCGGCGCAGGCCGGGTTGTCGCGCAGCGCCTGCATCCGGGCGCTGGTTTCCGACCAGGCGGCGAGCAGGTCGGCGCGCTTTTCGTCGAACACGGCGACGCCCTCGCGCAAGATGCGCAGTCGGTCTTTCTTGTTGGGCGCGCCAATGACGTAGAACTCGTCGCGCAGGTCGGCGGCGACGCAGGCATCGAATACCGCGCGGGTATCCTCGCGGCGTACCTGGATGACGGCGCCGAGTTCCTCGTTGAAGAGGATGCCGAACAGCCGGCTGGTGTAGGGCTCGCGCGGATCGGGGGCGTCCTGGATGTCTTCCATGATGTCGTCGTGCAGACGGTGGTAACGCAGTTCGTCGACATCCAGATCGATGCCGCAGCGTCCGGCGAAGGCCATTTCGGCCAGCGTGGCGAACAGGCCGCCGTCGGCGCGGTCGTGATAGGCAAGGATCTTGCCCTCCCGGTTCAGATTCTGGATGACGGCGAAGAAAGACTTCAGGCGGGCTGGCGCGTCGAGGTTCGGGCAGGTGTCGCCGAGTTCGCCGTAGACCTGGCCGAGGATGCTGCCGCCCAGGCGGTTATGGCCGCGCCCCAGATCAAGAAGGATCAGATCGGTGGCGCCCTGATCGGTGCGCAGTTGCGGCGTCAGGGCGCGGCGCGCGTCCGTGGTCGGAGCGAAGGCGGTGACGATCAGCGACAGCGGCGCGACCACGGATTTTTTCTCGTCGCCTTCCTGCCAGCGCGAGGCCATGGACATCGAGTCCTTGCCCACCGGGATGCTGATGCCCAGTGCCGGGCAAAGCTCCTTGCCGATGGCCTTCACCGTAGCGTAGAGCGCGGCATCCTCTCCCGGCTGGCCGGCGGCCGCCATCCAGTTGGCCGACAGGCGGATGTCGCCGATCGCGTTGATCGCCGCGGCAGCCAGATTGGTGATCGCCTCGCCGACGGCCATGCGCCCGGAGGCCGCCGGGTCGATCAGGGCGATGGGCGAACGCTCGCCCATCGCAAAGGCCTCGCCGAGGTCGGTGGCGTAGCCCAGGGTGGTGACGGCGACATCGGCGACCGGCATCTGCCACGGGCCGACGAACTGGTCGCGCGCCGTGTAACCGCCGACGGTGCGATCGCCGATGGTGATCAGGAAACTCTTGTTGGCGACGGCGGGGTGGCGCAGGACGCGATAGGCAGCGTCTTTCAGGTCCAGGCCCTCGGCGCTGAATGGCCTCAGCGTCGGCACGACATGGCTCACCTTGCGGGTCATGCGCGGCGGCTTGCCGAGCAGGACGTCCATGCCCATGTCCACCGGATTGTTCTTGAAGTGGCGGTCGCTGACCGTCAGGTGGCCGTCGCGGGTGGCCTTGCCGACCACGGCGAACGGGCAGCGCTCGCGTTCGCAGAGCGCCTTGAACAGCTCCAGGCTCTTCGGGGCGATGGCCAGGACGTAGCGCTCCTGTGCCTCGTTGCACCAGATCTCGCGCGGGCTCATGCCCGGTTCCAGGCTGGGCACGTCGCGCAATTCGAACTTCGCGCCCAAACCGGCGCCATGCGCCAGTTCCGGCATGGCGTTGGACAGGCCACCGGCGCCGACATCATGCACCGAGAGGATGGGGTTGTCGGCGCCCATCTGCCAGCAGCGGTCGATGACTTCCTGGGCACGCCGCTGGATTTCCGGGTTGCCGCGCTGCACCGAATCGAAATCCAGCGACTCGGCATTACTGCCGGCGCCCATGCTCGACGCCGCGCCGCCGCCCAGGCCGATCAGCAGGCCCGGCCCGCCAAGCTGGATCAGCAGCGTGCCGGCCTTGAAACGGTCCTTGTCGATATGCCGTTCCTGGATATTACCGACACCGCCGGCGATCATGATCGGCTTGTGGTAGCCGCGCACTTGGCCATCCGGCGTCGCCATTTCGAAGCTGCGGAAATAGCCGGTGAGGTTGGGCCGGCCGAATTCGTTGTTGAAGGCCGCCGAGCCGATGGGGCCGTCGAGCATGATGCGCAGCGCCGTGACGATGCGTTCCGGCTTGCCGTAATCGACTTCCCAGGGCTGTTCAAAGCCGGGGATGCGCAGGTTGGAGACGGTGAAACCGGCCAGGCCGGCCTTGGGCTTGGAGCCTTTGCCGGTGGCGCCCTCATCGCGAATCTCGCCGCCGGCGCCGGTGGCCGCGCCCGGGAACGGGGCGATGGCGGTCGGATGGTTGTGCGTCTCCACCTTCATGAGGATATGCGTGGCTTCCTCATGGCTGCGGTAGACTTGGTCGGCGTCCGGATAGAACCGGCCAATGGTCGCGCCTTCGATGACCGAGGCATTGTCGTGGTAGGCCGACAGGGTGCCTTGCGGCCGGACGTTGTGGGTGTTGCGGATCATGCCGAACAGCGATTCGCCCTGCTTCTTGCCGTCGATCACCCAGTCGGCGTTGAATATCTTGTGGCGGCAGTGTTCAGAATTTGCCTGGGCGAACATCATCAGTTCGACGTCGGTGGGGTTGCGCTTCACCTTCTTGAAGTTGGCCACCAGATAGTCGATTTCATCGGGCGACAGCGCCAGCCCGAGGTCGGAGTTGGCCTGCTCCAGGGCCTTCTTGCCGCCCTTGAGGATGTCGACGCTCTGCATGGGCGGCGGCGCGACGTGATGAAACAGCTTTTCGGCATCGCGCTCGTCGAACAGGACGCTTTCGGTCATGCGGTCGTGCAAGAAGGGCAAGGCGGCGGCGATGCTCTCCGGCTGAATGGCCTTGCGCTTCTTGCCGGCCAGTTGCCAGCTGATGCCGCGCTCAATGCGGGCGATATGACTCAGACCGCAGTTGCCGACGATATCCGTGGCCTTGGACGACCAGGGCGAAACCGTGCCGAGGCGCGGCGTGACCAGCAAGGCGTCGGGTCGGGGGGTATGCGCCTCGGCATGCAGCAACTCGCCCAGGAAAGCCAGATCGGCGGCGCCCAGTGCGCCATTCAACTCGACAAAATAGCGGAATTCGGCGGTCACCGTGCCCACGCCAACGCGGCGCAATTCCAACAACAGCTTGTCGATACGGAAGTCGGAAAGCGCGGCGCGACCTCGCAGGAACAGGATCTGGGACATGAAGGTCTCCATGGTTGGCGGACAGCGACAGCGCGACGTATAGCTACGGGTAAGGCGCGCTTGGCTTCAGGGCGGCGCGCAACGCGTCGGCCACCCTGCCCTGAGAAAACGGTTTAATGATGAAACCGGCGGCACCCAGGCTCACTGCCTCGCGCACAGTATTCAAGGACGCATCGCCGGTAATCATGATGATGCGTACCTGGGGGTGTTTGCCACGCAAGATCCTGAGGGTTTCGATGCCGCTCATGCCCGGCATGTTGACATCCAGGCAGACAACTTCGGGGCTCAGGTCGTCACATGCGGTCAGGGCGGACTCGCCATCCTTGGCCTCGCCGGCGACGCGGTAGCCCTCCTCGCGCAGGATGGCCTTGAGCAGTTCGCGCATTATGTTGTCGTCATCGACGACCAAGACCCGCAGTTTCGGCATGTTGGACTCCATGATGGGCTCGGTGTATCCGTAACGACGTACGGCCAGGAAGTTGGACTCGGGGCGGATTATCGCTCAACACCCCGGACATTTCATGCGCTTTGCGCAAGGACTTGATTCTTGATACCTTGCGGCATCGATCTTACGTTACCACCATGAACTATTGCAGCCATTGCGGCGCCCCCGTCAGCCACAAGATCCCGGACGGCGATAACCGCCACCGTTACGTCTGCAACGCATGTGGCAGTATCCATTACCAGAACCCGCGCATGGTCGTCGGCTGCCTGCCGGAATGGGAAGATCAGGTGTTGCTCTGCCGGCGCGCCATCGAACCGCGCCATGGCCTGTGGACCCTGCCCGCCGGCTTCATGGAAAACGGCGAGAGCACGGCGGAAGGCGCGGCGCGCGAAACCCTGGAAGAGGCTGGCGCGCGCGTCGAGATCCTGGACTTGTACAGCCTGTTCAGCCTGCCCGACATCGACCAGGTCTATCTGCTGTTCCGCGCCCGCTTGCTCGATCTGGACTTCGCCCCCGGCGAGGAAAGCCTGGAGGTACGCCTGTTCCATGAGCATGAAATCCCTTGGGACGAGCTGGCCTTCCGCACGGTCGAATCGACGCTCAGACTGTATTTCGAGGATGCCCGGCGCGGCGACTTCAAACTGCGCATCGGCAACATCCACCACCGGCCCCGGCCCTGACAATGACGCAACTCACCTTCGGTTATAGCGACAGCGAAGACCGCATCTGGCTCTCGGTCAGTACCGGCCGGCGTTTCTGGCTGACCCGCCGCATGGTCCTAAGCTTCCTGCCCAAGGTGGCCGAACTGCTGGAAAAGACCGTGTCCGGTGGCGACATACCGAACGCCTTGCCGGCAGCCGAGCGAGTCGCTCTGGAATATATCGAAGCCCTGGAGGATGACCTGGACGGTACGCCTGCCATGGAAGTGAACAAGGAAACCCGCACCGCGGCGATTGGCAGCGGCCCGCCCCCGGCGCCGCCGCTCCTGCTCACCAGTCTGTCGGCCTCGGCCAAGGGCGACCGTTGCAGCCTGATCCTGCACCCGGACACCAAGGACGGCACGGTCAGCCTGAAGCGCGTCGAATTCCACCGTCTGCTTTCCGCCCTGATCCGCACCGCCAAAGGCGCCGGGTGGGATCTGCGCGGGCTGCCCGTCTGGCTGCTGACGAAAACCTGAACCGAGCGAGCCACGGGGTGGCTGAACCTAGAACTTACCGGCTCGCTCGGCAGCGGCAACCAGGACACCAGACATGTCGGACCGCGCCGCGCCCAGTCCGACAATCCCGATCAAGCCCCCAGCAGCCCGTTCATACGCTTCACAAAACCCGCCGGATCGCTCAACTGGCCGCCGTCCAATAGCACCGCCTGATCCAGCACCAGCTTGGCCAGTTCGCCGAAGCGCGCGCCATCCTCGGCCTCCATGCGTTTGACCAGGGCGTGGCCGACATTGATCTCCAGGATCGGCTTGGTTTCCGGGGCCTTCTGGCCCATGGACTTGAGCATGCGCGCCAGATGGCCGCTCATGTCGTTCTCGTCGGCCACCAGGCAGGCCGGTGAATCGACCAGCCGGGTGCTGACCCGGACTTCCTTGACGTCGTCCTTGAGGGCTTTCTGGATGCGCTCGATCAGCGCCTTGGCTTCTTCGGCCCCGATCTCTTTTGTCTCGGCGGCCTCGTCTTCCGCCTTGTCGGCCTCCTCGGATTTCACGCCGGACAAGTCCAGGTCGCCCTTGGCGACGCTGGCCAGCGATTTGCCATCAAATTCAAAAAGGTGCGACACCAGCCATTCGTCGACCCGGTCGGAGAGCAGCAGCACTTCGATGCCCTTCTTGCGGAAGATTTCCAGGTGCGGGCTGGCCTTGGCGGCGGGCAGGCTGTCGGCGGTGATGTAGTAGACCTTGTCCTGGCCTTCCTTCATGCGGCTGATGTAGTCGGCGAAGGACACCGTGACCTCGTCGCAGGCGGTGCTGCGGAAGCGAAGCAATTTGGCGATGCGCTCCTTGTTGGCGTGATCCTCGCCGACGCCTTCCTTGAGCACTTCGCCGAAATTCTCCCAGACCTTGGCGTAGTCGTCCTTGCGCTCTTCGGCGATGGTGTCGAGCAGGTCGAGTGCCTTCTTGACGCAACCGGCGCGGATCATCTCCATGTCCTTGGTCTGTTGCAGGATCTCGCGCGAGACGTTGAGCGGCAGGTCGGCGGCGTCGATCACACCGCGCATGAAGCGCAGGTAGGCCGGCATCAACTTGCGCGCGTCTTCCATGATGAAGACGCGCTTGACGTAGAGTTTGACGCCGGTCTTGGCCTCGCGGTCCCACAGGTCGAAAGGCGCATGCGCCGGCACGTACATCAGCACGGTGTAGTCCTGACGGCCCTCGACGCGGGCATGGGTCCAGGCGACCGGGTCTTCGTAGTCGTGGCCGACGTGCTTGTAGAAGGCCTTGTACTCGTCCTCGCTGATATCGTTCTTCGAACGCGCCCACAAGGCATTGGCCTTGTTGACGGTCTCTTCCTCGCCCTTGTCGTTGATGAACACGATGGGGATGGCGATATGGTCAGAGTACTGGCGCACCACGGTCTTCAGACGCCATTCCTCCAGAAATTCGGCTTCATCGGCCTTCAGGTGCAGGGTGATCTCGGTGCCGCGCTGTTCCTTTTTGACCGTCTCCAGGTTGTACGAACCGGCTTCGTCTCCTTCCATGGAGCACTCCCAGCGCACGCCATGTTCCGGGGTCAGACCGGCGCGGCGCGTGGTCAGGGTGACCTTGTCGGCGACGATGAAGCTGGAATAGAAGCCGACGCCGAACTGGCCGATGAGCTGGGCGTCCTTCTTCTGGTCGCCGGTGAGCTTGCCGAAGAACTCGCGCGTGCCCGACTTGGCAATGGTGCCGATGTGCTCGATGACCTCCTGGCGGCTCATGCCGATGCCGTTGTCGCGGAGCGTCAGGGTCTTGGCTTCCTTGTCGGCGCTGATCCAGATCTTCAGGTCGGGATCGTTTTCATACAGGGCGCCGTCGTTCAGGGCCTCGAAGCGCAGCTTGTCGGCGGCGTCGGCGGCATTCGAGCAGAGCTCGCGCACGAAGATTTCCTTGTGGCTGTACAAGGAATGGATCATCAATTGCAGGAGTTGCTTTACCTCGGCCTGAAAGCCCAGGGTTTCCTTACTCGTTTCGCTCATATCTGAAATCTCCAAAGTAATACGTTTATCCAGCGGTCACAAAGTCAGGGTGACCACCGGCATTTCAAGAGCGAAGTGGTTCTGCCATCGCGGCGCGACGGCTCAGTCGAGGATCGAGGCGAGCGAATGAAGCGGCCACGCGCTCCAAAACACCACCGTCAAAACGTCCCTTCTGAGAAAACGTCTGCACTTATTCCACGCCCACTCACCCAGGGGAGTGGTCTACTGCCCGGTCAAAATCCAGCAGATGGCGACAGCGTTTCCAGAATCACTCGGCTGGAGGATTTCCCTTGGCGCCTGTTGTTTCACCTAGCGTGAGCGTAAAAGTGCATTCTTTCAGCATTCGGTAAGGTTCAGGCAACCAACCCGAACCCTTCACGGACAAGGAAATGCTGGGCATGGGTTTCGACTTGTCGCCGCCCCAATCAACGACCGCACGTTTGATCTGATCCATCAATGCCAGCCGCGCATCCCATGGGAACCGCGAATGACTGCCTCGAATTCTCGCGATTTGAAGCTTCGCCTCGCTGTAAAGCTCATTGATAATGGCTTGTAAATATCTATTTTTCACATCGTGAAAGGCGATTCGTTCAGCATCGTCATGAGGGATGGCGTCGACGAACAAGGAAGGGAAAGCCCCTTCAACCATGCCAGACAACCTGAGACGGACATATAAATCATGGTCTTCTCCGCCCCAGCCACGAAATACCTCATCGTAGCCGCCAATCATTTCGAACGCCTGACGAGTACAAACAACCGTTCCCCAAGTCTCCTTATCCCGAATTCCATTTTTTGGCTCGGCTCGAAAATAAAAGTTCGGGTGGACGTGGGTTCGTAACCACTGAAGCCAACCGGGGGCAATGCGCACATCCGCGTCGATGAAACAAATCCAGGGAGATGTCGTATGTTTGGCACCGATATTTCTGGCGCGTGGCAGACAAAACCCCGGATCGTCTTCGACCCGAACCACTTTGACTTGCGGGTAATGTGATTCGACCCAGTCGCCGACACGCTGCGGGCAACCGTAATCGACCACAATCACCTCGTCTGGGGCCTGAGAAACGATCAGTGGCAGAGTTTGCTGGATATGGTGCAAGCGGCCCTTGCATGTAGTAACGAAGGCAATCGAGGTCATTTTTCGTCTTGAGCTATTTCGTGGCGCAAGAATATACCGGTTCGCGGTAACGTAAATTTTATATGATGGCACTAGCCGTTCGGCGTAGTCGATACATGCGCATATTGATGCAATCTCTTGCCGATATCGAACACGCCTTGGTCGCTCGGCGAGATAAGGATCATGACCAAATCTCCAGGGCAGGCCATCTCTAGCGCTGTATCGATAGCCTCAACAGGGCTGAAGATTACGTCGATGCGGTCCTCGGTAACCCCGTATTCGATCAATGTGGCGCGCAGTGCCAAGGGCTTCACGTTGATCGATGCATCGTCAATGTTTTTACGCTTAGTGCAGATGAAATAGTCAAAGCTACCGGCGATAAGCCGCGTACTCTCGTTTATCGATGCCTCGGTGCTGTCGATCGGAGCAGAGAACACCACAATACGGCGCCCATCGCATCTGTCATGCGCCAGACGCTGCATCAAGGCTTGTACCCCATGGGGATTGTGTGCCGAATCCAGGATCAATCGAAACGGCGGCCCCATGAAATCGTTGAATCGGCCTGGATTACTCTCGAAGTTGGATTCAAACGACTGCAAGCCCAGCTTTATTGCCGAAATTGGTATGCCGATTGCATAGGCGGCGGTCGCGGCAGCGGCAGCATTGTTTAAGTTGTAGCGTGCCTGGCCCGCATCCACTGCTGGGATCTCATCCACCGAGATGACGCGATGTACGCGAAGGCCATCCCGAATGGTGAGGTACTGGCGGGACTGATCTTTCTCGATGACTACTGATCTGCCATGCGATTCAAGGTCGGGTGTATCCGGATCACCTGAAAACAGAAGCACATCCTTTGCCGAGGAATGTGGGATCATGGCAAGGCAGCGCGGATCGTCAGCATTGAGCACGATTGTGCTTGATGTGTTTTCGATAACTTGCCGCTTGACTACCGCCATCTCGTCAAGTGTATGGATGCCATCGAAGCCGATATGATCAGCTTCCACGTTCAGACAAATGCCGATATCGCACTGGTCGAAAGGCCTTCCGTACTTGATCAAGCCACCCCTCGCCGTTTCCAGGATGGCCGCATTGATCGTCCTGTCGGCCAACAACATGTGGCTGCCCGGCGAACCTGACATATCGCCAGCCGCTATCATTTCGCCATCGATATAGACTCCCAGTGTGCATGTATATCCGACCCGATAGCCGGCTTGTCGAAAGATATGGGCCAGCATCCTGGTGGTGGTTTTACCGTTGGTCCCTGTGACCGCGACAGTCGGGATACATGCGTCACTGTCCATCGGATAGAAGTGCTTGAGAAGTCGCACCGCCGGGTTGTGGCCGGGAGCTACATGCATCGACATATCCGGGTCGGCATGAACGTTCGTCACGGCACAATTGGGATAGATCGCTGCACTCTGGGAGTCGCCGATAACCATCTCGACGCCCGCGAAATCCAAATCGCAGGCGCGCGCAGCAGCAACGGCAATATCTTCAAAGGTAGCACTCAGAGCATTGCTGACATCTTCACAATGGCCACCATTGTATGGCGTACCCATGACACGCAAGCGAACCAACCTGCCCGCATCCGGAATGGAATCCCAGTCCAGGCCGGATAGGGCTAACATGCATGTGACATCCTTGGCAGGAGCAGCGATTTCTTTCCAGGCCAAGCGTTCCTGCAAACTTGACGCATGACTTAATCGCATTGCAACCAAGCTGCGCAGGGATGTGATGCCGTCGCCTATGACTTGTGGTGGGTGTTGAAGTACGACTGATTCGACGGTATTCCCGATGATAAGGAAGTAGTACCGGCTACCGGCAACATAAGATTCGACCCATGCTGGATGATGTTCCGCGAAGGCACCTGCATAAGACGCCTGCAATTGGCTGGGCGTTACGATGGGACCAATCAGGGGAAACCCCGGGATGGCATAGCTGAACTCGGGTGTCTGAGGTGACCGGAGCATCACTGGAAATCCGACACGCTGCCCGGCTCTGCGAACGCGTGCTGCTGTAACATTGTTGGTAAACTCAAGATCCTGATCGGGTGTGGGAATGTTCGCCCTACGTAGCAGGGGCATAAGCCGATCCAGGCGGGAAACCTGTGCCAATACGTTTGGGTCAAGGCCTTCAGCCAGGGGGCCTAAAAACCGTCGCTGCCTGCAGCCCATGCCAATTTGGATCAGCCCATGGCGTATCGTGAAATTTGTACGCGTGGGTGTGAATGGTGCTTGGTCGATGTCGAGGACCAGGAAACGTCGCCTCCGCGCCTCAGCCATGAGCAGGCGAGTGTTTGGGTCGAGCGTTCTATGGCTGGCATAGTCCAGAAACTCAGGCAGCGTGGATGAAAAGGACTGTCCTGCATCGGGTTCGCCCCGGATCAGGCTGTTAAGGGTGCAAGCGGCAAGTTCGCCCGCATAAGCCGCAACTTCGAAGTGTTCTGTTTCCAACCAAACGATGCTTTCACCCTCGATAGTGCCACTTGTGACAGCCATATGCTCTACTTCAGCATCTGTAGCATGTTGAAGCGCCATGGCGAAACCGGCGAATATCTCCGTCAGCAGCATGACGCAATCGCTCCCACTGCCCAGCAAGGGGTCTCGCTGATTAATGTGAATGCCCATCATAGTGAGTAAAGCACGTGCCTCACTGAGGAGTTTGATCCGCTGTGGCTGGACGCATGTTCCAACAACAAGCACGAAAGCCAGGCCGGGTTTCTGAAAATACCGTGTCGGCCCGAATACGGGCCGGGTGGCTTTGATCGTGAGCATGACTTGAAATCGCTTAAGAATTGTTGCGAGCGTGCAGATACGTATTATCAGTGCCGCCAAGTATCGACAGCACGCGGGTCACATCCGGTCCAGGAGTTGGCACTCATTCTGTTCGTCGGAGAAATTGTGCAGTCGTTTGAGGATCAGAATACGCACCATGGTTTCGGTGGGGTACGGCGGCCGGCAAACCCCGTTCTCACTCACCAGGCGCGACGCTAGCGGTCCACGTCCGCCGCCAGCGCCGCGAAATCCACGTACCGCTCAAGAAACACCAGCGGGTCGCCCAGGGCATCGAGCTTCTCCCGGCGCTTGTCTCCGGCAAACAGGTCTGCCTTGATTGCGCTTCGTTTCATGCGGGTTCCGTTCCTCTATTTGGCATGGCTGATATTGTATCGGGCCGTGGGCCAGGTGGGGTTTTTATAGGTGCCCGACGGTGACTGAAAGTCCAACAGGCGGTGGACTTGATCATCGGCCACACCCAGCATGACCATGGCCGGCTGCGCTGTTACCTGAATGGGTCGGCCGCAAGCCAGCAAACCCAGCCATCCGCCTTACCGGTCACGAAACAATGGATATTCCAGGGGCGACTTCCGCGCCGGCCAGATGCGGCTTGCATCACGGTTATCGATGCGAGTCGTCAGGCCAGGTCCATTTTCTGTGTGCCAGGAACGTGATGGTCGGCAATATCATCAGAATGAGCGCAATACCCGCCAGATAGTGCCAGCCAAGTGCGTTAGCCAGTGCGCTGAGCAATGCCGTCGCCAACAAGCCAAGCAAGGAAATGGTCAAAAAACGCAGGTATCGTGTCGTGTCGTGGCTTCCGCGGAAACTCCAGCGCGCGTTCGCCCAGTAGGAAAAAAGATTTGCCAACATAAATGCGGCAACGTTCGCGGCGACCGGGTGAATCCTGTACACCTCGACCATCAGCACGACGGCGGCGACGTGAATCGCCGTATTAAGCACGCCTATGCCAGAGAAACAGGCAAATTGGCGGAACATAACGCGGCTCACGAGGCTGCCGTGCTGTCAGTCGATTGCGCCGTCATGGCTTCATCCAGACCATGACGGGAACGGACGATATACAGGGGGCGTCCCTTGACTTCATCGTAAACACGCGCCAGATATTCCCCCAGAACACCAAGCGAGATCAGTTGTATGCCGCCCAAGAACAGGACTCCGACCACCAGGGACGCGTAGCCGGGGACATCGACACCGACGAGCAAGGTTCTGAACACCAGGTACACGGCATACACTAGAGAAGTGCCGGCGATGGTCATGCCCAGATAGCTCCAGATTTTCAGCGGCACGCTGCTGAACGCGAACAGGCCATCCAGCGCAAGGTTCCACAATTTCCAATAATTCCAGCGGCTCGTCCCGCGATGTCGCGCCTCCCGGTCGAAGTAGACCACGCTCTGGCGGAATCCGACCCAGGCAAACAAGCCTTTCATGAATCGGGTGCGTTCCGGCAAACGCCGCAATGCATCTACCACCGGCCTGGATAAGAGGCGGTAATCACCGACGTCGTCCGGGAGTTCTATGCTGGAAATGTGACCAACCAAGCGGTAAAAGGCCTTCGCCGATATGCGCCGGAACCAGCCTTCGCCTTCGCGCCGACGATGCGCGGCAGCGACGATGTCATAACCCTCGCGCCAGCGGGCGACCATCTCCGGGATGATTTCCGGGGGATGCTGTAGATCGGCGTCGATTGGAATCACCGCATCACCCCGGGCATGATCCAAGCCCGCGGTGAGGGCGATCTCCTTGCCGAAATTCCGGGACAAATCGATAACGCGGATGCGCGCTTCAAGCGCATGCGCCTGCAAGAGGTAGTCCAATGTCGCGTCGCTGCTACCGTCGTTGACGCACAGCATTTCCCAGTACGGAGTAATCCTGTCCAATACGGTCCGCAGCCGAGCGAATAGTTCATCGAGGTTGTCGACCTCGTTATGCATGGGGATGACAATGGAAAGAAGCGGGGCGGAAGGCATCAGAAGATCACCATATCGACGAGTTCAGGGGTCACGGCTTGCACCTCGATGCGCAAAACGGGCGCAGCGCAGGCTTTACAGGCATAGATTCGGGTAGCCCAGTCCGAAGCGATCGGTTGTAATTCCATAGCGTCGGCGAATACACGAATTCTTGGAGAAGCAAGGAAGGCAAAGCCGAAATGAGTGATTGCCAAGTGCTCGGTGGCGCCTATTTCAATGTCGGTGACTACAACCTTCTCGGGTTGCGGCATTTCCTTGAACGGGGGGTAACCATGCCGGTCGGGGTGTCTCACCTCCGTAGGCATGCCGGCAACCCTGAGAACCGGAAATAACCTGAAAACACCCAGTTTCCGCTCACCGTTTCGCCCTATCTGGCGTGCCATCGCTCTCGAGACGCCTAGCCAATGCTTGCGTACCGGGTTGGTGCCGCCCAGCACCAAATCGCTCTTGCCGCAGATGGGACGCACATCCGGCTATAGCCATGTATCAGGTGGATCGCGTACGCCCCATGCACCGCTATCGCGCCAGCCGAGCATAGCCATTGGCCACTCTTTTTCATCGCGCCCGCAGGCATGATGGCGCGCGGATGGTGCTCGTGCCAGTCAGCTGTTGTGTTGAAAATTGGCTGGAAGGCTAGTGGCCATGCCCCTTCCCGTTCGATGCGGAATATCGCGCTGGCGACATATAGGTACCCGGCGATGCAGGACACTCCCAAGAGCCATGACAAGCCATCGCGCCACCGCATCGCCGCGGCCAGGTTAGCTAGGCCGACGGCAACGCAGCCCAGCAGCGCAATACGCAGTGCCGTGATCATGTAGTAAGGGAAGCCACCCCTCATGTAGATCAGGATCAAGACACCCATGGGAAGCATGAACATGGCGAAGCGAGCGATGCGGTCATTTGTTGCGGCGAGTGTGAGCACGCCCGCAATACCCAAGGCCATCAGGGCAGCGACGCCGATCGCGACCACCCAACTCAGGGTCTCCGGGATGCCGATGATGCCGGCAAGCCAATAGCGCAAGCCCCCGCCAGACAATTGCCAAAGCAGAGGCAAGTAGTTCGAGTATGACGTACGAGAAAAATTGTCGCTGTTGACGTATCCGCCAATACCTTGAAGCAAGGAAAAACCGTTCAATAGCTGGTCAACGATCAACGGCGCGAAAGGGATACATGCCACGGACACAAACTGAATCAGCCGTACATGAGTCAAATGATGCCGTCGCCAAGCGAGCACCAGAACCGCCGCGACTACAGTCAACATCACCAAGGCTGAAGGATGCGCATGCAGTGCCAGGGAGAAGGCCAGTGCCGTGCCAAGAAAATACCTGTGCCGACCGTTACGGTAGTAGCGTAGCGCGCACAGCAGCATGGCAGCGACACAGACCCCCAGCAACTGGGGGTGCCCCGGGTAAATCTGCTCAAACATGCTCCATGAGGGAATCATCATGAGCAACGCCCAATACACCCCGGCTGACCGATTCAGCCAGGCCTTGCCGGCAAGATAAGCCAGGGGAAATTGCAGGGAGGACAGCAAGGCCAGAAGCAGTACCGTTCCGACCCACCCTTGGCCCAGTGTTTGCAGCAGTGCCAACAGGTAGTACCAGCCGGAACCAAGATGCACATGACCTGCCAGGATCGGGCCGAGCAAGGGGAAGCGAATGCCATCAACGATGTCGGCAGCAGTGCGCATGTCGCGTGCCAGATCCAAGTGTACGAACGAGGTTACCGCCAGGGTGGCATAGAGAAGCATCAAGCTTAGCAATAGCGTGCTTCGGGCGATCCTGTCGAATTTGGCGTCCAACGTCATGCGATAAATAATCCTTAACTTGATTTCAACGAATCGTCCGGAAGACTCAATTACCAAGAATCTTGAACGTAAAGTCATGTGTAGGTCCGCGTTTGCAAGCTGGCAGATTTCAACCGGGTTGCCTTGGTTCGAATTCGCTTCATTTTCGGCTCACCCATCGGGTGGCTCCCGTTTATCAAGGAACGCATGATCAACGGGGCTTCGTTGGGTATTTCGCCGCTTCAGTTGAAGTTTGTAGGATAATGAAAAAAAGTAGTCGTCATGTAGGGCATGGTTTTCGCCAGACAAATATCAGTCTGCGATTATCCACCAGGAACCTTGGATATGGGCTCCTCGCGGAGTACAGGGTGGTTGCCTACAGCGGTAAGTAATGATGCAGTCGTAATATCCGGCCTGCTGGCCCTGATGTAACAAAATATCGAAGGCCCCATTTGATTTTCGCGCTCGAAAGCTGAAACCAAAAGTTTTCACTGGCTGAGCAGGCTCTTACTTTTTCTCGCGAGGTAGACAATGAATCTGGTTCAACGCGTCAAGGATATCCTGCTCGCCCCGAAGCAAACCTGGCCGGTGATCGAGTCCGAATCCACCGATACCACCAGCCTGTACAAGAACTACATCATGATTCTGGCAGCCATCCCGGCCCTGGCGAGTTTCATCGGCCTCTCGCTGATCGGCTTCAACGCCTTCGGCGTCTCGGTGCGCATCCCTTTCATGACCGGCCTGGCGCAATTGGTCACAGGCTATGTCTTGTCACTGGCCATGGTTTACGTGGTTTCCCTGATCGTCGATGCCCTGGCGCCCACCTTCGGCGGCCAGAAAAATCAGATCAACGCCTTGAAACTGGTTGCTTACGGCAGCACCGCCGGGATGGTCGGCGGCATCTTCGGACTGATCCCGGCGCTGTCCATGCTCGCGCTGCTGACCGCCCTGTATTCGATCTACCTGATCTATCTCGGCCTGCCCGTCCTGATGAAATGCCCCGAGGACAAGGCGCTACCCTACACAGCGGTGATTCTGGTGTGCGGCATCGGCGCCGGGCTGATCGTCGGGGCGGTGTCGGCGATGTTCACACCGGGTCCGGCGATGCACATCGGATCGGCGAACATGGCGCCAAGTGGCGTGCCCAAGGGCGAGATCAGCATCAATACCCCTGAAGGCTCGGTGACGCTGGACACACAGAAGATGGAAGACTGGGGCAAGCGCATGGAAGAAGCCAGCAAGCGGGTCGAAGAGGCGCAGAAATCCGGCGACCAGGCCGCCGCCGAAAAAGCCATGCAGGAGATGATGGCGACGATGGGCGTAAAGCCCGGCGCCGCGAACGCCCAGTAATCCAGGTGGCCGGTAACGGACCGCGCTACGCGCACTCCGACCCGACTTGTGTCACCTCAAGCCGAGCACGTCCTGCATATCGAATAAACCGCTTTGCTTCCCGTTGAGGAAGCGGGCGGCACGCAGGGCACCCAGTGCAAAGGTCATGCGACTGCTGGCCTTGTGGCTGATCTCGACGCGCTCGCCGACTGTGGCGAACAGAGCGGTGTGGTCGCCGACGATATCGCCGCCGCGCACCGTGGCGAAACCAATGGTGGAGGGTTGCCGTTCGCCGGTCACACCTTCACGGCCATACACCGCGCAGGCTTTCAGATCACGGCCCAGGGCACTGGCCAGCACCTCACCCATGCGCAACGCGGTGCCCGAGGGGGCATCCACCTTGTGCCGGTGATGCGCCTCGACGATCTCGATGTCATAGCCTTCGTTAAGCACCCGGGCGGCCATGTCCAGCAATTTGAATACCAGGTTGACGCCGACACTCATGTTCGGCGCGAAGACGATGGGGATGCGCTTGGCGGCCTCGGCGATGGCCAGTTTGCCCGCGGCATCGAAACCGGTCGTGCCGATCACCAGAGGAACGCTGTGCGCCTGGCAAAGTTCCAGATGACGCAAGGTCGCCTCGGGGCGGGTGAAATCGATCAAGGCGTGCGCCCCGATCAGAGCCGCCATGTCGTCTCTGATGGTAACGCCGCAGGCGCTGCCGGAGAGCTCTCCGACATCGCGCCCGAGGAGGGGGGATCCGGCGCGCTCCAGGGCGGCATGCAGGCGCATATCCGGCGCGGTCGAAACCGCTTCCAACAATATCTTGCCCATGCGCCCTGTAGCTCCGGCGATGGCTATGTTCAAAGTCATTTCCCGGCCTCTTCTCTGGCTACCGCCGCCTGGACGTCGCCCTCGATACCCTTCAGCACGCCATTCTCGAAGACCACTGTAACGCGTCTCTGCTCGACGACCTTGCCGCCTTTTTCAAGATGATGGACATAGTCGCAGCGGTCGTTGCGGAACGGATCGACCACGAGCGGCGTGCCCAGGGCGAAACGTACCTGGCTGGGCGTCATGCCCGGCTTCAGTTTGGCGAGCATCTCCTGGCTGATGGCGTTGCCCTGCTGCACGGGAACCTTGTGCGGCGAGATGCGCTCGATGGGGTTTCGCCACGTGCCGCATGCCGCAAGCAGGGCGGATAAAACCAGAACGGGAAGGAAATTCTTCATTGGATGAGATGACGGGCGGGAAAGTCGCGCTATGATAGCGCGCAATACCTACAAGCGGCATACCATGACAAGCGGAGACCAACTGAAAAGCATGGGGCTGAAGGCCACCGTCCCACGCATGAAGATCCTGCAACTGTTCGAGGACAACGGCGCCGACCACCTCACCGCCGATGACGTCTATCGTCTGCTGCTGGCCGAAAACACCGATGTCGGTCTGGCGACCGTCTACCGTGTCCTGACCCAGTTCGAGCAGGCCGGCCTGCTGGTCAGGCACCGCTTCGACGACGACAAATCGGTCTACGAACTCAACAAGGGCGATCATCACGACCACCTGCTCTGCGTGCAATGTGGTCGTGTCGAAGAGTTCTACGACCCGGAGATCGAACGCAGGCAAAAGAAGATCGCCGCCGACCGGGGCTTCAGCATCCACGACCACAGCTTGTATCTTTACGTCGACTGCACCAAGTCGAATTGCCCGCACAAGGCGAAGAAAGCGTAGATCAGGTTTCGCCGAGCATCTCCGCCGCGTGTTTGCGAGTGGTCTCGGTAATTTTTACCCCACCCAGCATACGGGCGAGTTCCTCGATCCGCCGCGGCTTGTCGAGAGGCTCGACCCGACTTGCGGCCTGACCGTCGTCCCGCGTCGCCTTGCTGACCCGCCAGTGATGACTCGCCCCGGCGGCGACCTGCGGCAGATGCGTGACGCACAACACCTGGCGCGTCACGCCCAGTTCGGCAAGCATGCGCCCGACGATTTCGGCGACGCCGCCGCCGATACCGGCGTCGACCTCGTCGAAGATCAGCGTCGGCGCGCCGGACAGCCCGGAAAGTATGGTCTGTAACGCCAGGCCGATACGCGACAGTTCACCCCCCGAGGCGGTTTTTGCCAGCGAGCGCGCTGACTGGCCGCTGTGCGGCGATACCAGAAATTCGATGCTCTCAATACCACCCGCCTCGGGCTCGCAGGTGCTCAGCGCCACCTCGAAGCGTCCCCCCTGCATCGCCAGGCGCTGCATCGCCGCGCTGACATCCTCGGCCAAACGGCGCGAGGCTTTATGGCGTTGCGCGCTCAGTTGGCCGGCAAGTTTCATATAGTTGCGTTCGGCGCCCTCGACAGCCTGTCGCAGCGCTTCCGGGTCGGCCAGGCGTGCAAGCTCCTCCAGGCGTAAGCGGGTCTCGTCGAGGAGTTCGGGAAGTGCCTCGGGACGCACCCGGAACTTGCGCGCGGCATCGTTGATATGTGCCAGACGGGCTTCGGCCGTGGCCAGGGCCTCGGGGTCGAGATCGACGCGGCTGGCGTAGTGATTCAGCTCGCGCGCCGTTTCCTGTAGTTGCACCAGGCCGGCATCAAGCATCTCCAAGCTACCGGTCAGGTTCGGGTCGATCTCGACCAGCCCCTGCAATTGGGTACGCGCCGAATGGAGCCGGGCCAGAATGCCGGCTTCGTCCTCGTCGAATGCATTGGCAATACCCTGGGTGCCCTGGATCAACTCGGCGGCATGCGCCAGACGCCGGTGCGTGTCCTGCAACTCCGTCCATTCCTCGGCACGAAACTCCAGGCCGGCAAGGGTCTCCAGACGCCAGCGCAGGCCTTCCTGCTCGACGCCGGCTTCGGCGGCATGGGTCTCGGCCCGGGCCAGATCGCGCGCCAGCTTGTGCCAGGCATGGAAGGCGTCGGCGACTTGGGCCGCGAGTGCCTGCTGGCCGGCATAGGCATCGAGGATACGGCGCTGTTCGCCCGCCTTCAGCAGGGAATAATGCGCATGCTGGCCGTGGATGTCGACGAGGAATTCGCCGATGTTCTTCAGTTGCGCCAGGGTCGCCGCCTGGCCGTTGACGAAGGCGCGCGAGCGGCCGCCGGCATCGATGCCGCGGCGCATCAGGCACTGGCCTTCGTCGCCCTCCAGACCATTCTCGGTGAGCCAGGCGCGCAAACCAGCCACCCGGTCGATCTGGAATAGCGCACTGATCTCGGCGCGTTCCGCCCCGGCACGCACCACCCCGGCGTCGCCGCGCGCACCCAGGACCAGGGACAAGGCATCCAGCAGGATGGACTTGCCGGCGCCGGTCTCGCCGGTCAGGACGGCGAAGCCGGCGTCGAACTCCAGGTCGAGCCGGTCGACCAGGACGAAATCGCGGATGGAAAGGCTCAGCAGCATCGTTACGTAACCCGGGTGCAGGCCAGGGGCCGAAATCCGGGAAGACGTCGAGCGGCCCTATCCCGGATTCTGCTTCGCTCCATCCAGGCTACCGACGTCACAGCTTCTCCCCCCAGTGCAGCTTTTGCCTGAGGGTATCGTAATAGTTGTGGCCACTGGGCTGGAGCAGCCGCACGGTCTTGCGGGCCCGCTGAATGATGACCCGATCGCCGACCTGCATATCCTGATGCTGCTGGCCGTCGAAGTGAACCCGGGCATCGTCGGCGTGGATCAGGTTGATCTCCACCTCCGAACGACTGTTGATGGCGATGGGCCGGGCCGAGAGGGTATGCGGACAGATCGGCGCCAGGACGAAGGCCTCCAGGGTCGGATGCAGGATCGGCCCACCGGCGGACAGGGCATAGGCCGTCGAGCCGGTCGGCGAAGCGACCACCAGACCATCGGCGCGCTGGCTGTAGACAAATTTGTTGTCGATATAGACCTCGAACTCGATCAAGCGGCCCATCGTGCTTTTGCTCACCACCGCGTCGTTGAAGGCATAGGTATGGAATTTCAGGTCGCTGGCGCGCTCCAGGGCACAACTCAACATGATGCGCTCTTCGGCGAGGTAGTCGCCATCGAGCATTTCATCCAGGGTGGTGAACATGGTATCGACCGAAACGTCGGCCAGAAAACCGAGGCGCCCCTGGTTAACGCCGATCATCGGCACGCCATGGTCGACCAGGTCGCGGGCAATATTCAGCATCGTGCCGTCGCCGCCCATGACGATGGCCAGATCGATCTCACCGGCAATCTGGGTCAGGGGCGAACACGGCAGGTCAGTCATGCGGCAGAATTCGGTGGCATGCGTACTGAGTACGACCGCATGACCGCGCTGGCGTAAAAAATCCGCCAGGCGCAGCATGTTGCTGCTGACGCTGGTACTGTTGTGTTTGCCGACCAGGGCAGTCTTCTTGAAAATGGTGCTCATGGACACGATTATAGCCACGTACTTCATCAACTCCGCAGCGACAATACACAGACCGCATGCAGGCTCACATGCTCAATGAACGCGCGCGCATCCTCCTCGGGGCGCTGATCGAACGCTATATCGAAGACGGCCAGCCGGTCGGCTCGCGCACGCTTGCCAAGCACGCCAATCTGAACCTGTCGCCGGCGACGATCCGCAACATCATGTCCGACCTCGAAGAAGTCGGCTTCATTACCAGCCCGCACACCTCGGCGGGACGCATCCCGACGCCCAAGGGATACCGTTTCTTCGTCGATTCGCTGATCTCGGTAAAGCCGCTCGCCGGCCAGCAGATCGCCCACATCGAATCCGCCCTGTGTCCGGATGTTCCGCAAAAACTGGTCACGGTCGCCTCGCAGCTCCTTTCCGAGCTGACCTGCTTCGCCAGCGTCGTGGTCATCCCGAGGCGGCGCCACCAGACCATCCGCCAGATCGAGTTCATGCACCTGTCCGAGACGCGCATCCTGCTGATCATCGTCACCGACGACGGCGAGGTGCAGAACCGCGTCCTGGTCACCGACCGGCCGCACACCCAGGAACAACTCAGCCGGGCCGCGCAGACCTTCAACGAACATTACGGCGGCCAGTCCTTCGAGGCCGCCCGGCCACGCCTGTTCAAGGAACTGCATGCCCTCAAGTCGGACATCAGCCGCCTCATGGAGGCCGCCGTTCACGCCGGCAGCGAGGCCTTCCAGGGCAAGGGCGACGAATACGTGATCTCCGGCGAGGCCAACTTGCTGCGCACCCCGGACCTGTTCTCGAACATGGAGCGCCTGCGCAATCTGTTCGGCCTGTTCGAGCAGAAAACCGAGCTGCTCCAGCTGCTCGACATGGGCCAGCATGGCACCGGGGTGCAGATCTACATCGGCGCCGAATCGGGCGTCGCGCCCCTCGACGAGTGCAGCGTGATCACCGCCCCCTACGAACGTGACGGCGAAGTCGTCGGCACCTTGGGTGTCATCGGCCCGACGCGCATGGCCTACGAGCGCGTCATCCCCATCGTCGACATCACGGCGCGCCTGCTGTCGAATGCGCTTTCCTATCATTAATGACACGTGACAAAGTGACCTAAAGTCCCACACTTCATCCGCCGCCTGTTCACTTTGTCACCTCGCCACGCTGTCACCCACCATGACCTACTTCCTCCCCGAACCCGCCTTCAAACACGACCAACCATTACGCATCGGCATCCTGCTCATCAACCTGGGTACTCCGGAAGCGCCCACGGCTGGCGCGGTACGCCCCTATCTCAAGGAGTTCCTGTCCGACCGGCGCGTCGTCGAGATACCGCGCGCGGTCTGGTGGCCGATCCTGAACGGCGTCATCCTCAATACCCGCCCGAAACAATCGGCGGAAAAATACGCTTCGATCTGGCAGCCGGAAGGCTCGCCGCTGAAAATGCACACCGAGCAACTGTCACGCTTCCTGGTCGAGGAACTGCGCCAGCGTAGCCCCTACCCCCTGCAGGTCGAATACGCCATGCGCTACGGCCAGCCGAATGTCGCCGGCGCGCTCGGCCGGCTCAAGGCTCAGGGCTGTGATCGCATCCTGGTCCTGCCGCTCTACCCGCAATATGCCGCCAGCAGCGCCGGCACCGCCCTGGATGCCGTGTTCCGGATCCTGCTGCATACCCGGAACGTACCGGATATCCGTACGGTTCGGCATTTTCACGATCACCCCGGCTATATCGACGCCCTCAAACAGAGCATCGAGCGTTATTGGGCCGAACACGACCGGGCCGACATCCTGCTGATGAGTTTCCATGGCGTACCGCGTTACACCCTGGACAAGGGCGACCCCTACCACTGCGAGTGCCACAAGACCGGTCGACTGCTCGCCGAAGCGTTGAATCTGAAGCCGGAGCAATACCGCCTGACCTTTCAGTCGCGCTTTGGCAAGGCCGAATGGCTCAAGCCCTACACCGCCGCCACGCTGGAAGAACTGGGCCGGGCCAAGACTGGCCGCCTCGATGTCATCTGCCCCGGCTTCGTCGCCGATTGCCTGGAGACGCTTGAAGAGATCGCCATGGAGGGCAAGGCCACCTTTCTCAACGCGGGCGGTGGCGATTTCCGCTACATCCCCGCGTTGAACAGCCGGCCCGCCTGGGTCTCGGCATTAGCCGACATCGTCATCGAACAACTGTCCGGCTGGTTGCCCGATGCCTGGAGCCAGGAGTCCGAAGAACGGCAATTACGCGAACGCCATCAACGCGCTCAAAACATGTCGAAATAAAGTATAAGAAAGCCCCGAAAACCGCATGAATATTAGAGTTCACTTGTTGACTCGCAGTTTGCAGCAGTGTCAGCATTGACCTCGGTCAAGACTCTGGTGAATTTGAACCATTCCCGGTTTTTTGATTTGGCGGCCTTCGCGCCGTCGATTCCCGTAACTTCGGAGGAGCACATGAAAAAATCCCTCGCATTTGCCCTGATCGCGGCAGGAGTCCTGGGCGCTGTTGCCCAGGCCCAGGCGGTCGACACACGCGCGCGCTTCATGGCCGCGAACTGCGCCTACTGCCATGGCCCGGACGGCAAAAGCCGCGGCGCTATTCCCAGCCTCGCCGGACTCGACAAGGGCTACTTCGTCGATCAGATGAAGGCCTTCCGCGATGGCAGTCGCCCCAATACTGTCATGTCCAAGCACGCCCAAGGCTACACCGACGCTGAGTACGCAGCGCTCGGCGCCTGGTTTGCCGCCATCAAATAATCGCGATAGAGGAGATAGCCACCATGACATTTGATCGTCGCGAGTTTCTCAAGATTTCCGCCGGCGCAGGCGCCGTCGCCGTTGCCGGCCTGTCCGGTTGCGCGACCAGCGTTGCCAGCGCCCGTCCCAAGGTCGTCGTCGTCGGCGCCGGCTTTGGCGGCTCGACCTTTGCCCGCTACCTGAAGATGTGGGAACCCAAGGCCGAGATCACCCTGATCGAGCCGAACGACAAGTTCACCTCATGCCCGTTCTCCAACACCGTGCTGGCCGGCATCAACCAGATGGAAGACATCACCTTCGGTTACGACCATATCAAGAAGGTTGTCGATGCCTGGGTACAGGACACCGTCACCGCCATCGACACCACCAAGCGCATCGTCACCACGGCCGGCGGCAAGACCTTCGCCTATGATCGCCTGGTGCTGGCCGGCGGCATCGAACTGCTGTTCGACAAGGTGCAGGGCTACACTGCCGAAGCCCAAAAGACCATCAAGCATGCCTGGAAAGCCGGTCCAGATCAGACCGGAGTGTTGCGCAAGCAACTCGAAGCCATGCCCGATGGCGGCACCTTCGTCATGTCGGTGCCCATGGCCCCGTACCGCTGCCCCCCCGGCCCCTACGAGCGCGCCTGCATGGTCGCCACCTACTTCAAGAAGGCCAAGCCGAAGTCGAAGATCATCGTCCTCGACGGTAACCCGGACATCGCCTCCAAGAAAGGCCTGTTCCTGGCCGCCTGGAAGAAGCATTACGGCTACGGCACCGATAACAGCATGATCGATTACCGGCCGAACAACATGCCGCGAGCCGTCGACCCGGTGAAGATGATGGTCGGCACCGAATTCGACGACGTCAAGGGCGATGTCATCAACGTCGTGCCGCCGATGCAGGCCGCGTCGATCTGCGACCTGGCCGGTGTGCGTGTCGGTCTGGACGGCAAACCCGGCCCGTGGTGCGCCATCGACTATCGTACCTTCGAGTCGTTGACGGTGAAGAACGTCCATATCCTGGGCGACTCCACCCTGACCAACTTCCCGAAATCGGGCTCCGTGGCCAACAACACCGGCAAGATGTGCGCCTCCGCCATCGCCGAACTGTTGAACGGCCGCGAGCCGGATGCCGCGCCGGTCGTGACCAACACCTGCTATTCCGCCTCGTCTCCGGACACGGCGTTCCACGTGGCGACGGTGTTCCGCTATGGCGAAGGCAACAAGATGGTCGCTCAGAAGGGCGGTGGCGTTTCCAAGGAAGAAAGCGAACTCGAATTCGCTTACATGGAGTCCTGGGCGCACAACGTCTGGGCCGACACTCTGGGTCTGCCGGCGGACTACAAGTTCACCGCCAAGGGCTGAACACGGCGCACGCTGACAAAGAGGGGCTTCGGCCCCTCTTTTTTATTGCCCTTCGGGAATCGAAGCGCCCGTCGTCCGGACACCGATCGATGCGCCGGATCAGAGCTCGAAGATTTGGTCCTCATACAGTGCCCGTGCCGGCGGGTGCCCGAAACCGGTCGCGTTGATCTCGGCGAGTATGGCCTCTTCCTGACCGGGTTTGAGATGGCTGACCCAGATACGCGTTGCCGCCGCCAGGCCAACCAGATCCGGCGCCAGGGTTTGCGGGCAATAGTGCTTGGATAAGTGCGCAAGCTCCGCCAGGTCATTGGTGAACGAGGCCTCGACGATCAAGTCGCCCAGGTCGGCACTGTTGGCGGCATATTCCCAGAGTGCCGGATGGCTTTCGGTATCGCCCGAAAAAATCAGGCTGGCCCGCGGCCCACGCAAGCGATACCCGACCGCGGGCACGGTATGGCTCGCGGGGATGGCGGTAATCTCGCGACCGCCCAAATAGATCGGCTCGCCAACACTGAGCGTTCGATATATCAGAAACGGGTGGTCCGGATTCGGGATGCGGCTGAAATCCGGCCAGATCAGCCAGTTGAATAGATGGCCGCGCAGGATGGCCAGGGTTTCCGGGGTCGCATGCAGCGTGATCGGCCCGTCCCGCAGGCTGGACACGCTATCGAGCAGCAGCGGCAAGGCAAGGATGTGATCGAGGTGCGAGTGGGTCACGAAGACGTGGTCGATGCGCACCAGTTCTTCCAGGCCGAGACGCATGACGCCACTGCCGGCATCGATCAGGCAGTCGTCGTCGACCAACATCGAGGTGGTATGACGACCTCCGCCTATGCCTCCGGAACAACCCAAGACGCGCACGCGCATTCGCCGGCTCCTATTTACTGGTGTAAGTGTAGACGCCGTCCCAATCCGCCGCCGGCGGGTTGTCGCGGAAATGGCCGATGCGCTCCAGGTAAACATCGTAGAGCTTGCCCGGATCGCGGGATTTCAGGGCCAGCAGACGCGCTTCCGCGTCGGCCCAGTTCTTGTCGAGATACGCCTTGAGGACGGCCTCGAAGTCGCGCGCCTCATCCAGTACCGGTTCGGCGACTTCGCCGGCAACGCCCAGCGGCTGGTAGATGGCGACGGATTTGTCCTTACCCTTTACCCGGACCCGGTCGACCAGGCGGAAAACGATGTCGGGGCAAGCCTCACGGGTGGCTTCGCCGACCAGCACGCCGACACCGTACTGACGCGTCAGCGCCTCCAGGCGCGAAGCCAGGTTCACGGCATCGGCCATGACCGTGTAGGCCATGCGGAACTCCGAGCCCATGTTGCCGACGCTCATGCGCCCGGTGTTGACGCCGACGCCGATCCTGATCTCCGGCCAGCCATGCTCGACCAGGATCGGGTTCAGTTCCTGGAGCGTCGCCTGCATGGCCAGTCCGGTGAGTACGGCATCGCGCGCATGCCGCTCATCGCTCATCGGCGCCCCCCAGAAGGCCATGATGGCATCGCCGATGTATTTGTCGATGGTGCCGCGATTTTCCTGGATCAGCCGGGTCATGTGCGACAGGAAAACATTCAGCATCGCCGCCAGCTGCGAGGCCTCCAGACCCTCCGATATCGTCGTGAAACCAACGATATCGGAGAACAGCACCGACATCTGTTTCGATTCGCCGCGCAGGCTGTAGCGCGCCGGGTCCTTGGCCATCTCGTCGACCAGTTCCGGCGGCACATACTGGCCGAACAGACGGGTGATCTGCGCCTTGGAACGGGCCTCGATGAAGAAACCATACGACATGTTCAGGACGAACAGGCCGAGTACCACCATCATCAGGGCCGCCAGCGGCAGTTGCATGTTCCAGGCCGACCAGGCGTAGAACACACCGCCGGTCACCGACAGCGCCGCCGCCAAGGTCGCCGCCGCCGACCACAGGGGGGTCAGGAACGGCAAGCTGACGGCCAGCGGCAAACCGATGGCCAGTAAAGCGATGATCTCAACACGACCGATGTTCACCGGTTCCCACTTGATGTTGCCGTCGAGGATGCCGGAGATCAGATTGGCGTGGATCTCTACGCCGGGAAAGACTTTCGAGATGGGCGTGACGCGCAGGTCCATGATGCCCGGCGCCGAAGAGCCGATCAGCACCGCGCGCCCCTCCAGGGTCGAGGCGGGTATTCGACCGTGTACGACATCGGTCGCGGAAACATAGCCGAAGGCGCCGGGCTTCCGATACGGCACCATGGCCATGGCCTGGTTATCCAGGGGAATGCGCAGACCATCGACATCCAGCCCGGCAGGCTGCCAGCCCGTGCCGGCAACCGCCCGGGCGCGGGCGACCCCCATCGCCTGCTGCGTGGTCAGCAAGGCCAGCGGGCCATAACACTGTCCCTGGTAATCGATGGCCAGGGGCATGCGCCGGGCAACGCCGTCGAAATCCGCCTGCATGTTGAAATACGCCGCGCTTGCCGCCTTCTCCTGCAAGCGCGGCAGGTTGGCGTTGTAGCCGGTCGCCTTGAGCGGGTTGATGCCGAAATGGCGCAATTCCGCGCAGGGGAACATGGCTACCGGCAGCTGCCCGACAACCTCGGGTTTGCTGGCATAGCTGAAGTAATAACCCAGCACCGACGGGCCGCCAGCGAGGGCTTCACCCAGGCGGGCATCGTAATCGAGCTTGGGCCGGATGCGCTCAAGGGTCTCGCGGAAGCTGGTTTCTCCAGCGAGGGTACTTTGCGCCAGGCGTTCCAGGACCGGTAGCCCGGAGCTTTGATCGGGCTCGGAGAAAATGATGTCGTAGCCAACCGCGGCCACACCGTATTGCTGGAACAGGCCGTCGGTAAGCGCCGCCATCCGGTCCCTGGGCCAGGGCCAGCGACCGATTTCCTTCAGGCTTTTCTCGTCGATATCGACAATGACAACACGCTCGTCGACCTGGGCCGGAGCGAACAGGCGCACCTTGAAGTCATACAGCGAGGCCTCCAGTTCCTGGACCAGGCTCAGGCCATAGATGCCGCCGACATGCCCGAGCAGCAGCAATAAGAGAGCGAAACCCATGGCGAACTGGCCGAGGGCGCGGCGCAGCCGCAGGGTCATGGCGGGCAGGGTGAGATGGGACATGGGCATGGCGCTCGTATTATAAGTACGTCATGGGTGGTAACCAGGAATCTGAGCCTCATCCGGTTCGTCGATCTGTTCGGGCTCCAGATAACGTTCGGCATAGCGCAGATACACCCGCTCCCTGATGAATACATCGAACAGGTCGGGATCGATATGCTTGTCGAGCTTCATCCGCCCCAGAATGGCCAATGCCTCGGACAAGGTCTTTCCCTTCTTATAGGGGCGGTCGCGCGCGGTGAGCGCTTCAAATACATCGGCGATCGCCATGATGCGCGCCGGTATCGACATTTGCTCGCCGGTCAGGCCGCGCGGGTAACCCTTGCCGTCGATGCGCTCATGGTGACCGCCGGCATACTCCGGGACATGACTCAGGTGCTTTGGCCAGGGCAAGGCTTCGAGCATGCGCAGGGTGGCGTCGATGTGGTGGTTGATGACGGCGCGCTCGTCGGACGACAGGGTGCCGCGTTCGATGCACAGCTTGTCGACTTCCTCCTCGCTCAACAGTGGCACGGTCGCGCCACTCGGGTCTTGCCATCGGTAGCGGTCCGCAATGGCGCGAATCCGTGCCAGCTCGTCCGCGCCCATGGCCTCGCCACCGACATTGGCCTGACGCAGCAGATCAAGTTCGCTATCGAGGCGCGCGCAAATCTCCCGATGGCGTGTCTCCAACGCCGTTCCGGAGACGCCCGCTTCGAGCAGCTCGATGCGGGCGTCGCGTTTCAGCACCTCGAAGCGCGTATCCACGAGATGGATGCGGTCGTGGATGGCTTCCAGCTTGGTGGCCTTGTCGACCACGTGGACCGGGGTGGTGATCTTGCCGCAATCGTGCATGAGGGCGGCCAGATCCAGTTCACGGCGCATCGCATCGGCGAGGACGAAGTCCTTGAACGGACCGGACGTGCTCCGGTCGACAGCCTCCGCGAGCATCATGGTGAGGGGTGGCACCCGCTGGCAGTGGCCGTGGGTGTAGTGCGATTTCTCGTCGAGGGCGATGTTGATGACCTTGATGAAGGCGAAAAACAGATCTTCCAGACGGTCGATCAATCGCCGGTTGTCGAGCACCACGGCGGCCTGCGAAGCGAGCGACTCGACCAGGTATTGATCGTCCCGATCGAACACCGTGACGACGCCCGTGCCCTTGTCGATGGCATTGATCAGCTGCAATACGCCGATCACCTCCGCTTCATGGTTGATGAGCGGCACCGTCAGAAAAGACTGCGAGCGATAGTTGTTGTGGGCATCGAAACGGCGCGTCCCGGAGAAATCGAATTCGGTTGAGCTATAGGCATCGGTCAGATTGATCGTCCGCTTCTGATTGGCCGCCGCCGTGGCCACGGTGCCAAGATTGGGGGAACCATCGGAATCAACCAGAGGAATCGGCTCCACGGACAGGGCGTCGCCATGCGCACCGCCAAGCTCGAAGCCCAGGGAGCGGTTGCGGCTGATGGAAAAATTCAGGCGGCCCGCATCGACCAGATACAGGGTACCGCCGTCGGCCTGGGTGAGGTCCATGGCGGCGTCGAGGATGCGACCGAGGATGCGCTTGACGTCGTTCTGCCCGGATAGGTCGATGCCGATCGAGATCAACTGTTCCAAGCGCGCCAGCAAAGATCCATGCCACATCGCTATTTCAACCGGTAAAAGCGGGATTCCAATGTCGCGCCCTCGGTCAGGGCGTCGAAGCGCGTCCCGACCGCCTCGGCAAGCTGATTGAACCGGGCGTCCGGATGGGGATGGGTCTTGAACAGCAAGGCGACGCGGTCATCTTTTTCCGAGAAATGGCCGATCTCCTGCAACACCAGGGGCAGGCCATAGGCATCGTAGCCGCCGCGCGCGGCCAGCACCATGCCAATACGGTCGGCCTCGAACTCGGAGGACTTATCCAGACTGCGCGCTGCCACCTCGGCACCACGACCGATGATGCTTTGCAAGCGTTCATGCTCGTCCGACACCTGCTTGCCAAGCGCGCCGGACAGCGAGGCCAGCAACTGGCTGCGCTGCAGCAGCTTGACATGATGACGGCTCATAACGTGGCCAATCTCGTGGCCGAGGACCCCGGCCAGTTCGGCCTCGTTGTTGAGGCGACGATACAAGCCCTTGGTCACCATGACATAGCCGCCGGGCGCGGCAAAGGCATTGACATCCTCGCTCTCGATCACACCGAAACGCCAATCCAGGTCGGGACGTTCACTTTGGCTGGCGACCCAGCGGCCGACCTGATTGATGTAGCGTTGCAAGCCGTCATCGGGCACCAGCGGCGCGACACCCAGTAAATTGCCGATGATACGTTCGCCCAGTTGGTGCTCCTGCTGGGTGCTCATCTTGCCGGCCAGCAAGGCCTGCAACAAACGCTCGGCGGACGACTCGGATTGAGGTTTTGTGGCGTCTTCCGGTGGTTTCGCGGGCTCGGTTCTCTGCGGCGGGGTGCCGAAAGCCAGGCGCAAAGGCTGGCCGTCATTCAGTCCGGCGGCCATAAGCCAAGCGGGCACCAGACTCAAGACGATCAACATCGACAGACGGGTCATCTCATTGCCCTCCGAAAACATCGAGACCGCCAAACGTGTTCTGTGGTGGTGCCGGCAGGTAGGCCAGGCTGCGCGCGGTCAACCCCGCCTGAGCGGCGAAGGCCATGGCGTCAGCCTTGACGCTGGCATGTCGCTCCAGCTGTTCGAGTTGTTTGGCATCGAACTTGGCGGCGCTCAAGTCCACCAGATCGAGACCGCGCAGACCCGAGGTCGCGGTAATCGAGCCGGTATCGTGCGGCGAATTCGCGGCGTTTTCGGCGCTCCCCAGGCTACCCTGGTAATCCGTCCGGCTCGCGGGCCCGCGCCGCACCGAGAGCAGGCGCACCCAGCCGCTGACCGTGCCCAGTTGAATCTGGGTCCAGCCACCGCGTCTGGCGAGTACATTGATTATTTTGCCCTTCTTGGCCAGCGCTACCTTGGTAGCACTAACCCCGGCGGCAGCACGCATATCGTCGTCGCGCAGCATAACGCCGGTCACGGCCTCGGCCCGCGCCGAGGCCAGCGCCAGGCCGATCAGCAAACCACCCCGAAGCAATTCAGTTAGCATCATCCACTCTTTCATCAAGGCCGGACAGGATAGACCGACCCTACGGCGCGCAAGCATGGATAATACGGAATCATCCGGGGCCGATCATAGCGATATGATTCACATATGACGATGCTTGAAGCCATCAACGGCTATCTGACCCGCCGGGGCGCGACGACACTCGCCTGGCTGGGCGGCTGGGCGAGCCTGATCGGTTTCGCCGCCAGCGCCCTGATCCATGCCGTGACGCCGTCGACCTACAACAGCGCGACACGCTCCGTCGTGGCGAAGCAGATTTATTTCACCGCCTGGCAGATTCTCCCCGGGTTCTCCCTGTTCGCCACCCTGCTGAGCTTCGTCATCATCCGCATTGTCGTCTCGACGGCGCGCGATTTCGGCCTCTCCGACTATGCACTGGAAACCGTCATCCGGGTTCTGGTCCTGGAACTGCTGCCGCTCATCACCGCCCTGTTCATCGCCTTGCGCTCCAGCGCCGCCATCAATACCGAGGTGGCGCTGATGAACGTGCACAACGAGATCAAGGCCCTGGAGGACGTCGGCGTCGACTCGATGCGTTTCGAGTTCATTCCGCGCGTCATCGGCGGGACGATCTCGGTCCTGGCCCTCTCGGCGGTCCGCGGCGTCATCGCCCTGGCCCTCGCCTATCTGGTCGTCTACGGCGCGCAATTCTGGAATTTCGCGGCGTTTTCCCTGGTGGTCAGCAAGGTATTCAGTCTGCCGATCCTGCTTGGGCTATCGTTGAAAGTCTTCATGTTCGGCCTGGCGGTCACCGTCATTCCAATTTCCGAAGGCCTGCGTGCACCGCAAAAGCTCTTCTTCGTGCCCATCGCCGTTTTGCGCGGCATGGTGCGTCTGTTCTTCGTGCTCATGCTCATCGAGGTGGCGTCATTAGCGATCAAGTACATCTGAAGTGGGTCGCCGGCGACGCCGAGCGGCGTGCGCTGATCGAGGCCAACCCGGAGTCGGCGCTGGTTTCCGATGGCCTGCCGCTGCGCGCCAACCTCTCCGTCCTGGAAAACATCGCCATCGTCCCGCAGTACCGGCAAAACATGCGCTATGCCGACGCCGCCGATCTGGCCTGGGGACTGCTGGCGCTGCTCGGACGTACCGAGGCCGCATTCAAGCGCGATCCGGACCTGGATTACGAGGCGCGCTTCATCGCCAAACTCTTGCGCGCCGTGATCCTGACACCGCCTATAATCCTGATCGACCGACCGGCGCAGATGTTGCCGGACACCCATTACCCTCCCTTCCTGGACACGACCCTCGCGGCCCTGGAAGGACATTTCGAACAGTGCTGGATCGTCGACTATCCATGGAACGAGCCCCTGTACGCGCCCCGCTGATCAAGAACCTTGAATTCAAGGTCGGCCTGCTGCTGGCCCTGACGGCCCTGATCACCCTGGCCTTTGTCGGCTATGTACTGCATGCACGGGGGGTATTCGAGCCCAGCCGGACGCTGACCCTCACCGCCGACAACGCCGACGGCGTCAGCGTCGGCATGCCCGTGACCTATTCCGGCTTTGCCATTGGTCAGGTGCAGCGCATGACGCTCACCGACAGCGGTCAGGTGCATCTGCTCATCGATATTCCGGAAAAAAACCTGCGCTGGTTGCGCAGCACCAGCGTCTTCACCATGGAAAAACCCTTGGTCGGGGCCGCCAAGATCAAGGCCTTTTCCGCCGATCTGAAAGACCCGCCGCTACCGGCCAACGCCGAGCGCGAATTGTTCACCGGCGACACCGCTCAGGAGATCCCCATCCTCGTGGCCCGCCTGAAAGGCATACTGGAAAACGTCGAGGCGATGACCCAGGCGGGCTCCAGCATCAACCAGAGCCTGGCGAGCGTCAGCACCCTGACCCAGCGCATGACCGGTGATTACGGCGTCATGGAAGGCATGCTGGGCAGCGCCGAAAATGCCCGCAAGGTGGTCGACTCGATCGACCGCGCCAACACCCTGCTGAAGTCGCTCAACGTCGTCTCGCTGAAGGTCGACAGCACTCTGGCCAAGACCGACCAGCGCCTGTTTGGCCAGGCAGGCGTCATGGACAGCGTGCAACGCTCGCTCAACCAGGTCAACGGTATCCTCGGCGACGCGCGCGAAAGCCTGAAAAAGGCAGATGCCGTCCTGGCCAATGCGCAAGGCATCTCCGCGGACATCAAGGGCGCCACCACCGACATCGGCACCTTGCGCGCCGAGGTCGACGACAGCCTCACCAAGGTCAATCACCTGATCAACGAGGTGAATCGCAAGTGGCCCTTCGCCCGCGACGCGGAGATCAAGCTGCCATGAGCCGCACGCCTGGAGTTCGATTCTGGCCACTGGCCACGTTTCTGTGGCTGACGGCCTGTGGCGGCTCGCTGCCGCCCCCCGACTGGAAGCTGAACGCGCAGGGCGCCCTGGAGGCCTATGAAAAACATTACCTCGGTGGCGATACGCGCCTGGCCGAACTGAATTTCGCGAAGGCCAAGGCAGCCATCGCCCGCAGCGGTCGCCTCGACCTGATGGCGCGCGCCGAACTGGCACGCTGCGCGACGCGTACCAGCGCGCTGACCTATGACGACTGCCCGGGCTTCAAGTCACTCGCGGCCGACGCCGCGCCGGCCGAAACCGCCTATGCCGCGTTTCTCGATGGCCATTGGCAGGATCTCGACGGTCAGTCACTGCCCAAACAGTATGGGGCGCTGCTCGGCGCCAGGGACGATGCGGCACGCGCCGAAGCCATGGACAAGATCGCCGATCCGCAAGCCCGCCTCATTGCCGCCGCGCTGCTCTTCAGGCAAGGCTGGCTCAGCCCGAAGGGCATCGCCTCGGCGATCGACACGGCCTCGGAACGCGGCTGGCGCCGTCCGCTGCTCGCCTGGCTGCGCGTCGAGGAAAAACGCACCGAAAGCGCCGGCGACAAACCCCGCCTGGAGCAATTGCGTAAACGTATCGACCTGATCCTGACGAGCACGCCCGCCCTTCAGGATTAAGCGGCGTGGTCAATCCCGACTATTCTTATCGGATTCGACATCCCCTATAATCCGCGCCCGGAGAGGAGAGTTCATGGATTACATGCTGGATGCTTTGCGCGGGCCCTGGCCTTGGTATGTCGCCGGCCCATTGATCGGCCTGATGGTGCCGCTGATGCTGTTCATCGGCAACCGTTCCTTCGGCATTTCCAACAACCTGCGCCACCTATGCGCGATTACCCAACCGAAGCAGGTCGAAGTCGATTTCTTCAAGTACAACTGGAAGGAACACACCTGGAGCCTGGTGTTCGTCATCGGCACGGCGTTGGGCGGTTTCCTCGCCGGCATCGTCCTGGCCGACCCACTGCCGGTACAGGTTTCGCCGCAAACGCTGGCCATGTTTCAATCCTGGGGCTTCGCCGCGCCGGCGAGCCAGATGGTTCCGCCGGAAATCTTCAGCCCGACCGTGCGTAACCTGACCCTGCTGTTCGCCAGCGGCGTCCTGGTGGGCTTCGGCACCCGTTACGCCGGAGGATGCACCTCGGGCCATGCCATCACCGGGCTGTCGACGCTGCAACTTGGTTCGCTTTATGCCGTCCTGGGGATCTTCGCCGGCGGCCTCATTTCATCCTGGTTGCTGGTGCCATGGTTGCTGCGATAAAACGCTACCTGCCCTACCTGCTTGCCGGGGTCATGTTCGGCTTCGTGCTGGTCAAAGGCGAAGCCGCCTCCTGGTATCGCATCCAGGAAATGTTCCATTTCCAGAGCTTCCACATGTTCGGCATCATGGCCTCGGCCATCGTCACCGGCCTCGTCAGCGTGCAGATCATCGGCTTGCTCGGGCGCAAACATTCTCTCGACGGACAGGCCATCGAGATCCCGCTCAAGCCCTCGGGCAAAGCCAATTACATCTATGGCGGTCTGACCTTCGGCATCGGCTGGGGATTGATCGGGCTGTGCCCCGGGCCGGTATTCGCCCTCGCCGGCATGGGCTCCATCGGTGCCCTGGCGGTCCTGGCCGGCGCCTTGCATGGCACCTGGTTGTACGGTGCACTTAAAGATAAAGTGCCCCATTAGTGATTTTCAGCCATTGATCAAATGGTTTTTTTTGACAGTATAGGGGGCGCGGGCTACTCTCGCGCCTGACTTATCCGGTCACATCCTGTTTTGGAGGAGATAACTCTTATGCGTACTACCCTGATTAGCCTGTTGATTGCCGCCGGTTTCGCCGCCACCAGCGCCGCTGCCGCCCCCCTGATGTCCGCCGATTGGGCGGCCCAGGCCTGCCAATACTGGAACACCAACCCCGCGCTCACCACCGAGCTCGCCGAACGCTGGGCCAAGAACGACGGTGGCCGCGGCCACAAGATCATCCACATGTACCGTACCGACTGCGGCGAAGCCAGCAAAGTGGAAATGACCATTTCCACCAAGGGCGGCAAGACCACCTGCGTATACGCCGGCCCGATCAAGAACGCCACGCTGAACTACGACATGGACTACCTGATGCACGCCGAGACCAAGCGCTGGCGTGAAATGGGCGCCGGCGAATACGGCCCGATGCGCGCCATGATGTTCGGCCGCCTCAAGTTCGATGGCCCCAAGGGCGAAGCCATGAAGGTCATGGGCCCGTTCGAGCAGTTCCTGCTGATCCCCGGCAAGGTTCACGGCGACGACGCCTGCCCGGCGAAGTAAATCCGCGCCATGCGCCCGAAAGCCCGCGAACGCGGGCTTTTTTCATGGGCCGCCACGCGCGTATCCTGCACGGACACCCTGCCCTCGGAATGATGCCAGCCCCATGTCGGAATTGAATCCCGGTAGCGCTGCCGCGCTCGCCAGCGTACACACCGCGAACTTTCCCGAACTGCTGCGCCAGCTCCGCTGCTCGCTGGTCGCGACAACCTTCCAGGCCGGACGCCTGATCTTCGTCCGGCCGGAAGGGAACGGCTTGAACACGCATTTCCATGCCGTGCACCGGCCGATGGGGCTGGCCGCCGACCGCGACCGGATTTTCGTCGGCACGCACAACGCCGTGCTGGAGTACCGAAATGTACCCGACGTGGCGGCGAAACTGGATCCGCCCAACCACCACGATGCCGTCTATCTGCTGCGCAACCAGCATGTCACCGGTCATGTCGACATCCACGAAATGGCCTTCGCGGATCGCGAGTGCTGGTATGTCAACACCCTGTTTTCATGCCTCTGCACCCTGGACAACGAACATAGCTTCGTACCACGCTGGAAGCCGCCGTTTATCAGCGGCTATGCCCCCGAGGATCGATGCCATCTCAATGGCCTCGCCATGGAGCAGGCCCGTCCCCGTTACCTGACCGCGCTCGGCGCCACGAATTCGCCCCAAGGCTGGCGTGTCAACAAACGTGACGGCGGCATCCTCCTGGACTATCCCAGCGGCCAGACCGTGCGCTCCGGCCTGTGCATGCCGCACTCGCCGCGCCTGCATGCCGGCCGGCTCTGGCTGCTGGAGTCGGGCAAAGGCAGCCTGGCCAGGCTTGACGCCGCGACCGGTGAACTCGACACCGTGGCGCAACTTCCCGGATTCACCCGTGGCCTCGACTTTGCCGGCAGGATCGCCTTCGTCGGCCTGTCACAGTTGCGCGCCTCGAATCCGTTCACCGACATCCCCCTCACCGACCAGAACCCGGACCGATCCAGCGGCATCTGGGCGGTCGACATCGAAACCAGCCAAATACTGGCATTTCTGCGCTTCTCCGCAGCGGTCGAGGAAATCTTCTCGGTCCAGGTTCTGCCGGACACGCTGTTTCCGCATATCCTTGATGAGCGCGATCCATTGATGGACAGTACCTGGGCCATCCCGGATGATCTCCTGCCTCAGGTGGAACATCCCCAAATACCCAGCCCCCCATGAACGCGACATATCCCGATCCAACGGACGCCCTGCCCGAAGAGCATCTCTACAAAGACTACCGCTTGCGCAACCTCCATGGCCGCAATGAACCCGCCACGGCTCAAGCCATCGTCCGGTTCTGGCTGGAGCATGGCGTCCTACCGGCGGCCGAAGCCCACAGACGGGTCACCGAAGTGGTCTATGCCGCCTTCGACAGGCACGGTGCGCTGGCGGGCGTGAATACCGTCTACACCGGCATGCGGCCGGACGACGGCCAGACGTACTACTTCTACCGCACCTTCATCCGTCCGGCCGACCGCGGCGTCTTCGGCCTGCCCAGGACCATGCTGCGCCTGACCCTCGAACACCTCGGATCCCGGACGGCGCCGACCGGCCCGGTCGGATTGATGATCGTCACGGAGAATCCCAAGCTGATGCGCAAGAGCAGCATAGCCATCGCCACCAGGATGGGCCTGCACCGGCTCGGCAAGGATTCCCGAGGCTACGACGTCTGGGGCCTGCGCTTTGACGGCGGTATACCGCTCCCCTTGCCAACCGGGCCTGGATAACCGCCGATCCGTTCTTGGCAACCGCCGATCATGCACGCTACACTCACGAAAAAAGCCGGCCGCGCCGAACACAAGCAGTGCATCTGACACCATCAAGGGGACCACACGTATGCCGAGCCATCGAAATAAACGATCCGCGCACGCTCTGAGGCCGCTGCTCGCGGCCATGGCCGCCTCGGGTTTTATCTCCAGCCAACTGGCGCTGGCAGATCCCTTTTACGTCAGCAGCCTTGCCGATAGCGGGAGCGGCAGTTTGCGCCAGGCCATACTCGATGCCAACGCCAGCGGCAGCAATCTGCCGCACAGCATCACCTTCACGACCGCGGGCACCATCACCCTGACCTCCGGTGAACTCGACATTACGCAACGGATGGTGATCACCGGGCCGAATGCCAACAATCCGAGCCAGATCACGATCAGCGGTGGCGGCAACAGCCGGGTCTTCAATATCGGTCCTGGGCTGGGTGTTAGCGGCGATTATGGTAATTACGACAACTTTGGCGCCCGGCTGGAAAATCTGGTCATAACCAACGGCAATGGCAAAGCCGTGTCGACCGACCCCGCGCCCGGCCGGGGCGGTTGCATCGCCTCGGAAAGCTCGCTGATGCTGATCAACAGCGTCGTGACCGGCTGTACCGCGGCGGACATGGGCGGCGGCATCTATGTGGCGAACAATTTTTCAGACATTTACGATCCAGGTGACTTTGCCGACGCCCTCATCTATGGCGGGCTGTCGTTGCTGCAAAGCACCGTGACGGGCAATACCGCCACGTGCCAGAACCGGATCGAGGCAGGCGGTCCTTATGCTTGTGTCGGCGGCGGCGCCTCGGCGGGCCTGCTGGTCTCGAAATACAGCACCGTAAGCAACAATGCGGTGATCACGGGCAATACCGCATTCGCCGACAGCCTGACACAGTCGGGGGGTGGCGCGTTCGCCGGGATATCGCTGGTCGTCGATTCCACCATCAGCGGCAACAGCCTGAGCGGCAATGCCGATATCGATGGCGATTTCTGGCGGACCGGTGGCGGCCTGGGGGGTTACTTCAGCCTAATCTATGGCAGCACGATCAATGGCAACACGATATCCGGCAACACGGGCACGAGCACCAACAACGTGATCGGTGGCGGTGGCCTGTGGTCGCCGATTGTCTCCATGGTACAAAGTACCGTGAGCGGCAACAGCGTCCCCCCAACACCGAGGGCGCCGGCATCCTCATGTCGGCATTCAACTCGGGTGGCGATTCGAAATACGGTGGCCTGACCAACAGTACCATCACCAATAACGCCGGGGCGTCCGGCGTGGCCGTCACTGAAATGACCGACGGCCCGTTGGGGTGGAAATATGAATCGGGCACGGGCGCTTTCCTGCTCAACAGCACGATCATCGCCAACACCACCGGCGCCGGAGCGGTGGATTTGCGCTGCACCATCGACGGTTGCACCGCCAACGGCAGCAACAATCTGGTGGAATCCACCGACGGAGTCACGTTCAGCAGCAGCCTGCCGATCACATCGGACCCGCAATTGGGCGCCCTCGCGAACAACGGCGGCTTCAGCACGGGCGCTACTGGCGCAACGGGGACGGGCACGATCCGCACGCACGCGCTGGCGCAATCCAGTCCGGCCATCGACAACGGCAACCCCACACTGCTGGATGGCCCCCCCTTCTCCGGGGAATTCGACCAGCGCGGCAAAGGTCACCTGCGTACGCTCGGGGCCGCACCCGACATCGGCGCCTACGAGGGGGTCGCCCCCCCCGGCGCAACCGTGGCGGTACCGACTCTCGGGCCCATGGCGCTGGGTCTTCTCTCGGCCCTGCTGGGATTCGTCGGTTGGCACCGACGCAAGCGATAAACCAGAGCGATTTCTCAGCTGCCTCAAGAAAAGGCGCCGGGGGGGGGGGGGGAGTCTCCCCTCCACTGGGCTGCCGCCCCGCTCCCCACGCCATTCCCAATCCCAATCCTCTGCCCTCGCAAGGACTCTGACAACATCCGTTTCTGTATCGCAAAACACGCGTTGCCAGCCCCCAGGAGAGTTTGCGCAATACCCCTCAAGCAAATTGTAAAATTAAAATGCCAATTGCACACCCGTACCGTCGTTCCTTGCGATGGAATGGGCATGCCCAGCAAAGAAAGCCCTCTTATCAAGCTTGTTAAATCACCGCCGCACTTTAGGTTTGGAAGCCTGCCTAAGCGCAGATCGATTATCGATTGTAATTAATATTGATTAAAGGTGTCCAATACCACACCTTGCATTACACCCAAAGCCAAGGGTCGGGTGGATATTTGAGGCGTCTAAAACATCCCCCTTTTGCCGATAGGAGGCTACCTGCTGGGGGCATCGCCCTCTATACCGTATGAAATTGTGGCTATTAACAATACAGTCAACAAACATCAGGCGCCTATAATTAATGGCCAACAAATATAGTCTTTCATTGGATATAGCCACTGTAACCAACAATGCTATACAACAGCCCAAAACCCAAAATGACCCTAATAAGCGCCGCCGAAATCACAATCAAAAATACAACAATGGCAAATCTCACAAACACCCACATCATGGATACCTCTTACACTGCTCTATCAAGCCATCAAAGGTAAATTTCATCACAATTTAAAAAACCACTGGAATAATGGGGAGGTGGTGACAGTTTACAAACTTATTGATTCGCTCAGCGAAGTGCTTGTTTATTTAGTAAACTGTCACCTAAACCGAATGTGGGGTGGGGCATCCTCGGCACGCCGCACCTGCTGTTTGCCAGTCAATCCTCGCTCGATTTCGGCACCGAGCGGCTAGCAGGTGGCAGCAAGGCCACAAACCAACGTAAGGATGTTCGGATCCATGGCACCGCGCCGCCGGGTTATGCTTATGATTGCCGCATGTTGGGAGCAACGGGCGGGGGCGTCTTGCGAAGTCATAACGCAGAGCTGGTATTGCAGACCTTGCATGCCTGGGAAATGATTGAGGTGTTGCCGCCGGGCAGTGAATAGCGATCACGGTTTGCCGGCTTTCTGCCCCGGTCCACAGTGACCTTGGCGGGAATGCCAAAGCTCTCGCAAGGCGGATTCTTGCAACAATTCGCCTGCAATTCTTCAACAGGAACAGGGATGCGAAAAATCCGAGATGGCTTGAGAATGAAATGGCCGCCACGCGGCCTTTTTGCCACCTTTAGGCGAACGTCTCGCGCTATTGCGGGGCTTTTTGGTTTCAGTTCTTATGGGTGCGCCTCGTACTTACGCGAAGTCACGCTTGATCGCTGTCGACGCCGCGTCAGATCGACAACGATGACTGCCTCCGACGCGCTTCGAATCAATGCACCTGCGGCGCGCCCTGCTCTTCCGGGAAACCGCTCTTGATCTCTTCCGGCGTCGCCGCGCGGATCGACAGAACCTCGGCGACGCAGACCGCCTCGCGGCCCGCCAGGGGATGGTTGCCATCCAGGGTGATCTTGCCCTCGCCGATGGCGACGACGCGGAAATTCATGACGTCACCATTGTCGTTTTGCAACGCGGCCTCGGCGCCGACGTAACGAATCTCCGGCGGCACATCGTCGATGTCCTCGACGATGACCAACTCCGGGTCGCTGTCGCCGAAGGCCTTGTCCGGGGACAGGATCGCGCACCTCGTCACCGACGCGAGCCCCCTCCAGCGCCTGCTCGATCTCCTCGAACAAACCGCTGCCGGCGCCATGGACATAGCCCGTGGGCATATCCTGCTGGCCCATGACCTGGACACCCTAATCCAGCACCGAATATCGGATGAACACGACCTTGTTTCGGCTTACGACCTCGTCGCTCATGACGGCCTCCCGGAAAAAAGCGCGCAGTGTATCAGTTCTAGCCGCCGCGCCGCATCACGCCGCCGCCCTCGGCATCGCCACCGCCATGGCATAACGGCTGCTCCAGTGTCGACGGCACGGGTTGACGCAACAGACGGTACAGGCCTTGCAGCTTGGCGCGATAGAGCCGATCGAAAGCGCGCACGCTATCGCCGGGGTTGTAGTCGCCAAACCACCAGAACCAGTCCGAGCTCTCACAGGATTTCAGCTGGGCCTCGGCTTGCGCCTGCTCGCTTGCGGTCAATGCGCCCGTAGCCAGCACCCGGTCGTATTCGGCCTTGGCAAGGCAAAGCATATCCCAGGCGCGATTCTTCGCGGGATCGCCCATCCAGGTGGTGAAATCGCCATAGACCCAGCTGCCGGCAACCAGCCTGGGGAGCACCGCGCGCGTCTCGGGGTACATCTCCACATATTCGCCGAAGGTGGTGGTACGGATGGTCGGGTGACTTTCCAAGGCCTCGTAGAGGTCGGACAAGAAGTAATAGCCGTTGTAGGGAAAGTATTCCCAGGCGTTCTCGCCATCGAGGATCACCGACACCACCGGGTGGCTGAGCGGGCTCGCCCGATAGGTCTCGTCGACCTGATGCAGGAAGTGGCGCACGGCATCGGCGGAAAACCAGCCCTTGTATTCGAAGCCGATCAGGTCGGAGAGATGATCGTCGCGGAAGAAGCAGCTGGTACCGTCGCTGGGCAGATGATACGGTCGGGCCAGCCAGCTGGATTTATGGCCGGGATCCTGGCCCAGACTGTGGCGCAGCACCCCCTCGCCGGTGGCGACCCAGCGGACGCCCTCCTCGGCGAACAGGCGCAGCGCCGCCTCGGACACACCGCCCTCGGCCGGCCAGAAGCCACCGGGTTCGGACCCGAAGTGCTCCACATGCACCGCGGTCGAAGCTTGCAGATGCGCGCGCGCGCGCCGCGGACCATCCGGGTAATGCGTGGCATCGGGCAAAGGCAATTCCGGGCGTGCTTCCCGCGCTGCCTTGAAGTCGATCAGCAGGGGCGTGATCGGATGGCTGTGCGGCGTACTGGACAGCTCGATCTGGCCGCGTTCGGCCAGCGCCCGGTAGCGCGGAATGATCCCGGAGATGACCTCGCCGTAGAGATCGAACAACGCCTGGCGCTCCTCCAGGCTGAAATGGCCGCCTTTCTCCATCAACTGCAAGACCAGGGGATGGGCGCGCCGCACCGATTCCCCGGTCCAGGCCAGGTGATACCAGGTGACCAGATCGGCGAGATAGTCGCCCGACAACCATTCCAGACCGGCCTCATCGCCCTCGCGCGCGCTCTGCCAAAGCTTGTAGAGTCGCCGATACGCCGGGAAGGGCTCAAGCATGGTCGGCAGGTTCATCCTGAAACAGCTTTCGATGAGTGCCAGCCGCGCCTGTCGCGACAAGGCGCCCGGCACCGGGTCGATCAGTTCCGCCAGAAGCGGATCGCGCACCTTGCCGGAGCGAAACTGGCCGGCGTAATCGTCAAGCTGTTCCAGCAGGGTCGGGACGAAATTCACCACCGCGCGCATATTCGGGTGGTGCTCCAGATGCGCCGCCATGTCGGAATAATCCTTGATGGCATGCAGGTAGGTCCAGGGCAGGAAAAATACACCCTCTTCGTTTCGGTAATCGGGCTGGTGGAAGTGCCAGCAAAGTACAAGTTGCAACACAAGCTTCTCCAATATCTGGCGCATCGACAGGCTGTCGGGCGTGCGCTTCCGGCATGCTGGTTATGGTAACCGTTGAACACGCCGATGTCCTCGAATCGACCGTTCGTCGAAATCCCTAAAGTTTTTCCCGGTGATGCCGATAACACGCTCAAGGAGAACGTGAACAATGGATCAAGCCACACCAAACAGGGCGGAAGCACTGGTCCACGGGATCGATCAGCTCGTCACACTGCCGACGATCTATTTCGAGATTCGGCGCATCATCGAGTCGCCGAACAGCACCATCATGGATGTTTCAAGGACGATCTCGACCGATCCGGCCCTGTCCGCGAAGCTCCTGCGCATCGTCAATAGCCCGATTTACGCCCAGGCACGACCGGTCGAGACCCTCAATCGAGCAATCACCATGCTGGGCATGGCGCAGATCCATGACCTCACCTTGACGGCCTCGCTGGCCACCTCGTTCGCGCGCATCCCTATCGGCATGATGGACATGACGCGCTTCTGGCGCGGCAGCGTGCTGCGTGCCACGATCATGCAAACTCTCGCCATGCGCAGCGGCATCCGCGCGCGCGAGCGCTCATTCCTGCAGGGGCTGCTGGGTGACATCGGTCACTTGGTCATGTACCTGCGTATTCCCGACTCCAGCTCGGTCGCACTGCATCTGGCCGAGTCCACCGGCGAACCGCTCTATCTGATCGAGCGGCGCGATCTGGGCTGCGATTTTGCCCAGGTCGGGGCCAACCTGTTACGCGTCTGGGGACTGCCGGTCGGCATCCACGACACCATCGGCATGCAATGCGAGCCCGAACCGGGCCAGCCTTGCGCGCTCGAAGCGGCCTTGCTGCATATCGCCGGGGCCATGGTCTGGGCGGAGCAGCACGACACGGATGCCGGCGAGTCGATTCCAGCGTCGCTGTGGGCGCTAGCCAATCTGAATGCGGCCTGTCTGCCAGCAGTACTGGCCGAGAGCCTCGAAGCCGCCGAACAGATGCTGCACATCCTCAACGGTTCGATGGTCAAGGCCGCCTGAGCGCGGTAGATGTAGCCCGCGCGCTATTCGCGGTGCGTGACCTTGAGCCAGAGCACCGAGGCCGCCAATCCCAGGGTCACCAGATTCGCCAGTATGATCGGCAGGCTACCGATCAACAGGCCATAGAGCGCCCATAAGCCGACCCCCAGGGTAAACAAGCCGTACATCGGCAGGGAAATGCCGCTCAAGTCGCGGCTACGCCAGGACTGCCAGGCCTGTGGCACGAAGGCCAGCGTGGTCAGGATTGCCGCCGGATAGCCGATCAGACCGGCGAGATCCTGCTGGGTCAATCGAACACCACCGTCTTGTTGCCGTAGACCAGGATGCGGTTGTCGATATGCCAGCGCACGGCGCGCGACAGCACCACCTTCTCCAGGTCGGCGCCCTTCTGCACCAGCGTATCCAGATCGTCGCGATGCGAGATGCGTGTCACGTCCTGCTCGATGATCGGCCCGTCGTCGAGCACCTCGGTGACATAGTGGCTGGTTGCGCCGATCAGCTTGACGCCGCGCTCGAAGGCCCGCTGGTAGGGCTTGGCGCCATGGAAGGCGGGCAGGAAAGAGTGATGGATATTGATGATGCGGTTCGGGTAATGACCGATGAATTCGGGCGACAGCACCTGCATGTAGCGCGCCAGGACGATGAAATCGACATGGTGCGCCGTCAGGATCGCGCGCTGCTGCGCCTCCGCTTCGGATTTGTTTTCCTTGCTGACGGCGATGTGCTGGAACGGGATCTTGTAGGCCTCGGCCAGCCAGTGGGTATCCGGGTGGTTGCTGATGATCAGCGGGATGTCGCAATACAGCTCGCCGGCATGATGCCGATAGAGCAGGTCGGCCAGGCAGTGGTCGAACTTGGACACGAAGATCGCCAAGCGCGGCTTCACCGAGGACAGCGAAAGATTCCAGGTCATCCGGTTTTCAGCGGCGATCGGCCCGAAGGCCTCGTCGAACTTGTGCAGACCGAGACTGAAACCTTCGAGTGCCCACTCGACGCGCATCAGAAACAGGCCGGCGGCATCGTCCTGATGCTGATCGGCATGCAGGATGTTGGCGTTATGGGCGTACAGGAAATTGGCGATGGCGGCGACCAGCCCCTTCTTGTCGGGGCAGGCGATGAGCAGAACGGCGGTATTGCGCATGTGTGCTGAGGGAAAAATAGTGATCGCACATTCTACCCGCAAGCGCGGCTATTCGCCCCGGGACGCGCCTGCTACGCACTGGGAGCACTCGCCCTGGAGCTCGGCATTGTGATGCGCCTCGCCAATCAGCAACTCGACTCCCAAGTTCAATACATCGCGCAGGCACCACGCGGAGATGGAGTGCAAGCGCTGTTCCGAACTGGTACCCGCGCTAGCGAAGTGTGCGCATGAATCGATATCACCGGCACCCGGTTCGCGCGTCTCGCCAGGCCACGAAAAAACAGTTGACGCCGTTACTACAAACACTAGAATTAGCGCTCAAACAATAGTTAAGCACTACATTTAGCGCTTACTTATATACCGCCGCAACCAGCATAAAACCTAAACAGACCACGGAAGGAGACCGTCCCATGCACCTTTCCAGCGATTTTCAGCCCGCCAGCCCCGTCCCGCCGATGATGCCGGCCCCCCAGACCGATGCCACCACCGCCGATTACCTGGACTACCGCATCATCCGCCGCAACGGGGCCGTGGTCGGCTTCGAGCCGAGCAAGATCCACATCGCCCTGACCAAGGCCTTCATCGCCGTCAGCGGCGGTCAGGCGGCGGCCTCGGCGCGCATCCGCGAGACGGTCGAGCAACTCACGGGTGGCGTCGTGCAAGCCCTGATCCGGCGCCAGCCGAACGGCGGCACCTTCCACATCGAGGACATCCAGGACCAGGTGGAACTTGCACTGATGCGCTCCGGCGAGCATGAAGTCGCCCGCGCCTACGTGCTCTACCGCGAGCGCCGCGCTGCGGAGCGCGCCAAGCAGCGCCAGGACGAGACCGAAGAACAGGTCATCTACTGCGTCGACGAGAACGGCCAGCGCCAGCCGCTCGACCTGAAGCGCATTGCCGGTCTGGTCAGCGCCGCCTGTGAAGGCCTCGCCGAGACCAGCCCCGACCCGATCATCCAGGCCACCCTGCGCGACCTCTACGACGGCGTGCCCAAGGCCGAGGTGCGCAAGTCGCTGATCATGTCGGCGCGCTCGCTGATCGAAAAAGACCCGGACTACACCTACGTCACCGCCCGCCTGCTGCTCAACTCGATCCGCAGCGAAGTGCTCGGCGAAGACGTCACGCCCGCCGAGATGGCCGGGCGCTACGCCGACTATTTCCAGGGCTACATCAAGCAGGGCATCGACGCCGAACTGCTCGACGAACGCCTCGCCCAGTTCGACCTGGCGCGCCTGGCCAGCGTGCTCGACGCCAGCCGCGACAACCAGTTCCAGTACTTGGGCCTGCAAACCCTCTACGACCGCTACTTCCTGCACATCGACGAGCGCCGCATCGAACTGCCCCAGGCCTTCTTCATGCGCGTCGCCATGGGCCTGTCGATCAACGAGATCCACCGCGAAGAGCGCGCCATCGAGTTCTACAACGTGCTGTCGACCTTCGACTACATGTCCAGCACGCCCACCCTGTTCAACGCCGGCACCCGGCACAGCCAGCTGTCCTCCTGCTACCTGACCACGGTGCCGGACGACCTCGACGGCATCTACCAGGCGATCAAGGAAAACGCCCTGCTGCAGAAATACGCCGGCGGCCTCGGCAACGACTGGACGCGCGTGCGTTCGCTCGGCGCCTACATCAAGGGCACCAACGGCAAATCCCAAGGCGTCGTGCCCTTCCTGAAGGTGGCCAACGACACCGCCGTCGCGGTCAACCAGGGCGGCAAGCGCAAGGGCGCGGTCTGCGCCTTCCTGGAAACCTGGCACATGGACATCGAGGAATTCCTCGAACTGCGCAAGAACACCGGCGATGACCGACGCCGCACCCACGACATGAACACCTCCAACTGGGTGCCCGACCTTTTCATGAAGCGGGTCATGGAAAACGCCGAATGGACCCTGTTTTCGCCCTCCGACACCCCGGACCTGCACGACCTGTTCGGACGGGATTTCGAAGCTGCCTACGTGCGCTACGAGGACAAGGCGGCATGCGGCGAAATCAAGGTGTTCAAGAAGGTTCAGGCCCTCGGTCTGTGGCGCAAAATGCTGTCCATGCTCTTCGAGACCGGCCACCCCTGGATTACCTTCAAGGATGCCTGCAACGTGCGCTACACCAACCAGCACGTCGGCGTGGTGCACCGCTCCAACCTGTGCACCGAGATCACCCTGCACACCAACGACAACGAGATCGCCGTCTGCAACCTGGGCTCGGTCAACCTGGTGAACCACCTGAAGGACGGCGGCCTGGACATGGACAAGCTCCAGAAGACCATCCGCACCGCCATGCGCATGCTGGACAACGTCATCGACATCAACTTCTACAACGTCGGCAAGGCGCGCAACTCCAACCTGAAGCACCGCCCGGTGGGCATGGGCATCATGGGTTTCCAGGACGCCCTGCACAAGCTGCGCATCCCCTACGCCAGCGCCGAAGCCGTCGAATTCGCCGACCGCGCCATGGAAGCCGTCGCCTTCAACGCCTACTGGGCCTCGACCGACCTGGCCGAGGAACGCGGCCGCTATTCGACGTTCAATGGCTCGCTCTGGTCCCAGGGCATCCTGCCGCAGGACTCGCTGAAGAAACTGGCCGAGGAACGCGGCGGCTACCTCGAAGCCGATTTCTCCGAAACCCTCGACTGGAATGCCTGCGCAACCGCATCCAATCCGTCGGCATGCGCAACTCCAACTGCCTGGCCATCGCCCCCACCGCGACCATCGCCAACATCGTCGGCGTCTCGGCCTCGATCGAACCGACCTACCAGAACCTGTTCGTCAAATCGAACCTGTCGGGCGAGTTCACCGTGGTCAACCAATACCTGGTGCGCGACCTGAAGGCCATGAACCTGTGGGACGAAGTCATGGTCGGCGACATCAAGTATTTCGACGGCAGCCTGTCGAAGATCGACCGCATCCCCGCCGATCTGCGCCAACTCTACGCCACCGCCTTCGAGATCGACGCCAGCTGGCTGATCGAAGCCGGCGCCCGCCGCCAGAAGTGGATCGACCAGGCGCAGAGCCTGAACCTCTACTTCCACGGCGCCTCGGGCAAGAAGCTTGACGACACCTACAAACTGGCCTGGTTGCGCGGCCTGAAGACCACCTACTACCTGCGCGCCCTGGGCGCCACCCACGCCGAGAAATCCACCGGCAAGGGCGGCGAACTGAACGCCGTCAGCGCCTCGGGCGGCGCCGGCAGCTTCGGCGCGTCGGCGGCGATGGCCCTGCCGGAACCGGAGATCGTCGGCAAGGCCTGCACGATGCGCCCCGGCGACCCGGGCTTCGAAGAGTGCGAGGCCTGCCAGTGACCACCTACACCCGCGACGACCAACTCGCCGTCCAGCCCGAAGGCAAGTTCGGCGGCAAGATCGAGACCTCGGGCGCCTACACCGGGCGGCTGACCCTGGCCAAGGAACGCACCGCCAAGACCGGCACGAAAGGCCTCGAATTCACCTTCGAGTCCGACGAGGGCCAGCAGGCGCGCTACCTCAGCCTCTGGGTGGAACGCGCCAACGGCGACAAGATCGACTACGGCTATGCCCTGCTCTCGGCGCTGATGACCTGTCTGGGCGTCAAGGCCATCGAATCGACCACCACGACCCTGGACGAATGGCAGGCGGACACCAGCCAGTGGCTGCCGGCCCAGGTCGAGGTCTTCGAGTCGCTGATGAACCAGCCGATCGGCCTGCTGCTGCAACGCGAGGAGCGCGTCTGGGAAGGCAAGACCCAGGTGAGCATGAAGATCGTCGAATTCTTCGACCCGCGCAGCCGGCGCACCCCCGCCGAAATCCTCACCGGGGAAAGCGTACCGCAAGCGCTCGAACGCCTCGCCGCCGGCCTGCGCGAAAGCGTCGTACGCGCCTACACGCCGCCTGCCGGTGCCCCCGCCGGGCGCAGCGACAACGGCTTTTCCGACATCGCCGACGACGACATCCCGTTCTGACCGGACAGCGCCCTCAGGCCAACCTCAACGGCAACTGAATCACCAATAAACCAGGAGACCGCCATGCTCAACTTCGAAGACGATATCCCCGCCGCCGCACCGCGCCTGCAACCCGCCGTGCCGCCGCAGGCCTTCGACCCCGCCTACCTGTCCTTCGGCATCGCCGCGACCGCCACGCCTACTCCCCCCTTTGCAAAAGGGGGGTTGGGGGGGATTTCTCCGACCTCGCCCCACACGCCCATCGCCACCGCAGCCGCTGACACCAAACACCGCCGCGTCCGCGCCGAAGACAAGCGCATCATCAACGCCAACACCGACGTCAACCAGCTCGTCCCCTTCAAATACAAGTGGGCCTGGCAGAAGTACATCGCCGCCTGCGCGAACCACTGGATGCCGCAGGAAGTGAACATGAACCGCGACATCGCCACCTGGAAGGACCCCAACGGGCTGTCCGAGGACGAGCGTCACATCATCAAGCGCAACCTCGGTTTCTTCGTCACCGCCGACAGCCTGGCCGCGAACAACATCGTCCTCGGCACCTACCGCCAGATCACCGCCCCGGAGTGCCGCCAGTACCTGCTGCGCCAGGCGTTTGAAGAGGCCATCCACACCCACGCCTACCAGTACATCGTCGAAAGCCTGGGCCTCGACGAGGGCGAAATCTTCAACGCCTACCACGAAATCCCGAGCATCCGCGCCAAGGACGAATTCCTCCTGCCCTTCATCGACGTCCTCGCCGACCCCAACTTCCACACCGGCACCCACGCCACCGACCAGACCTTCCTGAAGTCCCTGATCGCCTTCGCCTGCATCATGGAAGGCCTGTTCTTCTACGTCGGCTTCGTGCAAATCCTCGCCCTCGGACGCCAGAACAAGATGACCGGCGCCGCCGAGCAATACCAGTACATCCTGCGCGACGAGTCGATGCACTGCAACTTCGGCATCGACATGATTAACCAATTGAAGTTGGAGAATCCCGGCCTCTGGACCCCGGAATTCAAGACCGAACTCAAGGCCATGTTCCAGAAAGCCGTCGACCTCGAATACGCCTACGCCGAAGACACCCTGCCGCGCGGCGTGCTCGGCCTGAACGCCCCCATGTTCAAGGAATACCTGCGCTTCATCGCCAACCGTCGCGCCACCCAGATCGGCCTGGACGAAATGTTCCCCGGCGCCAACAACCCGTTCCCGTGGATGGCGGAGATGATCGACCTGAAGAAAGAGAAAAACTTCTTTGAGACACGGGTTACCGAGTACCAGACGGGCGGCGCGCTGAACTGGGATTAAGCTGCAAGTCCCCTCCCCCTCGGGGGGAGGGCTAGAGAGAGGGCGCCCCTTCCAAAACATCGATAACAATATATTTACAGTTAACAGCGGGGTATGATCAAATCATTCCGGCATAAGGGCCTGGAGTCGTTCTTTCAGACGGGCACGAAGAAAGGCATCCAACCCAGCCACGCCAGCAGGTTACGCGTTCAACTCGGTGCACTGGACAACGCGACAGTCCCGGGAGACATGAACGTACCCGGCTGGCGATTGCACGGATTGACGGGAGACTTGGCCGGCCACTGGTCAGTCACCGTGAATGGCAACTGGCGCCTGACGTTCCGCTTTGAAGGCCCGGACGCAGAACTGGTCGATTATCAGGACTACCACTAGAGGTACAGCATGACGCGCATGTACAACCCACCCCACCCCGGCGAAGTCCTGCGCGAATGGCTGGGCGACCTCACCGTCACCCAAGCCGCCGAGGCCTTGCAGGTGTCGCGCGTCACGCTGTCCAAGATTCTCAACGGCAAGGGCGGCATCTCGGCGGACATGGCGCTCAGACTGTCCCAATGGCTTGGAACGTCGCCCGACCTTTGGCTGGGGATGCAAAATCAATATGATCTTTGGCAGGCGAGTCAGGTTGAGCGGCCAGATATCAAACCGATGGATAGGATGGCTGCGTGAAAGCGTAGTCACTGATCGCTTGAATTATTCGGAGGCGCTCATGGACAAACTGCCCAACATCCACCCCGGCGAAGTGCTGCGGGAAGAATTCCTCGTCCCCTTGGGAATCAGCCAATGCCGACTGGCCAAAGAGATCGGCGTCACCGAAGCCCGCATCTCCGCCATCCGCTCCGGCAAACGTGCCGTCACCGCCGACACCGCCCTGCGCCTGTCGCGCTTCTTCGGCACGACTGCCGGTTTTTGGCTAGGTCTGCAAGCGGATTACGATCTCGAAGAGGCCGGCAAGACAGCGGGAGAGGCGCTGGACCGGATCACCCGCTACGAACCAGCCGAAGCCTGAGAGGGGCAACCGATGAACATCATGGACATCGACGGCAACAAGGCGGCCATCGCCTACGACCCCGACATCAACCTATTCCGGGGCGAATTCATCGAGCTGAACAGCGGTGCCGATTTTTACGGCGCGGACGTGGAGACGTTGCGGAAGGAAGGCGAAACGTCGCTGCGCATCTATCTGAAGATGTGCCAGGAACAGGGCATCGAGCCGCGCTGTACTATTTCGGGCCAGTCCAACATGCGCATCCAGCCGGAACTGAACGCCAAGCGGGCACAGGAAGCGGCTGCGGAACTCTTCCGGCCATATTGGGGGCGCCCGGACATCGACATTCAGGAGCCAGTTGACTGCCCGCCGCAGCCGACATCGATTGCTGACGAGATGGATTCGATGCATGAGGCAAACCGAGCCTGTCCCCTTTGATTGTAAATTGATAATATTTGCAGGAGGTTTTCATGAATTATATTTCAACTTTCTTGAAGATATTAAAAATACTGAAATCAAAATACATGCCTATAAACAACGTCATGCTGGTTCTTGCTTTGGTTATTGTGCTGATAATTTTTGTACTATCAAATAACTCCGGCAGTTTAATGAACTTTGAAATTTCCAGCTCGATATTTGGTGGCTCTAATAACACTGTAAATAATAGCTCGACCAATATCGAGAAAGCCCATTAACATGCAACGCCCCAGTATTTATACATTATTGGTGGGCGATTGTTTGATATACTGCGGGACCACTCATGCATATGAAATAGATTTTAGCTTGCTTTCGATTGCTATTCACAATAGCAATCTGCTGAGTGACTCAAGCACAAGCACGGCCAATACATTATCCTCACGAAATTCTGGCACAGAGACGCAAGTTAATGAGTCTCTTGTTTCCCATACCACACCAGTAGCCAGAAAGAAATCACATCTTATTCCTTCAAATATTCAGACAAACGAGGATGTCGTCACAAAAATAAAATTTTTGGAAGGCAAAGACACAGAAAAACCGAATTTGTACCAAGCATTCTTAAAATACAAATCGGAATCTGAAAATGGCAACTTGCATGCCATGGTTGAATATGGCCGATTACTGGTCAATATTGATAATGATGCAAGTGATACCATTGCATACAAGTATTTCTTGAAGGCATCTAAGAAGGGGCATGTCCCAGACATGGTATGGATGGCATGGATGCATGAAACCGAAAGGGCGCCAGCTAGCACAAGCAAAGAAGCTTTATTTTTCCTACGTGAAGCAGCTAATAAAGGGAGCGATGCTGCTCAATTTAGTTTAGGCCGTGCTTATGAACTTGGTGCATTGGGTCTACAAAAAGACCTGGACTATGCCATTAAATATTACAAGCTAGCAGCAAGCCAGTACCACCCTAAGGCAATCACTGCGATTGCAAAAATATATGAAAAAAATTATGGCCAGTATCAGGACGGTAAGCGTGCTGTGAGTTTGTACAAATTAGGTGCGCGTTTAAATGACAAAGATGCACTTTTTAATTTGGGTTACATGTATTTTACTGGCAGTCATGTGCCACAGGATTATGTTGAGGCGGTAAAATATTACAAGATTGCTAGCGATCTTGGCGATTTTAGGGCGCAGAACAATCTGGGGAATTTATATTTAGAAGGAAAGGGGGCAAATCGCGATCCAGAACTAGCTTGTAGCCTATTTAGACAATCCGCTCTCCAAGAAAATGCATATGCCATGCCGAATCTAGGTCGTTGTTATCAGACCGGAAGTGGAATCAAACAGAATATCGAACAATCAACATACTGGTACAGAAGAGGCAGTGATTTAAATAATTTAGAATCACATTACAGTTTAGGCATGTCCTACTTAACAGGCGAAGGTGTAGAAAAAGATATTGTAAGAGCCGTAGAACTTTTTACAAAGGCTGCCGAACAAGGGCACTCTACTGCCGCATGGCGTTTAGGTACAATATATGCCGGAGATAGAGGGCATCAGATTAACTATTCTGAATCAGCCAAATGGTTCCGACTTGCAGTCTCAAAAGGTAATGCAGCAGCGATGAATGATCTAGCTGTAAATATAATTAATAAAAACATCCCCGCACTTGCAGGAGAGATACCAGCTGATTTGTACGAAAAGTCAGCCAGCGCTGGCAATAAGTACGCAATGTTGAATCTCGCGCGTAATTTATATTCTGGTCGTGAAACAAAAAGAGATGTGAAAAAGGCAATTGAGTACCTTAGGGAACCTAGTTCGGCAGGGATAATAGATTCTTTTGTGCTTCTTGGTGATATATATAGCAACCCCAATAGCGATGTTGCCACGGATTACTCAAAAGCCATTCAATATTACTTAAAGTCAGTGTCTGGCGATAATGAGGTGATATTTAAGATATTCAGAATTTATACAAGATCACCAGAATTATTCAGTAATGAAGATTTTGGTTCGCTCAGAAACGGACTGCTTTATGCAGCCCAATCCGCAGACCAAAATATCTCATTAGCCGCCAAACGGGCTTTATTTTCTCTGCTCGAAAAGAATCAGCTGACCGCATCTCAGACAAATAAAGTCTTTTATTGGCTAACTGAATTGGCACTTTCTGGTGACGAGTATTCAGAGTTCTTGGCTGTTCTTTTATATTTCCGCAAGAATTATGATAATAAAATGGCAGTTCGTGCCATAATGAACAGCGAACCCGCAAAGACAATGGTAAAAAATCTATCTCGCAGTAATGGCTACTTTGCCAGCTTCGCAAAACTCATGAGGTTTATGTTAGATCAACCCCTCGATAGCATGACTGCTAGCGAAGCTCAGAAAGCATTTGAAGATTATGCCAGTCAAAACGATGAGTTCACGAAATTGACAATTGCTTACACAAAGGCAGATTCACAACCTGATAAAGTTGCCAGCTTAATTAGACACTTGTCTGACAGCTCCCCTGACTTTTCCGCCGCCGTCATTTGCGACTTAATCAATAAGCGGCTTGTTATGCCACTAAATATTGGCGAGCTCAACATGTGTATATCAAGCCACTAGAATTCAAGAACCAAAGAGAACCAAAGGGGTCAGTGTCAATGACAGCCACACAGTCGACGCAGAAATCGCAGTCACACACCCCAGCGATGAGTGTGCGCGTCCGTGCCCAAACTCACGAGCATGGCCGCCGACTTGTTCCGTCCGTTTTGGGATGAAACCGATATCAAACTGGAAGCGCCTCGATACCAAGCGCCGGAGCCGGCGCCTGACTTGGACTGACGGATTAAAGGGGCCGAATTAATTTCGAAGCCCCTCTTTGATCTCCCCCCCAACAAGTGCTACTTTGGTAGCACCCGGTAGATTAAGGAGACCTCATGACCACGTCCACCACCTTGAAACTCCCTGACGACTTGAAAGCCCGCATCGCCAGCGCCGCCAAGCAAGCCGGCAAGACATCGCACGCCTTCATGGTCGAAGCCTTGCAGATGCAGACCGAACTGGCGGAAAGGCGACGCGAGTTCGTCCAGTCCGCCCTGTTGGCCGAGCAGGAGGTGGCCCAGTACGGCCTGGTGTACGACGCCGATGAGGTGTTCAGCTACCTGCGCGACCGTCTTGCAGTCCGCCCCGCCCAACGACCCAAACCGATCAAGCTATAGGCCATGACCCGCCTTGTCCTGGCGCCCCGAGCCTTGCAAGATATGGAACGGCTCGCCGACTTCCTGCTGGAAAACGGCCCGCAAGCCGCCCAGGAAACCGGCGACATCCTCCTGGACGGGATGGCCATTCTGGCGCGGCATCCGCTGATCGGACGGGTGGTCGAAGATGGCTATCGGGAATTGGTGATCTCCCGTGGGCGCAGCGGTTACCTGGCTTTATATCGCTATGATGTCGATCAAGACAGGGCCATCATCCTCGCCATTCGGCATCAACGGGAACAAGGTAATGCCGACGATTGAGGTAACTTCGAAAAAAATGGTGGTTCACCACTCGATGACTCTTGCGCCTGTACTTGATAAATCGAGCCTGACCCTTTTGATTTAGCCAGGCAGACCGGCCGGACATCAAACCGATGGAGAGGCTGGCCGCTTGAAGACGTGAGGTTCCCCGAGTTTCTTTCGAACCTGAGCCAGGCCCCTTTGATTCTACGATAATGAAAACAAACACCGAAGCGGACCCATTTGATTCCTGAGTCAGGACTGACCAACAATTGAGGCAGAGTGTACCGTGCACCACGTCAGCGTAAACTTCATCCGCCCGTCGGCCGACCGTGCGGCGACCTTCGCGACACTGACCGAGTCGACCTGGCTCGTCGAGAATGCCGAACACCTGCATCGTGTCCATCCCCGGTCAAAAGACAAGCTGCATGTGTTGCTGGTCGGCCAGACCGATGCGATACCGGCGGGCGTCCTCGAATCGATCGGTTCGACCTGCGTCGTTCACGACGCCGCCAGGGACTACGACGCGCTAGCCGCCGAGTTCCCAAACGTCATGGCGTATTTCGGCGGACCTTACTCGGTGTTCGGTTTCGGCTTTCTGCGCTGGTTGCTGATCGATCGCATCTTTCCCGGCGAGCCGGTTCTTTGCTACGACGGCGACGTCGTGCACAACGTTGCGCTCGATGATCTCGCGGCGGCATTCAAGGGCATCACGCGCACGGCGACATCGACCTGCTTCGCATCCATCGCCGACCGCGAGTGGTTCCGCGCCTGGCGGCGGAACCTCGGGCAACTCGAGTCGGATTTCGCCGGCTTCCTGAGTAAGTACCTGCCAACCTTGACGTACGGTTTCGATCAGATGCGCTCTTCTCCGGAAGAGTATTTCGCCAAATTCTTGATCGAAGCCGGCGAGCTTCCGCATCAGGAACTGGACGCATCGTTCCCCTACTGGGTCGTGCCGCAGCCGCAGATCCTGCCGCGCTTGTTCAACTACGTCCGGATCGATGGGATGGAGCGCATTCCGACGCCGATGACCTACGCCCGCGTCGACCGCATCGACCAGATCAACGGCCGACCCGTAGCCTTCTGGCACATGCAGAAGACCTTCATGAGTCAGCTCTCGGCGCTGGCGATTCTGTCCCGAAATCCACAGACCCCCGACTTCGGCGCCATACCACCGCTCATTTTCTACGGACACCGTGCGTCGGCGGCCGATTACTTGATGAACGACCCCTACCACCATCTCGGCGGAACCCCGACCGTGCCCTGGTCCCTCTACAAGCTAGCGAACTGGCTCGTCGAGCAGCAGCAAACCTTGCGGAAAAGCAATGTGCGTCCGACCGATAACCCTTTTCATCCGGCTTTCCTGTACGACTTCTACTTCAGGAAGAACGACATGTCGCTGCCGTTCAGCCGAGCGCGGTGGCCGATAGCGGACGCCTGGGCCGAATAACATGACGGCTGTCGGTGCGACTCTCGTAACGAAAGTAACCAAAGCAAAACCAAAGGGACACATGATCCACTTCAATGGCAGCCGCTTTCTCGGACCGTACTGATTCAGCGCCAGATTAGGCGGCATCACCACATTTTCCATTGGAGATACCATGGATTCCAAGAACAAAGCGACCTTGACCCCGTCTCGCTCGCCTGAGCAACAAACACCGACCCAGTACTGGACCCAAGCCATCAGCGGCGAAGGCGGCGACCTGCTGACCTATGCCGTGCGTAGTGGCGGCGGCCACGCGTTTCTGCTCGCCCTGGGGGCGGCTTGCCTGATCGGCGGTGCCTGGATGCTCTACTGGCTGCTTAGCGAAGGCGAACTGACCCTCGCCGGGGCGATTTTCCTCGTGCTTGTGCCCGGCGGCGTGATGCTGTTCGGGGTGTATAGCCTGAACATCGCCTTGTGGCTGCGCCACGAATACCTGCTAAGCCGGCATGCCCTGTTGGCGCGCACCTTTTCCCTGTTCGGGGACAAGCGCATGGAAATTCCCCGCCAGGCCATCACCGCGATCAGGCAATCCTACACGCCGCCGAAATCATCGTCAGCCGCGGGAACGAAGGGCGACTGGGTGGTCTTTGTGGCTTATCGCAAGGCGGAAGGCGGTCAACTGGATGAGTTTCCGCTGGATGGAAAACACAGCGATGAAGAAGCCCGCTGGCTCGGGCCGTTGCTGTCCCAATGGGCGGGCGTGCCGTTGCATCGAGGCTTCGGCACCGGGTTCGACGAGGCCGATCCGGAAGAATTGCCGGAACCCTGAGGTCGGTATCCGCTTCATCCAAAATAACGGTACCGCAGGTGCACGGCGGTGCCATCGGGAATAGCGTAGGATGTGCAAGCTAAAGTTTTCTCATTCGATGTCGATATAGCGTATGCAGCCACACGATTAACCTTTAGCGAACCATGGACGTATTCAGCGTAAGCGCCGACAGTCTGTTTCCGATAGCGAGCAGCCAGAATGCCCAGAAGGAGCAGTTCGCCCTGCAATATCTGGAAAAAGGCCTGACGCAGTTCACGGAAAAAAACTATCAGGAAGCTATCCAGACGCTGAAGCAGGCCGTCGGCCTGGCTCCCACCGCCGAAAGCGCCATCGACGCCTACGACTACATCGCCAGCGCCTATACAACGCTGGGCGACCATGAAGCCGCGATACAGACCTACAAGGCGTCGATCCGCGCCGTTCCGACGCGGGATCTGACGCATCTGGCTCTCGGCAATCTCTACACCAGCATGGGCCGTCTGGATGAGGCGCGCGTCGAGTACGAGCAGGCGGTGAAGTTGAACCCCAGCACCGCGAACCGCTATTCCCTGGGCCAGGGCTATCTTGCGGTAGGCCTGACCAACGAAGCGGCCCGCCAGTTTGAAATGGTTCAACAAGCCGCGCCCACCGAACCCCAGGGAAAATACGGCATGGGCCTGGCCTATGCCAAGGAAGGCCGCTATGAGGCGGCGATCAGCGCTTTCAAGTCAGCCATCAGCATCGATGAAAATTACTGGGAGGCCTACGCCGATCTCGGTTTCGCGCTGATGGACAACGGCGATGTCGAGGCCGCCCGGGAAGTCGCCGATACGCTGGCCACCAACGACACCACACTCGGCACCGTGCTGTCGCAATACATCTACGAGAAAGCCAACCCGAAGATGGTGGCGGTCATTTCCAGTGACATCTTCCCCGACTTTCTCGATAGCCTGGGCCCCAGAACCCAGGTGTCCACGCTGAACACCTACCTCGCCGATCCCGGCGACGAGCTGGTCATGTCCATGAAGTTCGTCTTCAGCAAACCCATGGATGCGCAATCCGTGGAGAACGTCAGCAACTGGAGCATCAGCCGAGCCGTCGGCACCGGCCGCGGCGACGGCTATAACACCGGCCTGGCGTTGCCTGATACCGAAGCCACCCTGGCGAAAACGCCACTCGCCGTCTTTTACGAGTCAACCACCCAATCCGCGACGGTGCTTTTCAAGGTCAGTCAGAACGCCGCGGGTGACGCCACCATCGACCCCTCTCATATCAACTTCGCCTTCGACGGCCAGGATGATTTCGGCCTGACCATGGATCAAGCCGCCGACGTCTACTCGGGGTTTTCCGGATTCGCCTGAGCGCATTGCATGCAAGCGAATTGAATAGCGCGCTGTACTCCGCCCCTGAGCCCCGGAACTGTCTCCCTGGCGCTGGGAGCAATCAGCACGGCGAAAACGCTCTGGAACCCAGGCGACGCAGCCGCCGCTACTCTGCTCCTGGCATAGCCAGCCTAGGGGTTGTCAGTCATCTAGATCGTTGGAGTGCCCACTCTTGGCGCCGAAGCGGCGCAGGACATAAATGATGACGACGGCGATGATGGCGATAATCACGTAGTCCATGTTGTTCTCCTAATCGCGGAAATTCTGAAACTGAACCGGGAAATCCGTGATGGATTTACGCACCAGGGCGATGCAGTCCTGGAGGATGTCGCGCTTGGCACCCGAGACACGCACGGCTTCGCCCTGGATGCTGGCGGTGACCTTGAGCTTGCTGTCCTTGATCAGTTTGACGATCTTCTTGGCCAGTTCCGATTCGATGCCGTTTTTGACGGTGACGGCGCGCTTCACCTTGTTGCCGCTGACCTTTTCGCTCTTCTCGGCGACCTCCACGCAGCGGATGTCGATGCCGCGCTTGGTGAGCTTGCCGTTGAGGATTTCCTGGACCTGCTCCACCTTGAAGTCATCATCGGCGTAGATGGTCAGTGCGTAATCGGTTTGCTCGACACGCGCGTCCGAACCCTTAAAGTCGAAGCGCCCGGAAATTTCCTTGTTGGCCTGATCGATGGCGTTACGCAGTTCCGGCTTGTCGACTTCGGAAACGATATCGAAGGTAGGCATAAATAGTCCTCAAGTTTGTCTGGATAGTGCCGATTATGCCTTGCTGAGGCGCTCGATGCATCGCCTCTCCCTTGCGGAACATCCCCTGATGAAGCTCAGCGCTTTAGGCTCACACCTGATCATGCAGCGGCCCTACTGGGTCGGCTTGGTGCTGCTCTGGGCCGGCGTCACCGGGCTATCCTATGCCTGGAACGTGCGTACCGTCGAAGCCTATGCCGAACGCATGGCGGTATTCCGGGGCCGTCTGGTCTTCGAAGTGATCCAGGCCTCGCGCGTTTGGGAAGAGGCACATGGCGACGGCGCAATACGGGCGCGATTGCCCCCCGGCGAGATACAAGCGCTGTCCAAGCATCAGCGCGAATTCAACCCAGCGTCCATGACGCGCCAACTGGATACCATGCTCGCCCGCGAGACCGACATGCGGGTACGTCTCACCAGCCTGAATCCGCTCAATCCGGACAATGCCCCCGAAAGCTGGGAACGGCTGGCCCTGGAGGCTTTCAACCGTGGCGCGCCGGAATATATCGATCATCTCGATAGCAAGACGCAGCACCTCTACCGCTACATGGCCCCCTTGAAAACGCTCGATTCGTGTCTGCCCTGCCACGCCGGCCAAGGCTACAAGGCGGGTGACGTGCGCGGTGCCATGAGCATCACCCAGGATGCGAACTACATCATGCAGAACGTCGCCTCCCAGCTCGACAATCTGCGCGGTCAGCACATCGCGGCCTTCCTGCTCCTGGCCACGGTGACCTGGGTCAGCCTGTCGATGATCCGCCGGCACATCCTGACCATCGAGACCGAGCGCGACAGGCGACGACGCATGGCGGATCGGCTGGCGCGCAAGGTGGACGAGTTGAAACAGACCCAGACCGAGCTGGTGCAAAGCGAGAAACAGGCTTCACTGGGTCGCATGGTCGCGGGCTTCGCCCACGAGGTGAACACCCCCGTCGGGGTCGCCGTGGGCGCGGCATCCCATGCCCAGGAAGCCCTGGGCGAAATCGAGCGCCTGCTGGGCAGTGAGGAGGTGAACGAGGAAGATCTGCGTCGGCAACTGGCAATCATCGGCGAATCCTCCGCCTTGACCCTCTCCAACCTGAAACGCGCCGCCGCCCTGGTACAGAGCTTCAAGCGCACCTCGGTCGACCAGATCTCCGAAAACGACCGCGACTACGAGATGGCCGAACTGATCGATGATGTTCGGCGCAGCCTGCACAATGTCTTCAAGCGCACCCGTATTGCTATCCATATCGACTGCCCGGACCGGCTGAAGCTGCATGGCCCGGCGGGCGCCATCGAGCAGATCCTTACCAATCTGCTCATGAACAGCTTCCACCATGCCTACGACGATGGCGCCCGCGCCGGCACCATCCACATCCGCGCCCGGCTGAACGCCGGCAAGATCGAGCTGCGTTATGAAGACGATGGCGCGGGCATGAGTGCGGAGACACTCGCCAAGATTTTCGAACCTTTCCATACCACACGACGCGGCAAAGGCGGCAGCGGACTGGGCCTCTATATCGTCTATAGTCTGGTTACGGTGAAGCTGGGCGGCACGATCAGCTGTCACAGCGAGCCCGGCAAGGGTGCTCGCTTCGATCTCGCCTATCACGGCAACAGCGTCCCAACCGTGGGGAATGCATCATGAAACTGATCCGCAAGGAGACTCCGGACATCCAGGCGCCAGATACGGCGCGCGAACCGCCCTGGAAAGTCCTGGTCGTGGACGACGAGCCGGACGTTCGGCAATTAACCGCGCTGAATCTACGCGACTTCCAGTTCGAAAATCGGCGTCTCGAATTGATCGAGGCCGGCTCGTCCGTCGAGGCGCGCGCCTGCCTGGCGGCGCACCCGGATATCGCCGTGGCGCTCATCGATGTCGTGATGGAGACCGACGATGCCGGCCTGCAACTGGTCGAAGCCATACGCAGCGAGTTGCGCAACGAGATGATGCGCCTGATCATCCGCACCGGTCAGGCGGGCGTGGCCCCGGAGCGCTACGTGATCGACCACTTCGACATCGACGACTACAAGGACAAGACCGAACTGACCGCGCAGAAGTTGTACACGACGGTGCGCTCGGCCCTGAAATCCTTCCGCGACCTGAACCGCATCGAACTTAACCGGCAAGGCCTGGCGCGCGTCCTGGAAGTGACGCCGCAGTTGTATCAGATGCGTTGCGATACCCTCAGCGAATTCTTCCGGGGCGTGCTCACCCAGATCATCGGCTTGTGCCGCCTGGGCCATAGCGGCTTCATCTCGACCATCGACGGCCTGCTCCTGACCCAGGAAGGCAAGGAGGTCTGCCTGCAGGCCGGCGTCGGCGAATTCGACGACCCGGAACACAAGCAGGAGCGTATCCAGGAAGTCATCCGGATGTGCAGCAGTTCGGTTCTCGGGCAAAACATGCCGGCGGGCTTGCGCAGCGATGCGATGATCGCCCCGCTACGCCTCGGTGACCGCTTGCTGGGCTATGTCTACCTGGAATCGGCGTCGCTGCTCATCGAGGCGGAGCGCGAGATGATCCTGATCATGGCCGACCAGTGCGCCGCCGCCCTGGAAAACATGCGCCTGAACATGAGCCTGGAGGAATCCTACGACCACGTCGTCGGCATGCTCGCCATGGTCGCCGAATACAAGGACACCGCCACCGGGGCGCACATCCGGCGCATCGCCGAATATACCCGTCGGCTTTCGCTGGAGCTCGGCATCGACGAGAAAAAAGCAGAGGCCTGGGGCAAGGCCAGCCGTCTGCACGATGTCGGCAAGGTGGGCATCGCCGACGCCATCCTGCGCAAGCCGGGCAAATTAACCCCCGAGGAATACGCGGTGATCAAGACGCACAGCGACATCGGCGCCGCCATCCTCAATCACGATCCCTCGCTGGCTCTGGCCCGGGACATTGCCTATTGCCACCACGAACGCTGGGATGGCCAGGGCTATCCGCGCGGCATCGCCGGCCCGGACATCCCGATGCCGGCACGCATCGCCGCCGTGGCAGACGTGTTCGACGCCCTCATCAGTCCACGCCCCTACAAGGACGCCTGGACGATCGAGGCGGCGATGGCGGAAATCGAAAAAGAATCCGGAAGCCGCTATGACCCGGAAGTGGTTCAGGCCGCGCTGCGTCTACACCAGCGTGGCGAACTCGACGAAATACTGCGTAGCCACGGTCTGAGCGGCTGATCAGCCGAAGTGGCAGACGTAGTGATACGTCTCGTCGTCGGCGACCTCGATGTCGAAGCTGGAATTTCCGGGTACCGAGAAAGACTGGCCTTCACCATAATCGGTCCAGCCCTGTTCGCCCTGTAAACGCACCCGGCAACGCCCGGCCACGGTTTCCATGATCTCGGGCGCGCCGGTGTTGAAGGTCAGGATGGCCGGCAGGATCACGCCCACCGATTTCTTCGTGCCGTCGGCGAATTGCACGGTGTGCGATACACACTTGCCGTCAAAGTAGACGTTGGCCTTCTTGATGACGCTGACGTTGTCGAACTGGGGCATGGTTTCTCCTTGATGTCATAGCGTAGGAGCCCGCTTGCGGGCGATATGTGCCTGATCGCCCGCAAGCGGGCTCCTACAAAATCATTTTCTCTTGGCGTCGAGTTTCGCGGCGATGCGCATGCGCAGGGCGTTGAGCTTGATGAAGCCGCCCGCGTCCTTCTGATCGTAGGCGCCGGCGTCGTCCTCGAAAGTGGCAATGGTCGGATCGAACAGCGAATCCGTCTTCGAATCGCGGCCGACGACGATAACGTTGCCCTTGTAGAGCTTCAGGCGAACGAAGCCGTTGACGTTGGCCTGGGTGTGGTCGATCAGCACCTGCAGGGCCTGGCGTTCCGGCGCCCACCAGTAGCCGTTGTAGATCAGGCTGGCGTAGCGCGGCATCAGGTCATCCTTGAGGTGCGCGACTTCGCGGTCCAGGGTGATCGATTCGATGGCGCGGTGGCCCTTGAGCAGGATGGTGCCACCCGGGGTTTCGTAGCAGCCGCGCGACTTCATGCCGACATAGCGGTTTTCCACCAGATCGAGCCGGCCGATGCCATGCTTGCCGCCCAGGCGGTTGAGTTCCGCCAGTACTTCATGGGCCTTCATGGCCTGGCCGTTGATGGCCACCACGTCGCCCTTCACATAATCCAGAGTGATGTATTCGGCCTGGTCGGGCGCCTTTTCCGGCGACACGCTCCAACGCCACATCTCTTCCTCGGCCTCGGCGTTCGGGTCTTCCAGGTGCCGACCTTCGTAGCTGATGTGCAGCAGGTTGGCATCCATGGAATAGGGGCTGCCGCCGGCCTTGTGCTTCATGTCGATGGGGATGCTGTGGGTCTCGGCGTAGGCGATCAGCTTTTCGCGCGATAGCAGATCCCACTCGCGCCAGGGGGCGATGACCTTGATATCCGGCTTCAGCGCATAGGCGCCAAGTTCGAAGCGGACCTGGTCGTTGCCCTTGCCGGTGGCGCCGTGGCAGATGGCGTCGGCGCCGGTGGCGTTGACGATCTCGATCAGTCGCTTGGCGATCAGCGGCCGCGCGATCGAGGTGCCGAGCAGGTACTCGCCTTCATAAACCGTGTTGGCGCGGAACATCAGGAAGACGAAGTCGCGCACGAATTCCTCGCGCAGGTCTTCAATGAAGATCTGCTCCGGCTTGATGCCGAATTGCAGCGCCTTGGCGCGTGCCGGTTCCAGCTCTTCGCCCTGTCCGAGGTCGGCGGTGAAGGTCACAACATCGCATTGGTAGGTGTCTTGCAGCCATTTCAGGATGACCGAGGTGTCCAGGCCGCCGGAGTAGGCGAGTACGACTTTCTTGATGTCACTCATTTTTCGATTCTTCCCAACAACAGGTATTCCATTAAGGCCTTCTGGACGTGCAGCCGATTCTCCGCCTCATCCCAGACCACCGAGTGCGGGCCGTCGATCACCTCGGCGGCCACTTCCTCGCCGCGATGCGCCGGCAGGCAGTGCATGAACAGTGCGTCGGGCCGGGCGACTTGCATCATCTCGGCATCGACCTGCCAATCGGCGAAGGCCTTCAGTCGCGCTTCGTTTTCCGCCTCGAAGCCCATGCTGGTCCAGACATCGGTGGTGACCAGATCGGCGCCCCGACAGGCGTCCATCGGATCGGCGAATTCTTCGTAGTGGTCGGTGCCGTACAGGCCGGCACGTTCGGGTTCGACCTCATAACCCGGTGGCGTCGAGACATGGACGTTGAAGTCGAAGACTTCGGCGGCCTGGAGCCAGGTGTTGCACATATTGTTCGAATCGCCGATCCAGGCCACGGTCTTGCCGCGGATATCGCCGCGCAGCTCGATGTAGGTATAGATGTCGGCCAGGATCTGGCAGGGGTGATACTCGTTGGTGAGCCCGTTGATCACCGGCACGCGCGAGTGGGCCGCGAAGCGCTCGATGATCGCCTGCTCGAAGGTGCGGATCATGACGATGTCGACCATGCGCGAGATGACCTCGGCGGCGTCTTCCACCGGCTCGCCACGGCCGAGCTGGGTATCGCGGGTGTTGAGGTAGATCGCCGAGCCGCCGAGCTGGTGCATGCCGGCCTCGAAGGACAGACGCGTGCGTGTCGAACTCTTTTCGAAGATCATCGCCAGGGTACGGTCGAGCAGCGGGTGATACGGCTCGTAGCGTTTGAAGCGCTCCTTGACGACGCGGGTGCGCTCGAACAGGTAAACGAGTTCGTCGCGGGATAGATCCTTGAATTGCAGGAAATGGCGCACCGACATGGTAAACCTCAGGCCAGGAAGGCCTGGATCAGCGCCGCCAGCTTCCGGCACAGCTCATCGGCCTCCGCCCGCGACATGACGAGTGGCGGCAACAAGCGGACGACATTATCGGACGTGACGTTGATCAGGAATTTCTGCTCCAGTGCCTGCTTCACCAGGTCGCCGCAGGGACGATCCAGTTCGATGCCGATCAGCAGCCCCTGGCCGCGAATCTCGCGCACGCCAGCGACACCATCGAGCGCGCCAGCCAGGGTTTCGCGGATGGCCACGCCCAGGGTGGCGGCGTTGTCGAGCAAGCCGTCCTCGGCCATGACGTCCAGAGTGGTCAAGGCAGCACGGCAGGCGAAGGGACCGCCACCGAAGGTGGAACCATGCTTGCCGGGAACGAAGGTGGTCGCGGCAACACCCGCCGCCAGGCAGGCGCCGACCGGCACGCCCGAGCCGAGGCCCTTGGCCAGGGTCATGACATCCGGCTTGCAATCGCCGTGCTGGAAGGCGAACCACTTGCCGGTCCGGCCGATGCCGGTCTGGACCTCGTCGAGCATCAGCCACCATTCGTTGTCGTCGCAAATGCGCCGCAACTTGGCCAGGTAATCGGCTTCCGGAATCTGCACGCCGCCCTCGCCCTGATAGGGCTCGACCAGAACGGCGACGATGTTCTTGTGATGCGCCGCGAGCTTGGCGACAGCGTCGGCGTCGCCGAAGGGGACACGCACGAAACCGGTCACCAGCGGCTCGAAGCCGGCCTGCACCTTGCGGCTGCCGGTGGCCGACATGGTGGCCATGGTGCGCCCGTGGAAACTCTTTTCCATGACGACGATGGCCGGATTGTCGATGCCCCGGTGATGGCCGTGCAGCCGCGCCAGCTTGATCGCCGCCTCGTTCGCCTCGGCGCCGGAGTTGCAGAAGAAGGCCCGGTCCATGCCGGAAAGGGCGCAGAGCTTGTCGGCCAGGGCTTCCTGCAACGGGATGCGATACAGGTTCGAGGTGTGGATCAAGGTTCCGGCTTGCTCGCAGAGGGCGCGTGCCAGCTTCGGGTGGGCGTGGCCCAGGCCGTTGACCGCGACGCCGGCGACGGCATCGAGATATTTATCGCCGTTTTCATCGTACAGCCAGACACCCTCGCCGCGTGTAAACGCGACCGGCTGACGGGCATAAGTTTGCATGAGGTGTTCGGACATCGTGATTTCCAGCCGCTAGAAAAACAATACGGCGGAAAGCGCCGCCGTTAGAAGGAGTAACTATACCCTCAAACCCGGGAGAAATTAAAGACTTAAGCGGGTCTGTCCAGACGAGCCCAGACGCGACTGAAGGGCCGGCCGGTTATCAACAGATTCTGTGGATAACTCTGTGCATAACCACTGAATAGCGTGCCTAAGTGGTGACTCCCGTTGAAGGTCTATGGTTGCGCATGCTTTTTACGCCACCCAGTCGGCTTCGAATAATCAATGACTTACGAATTTATCTCGTGCGCTCATAGAGATAGCGCGAATTCTTGACGGATTCGTTATCACTGTGGATTAAGTGGCCTCTTGACAGACCCGGAAAGGCCCGGCTGACGTGGCTCCGCAGCCAATTCATGCCAATAGCGGCGCTGCTGTGCCTGTGTCGAAATGGCCTGCGGTACGCCGTTTTCCAAGCGCACTTCGATGGCACCATGACGGTCCGTACGCCAGATTTCGGCGCCGGCCGATGCAAGGCCGCGCAGCACCGCGGCATCGGGATGCCCGAACGGATTGGCCCGACCCACGGATATCAACGCCAACTTCGGCTTCACCGCCGCAACAAAGTCCGGGCTGGAAGAACTGCCGCTGCCATGATGCCCAACGATCAGGACATCCGACGCCACGGCTGAGCGCTGGCTCTCCAGCAGGCTCATTTCACCCAGGCGGGCAAGATCGCCGGTCAGGAGCATCGACCCGTGGCGCCCGGAAACCCGGACGACGCAGCTCCGGTCGTTGTCCTCGAAGCCGAGGTTGGCGTGGTAGCGCGCGGGTGGATAGAGCACATCGAAGCGAATGTCATCCCAGGTCCAGGATTGCCCCTCGACACAGAGGATGGGCCGCTCGGCCGCCGCCAGAATGGCCCGGCCATGGGCGCTGAGCCGGCCATCACCCGGATCGGCAAGCGAGCTCAGCAGCCAGCCCGGAGCATGGCTGGCGATCAGCGAGAGGGCACCGCCGCTATGGTCGGTATCGTCATGCGACACCACCAGGCCATCGAGTCGCGAGTAACCTTGGCCATGCAGAAACGGGGCGACGACACGGCTGCCGGCATCGTCTCCAGAGGCATAGCCCGGACCGCTGTCATAGGCCAACGCATGGTTCCGGGTGCGCAGCACCAGGGCCAATCCCTGACCGACATCCAGGGCGTGCAGGCGATATTCGCCCAGCCCGGGCCGATCGATACGCGGCATCAACACGGGCAGAATGAGCAGCCACCCCAGCCAGCGCGCCGGTATGCCACGTGGCAGCAGCAATACCAGGACACCGACACCGGCCAGCAACATCGCCCAAAGGCCGGGCGCGGCACCGTGCCATACCGGCTGCGGCAAGCGATCCAGCCAGCGCAATCCGGTCATGACGATCTCGACCACGCCGGATGCCAGTGTCGCCGGCCAAGCCGCCGGGATAAGCGCCGCGCCGATCGACAGTGGCACCGCCAGCAGACTGATCAAGGGAATGGCGAAGGCATTCGCCATGGGCGAGACCAGGGAAAATTCCTGGAACATGAACAGCAACAGCGGCAGCAATGCCAGCGTGACCACCCATTGCGCCCGCCCCCAGGCCAGCCAGCGATGTCGTTGCCCGAGGCGTCCGGCGCCGGCAAAAAGCAACGCGGCGACGGCGCCGAAGGATAGCCAGAAACCCACCGACAGCATCGCCCAGGGGTCGATGACCAGCACCAGGAAAAGCGCGGCCGCGAGCACCCGCGAGGCCGAGTGCAGACGATCCAGACTGACCGCGACAGTCACCGCCAGCAGCATGAACAAGGTCCGCTGCGCGGGAATGCCGAAGCCGGCGAGCAACGCATACAAGACCGAAACCGACAGGCCAACCCAGGGCGCGACCCGACGCGCCGGCCAGCGCAGGGTCAGCCTTGATGCCCGGCGCCAACCCCATAGCGTCGCCGTGTAGACCAACCAGCCCAGCAAGGTGACATGCAGCCCGGAGATGCTCATGAGATGGGTCACGCCAGTACGTCGAAAAAGTTGCCACTGCTCCCCGGTAATGGCGTTCTGATCGCCCAGAGCCAGGGCGCTGATGATCCCCGCATGAGGCGAATCCGGGAGTCGCTCATGTATGCGCCCACGCAGCGTCTCACGCAGGCCATCCAGGCGCCCCGGCAAACTTTCCCTACAGTCCGCGGAGGCGGCCACGGAACCGGCAGAAACACGACCCTGAGCACGTATGCCGCGTTCCAAGAGCCAGGCCTGGTAATCGAAACCGCCGGGATTATGGCTGCCTTGCGGCCGGTAGAGACGCGCGCTCAGGGTCAGGCAGGCGCCTCCGAGCACTGCGCGGGATGCCCTGTCGGACATTGGCTTGCCAGGGTCGTCATACAGATTCAGCACCACCCGGCCAGGCAGCCGGGCGCCGACCGTATCGACATGCTCGACCCGATAGACGAAGCGCTGCCCGCGCGGAGTAACCTCAGGCAAGCCCGCGACCCGCCCGGCCAGGCGGACCTCCCGACCCTCCCAGGCAGGGTCCAGAGTATCGGCGAGGCGCATCTCGGCGCGCCAGGCGGCATAGGCGAAGCCGACGAGCAGCATCAGACCCAGCCAGGCCGCCTGGCGCCAGTAGCCGTGCTTGGGCAGGTACGAAGCCAACAGGAAAATGGGTGCCACCCCCCAAAGCCAGCCGGTACCAGGCAGTGTCGGTTGGATCTGCAGCAGGCCGACCCCGGCGGCAAACGCCAGGATCAGCAGGCGCATCGTCACCCGCTTGGCGTGGCTTTCCGGCGCGTCCAAGGCAGTTCAGCGATGGGCGTCGCGCAAAGGCCGGATGGGTTTAGTCGCGCTCGCTCGGCACCGCGATCGGGTAACCGTTCGACAAGGCGGTCAGGAAGACCTCCAGGTCAGTGGAAGCGCTGCTGCCTGGCATCAGGGGCTGTGCGCCGGTATCGAGCTGGCACTCGATCATGCGCAGTTGCAGCGACTGCAGCACATAGCGCGTCCGGTACACTGGGAAATGGCTGGCATCGCTGAACGGCGAGGTCACGGTGTTACCGCGCAGGTGCTTGCCGATGTTGTGGATGTGACAAGACGCACAGGCGAAGTTCAGGCGCCCGGACTTGGTGTGGTAGAGCGTCCGACCGCGTTCATACGCCTGCTTCATGGGCCCCTTGGAGACATCGATACGCAAGGGCATGCCGTTGCTCTTGCTGGCGATGTAGAGGGAGATGGCGCTGTTCTCGTAACTGCCGTTCTGCATCACCACGCCCTCCTTTGCCGCGCAGCGCTCGATGACCTCTTCCAGGCCAGCGACGTGGCCAAGGTTGGCAAGGTAACGTGGATAGGACGCGCGCAGGCCTTTCAGATTGCCTTTCCGGGCACCCAGGCATTTGGCGAAAGCACCGCTCTGATTCAGGCTCTGGTAGCGCTCCTCGCCGTGATCTAGGGCGAAATGGCCACCATGCACCGCCTGGTTGAACGGCGGGTCCATGAATTTCCAATTGAGCCGCCAGAACTCTTCCGGGTTGCCCGCCAAGGTCGGGTCAAGTTTGGCGCGGTCCTTCCAGTAGCGGTACGTATTCGAGAACTTCGTGTCGCCATCGACTCGCGGGACGTACTGTTCCATCGGCTCAAGCTCCCGATACAGTAGCGCCTCGGCACCTTGAGACACGCTCGCGACGCATGTCAGAAGCAGAACGGCGTAGTGTTTCCAATCGATGCGCATGGCCATCCCCTTATTCGATGCTTTGCAGGTAAGCGACCAGATCGCGTATCTCCTGATCGCTCAGCAGATTATGGCTGCCGAACGGCGGCATGACGCTGGTTGGATTGAATATCCGGGCATCGTAGATCTGCTGGTAGATGCGGTCGGCGGTGTATTCGTATTTCTTGTACTGCAGCAGCGAATTGCCGACGGTGCCTGGCCAATCGTCGCCTGGCAATTGGTGGCAGGTGACGCAATTGCCGCGCGCGGACGCCATGGCGATTTCTCGGCCACGCGTGATGTCGCCGTTCAACGGCAGCGTCAAAGCCGCTTTTTTCGGCCGTATTGCCGCACGCTTGTCGGCGTGGCTCAGGGTCACCCAGGCGGTCAGGTCACGATCGTGCGGCACCCATTCGAGGCGGCCGCTGTTGGGCACGACCTTGGGCACCAGGGTCTTGTTCGGCGATTTCAGGTCGACGGCGGCGTCGGGCGGTAGATCCGCCGCGCACAAAGGGGCCGTGGCCAGACAGACACCCACCAGAATGAACACCTGCTTATACATTATTGAGTCTCCAATATCCTCGTTATCGTGGTGAGTTTAGCACCATCGTTTGGTCAAACAGGCACAAGCATCCCATCGTGCAATTCAAGCACCCGCTGCATCCGCCCCGCCAGATTCGGGTCATGGCTGACGACTAGGAAGCTGACGCCATGTCTATTGTTCAGTTCGAGCATCATCTCCTGAATCCGCTCCGCGGTATGCAGGTCCAGATTGCCGGTGGGTTCGTCCATCAGTACACAGGCCGGTCTCGTCACCAAGGCACGCGCAATGGCGGCGCGCTGCCGTTCGCCCCCTGACAGCTCGCCGGGACGATGCGTCAGGCGATGACCAAGGCCAACTTCCTCCAGCCAGGTCCGCGCCGCCGCGAACGCCGCCGCCTTGTCCATGCGCCGGATGATGAGGGGCATGGCGACATTCTCCACGGCGGTAAATTCAGCAAGCAGATGATGAAACTGATAGACAAAGCCGAGCGCCTGGTTGCGCAGCAGACCGCGCTCGGTCTCGCCCATGCGCCACAGATCCTGGCCCCCGACCTGCACGGCCCCGGCGTCGGGCTTGTCCAGCCCGCCCAGTACATGCAGCAACGTGCTCTTGCCTGAGCCGGAGGTGCCGACCACCGCCACCCGCTCACCGGCGGCGATCTCCAGGTCGAGCCCGGCCAGCACCGGCACCTCGGCCTTGCCCTGCCAATAGCTTTTCTTCAGCCCGACGCAGGCCAGGACCGACTCACGTCTTTTGTCTCCGAAGGGGGGCATGCCTGACACCTCACTCATATCTCAGCGCCTCCGCCGGTTGCACCCGAGAGGCACGCCAACTCGGATACAAGGTCGCCAGAAAGGCCAGCGCCAGGGCGACGCCGCCGATCAGCATGACATCGTTCCAGACCACCTTGGAGGGCAGTTCGGAGATGTAGTAGACATCCGCGGGGAAGAGATCCATGCCGACGGCCTTTTCGATCCAGGGCACCACGGTCTCGACGTTCAGCGCCAGCAGCACGCCGGAGAGCACGCCCAGACCGGTGCCGATGACGCCGATCAGGCTGCCCTGCACCATGAAAATTTTCATGATGCTCGCCGGACTGGCGCCGAGGGTACGCAGGATGGCGATGTCCGGCTGCTTGTCGGTGACGGCCATGACCAGGGTCGAAACAATATTGAAGGCCGCGACGGCGACGATCAGCAGCAGGATGATGAACATCATGCGCTTCTCGATCTGCACGGCGCGGAAGAAATTGGTATGGCTCATGGTCCAGTCGGAGATGTAATAGTCGCCGACCAGCATCTTGGCCATCTCGCGGGTAACCCAGGGGGCACGCTCCATGTCCGCCAGCTTGACGCGCAAACCGGAAACCCCGGTGCCCAGGCGATACATCTTCGCCGCGTCCTCGATGTTGAGCAGCGCCATGCCGGCGTCGTACTCGTACATCCCGACGCGGAAGATGCCGACCACGTTGAACTGCTTCATGCGCGGCAGCATGCCCGCCGGAGTGATGACGCCCTGCGGCACGATCAGCGTCACCTTGTCGCCGACGAAGACCCCCAGCGAGCGGGCCAGGTCCAGGCCCAGGACAATATTGAAGCCACCCGGGGTCAGGTCGGCGAGTTTGCCGCTCTGCATCTGCCTGGAGAATTCGGCCACTTGGTCCTCGCGTCCGGGCAGGACGCCACGAATCATCGTTCCCTTGGTCTCGGAACCCACCGCCAGCAGACCCTGGCCGCTGACAAACGGAGCCGAGCCGAGCACTTCGGGGTGTTTTGCCACCTGCCCGGCCAAACCCGGCCAATCGCCCAGCGTCCCGGCCGGACCGCTGATCTCCATATGCGCCGCGACACCGAGGATGCGTGTCCGCAGTTCTTCCTGGAAGCCATTCATCACCGAAAGCACAACGATCAGGGCCATGACGCCGAGAGCAATGCCGGCCATGGAGACGCCCGAAATGAACGAGATGAAGTGGTTGCGCCGCTTGGCGCGGGTGTAGCGCAGACCGATCCAGAGTTCATAGGGTTTCACGGCCTATTCTCCGATGACATGCGCGGCGACCTGACGGCGGCTGCCGACGCGCCGATGCTCGAATAGATAGAGGCCCTGCCAGGTTCCCAGCACCATGGCGCCATCGACCACCGGGATGGAAAGCTGGGTCAGTGTCAGGGCGGCGCGGACATGCGCCGGCATGTCGTCCGGGCCTTCCAGGGTATGCCTGTAAAGCGAATCGCCCTCGGGCACCAGGCGGGAGAGAAAGGCCTCCAGGTCGCGCTGCACATCCGGGTCGGCGTTCTCCTGAATCACCAGACTGGCCGAGGTGTGGCGCACGAACAAGGTCAGCAGCCCCTCGCGGAGACCGGTCTCGCGCAGCCAGGCGCTGACCTCGCGGGTAAAGCCGATCAGGCCTTTGCCGGGGCTGGTAATACCGAATTGGGTGGAAAACTGTCGCATCCGCGCATTCTAACCGGACACCTTACAATCCCGCCCATGCGATACCTGCACCTGATCATCGCCGGCCTCCACCCGGAGCCTGGCCCGAGCCGCGCCGAGCTGTTAGAAGGCATGCCCGCGCTGAAGACATTGCTGACGCGCGGGCGGCGCTTTTCCGGGGAGTTTGCCCTGTCCCCGGCCCAGCGTCTGGCGCGCTTCACGCCACCGGACAGCCAGCACACAGTCGCCCTGGCGCCAATCCGTCTGGCCCATGAGGGTCTCGATGCCAGCAGACCAGGCTGGCTCTGTGCCGACCCAGTACATCTGCGGCTGATGCGCGACCACATTCTGCTCGGCGACGCCCACACTTTTGAGCTTGACGCCACCGAGGCGCGCGCACTTGTCGATGGCCTGAACGAACACTTTCGGGAACGTGTCGAGTTCGTCGCCGTCACGCCGGATCGCTGGTACGCCCGTCTGGCAACGCCGCTGGACGGCAGCTCCGACCCCCTGGATGCCCACCTGGCCCGCCCCGTCGAGGCCGGCGCCGGGTCGAGTAGCGCGGCACGCGATCTGGCGCGGCTGGGCAACGAGGTGCAAATGTATTTGCACCAGCACCCGGTCAATGCGGCCCGCGAGGCGCGCGGCGCCGATCCCGTCAACAGCGTCTGGTTCTGGGGCGGGGGCGAAGTGCTGAGACCGGTCGTGCCGGCGGTGGCCATGCTCGGCGAAAGTTTCCTGGCCGAGGCCGTCGCCGCGGCCGGAAGTGTGCCTTACCTGCCACTGAATGCCTGTGCCGCCCGACTCGCCGATAAACATGACAGTGCACTGCTGTATATCGACAGTCTCCACGCGCCCGCCAGCTACGGGCAGTACCCGGTCTTGCGGCAGCGCCTGCTGGAACTCGAAACCGGCGTATTCCAGCCCCTGCTCGCCGGCTTGCGCCGGGGTCGAATCGAGACGGCCATCGTCTAAGTTCTTGGTGCCACGGGCTACGGCCTGCGTCTGGACCGCTGGGATACCTGGAAATTCTGGCGCCGATGATCCCGGGCAAGCCCATCCCGCCGAAACAAGTCATCCTGCAGGCCGCGCTTGTTCTGGCCGTGCTGATTTGCGCCTGTATCTGGCCGCTTTGCTCGCAGCCCTGGCTGGGTGTGCGTTTCGCCGCATCCGAAGATGGCTCGCTGCGTATCGTCGCAACGGCTGGCCCGGCGCAACGCGCCGGCCTGACCATGGGCAGCGCGCTGGCGCTGCACGACACGCAGGGCGGGCGCATCCCCTTGGTCGGTGAAGACATCCTCGAAGAACCCGACTTTCTCCATGAGTATCACGACTACAACGCCTTCATGGCGCGGCAAGGTCGGATTGCCACCATCCTTGCAGGCACGCATGTCGGCATCGAAACCCCCGATGGCACGACCTGGCTGGCCCCGGAACGCCGACCGATCAGTGACCTGCCGTTGATATTCTGGTTCCAGATCATTTGCGGCGGCATTGCCTGGATGGTCGGCGCCAATGTCATCGCCAACAGCCGCGAACGCGCCGCCCGCTTTTATGGCCTGACCGGCGCGGTCTTTCTTCTGGTCACCTATACGGCGGCCATCTACAGTGCCCGCGAACTCGCCCTCGACGGCACCGTGTTCCGCGCCCTGTCGGTGGCCGACCACGCGGGCGCCCTGCTCTTCGCGGCGGCATTCCTCGGCCTGCTCTGGATCTACCCGACACGCCTCGGCAGCCAGCGCGTGCCCTTGGCCTTTCTCGGTTTCTATCTGGCCGTCTGGATCGCCGATACGGCGCAGTGGGCTCCTGACATGAATTACGGCATCCGCTATCCGATGCTTGCCGGGATGGCCACCAGCTTCGTGCTGGCCGCGATGCAGTGGCGCCGGGCACGCTACGAACCGATCAGCCGTGCCGCGCTGAAGTGGTTCCTGATGACCCTGACCCTGGGCAGCGCGGTCTTCGTGCTAGGCGTTTTCGGCATGCAAGCCCTGGGGCATCTTCCGGCGATCCCTCAGGGTTTCGCCTTCGGCTTCGTACTGATGATGTATCTGGGCATGGCCATCGGCATGCGCCGCTATCGCCTGTTCAACCTCGAGCCCTGGTGGCCGCAGCTCTGGCTCTGGTTCCTGGGTGGCCTGATGGTCGTCGTGATCGATCTGGTGCTGATCCGCCTGCTCCTGCTCGACCAGCAACTCGCCCTGGTGCTCGCCGTGGCGCTGGCCGGCTGGCTCTACTTCCCGCTCCGGCAGCGGCTCCTGCGGGGTGCCCTGCACGCCCGCGACACACGCCTCTCGGAGTTGATGCCGGAGTTGATCCGCGTTTCCTCGGCGCCAATGGGCCCGGAAGCCTTGGCGGCAAGCTGGCGCAACCTTCTGGACCGGGCTTTCCAGCCCCTGTCGATGAGCGACGACATGCACGAAATCAACGACACGCGCATCCTCGACGCCGGTCTGCGCCTGGCCATTCCGCGGATCGAAGGTCCGGGTGGGCTGGTGCTGAGCCACGCCGACGGTGGCCGGCGTCTGTTCCTGCCGGCCGATCTGGAACTGGCCCAAAGCCTGCTGGAACTCCTCCGTCAGGCCGTCTCGCGCCAAGAAGATTACGCACGCGGCGCCCACGAGGAGCGCGAGCGCATCGCCCGCGACCTGCATGACGATGTCGGCGCCAAGTTGCTGACCCTGATCCACCGGGCGGAATCGCCGGATACCGCCGAGCGACTGCGCGCCGTCCTGCAGGATTTGCGCAGCCTCGCGGCCAGTCTGGACCGGGAGCCCGCGCCTCTGGGCGACGCCATCGCCGACTGGCGTGGCGAGATCGCCGACCGCTGCGAAGGTGCCGCTGTCGCACTCGATTGGCAGGATGCCCTGATGGACAGCCATCTGCCCATCCACTCAGGCTGCCGCCTGGCGCTCGAACGGGTGTTGCGCGAAGCCGTGACCAACGCACTCAAGCACGGCCGCCCATCGCGCTTGACGGTACTTGCCGAGGACACCGGCGATGAAGTCATCCTGACGGTCGCCGACGACGGCATGGGTCCGGCGCCGGAACTCTGGGGCTCCGGCCTCGGCCTGCGCAATCAGGCCGTGCGCATGGCCACGCTGGGTGGCGCACTGCGTTACCATGCCCACTCACCACGCGGTACCCGGGTTGAAATCCGTCTACCCAAGGACGCTCTGGAGGCCACCGGATGAAACATGCGCTCATTGTCGAAGACTTGCCCGACACCCAGGCGTGGCTGACACGGCTGATCGTCAGCGCCTTCCCGGACATCCGCTGCCTGTGCGCCAACTCAGTGGAATCTGCTCTGGCCCTGTCCCGACGTGAGTCCTTCCAGCTCGCGCTGGTGGATCTGGGGCTGCCCGACGGCGATGGCACCCGGGTAATCGAATCGCTGAACTCGCTTGAATCGCCCCCTGTGATTGTCGTTGCCAGCATTTTCGACGATGACCGCCACCTGTTCCCGGCGTTGCAGGCGGGTGCACAAGGCTATCTGCTCAAGGACCAGCCCATGGATCAACTGGTCGCCAACTTGCGTGGCATTCTCGATGGCAACCCGCCGCTTTCGCCGGCCATCGCCCGACGTCTGCTCGGTTTCTTCAAGGAGCCCGCCCCGGGTGGCGAGTCGCTGACCGCGCGCGAAAAAGAAGCCCTGGGTTACTTGGCCAGAGGCATGAAAGTCGCCGAAATGGCCGAAGCGATGGGCATCACCCGGCATACGGCCTCGGATCACGTGAAAAGCGTCTATCGCAAACTGAACGTCTCCTCGCGTGCCCAGGCAACCCTGCATGCCGTGCGCATGGGCCTGATCCAGTAGGCCTACAGCCGGCACACCCCCTCATTCGCGGGATTGCGGCGCGGCGTCTGCTGACGAACACTCCCGCCTGATAACAACGAGCGATCACAGTCGGCCTGAAGTCGACGGACCCACTACCCAATCTCAATGATTTTTCGAACATTCTCAGGAGTAACCATGTTCAGCACCCGCAGTCGCATCCTGTCCCCTCTCTTCGTGGCACTCACCCTGGCTGGCTGTGGCGGTGGCGACGATGCCAACAATGCCCCCGCCCCCACCAGCAACACCACCATCAACGGTGTCGCCATGGCCGGGCCGATCAGCGGCCAGGTTTGCGCCTATGCCCTGAGCAACACGGGCACCGTCGGCGCCACCGCCCTGGCTTGCGACGACACGACCCCGGGCACGGGCGCCTACAGCCTGACCATCGCCGACTATGTCGGCGAGGTGATTCTGGCGGCCACCGGCACCTATATCGATGAAGCCACAGGCCAGACCATCACCCTGAATGCGTTGAATGCCTTGCGCACCATTACTGGCTGGGAAGTCGCCGGGGGGGCCTTCAACGCCGCCATCACGCCGCTTACCGAGGCCACCATTCGCAGCGCCCTGGCCGCCGGCGGCGGCAACCTGACCGAGGCCAATTTCAATACAGCACTGCTCAATATGGCCACCGCGCTCGGCCTGACGCCAGCCGACGCCGCGGATGCCTTCGACACCCTCGTCGAAACCCTGCCGGCCCTCACCGGCGCCAACACTGGCGCGCTAAGCTACGCGGCACTCCTGGATCTGGTTTCCACGGCACAATCGCAGTACTGCACGGGTAACACGGGTTGCACGCTGTTCGACTACCTGGATCAGGTAAGCACCTTCCTGGGCAGCCAGGCCGGAATGACACAATTCAGCCAGGCTATGCAAACCGCCTACACCAGTTGGCACGCCGCCCAGGCAAACGCCCCCTACGTTTGCAGCTATGCCGGCGGCGCTTTCACCTGCGCTCCGAATTCGGGTGGCGATACGGGTGGCAATACGGGTGGAAACACCGGTGGCAATACAGGCGGCAATACAGGCGGCGCCACGGGCAGCTATAACCTGAACCTGCTGGTCTCGGCCATGGGAACAACGACCCCGATTCAGATCACGGAAGTACCCAAGCCGAACACCCAGGACGAGTTCTGTACCTCGGCTCTGGAACTGGCCCAAGGCCAGGCCAATGTACCGGGCGCCACCTGGACTATGAACAGTTGCAGCTTCGACGGGACGCATGGCGTGATCGCGGCCACGGTGGATATCACTTCCCCCATTGTCATGAGCATCCCGTACTCCGTCGACTATACCTACGCAGCACGCTGAACCGCTCCAGGTGTAATAAAGCCCCGCTCCGGCGGGGCTTTTTCTTTGGCTGGACGATCTTTCAATGGTCAAGCGCGGCGCACGTCGACAGGCTAGATGCCCCGCAAGTCGCGCAGATGATCGTGGTAGCGCGCCCGGTATAGCAGGCGCCGGTGCTCCGGGGTATCGCTGAACCCTGAACGGGTGTGCAGGACGTTATTGCAGATCAGGCCCATGCCCGGTTGCAGTTTCAGGGTATGGGCGCCGAAGGGCTTGGCGGCGAGCAATTCGTCCAGAGCCGCCAGAGCGGCCTGGGTGGCGTCGTCCTGTTTCCAGGCGATGCTCTTGGTGCGCGCGGTGTAGCGCAGGTGCAGGCGACCGTCTTCGACGGCGAATGCCGGACCGGTCTCATCGGGGCGCGCAGTGCCAGTCTCGTCGACCCGCGACGGGATGGTCATGGCGTCTTCGGCCATCAGGGCGCGGATATGCTCGGGGTCGAGGTCGCGTAGCGCCAGATAGGCCAGTTCGTGGTCGTACAGGTCGTTTTCGCCACCTTCCGCCGCCTGCCGGACGCAATGCAGCGTCATGGCCCAGATGCGTCGCTCGGGCGGGTTGTAATAGCCGTCGGTGTGCCAGCGGATACGGTGGTGGGTGTAAGGGATGTAGTCGCCGCGTTTGCCGGGGTCGGCTCCGGGTGCGCGCTGGTCGGCGCGGCTGGTGTCTTCGTCGCGCGGCGTCAGGCTGGAGATGCCGTCTTCGTCGGCCAGCCAGTTGGCGTCGAGATGATTCAGGCCGAACTGCATGGAGAGCGCACGCACGGCGTCCTTGTCCTCGGCCTCGCCCAGATTCGTGGCATAGATGGCCATGTTGGTTTTGGCCATCAGACGCCACAGTGCACGGTATTCCTGCTCGGTCAGCCGATGTGGGTCTTGCACCGGGACAATGAGGTCTTCGCCACGCTCCGGATAACCGTTGAGCTTGGCGCTACGCCAGGCGGCATAACCGGCGGCGTTATCGGGGTGAAATGGACTGTCGAGGGGGATCATGATGTCGTTGATCGTCAGTGGCCGGAATGGCTTGCAGGCTGACAGGGCCAGTCCACACCCGCCTTGATTTTTGGCAGCCGGCTAGGCGCCTGTGCTGGTCAGAGGCGGATAAAACCCGTCCACCTGCTTCTTCACCGTACCCAGGATCTCGGGCATCTCGATGTCCATGATCTGGTCCTGAATCCAGCTCTGGTCGGTCTTTTCCATGCCTTCGCGAATTTGCAGGCTGAGGAAGCGTGCCGCCGGAAAACCAGGTTTGCCGTCGGGGAACTCGAAGTGGCCATATTCGGCCATGCGCTTGTTGAGCATGTCGATATAGCCTTTCTTGTAGTCGTAGTCCGGATCCTTCACGCCGTCGGTGAAGTCGAGGACGTTGTCTTCCATGGTCTCCGCGAGACGCATGCCCAGGGCGCTGATCAGGGCGATGCGTTGCGCTTCGGGCAGGCGTGCATAGACCAGGCGGTCGACAAAGTGGGCGGCAAAGGCGGTCAGTTCGGCGATAATCTTGAAACCGCGCTGTGGCGTGATGATGTCGTAGTCGGCCCTGGAGAGGTTGTCGAGAGCGCGATCGGCCATGCGCCAGATGGTGGTGGCCACGGCGGTGGCGACCTCGTCGGCGGGGCGCTCGCCCTCTTTCTTGAACCAGACGGTTTTTACTCGGGTCGGTGCGGCCATTTATTCCCCCAATGCGACCGGACGCGCCGGATCGGTGATCCATTCGCTCCAGGAACCGGGATACAGGCGCGAACCCGGCAAGCCGGCGACTTCCATGGCCAGCAGATTGTGGCAGGCGGTGACGCCGGATCCGCAGCTGTGAATAACCTGCCACGCCGGCCGGCCTTTGAGCAGGGCCTGGTAGTTTTCGCGCAAGGCCTCGGGCGGCAGAAAGGTGCCGTCGATATCGAGATTTTCGTCGAACGCCCAGTTGATGCTGCCGGGAATATGGCCGGCGACCGGATCGAGCGGCTCAAACTCGCCGGTAAAGCGCCGATCCGGACGGGCATCGATGATCAGCGCGTCACCGGTCTGGCTGGCACGCAGCACTTCGTCGGTGGAAACCAGTTGAGTCGGTTCGGGCAGGCAGGCACAGTGGCCCTTATGGCAATCGGGGAGGTCGGTGCCTACCGGGAGTTTCTCACGCAGCCACTTCGGGTAGCCACCGTCGAGCAAGGCCACCGCCGGGTGCCCCAGCCAGCGCAGCAGCCACCACATGCGCACCGCCATGGCGCCAAAGCTATCGTCGTAGACCACCACCTGCTTGTTGACCCCAACGCCCCAGCGGCAAAGTTTTTTCCGCGAGATCCTTGACGTCAGGCATCGGGTGACGCCCGGTGGTTCCGGGAACGACCGGCCCGGCCAGGTCTTCATCCAGATGCGCATAACGCGCACCGGTGATGTGCCCCCTTGGCATACGCCTGACGCCCGCCTTCCGGGTCGGTCAGGGTAAAGCGGCAGTCGAAGACGATCCAGTTCGGATCGCCCAGATGCCTGGCAAGGTCTTCGGTGCTGACTAACGTGTTGATGTACATGTGTTTAGTGACAAGTTACGAGTGACGAGTGACAGTTGGAGCGACCATACATGTCACTCGTGGCTTGTCGTAAAACCGAAACCGCATCAGGGAAACGAGGACAGGCGCGATGTGGAATTTTCCGTTACTCGTCGCCTGCCACTCGCTACTGCCTAATTAGTAGCCACCTTTGCCGAACGGCTTGGGCAGGCCAGCGACCTTCGACGACTGGCGATTCGGCTGCTTCGGGAAGAGTTCGTAGAGCTTCTTCTTCCAGTCGGTACCGGGATGCTCTTCATCCAGGCCGGCCAGCATGTTGCGGAAGTTCGGCGTGTGGCCATCTTCCTGGTAGCGCTCGCGCATGAAGCGGACGACGGTCCAGTGATCGTCGGTCAGCTTCAGGCCTTCCGCCTCGGCGATGATCGGCACGATGTCGTCACTGAAGTTGGCTTCCGTGAGAAAGTCCTCGTCATCGACTTCGAGCTCTTCGCCGTTCAATACGTATCCCATTTGCTTTCTCCTATGTAGTCACGCGTTGCAAAAATATGCGACCGAATCAATCGATCGCGACTTCCTTAATCGATTTGTGCGGGATGAACACCCCGCAGCCATAACCGCGATGGCCACCCAAGCCGTGCTCCTGGATCAGCAGGGACTGTTCCAGCTTGACGTCGTGGAGCATCAGACTGAACCCCTCGACGTCACCTTCGGGGGTCGCCATTTTACGCCGTTTGCCACAAATCAGCCCCGCCGGAATCGACATCGCCGCCAATTCGCGGCGCGCGGCCTCAACAAAAGCGATCTCATCGGCATCGCCCATGTCGACGAAATGCGCATACAGGGTGGCATATGGCGTCAGCGGCCGTTCCTTCAAGTCGCCAATGACAAGGGGACCGGCACCCGGATCGATACGCTTGCCGGCCAGCGCGGCAGCATCGGCGATACGCTCCTTGGGCAGACGCAGCACCAGTTTGACCCGACGGTTGATCACCAGGTTGTCGTTGCGTCCTGAAGGGGCGCCATGGACAGGATGCACCGCCACTCCGGGGGTATCCGCCAGCCAGGGCAGATGCACGACAAGTTCCCGAAACAGGCTGTAGCCATGATCCGCGGGAATTTCCATGCCACCCAGTTCAAACTGTATGTCGCGATACGCGGCGTCCTGATCGAGGCTCTTGATCGCCTCCCACTCCGGATTGAACATACGCATGATCAGTTTTCCTCGGTTGTATCCGGGCTACCCTCCGCAAGCGGCGCGGCCCAGGCCAGCATGATCCGCGCCCAGTGTCTGGCGGTCAAAGGGTCGATATCGAAAATGGTGAAACGCGCGCCGCGTTCCTTGATGCGTAAACGCATCATCGGCGTGCCGCCCGCGGCATAGACCACCTGCTGCAACTCGATCTCCTGATTGCCGTACGGGTTGTGAATTTTTTCCAGAGAAGTAATAGTGTCCATTCCACATCCGTTGCATTAGAATAGTTAGATACGCTTATTATCTGACATTTCCTGTCAGGTATTAAGCCTGTTAGTGCCGATTTCACCGAACCTACTCTTTAGGGTAGGTGGCAACCACCCTCCGGGATTAGACGGTTACCCCTTCGGAATGATGGCAGTGAGCATCAGGGCCCACTAATATGCGATGACTAGTCTCGTGCCGGCAACAAGCTCACGGACTGAGCAGAGGTGGTGACGACATACCGTTCTTCAAGACACATAGGAGAAACAGATGGCAAAGCAAATGATCAACACGCCAAATCTGGACGAACTGGAATCCGGCCCGTGGCCTTCCTTCGTCACTGGCATCAAGCGTCTGGCTAAAGATAATGACATGATGGTTGACCTGATGGGTCAACTGGAAACCTCCTACCAGACCAAGTTCGGTTACTGGAAGGGCGGCACGGTCGGCGTTATCGGCTACGGTGGCGGGATCATCCCGCGTTTTACCGAGCTGAAAAACACCGACGGCACGCCCAAGTTCCCCGAAGCCGCTGAGTTCCACACCCTGCGTATCATCCCCCCCGCAGGCATGCACTACACTTCCGACCTGCTGCGCCAAATTTGCGACGCTTGGCTGGAGACCGGGGGTTCGGGCCTGATCGCCCTGCACGGCCAATCCGGCGACATCATGCTGCAAGGTATCAAGTCCGCCGACGTCCAGCGCGCCTTCGATAAATTCAATGAAATGGGCTTCGACCTCGGTGGCGCCGGCCCCGCGCTGCGTACCTCCATGTCCTGTGTCGGTGCCGCGCGTTGCGAAATGTCCTGCTTCGACGAGGCCCGCGCGCTTCGCGTCATCATCAATAACAACATCGACGACATGCACCGCCCGTCGTTGCCCTACAAGTTCAAATTCAAGTTCTCCGGCTGCCCGAACGACTGCGTCAATTCCATCCAGCGTTCCGACATGGCCACCATCGGCACCTGGCGTGACAACATTCAGTCCGATGAAAAACTGGCTCGCGACTGGATGGCCGCGCACAGCATGGAAGACCTGATCAACATGGTCATCAACCACTGTCCGACCAAGGCGATCCAGTTGACCAAGAACGACGGCAAAGCCGCCGGCGAAGGTGTCACCAAGGTCGCCGTTTCCGACAGTAACTGCATCGAAATCGACAACCACAACTGCGTGCGCTGCATGCATTGCCTGAACGTCATGCCCGGCGCGTTGTTGCCCGGCAAAGACAAGGGTGTCACCATCCTGGTCGGCGGCAAGAGCGTCCTGAAGATCGGCGCCACCATGGGCACGGTGGTCATTCCGTTCATGAAGTTGGAATCAGACGAAGACTTCGAGAAGTTGAACGATCTGGCTCGCAACATTCTTGATTTCTTCGCCGAGAACGCCTTGGAGCACGAGCGTACCGGCGAGATGATCGAGCGTATCGGCTTGGTGAACTTCCTGGAAGGCCTCGATCTGCCAATCGACCCGACCATGATCGTCCATCCGCGCTCCAACCCCTATATCCGTACGGATGGGTGGGACGCTGAAGCCGAAAAATGGTTTGAGCGCAAGGCAGCGGCAGCCTAAAGTTGATTTGAGCGGGGCACTGCTACGGCGGTGTCCCAACGGACCCGAGCAATTCCGATTTCATTAGTTGGAGAGTTGTATGTCTGAAAGAACTCACGAAACCATCGAATCCGGCACTCCGGACCCGATGCCCTACATGCACCCCGCCATGGCCAAGAACTATGGCAAGTGGGTGTTCCATTCCCATCCCAAGGCCGGCGTGCTCTACCACCGTGCCGAGAACGGCGACCAGATCTGGACCGTCAAGGCCGGCACCCAGCGCCAGATGGATCATTACACCATCCGCAAGCTGGCCGACATTGCCGACCAGTATGCGGATGGCCATGTTCGATTCACGACCCGCTCGAACATCGAGTACATGGTCACCGACGAAGCCAAGGTCGAGCCGCTCATCAAGGTATTGTCCGATAGCGGCTTCCCGGTCGGCGGCACCGCCAACTCGGTGTCGATGATTGCCCACACCCAGGGCTGGCTGCACTGCGACATCCCGGGCACCGACGCCTCCGGTGCCGTAAAAGCACTGATGGATGACCTCTATCACGAGTTCACCCACTGCGAGATGCCCAACCGGGTCAAGCTGTCCACCTCCTGCTGCGAGATCAACTGCGGCGGCCAGGCCGACATCGCCATCATCATTCAGCACACCAAGCCTCCGAAGATCAATCACGATCTGGTGGCTAACGTCTGCGAGCGCCCCTCCGTCGTCGCCCGTTGCCCGGTCGCGGCCATCCGTCCCGCCTTGGTGAACGGCAAGCCGTCGCTGGAAGTCGACGAGAAGAAATGTATCTGTTGCGGTGCCTGCTTCCCCCCGTGCCCGCCCATGCAGATCAACGATCCCGAGCATTCCAAGTTCGCCATCTGGGTTGGCGGCAAGAACTCCAATGCCCGCTCCCGCCCGACCTTCCACAAGCTGGTCGCCTCTGGCCTGCCCAACAACGCCCCGCGTTGGCCGGAAGTCGGCGCCGTGGTGAAGAAGATTCTCGCCGTTTACAAGGCCGATGGTCGTCCTTGGGAGCGCATGAACGACTGGATCGACCGTATCGGTTGGCCCGCGTTCTTCGAGAAGACCGGTCTGCCGTTCACGAAGTACCACATCGACAACTGGCGTGGTGCCCGCAACAGCCTGAACGCTTCTGCACACATCCGCTTCTGATTGACCTATGCGCCGGGCCAGCCCGGCGCTGTCATGGGATCGGATAATCGGAGTTAGGGATAGATAAATGAAGATTGGCGTATTAGTTAGCGAAGGGCCTTACACCCATCAGGCCTCGGATTCCGCCTACAACTTTGTCAAGGCGGCGTTGGAAAAGGGTCACGAGATTTATCGTGTGTTCTTCTATCACGATGGGGTCAACAACGCGACCCGCTTCACCGAGCCGCCGCGCGACGACCGCAACATCGTCAACCGCTGGAGCGAATTGGGCAAGCAATACAACCTGGATATGGTCGTCTGCATCGCCGCCGCGCAACGTCGCGGCATCATGGACGAGAACGAGGCCAAGCGTCAGGGCAAATCTGGCGACAACATCGCCGAGGGCTTCCGCATCTCCGGCCTGGGCCAATTGGTCGAAGCCGGCATCCAGTGCGATCGCCTCGTGACTTTCGGTGATTAAGGGGAAACTGAGATGACCGACGAAATGGATATGGAAGAAGGCGGCGTAATCAAAAAGTTCATGTTCGTGAACCGCAAGGCGCCTTACGGCACGATCTACGCCCTGGAAGGTCTGGAAGTCGTTTTGATTTCAGCGGCCTTCGAGCAGGACGTCAGCATGGCCTTCATCGATGACGGCGTCTACGAACTGGCCAAGGGACAGGACACCAAGGCCATCGGCCAGAAGAACTTCTCACCGACCTACCGGGCGCTGGAAGGCTACGACATCGAAAAGCTCTATGTCGACCAGAAATCCCTGGATGAGCGTGGCCTGACCGAAGCCGACCTGCTGGTCGACGTTCAGGTCATGGATTCCGCCGAGCTCGCCGCGATGATGGCCGAGCAGGACGTGTTGATTAGTTTCTGAGGGGTATCGAGATGCTGCACATCGTCAATAAATCGCCGTTCGAGCGCAACACGCTGGAAAGCTGCCTGCGCCTGGCGACCAAGGGCTCTGCGGTGCTGCTGACCGAGGATGCCGTCTACGCGGCAACCACCGGTAGCGCTGCCGAGGGGAAAATCAAGGCGGCCATGGCCGATCTGAAGATTTACGCCCTGTCCCCCGATCTGCAAGCGCGCGGCATGGCCGGGCGCGTCATGGACGGGGTAAATCTAGTGGATTATGGCGGTTTCGTGGATCTGGTGACGGAACACAGCAACTGTCAATCTTGGTTGTAACTTGTTTCATTAGGAGAAATTGCTATGCCCATGATCGAACACGGCGGTAAATCCTTCGAAGTCGACGAAGAAGGTTACCTGGTCAACCTGGCTGACTGGGACGAGAACGTCGCGGCCTACCTGGCCCAGGAAGAAAAAGTTGAGATGTCCCAGAGCCACTGGGAAGTCGTCAACTTCCTGCGCGAGTACTACGGCGAGTACCAGATCGCCCCCGCCATCCGCGTTTTGACCAAGGCTGTCGCCAAGAAGCTCGGTCCGGACAAGGGCAACAACAAGTACCTGTACGAGTTGTTCCCCTATGGCCCCGCCAAGCAGGCTTGCAAGATCGCCGGCCTGCCGAAGCCGACCGGCTGCATCTGATCGGTGCCTTGGCCTGACGCGCAAGCGTTCGGCTAAAGCTCTCGGCTATTGACTCAGTAGCCGAGAGTTGAGAGTGGTGCGTCGACGCCTATGTGTAGGCGGCGCTTGGCACTCCATTCTCCACTCTCGACTGTAAGTAACGAGGAACGCATGTCCGCACTGACCGTCTTTTTCACTGGTCTGTACTACATCGCCGCGATCACGCTGATCGGTGGCTTGGCCTATCGCATCTACGAGTACAGCCGTACCCCGGCTCCGCTCAATATCCCGACCACGCCGGCGCCAACGACCCGGGTCGGTGTCTCGCTGCGCATGGCACGTGAGGTGGTACTGTTTGAGAGCTTGTTCAAATCGAACAAGTGGATCTGGGTATTCGGCTGGCTGTTCCATGTCTGCCTTGCCTTGGTGCTGATCCGCCACGTACGCTATTTCCAGGATCCGGTCTGCGAAATAATCGCCTTTATCCAGCCTTTCGGCATGTACGCCAGCATCGGCATGGTGATCGGCCTCCTCGGCCTGTGGGCACGCCGCTTCCTGGTCGACCGGGTGCGCTACATCTCCACGCCGTCGGATCACCTCATGCTGGCCCTGCTGGTGGGCATCGGCCTGACGGGCATGAGCATGACCTTTGTCGCCCATACCGACATTGTCGCCCTGAAGGGCTTCACGATGGGCCTGATCACATTTGACTGGCAGCCCGTGCCCAACGATTTCAACCTGCTCGCGCACCTGTTTCTGGTAGCCCTGCTGATGCTCGTTTTCCCGATCAGCAAGCTGCTGCATGTGCCGGGCGTGTTCTTCAGCCCCACCCGTAATCAGGTCGATAACCCGCGTGAGCGACGTCATATCGCGCCCTGGGCAGCCGCGCTCGATAAAGAGCAGGTCTGAAGCGGTCCGGACTGAAACGAAGCGTAACTAAGGAGCGAGCGTGGCAGCACCCAAGTTCGAAGTTCCCAAACTGTCGGATACGGCATATACGGACGTCCCCAAGATTCAAGAGGGGAGCATGTCCCATATCAAGTCCTTCATTGCCCCACAGGCACCCCAGGAATTCCTGGGCTACCCCTGGGAATTGGCGGATGACTGGAAGGAACGGGCCATCGATCGCATGGGGCAATTGCTCGGCAAATATCGCTCGCTGCGCGTCTTCATGGATGCCTGCGTCCACTGCGGCGCCTGTACCGACAAGTGCCATTACTACCTGGGCTCGGCCGATCCGAAGAACATGCCGGTGGCGCGTCAGGAATTGATGCGCAAGGTGTATCGCCGCTACTTCACCCTGCCCGGAAAGATCGCCCCGTGGCTGGTGGGCGCCGAGGATCTGACCAAGGATACCCTGGACCAGTGGTACAGCTATTACCACCAGTGCTCCGAATGCCGCCGCTGTTCCGTGTTCTGCCCGTATGGCATCGACACCGCGGAAATCACCATGGCAGGTCGAGAGATCCTCAACCATGTCGGCATGGGCCAAAAATACTCCAACGAAATTCTAGGCAAGGTCCAGAAAATCGGTAACAACCTCGGCCTGCCCGGCCCTGCCCTGGAAGACACGCTCTTGGGTCTCGAAGAGGATATCGAAGCCGATACCGGCGTCGCCGTCAAGATGCCGCTGGACGTTCAGGGCGCCGAAATCCTTCTGGTGACGCCATCGGCTGACTTCTTTTCGGAACCGCACGTCGAGTCGCTGATCGGCTACGCCAAGGTGTTCCATGCCGCCGGCGCGTCCTGGACGCTGTCCAGCCATGCCTCGGAAGCCGGCAACTTCGGCCTGTTCAACGGCAACTACGAGACCATGCGCACGGTGGCCATGCGCATCCGCGATGCCGCCCTGGAACTCGGCGTCAAGCGCATCGTCGTCGGCGAGTGCGGCCATGCCTGGCGTGTCGCCTATGCCTTCTGGAATACCTTGACCGGCATCGGTTACGGCGGTAATGACCCGTTCTCGATCGAAATGCAAAAGCAGCTCGACCCACGCTATAAGCAGCCCATGCATATCTGCGAGTACACCTGGGATCTGATCCAGAAAGGCGTCCTCAAATTCGACAAGTCACTGAATGACCACCGCACCATCACCTTCCACGACTCGTGCAATGTGGCGCGCGGCTCACGCATGGGTGACGAGCCGGGCGGTCAATTCACCATCCCGCGCAACATCATCAAAGCGGTAGCGAACAATTTCCACGACATGGCGGCGGAAACCATCGGCGAGTCCACCTTCTGCTGCGGCGGTGGCGGCGGTGTGTTGACCGATGACTTGATCGAACTGCGCGTCAAGGGCGCATTGCCACGGATGAATGCCTACAACGCGGTGGCTAAAGAAGAAGGCGTGAACTTCCTCGCTCTGATTTGCGCGATCTGCAAGGCACAGTTCACCAAAGTGGTGCCTTTCTACGGTTTTGACATGAGCCAGGTTGGCGGTGTGCACCAGTTGGTGAGCACGGCGATCAAACTGGAAGATTGATTTTTTGAATTCGTTGCGGGCAACCGCGAATAGACACTGGCGGTTATACCGCACGATTTGACGATAGGAGAGCGAAGATGTCGGTCACATCCAAAGACGTAAAGAAGACTGAAGGTCTCAGCTGGCGCCGTTACAAGGATGGCGAGTCCGAGGCGAACTGGCGCAGCAACCAGGACATCATTTTCCAGTCCAGCTGGACCCACAAGTGTCCCGAGTACATGCTCTCGACACCGCCCTGCCAGGGTTCCTGCCCGGCCGGCGAGGATATCCGCTCCTACCTCAACATCGTCCGCGGCATCGAGAAACCGACCGATCCGAAGATGAGCTGGCAGGAATTCGCCTGGCGCCGTCTGACCGAAGCCAACCCGTTCCCGGCCGTCATGGGTCGCGTCTGTCCCGCGCCTTGCGAGTCCGGCTGCAACCGTAACCAGGTCGAAGAAAACGTTGGTATCAATTCGGTCGAGCACTACCTCGGCAACTGGGCCATCGACAACAATCTGGGCTTTGCCAAGACCGACAAGAAGACCGGCAAGAAGGTCGCCATCCTCGGCGGCGGCCCCGCTGGTTTGGCTGCCGCATACCAACTCGCCCTCAAGGGTCACAGCTGCACCATTTTTGATGACCACGCTGAACTCGGCGGCATGATGCGCTACGGCATCCCCGGTTTCCGCACGCCGCGTGAAATCCTCGATGCCGAAATCAAGCGCATCACCGACCTGGGCGTCGAGACCAAGCTGAACTGCCGTGTCGGTACGGACATCAGCATGGAGCAGATCGAGAAAGACTATGACGCGATTCTGATGGGCATGGGTGCCCAGGCCGGTCGCGCACTGCCGGTCGATGGCGCCGATGCCGCCAACTGCGTCACCGCCATGTCCTTCCTGCGCGCCTTCAACGAGGGTCGCCTGCAACACGTCGGCAACAAGGTCGTCGTCATCGGCGGTGGCGACACCTCCATCGACGTCGCCACGGTCGCCCGCCGCCTCGGCAAGGTCACCAACGCCGCCACCTCCGACCTGCCGGAGATGGTCCTGGCCGGTCATTCCGCCCACGACGTCGCCTCGATCGCCGCACGCCAGGGTGTCGAGGTTGTCCTGATCTCCCGCTCGACTGTCGACAAAATGGCTGCCAACAAGCATGAAGTCGATCAGGCCAAGGCCGAAGGTATCGAGATCATTGGTGGCGTCACCCCGGTCGCCGTGGTCAAGGGCCCGGACGGTCGCGCTACCGCATTACGTGTCGCCGAATTTGAAATGGTCGGCAACGAGACCAAGATCAAGGAAGGCACCGAGCGCGACATCACCGGCGACCTGATCGTTTCGGCTATCGGCCAGGCTGTCGATTTCACCGGCCTTGAGACCTACAACAACAACAAGGGCCTGATCAAGACCGACAAGCTCTATCGCTTCCCGGGCAAGACCAACGTCTTTGTTGCTGGCGACGTGATCCGCCCGCACCTGCTGACCACAGCGATTGGCCATGCGCGCATCTGCGCCGACGGCATCGATGCCTATCTCTCCGGCATCGAGCTCGACAAGCGCCCGAAAGTGGACGTGCATCACTGGGACATGGTGCGCCGCTGGCTGGAAACCGGCCACGAATACAACGAACACCACGGCCAGGAGTGGGGCTCATCCGACTGGAAAGATACCCTGCACAACTTCGAAGACCGGTCCGGTCGTTACGTGATCCCCTCCTCCGCGCTATTCCTCGGCCACTTCGCCAACACCCCGCGCAACCAGCGTGGCGTAACGGTGCTGGACAAGGAATCCGCCCTGGGCAACTTCGAGGATCGCCTGCACGCACTGGATGACAAACAGACCGTCGCCGAAGCCAAACGCTGCATGTCCTGCGGCCTGTGCTTCGAGTGCGACAACTGCGTCATCTACTGTCCGCAGACCGCGGTGTTCAAGGTTCGCAAGAAGGACAATCCAACCACTGGTCGTTATGTCGACACCGACTATAGCAAGTGTATCGGTTGCCATATCTGCGCCGACGTCTGCCCGACCGGCTACATCATCATGGGCATGGGTGACTGACAGCATGAACGGCATGGCGAGTCTTGGTAAGTGGCTTAAACTCGCCCTCCTCGCGGGCGCGGCGGCCTTGACGGCCGTGGCGCCCCATCAGGCGACGGCGGGCTCGGCAAAACCGATGCTGGAGCGCGGCAAAGGCGAGCAGTGTGTCGAAGACACGCAGTTCATGCGCCGCAACCACATGGATCTGCTCAAGCATCATCGTAACGAAACCATGCGGCAAGGCATACGCACCACGAAGCACAGCCTCAAGGGCTGTGTCGACTGCCACGCCAGCACCAAGACCGGCAGCGTCGCGGCCAGCAAGGATGACTTCTGCGCGGCTTGCCACAGCTATGCCGCGGTCAAACTCGACTGCTGGGATTGCCACGCCACCAAGCCCAAAAAGAGGCCAGCCACCCTGGCAGGCATGCCGCCAGCCGCATCCGAGACCGGGACGAGCCCGATGGCCCCTGCCCTGGCAGGAGGTAAAACACAATGAGCGATCTGCACAACCAGACCGAAATCCCCGACAGCAGCGAGCGCCGCGATTTTCTGAAGTTGGGCGCGCTGGCGGCCACCGTGCTGGCACCCGGGGTAATGCTCTATGGCATCGCCAACAGCCGCCCGCCTGAACAAGGCGCCAGTTCCAAGCTGCGCTGGGGCATGCTCATCGACACCACCAAGTGCGGCAATGGCTGTAACACTTGCGTCACCGCCTGCAACACCGAGAACGGTTTGAACGGCAAAACGGGCCCGCAGGATTCGCAGTGGATCCGCAAGGTCAACATCAAGAACCTGAGCAATGGTTTCGAGCACGATCTGCCGATGATGTGCCAGCACTGCGAGAACCCGCCGTGCGTCGACGTCTGCCCCACGGGCGCGTCGATGAAGCGCGCCGACGGCATCGTCCTGGTCGACCGGCATATCTGCATCGGCTGCCGCTACTGCATGATGGCCTGTCCTTACAAAGCCCGTTCCTTCGTGCATGAGCCCATTACCGATCAGAATCCGGAAGTCCCGCGCGGCAAGGGTTGCGTCGAGTCCTGTACCTTCTGCGTGCAACGCGTCGACCGCGACGAAACACCCGCCTGTGTCGAGGCCTGCAACGCCAACGGGCAAAACGCCATGATCTTCGGCGATCTCAACAACCCGGAAAGCGAGATTTCAAAAGCGCTCAGTGGCCAAGCCTCCGTGGAAGTGCGTGCCGACCTACGCCTGAACACGGGCGTTCGTTATCAAGGAATTTAAGCCATGACGGAACACGTTTGCCTGGATAAACAGGACTGCAAGATCAAGGCCTTCTGGGCGCTGATGGCCCTCGGTGGCGTATTCGTTCTGGCCGCCATGGTGGCATTCTTCCATCTGGAACACACCGGCCACATCGAAACCGGGATGACCAACCAGATCGTCTGGGGCCTGCCGCATGTCTTCGCGGTGTTCCTGATCGTCGCCGCCTCGGGCGTGCTGAACGTTGCCTCCATCGGCTCGGTGTTCGGCAAATCGCTGTACAAGGCACGCGCACCCTTGTCGGGTATGCTCGCCCTGGCCATGCTGGCCGGCGGTCTCGCGGTGCTGGTCCTCGACCTGGGCCGCCCAGACCGTCTGATCATCGCCATGACGCACTACAACTTCAAGTCCATCTTCGCCTGGAACATGATCTTCTATAACGGCTTCTTCGCCATCGTCGGCCTTTACCTGCTGACCCTGATGGACAAGAAGTTGAAGAACTACTCCAAGCCCATGGGCTTCCTGGCGTTCTTCTGGCGACTGGCGCTGACCACCGCCACGGGTTCCATTTTTGGCTTCCTGATCGCGCGCGCCGGCTACCACTCGGCGCTGATGGCGCCGATGTTCATCATCATGTCCTTTGGCTATGGCCTGGCGGTGTTCATGGTCGTGCAATCGGCGATGTACCGCTGGAACGACTTGACTGTCGATCCGAACATCCGCAGGCGCATGAAGAACCTGTTGGCCGTGTTTGTGGGAGCCTCGCTGTATTTCACCATCGTCCTGCACCTGACCAACATGTACGTGGCCAAGCAGTGGGACTTCGAGCGCTTCATCCTGCTCGAAGGGGGTATCTACACCAAACTTTTCTGGATCGGCCAGATTCTGCTGGGTGGCATTGTCCCTCTCATCCTGCTTTTCATCCCGCGCTCTCAGGCATCGCAGAAAGTCTGCTTCTGCTTCATGGCGCCCTTGCTGGTCATTCTGGGCGGTTTCGCGCAGATGTACGTGACCATCATCGGCGGTCAGGCCTTCCCGCTGGAACTATTCCCGGGGTTCGCCGAGACCAGCAGTTTCTACGATGGTGTCGCACACGCCTACTCCCCCAGCATCTGGGAAGCCATGCTTGGCATGGGTGGCATCGCCATCGCCTTCATGGCCACGATCATCGCCGTGCATGCCCTGAAATTCATGCCGCAGGACGACCTGCACATACTCCAGGGACGCAGAAGTTCGGACTGATCGATTTCTGGGCAAGTCGTGAAAGGCCGACTTTTTTAGTCGGCTTTTTGCTTTCAAGCTAGTAAAATGAAATGTATGCCTTTTCTCTATCTTTCGGCCGCCCATAAATCCTCCGGCAAGACCACAGTCACCCTGGGGTTGTGCCGCGCATTGCATCGGCGTGGCCTGAAGGTACAGGCCTACAAGAAAGGGCCGGACTACATCGATCCGATCTGGCACACCCAGGCTTCGCGGCAACCTTGCTACAACCTGGATTTCAACTTGATGCGCCAGCGCGAGATCGTCGATCTGCACGCCCGCCACCTGGCCCATGCCGATATTGGCCTCATCGAGGGCAACAAGGGGCTTTACGATGGCATGGATCTGCTTTGCGGCAACAGCAACGCCGCTCTGGCGAAACTACTCGGCGCACCCGTCGTTCTGATCCTCGACACCATCGGCATGACCCGTGGCATCGCTCCGCTGTTGCTTGGCTACCAGGCCTTCGACCCCGAGGTGAACATCGCCGGCGTCATCCTCAACAAAGTCGGCGGCCCCAGGCACGAAGCCAAGCTACGCGAGGTCGTCGCGCATTACACGCGCATCCCGGTACTGGGTGCCATACACAAGAACGACAAACTCGCCATCGTCGAACGTCATCTCGGCCTGATCCCCGGTAACGAGGTCGGCGAGGCCGAGGCGCAAATCGATACTATCGCCGATATCATCACCGCACAGGTCGACATCGACGCCCTGCTGGCGGTTGCCGCGACGGCTCCGGCGACTGCCCACGCCTACCCCGTCGAGGCATCCTTATCCAGCGGCCTGCGCGTCGGGGTCGCGATGGATCGCGCCTTTGGGTTTTATTACAACGAAGACCTCGACTCCCTGCGACAAGCCGGGGTCGAACTGGTCCCGATCGACACGCTGCGCCAGACTGCCCTACCCGCCATCGACGCCCTGATCGTTGGCGGCGGTTTCCCGGAAGCCTACATCTCCGAGCTCACCGCCAACGCTCCGTTGCGGGCCGATATCCGCCACAAAATCGATGCCGGTCTGCCGGTCTATGCCGAGTGTGGCGGCCTGATGTATCTCAGTCGGTCGATCCGGTGGAACGATACATTCGGCACCATGGTCGGTATCGTCCCCGGCGACTGCGTCATGGGTGCGCGCCCGGTCGGGCGCGGTTATGCCAGCCTGCGCCAGATTGCCCCCGGCCCGCTTGGCATGGCGAAGGCCGAAGTTATCCAGGCGCACGAATTTCATTATTCCCATCTTGAAAACCTCGCCCCGGACATCGCCTTCGCCTACGCGGTGGAGCGTGGCCACGGCATGGACGGCGCGCACGACGGCTATATCTACAAGAACCTGCTCGCGTCCTACTGTCACAGACGCGGTTCCGGCGAGCACGGCTGGATCACCCCTTTTATCGACCTGGCGCGGAAACACGCCAAGGCTCGCCAGACATCCCGACTGGCAGCCTGACCTGACCTACCTGGAGAGGAAACCATGATCAGCATCACCCAAGCCGCCGCCGAACAGATACGCGCTGCCGCGAAGCAAGCAGAAGCCGACAACATGGCGCTACGCATCGCCGCCAAGGTCAATCCGGAAGGCATGCTCGAATTCGGCATGGGCTTCGACAACGAGCGTTCCGATGACAGCCTCGTCGAATCCTGGGGCATCACCCTGCTTATTTCGCAGCACAGCGCCCCGCTGCTCGACGACGTCACACTCGACTTCGCCGAGGTCTCTCCGGGCCAGCAAAGCTTCATCTTCATGAAGCCGGACATGGGTGCCCCGGGAGGTGGCTGTGGCACGGGCGGCTGTGGCACGGGCGGTTGCGGCACGGGCGGCTGTTCCACTTGATGCCGTATCCGAGAGACGGCGCCACAGGGTGGCCTCACCCTGACGATGTCTCTCTTCTCGATCACTTGTCACTTCGTCACTTTGTCACTGGTTTGCTATGGATTACCTACCGATTTTTCTCGACCTGCGCGGCAAGAACAGCCTAGTAGTCGGCGGCGGCGATACCGCCGCGCGCAAGGCCTCTTTGCTCCTCGGCGCCGGTGCCTGGGTTACCGTTGTCTCCCCGGAAGCCCTTTCCGACGCCTTCACGACACTGAAGCACACGGATCGCATCATCCATCGCCAGGCGGCCTTCGAGGCCAGCCATCTCGACGGCATGGAACTGGTCTTCGCCGCGAGCACCGACGAAGCCCTCGACAAGCAGGTCTACGAAGCCGCGCGCACCCGGCGCCTGCCGGTCAACGTCGTCGACAAGCCGGAGATCTGCTCCTTCATCATGCCGTCGATCATCGACCGCTCGCCGGTCGTGGTCGCGGTCTCCAGCGGCGGCGAAGCGCCGGTGCTGTCGCGTCTGTTGCGCGCCCGTCTGGAAACCCTGATCCCCGCCGCCTACGGCCGGCTCGCCGCTCTCGCCGGGCGCTTCAAGGCGCGTGTCCGGCAGCGCTTCACCACCACCGACAAGCGCCGCAAGTTCTGGGAAAACGCCTTGCTCTCACCGATCGCCGAGATGGTTTTCTCGGGCCGCGAGCAGGAGGCCGAGGCCGCCCTGGCGAAGATGCTCGACGACACCAGCACGGCGCCGGACCAAGGCGAGGTCTATCTGGTCGGCGCCGGTCCGGGCAACCCGGATCTGCTCACCTTCCGCGCCCTGCGCCTGATGCAGCAGGCCGATGTGGTGGTCTACGACCGTCTGGTATCACCGGCCATCCTCGACATGTGCCGACGCGATGCCGACCGCTTCTATGTCGGCAAGGAACGCGACAATCACGCCGTCCCGCAGGATGAGATCAACATGGTCCTGGTGCGCCTCGCCAAGGAAGGCAAGCGCGTCCTGCGCCTGAAGGGCGGCGACCCGTTCATCTTCGGGCGCGGCGGCGAGGAAATCGAAACCCTGCGCGAACACGACGTACCCTTCCAGGTCGTGCCGGCGGTGACGGCGGCGGCGGGCGTAGCCTCGTATGCCGGCATCCCACTGACCCATCGCGATCACGCCCAGGCCCTGATCCTGGTCACCGGCCACCTCAAGGACGGCACCATGGACCTGGACTGGGACATGCTCTGCCGGCCGCGCCAGACCATCGTCATCTACATGGGCCTGAAGGGCCTGGTCACCCTCTGCGACGAGATGAAGAAGCACGGCATGCCGGCCGACACCCCGGCGGCCATCGTCCAGCAGGGCACGACACTCAACCAGCGCGTCGTCATCGGCAATCTCGACACGCTACCAGCCCAGGCGGCACAAGCCGAACTGAAACCGCCGACGCTGATCATCGTCGGCAGCGTCGTCAGCCTGCACGAAAAGCTCAACTGGTTCAAACCCGAGCCGGCCGCCGACGACCACTGGCACACGCCGCTGGACAAACCAACACATCTGGATATGTGAGTGCCCGCCGACACCTTGCGGGTATCCCTGCCCGCAAGGCAGCTGGCCGAACCTGAAGCCCGGCCAAGGCCACAACGACAGCCCGCATGATCAACCAGTACTACCCCGCGCTATCCGCACGTCTGAACCAGATTCAGCGTACCTTCCCGGCTCTGGCCTTCTTCGGCGGCTTCCTCTGGGATGCCGTCACCCTGGGCCGCTCGGTCGGCACCCTCGACCTGTGGATACTCACTGGCTATCTCGGCATAGCGGCGGCGCTGCTCTGGTGGCTGGGGCAGCGCCAGGCAGCGACCGCGGACGTCTCCGCCGCGCTCCCCCCGGAACGTCCGAAGTGGCTTGAAACCGGCCCCTACCTGCTGCTTCAGTTCTGCTTCGGCGGACTGTTCTCCGCCCTGTTCATCTTCTACTTCAAAAGCTCCAGCCACTTCCTGGCCGGCCTCTGGGTGCTGGGTCTGGGTGTGCTGCTGGTGGCCAATGAATTTCTCGACGACCACTACCGGCGCTTCACTCTCACCTGGGCCTTTTTCGGCCTGTGCGCCATGCTGCTGCTCACATTCGTCATTCCCCACCTCGTCGGCAGTATCGGCGCCATCTGGTTCGTCCTGGGCATCCTGGCGGGTGCCGGACTGGCACACGGGCTGCGCTTCAAGACACCGGGCCGACCCGGCCACATTCTGCCGGTCTGGCTCATCGCCGCCGGCTTGCTCGCCGCCTATGTGCTCGACATCATCCCGCCCGTACCCTTGGTAAAAAAGGATATCGATGTGGGTCATAGCCTCAGCCGAGCCGCCGGCATCTACCGCCTGCAACAGGAGAAAACGCCATGGTGGGTGTTCTGGAGGCGCACCGAAGACGCGCTCCATCTCGCTCCCGGCGAGCCTATCTACTGCGTTTCCGCCGTATTCGCCCCAGCCGGCCTGACCACCCGCCTGGTTCATCACTGGCAGCACTACGACAAAGGCTGGGTCACTTATTCGCGCATTCCCTTCACCTTGTCCGGGGGACGCCAGGACGGCTATCGGGGCTACACCTACAAGCGGAATCTGGCTCCCGGCGAGTGGAAAGTGAAGGTTGAAACAGAAGACGGCCGCACCGTGGCGATTCATCGCTTCGAGATTGCCGTAGAACCCCTTGAGGCTGGGACGGCGTGGCTGCCCAGGGAGCCCGGGGGCGGCGGCCGGCCCCGGGGGCCGGGGGGGGGGCCCCGGGTTGGGGGGGCGGCCCCCCCCCCCCCGGGCCCCGGGCTTTGGCCCCGCCCTTAAGGGTTGGTTTGGGTTGGGGCCCCCGGGGTGGGGGGGTGGGGGAAGGAAAAACCCTAGGGGGTGGGGTTTCCCCGGCCCCTTGGGGGGGGCCCCCCCCCCCGGGGGGGGTTTTGGGGAGTTTTTTGGGGGGGGGGGACCCCAGGGCCCGCCCCTTTTTTTTGGTTTGGGGGGGGGGGGGGGTGGGGGGGGGCGCGGGGGGTTTTTTGGGGGTTGGGTTTTGGGGGGCCCCGGGGGGTTTGCCGGGCTTGGGGGGGGGGGGGGGGGGGTTGGGCGGGGGTGGGGGGGGGTTGGGGGGGGGGGCCCCCCCCCCCCCCGGGGGGGGGGTGCGGGGCCTCCGGGGGGGGGCGGGGGGTTGGGGGGGGGGGGGGGGGGGGTTGGTTGTTTTTTTTTGGGGGGGGGGGGGGGGGGGCCTTGGGGGTTTTTTGGGGGGGGGGGTTTTGGTTTTTGGGGGGGGGTTTTCGGGGGGGGGGGGGGGGGTGGGGAAAAATCTTCGTTGTTTTTCCCCGGGGGCGGGGGCCCCCCCCGGCCCCGGGGGGGGGCGGGGGGGGGCGGGGCCGCGGGGGGGGGGTTTGGGGGGGGGGGGTTCCCCCGTTTTTTTTTGGGGGCGGGCGGGGGGGGGGGGGGGGTGGGGGGGGGGCTTGGGGGGGTTTTCCTTTGGGGGGGGGGGGGGGGCCGGGCCGGGGGGGGGGGGGGGGGGGGGGGGGGCGGGGGGGGGGGGTCTTTATTGGGGGGGGGGGTGGGGGGGGGGGGTGGGGCGGGCCGGGCGGGGGGGTTGTTGTTTGTTGGGGGGGGGCCGGGGGGGGGGTTGGGGGGGGGGGGGCTTTTTTATGGGGGGGGGGGGGGCCCCGCGGGTTTTTTTGGGGGGGGGGGTTGGGGGGGGCGGGGGGGGGGGGGGGGGGGGGGGGGGGGTTTGCCCCGGGGGGGGGGGGGGGGGGGGGGGGGGGGGGGGGGGTTGGGGGCCCCGGGCCCGGCTTTTTTTTTTTTTTTTGGGGCCCCCCCGGGGGGGGGTGGGGTGGGGGGGGGGGGGGGGGGGGGGGGGGGGGGGGGCTGGGGTTGCCCTTTTGGGGGGGGGGGGGGGGGGGGTGGGGGCCCGGGGGGGGGGGCGGGGGGGGGGGGGGGGGCGGGGAGGGTGGGGGGGTGGGGGGGGGGTTGGGCTTTTTCGGGGGGGGGGGGGGGGGGGGGGGGGGGCCGGTGGTTGGGGGGGCGGGGGGCGGTTTATAGGCTGAACGTAAAACCCGCGGCGCCGGCAGGGGGCGCGCCGGCGGGGGGGGGGGCCCCCCCCCGCCCCGGCGCCGGGGGCGGGGCCGCCGCGGCCGCCCGACCCCGGCCCCGGGGGGGCCCCCCGCCCGGGGCCCCCCCCCCCCCTCGCGCCCGGCCCGCGGGGGGGGCCGCGGCGGGGCCGCGCCGGCCCCGGGCGGGGGGGGGGGGGCCCGCCGGGGGGCCCCGCGGGCCCCGGGCCCGGGGCGCCCCCGCCCCGGCGGGCCCCCGGCCGGGGGGGGGGGGGGGCGGGCCCGCGCCCCCCCGGCCGGGGCGGGGCGCGCGGGGGCCGCCGGGGGGGGGGCCCCCGGGCCGGGCGCCCGGGGCCCGGCGCCCCGGGGCCCCCGGGGCGGGCCGCCCGGGGGGCCCCGCCGCGCGGGGCCGGGCCCCGGGCGCCCCCCCCCCCCCCCCCCCCGGCCGCGGGGCGGGGGGCGCGCCCGGGGGGGGGCGGCCCCCCCGCGGCCGCCGGCCGCCCCCGGGGGCCGGGCCCCCCCCGCCCCCCCCCCGCGGCCCCCCGGCCCGCGGCGCGGCCGGGGGCCCCCCCCCCGCCCGCCGGGGGGGGGGGCGGGGGGGGGGGGGGGGGGGCCCGGGCGCGCGGCCCCCCCCGCGCCCCCGCCGGCGGGCCCCCGCCCCCCCGGGGGGGGGGGGGCGCCCCCCCGCCGGGGGGGCCCCCGGGGGGGGGCGGGGGGGCCGGCCGGGGGGCCCCCGCCCGGGGGGGGGGGGGCCCCCGGGGCCGGCCCCGGGGCGCGGGGGGGGGGCTACCAGGCAACACTATCAAACCCCAAAGAACAAATACGCCACCGCGATGGCCGCGCTGAACCCGGCCAAGTCGGCGATCAAGCCGCCAGCCACGGCGTAGCGCACTCGCTTGATGCCGACGGCACCAAAATAGACCGCCAGGACATAGAAGGTCGTCTCGGTGCTGCCCTGCACGACGCTCGCAAGGCGTCCAGCGAAAGAATCGGCGCCATGGGTCTGCATGGTTTCGATCATCATGGCGCGCGCCCCTGAACCCGACAGCGGTTTCATCAGCATCGTCGGCAGGCCGTCGACCCAGGCCGTATCAGCACCCAGGGCGGCAACCCCGGCGCGGGTCAGGTCCATGAACATGCCCAGGGCGCCACTCGCACGCAGCAGGCCAATAGCGACGAGCATCGCCACCAAGTAGGGGATGATGGTGACGGCGACGTTGAAGCCTTCCTTGGCACCTTCGACAAAGGCCTCGTAGGCGTTCACCCGTTTCACCAGCGCGCCCACAAGAAAGGCGGCTATGATGCCCAGCAGCAGGAAGTTGCTGATCAGCGACGAACGCGCGGTCATCTCGGCGGCGGGCAGGCTGGCGAAGTACGCGGCCAGGCCGCCGACGGTCAGGGTAATGCCGGCCAGCCAGGACCAGACCACGGCATCGAGACGCAGGCGCTGCATGGCGGCGATGAAGGCAAAACCCGCCAGCGTCGAACAATACGTGGCGAACAGGATGGGGATGAAAACATCGGTCGGATCAAGTGCACCCAGTTGCGCCCGGTAGGTGAAGATGGTCACCGGTAGCAGGGTGATGGACGAAGCATTGATCACCAGAAAGAGGATCTGCGCATTGCTCGCGGTTTCCTTGTCCGGGTTCAACTCCTGCAACTCGCGCATGGCCTTGATACCCATCGGCGTGGCGGCGTTGTCCAGGCCGAGCATGTTGGCCGCCATGTTCATGGTGATCGAGCCCAGGGCCGGATGGCCGCGCGGCACATCCGGAAACAAGCGCGCGAACAGCGGCGCGAGGATGCGCGCCAGACGGTCGAGGAAGCCGGCGCGCTCGCCGATCTTCATGATGCCCAGCCACAGGCACATGACGCCGGTGAGGCCCAGGGCGATTTCAAACGCGGTCTTGGCGTTGTCGAAACCGGCCTTCATCAGGACGGCGAAGATGTCCTGCTGGCCGCCGACCAGGAATTGCCAGAAGGCGGCGACGAAAGCCGTCAGGAAGAAACCGATCCAGATCAGATTCAGCATGGCGCCTTGGCTAACGTCCTGCCAGCCAGAGCATGGCCAGTAGCACCAGCCACAGCAGGAGGGCGCGCCAGACCAGATGCACGGCGCCTTCAAGATATTCGGCGCTGGGCGCGTCCCAACCGGCCGCCGGGTTTCCCGGGGCAATTTCCGCCAGGGGTTCACCCAGCCTGACGCCCAGCGCGCCAGCGCCAGCGGCGCAAACAACCTCCTCATTACGGGCTTGGACAGCGCGTGCGCGCCAGCCGGCCAGGGCGTGTTCGAAGTTACCGACAATGGCGAAACTGAAGGCCAGACCGCGGGCCGGCAGCCAGTCCAGCCAATGCAGCACCTGCCTTGCGGGCCGGCCGAATTCGCCGGCGCTGCGCCAATGTTCGGCAAGAAAACGCGTCAGGACATAGAGCAGCACACCGATCAGATCGAGCCAGACAAACCAGAAAACGATGCCGAACAAACGCTCAAGGCTCAGGCGAAATACCGTGCCAATGCCGTTGCGTGCCATCGCCTCCGCATCGGCATCAGACGGCAGTCCGGCGCACCAGTCACCACAGAAACGCCGAGCCCGGTCCAGGTCGAGCACAGTCAGTGCGCCGACCATATCCTGCGCGGTCTGGACCACCTGACGGTAGCCGCTGGCGAAATACAGCAGGGCGAAGGCAGCGACCCAGACCAGCGGTGGTGAGATGAGTTGCATGAAGCCCGAGACCATGCCGGCGATAGCCGCGGGCAAAAGCGCGCCGATGGCCCACGCCAGCCAGCCATGACGGGCGCTACCCGCGTTGAAATGCTCTTGCAACCAGGCCGCCTTGACGGCCAGCCAGGCATCCACCGACGACGGTCGCGACAAAGGCCGGTAGTAATCCAGGCCTAGCGCCGCGAGCAGCGTCAACAAGGTCATCGGCTGTTCATCTCCACCGACAGCACCCCCATGCTGAAGCCGCTGGCGGCCGACTCGTAGATCTCCACCGTGGGCATGACGATACCCCGGCCTTGCTGCTGTAGATGCTTGTCCAGGGCCAGGTAGGCACGACTCGGTGCCAGGATGACGCTGGCCTGAACGCGCGCGACGATCACCGACCGGGTCGGGATGACATCGACCTTGAGCGGCTCGGCGACCCGAGTGCCAATGGGCACGAGATAGCCGGTGCGCGCCTTGCGTAACCCTTGTTCGACCAGATCCGGATTGGAATAGAGCACGTTGATGCTCAAGCCGATGGGAACCTTCTGACTTTCCAGGCTATTACGCGCCTGGATCTGCACATCGGGAAGCTTGGCATAATCCCCCGCGTGTTCCAGGTAAGCGTAGGCATAGGGGCCGCGCACGGCTTCCTCGATCGTCACCCGGTTGAAGCCGCCCCACCAGGCGTAGATCAACACCAGGGGCAGCACGAAGGCAATCAGGAAGGGGCCCAGACGTTTCAAAACCACGGCAGCTCCGACTGAAAACAAGGCCGAACATACTACATCACGACCGTGACGGCCTTTCTATAATGACGGCCATTATCCAAGCTTGGGGCCCAGCATGCGAGCCATCCTTTGCGTCATCGGTCTGCTCTTGAGCCTGGCGTCCTGGGCAGGGCCCGACTACCCGCCGCTCCAGGTCGAGGTCAAGGCGGTCAAGCTTGCGCCACACAGTTATTACATTCCCGGACTGTCCGGCGCGGCGTCACCGGCGAACCAGGGCTTCATGTCCAACGCAGGCTTTATCGTCACCCCCGATGGCGTCGTCGTCTTCGACACCCTGGGCACGCCCTCGCTGGCCGCCGCCATGCTGCGCGAAATCCGCAAGGTCACCCAGGCACCGATCAGGATCGTCATCGTCAGCCACTACCACGCCGACCACTATTACGGCATCCAGGTATTCAAGGATGCCGGCGCCGAAATCTGGGCGCATGAAGGCGCGCACGGCGTGATCGGCTCTGACGCGGCGCGCGACCGTTTCGAGCAGCGCAAGGATCTCCTAAAACCCTTTGTCACGGACGCCCTGCAACGTTTTTACGAGCCCGATCGGTGGCTTTCGGGGGACACCGATTTCAAGCTCGGGGGGCAGCACTTTCAACTCCGCTATGTCGGCCCGGCGCATTCCGCCGAAGATCTGGCCCTGTTCGTCAAGGAAGATGGCGTGCTTTACGCTGCCGATCTGGTCTTCAAGGGCCGCGTCCCTTTCGTCGGCGATGCCGACTCGCGGCTCTGGCTGCTGGCCCTGGAGAAATTGATCGCTTTCGACGCAAAGATCATGGTGCCTGGCCACGGCGCGGCCTCGACCGATCCCATGACCGACCTGACGCTGACACGCGACTACCTGCGTTTTCTACGTCAGGAAATGGGCAAGGCGGTCGATGATCTGACACCGTTCGAAGCAGCCTATGGCCAGACCGACTGGTCGAAATACCAGCACATGCCGGCGTTTCCGGAGGCCAATCGACGCAACGCTTACAACACCTACATCCTGATGGAACGCGAAGCACTCGGCAAATAAGCCTGCTGCATTCTGGGCGACATGTGTTATATAAGCGTTTTCTAATGTAAAGCGCATGTCATGTCCCTGGAAGCAAAGACCACGCTGGCCGAGCTGGCCTATGAAAAAGCCCTGAAGTACGAACTCGAATATGGTTGCTGCCCGCAGTGCGTGCTGAGCGCCGTCCAGGAAACCGTGGGCATCATCGACGACAGCGTGATCAAGGCCAGCCACGGGCTATCCGGCGGCGGCGCACTCTCCGGCCAAGGCGCCTGCGGCGCGCTGACCGGTGGCCTGGTGGCGCTCTCGGCAAAACGGGGGCGTGATCGAGACAAGCTGGACAAGGGCCGCTTCATCAACAATTTCAAGAAGGGCCAGGAACTGGTGGATCGGTTCAAGACCGAATTTGGCGGCGTCACCTGCCAGGAGTTGCAGCAACAGTTCACCGGACGCACCTACGATATGTGGCAGGCCGATGAGTACCGGGCGTTCGACGAAGCGCGTGGCGAAAAATGCGCCCGTGCCACCGCGACTGTCACGAAGTGGGTCGTCGAGATGCTGTAGCATTCTGGCCAGCACATCCTGTTTCTGAACCGCACATGACCAAACACATCGGCATCCTGACCTCGGGAGGCGACAGCCCCGGCCTCAACGCCGCCATACGCGGCGTCGGCAAGGCCTGTATGGGCCACTACCACATGCAGATGCTCGGTTTTCGCGATGGCTTCCGGGGTTTGATGGAAAACCGCACGATAGCCCTCGATGGCAACCAGCTCTCCGGCATACTCACCTTGGGCGGCACCATCCTCGGCACCAGCCGGGAAAAACCGCACAAGATGCTCGTCGGCGGCAAGCTGCGCGACATGACCGACGCCATCGTCGCCAACTACCACGACAACCATCTCGATTGCCTGGTCTGCCTGGGTGGCGGCGGCACCCAGAAAAACGCCCTGCGCCTCAAGGAGCAGGGTCTGAACATCATCACCCTGCCCAAGACCATCGACAACGATGTCGCCATGACCGACATCACCTTCGGCTTCGATACCGCCCTGGGCATCGCCACCGAGGCGATCGACCGCCTGCACAGCACCGCGCACAGCCATCATCGCATCATCGTTGTCGAGATCATGGGCCATCGCGCCGGCTGGTTGACCCTGGGCGCGGGCATTGCCGGTGGCGCGGATGTCATCCTGATCCCCGAGATTCCCTACGATGTCGAAAACATCGCCGAAGCGATCCGCAAGCGCAGTCGCGGCGGCAAGCCATTCAGCATCGTCGCCGTCGCCGAGGGTGCAATCTCGCGTCAGGAACATGCGGCGCTGATGAGTGAGGGCGGAATCAAGAAGCCCGTCAAGAAAAAGGAAACCGTCAAGGTCGATGCTGAAAGCACCAAGGAGCCTGAACTGGTGTATGCCGAGCGCACCTTGAAACTGGCGCATCAACTGGAAAAGCTGACCGGCCTGGAGGCGCGCGTCACCATCCTTGGGCATTTGCAACGTGGTGGCACGCCTTCAGCCGCTGACCGTATCCTGTCGACCCGCCTGGGCACGGCCTGCGCCGATCTGATCGATTCCGGGCAGTTCGGCGTCATGGTGGCGGCGCGCGGCCAGGGCACCGAACCCGTGCTGCTCGAAGAGGTTGCCGGCCGCGGCAATCTGGTACCGCCGGATCACCCTTGGGTGGAAACCGCCCGGCATGTCGGAACCAACTTGGGCGACTGAACACGGAACTGTTTGCAGGCTGTACCGAAAAACGCAACCCGGGATGCGACCGAATCGCCTGAAACGCTATGGGCTTCCATTGCTGGCGCGCTTCAGCGCCGGCCGTTTCTCGACGGTAACCTTCAGACTCATCTGCTTGTTCTGGCGCAGCAGCGTCAGAGGTGCATCCTTGCCCGGCAGCAAGGCGGCAATCAACTTCAGCAACGAGGTTGAGTCGGTCACTGTCTGGCCGTCCACGGCGATCAGGACGTCGCCCGGGCGGATACCCGCGCGGTCCGCCGGACCGCCGCGCAAAACACCTGCGATCAGCGCACCGTCGGTACTCTTCAGGCCGAGGGAGTCGGCAATCTCGGGAACGATATCCTGGACCTCGATACCCACCCAGCCGCGCGTCACCGAGCCATTGGCGATAATTTGCTCCATGACTTCCTTGATAATGGACACCGGGATAGCGAAGCCGATACCCATGCTGCCGCCGGAGCGCGAGAAGATGGCGGTATTGATGCCGACCAGATTGCCGGCGGCATCGACCAGAGCTCCACCGGAGTTCCCCGGATTGATCGCCGCGTCGGTCTGGATATAGTTCTCGAAGGTATTGATGCCAAGATGACTGCGTCCCAACGCGGAAACGATGCCCATGGTCACGGTCTGACCGACACCGAAGGGATTGCCGATGGCCAGAACGACATCGCCGACGCGCAGGTCTTCGGCACGCGCGAAGGTCAAAGTCGGCAGGTCTTTCTGGGCAACGCGTAATACGGCCAGATCGGTTTCGGGATCGGTGCCGACGAGTTCAGCCGCCAACGACCGGCCATCCGGGAGAGCCACCTGGATCTCGTCCGCGGCCTCGACGACGTGATGGTTGGTCAGGACATAGCCGTCATGGCTGACAATGACGCCGGAACCCAGGTTCGATACTTTCTGTGGGCGGTTATCGAGTTGATCGCCGAAAAAACGCCGAAAAAACGGATCGTTCATCAGTGGGTTGGCGCCAATGCGCGCTTCCTTGCTGGTGAATATGTTGACGACCGATGGCTGAGACTTGCGTGCCGCGTCGGCGAACGTCGAGATCGGTCTGGCCTGGCCGCTCTGCGCGACTTCGCGAATCTGCACGGAGGCCGACCCCACTCCGGGGCTCGGCAGAAACGGCAGCCACCCCGGGAAGAATCGGTCGAGGGCAACCGCGGCCGCCAGTACAATGGCCACTGCCGTGACAATCTGCGCGAACACAAGCCAATAACGCTGCATTTAGCTTCCGAAACAAACAATCGATGGCGGCGGATTATACCCCCGCGAAAAACACCACCCGGGGTCTTGCGGCATCAATGGCAAGGGGAGTTAAGTTCCGAGCGGATTTTCTGTACAATAGCCGGATTTGCAAAATAGGCTTGCCATGTCGGATCGGAATATCCGGATAAACAGGGTCAAGCTGATTCGATTTAGCCTCGCGGGTAGGAGTGGAAATGAGTGATATCAGCGTCGATACGTCCAAACGCCGCTTTCTGGTGGCGTTGAGTTCGGCCGCCGGCGGCATCGCCGCCGTTGGCGCAGCCATCCCACTGATCGGCAGCATGATGCCCTCGGCGCGTGCCCTGGCCGCCGGCGCGCCGGTGGAAGTGGATTTAAGCAAGGTCGAACCTGGCATGATCCTGACCGTGGAATGGCGCGGCAAGCCGGTGTGGATCGTCAACCGCACTCCGGAAATGCTCGCCCTGCTCGGCAAACATGACGACAAGCTGACCGACAGCGCCTCCGAGACGACTTCGCAACAGCCCGAGTACTGCAAGAACCCGACGCGCTCGATCAAGCCCCAGTTTCTCGTAGCCGTAGGCATCTGCACCCACTTGGGTTGCTCGCCGACCTACCGTAAAGAAGTTGCGCCGGCCGACCTCGGCCCGGACTGGGCCGGCGGTTTTTTCTGCCCTTGCCACGGCTCGCGTTTCGACCTGGCGGCTCGGGTATTCAACGGTTCGCCGGCGCCAACCAATCTGGTCATACCACCGCATAAATACATGAGTGACGCCAAATTGCTGATTGGCGAGGATCAGGCCGCCTGATCGCTCGACGGCCCAACGACCCGAACCAAGCCTAAGGGAAAGAGATAATGGAAAAAGTCCTGAACTGGATCGATGCGCGATTCCCGCTGACCGCATCCTACAAAGCGCACTTGTCCGAATACTTCGCGCCGAAGAACTTCAATTTCTGGTATTACTTTGGCTCGCTGGCCTTGCTGGTGCTAGTGATCCAGATCGTCACCGGCATCTTCCTGACCATGCACTACAAGCCCGACGCAGGCATGGCCTTCGCCTCGGTCGAGTACATCATGCGCGACGTGCCCTTCGGCTGGCTGATGCGCTACGCCCACTCGACCGGCGCCTCGGCCTTCTTCATCGTCGTCTACCTGCACATGTTCCGCGGCCTGCTCTACGGTTCCTATCGCCAGCCGCGCGAACTGATCTGGCTGTTCGGCGTGCTGATCTATCTGGTGCTGATGGGCGAGGCCTTCATGGGCTACCTGCTGCCCTGGGGCCAGATGTCCTATTGGGGTGCCCAGGTGATCATCAACCTGTTCGCCGCCGTACCGTTCATCGGTGAAGACCTGTCCACCCTGATTCGCGGCGACTTCGTGGTCGGCGACGCGACGCTCAACCGCTTCTTCGCCCTGCACGTCATCGCCCTGCCGCTGGTGCTGCTCGGCCTGATCGCCGCGCACCTGGTGGCGCTGCACGAAGTCGGCTCGAACAACCCGGACGGCGTCGAGATCAAGAAGCTGAAGGATCCCGAGACGCATCAGCCACTCGACGGCATACCTTTCCACCCCTACTACACGGTGAAGGACATCCTCGGCGTCGTGGTCTTCCTGATCGTCTTCTCGGCCATCATGTTCTTCGCCCCGGAGATGGGCGGCTACTTCCTGGAAGCCAACAACTTCATCCCGGCCGACCCGTTCAAGACCCCCGAGCACATTGCCCCGGTCTGGTACTTCACGCCCTACTACGCCATCCTGCGCGCCGTGCCGCCGATGTTCGGCTCACAGTTCCCGGGGGTAGCGCTGATGGGCGTCGCCGTCCTGATCTTCTTCGCCCTGCCCTGGCTGGATCGCTCCCCGGTCAAGTCGATCCGCTACCGCGGGCCGAAGTTCAAGATCGCTCTGGGCCTGTTCGTCGTCGCCTTCGTCGGCCTCGGTATCCTCGGCATCCTGCCGTCGACGCCGCTGTACACACTGATCGCGCAGATTCTTTCGGTCGTCTACTTCGCGTTCTTCTTCCTGATGCCGTGGTACACCAAGAACGATACGACTAAACCGGTTCCGGAAAGGGTGACGTCCAAATGAAATCGACCTGCGCGCAAACCATGAAGAAATTCCTGTTCCTGGCCTTCGCCCTGCCGACGGCGGCGCTCGCCTCAAGTGCCATGCACCTGGACACCGCCCCAATCAACCTGAATGACCAGGAGTCCCTGCAACGCGGTGCCGGCGTCTTCGTCAACTACTGCCTGAACTGTCACAGCGCCGGTTACATGCGCTACTCGCGCATGACCGACATCGGCCTGAGCGAAGCGCAGATCAAGGACAACCTGCTGTTCGCCACCGACAAGCCCGGCAACCTGATGACCGTGGCCATGCGCGGCAAGGATGCCAAGGAATGGTTCGGCGCCGCGCCGCCGGATCTTTCCGTGATCACCCGTTCACGCGGCGCCGACTGGGTCTACACCTACCTGCGCTCGTTCTACCGCGACGACAGCCGCACCACCGGCTGGAACAACCGGGTGTTCGACAAGGTCGGCATGCCCCACGTATTGCAGGAACTTCAGGGTCACCTGGCTCCGGTCTACCATGCCGAACAGGGCGAGGATGGCAAGACCCACCAAGTTCTTGATCACCTGCAACTGGTCAAGCCGGGCAAACTGACCCTGGCTGAATATGACGCTCTCACCGCCGACCTAGTGAATTACCTCGCCTGGGTAGGCGAGCCGGCCAAGGGCCAACGCATGACCACCGGTTTACTGGTGGTGCTGTTCCTCAGCCTATTCTTTGTCGCGGCCTTCTACCTCAAGAAAGAATTCTGGAAGGATGTGCACTGACCCCAGTGCCGCCAACCAAAAAGGATAATCGCCAATGATGATTCTCTACTCAGGCAACGCCTGCCCCTTTAGCCACCGCTGCCGCATCGTGCTGCACGAGAAGGGCATGGACTTCGAGATCAAGAACATCGACCTGCAAGAGAAGCCGGACGAAGTTGCCGCCATGAACCCGTATAGCCAGGTACCCATCCTGGTGGAGCGCGACCTGACGCTGTATGAATCGAATATCATCAACGAATACATCGACGAACGCTTCCCGCATCCGCAACTGATGCCGGCCGACCCGGTGATGCGCGCCCGCGCCCGGTTGTTTCTGTTCAACATCGAGCAAGACCTCTTCAGCCACTTGATCGAGGTTAAATCCGGCACGTCGAAGGTCGCCGAAAAGGCGCGCATGATCATCCGCGACAACCTGACCCAGATCGCGCCGATCTTCGCCAAGCAGAAATTCATGCTGGGTGACGAGTACTCGATGCTGGACGTTGCCGTCGCGCCTCTGCTGTGGCGACTCGACTATCTTGGCATCCAGTTGCCAAAACAGGCCGCACCGCTGCTCAAGTATGCCGAGCGCATATTCAGCCGCCCGGCCTTCATCGAAGCGCTGACTCCGATCGAAAAGTCGATGCGCAAGTAAGCGCGGACCGCGCTTCACACCGAGATGAGTACCGGCATCCCACAGCAGCCCTATTTCCTGCGCGCGCTTTACGAGTGGTGCGTGGACAGCGGCTACGCGCCGCACATCTCGGTGAAGGTCGACGGCCGGTGCAAAGTCCCGACCGCTTATGTCAAGGACGGCCAGATCGTCCTCAACATTGGCCCGAACGCTGTCCGCAATATGAATATCGATAATGAGTGGGTCACCTTCTCGGCACGCTTCTCCGGCGTGGCTCAGGAGGTACACGTCCCGGTGGAAGCGGTGCTTGCCATCTATGCCCGGGAAACCGGCGAAGGCATGGCCTTCCAGCAATCGACGCTCGCCGAGGCGCTGGGCCCCACCCCGGAGGACCAACCAGAACAGGGTCCCTCCGACGACACACCGCCGCAACGCCCGAGAGGGCGACCGGCCCTCAAGGTTGTCAAATAAATCGGTTCGAAACCGCCTCGCGCCAATTTATAATCCAAGAAATGCCGGCATAGCTCAGTTGGTAGAGCAATCGCCTTGTAAGCGATAGGCCGTCTGTTCGAGTCAGACTGCCGGCACCACGAACTCACAGGCCAGACGGGCTTTCCAGACGGCATGCGCCAGACCCCCATCCCATACCAGATCGACAGCGCAGGGCTTTTCGAGCAAATCGCCGACGCGCCCTGGTCGATGTTTTTCGATAGTGGCCGGCCCGGCTCGGCTTCCGGCCGCTACGACATCCTGACAGCGCGCCCTTGGGCCACTCTGGTTACTCGCCGAGGCAAAACCGAGATCCAGCGCTCCGGGCAACCGGCCCGGCATTCCGACCGTGACCCGTTCGAGCTGATTCGAGAACTCCTCGGACCGGTCACGGACACCGCCGCGCTGCCTTTCTCCGGCGGCGCCATGGGATATTTCGCCTACGACCTGGCGGCGAACCGGCGTCCTGCTGTTCCCGGCACCCGCGGCCCCGACATGCCCGACATGGCGATCGGCCTCTATGACTGGGCCCTGGTTGTGGATCATGAACGACAAACCAGTCACCTTGTTTCGGCGACAAACGCGATATCGGACGAGTCATGGAAAAATTTGGCACAGTGTTTCAGTCAGCCCGTACGCGCCAAATCACGCATACCGTTCCGGGCATTGACCGACGTGTCCTACCACTTCCCCCTGGAGCAATATCGCCAAGCCTTCGCACGCTTGCAGGCCTACATCCGCGCTGGCGACTGCTATCAGGCCAATCTGGCACAAGGCTTCTCGGCGCGCGTCGCGGGCGATCCCTGGCTGGCCTATCAAGCGCTGCGACGGATCAGCCCGACACCCCATGCCGCCTATCTCAACCTGCCGTTCGGGCAAGTGCTCTCGGCATCGCCGGAGCGCTTCCTGGAGGTGCGCGCCGGGCGCGTCACCACCCAGCCCATCAAAGGTACCCGCCGACGCGATACCGACCCGGCCAGTGATGCCGCCCTGGCCAAAGAACTCGCCGCCAGCGAGAAAGACCGCGCCGAAAACCTGATGATCGTCGACCTGCTGCGCAACGACCTCGGCAAGGTCTGCACACCCGGCAGCATCAAGGTACCCAGGCTGTTCGAGGTGGAGAGCTTCAGCAACGTGCACCACCTGGTCAGCACCGTGACCGGCGAACTGGCGCACGGCGAAGATGCCCTCTCGACCCTGCGAGCCGCCTTCCCCGGCGGCTCGATCACCGGCGCCCCGAAACGCCGCGCCATGGAGATCATCGCCGAGCTGGAGCCGGAAGCGCGCGGCCTTTATTGCGGCAGCATCGGCTATATCGGCCACGACGGCGCCATGGATAGCAACATCGCCATCCGCACACTCACTTGGCAGGATGGGATTGCACGGTTCTCCGCCGGTGGCGGCATCGTCGCCGACTCCGACGCCGACGCGGAATACCAGGAATGCCTGGACAAAGCCAGCCCGATCATCGAGCTGCTGAATGCCCACCGCCAGAGGTAGGCCGGAAAAGCCGGCTCGGGTAGAATGCCATCCCGCCAAGCGTCAATCGCGTGGTATCAGGATCATGGAAGCGTGGCCGAGCGGTTTAAGGCACCGGTCTTGAAAACCGGCGAGGGTGTAAGCCCTCCGTGAGTTCGAATCTCACCGCTTCCGCCAAGAATTCTTGTACGGCAAGGATTCTTGCCATCCAATGGGTTGCCACCCAGAGCCCTACTCATCGTTTCGGCTGGTATGTAGTGATACACACTGGGTCGACTTCGGCACCAACCATCAGTGACTACAACCGGCCAAAGGACTAAACCGCTCGCGCGGTAGGGGGTGCCCAGTCTGACGTGGTCAGGGCAAGCTGAGGTTGTGGTGCCTACGGCCTAGGTTGTGGAATGAGGCAATCCGCCTCGTTTCATGACAGGAGGCCCACCATGTCGGTATCCCCTCAAGCCATCAGCCCGCTGCGCATGCGCATGCTCGACGACATGCGCATGCGCAAGTTCGGCGAGAAGACCCAACTGGACTACGTGCGCGCCGTGCGCAATTTCACGAAGTACCTCGGACGTCCACCGGACACGGCCAGCGTGGAGGATCTGCGTAATTACCAATTGCACTGGTTGATCACGGCACCTCGCCGGCGTCGCTCAACTCGGCCATCAGCGGCTTGAAGTTCTTCTTCAACGTCACCCTCGACCGTCCTGAGCTGATGGCCAAGATGCAGCCGGTGCACCTGCCGCGCAAGCTGCCGGTGATCCTGAGCCCCGATGAGGTGAAGCGCCTGATCGCGGCGGCCGGCAATCTGAAGCATCAGACGGCTCTGGCGGTGGCCTACGGCACGGGGCTACGGGTCAACGAAGTGGTTGCCCTGAAGGTGGGCGACATCGACAGCCAGCGCATGACCTTGCGGGTCGAACAAGGCAAGGGTCAGAAGGATCGCTACGCGATGCTCTCGCCCGTCCTGCTGGAACGTCTGCGCGTCTGGTGGCGGGTGGCCCGGGCGCAAGGCAAGATGCTCGACGGCGGCTGGCTGTTCCCCGGCCTGAACCCCGTCGAACCCTTGAGTGCCCGGCAACTGAATCGCGCCATCCACGCCGCCGCCCTGGATGCCGGGATCGAGAAACACATCTCGATGCATTCCCTGCGCCATGCCTTCGCCACCCATCTCTTGGAGCAGCGCGTCGACATTCGCCTGATCCAGGTGCTGCTCGGCCACAAGAAGCTGGACTATCTCCCGCGCCGGACTATGTCCCGCAGCATTTGCAAACACCAATAGCCGGGCATGCACATGCACTTCGCGGGACATAGGTGGCCGCGCTACAAGCCCTTGAGGAACGCGAGTAGCGGATCATCGGGCCGATATCGGCCAGGCTTGACGTCTGGTGGCTTCGTCTTGTCCAGAACAGCCTGCTTCATCGCCAAATCGGCATCCAGATAGATCTGAGTCGTCTCGATCGACTCATGCCCGAGCCATAGTGCGATCGTCGATTGCTCAACGCCCTCTTGCAGCAAGTCCATGGCAGTCGTGTGACGCAGCACGTGTGGGCTCACACGCTTGCTCTTCAGTGACGGGCATTTCTCAGCGGCGGTTCTGACGTGCTTGTTGAGCAGGTAGTGCACGCCGTGAGAACTCAGAATGCCACCGCGTGCGTTCGGGAACAGCGGCTGGTCCTCAGTCAGCGGCGGTTCTCGTGACCACGCGGCCAGTACTACGCGCGTGTTCTTGCTCAGTGGCGTGCACCGTTCCTTGCGTCCCTTGCCGATGACCCGGACGTGGGCACCAACGCCGACGTGCAGATCATCATGCTTCAGGCTTGTCCAGCTCCGACAGCCTCAACCCGGTCTGCACAGCCAGCAGCAGCAATGCGTGATCACGGCGACCCGACCAGTTTCGCTGATCCGGCGCAGCAAGCAGTGCGTCAACCTCCTGACGGTTGAGGAATGGCACCAGCCCGCGCGTGAACCGCTTGGCCGGGATTGCCAGAACGCGTTGGATCTGTGCCGAGTGCGTCGGCGCTTTCGAACGCCGCGAAGCGGAAGAACGAGTGCACAGCCGTCAACCGCAGGTTGCGCGTGCGGGCGGTAATGCCACGTGCCCGCTCCATTTCGTCAAGGAAGGCCATCACCAGCGGCGCATCAATGTCGTCCAGCGCCAGTGCCGAGGGTGTCTTGCGCAGACGTTTGTGCACGAATTGCAGCAGCATCTTGAAGGTGTCGCGGTACGAAGCAATCGTGTGCGCACTGGCTTGGCGCTGCTGCATCAGGCGCTGGGTAAAGAACCGCTCCGGAGAACACCGAAATTGGGTTGGTCACTCATGACGACTCTCCCCAGCGCCGCTCCAGCCGGACCATCGCTTGGGCCATCAACTCGGGGTTGGCGCTCAGGTACCAGTAGGTGCCAGATATGCAGACGTGCCCGAGGTAGGTCGACAGCAGCGGCATCTCACGCCCTGGGTCCTTGTCCGCCTGGTACCACCGCGTCAGTGTCTGAACGGCGAAGCGATGCCTGAAGTCATGCAGCCGTGGCCCCTTGCTCGCACCGACCGCGCGCAGGCCCGTGCTGTGTGACAGTGAGTAGAAGGTTCGATGGACATGGCCGCTGTCGAGGCGAGTGCCGCGACGCGAGACGAACACGTAGGTGGAGACTGGATAGTGGAAGAACTGGTCGCGACGGGTGAGGTAGTCGGCCAGTACTGCGCAGACGGACGAATGAATTGGCACCAGCCGCCACTGACCGAACTTGGCGCCACGAATCGTCAGGACCGCCTGCTTGAGGTCGACGTCGGCAAGCTTGAGATTCAGCGCTTCGGACAGGCGCATGCCCGTTACACTGAGCAGGCCGATCAAGCCGTGGAACACCCACGGGCGGAGCGGCGTCGACGGCCAGGCTACAGGAAGTTCCAACGCCGCATCCAACAGCCGCCTGATCTCGTCCTCGGTGTACAGGTGTGGTCTGGCGCGCGTGGAGTGGTGTGGCAATAGGCCGAGCGGAGGGATCTCCGTGCGACTGTCGGTGGCGCTGCGATGGCGGGCGAAGCCGCGCACGAAGCAAAGCCGGCGGGCCCACTCGGCGGGTTGTACCGATGCACATTGAGCCCACTCAACCGCCAGGCGGACGCTGATGTGCTCGGCGTAGTGCTCTTCCATGAAGCTGACGAACCGCGGCAACAACAGCCCTTCGTCGTGCATCTTGTAGCCCAGCCCTCGGCGCAGATCGATGTATTCCTGCATGGCTTCGCGCAAGGTGTTCATCGTGCACTCCCGGGCAGGCCATGACCACGGTTCGCAACGCATCCAGATCTACCTTGGCATAGATGCTGGTGGTCTGTGGGCTGCGGTGGCGCAGCACCTGGCCGATCTCGGGCAGCGACGCGCCTTGTTGCAGCATGTGAGCGGCCAAGGCATGCCGGAACTGATGCGAGCCACGATGCGGTGCGTCGACCTTAGCCCGCTCAAGCGCGTAGCGCACGATTGAGCCCACGCCATCGGATCCGTCCAGCAGACCGCGGATCGGCGCCATAGAACGAAGGAAGAGATGTCGGTCCCCACAGGTCGGTCGACCGTGCTGCAGATACGCGGCAATGGCAGTGCCAACATCGGCGGGCAGCGGCAGTAAGCTCTGTCGTCCACCCTTGCCGTGAATGCGCAGTTGCGCCAGGTCCCAGTCAATGTCGTCCAGAGTCAGTCTGATGATCTCGCAGGCGCGCAGCCTGAGACGCGCCAGAAGCAGCAGGACAGCACGATCACGTAGGCCAACCGCGGTCAATCGGTTGCAGCTGTCGATAGCGCGCTGTGCGTGCTCGGCAGCGATCGCCTTGGGAATCGGCGGCGTGGTCGTCCAGGTGGCGACGGACGGTGCGCTGGCGGCGAGCCCGGCTGAGACTTCGCCCCGGAACTCGCAGAAGCGCAGGAAAGACCGCAACGCCTTGGCAACACCCTTCACAGCCGGGGGCCATGCGCTTCGACTCTTGTCGAACGAACGCGATAGAGTCGCTCGGGCAAAGGTCATGCAGGCAGACCTCCGCTTGCCCGAAGCGCCAGACCAGGAACTGCCGGGCCAATCTGATGTAAGTGTCAACGGAGGCCGCCGCCAGCCCTTGATTGCGTTGTAGGTGTTGCGCGAAGTCGGTAGCGACGAGGTCAACAGCCGTCGTGCATGAAGCAGCGGCAGCGCAGAGCCCTCGCTCACGCAGAAATAGCAGCAGTAGTGTCAGCGCTTGTCGCTCTGGCGGCGCGTCTCAGTGCGTCGCGAGCGGCGCCGAGCCCGACTGCGCTGAAATCGTTCGATGTCGTCGTCAGTCAGTACTTCAACGTCAATGCCGCGCTCCTCGAACCATCGGCCAAAAGCCAATGCGTGTCTCGCCACGATGCAGGCGTAGCCCGCCGAGTATTGTTGACTGCTCAGCCAGGTGACGAACGAGCCGAGGTGCTCAGCAGACGTGCCGCCAATCGCGCGGACCCGCGCATCGGCTATCTCGTAGGAATGCTCCATGATGACCTCCTTGAGGGCGGAATTGCCCGACAACGAGGATGACAATGTTCAGCGAACATCGTAGGCAGCCTTAGGTAGATCAGGGCGTCAAGTCCGCACGGGACATAGTTCGGTGCGGGAGATAGTCCAGCCTATGTACTGAAGTCCATAGGCTGGAGACGACGGCCCTGTATGCCCAGGTCGCCACCGACATCCTACGTGAGGTCGTCAGTCCTCTTGAACGCTTGAACACCACGTAGGCCCGCCATGGGGCGGGTCGCCCTCGAGGTTGCGGATATCTTCCGCGCCCATGGGCCGGCGTGGCGTGCGCGGCAGGCGGGACACCTTAGCCTCGCGCAATTGAAGATCATGTCGGCCATCGAACAGTGCCGCACAGCGGCGCTGGGGGGCCATGCGCTGCGCTGCGACGCCTGCGACCACGTCGAGGTCAGCTACAACTCCTGCCGCAACCGGCACTGCCCGAAGTGCCAGGCCAAGGCCGCGCAACGCTGGCTTGAAGCCCGACAGGCCGATCTCCTGCCGGTGGAGTACTACCACGTCGTCTTCACCCTGCCCGAGCCGATCGGCGCGCTCGCCTACACGAACAAGACCGTGATTTACCGGCTGCTCTTCGACATGGCGGCCGAAACCCTGATGACCATCGCCGCCGACCCCAAGCATCTTGGGGCGCGTATCGGCGCCACCCTGGTCCTGCACACCTGGGGCTCGGCGATGACCCATCATCCCCACGTGCACGGCATCGTACCTGGCGGCGGGCTGTCGCTGGACGGTAGCCGCTGGATCGCCTGCCGGCGCGGCTTCTTCCTGCCCGTGCGCGTGCTGTCCCGGCTGTTCCGTCGGCGCTTCATCGAGGAATTGGCGAAGCTCCACGCGGCCGGACAGTTCCGCTTCTTCGGTGACCACGCCGACCTGGCCGATCCAGGCGCCTTCGCCCGTTGGCTGGCGCCCCTGCGAGAAACCGAGTGGGTGATCTACGCCAAGCGTCCCTTCGCCGGGCCCGAAGCGGTGCTCGCCTACCTGTCGCGCTATACCCATCGGGTGGCCATCGCCAACTCGCGGTTGGTCGCCATGGAGGGCAACCACGTGTCCTTCCGCTGGAAGGATTACCGGGCGAAGGGGCGGACCCGGCACAAGACCCTGACACTGGCGGCCGACGAGTTCATGCGGCGCTTCCTTTTGCATGGCTTGCCCACCGGCTTCCATCGCATCCGCCACTATGGCCTGTTGGCCAATGCTGGCCGCAAAGCGCATCTGGCCAAAGCGCGCCAACTGCTTGAAGCGCCGCCGTCCGAGCCGGTCAGCGACGAGGTCGAGGCGACCGCCGTGCCGACCTTCGTTTGCCGCTGCTGCGGCGCCGCCATGCGCATCGTCGAGGTCTTCCCGCGCAGGCCAAATATCCGAGCGCCGCCATGACGATCCTCGGGCGGTTCCCTCAGGGGTGCAATCAGGCCTGGGTTATCGGTCGCCGGGATTCCGGCATCGAGGCAACGTCGTTGTCGCCGCTCGCCAAAGCGGGCGTCTTCAGGCCAGGTGACCCTAACATGCGCCTCGCGAAACTTAACCCAGAGGGGAGATTCAGGTCGGGCACGTCGCCGGCAACACCAGGTTTCGCCGTTCCAAATGACAGGGACCCGCTTAAAATCCCCATAGGTCGGCACGAGCTCCAACCGCCTCACCCACTGCCCGCGGTTTCCTCCTTCGAGGTTTATTCAACGTCTGCCCGTACACGCCAGTGGGGCATCCGTGCGTCGTCACGTTCAGGGCAGACATCGAACAAACCTAAACCGTAGCAGCCGTATCTTCTTATCCTCCCGCCCCCTCGAAGCGGCCAGCCGCGATCAATCGACGCTGTTTGTTGCGGTGGTTGTGCTGCGCAGCCGGATTTTATGCGTCTTGCCCGCGCGCTCGATGGTTAAGCTGCCGCTCCAAGCGTTGTCCTTGCATGGACCGCTGAGCCATTTCACCATGTTGGTCGCGGCATCGAACACATAGGTGCCCTCGCCGTAGTAATCGCCGCTGCGCTTGTGCGAGATACGATACTTGCCACCGGCCAGCAGCTCGATGTGGCCGAGGAACAAGGGCGGATTCCCGACCGCGCCGTAGGACATGAGGTGGTAATTACCCAATCGCGGTACCGAAGCCGGATGGGTGGCGGCGACCCTTTGCAGGTCTGGAGTCGAACTTGAACCCGTGGACATGGCGGCGGGCCTCGGTGCCGCAGGCGTTGTCGGCTCGCCACCCGCCACTTTGCGGAAATAGACCGGTAAGAGCCAGCGGTCATAGCTCGCGGCGTAGCCCTCGAAGTGAACCTTGAACTCGCCTTCGTGCTCGCCGCCCGCGGTGCCGACGTCGATGATGGTCGCCTTGTCCCAGGCCCCCGTGGTGCTCACTTCAATGCGCTCATCACGCTGATACGCCGCTTTCGATACTCCGGCGGAGGCCACCTTGGGTGTCACTTTGCGGAAATAGACAGGCAGGAGCCAGCGGTCATAGCTCGCGGCGTAGCCGATGAAGTGGACTTTGTACTCACCCTCATGCTCGCCTCCGGCGGCGCCAACCTCGATGATGGTCGCCCTGTCCCAGGCTCCGGTGGTGCTGACCTCGATGGTTTCGTTGAGCTGGTATGACGCTGCGGCCGCATCAAGTCGCGCCGAGGCGATGAAGATCGACAGAATGATGGCAACACGAGTGAGATGCTTCAGCCAGGCTTGCGATTTCATGATGAAACTCAGCCCCCATTGAAGTAAAAAAATGCGCTTCGGCACGCGTCGGCAGGTTGTGACTCCATCCGAGGATAGCATTCCGGGTACGCCAACTCCACAACGTTGATTCCATGCGGTCTCACCCGATACAAGGGTAGAGTAGAGGCTTGGTCTTGTTTGGAGCGATTATTGGCCATGTCTACAGATATCGAGGCTCGCATTGATGTATGTGGCGTATGTTGTCCCCTACCGCTGGTCATGTTGGCTAAAGCAGTAAAAAGCCAAGCGCCGGGACATACTATCGAGGTCGTCGGCAACGATCCCATTTTCGAGACCTCTGTTCGGGATTTCTGTACTACACATGGGCATAGCGTGCTTGATACCAGAGCCGGGTCGGACCGACGCGTGACAATGCTGATCAGGTTGGGGAACGACATATGACATGTACAGCCCCACTTCAGGACTCGGTGCCCGCGCGCGCGGGAAAGAAAGGTGTGATCCTGCTGGCGAGCGGCGAGCTTGATAAGGCGATGCTGGCTTTCGAGGTTGCTACGGGCTTCCAGGCCATGGGAATGCAGATGAGCATGTGGTTCGTGCTTTATGGCGCCAACTGCTTGCGCAAGCCACGTTCATACCTGTCCCCAGCAAAATGGTTTAGCGGCTTGCGTGGCGGAGCAGGTCGGGTACCGGAGACTGACGTAGCACTGCAATATGTCGTGCGTGGCCTTAACCATGACGGAGCAAACCATCTGCCCTTGTCGCAACTAAATTTCGGCGGGCTTGGGCCGATGATAATCCGTCATATCACCCGCCGTAAGGGCATGCCGCAGCTGGAAGACCTCATATTCAACGCTCGTGATATGGGGGTTCGTTTCACTATCTGCCAGATATGTGTCGATGCCATGGCAGTTTCCGTGCCAGACGATTTAATTGTCGCGGCCGATGTCAAAGGTGTCAGCGCGTACTACCTGGATATCGTCGACGCTGACTACAACGTCACGCTCTAAACGACGCCGTGACCTATATTCCCGCTTCGCCCGGCACATCTACTGGTCATATGGACGGCGCCAGTCAGGACCAGAATGATCCTGACCTCAGCCCGGAGGAGTTGTCGAGTCTGCTTGGCCTTGGCGAACGCCTGATAGCGGAACTTGATATTGACAGCGTGCTCGCATTGGTTTCGCAAACTGCCTGCGAGGTAGTTCAAGCCTTGACCCTGGTCGTGCCAGTGATTGACTTTGATCGGCAGACCTTCACCTATGCCGCCGCGAGTGGTGAATACGCTTCACTTGTTCATGGGCAGACCTTTCCGATCGACGAGGGCGCCTGCGGCTGGGTGTTGCAGCACAAGCGTCCGTTGTTATTCGGAATAGGCGGAACCTATGACCTGAACGTCAGTGCCAGGTGGGAGCCAGGCATGGCGTCGAGTCTTCTGGTACCACTGATCAGTCGGGGTCGCTTAATTGGCGGTTTATCCGCCATGGGAAAGCAAGGTGGCGGTGCATTTACCGCGCGCGATTTGGCGGTGCTGACCCTCTTCGCGAACCAGGCCAGCATCGCTATCGATAATGCTCAATTGTTTCGCGCACTGCGCGAGGAAGAATTACGCGTCCGCCTCGTGCTCAATTCGGCTAGCGAAGCCATTTACGGCATCGATAACGCGGGATATTGCACCTTTGCAAATCCAGCCAGTCTTCGCATGCTCGGTTATCGGGACGAAGCGGAACTGATTGGCAAAGAGATGCATGCGACCATTCACCACAGCCACGCCGATGGGCGGCCTTTTCCGATATCAGATTGTCATATCCACCATTTGGTCTCGGACGGGCATGCGGCGCACACTGACAGGGAAGTGCACTGGCGTAGAGATGGCACCCCTTTCCCAGTCGAATACTGGTCCCACCCGATGATCCGGGACGGCAAGATCATTGGTGCCGTGGTGACATTTATCGATATATCCGAGCGTAAACAAGCGGAAGAACAGATTCGTCATCTTGCCTATTTCGATCCACTGACCAATTTACCCAATCGCCGTTTGCTGATGGATCGGCTGCAACAGGCCATGATAAGCAGTAGCCGGGGCCGGGAATATGGCGCCTTGCTCATGCTGGATTTGGACCATTTCAAGGATCTGAACGACACGCAGGGTCACGACGTTGGTGACAAACTGCTTGCCGAGGTGGCACACCGGCTGACGGAGAGCGTCCGTCAGGAAGATACCGTTTCGCGTTTGGGCGGCGACGAGTACGTGGTGATCGCTGAAGGGCTGGGAAAAGAGGAGGCTCCAGCTGCACTCCAAGCCGAGTTGATCGCTGAAAAGGTGCGTCTCGCGCTTGGCAAACCATATACCCTGTCCGCGGGCGGTCAATCTCACCACAGCACGCCCAGCATTGGCGTAACGCTGTTTCGCGGCCAGGATGTTGGCATTGATGTGCTATTCAAACAGGCCGATGTAGCCCTCTACCAAGCCAAGAGCGAGGGCCGCAACACCATTCGTTTTTTCAATCCGGCAATGCAGGCAGCGATAGATTCCCGCACGTTCATGGAGAACGCGTTGCGGCGCAGTTTGCGTCAGGACGAATTGAGGCTTTACTACCAACCCCAGGTCGATTGGCGCGGCAACTGGATCGGTGCCGAGGCCTTGCTTCGCTGGCTACCGCCGGGTGAGGCGTCGATCTCTCCAGCACACTTTATACCGATTGCGGAGGACACCGGGCTTATCCTGCCCATAGGGCACTGGGTGCTTAAAACGGCGTGCACACAATTGAAGTGCTGGGAAGTGGACTCCAGCACACGGGCATTGACCCTGGCGATCAACGTCAGTGCACGTCAGTTTCATCAACCGGATTTCGTGGAACAGGTCTGGAACCAAATCACGATATCCGGCATTAACCCTAATTTGCTGAAACTCGAGCTCACTGAAAGTGTGGTACTGGATCGGGTAGACGAAGTGATTAGTCGAATGCAGAAACTTAAGGCGCTTGGTGTGGCTTTTTCCCTGGATGATTTCGGTACCGGGTTTTCGTCGTTGTCCTATCTCAAACGCTTGCCCCTGGATCAGGTCAAGATTGATCAGTCGTTTATCCGCGATATCTCGGAGGATCCGAATGACACGGCTATCGTCCATGCAATCATTGCCATGAGTCAGTCGTTAGGGCTGGATGTTATCGCAGAGGGTGTCGAAACCCAGGCACAGCGCACGTTTCTGCACCAGTATGGGTGCGATAAGTTCCAAGGTTATTTATTTGGAAAACCGGTGCCCGCCGAGATTTTCGCTCTGGAACTGGCTGACGCGAATAGCCGCACTGGCCAATGATGCGTCTGGCGGCGGAGGGATAGGCTTTCCTGAATACTCACTGCGTCTACATAACTACTCCTCGACGCAAATCTCCCGGCGCGCTATGGCAACCGCCGTACGTATCGTCAGGCCGGCAATGACCACCGTGGCGATTCCAAGCAATAAACCGGCCAGACGCAGATAAATCAGCACACCGGTTTCATGGAACATGGCCAAGGTGGCGATGGTGATGGCCGCGAGGGGGAAGGAGTACGCCCACCAGGACAGAAAGAATTTCAGGCGCATGAACCATTTCACCTGGACGAACAGCAGCAGGGTGAAGAACAGCGCGCCGTTGTAGAGCACTTGGGCGAAGGCGTCGACTTCACCTGTCAGTTTGATGTAGGAGAGCAGCCCGACGGCGGGCGGGGCGATGAGGATGAACAAGGTGGGCATCAGACGCTCGGGCAACGTGCCGTGGAAGATGACCCGGTAGAAAATGATGCTGAGCAGGATCGGCCAGAACATCAGGCCGATGCTGAAGAAGAACCAGGATACTTCGATGGGCGCATGCGTTACCCCGGCGATGGGTACCAGGATGTTGCCGACCACCGGGATAAACCAGGCGGGATTGAGGTGGGCGATCTCGAACCGGGTGTGGTGTATCCATTGCGTCATGGCATACAGGGTCAGGATCAGGTGCAGCACACTGCCGACGGCCCAGAGCAGGAATGAAAATTCGCGGCTCACCGGCAGCCAGGCGATGCCGAGCAGGACCAGGCTGATCGACAGTGCCGGCACGAAGTTCATGCGCACCGGGTGCGTCCATTCCTTGGCGACCGCCTCGCGGTATTTCAGGGTCTTGGCGACATACAGGGCAAAGATGACGAAAAACAGCAGCGTCACGGCACCCAGCAGCCACGGGCTGACCCGGAAGGACAAGCCGAGAATGTCCTCGGCGCGCGCCCAGGCTACGGTGAGGCCGCCGAGACCCATGATCATGGCGAACCAGGCAATCGGGAAGTGTTGCAGTCGGGACTGCTGGGCTTGCGTTTCGGTCATGGGGTATTCCAGTTTTGGCCCGCTCCTTCTGGAGCGGGCGGATGTGGTTAGAGCGGGCGTTTGATCGAGATCAGGCCGCGCAACATGCCGGCCTTGTAGCCGGTGGCTTTGTCATTGGGGTATTCGGTCGCGAGCTTCGCCTTGACGCCGTCGGTGATCAATTCGCCGTGGCAGTTCAGGCAGACGGCACCTACCGGCAGTCCCTTGGCATAGCGGAATACCTTGCCCTTCGGGGTGTCGACGACCTGCCAGGTGTCCAGTGTCTCGGGCTTCTCGCCGGCCGCCAGGCGCCTTTCCAGGTCGGCCAGAGCTTGTGCCTCCCAGGCATCCGGGACGGCACCCGGATTACGATTCTTCGGGCTGACGCGCGTGACTTGCATGCCGGTCTTTTGGGTGATATCGGCGGCGATTTTCGGCGCCTTGTCCTTGCATACGGCAATCGCGGCCTCGGGGCCGCCGGCGGTCATCGCCTGTTTCAGTTCGCCGCCCAGGGTTTGCGCCAGGCTGCCGGCGGCTTTGCGCGCTTCGTCGGCCATGGCGGCTTGTTTTTCAGCGTTTGGGGAACTGGCGCAGGCGGCCAGGAGGCAGGCGGAAAGCAGAGCAAACGTCAATTGCGAAGGTGTCATGGGGTCTCCTGATTATGGTGGGTTGAGTGCCTTGCCGGATTGGACTCGCCCGAGCTCCGGACGCGGAGAAATGTACTCCTCCGCGCCGCCACCTGTCATATCCGGATCAGGGCTTGAGTAGGTTGCCGATGACCTGCTCAAGCGCGACCCGAGCCTCGGTCATGGCTTCCAGGGCAGCCGTCTTGTCGGTCACCGCCGCGACAGTGTTGGGATTCTGCAATGCGACGCGGGTCTTGCCCGGCGCCGACTCGTAGACGGCACAGCCGCAGGGCAGCAGCGCGCCCATGTCCGGGTCGGCTTCGATCACCCGGCGGGCATACCCGGGACCGCAGATGCCGAGGATCTTGTACGGGGCGATATCGTGGTTCATCTTGGCCTTCATGATGGCCTGGACGTCCACCTCGGAGACCACACCCAGCTTGTGGCTGGCCAGGGCGGCCTTGAGTTTGTCGATGGCCTGATCCATGGGCAGATCGAGTTCAGCGGTAAAGGCGTACATGCAAGCTCCTTCTCTGTTTAAGGTTGTACCGGGGCGTTGACCCGGTTGCGCATATGCTCGGCGACCTTGAGGAAGGCGGCGAACAGTTCCTCGCGCAGCGCGATGTCCGTGACGGTTTCGTCGAGCGCCTGACGCATGCACAGCATCCACTGGTCGCGCTCGGCATCGCCGATGGCGAAAGGCAGATGGCGCCGGCGCAGCATCGGATGGCCGTATTTGTCGACGTATAACTGCGGCCCGCCCATCCAGCCGGTGAGAAATTCAAATAATTTCTGTTCCGATCCTGACAGATCCTCGGCGTGCAATTTGCGGATGCCGTAGGTCTCCGGCAACTCGTCCATGATCTGGTAGAAGCGCTTCACAAGGGCTCGAATCGCCGACTCGCCGCCGATTCTTTCGTAATGCGTCTGGAACATGGACTCGATGGAATATTAGAACTTGATTATTTTACTTGGAATCGACAAACCTGGAACGGCTTGAAGAAAAAAGGACGGCGAGAGGCAGGAGGAGGAGGAGAAAGCCCCTCGCCGTTTCCAAGAGGAGAAAAGTCACAACCACCCGTTCGTATCACGACTTGTCCCGCGCATGATTCGAACGGTGTATCCGGCTGCGGTTAGTTAACAGCATTTACCATGCCAACAGCATGCAGCCCACCTTATAAACATTAATACATACCTATATTCAAAAGGTTGCAATACGTATTTGCGGCGAACGCCGCGTGCGAATACGTGGCCATCCCAGACAATTAACGCATTATGTCTGTCAATAATGGCAAACAAGTCAATATTGACAACATCTAGGCCCGAAATAGCTTCAGATAGTGCCGCTCGAAATAGCGTTTGGCCCAGTGGAATAGTCGCAGCGACGGAAACAGCAGGGAGCGCTTCTCGTCGCGGTAGACCAGGATGCCCGTGTCGAGCGTATCGACGATGCAGATCAACTCCACCTTGAATCGGGCCGCCGGTTCCCTGCCCTCCAGCGCCAGAAGCAGGTTTTCAGCCGCGGCCTTGGCTTGCAGATCGGCCATATGTGCCTGCTTCGGCATCCAGTCAGGCCCGGGAAAACTACCGGCATCGCCGGCAACGAAGACCCTGTCGGCTCCTTCGACACGGCAATATTCGTCGGCCTTGAAGAAGCCGCCGGGGGAGAGGGTCAGACCGGCTTCGGGCGCCCAGGCGGGGCCGGTCAGACCGGGCATGAACAGGATCAGATCGGCGTTGATATGGCCGGCCTCGGTATCGACGCCCCGCTCAGTAAAGCCCAGCGGCTTGTGGCCCAAATGCGTGTCGATACGACGCCTGGCCATCTCTGCCAGCAGGCCCGATACCGCCTTCTCACCCAGGCGTTTGCCCGGCTCGGCGGCGGCATTGAAGAAAGTCAGCTCGATCTTGTCACGTTTGCCTTGCTGGCGCAGATGCGTATCCAGGCCGAAGAGCAGTTCGAACATCGGCCCGCCGCGCATGGCGGAGGGCTCGTTGGGGTTGCCGCCGAAACCCAGGGCGATGCGCCCGGATTGCATGGCATCGACCCGGTCGCGGATGGCTTCCGCCGAGGCGACGCCTTCGCACAGGGTCAAGGCGTACTCGATGCCCGGCAGTTTCCTGATGAAGCGCCCTCCGGTAGCGATGATCAGGGCGTCGTTTTGCACTTCGCCGGCATCGGTCAGCACGGTGCGGCCGCCGTCCTTCAAACCGATGACGCGGCCGGCGATGAACTCCACGCCGTGGTCTTTCAGGAACGTGGCCAGGGGCAGGCTCAGGTCCGATCCCTTGCGCAAGCCGCTGGGTATCCAGATCAGACTGGGCAGGTAGACGAATTCGGCCTTCGGCGCCACCAGTGTGATGCGGGCTTGCGGCGCGCGTTTGCGCAGTACGCGTACGGCGGTAAGTGCGGCGAAGCCGGCGCCGAGAATGACGATGCGGGGAGAGCTTTCCGGCATGGATTTTCCTAACGGATGGAATCGGTTGTAAACGGCGTGGCCGCGCTGCCTTGCATGATGGCGTGTATCCGTTTATCGGCCGAGTTTCGTCAGCGTGCGGGCGATGCTGGCGTCCAGTTGGGCGGCGGATTTCTTCATCGCCTCGGCCAGGCGCGGGTCCAGCATGCCGGCCAACAGATTCGCGTTCATGCGCGACAGGATGACGCGGCCGTCGCTCATGCCGTAGACCGAGACGCTGCATGGCATCAGCGCCGAGACGTAGCGGGTTTCCTCGTTCTTCAGCAGGGGCACGGTGTTGCCGCCGCTGGTCATTTCCAGGATTACCAGGCCGCCGGGGATGGCCACGTTTTTCTTCGCCAGGCGTTCGCCCAGGTTGATCTCGGCCACCAGGGTCCAGCCGTCGGCGGCCAATTGTTCCTTCAGATTTTTAAGCGTGGCAGCGAAGTCGGCGCGGCTGACGTCTTCAACGACGATGGCGCGGGGATCCGGCTGAGTCGGCGCCGGGGATTGCGCGAGAGTGTGAAAGGACGCGGCGGCCAGAGCCAGGGCCAACAGCAGACGGGGAAAGGGCGGCGGGGTGTTTCATCGGTTGTGCTCCAAGGAAAAAAATCCGCCCCGAAGCGGGGCGGATGGAAGTGGAAAGAATGATTACAGCGACTTCCTGCAGAAGTACCAGTCGGTGCACTCGTGGCCTTCGCTCATGCGGGCCTCGGCGGCGTTGACATCTTGGGGCGGCGGCACGATGACCTTGTCGCCGGGCTGCCAGCCTTCCGGCGTGGCGACCTTGTTGGCGTCGGAGGTCTGCATGGCGGTCACGAGGCGAACGAACTCGGGGATCGAGCGACCGTTGCTCATCGGGTAGTACACCATGGCGCGCAGGATACCGTTGGGATCGATGAAGAAGGTCGCGCGCACCGCGGAAGTATCGGAGGCACCCGGCATGATCATGCCGTAATCCTTCGCGACCTTCATGGAGAGATCCTCGATGATGGGGAAGGGAATATCCACCCCGAATTTCTCCTTGATGTTGCGCACCCAGGCCACGTGGGCGTAGTAGCTGTCGATGGACAGGCCGATCAGGTCGCAGTTGAGCCTCTGGAACTCGGGGTAGTACTTGGCGAAAGCCATGAATTCCGTGGTGCAGACCGGGGTGAAATCCGCCGGGTGGGAGAACAGCACCAGCCACTTGCCCTTGTAGTCGGCAAGCTTCTTCACGCCATGCGTGGTCTTGGCTTCGAAGTCGGGGGCGGGCTCGTTGAGGCGGGGCATGACGGGGTTCATTTCGGGCATGGTAGTTCCTTTCACTCAGGTTACGGAACGGGCTGCATAACTTCATGAGCGATTTCCAGTGAAGTGCGGCATCCGGGCGTCGATCCATCTTGTGAAATCGATAGATATGAATGCATTGATCTACCGGGTGGATTGTTCATGGGTATCAGTAATCGAGATGAATGGCGATGTGCCTGCCTTCCACCGGCAGTTCGAACGCCGCATCCTTGAATTTCGGCGGCCCGGAAAGCTTCGGGCTGTTGCTCAGGCCATAGCCTTCCTTCGGGAACATGCCGAAGCGCAGATCGAGTTTGCCGTCGCCGTTTTCGTCGTGATAGGCGATCACGGCATAGCGGCCCGGCGGCAGGTCGCGGAACACGCCGACGACCGTGCCCTTCGTGGCCCTCAAGGCTTGCACCTGGCGTGCCTTGTCCTCCTTGCGGAAGCCTTCCTCGCGCTCGAACAGCATCAGCTTCACCCGGCCATCGGCGCCGCGAACCTCGTACACAGCAACGTCCAGGTCGGCGGCAAGCGCCGGCCAGACCGCAAGGGCGGTGAGCGCGGCAAGGAGAGCCAGGCGCCTGCTCATGATTTCCGCAGGCCCTTGACCCAGGCTTCCATGGCCTCGTTGGCGGGTTTCATCGGAGCTTCCAGGAAGCTGATGTGGAACTTGTCGCCCAGGTCCGCCACGCCGATGGACCGGGGGCGCACCGCCAGCACCTGCGGGTTGGGGAGGGCGAAGCCGAAGCAGAAGATCACGTCGACAGCGCCAACGATGTCCGCGGCGATTTCGCCGCCGATGCCCTTGGTATGGGCGTAGTGGTCGAAGACGCCGATGAAGACCACTTTTTCCTTCTCGGCGATCTTCGCCTTGAGATAGGCGACCACGTCTTCAACGGTTTGGCAGTCGGTCTCGTCCTTGCCGATTTCGGCGACGAACACAGGGTATTTCTCTTGCAGCAGGGTTTGTTTCATGGTCGGTCCTTAAGGGCTTGCAAAAAAAGTGCGTCGGCGCTCAAGGTCGCGATCGGTACGGTTTTTCCGTAGCCATGCGCATGACCCTGTCCATGGCCGTGGTCGTGGTCGTGGTCGTGCGCCTCCGGCGGCAATTCGATCAGGCTGCCGTTCAGCCAGGCGGCGACAGCGCGATCCGGGTCGGTTTCCGCGGTGGCGACAGCGAGTATCCCTTGCCGTTTCAGACGATTCCGCAGACCGAAGCCCATGCCGACGGCAATCAGCACGTTGACGCCATCGAGGGGATGCGGCGCGCCGTGGGCGCTCTCGTGGAAACTCTGTTCGATGGGCAGTTCCAGCAGGCTTCTGCTCATGGCTTCGCCGTCTTCGGCTTCATAGATCCAGAACTTGCGGCATTTTCCGGCGTGGCCGGTGACGGTCTTGCGGTTTTGGCTGGCGATGGCGATTTTCATCTCAGTCCTCCTTGTCGATCTTGTTAAGAGCGCATTCGCGCGCCTCGCACAGCATGCCGTTGAGTACGGCCAGGGTGACGGCGAGGGAAACGCCCAATATCCAGGTGAAGTACCACATGATTATTTCCTCCTTTACTCAGTAAGCGGCCTTGTCATGGGCCTCGATGAATTTGACGGTGACCTTGCCGGCCATGACCTTGTAGGCCCAGGAGGTGTAGACAATGATCAGCGGCATGAAGATCAGCGTCGCCCAGAACATCAGCGACAGGGTCAGGTGGCTGGAGACGCTGTCCCACACGGTCAGGCTGGAACGCGGGTCGGAGATCGACGGCATGATGAACGGGAACAGCGCCACGCCCGCCGTGCCGATGATGCCGGCCATGGCCAGGGCGGAAGCCACGAAGGCCGCCAGGGGTTTGCGCAGCACGCCCAGGCCGATGCCGACCAGTCCGGCCGCGACGGCCAGCGTCGGAACCAGCCACAAGGCCGGGATGGCGCGGAAGTTGTCGAGCCAGGCGCCGGCCCGGACCGCCACGGTTTTCGCCAGCGGATCGGGCAGGGCCGCCGGGTCCACCGGCGAGGTGATGACGAAGCCCGGCAGATCGCCGACGAACACACCGGCCAGCAGGAAACTCGCCACCATCGCCATGCCGGACCAGAACGCGGCGCGGCGGCTGCGCTCGAATACCGCACCCTCGGTGCGGTGCATCAGGTAGTTGGCGCCGTGGAAGGTGATCATCGCCGAACTCACCACGCCGGCCAGCAGCGCGAACGGGTTGAGCAGTTGCCAGAACGAGCCGGTGTAGTGCGACATCAGGTTGTCGTCGAAATGGAATGGCACCCCTTGCAGCAGGTTGCCGAAGGCGACGCCGAAGATCAGCGGCGGCACCGCGCCGCCGACGAACAGGCCCCAGTCCCAGGTGCTACGCCAGGTCGCGTTCTGGATTTTCGAGCGGTAGTCGAAGCCCACCGGCCGGAAGAACAACGCCCACAGCACCGCCAGCATGGCCCAGTAGAAGCCGGAAAAAGCGGTGGCGTAGACCAGAGGCCAGGCGGCAAAGATGGCGCCGCCGCCGGTGATGAACCAGACTTGGTTGCCGTCCCAGTGCGGGCCGACGGTGTTGATGACGACGCGCCGCTCGCCGTCGCTTTTTCCAACGAAGGGCAGCAGCGTGCCGACGCCCATGTCGTGGCCGTCCATGATGGCAAAGCCCAGCAGCAATACGCCCACCAGCAGCCACCAGATCAGTTTCAGGGTTTCGTAATCGAGCATGGTGTTCTCCGGTCAGGCGCTGGCGCGTTCGAAGTGGTATTTCCCGGTGCCCAGCGAACTGGGACCGAGGCGGGCGAACTTGAACATCAGGTACAGCTCCACCACCAGCAGCAGGGTGTAGAAGCCGATGAAGCCGGCAAGGGAACCGTAGAGGTTGCCGACGGACAAGGTGGAAGCGGACAGATGCGTCGGCAACACGCCGAAGATGCTCCACGGCTGGCGGCCGTACTCGGCCACGAACCAGCCCACCTCGTTGGCGATCCAGGGCAGGGGGATGAACAGTACCGCCCAGCGCAGCAGCCAGGTCTTGTCGGCGAAAGTGCCTTTCAGCGAATACCAGAACGACAGGGTGAACAGCAGGGCGAAACTGAAGCCCAGCACCACCATGGCGCGGAACGACCAGAACAGCGGCGCCACCTTGGGCACGGTGTCGTGGGCGGCCTGGGCGATCTGCGCCGGCGTGGCCTGGCCGACATCCAGCGCGTGGCGCTTCAGCAGCAGGCCATAGCCGAGGTCGGCCTTGTGCGCCTCGAACAGCGCCTTCGCCTCGGCGTCGTGGGCGTCCTTGCGCAGGCGTTCCAGGCCCAGCACGGCGTGGATACCCGATTCGATACGCGCCTTGTTGCTCTCGCGGATCTCCCTGATGCCGGGAATCTCCTCGCTGGTCGAGCGGGTGGCGATCAGACCGAGGGCGTAGGGCAGCTTCAGTTCCCAGTCGTTGGCCTGTTTCTCCTCGTTCGGCCAGGCCACAGATGTTAAAGCCGGCCGGCGCGGGCTCGGTCTCCCACATGGCCTCGATCGCCGCCAGCTTGGATTTCTGCGATTCGGTGACGCTGTAGCCGGATTCGTCGCCGAGCACGATCACCGACAGCGCGGAGGCGAAGCCGAAGGCCGCCGCCACCCGGAACGAGCGTTTTGCGAATTCCACGTCGCGGCCCTTGAGCAGATACCAGGCGGAAATGCCCAGCACGAACACCGAGGCGGTGACATAGCCGGCGGACACGGTATGCACGAACTTGGCCTGCGCGGTCGGGTTGAACACCACCGCCCAGAAATCGGTGAGTTCCATGCGCATGGTGGTGTAGGAGAACTCCGAACCCACCGGATCCTGCATCCAGCCGTTGGCGATCAGGATCCACAACGCCGACAGATTCGAACCAATGGCGGTCAGCACGGTGACGCTGAAATGCTGCATCTTGGTCAGTCGATCCCAGCCGAAGAAGAACAGGCCGATGAAGGTCGATTCCAGGAAAAACGCCATCAGTCCCTCGATCGCCAGCGGCGCGCCGAAGATGTCGCCGACGTAATGCGAGTAGTAGGCCCAGTTGGTGCCGAACTGGAACTCCATGGTGATGCCGGTGGTGACGCCGAGGGCGAAATTGATGCCGAACAGCTTGCCCCAGAACTTCACCATGTCCTTGTAGATCGGCTTGCCGGTCATCACGTAGATGGCTTCCATGATCACCAGCAGGAACGATAGCCCCAGCGTCAGCGGCACGAACAGGAAGTGGTACATCGCGGTCACCGCGAATTGCAGGCGCGATAGATCGATCAGGGTTTCATTCATCGGTTGCTTTCCTCAGCGAGTGGGTGTGATCCAGAATGGCTGTAGCGGTGCCATCGCTGCCCGGTTTGACGGGGTCGCTGAAGAACACCAGCTTGATCGCGACGATCAGGCAAAGCTTCGCCAGGACGATGAGCGTCAGCTCGCGCGCCAGAGGTCGATGCCGAAACAATGTCATCAGGCTCTCCATGGAACAGGGTCGATACTTGATGAGCACGTAGCATGCCAGTGCCATATGCGTCATCTGGAATACGCCGCGAACCGGCCTGTTTTGTTGTGATTGACGTTTTATTGCGGGTATTGGACTAACCCGTGGTTGACCGCGAGGCCAGGCTTAATGACAATATTGACTCAGGTTAAACCAAATACCGAGAGGGAATTGTCATGAATGACATAGAAGCGCTACCTTCCGAACTGGAGTCCCTGATGGAAGCGATGCCCGAGCCACGCATCGTCGTGGATATGGACTACCGCATCCTCGCGACCAATCGGGCCTATCGGCGCGAATATGGTGATGCCCAGAAGCTGATCGGTCGTACCTGTTACGAGGTTTCGCACCATTTCGTCCAGCCTTGCGACCAGTGTGGCGAATCCTGCCCGCGCCAGGGCGCCTTGAAGACCGGGCAACCCAGCCGCGTCCTGCACCTGCACCACACGCCGAACGGCGAGGAGCATGTCGACGTCGAACTCATCCCGATCAAGGATGGTCAGGGTCAGATCCGCTACTTCATGGAAACCATGAATCCCCTGCGCGAGTTTGGCATGGCTTCTGGGGCGCAAGGCATGGTGGGCCGTTCGCATGCCTATAACCGCATGCTGGAATTGATCAACCGCGCGGCGCCGGCGATGACGGCGGTATTGCTGCTGGGCGAGTCGGGTACCGGCAAGGAACTCGCGGCGCACGCCCTGCACAGCCTTAGCCCCCGCGCCAGCAAGCCTTTCGTCCCGGTCGACTGCTCGGGCATGACCGAGAGCCTGTTCGAATCGGAGCTGTTCGGTTACGAAAAAGGCGCCTTCACCGGCGCCAACCAACGCAAGATCGGCCTGGTCGAGGCCGCTGGCGGCGGCACGCTGTTCCTCGACGAACTGGGCGATATCCCGCTCAGTCTCCAGGTCAAGCTACTGCGCCTGCTGGAGACCGGCACCTTCCGCCGGGTCGGCGGTGTCGAGACCCTGCGCGCCGATTTCCGGCTGGTAGCGGCGACCCACCGGGGCCTCAAGCAGATGGTGGAAGCAGGCAGTTTCCGGCGCGACCTCTATTACCGCATCTCCGCCTTCCCCATCCATTTGCCGGCGCTGCGCGAGCGCCGGGATGACCTGCCGCTGCTCATCGATACCCTGCTCAGGCGCCTGGCGCCGGAGCGCGCCATCCAGGTCGGCAAAACCGCTCTGACCTGCCTCATGGCGTACCCCTTCCCGGGCAATATCCGCGAGCTGCGCAATGTGCTGGAACGTGCCGTGCTTTTGGCCGACGGCAACCTCATCGATACGCAGCACCTGCCGGACGACCTTATCTCCAGCGCACCGCCAAGTCAGCCGAAAGAGCACGTTGGCGAGATCGTTCCCCTGGAAGAGGCCGAGCGGCGCTACGTACGCTGGGCCCTGGAGCAAACCCAAGGCGATAAAAAGGTGCTGGCTGAGCGACTCGGTGTCAGCGAGCGTACCCTTTATCGTAAACTGATGCCCTGAGGTAATATTGATCTGAGTCAATATTTGCATAGCAAGTTACTCGGGTATTTGTTTTCGGAGACCCCATGCATCAGGCCGTAGCCCACACCGACCCCCGGAAGGTCATGCAGTCCATCATCCAGCGCATCGCCACCGGCCCTGAGTTGTCGAAAGACATCAGCCAGGAGGAAGCCTACCTGGGCATGAAGGCCATCCTGGATGGCCAGATCGACCCGGTACGCGCGGGCATCTTCTTCATTGCCCTGCGCATGAAGCGCGAGACCATGGATGAGTTCAAAGGCATTCTCGACGCCATCCTCGAAGCGACCCAGCGGGTCACCGCCGAGGTGGACGAGGTGGTCGACATCGCCGATCCCTACGACGGCTACAACCGTTGCCTGCCCGCCGCGCCGTTCCTGCCGGCCTTGCTGGCCGAATTGGGCATCCCGGCGGTGAATCACGGCCTGGAAGCGGTAGGACCTAAGTATGGCGTCACCGCCCGCCATGTGCTGCGCGCCGCCGGTGTCGACGTCGATCTCGATCCGGCGGCAGCCGCCAAGCGGCTGGCCGACCCGGCTCTGGGCTGGGCCTATCTCGATCAGGCCCGTTTCTGCCCGAAGCTGCATGAGATGATCGACCTGCGCGTACGCATGATCAAACGCCAGGCACTCACCACCATCGAGACCGAATCCCAACCCATCGTTGGTCGCAAGCGGACCCACTTCGTCACCGGTTACGTGCACAAACCCTACCCGCCCATCTACGCGCAACTGGCCCGCCATGCCGGCTTCGACAGCGCACTCATGATCCGGGGCGTGGAAGGCGGCGTCATCCCATCGCTGCGTCAGCCCGGCAAGGCGACCTATTACCAGGACAAGGGCGAAGAAATCGAAATGGACATCGATCCGGTGGCCATGGGCATCGAACAATCAGTCAGAGCCGTGCCGCTGCCCGACGACCTGCCGAAATCGGAGCGCGCCGGTGACGAAGTCGCCATCATGGTGGACGTCCAGGCCACCGCGCGCGCCAGCGCCGATGCCGGCATGGCCGCGCTGCGCGGCAGGAAGGGGCCAGCCTATGACTCCCTGGTCCTGGCCGGCGGCTTGATCCTCGCCCACGTCGGCAAGGCCAGGTCCCTGCGCGAAGCCGCCGACCGGGTACGTACCGCCCTGGACAGCGGCAAGGCCGCCGCGCGCGTGCGTTGATGACGAGCACCGGAAGCGACGACGCCTGGATCGACGCCGCGCGCGTCGACGAACTCCAGCCCGGCCAGATGAAACGCATCGCGGCCGGGGGTCGAAAAATGTTGCTTTGCAATGCCGACGGCCAGTATTTCTGCGTCGACGAGTTATGCAGCCATGAGGACTACTCGCTCTGGTTCGGCTGCATCAAGGGCAAGACCCTCAAGTGCTCGTTGCACGGCAGCCATTTCAATCTGGTCGACGGCAAGCCCTTGAACGAGCCCGCCGACTGCCCCCTGCGCACCTATCCAGTACGCCTGCGGGAAGGCTCGTTGCAAATCGCCATCAACGTATAACGAGGTCCATCGCAGGCTTGCCCGGACTCCAGGAGCTGCCGGATGCCTCAGTAGATAAAATCAGCTCCCCAGCGATTCCGTGCCGGACTTTGGCGCGGCAACAAACCGACATGCGCAGCGCTTTGACCATAGGCATCAATCCTTTTTCTCGCGGTGACCACCAAACTGGTAACGCAGGGCGGACAGCAAGCGATTGCTGTAACCACTCTCGTCGCGCGACTCGAAGCGGCTGAACAAGGCCGTCGTCAATACCGGTGCCGGGCTGCCGCTTTCGATCGCGGCGATACTGGTCCAGCGCCCCTCGCCGGAGTCCGAAACCCGACCGGAAAAATTCGCCAGGGACGGATCCTCGCGCAGGGCGCTTGCCGACAGGTCCAGCAACCAGGATGACACCACACTGCCGCGCCGCCAGAGTTCGGCAACATCGGCGACATCGATCTCGTACTGGAATTCCTTCGGATTCCGCAGCGGCGTGGTTTCCGCGTCCAGGGCATGCTCCTGGCGGCCGACTCCGGCATGGCGCAGCAGGTTGAAGCCCTCGGCATAGGCGGCCATCAGTCCGTACTCGATACCGTTATGAACCATCTTCACGAAATGCCCCGCACCCGCCGGGCCGCAGTGCAGCCAGCCTTCCTCGGCGGAAGCCGGCTCGCCGCCGCGCCCTGGCGTGCGCGTCACCTCGCCGATACCCGGTGCAAGGTGGCGGAAAATCGGCGTCAGTTGCCGAACGGCGTCGGCATCACCGCCGATCATCAGGCAATAGCCGCGTTCCAGGCCCCAGACGCCGCCACTGGTGCCGACATCGAGATAGCGCACGCCGCGTTCCGCCAGACGCTCGGCGCGCACGATATCGTCCTTGTAGTAGCTGTTGCCGCCATCGATGACAATATCGCCCGCATCGAGCATGGGCAGCAGTCCCTCGATGACGCCATCCACCGCGCCGGCCGGGATCATCAACCAGACAGCGCGCGGCCTGGCCAGGGTCGCCACGAATTCGGCCAGATCGTCGGTGCCGGTCATGCCTGCCGAGACCAAGGGGGCCAGCACTGACTTATCCCTGGCGTAACCGACACAGGCATGCCCGGCACGCAATAGTCGCAGCGCCATGTTGCCGCCCATCCGGCCGAGACCGATCATTCCCAGTTGCATCGCCAGCTCCCCTCCAGGTTAATGCGGCCGCATCGCCCGCGGCGCAGGCAGGTGGCGCGCACGGGACTAACTTGCCATTGCTCGGACCGGAGTTCAATCGATATTTTCTTGCACCGACACCGCACGCATCGGGAAATGCCGCCGTGTCAGGGCGCGAGGACAGCATCGCACCCGGCGCCCATGCGCGCGAAATCCGTGGGCGGCGACCGCGCCACGAGTCCTTTCCGGGCGTGCGTCACGGCTGGGCAGCACCTGTCATTCAGCGACGCTCTACAATACAGGCTGGATACCCCTTGAATACCTTCATGCGCCCCAGGATCAGCATTCCACCCGAAGAAATCGAGATTACCGCGATACGCGCGCAGGGCGCCGGTGGGCAGAACGTCAACAAGGTCGCGAATGCCGTGCATCTGCGTTTCGACATCGCCGCCTCGTCGCTGCCGGAAGCGATACGCGAGCGACTGCTGAAGCTCGGCGATCAGCGTATCAGCAAGGGCGGCGTGATCATCATCAAGGCGCAGGCCTTCCGCAGCCTGGAAAAAAACCGTGCCGAGGCCGTGCGGCGCCTGGAAGACATGATTGCCAGTGTCGCGGTGCCGCCCAGGCTGCGTCGGCCGACCAAGCCAACCCGGTCTTCCGTCGCCCGGCGGTTGGATGACAAGGTCAGGCGGGCAACGCTGAAGGCCGGGCGCGGCAAGGTGATCGAGTAGCCAGCGGCGTGGATAATGTCGGACCATCCCGGGCGGTATTGATCCAACAACGACAGGAAACAGCAGAAACATGACCTACGAAGAACATCTCGACGAAGTCGCCACGCTGCTTACCGAGGATTTTGACCTCGGCGACGACGAGGCAATCCAGCTGGTGATGCGCGCCCAGGCCGACGACTATTTCAGCGGACACGATGACGACCCTTCCATCTGCACCCTGGAGCGCGCGCATCAGGACGCGGCAAGCGTCTTCAACAAGTACACCGTCGTTGGCCGCGGGAAATAGCCCTCACTGTCCCGGGCTTCAATCTGGCCGGGCGCCTCACTGCCCTGAATCGGGCACGAACTTCAGTACGTTGCCGTTGATGCAGTAGCGCTTGTAGGTCGGCGCCGGGCCGTCGTCGAAGACATGGCCGAGATGGATGCCGGAGCTGGCGCTACGCACTTCGACGCGCTTCATGCCCAGGTTGCCGTCTTCATGCAAAGTGATGGCACCCTTGACCGGGTTGAAGAAGCTCGGCCAGCCGGTACCGCTCTCGAACTTGCTGTCGCTGCGGAATAGCGGCGCGCCAGTGATCGGGTCGACAAACGTGCCAGGACGCTTCTCGTCCAGATGCGACCCGGTGAACGCCGGTTCGGTGCCCGCCGCGAAGGCGATCTTCTGCTGCGCGGGCGACAACAAGCGGAATCCCAGCCATTGCCAGAAGCGTGCCTTATCGCCGTTGTAGCCGGTAAAACGCGACACTTCCTTGCCCTGCTCGAAGAGCACGATGGTGGGCGTGGCGAACAGGGCTTTCTCCAGCGTCCAGCCGGTGGGCGCTTGGCTATTCAGGGTTCGGGTCACGGCAATCCCGGACGCCCAGTGGTCGAGCACTTCGGCCTTGAACTGCTTGCAATAGGCACAATCCTCGGCCTCGAAGACAACCAGTTGCCGAGCCAGGGCCAGCGCCTTGCCATCCAGCCGGGGGGCCGATTTTAGACTCGCGGACGGCGCTTGGCGCGCGCCAGGATACTTGACCCCCGTGCCGCCCAGGCCGCAATAGCCCGAGGGATTCTTCTTGAGATAATCCTGATGGTAGTCCTCGGCCGTATGGTAATTCTTCAACGCGGCGATCTCCGTGGTGATCTTGCCGAAACCACCTTGGGTCAGGGCCTTCTGGTACGTGTCACGGGTTTTCAGGGCGACGCTCTGTTGCGCCTCGCTGTGGGTGTAGATGGCGCTGCGATAGTTGCTGCCGACATCGTTACCCTGGCGGTCGCCCTGGGTCGGGTCATGGCTCTCCCAGAATTGCATCAGGACAGCCTCCAGCGTGGTCTGCGCGGGGTCGAAAGTCACCTTCACCACTTCGGCATGATTGCGCTTGCGGCTCTTCTCGAAACCTGATTCCCGCTCATGGGCAAGGATGGCTTCATAGCTGCCCTCGATATCGCCATTCGAGTAGCCGCTCTCGACATCGAGCACCCCCGGAATTGCCGACATGCGTTTTTCCGCGCCCCAGAAGCAGCCCATGCCCAGGATGATGGTGTCGACCTGATTGACTGAATTCATGGACTTCCGGGCCATGCCGCCGGGTGATTTTTCTTCGGCGCAGGCGCTGAACAAGAAGCTCGTACATAGCGCTAACAACAAGCCCTGCATTTTTCCACTGGCAATCATCGATGTCTCCTCGTTAAGGCGGGTCAGGCCGGAATCTTGACAGGTGTAATCCACACGCTGTGCATTGGTCGTGGCACATGCCGATTCCTGACAAAATAACGGTGTACTTGCCGGCGGCCAATCGCACCCCGGCCCGCGAAGCGCGGGATAATGCCCGATATGACAGCCCATCCCACGCCCGCGTTCCTGCCTCTGACCGGCATCTACGAACCATCCGCCATCCAGCAGCTTGCCGATGGCCGCTTCCTCGTCGTCGAAGATGAAAAACAGCATCCGTTCAGCCTGGTTTCGATCAGTCTCGACGGCCGAATCTCCAGCGCGCCGCTGGAGCCTGGGTTTTTCCAGGCCTACGGCAATTTCTGGAAACTGGACGACCTGGAAGGGCTGGCGCTGGACCGGGCGGGTTTTGTCTATGCCATCACCTCGCATTCCCGGGATGGCGACGGCGACGCGAAGAAGTCCCGCGACAAACTGGTCCGTTTCAGGGTCGAGGCTGACCGGGTGGTCGATAGCCGCGTGTCGCAAGGCTTGAAATCGGCCTTGTGCGGAGTCCATCCGGTGCTGGCGGCGGCGGCCGATATCCTCGATGTCAAAGCCCAGGGCGGACTGAATATAGAAGCGCTGGAAATCAGCGCCGATGCCCGGCACCTGCTGATCGGCATGCGCAGCCCCTTGCTCGACGGTCGGGCCATCATTGCCCGTGTCGAAAACACGGTCGATATGTTCGAAGCCGATGCGTCACCGCGCATCTCGCCCGACCTGATTACGCTCGACCTGGGCGGCCACGGGATTCGCGGCATGGCTTACCTGGCATCCCTGGGTGGCCATCTGGTCATCAGCGGACCGGTGGCACGCGAGACCGTGCAATTCCGGGTCTGGTACTGGAGCGGGCAGCCGGGCGACGCTGCCCGGCGTGTCGACGTCCCCGGCCTGGCTGGCTTCGAGCATGCCGAAGGGCTCTGCCCGGCCGTGATCGACGGCCAACCGCGCATCGTCATGGTCAGCGACGACGGCAGCCGCGCGGCGGAGCGCCCTGCCCGCTATCTGCTGCTTGACCCCGGCCAATTGCGGATCGCGCCGTAGGCACCGCAACCGCCAGGCTGGCACAACCGGGCAGCGGACATGCCCAGATTGCCCGACAGGGCAGACCCCGACCAAGACTCCAGCGTGCCACGCAACCGCGGGCTGATCGAGAGGCTGTTTTGGCTTACCATCGCGCCATTGCCATTTCAGTCGACATCGTGAATTTCCTCCGGCCCCGTACCCTGCTCCTGATCGCTGTCATCCTCGCCGTGACTGTGTTCGCGACGCGCTTCCTATTCGCCGGCAAGCCGGTGCCGACAGTCACCGCAACCAGTCAGGCGCTTACCGAAACCGTCATTTCCAGCGGCCGGGCCATCACCCCGGACCGGATCGAACTCGGCTCGGAACTGGTGGGCAGCGTCGCACGCGTCAGCGTCGAAGAAGGCGATCGGGTGCGCGCCGGGCAGGTTCTGGCGGAACTCGATGGCAGCGAACTGCGCGCCACCGCGGACCAGGCCGGCAGCAGCCTGCGCGAGGCCGAGGCGCGCCTGGAGCAGCTCAGCCAGGTGAGCCGGCCCGTGGCCGACCAGGCCTTGCTCCAGGCCGAGGCCAACCTGGCGCTGGCGAACAGCGAGCATGAACGCATCCGCAAGCTGGCCGAGGCCGGCTTCTACAACCAGTCGCGCCTGGACGAGGCGCGCCGCGCCCAGGATGCGGCCCGCGCGGCCCGCGACTCGGCCCTGGCGCAGGCCAAAGGCAACCGTCCGGACGGTGTCGAGAACCGCCTCGCCGAGGCGCGTCGGGAGCAGGCGCGCGCCAGCCTGGCCCTGGCCCGGGCCAGGCTGGATAACACCGTCATCCGCGCCCCGGCCGCCGGCATCGTCGTGCGCAAGCTGGTCGAGGCCGGCGATGTCGTCACCCAGGGCAAGAAGCTGTTCGAGCTGGCCGCCGACGGCGAGACGCAGGTCGTCCTGCAGATCGACGAAAAGAACCTGGGCCGGCTGGCCCTCGGCCAGGTTGCCGACATCGTCGCCGACGCCTATCCAGGCAAGGCCTTCCGCGCCGAGATCTTCTATATCGCCGGGGCCGTCGATGCCCAGAAGGGCTCGGTGGAGGTAAAACTGCGCGTTGCCGAGCCACCCGCCTTCGTCAAACCGGACATGACCGTCTCGGCGGAGATCCGCGTCGGTGCTAAAGTCAACGCCCTGACCCTGCCCAGCGACGCGGTGCGCGATGCCTCCGGCGCGCAGCCCTGGGTACTGGTCATCGCCGATGGCCGGGCGGTGCGCCGTCCGGTGAAGCTGGGCCTACGCGGCACCGGCCGGGTGGAGGTGCTGGAAGGACTGCGTGCCGGCGAGGCGGTGATCCCGCCCTCGGCCAACGTCGCGGAAGGCAAGAAGGTCCGAACCGCCGGATAAGCCCAGATGCCCTTCGAGTGGGTGCTCGCCCTCCGTTTCCTGCGCGCCGGCCACATGCAGACGGCGCTGATCGTCGCCGGCACGACGGTCGGCGTGGCGGTGATCATCTTCATCACCGCCCTGGTCAACGGGCTTCAGGAAAGCCTTGCGACGCGCACGCTGTCGACCCAGGCGCACATCACCGTGCGCGCCCCGGACGACGCGCCGACACCGATCTTGAACAGCCAGGACGGCTCGGTCCTGGCCCACGTCGAACCGCGTGTCCAGCGCCTGCGCTCCATCGACCAGTGGCAGCGTATCTACCGCGAACTACCGGGCACGGCACACGTGGTCGCCGTCTCGCCGCTGGCCACCGGTTCCGGTTTCGCCTTCCGGGGCAATGCCAGCAAGTCCATCGCCCTGATTGGCGTCGATCCGGAGCGCTATAACCGCATCGTCAAGATGGCCGACAAGCTCACCGCCGGCGAATACCGCGTCGCTCCGGGCGAGGCCCTGATCGGCACGGAACTGGCCAAGGATCTGGGCGCCGGCGTGGGCGACCGCATCCGCGTCCAGAGCAGCGAGAACCGCGACGATGTCTTCCGCGTCACCGGCATCTTCGATCTCGGCGTCAAGGATCTGAACCGGCGCTGGGTGGTCATGCCCCTGCGCAGCGCCCAGTCGCTGCTCGACCTGCCGGGCGGCGTGACGCACATCGACCTGACCGTCGACGACATCTTCGTCGCCGAGGAGGTGGCGCAGCGCATCGCCTCGCAGACCGGTCTGACGGCGGAAAGCTGGATGGCGATCAACACGCAACTGCTCACCGCCTTCAAGAACCAGACCATGACGACGCGCACCGTGCGCCTGTTCCTGATCCTCATCGTCGCTCTGGGCATCGCCAGCGTCCTGGTGGTATCCGTGGTGCAGAAACAGCGCGAGATCGGCATCCTGCGCGCCATCGGTGCGCCGCCGGGGCGCATCATGCGTATTTTCCTCATCCAGGGTGGCGTGGTCGGCGGTGTCGGCGCCATCCTCGGCGCCGCCCTGGCCTCGCTGATGGTCTACGGCGCATCGTTCGCCCTGCGTCAGGACGATGGCGCGCCGCTCATCACCGGCGCCATCGACGCGTCGCTTTACCTCAGCGCCGGCGCCGTGGCTGTGATCACCGGCCTGCTAGCGGCGGTGGCGCCGGCACGCCGAGCGGCCCGGCTGGACCCGGTCGAGGCCATCCGCTATGGCTGACATCCTGCGCTTGGAGGGCGTGCGCAAGTCCTACAACCTCGGCACCCCGGTGGAGACCGAGGTACTGCACGGCATCGACCTGAGCCTGGAGGCCGGCGAGTTCGCCGCACTGATCGGTCCGTCCGGCTCCGGCAAGAGCACCCTGCTGCACATGATCGGCCTGCTGGAGCGGCCGACTTCCGGCCACATCACGATCGCCGGCAAGGCCATCGCCGGCCTGGACGAGGCGAGCATGACCGAACTGCGCGGGCGCAGTCTGGGTTTCGTGTTCCAGTTTCACCACCTGCTGCCGGAATTTTCCGCCCTGGAAAACGTCATGATGCCCACCCTGATCGACCAGGGACGGTACGATGGCAAGATGCGCGAGCGGGCCCGGTGGCTGCTCGCCAAGGTCGGCTTGGGCGACGCCCTGGACAAGCTGCCCAGCGCGCTGTCCGGAGGCATGCAGCAGCGTGTCGCCATCGCCCGCGCCCTGGCCATGAACCCGCCGCTGGTGCTCGCCGACGAGCCCACCGGCAATCTGGATACGCATACCGCCGATGAAGTCTTCGAGTTGTTGCGCGAATTCAACCGGGAGGAAGGCTCCGCCTTCCTTATCGTCACCCACGACCCACGTCTGGCGGCACGCTGCGACCGGCGCATCGACCTGACCGACGGACAGATACAGAGCCATCCGACATGAGCCAAGATAACCTGATCGAGATACGCGACCTGCACTTCGCCTATGGCACGCGCGCCGTGCTCGGCGGCATCGACCTGGACATCCCGAAAGGCAAGGTCACCGCCATCCTCGGTGGCAGCGGCTGCGGCAAGACCACCCTGCTGCGTCTGATCGGCGGCCAGACGCGGCCGGCGGCCGGCCACGTCAAGCTCGCCGGCCAGGTCGTGCACGAACTCGGCAACCATGATCTGTACAAACTGCGCCGCAAGATCGGCCGGATGTTCCAGGAAAGCGGTCTGTTCACCGACCTCAGCGTCTACGAGAACATCGCCTTCCCCATGCGCGAACATACCGACCTGCCCGAGGACATGATCCACGACCTGGGGCTGATGAAGCTGCACTCGGTGGGCCTGCGCGGCGCCCAAGGCCTGATGCCTGGCGAACTCTCCGGGGGCATGGCGCGGCGCGTCGCCCTGGCGCGCGCCATCGCCCTCGACCCGATGCTGGCGATCTATGACGAACCCTTCTCCGGCCTCGATCCGATCTCGCTGAACGTCATCGCCAACCTCATCCGGCGCCTCAACGACGCCTTGCACACCACCTCCATCGTCGTCACCTACGATGTCTCCGAGTCGCTGAAGATCGCCGATTACGTCTACTTCATCGACGCCGGCAAGGTGGTCGCCGGCGGCCCGGTGGCCGAGGTGCTGGCATCGCGCGATGCCTTCGTCGACCAGTTCGTGCATGCCCTGCCGGACGGCCCGGTGGCCTTCGACTATCCCGCCCGGCCGCTCGCCGCCGACCTGGAAATCGCCCCCCAGCCAGTCATCGACGAGGCCCGGACATGAGCCGGCACAGCATCGGCTTTTTCGACAGCCAGTTCCGCAATCAGGTCACCAGCGGCCAATTCGCCCTCAACCCCTTCGAGGAACTTGCCCTGCCCTATTTGCACGGTGAAGTGCTCGACCTCGGCTGCGGCCTGGGCAACCTGGCCCTGGAAGCCGCCCGGCGCGGTTGCCGGGTGACCGCGCTGGACGGCAGCGACGCCGCCATCGCCCGCATCCGCGAAGAGGCCCTGAGCGCCCGGCTGGCCGTCGAAGCGCATCAAGCCGATCTGCTGCATTACGGCATCGACCGGGCATACGACAGCATCGTCTGCATCGGCCTGCTGATGTTCTTCCCCGAGACCGCCGCGCGCGCCGCCCTGGCCGACATCGCCCGGCATGTCCGTCCCGGCGGCGTCGCGGTGATCAATGTCCTCGTCGAAGGCACCACCTTCATGGGCATGTTCGAGCCGGGGCACTACCACCTGTTCCCCCGGGGCAGCGTCGCCGAGGCCTTCGCCGGCTGGGAGATCGTCGCCGATTCGTTCGACACCTTCCCGGCGCCGGGCGCTACCCTCAAGGTGTTCGATAGCGTCATCGCCCGCAAACCGGCGGCATGAAGACCATCCTGATCACCGGCTGTTCGTCCGGCATCGGCCTGTGCGTCGCGCGCGGCCTGAAGGCGCGCGGCTGGCGCGTCTTCGCCACGGCGCGCCAGCCGGACGACGTGGCGCGCCTGATCAGCGAGGGACTGGAGAGTTACTGGCTCGATCTGGACGACTCCGATTCCATCCGCGAGGCGGTCGATGAGGCCTTACGGCGCACCGGCGGCACGCTCGACGCCCTGTTCAACAATGGCGGCTACGGCCAGGTCGGCGCGGTGGAAGACCTGACGCGCGACGCCCTGCGCGCACAGTTCGAGACCAATCTGTTCGGCTGGGTGGAACTCACCAATCGGGTCCTCCCAGCCATGCGTCGGCAGGGCCATGGGCGCATCGTCATGAACAGTTCGGTGCTGGGCTACGCCGCCTTCGCCTACCGGGGCGCCTACACCGCCGTCAAGTTCGCTCTGGAAGGTCTCAGCGACACCCTGCGCCACGAACTGCATGGCACGGACATCCATGTCGCCCTGATCGAACCAGGGCCGATCGTCTCGCGCTTCCGGGAAAACTGCGTACCGCACTTTCAGAAACATATCGACTGGCGCAACAGCATCCACCGCGCCCAGTACGAAGCGCAGTTGGCACGTCTGGAAAAGCCCGGCCCTGCGGCGCCCTTCACCCTGCCGCCCGAGGCCGTCCTGGCCGAGGTCGTGCATGCGCTTGAAAGCAAACGGCCACGGCCCCGCTACCCGGTCACGGTACCCGCCGTGGCTTTCTGGTGGCTGAAACGCATCTTGCCGGTGCGCGCCATGGACTGGGTGCTGATGCGGGCTTCGGGCGGCGGCAAACGCTGAACCGATCTATAACCCGCAGCCTTTCGTAAACCGCTCGTCTCTGACCTGAACCCGCTCATCGGCCGAGGCACGCCCGGCGGTTTCGTTCGTCCCTGTTTCGCCGCGCGTTCGTCGGAAGGCACGTGACCCGGAGCGGCCCGGACGAAGAGACTGGCGCCCGTGTTACAGACATTCTCATCCACACCCGTCCAATAAGATCATGAGCACCGTCACCGAACCCGACATTGTCCCAGCCGTTGCAGCCACGGCAGCCGTGCCGCCCTTGACCCCGATAGATCACACCCGCACCTTGCCGGCCAATGCCGCGCTATCCGCGCTGGCGCTGGCGACCCTGGCTTCCTGTGGTGGTGGCGGCTCGGCGGATACCGGCAACCCCGACGTCATCCCCGCCTTGAACCTGCCCGGGGCCGGCGGCAAGCGCCCCGCCGAGCCGTCGCTCGCCAACCGTCCCAGCGCCATCGACGCCGCCCGTTTCCTGACTCAGGCCAGCTTCGGCATCCAGTCCACCCAACAGATCGTCCAGACGCAGCAGAAGGGCTTTGCCCTCTGGCTCTGGGAGCAGTTCAACACCGGCGTCAACCTGCACACTGATTACCTCGACCAGCAGAAACTGCGCAATGTCGACAAGAAAGGCGTCGCCCGCGCCAGCGACGAGATGAGCTACGAGGCCATCTGGCAGCAATGGCTGTTCGAGACCGGCCAGTTGCGCGCCCGGGTGGCCTTCGCCCTGGCGCAGATCGTCGTCATTTCCAACGTCGCGCCGGACATCCGGCCCTACGCCATGTCGAGCTACATGGACATGCTCAACCGCAATGCCTTCGGCAATTATCGGCAACTGCTCAAGGACGTGACCCTGCATCCAGCCATGGGCTACTACCTGAACATGATCAACAGCGAACGCGACAACCCGGAAACCGGCGCGCACCCGAACGAGAATTACGCCCGCGAAGTGCTGCAACTGTTCAGCATCGGCCTGGTCAAGCTGAACCAGGACGGCACACCGCAACTCGACGCCGCCGGCAAGCCCCTGCCGACCTACGACGAATCGGTGGTGCAAGGTTTCGCCCGGGCGTTCACCGGCTGGAGCTACCCGAATGCCAAAGGCTTCGACGACGCCAACGAAAACGCCGACGCCGCCTGGACCAGTCCGATGAAGCCCTTCCCGGCGCAGCATTCGCCGGAAACCAAGAAACTGCTCGACGGCGTCGTCCTGCCCGCCGGCCAGACGCCGGAAAAAGACCTGGAAGACGCCCTCAACAACATCTTCAACCACGCCAACGTCGGCCCCTTCGTCTGTCGCCAGTTGATCCAGCGCCTGGTCACCAGCAACCCCAGCCCGGCCTACATCGCCCGGGTCGCCGGTGTCTTCAACGACAACGGCAGCGGTGTGCGCGGCGACCTGCGCGCCGTGATCAGCGCCATCCTGCTCGATAGCGAAGCGCGCAGCCCGGCGGCCAGCACGACCTATGGCAAGCAGCGCGAACCGGTGATCCGCTTCGCCAATTTCCTGCGCGGTCTGGGAGCCCGCTCGGAAAACGGCATCAACATGATTCACTACCTGGAGGACGCCGACAACGGCCTCGGCCAGAGTCCCCTGCTGGCGCCCTCGGTATTCAATTTCTTCTCGCCGAATTTCCGGCCGGTCGGGCCGATTGCCCTGGCCGGCCTGGTCGCGCCGGAGTTCCAGATCACCACCGAGACCACCGTGGTCGGCGGTCTCAATTTCTTCGCCAAGCTGTTCCGCCAGGGCGGCTACGGCTGGGGCGAAAGCCAGCTCAAACTGAACCACGCGCCGCTGCAAACCCTGGCCGCCAATACCGACCTGCTGATCGCCGAATTGAACGCCCTGTTTTTCAACTACGCCATGAGCAGCACGCTAGCGCAGCGCATGAAGACGATGATCAACAGCTATGGGGTGCAGGACACGCATCGCCGCGTCAAATCGGCGCTGACCCTGGTCAGCCTGTCCCCCGAATTCATCATCCAGAAATAACCCGGGAACCCCCCATGTTGACGATGAACAAACGCCAATTCCTGAAAACCGGCGCCGCCTTCGGCCTGAGCAGCGGCCTGGCGCCCTTCGGCCAACTCTCGGCCCTGGCCCAGAGCGTCCCCGACGATGACTACCGTGCCTTGGTCTGTCTCTTCATGTTCGGCGGCAACGACAGCAACAACCTGCTGATCCCCTACGAACCCGCCGAACACAGCCGCTACGCCCGGGCGCGCAGCAACCTGGCCCTGGCGCGCGACAGCCTCCTGGCCATCGCCCCGAGCAATACCGGCGGCGTGCGCTATGCCCTGCACCCGGCCATGGCCGGCCTGGCCAGTCTGTTCAACGGCGGCAGCCCGGCCATCCCGACTCCCAAGGCCGCCTTCATTGCCAACACCGGTCCGTTGCTGGTACCCACCAGCAAGGCGCAGTGGCAGGCGCGCTCGGTGCCCCTGCCGGAGAATCTCTTCTCGCATTCCGACCAGCAAGCCCAATGGCAAGCCGCCCTCTACAACCGCCCCGCCACCGGCTGGGGCGGGCGCCTCGCCGAACGCCTGGTGGCGGAGGGCACCTTCGCCCGGGGCTATTCGGTGATCTCGGTGACCGGCGGCAATCTATGGGAAACCGGCGATGCCAGCCTGTCGGCCTACAAGGTCTCCGCCTCGGGCGACTTCGGCTTCGACTTCTACAATCCCGATGGCACCGATCCTTTGTCCATCGCCATCACAGAAACCTTGAACGACACCCATCAGCACCTCTTCGAACAAGGCTTCATCGATGTCATGGGCCGCTCCATCGAAGTCCAGCGCGTCCTCACCCAGGCCCTCGAAGGCACCACGCTGACCACGGTGTTCCCCGGCACCGACCTGGGCAACCAGCTGCGCATGATCGCCCGGTTGATCGGCGCGCGCACCACCCTCGGGCTGAAGAAACAATGCTTCTTTTGCAGCATCGGCGGCTTCGACACCCACGGCGACGACCAGCTCGACCGCCAGAACCAGTTGCTCGGCGAGATCAGCGAAGCAGTCACGGCGTTTTACACCGCCACGGTGGAACTCGGCGTCGCCGACAAGGTGACCACTTTCAGCGCCTCCGATTTCAGCCGCACCTTCACCTCCAACGGCCAAGGCTCCGACCACGGCTGGGGCGCGCACCATTTCGTCGTCGGCGGCGCCGTGCACGGCGGCCAGCTGTACGGAAAATTTCCCGACATCACGGTCGGCGGTCCGGATGATTCAGGCGGTCAGGGAAACTGGATACCAACGACATCGAGCGAGGTCTATGCCGCAACCCTGGGCAAATGGTTCGGCGCCGATGACGCGACGCTGGCGCAGGTGTTTCCGCAGTTGCGGTACTTCAGCGGACCACTGGGATTTCTGGGCTGAAGCCTACCCAGACGTGATCCGCTCAAAATAACGGCGGTGCTCCGGAAGCGCGCCGCCGGCCCGCTTTAGTCGCCACGACGTACGCCACCCTGCCGGAGGGCCTTGTCGATGACCTTCATATCGCCGGGGCCGTCCACGGTACAGTAGTAGTGGTAGAAGAGCTCGCGGTGGTAACCAGCAGTCTCCCGATCCTTGATCGCCGACCAGCGGGCGTATTTGTTGCGCACCCATGCGCCATCGGGTCGTCCGAAGGCATAGAGCTTCCACTCGCCGGATGCGCAGCGCATGCCTTCGAAGTTGACGGTTTGCGCGCCACCCGCAGCCTTGACGATGACGCTGTAGCGGACCACGCCGTCACTGCCGGAAGAAATCGAGGTTTTGTCGACGAAATAGTGATGGCTGACTGCCGGTCCGATATCGATGCGCACCAGATTTTCGGACTTGGGAGTCCCGGGCATCTGCGCCTGTAATTCGTTCCAGGGCTTCGCCTCCTCGAATTCGATGTCGAATTTGCCCCAATCGCCGGCATGGCTGGCGAGGCTCACCGTCAATAACAGCATTCCATAGCGTTTTCGCATCGCGTCTCCTGGCCGATGTTCAGTCGGATGTCTGAATCAATTGGATATCGAGAACCTGGTTGCCCAGCAGATAGATGCGGCCGGGCATGCGGTTGTCACCGGTATCGGAATACTCGAAATTGAAATCCCGGCTGAGCTGGACGCGCTGGTTCCGGTCGCGCCCCAGGCGGATGCGCCCGAGCGATACCGTATCGTCGAGAAACTGCACCCCGGCCCTCTGGCAGACGATGCGCGCGGCTTGCACCGCGAGTTCGCGCTTCTTGATGCCGTCCCACCAGAACCAGCCGGTCAGCAGCAACAGGATCAGCCCGGCGAGTTCCCAGCTCATGCCCGTTCCAGTGTCATGCCCGCATGAGCATCATGCCTGGCCAACGGCTTCCGGCGCGGACTCCTGGGGCACGGCAACCGGGGGCGGCAACAGCAAGGCGCACACAACCCTGTTGCCGGAGCGCCGCCAGGGTGTCGTCGCCACGACGCTCGGGCTTGCGTTCAAGGCCGAACTGGCGGCCACGGCGACCGGCGCCGCCGGGCGCGGTGGCGCCGGCAATTCGGGCAGATCGGAGATCACCAGTTTCTTGCCGACGAAGCGCTCGACACCGGCGAGCAGCTTGTCTTCCTCGGAAGAGACCAGTGAAATTGCCAGGCCGGAGGCGCCGGCGCGGCCGGTGCGGCCGATGCGGTGGACATAATCCTCCGGGTGGTAGGGCAGTTCGTAGTTGACGACGCAGGGCAGTTCGACGATGTCGATGCCACGCGCGGCGATATCGGTGGCGACCAGCAATTTGATCTTGCCCTGCTTGAAGCCTTCCAGTGCGAGCAGTCGATCCACCTGTGCCTTGTCGCCGTGGATCACGGCGGCTTCGACACCGCGCCGCTGCAAACGTCGACCGAGTTTGTCGGCGGCGATCTTGGTGCGCGTGAAGACCAGGGCCTGGTTCAGGTCGCGGATACGGACGATACGCAGCAGGGCATCGGTCTTGTCGTCCTCGGCGACCTTGTGGGCAACCTGTTCGACGGTCTCGGCTGCGGTGTTCTTGCGCGCCACTTCGACCTTCAGTGGGTCTCTCAGGAAGCTGTTGGCCAGGCGTGTGATTTCGTCGTTGAAGGTGGCCGAAAAGAGCAATGTCTGGCGCTTCGCAGGCAACAGATCGAGGATGCGCTTCAGATCGGGCAGGAAGCCCATGTCGAGCATGCGGTCGGCCTCGTCGAGAACCAGAAACTGCACCTGATTCAGCAAGGTGGTCTTGTTGCCGGCGTGATCCAGCAAACGCCCCGGGGTGGCGACCAGCACTTCGATCCCCGAGCGCAGGATGGCCTCCTGCTCATGCATGCCGACACCGCCGTATACACAGGTGCTGCGCAATGCGAGATTCTTCGAGTAATCGACGACGCTTTCGTGGACCTGGATGGCCAGCTCGCGGGTCGGCGCCAGGACCAGGGCACGCACCGGGTGCCGCGCCGGCGAGGTGCTGGTATTGGCGTGCTGCTTGATTTGATGCAGCAGAGGCAGGGTGAAGGCGGCGGTCTTGCCGGTGCCGGTCTGGGCTTGGGCCATCAGGTCGCGTCCGGCCAGGACCAGCGGGATGGCCTGCTTCTGGATCGGCGTCGGTGTCATGTAGCCGATGCTGGTCACGGCCTGGACCAACTCGGGGGCCAGTTCGAGATCGTGAAAAGTGATGGCGGTTTCGAGTGCCGATGAATGCGTCATGGTTCCAACTTACAAAATTTCCCGCCAGTCGAGACCGGCGGATTGATCTGCCACACCGACCCAGTCGGGCCGACAGCCGAGTACGGCCGCCAAGGCTTCCCTGGCCAGGGCGGGCGTATTGTTTTCTTCGCTCAAGTGGGCGGCGACGACATGCTGCAACCTGTCCCGCCCGATTCCAGCGAGCAAGCCCGCCGCCGCGCCATTGTCCAAGTGGCCGTAGCGTCCGAGGATACGCGCCTTGAGTGATGCTGGATAGCTTCCTGAGCGCAGCTTGTCGAGGTCGTGGTTGCACTCCACGGCAAGCGCGTCGCAACCGTCGAGCATTGCCGTCATGTGCTCGGTGACGTGGCCGGCGTCGGTAAGCAGGCCCCAGCGCCGGGCGCCGTCGGAGGCCACGAACTGCACGGGCTCGCGGGCATCGTGCGGCACCGGGAACGATTGCAGTTGCAGATCGCCAATGGCGATGGCGGCATGACTGTCGATATAGCGCACATCGACGCGTTCAATGCTGTCCAGGGCCTCGATCATCGCCAGGCAGCCGTGCGTCGCCCAGACCGGGCAACCCGCCTTGCGCGCGAAAGGCAGCGCGCCCCGGACATGGTCGCTGTGCTCGTGGGTCAACACCACCGCGGTGACGTCCGACATTTCCAGGCCCAGCCGGGCCAGACGCGCACTCATATCGCGCACCCCGAAGCCGCAGTCGAGCATGACCCGCGTCGCTCCCGATTCCACCAGCCAGGCGTTACCTTTGCTGCCGCTGCCCAGACAGGCGAAGCGCACTATTTGAGCTGCTCGTACAACAGGTTGACGATGCGGCTGCCGGTTTCGTTGCGCGCCGGCTTGCCGTTCTCATCAAGCACCGAAACCTGCGTCTCGACATCCTTGCCACCGACCCGGACCTGATACTTCGCGGACTTCGCCGAAGCCTTGTCGCCGCGCCAGAAGGCCAGCTTCGACAAGAAGCCTTTCTTGTCCTGCTGTGCGTCGGTGTCGGGATCGACATAACGCACGTAGTAAAGCCCGTTGACGCGATCGCGATCCTCGACGGCGAAGCCGATACGATCCAGTGCCAGTCCGACCCGGCGCCAGGCCCGATCGAAAGGTTCCGGCAGTGTCAGCAGCAGCGTCGTGTCGGCGGCCTTGGAAATGGCGGCCTTGGGCGCGCTGCCCTTGTCGGCGACCAGGGTCTGCGCCCGTGTTTCCTCGACGCCGAAACGCACCATCATGCGGCGCAACATCTCGGCTTCGAGTTCCGGATCGGCCGGTCGCGGTTGCCAGACCGTACGACCCTTGCCTTGGTCGCCGCCGCCTTGAGTTCCTTCGAAGACCTCGACCATACCGCGATGGCTGATGTAGATCTCGGTACCCTTGCTGTCGGCGGTAGGTTCGACCCGGGTGCGGAACTTGTCGCGCTCGGCAGTGGAATACAGTCCGTCGATGGCCTTGCTGAGAAAATTGCGCAGGGCATCTTGGGGAATCTTCGCCCGGTTTTCCGCCCAATCAGTCTCGATGACGCCGGCCTCGGGCATCTCGACGTTAATGATAAAGCCCATCTCCTGCCAGTAGTCCTTGATCACCGGCCAGACGTCCTGGGCCGGCACTTCGACGACCAGCCAGCGTTGCGTCCCGGCGCGCTCGATACGTGTCTTGGGCACGCTGGGCAGCAGTTTGCCCGACTCGGCGGCAGGCCGTGTGACACGCTCCTTGTCGTAGTTGGAGTAGGCCACGGCGCCCTTGGCGGTATTGGTGTTCGGCAAGGTGTAGCGGTTATCGACGGAAGGCAGGATCAGGTCGGGCGGCGCCTCCAGGGTCGGCACGCTGCCGGCCGATTTGTAGTCGATCTTTTTGTCCTGCATCAGCGAACAACCGCCCAGCGCAAGCAGGGCAGCCAAAGGCAGCAAGGTAATACGCTTCATGGCATCGTCCTCAAAGTACGCCGGCTTCCTTGAGGGCAGCGCGGATGGTTTCGTGGTGGGGCGTCGACAACGGCGTCAGGGGCAAACGTATCCCCGAGTCGATCAGGCCCATTTCGGTCAACGCCCATTTCACCGGGATCGGGTTCGCCTCGACGAACAGCTTTTGGTGCAGGGGCAGGAGCATCGAGTTGATTTCGCGGGCACGGGCGAGTTCCCCGTTGAAGGCGGCGACGCACATCTTGTGCATCAGCTTGGGGGCGACGTTGGCCGTCACCGAGATCACCCCGGCACCACCCAGCAGCATCAGTGCCAGACCACTGGCGTCATCGCCGCTATAGACGGCGAAATCCACGGGGCCACGGCGGATCAGGTCGGTGCCACGCTCGATGCTGCCGGTGGCGTCCTTTATGCCGACGATACCTGGCACCTGGGTCAGGCGCAGAGCGGTGTCGTTGGCGATATCGGCCACGGTGCGCCCCGGCACGTTGTAAAGAATCATCGGCAAATCGACGGATTCGGCGATGGTACGGAAGTGACGGTACAGGCCTTCTTGGGTCGGCTTGTTGTAGTAAGGCGCGACCGACAGGGCTGCCGTGGCGCCGACACTGGCGGCGCAGCGGGTGAGTTCGACCGCCTCGGTGGTCGAATTGGCGCCGGTGCCGGCGATGACCGGCACACGTCCCGCGGCTTGCTCAACGACGGTCTTGATGAGCAGGCAATGTTCCCCGGTATCGACCGTCGGCGATTCGCCGGTCGTGCCGACGACGACGATGCCATCCGTGCCCTGTTCCACATGCCAATCCACCAGGGCGCGCAAACGCGCCAGATCAAGGCCGCCGTCCGGCGACATGGGGGTGACGATCGCGACCAGACTGCCTTTCAACATGACTCAAGCACCCGAAAAAAGAAGAATTGTAGCGGAAAACTCAGGGTTTTATGGCGCAGATGCGCTGTACACGCACCGGTGATGGCTCGTTCAGGAGGATGTCTTCATAGGCAAGCACGCGCAGACTGCCACGCACGACTTCAAGCAGTTCACCCGGCAGGAGCAGATGGAGTGGATTGCGCGGGCGGCCAAAAGCCTGCTGGCCATGCGCGAAGGTCTGGTAAATCAGCATGCCCCCGGTCGGCACCAGTCCGGCGAGTATCTCCGGAAACAGCGGGCGATGCAGATAATTGACGACGACGATCGCCTGGTAGGCACCGGCCTCGATATGGCTGTCGCCGGTTTCCAGATCCTGTTGTACCCAGTTGACTCCGGGCGTACCGCGCGCAGACATCGATAGACCCAGATCGATATCGACGGCGTCGACCTGGTGGCCCAGACCAGCCAGATAGACCGCGTGCCGCCCCGGGCCGCAAGCCAGGTCCAGCACTCTCGAACCCGCCGGCAACAAGCCCGCCCAGCGTCTGACCCAAGGCGAGGCGGTCATGGCACGAAACCACGCATCGCCGCCGCGCCGACGCTGACGCCGCGCAGGAGGAATTGTTCCAGGAAGGCCGGCATATAGACCAGCGACAGATATAACACCATGACCCCGACACCGATGGAGATCGGAAAACCGATGGCGAAGATGTTCAGTTGCGGTGCCGCCCGGGTCATCATGCCGATGGTCAGGTTGGCCGTGAGCAGCGCTGCCGCCACCGGCAGGGCGAGGTGCAGACCGGTGACGAAGATCGCCCCACCCCATTCGACCAGCATCATGAAGCCGCGTGTGGAGATCGGGCTGGCGACGATGGGTGCGCTCTCGAAGCTCTCCCACAAGGCCATGATGATCAGATGATGGCCATTGAAAGCAAATAGCAGCAGCACCGTCAGGACCGTCAGCAACTGGGCTATTACAGGCGTCTGCGCGCCATTGACCGGATCGAACAGGGAGGCGAAGGACAGACCCATTTGTAGGCCGAGAAACTGGCCGGCCAGTTCCACGGCGGCGAAGATGATGCGTATCGCGAAGCCCAGGGCAACGCCGATGACGATCTGCTGTAGCAGAATCAACAGCCCGTCGCCCGAGAGCAGGGCCACCTGAGGCAGGGCCGGCAGGGCCGGGGCGATGATCAGTGCCATCGTCATTGCCAAGCCGACGCGCACCTGGGTCGGCACGGCTTTGTTGCCCAGCAACGGGTCAGCCATCAGCCAGGCCAGGATACGCACGAACGGAAACAGAAACAGAATCAGCCAGGCATTCCAGTCGGCCGACGAAATGGTCAGCATCAGCCGATCAGGCCTGGAATGCTGTTGAACAGCCGGACCATGAAATCGACCATCAACTCCAGAGTCCACGGGCCGAGCAACACCAGCACCACGAACATGACAATCAGTTTGGGGATGAAGGTCAGGGTCATCTCGTTGATCTGCGTAGCGGCCTGGAAAATGCTGACCAGCAAGCCGGTCAGCAGCGAGGCAAGCAACAGCGGTCCTGCGGCGAGCATGGCCATTTCCAGGGCTTGGCGTACAAGTGCAACGACTGAATCGGGAGTCATGGCTACACGTTGAACGTCGCCACGAGGGAGGCAATCAGTAGATTCCAGCCATCCGCCAGCACGAACAGCATCAGCTTGAAAGGCAAGGACACCAGCATGGGCGAGAGCATCATCATGCCCATGGACATGAGCACGCTCGATACGACCATATCGATGATCAGGAACGGGATGAAGACGATGAAACCGATCTGGAAGGCGGTCTTCAGTTCACTGATGATATAGGCTGGCACCAGCACCTTGAGCGGCGTGTCCTCGGGGGTCTGGAGCGGTGGCGACTTGGATAAACGCAGGAACAGCGCCAGGTCTTCCTGACGCGTCTGCTTCAGCATGAAACCCTTGAGCGGCTGCGCGGCACGGTCGCCGGCCTCGATAAAATTGATCTGGTTTTCCGAATAGGGCTTCCAGGCGGTATCGTAGATCTTGTCGAATACCGGCCCCATGATGAAAAAAGTCAGGAACAGCGACAGGCCGACAATCACCTGATTCGGCGGCGTCTGCATGGTACCGAGCGCTTGGCGCAGCAATGCGAGAACGATGACGATGCGCGTGAAGGAGGTCATCATCAGCAGGATCGCCGGCAGAAAAGTCAGCGAGGTCAGCAGCAGCAAGGCTTCGATATTGAAGCTGTAGTTGGTGCTGCCGGCGGCACCGGGCGTGCTGGTGAAGGCGGGCAGGCCTGGGGCGGCCCACGCCATGACGGGTGCCAGGATGAGCACCGGAAACCATAGCCGGCGCATCGCTACCCTTTTCCCGGGTGCCGCAACATCGCCGCCAGCTTGCCTGCGAACGGCGGCGGCACGGGGGCCGCGACCGTCTCGGCGGCCTCGGGCTTGGGCATGCTATGGACGACGCTGACCTGCCCCGAGGCAACCCCCAGCAGCAACCAGGTGTCCTTGACCTCGACCATGACCAGTCGCTCGCGCGGGCTCAGCATCACCCCGCCGACGCCCTTGACGATGCCCTGCGCGCCCGACGTCGCCGGACCGTAACGACGTAGCACCAGGAGGAAGGCGTAGAGCAGGCCCAGAACCACCAGCAGGCCGAACAACCCCTGCATCAGCGAGCCCCATCCAGAGGATTGGGTCAGCACCGGATCGGCGGCATGCGCCGACCCGGATAAGGCCAGCGTCGCGGCACTCGCCAGACGATGACCCAAGGTCATTTATTGATGCGGCGCAGCCGTTCCGCCGGACTGATGATGTCGGTGAGACGGATGCCGAATTTGTCGTTGACCACCACGACCTCGCCTTGGGCGATCAGGCAACCGTTGACCAGAACATCCATGGGCTCGCCGGCCAGGCCGTCGAGTTCCACGACCGAACCTTGAGCCAGTTGCAGCAGGTTACGTATGGTGATCTTGGTGCGCCCGAGTTCCACGGTCATCTGCACCGGGATGTCGAGGATGAGGTCGAGATTATTGGCCGCCGGCTGCGCCGTGCCTGCCGCGATGGGCTGGAATATCTGCGCCTTCTGCGGCTCGGGCGCGGCGGCCCCTTCCGTCACCGCCTGTTCGGCCATGGCCGCGGCCCAGTCGTCCTCGGCTATGGCCGCTGGCGCGGTCGAATCCTGCTCGGCCATGGCGGCCGCCCAGTCATCCGCGGATATCGCGCTTTTTTCCGCATCCTCGCTCATCGCTTGACCCCAGCCAAGGACGCACGCTCGCGTCCCTGCAACACGCGCTCGACCTTGAGCGCAATCTGGCCATTCTTCTGGCCATAATGACATTCGAACAACGGCACGCCGTCGACCCCGGCAACCACCGCTTCGGGCAAGTCGAGTGAAATGACATCGCCCGCCTTGAGATCGAGAATCTGCCGCCAGGTAATCGGCGCGCCACCGAGATTCGCAACCAGTTCAACCTCGGCATCCTGCACCTGCAAGCCCATTTCCGATATCCAGCGCTGGTCGGCCTCGGCGCGATCAGCCTGCATGGTACTGGTGAGCTGATCCCGGATCGGCTCAATCATACTGTAGGGCGTGCAGATGTGGAAATCGCCGCCGGAAGAGCCCAGTTCAATATTGAAGGTGGTTACTACGACCACCTCCGTCGGAGTGGCGATGTTGGCGAACTGGGTATTCATCTCGGAGCGCACATACTCCAGGCTGATCGGATAGATGGGCGTCCAGGCCTTCTGGTATTCCTCGAAGACGACGTCGAGCATGCGACGAATGATGCGCTGCTCGGCCAGGGTGAAATCGCGTCCCTCGACGCGCATGTGGTAACGCCCGTCGCCACCGAACAGGTTGTCCACCACCAGGAAGACCAGGTTCGGATCGAACACAAACAAGGAGGTGCCGCGCAAAGGCGGCATGTGCACCAGATTGAGATTGGTCGGAACGATCAGGTTTCGGACGAACTCGCTGTACTTGATCACCGACACCGGCCCCACCGAGATCTCAGCGGTACGCCGGATGAGATTGAACAGACCGATGCGGAAGTTACGCGCGAAGCGGTCGTTGATGATCTCCAGCGTCGGCATCCGACCACGGACGATACGCTCCTGCCGGCCGATATCGTAGGTGCGAACGCCGCCCGTGCCTTCTTCTTCGGCCGCTTCCTCGGGTTCGCCGGTTACGCCGCGGAGCAGCGCATCGACTTCCTCTTGGGAAAGGATGTCTTCAGCCAAGTTTTCTCACTGGATGATGAACGCATTGAACAACACCTTTTTCACGCCCTCGGCAGCCTTCTTCACCCGAAGGATTTCGTTCACGTTACTTTGCACTTCGGCGGCCAGCTTATCCTTGCCTTCGAGGGTCGAGATTTCCTCGGCGGACTTGCTGGACAATAGACGCAGCAAGCCATCGCGCACCTCGGGCATATGCATCTTCACCTTTTCCTGTACTTTGATATCGGCAAGTTGCAGGGATATCTCCGCCTGCAAGAAGCTTTCCCCGTCGGCCAGATTGACAGTAAAGGTTTCCAGTTTTTCGTAGACCGGCGGATGCGCATCCTCTTCACTCGCCTCGGCTTCATGCTCGGCCTGCTGCTCGGCATCGGGCTTATTGCCCAGAAGGAAAAACGCCGCGCCGCCACCAATCAGGGTCAGCACCAATACCGCTGCGATGATGATGATCAGCAACTTCTTCTTGCTCTTCGGCGCAGCGGCATCTGCTGCGGCTTCTGGGGCGGCGACTTCTTTGGCCATCGTTCTCTCGACTTGAAAATGACAAAAATATACTAAAGAAACAGGATGTTTTACTGAAAAGCTTATGTTCTTTATTACGTCAAGACAAGCTCAAACGCAAGGGAATGTGATTATTTTTTACCTGGACGGCAAAAAAAAAGCCCTGGCGTTGCTCGCAGGGCTAATCCGGCCGGAAAACGCGACACCGGAACAGGCTAGATATACAGGTCGACCAGCCCCCGGATTCGACTCACGCCGGACGCCACGACGCCAGCGGTAGAAACAACCGTGCCACTCCCGTCGTTGCCGCCGCCGGTTCCCTGGTCGACTTGCTGTTGATTTTGACGCTCGGCGAAAGGCTGGCTGCTTACCATGGTCTCGCCGAGCGCAATACCCGCATTGGCCATCAACTCGCGCAGGCGCGGAAATGCCGATTCCAGGGCATCGCGGACATTGGCGTTGGCACTATAAAACTGCGCGCCCGCCTCGTTACCGGCAAGATTCAGGTTAAGCCGCACCTCGATGCTGCCCAGGGCCGGCGGATTCAGGATAATTTCAGCGGATTGCGCCTGACGGCCAACCATCCAGGCGATACGGTCGCCCAGCTCGGTGCGCCATTCCCGGCTTAACAGCGGCGCGGCGACGTGCGTGACGACTCGGGCTCCAGTTTGCGCCACATCGCCCTCCCGGCTGCCGAGGGTAGATAACACCGGCACGCTCGCCGGATCGGCATTTTCCGCCTTGACCCGGGATTGCGCCTGGGCTTGAGGCACGACGGCCACGCCAACGCGGGCTTCGGTGGCCGATACCATACCCTTGGCCAACAGGATATCCGGTGGTTTCGCCTCCAGTACCAGGCTATCCATGGCCTCGTCCTGGGCCTCGCCGGCAGCGGCGGTCGTCGCCATGGCTGCAAGGTCTGCCGGGCCGGTCGGCAATTTTTTCTGGGATGTGCCGGCAAGTTCCAACCCCGCCGACAGGACAATGGCAGCGGCGGGCTCGCTGGCAAGCTGGACAACCGACATCTGTGGGGCAGGCATCTGGGCCGGGAAAAGCATGGCCACAACCGCCGCAAAAGTATTTTCCGGGGCTGCCTCCGGCAGGCTGTCAGCAGCGGCCATCAGGGCCTCTGAGCCGGCTTCGGCCGCTGGTAACGCGGTGATTTTCCCCGCCATACGTAAACCGAGCAGGTCCACGAAAGCGCTGCCCTCAGCACCGACTTCAGCGGTGAGCGCCCCGGGGAGTGCGACCCCCGGGAGTGCGGCATTGGCGATAGGCTGCAACATGACTGACATCCTGTGTTGATTCGTGCAGGCATAACTAGCAAGAGCCGTGCCCAATACCAGAGGAGTGCCGGGCCGTTATAGGTCTTCTTTGCGAATCGAGACGGCGAAACGGCGGTTGACCAACTCATCCATGTTCGCCTGGTCAATCTTGTCCTCGCGCCGTACCTCGGCAACGCGATGCCGTTCGGCAAGGGTTTCATAGGCCTTCACCTTGGCCCGTGCCGTCGTCCAGTAGACGTGCGCGGCCTGCCAACGCGACTGGGCAAGCGTGACCTCGTCTTCCTGAGCATGGATGGCAATATCCAGCTTTTTCAGGAACACATGGAAGTCTCGCAGCATATGGATATCCAAACCCGACTGGCTGCTGCCACCCAGCCTGGCCTGGTATTCGCCGCGGAAACCATGCAACTCGACCAAGCGCAAACGCGCCGCTTCTTCCTTGCGCTTCTGGTAGCGCATCACCCGTTCGGCGGCCTCCAGGCGATGCCGGGAATGTTCCAGCAAAGTACGCAGCGGAAAGGGCCGAGGCACTCAGACCTCCTCGGTTGCCTCCAGGCGCCGGGCCTCATCTTCCAGCATCACCGGAATGCCATCGTTGATGGGAAAAGCCAGGCGGTCGGCCTTGCAGACCAACTCCTGAGCCTCTTTGCGATATACCAGCGGGCCTTTGCACAGGGGGCAGACGAGGATTTCAAGCAGTTTGCTGTCCATGGAGTTTCTTCAGTTTGTCGAGGATGATCGTTTGTAGTCCGTCCGAGACCCGCGCGTCAACCCTGAGCGCCCACATATCGTCGCGATCGAAGCGCGCGCATTTGACGGCGTCCTTCTCGGTCATCAGCACAATGCCCTCGGGCAGGTCGCCAGGCTGAAATGTGTGATGATCGGGGAACGGCCGCTGCCGGGCATGAATGCCGAGCTGTTCCAGGGTGGCGAAGAAGCGCGCCGGATGACCGATCCCGGCCAGGGCATGAAGCGGCCTGCCTGCGAAATATTCCACCCCGACGGTATGTTCGGGTCGGCGCACATCGAAAAAAGCGCCGGGGGCAAGACGCATGCCGTGGACGGATAGCGCGGCGAGTCGTTTATCGGTCGCCATCGATGTGGCGCCGTTAACGACCACGGCATCGACCTCGGCGAGACGATCACAGGTCTCCCGCAGCGGGCCGACCGGTAGGCGCCAGCCATTCCCCAGGCCACGAGCGCCGTCGACGATGACGATCTCGACATCGCGCGCCAGTGCGTAATGCTGCAAGCCATCATCACAGATCAGGACATTGACCTCGGGCCGCGCCGCCAGCATGGCGCGGCCAGCTTTGCCGCGCCGTTGCCCGACCCAGACCGGGCAGGCGGCGCGACGCGCCAGGAGCACGGGCTCGTCACCATAGATTTGCGCGTCGGCGTCCGGGGGCACGACTGCCGCACCGGACAGGCGGCCGCCATAACCACGGCTGACGATGCCCGGATGCCACCCGGCTTGCCGCAGCATCTCGACCAGCCAGAGCACAAACGGCGTCTTGCCGGTGCCGCCAGCCGTGATATTGCCGACGACGATGACGGGCACGGGCAAGCGCGTAATTTCCAGCAAGCCGGAACGATACGCCCAGCGCCGCAGCGCGCTGAGCAGCGCGAACCCCCAGGCGAACGGTGCCAGCAGATAAAGCCAGGCACGGCCACGATACCAGCTGTCGGCCAAGGCCTGTTTGAAGGACATGGCCGCGATTTTCAGCGTAGCGTCAGGGCGATTCCGTGACCGCCGACTGGGTCACGAAGGTCACCCGGCTGAAGCCCACCCGACGTGCCGCGTCCATGACCCGGATAACCGACTGGTGCGTCGCACGGGCGTCGGCGCTGATCACCACCACCGGATCTTTCTGGGTACCAGCGGCATGCATCAGGGCACTGGCAATGGCGTCAACGCCATTGTCGGCGATACCGCCATCGTTGATCTGGTAGCGACCCGAGGCATCGACATTGACGTTGATCTGCGCCGGCTGCTCCTTGGCTGTATCCCCCTGGGCCTCGGGCAGATTGATCTGCAACTCGGCGAAACGGGCATAGGTCGTCGTCACCATCAGAAAGATCAGGATCACCAGCAAGACATCGATCAGCGGGATCAGGTTGATCTCCGGATCGTCCTTGCCGATGCCGCGCTGGAAGTTCACTTGCGCTCTCCGTGGACAATCTCGACCAGCATCAGCGCCTGCTGCTCCATCTCGGTCAGCAGCGTATCGACCCGTGCCCGGAAATAGCGGTAGAAGATCATGCTGGGAATGGCGACGATCAGACCGAAGGCGGTGTTGTACAGGGCGACCGAAATGCCGTGGGCCAGTACCGCCGGATTACCGCCGGTCGGCGTCTGCGAGCCGAAGATCTCGACCATGCCAATCACCGTGCCGAGTAAACCCAGCAGCGGCGCCACCGAGGCGATGGTGCCCAAGGCGGGCAGATAGCGGCCCAGATCGTGGGCGACGGCGCGACCGCTTTCTTCCAGGGCTTCTTTCATGACTTCACGGCTGCTGTTCAAGTTACGCAGGCCCGCCGCCAGGATACGTCCAAAGGGCGAGCCGTCGGCGAGGGCGCGTAACGCGTTGGCTTCCATGCCGCCGCGCTTCAGATTCTCCAGCGAGTTCTTCAGCAGGGACGGCGGGATGATCTGGCCGCGCCTGAGGGTATAAAAACGCTCGAAAATGATCGCCAGCGAAAGGATGGAGGCGATAATCAGCGGCCAGATGGGCCAGCCCGCGGCTTCAATGAGAGCAATCACAGCGTTTCCAGACAGTTTGCTAAGACGTCTAAATGTAGCCGAGGCGCCGATTCTGGGCAAGAAACGCGCGGTTCAAGCGTGCTGATATAATGCATGCTCCAATTTTTCGAAGCACTCCGATTCAGGCTCTCAATGCGCGCAAGAGCAAAACAATGATACGCCGCTGGTTCAACAAGGTCCTCGGCAAGACCAGTACGGCCACCGGGCCGGTCATCTATCCCGTGGCACAGCACGGCATCCAACGTAACCGCATCCATCCCTGCGCACTGAAGACGACGCGCACCCTGGCCGATGCCGGCTATGCCGCCTTCGTCGTCGGCGGCGCGGTACGCGACCTGCTCCTGGGCCGCGAGCCCAAGGATTTCGACATCGCCACCGATGCCACACCCGAAGAAGTACGCGCGCTGTTCCGGCGCTCGCGCCTGATCGGCCGACGCTTCCGCATCGTCCACGTCTACTGTGGTCAGGACACCATCGAGGTCACCACCTTCCGGGCCCAGAACATCCAGGGCGAAAACGAGGACGACGACGACCGGGTCACCGCCGAGGATGGCATGCTCTTGCGCGACAACGTCTTCGGCGGCCAGGAAGATGACGCCGCGCGTCGCGACTTCACTGTCAACGCGCTGTATTACGACACGGAAAACGAAGAAGTCTGGGACTACCATGGCGGCGTCGGCGATGCCAGGAAGCGCCGGCTGAAGATGATCGGCGATCCGGCGACCCGCTTTCGTGAAGACCCGGTGCGCATGCTGCGCGCCGCCCGTTTTGCCGCCAAGCTCGACTTCCACATCGACCCCGCGACGCGCGCGCCCATCGCCGAGCTTGCCCACATGCTGGAGCGCATCCCCTCGGCTCGCCTGTTCGACGAGATGATGAAACTGCTGATGTCCGGCCATGCCGAACGCGGCGTCCGGCAATTGCGTGCCGAAGGCCTGCACCACGGCGTGCTGCCCATGCTCGACCGCATCCTCGACGACACGCCCCGGCAACGCTTCCTGCACGCCGCCCTGCACGACACCGACGAACGCATCCGCAACGGCCAGTCGGCAGCGCCGGCCTTCATGCTCGCCTGCCTGCTCTGGTTCGACATGCAGGCCGCCTGGGCCAAACTCCAGGAGAGCGGCCAGACGCAGCAAACGGCCCTGTTCGACGCCATGGACGATACCCTGGAACGCCAGCGCACGGCACTTGCCTTCCCACGGCGCATGGACGGCATGATCAAGGAAATCTGGGCCTTGCAGCCGCGCTTCGAACAACGCAACGGCAGTCGCCCCTTCCGCTTGCTGGATCACCCGCGCTTCCGCGCCGGCTTCGATTTCCTGCTGCTGCGCGCGCGCAGCGGCGACGCCCCGGATGAATTGGTCGATTGGTGGCAACGCTTCCAGGACGCCCCGGACGACGCGCGCGCCGAGATGCTCGTCGAAAGCAACGGCCCATCCGGGAAAAAACGCCGGCCGCGACGCCGACGCAGCCGTTCCGACGCCGGCCCCGCCGGGGAAAACGCCGACACCCCGGCGTCGCAATGACCGGACGCGTCACCGCCTACATTGCCCTCGGCGCCAACCTCGACCGACCGGCACGGCAGATCCGGACCGCCTTGACCGAACTCGGAAATCTTGCGGATACCCGCCTGGTGAAAGTCTCCAGCCACTACCGCAGCGCCGCTGCCGGCCATCCCGATCAACCCGATTACATCAACGCCGTGGCACGCCTGCGCACCGGCCTGGGGCCGCACGCACTGCTCGATGCGCTGCTGGCGATCGAGCACCGGCACGGCCGGGAACGTACCTTCAAGAATGCGCCGCGCACCCTGGACCTGGACATCCTGCTCTACGATCATCTGATCCTGAACGACCCCGGCCTGCACCTGCCACACCCGAGGATGCATGAGCGCGCCTTCGTCCTTGCGCCCCTGGTCGAGATCGCTCCAGCTTGCTCGATACCCGGACATGGACGCTGCCTGGACCTGCTCGCGGCGCTCGACCCGTCAGGCCTGCAACGTCTGCACTGACCCGCACGCACGGCAATGTTGCCCACCCGTTTTCGCTATATCGCCGTCGAAGGGCCCATCGGCGTCGGCAAGACCAGCCTGGCACGGCGCCTGGCCGACGCCACCGGGGGCGATCTGCTCCTGGAAAACCCCGACGACAATCCCTTCCTGGCGCGTTTTTATAGCGACAAGAAGCGCTACGCCCTGCAAACCCAACTGTTTTTCCTCCTGGCGCGCACCGAACAGACGGCCCGGCTGTCCCAGGCCGGCCTGTTCTCACCCGTGACCATCGCCGATTTCCTGATCGAAAAAGACCCGCTGTTTGCCCGTCTCAATCTCGACGACACCGAGTTCGCGCTTTACCAGAAGATCCATGCCGACATGGCACCCAAGGCACCCACCCCCGATCTGGTGATCTACCTCCAGGCACCGTCCAGCCTGCTGGCGGAACGGGTGCGACGCCGTGGCAGGATTTATGAACGCAACCTGCCGGAGAGCTACCTTGCCGATCTCGCTCGCCTGTACAGCGAATTCTTCTATCATTACGACAGCTCGCCGCTCTTGATCGTCAATAGCGAAAACCTCAACTTCGCCGACAAGACGGCGGATTTCGAACTCCTGCTGAAGCGCCTCAACGACATGCGCGGCGCGCGCGAATTCTTCAATCTGGGGACATGATGTTTCTGCCACAACTGCTCAAGAAGATCGAAACCGGTGAAAAACTCGCCGTTCTGACCTGCTATGACGCCAGCTTCGCCCGGCTCATGGCGCGCGCCGGGGTCGACATCCTCCTGGTCGGCGACTCTCTGGGCATGACGGTGCAGGGACACACGACCACCTTGCCGGTGACCCTGGAACAGATGGTCTATCACACCGAAGCCGTCGCGCGCGGCGCCAATGGCCTGTTCATCATGGCCGACCTGCCTTTCGGCGCCTACCAGCACTCACCGCAGCAGGCCTTCGCCGCCTCGGCACGCCTGCTCGCCGCCGGCGCCAACATGGTCAAGCTGGAAGGCGGCGCGGTGATGGTCGAAAGTGTCGCCTTCCTGGCGGCGCGCGGCATCCCGGTGTGCGGCCACCTCGGCCTGCTGCCGCAGTCGGTCAACCAGACCGGCTACCGCGCCCAGGGCCGGGAGCGCAAGGCCGCCGACCAGTTGATCAAGGATGCCGCCGCTCTGGGAGCCGCCGGGGCGCAGATGCTGGTGCTGGAATCCATCCCCTCGCTGCTGGCAACCGAAGTCACCCAGAACCTGCGCATCCCAACCATCGGCATCGGCGCCGGTCCAGGCTGCGACGGCCAGGTTCTGGTACTGTATGACGCCATCGGCCTCACGGAAAAACCGCCGCGTTTCTCGAAAAGCTTTCTGCCCGGCGCAAGCGACATTTCCGCGGCGCTTGTTGCCTACGTGGCCGCGGTGAAATCGGGCACCTTCCCGGGCCCGGAGCATGAAACGCCAACTTGAGTTGATGCCATGCAACTGATCCACGGTGTCGCTGAACTGCGCCAGGCGCTTACCGGCGCGCCCCGTACCGCTTTCGTTCCAACCATGGGCAACCTGCATGCCGGGCATATCGATCTTGTGCGTCAGGCACGCCAAGCCGGTGGCCCGGTGGTGGTCAGCATCTTCGTCAACCCACTGCAATTCGGCCAGGGCGAGGATTTCGAGCGCTATCCGCGCACCCTCGACGCCGACTGCGCGCAACTGGAGCCGGCCGGCACCGACATCGTGTTCTGCCCGGACGTCGCCGAGATGTACCCGGAGGCGCAGACCTTCCAGGTGCAACCGCCGCTCGCCGACGAACTCTGCGGCGCCTTCCGGCCCGGTCACTTCCAGGGTGTCTGCACCGTCGTCCTCAAGCTGTTCGAAATAGTGCGTCCGAAAGTCGCCGTATTCGGAAAAAAGGACTACCAGCAACTGCACCTGCTCAAGGGCATGACGCGACAGTTCAACCTGGATATCGACATCGTCGAGGCCGAAACCTTGCGCGCCGACGACGGCCTGGCCTTGTCATCGCGCAACGGCTACCTGAGTCCGGCGGAACGCGCCGAAGCGCCGCGCTTATACCGACTGCTCAAGGCATGCGGCGCCGACCTCTGCGCCGGCCAGCGCGACTACCCGGCTATCGAGGCCGATGCCGCGCGCCAGCTCGCCGAGCACGGCTGGCGCGTCGACTACATCGCCGTGCGTTCCCAGGCCACGCTTCTGGCACCCGGCGCTGACGAAACCCGACTGGTCATCCTCGCCGCCGCGCGCCTCGGCAATACCCGTTTGATAGACAACATCGAACTGAATGTTGGATGATTTGTCCTAGGGCAAGTGATGCGCACTGCCTATGGTGCACTGCGCAAATCGCGATATAATCCGCGCCCCGACATCCCTTTAACCGGACATCGCCATGCAACGCACCATGCTTAAAGCCAAACTCCACCGGGTGAGCGTGACCGCTTCCGAGCTCGGTTACGAGGGTTCGTGCGCCATCGACGAACTGCTGCTGGACGCCGCCGATATCCGGGAATACGAGCAGATCGACATCTACAACGTCAACAACGGCGAACGCTTCACCACCTATGCCATCCGCGGCCAACGCGGCAGCGGCATGATCTCGGTGAACGGCGCCGCGGCCCGCAAGGCCGCCCCCGGCGATATCCTGATCATCGCCGCCTACGCCAGCTACACCGAGTTGGAGCTCAACAACTACGAGCCGAAGCTGGTGTACGTCGACGAGCACAACCGCATCAAGCGCATCGGCGCGCAGATCCCGGCTCAGGCGGCCTGACCACGGCGCGCTTGCGGGTGCGCTTTCGCAGTACCACCCACATACCTCTTCCGGCGGAGATTGCCAGCCTGCCGAATCGGTATATGCTGCACGCATTGAGTGAGAATAGTTATCGGATACGCATGTCCAGTTTCTCATCGGTGCCCACAGCCAATACGTCCTTGTCCCTGATCGCCGGAGAACGCGTCGTCATATCCTGGCCCGGGCGCGCCGCCCTGCTGGACGCCGTCAACCGACTCTGCGCCGACGACAGCCCGCTATGCCGCTACGTCGGCGGCAGCCTGATCGCCGACCTGACCCTGACCGAAAACATCCTCCTGGAATCGGCGCTATCCCGTGACGCAGCGCCAGACTGGCTCGGGCCCGAATTACACGCCCTGTTTGCAGCGGCCGGATGCCCTGATGATAGTCGCTGGGCGGCTCGGCCAGCGACCACCGCGACGCCGACGGCGCGCCTGCGGACACAGGTCGGACGCGCCTTGGCGGCCGACCCGGACTGCCTGCTGATCGACGCCCGCGAATGGCCGGACGCTGTCCTGGATCCCGAGCATTTCACGCGCGCCTTTCAGGAGCGCTACCCGTGGCGTACGCTGGCCTGGTTCTGCGACACGCCGGAACGCGCCGACGCACTGCAGGCTCGATTGGCGGGACCGAACCAATGAACCCGTCCGTATCGGACAACGCGCTCGCCGAGCCGGAGGGCACGCCGACAGCCAGCCGCAACCCCGGACGGGCCTGGCTCGCCCTGGCCCTGGTCGCGGCCCTGCTGCTGGCCGGGCTTTCCGCCTGGCGCCAGGGCTGGTTCACACCGACCGCGCACGTCTACATCACCCTGCCCAGCGCCAATGGCGTACAGACAGGCATGCCGGTCAAGGTCAAGGGCTTCGTCATCGGCGAAGTCGACGACATCGCCTTGCTGGACTCACTGAATGTACGTGTCCGGCTACGTCTGGCGACCGCGAAGATGGCCCTGCTGGGTGCCGATGCCAAGGCGCATTTCGGCCGCGACGGCCCCATTGGTGGCAAGTTCATTGAAATCTCGCCGGGGGCGCGCCAAGGCCGGCGCCTCGCCGCCGAGCAGGAATTGAAGCTGGATGCCGGTACGGAGCTCGAGGATGTCATGGCCACGGTCAAGGTCGCGGTAGAGAAGCTGACCCTGACCCTGGACAAGGTCAATCCCATCCTCGACGACACCCGCAAGCTCACCGGCGAGGCGTCGGCGATGCGCGAGACGGTACGCGCCTCGTTGACCGCCAGCCTGGCGGAAATCCAGGCGATGTCCGGTCAACTGCGTCAAACCAGCGAGCGGGCCCGCACCCTTGTGGGTCATATCGACGACGACCGGGCCAAGGTGGTGGCGGATGTCCGGAAGGTGCTGGCCCAGGCCGGCGCCGCCGCGACAGGCGTTCGCAATACGTTGCGGCATGTCGAGACCGAACTGCCGCCCAGCCTGAAACTGGCACGGGAACTGCTGACCAACGCCCGCGACACCAGCGGCGACGTCAAGAAGATGGTCGGCGCGGCGCGCGGCGACGTCCCCGCCATCGTCCAGTCCGGCCGCTCGACGGCGCAGGACGCGGCGGAGATCACCCAGGGACTGAAGAATACCTGGCCCTTGTCGAGCGCCATCAAGCCGCCCACCTCGGGTCAATTGCCGCTGAGCGGCGACGAAGGTATCGGCCCATGAAGGCCTGGCCGCTGATCCTGGCCGGAGCGCTGCTGACCAGTGCCTGCGCCCACCCACCGGAAAGAAACGCCGTCGTGGCGCGCGCCGAAGCGATGACGCAACGCGCCGCCCAGGCGTATGCCAAGGGCGAACTGGCGACCGCCCGGAATAACTACTCCAGCGCGCTGCGCCTGTATGAATCGCTCGCCGATAGCGAAGGCCGGGCGCGTACCATGCTGAGCCTGGCCAGGGTCATGGCGCAAGCAGGCAAGCCCATGGACGCCCGAGCCGAGATCGAGGCACTGCTCGCCGAGCCCGGTCCGCTCAATCCGGCGACACGGCTCACGGCGCATGGCCGGGCGGCCGGCCTGGCTTTGACGATCGGGGATACCCATGCAGCACAGCGCCACCTGGATCAAGCCGCGACGCTTTGCACCGCCCCCTGTCCCGATGGCGCGGCCCTGACGGTGCTGCGCGCGCGCGTCTGGTTGGCCCAGGGCAAGGCCGCCGAGGCCTTGACGCTGGCCGACAAGGTCGTTGCCGATAGCGCGCATGCCGGATCGGAGCACGGAAATGCCCTGCGCGTGCGCGCCCAGGCGCTGGCCGCGCTCGGCAAACATCGCGAAGCGACAGAGGCCGCCATGTGGGCCCTGGAGTTCGATCAAATGCGTGGCCGGAGCGAATTGGTCATCCTGGATCTGCAACTGCTGGCGCAGGCACACCAGGCACTGGGCGAGGCGGAGATCGCCCGCCGCTACCAGACCCTCGCCGAACGGGCGCGCGCAGCGCGGCGCGACCTGCTTGGCGGCGGGGCTGATGAATAGGCCGGGTCATGCACTGGCTGCGTGAGCGGCTGCGCCCAGTGAAGCTCTGGTTGATCGCCGGCGGCCCAAGTGTCGACCTGCTCGGCTATGTCGCTGTACTGGCCGTGGCACTGACCGTGCAGAACATGAACGGCTTCCAGTACGCGGAATGGAAGCTATACGACCAGAGCCTGCGCTGGCTGCGTACCCTGACCCATCAGCCGGTGGCCAACGACGTGGTCATCATTGCCGCCGACGAAGCCAGCTTCCAGGCGTTCGACGAGCCCTTCGCCCTCTGGCACAAGCACCTGGGTACCCTGGTCGACGCCATGGTCACGGCGCAACCGGCGGTGGTCGGACTGGACATCGTCCTGCCGGCAAAGTCCTACGAATCGGTCGTGCCGGGCATCGACCGAGAGCTCATGGCCCCCTTGCTGCGCGCCCGCGGCCAGTTGAATCTGGTGGTCGCCCAGACCCTCGACGAACAGCTCCAACCGCGCCCCATCTTTCCCGGATTCGTGGCCCTGCTCGGCGCCGACCGACTGGCCTCGGCCCTGCTCTGCTTCGATGAGGATTCCGTGGTGCGCCGAATCATGTCGGCACAGTGCGGCGCCGCCGAAGCACACCGGGGCATCGCCGAGCGCATGGCGGCGGTCCTTGGCGCGCCACCGCGCGCCGAGGGCCTGATCGATTTCCGCTATGGCCTGCCGTTCCCGACCCTCTCCATGGCCCAGGTGGAACGCTGGCAGGCCGAAGGCAACAGCGCCCAGCTGCGCGCCGCCTTCGCCGGCAAGGCGGTCCTGGTCGGTGTCGTCCTGCCTCTGGAGGACCGGCTCAAGGCACCGGTCGGCCTGCTGGCCAGCGAGCCGGACAACCGGCGCATCCCCGGTGTCCTGATGCATGCCCAGATCCTGCGCTCGCTGCTCAATCACGGTTTCATCCAGCCGGTGCCTGCCTGGGTGGTCGCGCTGCTCACCGCACTGGTCTGCCTGTGCTGGTTCGGCTACGGCTACAAGAAAAACCTGATCTACTGGACCCTGTTCGCACTGCTGCCGCTGCTCGGCCTGTATGCCCTCTGGCTGGGCCATGCCTTGCCGCCGGCCGCGCTGCTGGTCTCGGCCAAGTTGGCCTATGCCGCGCGCCAGGCACTGGAAGCCATGCGCATCAAACACCATCGCCTCCGGCTCACTCAGGCGTTCGCCGGCCATGTCGATGGCCGCCTGCTGCAACGCGTACTTTCCGGCGACGCCGGAAATGGCGGCGACCTGATGCCGCGGCGCCAGGCCATGACCGCGCTCTGGGTGCGTCTCCCCGCCGATCACGGTGTCTGGATGCAAGGCACGCCCGAGGCGGCCGCCGAGGCCCTGGGCACCTACTACACCGCCGTGCGCATGGCGGTGCAGCGCGCCGGCGGCATGATCGAACGCTTCCACGGCGCCCAGGTTCTGGCCTATTTCGGCGCGCCCCTGCCCGTGCGCCATGCCCCCAGGGCGGCGCTGGAGGCGGCTTTGGCCATCGTGCGGAGTTATCCGGAATGGAGCCGGCGGATCGCCGGAGACAGCACGCAAGCACCCAAAGTAGCCATCGGCATCGCCAGCGGCGAAGTCCTCGCCGGACAGGTGACGCTGCCCGGCGCGAGCCCCTTCGTGGTCCTCGGCGAGACCGTGGAACGCGCGTCGGGCCTGGCCGCGCAAACGCCGGACGGTGACACGCAGGTTCTGGTCGACCCCGCCACCGCGCGGGCGGTGGCGGCCAAGGGTCTGGAACAGGTGCAGGTGGCCGGAGTCGAGGCCTACAAGCTGATCACGAGGTAATGCCATGAAGCGATACACACTGCTTGCTTTCCTGCTCTGCCTGGTCGCCCTGAGCAGCGTCTCGCGGAGCGTTCTGGCGCAGGGCGTGGCCATGGTGCTCGACCGTACCGGCACGGTCGAAGCCATCCATGCCGGCAAGGCCAGGCGCCTGAACGTCCTCGACTACCTCGCCGCCGATTCGGAAGTGCGCCTCGCCGACGCGGCCAGCGCCACCCTGGTCTACCTGGCGTCCTCGCGGGAGTGGCAATTCACCGGCCCAGGCCGTTACCGCCTGAAGTCCGACGCACCGGCGGTCCTGCAGGGCGCGGCACCCAAGGCGCGCGGCGTACCCGCGCCGTCCGCGCAGGCCATGGTCAAGCTCGAACCGGCGCAACGCGAACGCCTGGCCCTGGGGGCCATGGTGATGCGTGGCGACGGACCCTTGCGCATCGTCAGCCCGAACGGCGTCGATGTCCTGACGAATCAACCGACCCTGATCTGGCTGGCCGGCGACGGGCAGGAAATCCGCGTCAGCGTCTTCGACGAGTCCCAACAGATCGTCGCCCAGGGTGTCGCCACGAAGATGCCGTGGCCACTACCGAAAGCCCTGCCGCCGGGCGAATACACCTGGCGGATCGAAGCCACCGCGGCCGGCGGGTCGCCGCGTCTGGGGCGCTTCCGGATCATCGGCGACGACGACGAACGCCGGGCACTGCCAACCCGGCCACCCGCCGAGTTCGCGCAGCGCGTCGCCCACGCCGTCATGCTGGAAAGCCATGACCTGCCGCACGATGCCCTGATGCTCTGGCGTGCCCTCGCCGCCGAGCGTCCGGACGAGGAATCCTTGCAGCAATGGGCACGCTGAAGCACGCCGTGCACCTGCGCCGTCGGGCGCTGCACGACCTCTGGCGGTGCCGTGACGACTGGCGCCTGCCCTTGCCGCGCGCCCTGATGCGGCGCGAGCGCGATAACCAGCTGGCCGACCTGATGCCGGTGGTCATCCTGATCGCCCTGATGGTCGCCATTCCGCTGTTCACCACGCTGGTCTCGGCCTTGGGTGACAGCTACCCGGCCGCCCTCGCCACGCTCTGGCCGATGTGGGCGATCCAGGCCGCGCCGCTGGTCGTCGCCCTGCTTCAGACGGTGCGCCGCGTGCCCGGTCTCGCCATCGACCTGGCCAGACGCGACAGTGTCGGCGAGTTCGCCGCGCTCGCGCTGCTCCGGGCGTCGCCGGCCACCTACCCGTGCGTGCCGCTGATCGTCGCCTACGCCTGGGTGGCCGCCGCCGCCACCTGCCTGCTGGTCGGCCTGACCTTGTTGTTCGGCTGGCTGGCCGGCGTTCTGCTGGCCATCGGCGAACCGCGCCAGGCACTCGACATCGCCCTGGACAACATGTCGCCGCTGGCCTGGCTACGCAGCCTGATCTCCGCCCTGATCCTCGGCGCGGTCTGTGCCCTGGCCGGCATCCTCGCCGCCTGGCCCGGCAGCCAGGTGACCATGGCGGGCATCGACGCCCATCGCCTCGGCCTGCGTGCCATGACCGCCAGCGCGCTGGCGTGCCTGGTGGCGATGTTGGCGCTGAACTGGGTATTCGGCGTGTTGTCCGGGTAACCCGAGGAGGTCCGAAATCATGACGACACGAATCCTGTGGCTGTGTCTGGCCCTGACGGCCAGCCCGGCATCCGTCCAGGCGGCCGAGATGCGGCGTGACAACGACACCGCCGACGCGACACAGGTCTTTGTCCAGACGGGTAACAAACTGCATGTCACCGTGGCGCGCTTCTCCCCGGACGGCCGCTGGCTGGCCGTCTGCGACGCCCTCGGCACGGTGGTCCTCTGGGACGCCCACGGCGGCCGGCAGTACCGCGAGGTGCACCGCCACACCGGCCTGTGCACGGGTCTGGCCTTCACCCCGGACGGCCGCGCCGTGATCTCGTCCGGCGGCCCCAGAAGCGGTAATGAAGTGACGCTGACGCGCTGGCTCGACGGCCAGGTCGAGCAGACGTGGCTCGGCCACCAGGGCCACGTACGCGACATCGTCGCCACGCTCGACGCTCAGGGTGCCTGGTCCCTGGGCGAGCACGACGGCCTGATGCGCTGGGCGGTCGGCAAGGACGCGCCGCTGCAACGGATCGCCGTGGCCTTGCCCGGCGAGGCGGCGGATAAACAAGCCGACGCCTCGACCATGGTGCTTAGCCGCGACCAGAAGCGGGCCTTCGTCGGCCGACGCGACGGTTCGCTGCTGCTGATCGACCTGACCCCGGAACGGCCCGCCGTGCGTCTGTTGGCGCAATTTCCCGAAGCCATTTCCGCCCTGGCCCTGGCCCCCGACGAAACTACGCTGGCCGTGGCGAACGGCACCATGATGGGCGCCACGCAGCGCGACGTGACGCTGCTCGATGCCACCACTGGAAAGACGCTGCGTACCCTGCCCGGCCATCTGGGCCCGGTCTTCGCCCTGGCCTATTCGCCGGACAGCAGGTTTCTCGGCTCCGCCGGTCAGGTCGACATGCAAGCCTTGCTGGCGGGCGATCTCAAGGGCATCCGGCAACACGAGACGATACGCGTCTGGCGCGTCGCGGATGGCGGCCTGGTGGCGGAAGCGCGCAACCAGCGCAACCTGAACGGCATGCCCTTCGTGCGCGGCGGCATCGAGTTCGCGCCGGCGTCGGCGACGCCTGAAACGCCGCGCCTGGGCCTGGCCATGTGGGACGAAGCCGCCCGGCTCTATGAACTGGACGCCGCCGGCACGCTGCGACTGGCGCACACCCTCGAAGGCCGCGGCCTGTCGCCCCGGCAGTTGCAGGCCAGCGATGCCAGCGCGCGCCTTCTGGTGACCGACGGCCGGCCGCGCGTCGCCCCGCCCGAGGCCTACATGAACGCCGAGGTTGTGCGCCGCGAGTTCGGCCGCGCCGAGGACTGGACGCCGGATCGGCTGAATCGCCTGAACGCCCTCTACGCCGGGCGCGGCATGCTGACCTCGGTGCAGCGCGCCGCGTTGTGGGATCTCAAGACCGGCCGGCTGGACAAGGTGATCGACTGGCAGCGGGCGCCGGTGGGCTATCTGGGGCTGGACGGCCAGGGGCGCTTCGTCTCGATGGCATCCCTGTTCCCGACCACGACCATGGTCTCGCCGCTCAAGACCAATCTGGTGCGCGAGGCCACCGTCGACGCCGAGGGCCAGATCTCGCTGAGCCACTTCGCCTTCGAGCCTTGGCTGGGCAAGCCCGATGAGATATTCGCCGCGCTGCCGCCGGCGGTCGGCTCGGTAACCGACACGGCCAATCCGGGCAACGCCGCCAAACCCGACGCGGCGGCCGAGGCGGGTTATTACGCCGAAATCGTCAGCCAGTCGGCCTCGGGGCGCTGGCAGGCGGTCGCTGGCATCCCACTGACCAAGACCGTGAAGGCCGGCGACGGCACGCCCATTGCCAACCCGGGGCGGCTCTTCGTCCAGGAGCGCCTGCCGGACGGCCGGCGCGAGCACCGCCACGACATCGCCCTGCCGGGCATCGTCCGGGTCATGGCCATCGCCGCCGATGACCGGACGCTCTGGCTGGCCGGGACCGAACGCGGCTTGCAATTCAACGACGACCACGAGGCCTGGCTGATGGCCGTCGATCTGTCCAATGGCGCGGCACTCCGAACCTGGCGGCCGGAAAAGGGCGTCACGGTGGAGCAGATCGTCGCCCACCCGGCCGGCGACCTGCTGCTGACCAATGGCACGACGGGCCTGACGCTCTGGGACAAGCGCCAGGAGGCGCGCAAAACCCGCGTGCCGGTCGCCGGCGGGACACGCAACATCAAGGCGCTGGCCCTGACCCAGGATGGCCGGCGCATCGCCACGGCCGACCTGTCCGGCTGGACCACGCTCTGGGATTGGCCGGAAGATTCGCCCCCGTTACCGCTATGGAGCCGTCAACTGGCCGAGCCCGCGCCGCACCTGCTGACCTTCTCCGGCAACGGGCGGCGCCTTTATGCCGGGGCCGTGGACGGCTCGACCCGTGTCCTGGCCAGCGCCGACGGCGCCGAGATCGCCCGCCTGATCCGCTTCGACAACGACGAGTGGATCACCATGATCCCGGAGGGCTACTTTGTCGCCTCGCAGGAAGGCGACCGCTGGGTCAACGTGCGCATCGACGACAAGGTCTACGGCATCGACCAGTTCTACGACGTCTTCTACCGCCCGGACATCGTCGAACGCAAGCTCGCCGGCATGGCGATCGCGCCGCTGATCAAGGTGACCCTGCGCGACGCCCTGCGCCAGCCGCCGCCACGTGTCGCCCTGGACATACCCAAGGCGGACCACGCGGCCGGACAACGCCTGGACGTAACCTTGCGCGCCCAGGACTTGGGCGGCGGCGTGGGAGAGATGCGCCTGCTGCACAACGGCAAGCTGGTCGAGGTATTCAACCGTAGTGGGGCAGCCGGAGCCGCCCCTCCCTTCGAAACGCGCGCCGGGGTCGAACTGGCCGCCGGCGAAAACGCCCTGACGCTGGTCGGCTTCAACGCCGCCGGCAACCTGAATGCCCGGCCGGTGACGAGCCTCGTCCAGGCCACCGGCACAGCGCCGGAACCCAGGGTATTCATCCTGGCTGTCGGCATCGACCACTTCCTTCACACGGACCAGGTCAATCCCCTGCGTTACGCGGTGAAAGATGCCGACGATTTCGCCCAGGCCATGCAAAAAAGCCTGGGCGAAGTCTATCGCGACGCGCCAGTGACCCTGATCGCCCTGCGCAATGCCGACGCCAGCCGCGCCGCCCTGGACGCCGCCCTGAAGCGCTTGCGCCGCGAGATGCGCGCCACCGACCTGCTGGTCTGGTTCGTCGCCAGTCATGGCACCCTGGACAGCGAGGCACGCTACGGCATCGTCCTGCACGACTGGGACGGCCAGCCGCGCGAATCCAGCCTGTTTTCAGCCGCCGACCTGCTCGAATCGGCGCGTACCCTGCGCGCCTTCAATCAGCTCGTGGTCCTCGATACCTGCCATGCCGGCGGCGTCAATTCGCTGGTGAAAGGGTTGTACGACGCCCGTCTGGCGGTCCTGGCGCGCAACATGGGCCTGCATATCCTGGCCTCGGCCAACGCCACCGAAGAAGCACTGGACGGTTACCAGGGCAACGGCCTGTTCACCCACACCCTGTTGCAAGGCCTGACCCAGACGCGCGCCGACAAGAATGCCGACGGCCGGATCAGCGTTCGGGAACTGGGTGACTACGCCCGCCGCGAAACCCGGCGCATCGCCCGCCTGCTGCGCCACAGCCAGGAACCGCTGTTGATGAACTACGGCAAGGATGTCGTCCTACGCGCCGTCGAACCCGCGCCGACCGTGGCGCACTGATAACCCATGAAATCACCCCGTGCCATCCTCCCGTTGCTCGCCATCCTTGTCGCCATGCCCGCTGGCGCCGCGCCCGAAAAGGTCGCGCCTGGCGCCTACGAATGCTGGGCCAACGGCGCGGCGCGCCTGCTGATGAACTTCAAGGTTGTCGGCAGCGGCCGCTATAGCAACGAAGACGGCGACGAGAAAGGCAGCTTCGCCTATGACGCCGGCAGCGGCGTCGTCACCTTCAAAAGCGGCCACCTCGACGGCGCCATGCCGGACGGCTTCAAGGCCGTCTACCAGGACCGCAAGGGCAGGTTCGTGCTTAGCTTCCGAGGCCGGAGCGGCGGCGAAGCGGCCTTCTGCGAGCGTGTCGGCAAATGACGCGCAAATCCGCCCTGGGGCGTCTAGCGCGTGCCGGCCTGGTGGCGCTATGCCTGCCCACGGCACCGGCATGGGCGGCGACGGAAGACATCGCCACGCCCGTCGAGGCTTTCCTGTACGCCGACGAGCTGGTCTTTTCGGAACTGGAGTGCCATGCCCGGCCGGGCGACGTCCCGGTCGCTCGCCGCCTCGCCGGAGAGGATCTGATATTCCCGCTGCCGGTACTGGAACGCGTGCCGGACGGCTGGCTGCGTCTCGGCGTCGCTGGCGCGGCGTGCTGGATCGCCCCCGCCACCTACGTCGAGCGCGCCGACGCGGCCCCGACACACGGCGCGCGCACACGCGGCCTGTACCGGAAGCCCAATTACGTGACGATGCGTATCTTCTACGCCACCAACCGCAAGGCTAGCGGCGAGCCGGCACCGGCCAATCGCTACCTGGGCGCGCGCGGCAGCCTGGAACAGGGCGTTTGCGAAGTGAGCATCCCGCGCGACCACCGCCTCGGGCAACTGGAACAGCCCTCGCTCTGGCGCCTGGAATTCAAGCCCGACCCCGAGCAGCACGTGCTGCTCCTGAGCGTCGCGCCGCAAGCGCGCGACGACTTCATGGCCGAGGTGCGGGCGCGCGTCGCCCAATCGAAATCGCGCAGCCTGTTCGTCTTCGTGCATGGCTACAACGCCAACTTCGCCGACGCCGCGCGGCGCACCGCGCAGATGACCTACGACCTGGGCTACGACGGCGCGCCGATCCTGTTCAGTTGGCCATCGCAGGGACGCCTGAGCGGCTACCTGGAAGACGAAAACAACAGCGAGTGGAGCGTCCCCGACCTGCGCGACTTCCTCGCCGATCTGGCGCGCCGCGCCGGCGACGGCGAGATCTACCTGGTCGCGCACAGCATGGGCAACCGCGTCGCGACGCGCGCCCTGGCCCGGCTGCTGACGGAACAACCGGCCCTGGCGCCGCGCTTCCGCGAACTGCTGCTGATCGCCCCGGATCTGGACGTCGACATCTACCGGCGCGAACTCGCGCCCGTGTTCGCCCAGGCCGGCCCGCGCGTCACCCTGTATGCCTCGAACCGGGACAAGGCCTTGTCGGCCTCGAAGAAGCTGCACGGCGGCACGCGCCTCGGCGACGCCAGCCCGGTGACCGTCCTGGCCGGCATGGACAGCATCGACGCCACCGAGGTGGAAACCGACCTGCTCGGCCACTCGTATTTCGCCGAAGCGAAGCACGTCCTCAGTGACCTGTTCGCCGTCATCCGCGAGCACCGACCGGTGTCGCTGCGCGCCTGGCTCGAGGAAGTCGCCGGCCGGGACGGCCGCTACTGGCGCTTTCAGGCGCCATGAGGTCGGCAAGGAAATCGGGCCGGCCATCGCATCTACATGGCCGCAGACAACGGCCACGACCCGATTCATCGCGACAAATCGCGAGCCTCAGTTAGTGACCCAGCCGAACGGTTGCTTCCACATGCCGCCGGTGATGCCGTCGTGCTCGACGCTGCGACACCCGGTTTCGACGAATTTTGGATAGACCCCGGCCTTGCAGCAGGATGGGGCGGGTCGATCCATCCGGCAGTTTGGCGGTGCCGGTCAGTTCATAGTTCGCGGGCGGCAGATCGTTGAGATCGTCATTCGTGGTGATGTCCTTGGGCGCCAATCGCGCACGATGGTGATCGGCGCCAGTTCGCGACCGTCGATGCTCTTGCCGGTCGGCTTGAGCGTGAAAATGAGTTTGGTGCCTTCGGGCAGCACCGCCGGGGCCTTGTTGGTATCCGAGCGCCAGGTCTGGAAACGCATGCCGATACTCATGCCATGCCAATGCGTGGCATTGTTCGACTGGGTTGCGCACCGTAGGTATCGCGTTGGCCGGTGGGTTTCCAGACAAATCCTGGACGATGCCATCGGCGGCATCCTGGCTCTTGTTCCAATGCTTGCCGACCGGAACCAGTGGGAGGCTGTATTCCTTGTCGCCGAACTTGACCTTGATCGAACTGAGCTGATTGAACCGGTACTGGCCGGGCACGAGTTTCTGCTTGTAGCTGCCGTTCCTGACGATGGGTGAGTAACTGATGTTGACGCCCGCGTCGCTGATCCCGGTGATGCTGAGGCTATAGTCCTGGATGTCGCCGGTGATCGGCTGGCCGCCTTCAAAGCTGACTCGACCGATGGCATACCCCGGCTTCGGAGCCAGATCGGCGGACAGCGCGGAATGGCCACTGGCGGACAGGACAAACGACAGGGAATAAAGCAGTGGAGCGATTGTTTTCATGACAGCCTCAAGGTGGGTGGTGATCAACGGCCAGCACTTCGACGCGCGGTTGAGTGTAGATGATTACCGTCCGGCCAAGTCGCATATTCAGTGGCGCGGGGGCGAAGGCCTGCGTCATCTCCTCCGGCCGCTATTATTTCAGATCGCAGACCGTGCCGTAATAGCCGCCCGGCCGGACGACAGGCCGATCTTTCTCGGGCCGAGGACGCCGCCGTAATAGCCTTCCCAGGGGCCGGAGCGAAATTCGATCTGCGGGTCTTCGGGTCGTGGCGGTATTCACCCGTCTTGCCGTTGCGATCGGCATAGTGCGAGTCGCTCTTGATCGCGAGTTGCCGCGTGCCGGCGATGCCGCCCGCCGCCGTGCAGGCGTAAGACCTCCGGGTCAGCGAGTCGACGCCCGCCCCGGCGCGGGGTCGCTGCCCTCGGGGCTCAGCATCCAGGCCAGGTAATATTTGACCGAACCATCGGCCAGCTGGACCCGGGCAATCCGCGCCGCGCGCTTCCACCACGGTGCCGCCGCGATTCTGTCTGTCGATGACCTGCGCGCCAGTTGACACGCGCCGCTCCTCCGCTGCCGGCGCTGCGTGGAAGCGGACCGATTGGCCCAGCGAAACAGCCAGGCCCAGAATTGATGCGCACGCCGCGTTGCCAGTTGCCGATGATCGCCATGTCTCGTCTCCTTTATGGACAGTGGATAGTACCGGTCCCGCAGGCAGGATGTCGGCTTGTTGATGGATCGTTGCGCGATTTACATCGCATCGGACTTCGCAAGCTCAGTCCGACCTACGGAGCAGGCGGCAAGTGGTTGCGCACGCTTGACCAGTCGAAACACGCCCCGGGATCGGTCTTGGTGCCCGGGGCGACGTCGGAACGGCCGGCGATATCGGCGATGGGATAGGCGCGCCGCAGTTTGCCGATGAGTGCACCGAGGCGGCGGTATTGCGCCTGAAGGGCCGGTCGTCCGTGCCTTCGAGTTCGATGCCGATGGAGAAGTCGTTGCAGCGCGCGGGCTCTGCCACTGGGACACCCCTGGCATGCCAGGCGCGCCGCAGGGGACGAACTGGTCAGCGTGCCGTCGCGCGGATGAGAAGTGCATGAGACGCGCAGATGCGCGACCTCGGCGTTGGTAGGGTGCGCCGTCGGGTCGAGGCGGTTGGAATGAACAGTCCGACGATGCCCGCACCACCGAACCGGTCGACGGCAGGCCGATGTTGTGAATGACGACGAGGCTGATCGCCTCTCCTCGACGGGCATCGCACTGGCGAGACGATACGCCGGCGCCCTCCAGCCAGCCATTAAGGGCATTGAATGCCCGCCGACTTCACGGCTCGTCCTCCGGCGGCTCGGCCAGGCCAAGTCGATCGCACGTCTCTGTCATGGACGATCGCAAGCGAGTAAGGCGGGGCATGGAACCGCCCCCGCGCGATACAGAAACAGGTGGTCGGGTGATGAAATGTCGAAGGCCTTGGCCAAACCGGGGACTGCCGACATCGACACGGGAACAACATCGCTCCCACCGGCGCGGCGGCCGGCAAAAGCGCTTTCGACACGGCGGCAGGGTGCCGCAGTCCGGCTGAAAAGAGGACCAGCCCCAGCCCCTGAATCGCGGCGAGACGCGGGTGGTAGTCGTGTTCGCGGAGGCTCTGAAGACAGGCGGGATTCGGCATAAGGGTATGGTATCGGACAACGTTCAGTCCAGGGGCTGGTAACGCGCGCCACGTTTTCCAAAGGTGTCCCATGCTGGTTCTCGAACTGCTCCGTTTCTCGTCGTCATCCTTATCGCGGCCGAAGTTTTCGTCAACGCCTGGAGCATCTCGGCGAAAAACTGGGCATTTCGGAAGGGGTTACTGGGTCGATTCGCGGCGGTCGGCACCGCCCTGCCGGAGACCATCGCAACTTCATGATGGCGATCTCGCGGCAAACCCAGAACCCAGCAGCTCAACGAGGAAATCGGCGTCGGCGCCATCCTCGGCGCACCGCTGATGCTGTCGACGTTGTCGATTTTCCTGATGGCCTGTCGGTCTGGAAACCGCGGCAGCCAGGACATCTCATGCCCGGAACGCACCGCCGGCCTGACGCGCGGACCTTTGAACTTCTTCCCGGCCGCTTTTTTGCACTTTCCTTGCGTCGCCCTGTTCATACCCCGCGAAAACCGCCGGCATCCGCGCCAGCATCGCCCTTCGTCATGTTACTGATCTATTTCTCTACATCATTGCGTTGATCCTGAAGGCTTCAGCGAAGCTGGTCAGCGACGGCCACGTTACACCGGAGGCGGACGCCCCATGTCTCTGACGAAAATCGGCCTGCCCACCAACTGATCACGATCTTCCTGCAACTGGGCACTGGTCCGGCCCTGCTGGTGATCGGCGCCAAGGCTTCATCCACGGTATCGAGCAGGCGGCGCCGCTACTGGTATATCGGCGCTGATTCTGTCCTTGTTGATCGTCCCGATCGCCACGGAACTGCCCGAGAAGGTGAATTCGATCTCTGGATCCGCAAAGGCAGGACACCCTGGCCTTCGGCAACATCACCAGCGCCATGGTGTTCCAGGGCACGTTGCTGCCCGCCATCGGCATCCCGGCTGACCCCTGGATTCCACAAAAGAGGTGCTGGCCGGGGTGATCGTCACCCTGATCGCCGCCGCCTGGTTGCGCACATGCTGTCGCGCGGCCAGTTGCGGGTGTGGCGGATGCTGGGGGTCAACGGCGCCTTCGTATGTCACCTATCTGGCCGTGGCCCTGCTGGGGTCGATGACAATTAGATCGTCCGTTTTCGGGCTTTTTGGATTTACCCCAAAGTTTCCGGTTTTTCTCCGTTAAGTGGTTCAATCCATTTTGGGGGCGGAGGAGACATGAAAACCCGAATATCGCTCCACGACGTGGAAAGGTGATGCGCGAGGACGATTTCATCGTCTCGAAGACCGACCTGAAGGGCCGCATCACCTACGGCAACCGGATATTCATCGAGTATTCAGGCTATTCCGCGAGCGAACTGCTCGGCGCCCAGCCCAACATCATCCGCCACCCGGATATGCCGCGCGCCGTGTTCAAACTGCTCTGGGACACCATCCAGGCGCGCCAGGAGTGCTTTGCCTACGTCAAGAACATGGGCCAAGGACGGCAGCTTATTGGGTCTTCGCCAATATCACGCCATCGTTCGACGCCAGCGGCAATCTGCTCGGCTACTACTCGGTGCGGCGCAAGCCCAAGGCCAGCGCCGTCAGACCGTGAGCGACCTGTACCACGCCATGCTCGACGCCGAGGCCCGCGCCGGCGGCGCGCGACGCCATGGCCGCCTCGGGCAAGCTGCTCACCGATCTCCTCCAGGAGAAGGGCGTCAGCTACGAAGAACTCATCCTGTCCATCTAGGCAACGGGGGCGCTTACCATGAACACTTCGTTACCTTTCAAGCTATCCACCCCTGTCCTGGGCCTCTGGCTGCTGTTCCTGCTGACCGTACTTGGCCATGGACTGCCACAGGGTCAGCACCATCCTGCTGGTCGGCGTGCTCCCCGGGCACGGGGCTTCGCGTTCATTCCTACCTGAAGGCGCAGAAACTGCTTGCCCCCTTGCCGGAACTGGAGCGGGTCAGCCAGCGTATCAGCGACGGCCAGATTCGATGACCGCATCACCAACATCGACGACAGCAACCCTATCGGTCTGCTCTGCTGGCGCGTCAACGACATGCTCGATCAGCTCGAAGCCTACTTCCGCGAGGTCGAGACTTCGTTCAAATACCACAGCGACGGCAAGTATTTCCGCAAGGCCCATTCCGCCGGCCTGCACGGGTTCTTCCACAGCAACCTGGACAAGGTCAACCTCTCGCTGGACAGCATCGCCGAGCAATCGCGCCTGCAGTTACGCAAGCATCTGATCTCTTCGGTGCACCATCTGAATACCAATAACCTGCTCAGCAATCTGGGCAGCAACCAGCAAGATCTGATCAAGATCACCAGCGAGATGCATCAGGTGCTGGATCGTGCCGCGCATACCCAGGAAGTCGCCCAGGAGAGCCGCGCGTCCGTGAGCTCCGCCGTGGAACAGCTGTCCGGGTCACTGGCCGGGTGAACCATGTCAGCGCCGCCGTGGTCAAGCTGAACGCGCGCAGCGAGGAGATCAGCGTCGCCGTCAACCTGATCACCACCATCGCCAACCAGACCAATCTGCTGGCCTTGAATGCCGCCATCGAAGCCGCCCGCGCCGGCGAACAGGGGCGCGGCTTTGCCGTCGTCGCCGACGAGGTGCGCAAGCTGGCCGAGAACACCAAGAACGCCTCGGAAACCATCGGCCGCGTCATGCTCGATTTGCAAACCGAGGCGGCGACCATGATGAAAGAAGCCGAAGAGATGCGCGACATCACCTCGGTGACGCAAAACCATATCCGCGACATGGCCGACAAATTCAGCCTTTCGCCGACTCCGCGGAGGAAACCAGACACGCATGGCCTGGCCCATGACCTGAGTTTCTCGACCCTGGTGAAACTGGACCACGTCATCTACAAGCAGCGCGCCAACATCACCCTGGAAAAAGGCGCGACTTCGGACGAGGCCAAGGCGGTCGAGGTGGGACCATCACAACTGCCGTCTGGGCAGTGGTACGAAACCGGCGACGGCAAGACACTGTTCGGCGCCTGCCGGTCGTTCGGCACCTTGCTCGAGCCCCACTCGCGCGTGCATGGCAGGTCCATGAATTGATGCACCACATCGCCTCGGGCTGGGAGCAAAACCTGGAGGTGCAGGAGGAAATGCTCGGCTGCCCAGGCGATGGAAGAGGCCAGCCGGGGCGTCATGACCATCATCGACCAACTGGTGGTCGAGAAGCGCCAAGCAGGCGGGCTGATCGATCCCTTGTCCAGGCCGAGGCGGTCGACCCGGTAACGCAGGCTGCGGAAGGTAACGCCGAGTTTGCGCGCGGCGGCGGTCTTGTTGCCGCGCGTCGCCTCCAGGGCTTTCTGGATGGCTTCGCGCTCGACCTTGTCGAGATAATCCTGCAACGGCAAGTCACCGGTGTCACCGCCCGTCTCGGCCACCGATGGTCGGGTTGCAAGAAGATCATCGGCCTGATGGCCGCGCCGTCGCCCCGGGCACAGGCGCGCTCCAGGATGTTTTCCAGTTCGCGGACATTACCCGGGAAGGAATATTTCTGGAGTGCCGCCATGGCCGCCTCGGAGATGTCCGGCAGCACCGCGCCGGTCTCGCGCATCAGCCGCCCGGCGATATGCCGGGCCAGATGCGGAATGTCCTCGCGCCGCTCGCACAACGGCGGCATGCGCATCTCGATGACGTTCAGCCGATAGAACAAACCTGGCGGAAGCGCCCCTCGGCGACCGCCTGGCCAGGATCCTGGTGCGACGCGCTGATCAGCGCACATCGACCGGATCTTCGCTGACGTCGCCGACCCGACGCACCCGACGTTCCTGGATGGCGCGCAGCAGTTTGACCTGCATCCCCATGGGCAACTCGGCAACCTCGTCGAGGAACAACGTACCGCCGCTGGCGGCCTGGAAGAAGCCTTCGCGATCCGTGTTGGCGCCGGTGAAAGCGCCTTTGCGATAGCCGAAGAATTCACTTTCCATCAAGGCCTCCGGGCAAGGCGCCGCAGTTCACCATGACGAACGGCCGGGTGGCGCGCCCCACCCTGGTTGTGGATCAGACGCGCCGCCACCTCCTTGCGCCGGTGCCGGAAGCTCCGAAATGAATACCGGCGCCTGGCCGCGCGCCAGCTTGTCGATCAGCGCGCGGATATGGCTCGTCGGCCGGCGATCCGCCGATCAGACGCAACTCGCCCGGGGCGGCGCTTACCTGACCCGGCACCTTTGAGCGCCGTCTTCACCGGGCCCGCAACTGTTCCAGCGACACCGGTTTGGAGAGATAGTCGAAGGCCCCGGCCTTGAGGGCGGCGACGGCATTTTCGGCCGAGCCGAAGGCGGTGATCACGGCCACGGGCAGGTGCGGCCAGTCCTGGGCGATACGTCGGACGATATCGAGTCCGTTGCCGTCGGGCAGGCGCATATCGGTCAGGCAGTTCGTTGGCCCGCCGTCAGACGCGCGCCAGGCGGGACTCGACGGTGGTCGCGCGATCGACGTTCAGCCCCATGCGCGCCAGGGTGATCTCCACCAGGTCGAGCAAGTCCGGTTCGTCGTCGATGATAAGTATGGTCGGTGCGGTCATGTGTCGCAGGTCAGTCGGAACAGCGCGCCTTCGTCCCGTGCCAGGCAGCTTAGCTGGGCCTGGTTCGCTTCGGCGAGTTCGCGGGCGATATGCAATCCCAGGCCGGTGCCCCGGCTGTCCGTGGTAAAGAAGGGCTCGAACAACCGCGCGACCAGGTCCGGCGCGATTGGCGCCGTCATTGTAAACCCGACGAGGCATTTCTCGCCGACTTTTCACACCCCGCCGGGCGCCGATGCGGGGATGCTGCCCGGCGCGCGCGGAGAACAATGCCGCAGGCCGTTGCGCAACAGGTTCCAGAGGATCTGATGCAAGTGGGTACGGTCGAATGCCGCCACCACGTTGCCTTCGATTTCAACTTCGATCAAACCATCCGGGAGACGCTCGCTCCCCTGGAATTCATCCAGGAAATCGGCGAGGAAGGCGGCCAGCACGATCGGTTCGCGCACCAGCCGATCGCGCCGGTTGAGCAGCAGCACATCCTCGACCATGCGGTTCAGGCGCGCGACGTTATCCTCGATGATGCGTGTCAGACGGCTGGCCCTTGTTCCAGTTCCGACAGGTCTTCAAGGACGATCACCGCACCCTCGCGCCGTTCCGCATCCAGTTCGATGAGCCGGGCCCGGAAGTGGCGCCCTTGCGGGCTTTTGAACAGGGTATCGAGGTTAGGATCGCGGCGCTTCCAGGCAGCCAGAAGCTCCGCCAGCCTGGGCGAGCAGTGCCGCAAGTCGGCATGCGGCGCGACGCCACAATCCAGCCAGACCGAGGCCTGGCCGTTGGACTGGAGCAGGCGGTCCTGGCCGTCTACCACCACCACGCCATAGGGCAGATCCTGGATGACCCGGGCATTGACCTTCTCCAAATTGGCGGCCTCTTGTTCCTTGACCGGCCAGTTCGGCGGCAGCCAGGTGCCGCGCGCCAGGACATGCGACAGGCTGGCCACCATGAAGAAACCGACCGCCAGCAAACCGGCCTGCACGAAGCCCTGCGCACCACCGGCCCCGGTCCAAGTGGCGAAGCCCTGTTCGAACAACAGGGCGAGGTCGCCGCCGCGGGGATCAGCAACATCACCCGGGTACGGGCACGCAGCAGCCCGGCGGCGGCCATGTGGAGACCATGACCAACAACGCCAGCCCGGTGTCCTTGCCGCCACCGAGATGCATCAGAACGATGAGTACCGCGCTGTCCAGCAATAACTGGCCCTGCAACTGCTGCTCGAAACCGGGATGGCGCTCGCGCAGCATGTATCCGATCGGCCAGGTCGCCGCGGCGTAGGCCAGGCTGATGACGAGGAAGCTCCCGAGATGCTCGCGACTTAGCCATGAGAGCCGGTCGGCGAACAGGGCGGAGAGGATGAAAAAGGCGGCAAGGTAAAGCCGAAAGCCGTTGAGATGCTTCAGCGAACGCCAGAAGCTCTCGGGATAGTGCGTCGCCGGTGCGGCAGTCACGGCTGGGTTACTGATCCTTCTGGCGATGTTCTTCGCAGCAGTAGACCTCGCCACGGCTCATCAGTGCCTCCGATCTCGGCAGATTCACGCCGCACACATGGCAGCGCACCATATCCTCGACGTCCTTGCCGGGCTTCGGTCCGGAGATGTCGCCGCCCCGACGCGCAGCGCGCTTGAGGAAGAACACCACAAGGATGGTTACACCAATGATGAAAAGAGCTTAGTCAACGTCCAGTCCTCCCTTGTGCGTCTCGTTGACCAGCAGCAACAGGCGCTGGAAGGGGATGAAGCGGCCGTATTTCACGACCAGGGGCATGTAAGGCAAATCCTCGCCAAAACCCCATTGATAACGACCGCCGATCATGTCGTCATAGACCGTGCGCAGCATGATATCGAGTTGCTCGACGAACGGCCCGTACATCTCGGCGTTCTCCGGCTCGTATTCCATGCTGGTACGGAACTCGTCGATCTCGTAGACCGCCTGGTGCACAAGGTCGACATATTCATCGACAGTTTTAGGTCGTTTCATGTGTGGTCATGGCAAGTTAGATAACAGGCTTCGGATTATGCGCGATCCAGGGCAGCCAGGACAGCACCGAAACCATCGGCAAGCGGTGCCTGGATACGCAAAGGCAGGCCCGTTACCGGGTGCGCGCAGGCCATTTCCGTACAGGCCAGCAGCAGCCTGCTGGAGCCGAACAGCGCCTGGAACAGGCGGTTGTGCCGGCCTTTGCCATAGGTGGCGTCGCCGATGATGGGATGGGCGATGTGTTTCAGGTGCCGACGCAACTGGTGCCGGCGCCCGGTCAGTGGTTCCAGTTCCAGCAAGGCATAGCGGCTGGTGGCGTAGCGGTCAACCTGACAGGGCAGTTCCCAGGTCATCAGGCGCCGGTAGCGCGTGACCGCCTCCTGTGGCGGCGCATCCGGGCGGCCCCCGGCATAGTCGTCGCGGATACGTGCCAGGGCGTGATCGACCACTCCGGCGGCCAGGGGGTGTCCGCGCACCACGGCGATATAGCGCTTGCGCACCGCTCCGGTCTCGAAACCGACGCCCAGGACATGGGCGATATCACTGGCAAAGGCGAACAGCAAGACGCCCGAAGTGCCCTTGTCCAGCCGATGCACCGGGAAGACGAAGCGGCCGCTTTGTTCCCGCACCATCTGCAAGGCGAAACGGGTTTCGTGGCGGTCTATGCCGGTACGGTGCACCAGCAGACCCGAGGGCTTGTGCACGGCAATGAGATGCTCGTCCCGATACAGCACGGGTAAAGGCGCCTCCTTGGAGGCTGCATCCTCGGAATCGACGCAAGCGTTCATCGGTCGCATTATGGTGATGTCCGGCTACAATGTCGGCACCTATCGTGACTGACCCTACCGACATGAATACACCGTCCAACCGCGACCTGCTGGTCATCACCGCCTCCGGCGACGACCAGGTAGGCTTGGTACAACGCTTCACCAGCCGCATCACCGAGGCCGGCTGCAACATCGAAGACTCGCGCATGGCCCTGCTGGGCGGCCAGTTCGCGATCATCATGCTGATCTCCGGGCGCTGGGATGCCCTGACCAAGCTTGAAGACAAGCTCGACCCGCTGGGCGAGGAACTCGGCCTGTCGATCATCCACAAGCGCACCCGCGACGCCGAACGACCGCTGCCGCTGGTCCCCTACCACATCGAGGTGGTGGCCATGGACCACCCGGGCATCGTCCACAACCTGGCGGATTTTTTCTCGAAGCTGAACATCAATATCGAGGAACTGGCCACCGACACCTACCCGGCACCGCATACCGGCACGCCCATGTTCAAGGTCGACATGATCGTCGGCATCCCCGCCGCGCTGCACCTGCCCACCTTGCGCGGCGACTTCTTCGACTACTGCGACAACCTCAATCTCGACGCCATCTTCGAGCCGTCGCGCGGCTGAAGCGCGCCGGTCCGGCATGCAACACGCTTCAACCCAGCCACGCCGCGCCGCGCACCCCGCTCGAATCGCCATGTCTTGGCGGCAGCAGGCGTGTCGAGACCGTATCCGAAAAGACATAGCGGCCCCATAACCGGGGAACATTGTCGTAGAGCCGCCCCAGGTTCGACATGCCACCGCCCAGGACGATGGCATCCGGGTCGAGCAGGTTGATGACATGCGCCAGACCGCGCGCCAGGCGATCCTCGTAGCGCTGCAAGGCGGTCTCGCTGGCAGCGTCGCCGCGCGTGGCGAATTCGGCGATCTCGACGGCCGCTCTGGCCGGGCCGCCCCGGGCGGAAAAATCCCGAGCCAGGCCGGTGCCGGAGATCCAGGTTTCCAGACAGCCATGACGACCACAGTAGCACTCCGGCCCGGGCAGTTCCTCGGCCTGGGGCCAGGGCAATGGATTGTGCCCCCACTCGCCGGCAATGGCATTCGGGCCGCTCAAAACCTGGCCGCGCACGACGATCCCCGCGCCGCAGCCGGTGCCGACGATCACGCCGAAAACCACCTCGGCGCCAGCCGCGGCACCATCGGTGGCTTCGGACAACGCGAAACAGTTGGCATCGTTGGCCAAAGCGATGCTTCTGCCCAGGCGCGCCTCGATGTCCTGCTTCAGGGGACGGCCGTTCAGGCAGACTGAGTTGGAGTTTTTCATCAGCCCGGTCGCCGGCGAGATTGCCCCGGGGGTACCGATGCCGATACCCGCCGCGGGTTCCAATGCAGCCTCGGCGGCATCGACCAAGCCAGCCACCGCCTCAATGGTGCCAAAGTAATCGCCTCGCGGCGTCGGCACGCGCCGGCGGAAGCACTCCCGGCCGGATGAGTCCAGCGCGATCAGCTCGATTTTCGTGCCGCCCAGGTCGATCCCCAGCCGAACCATGCCGTCCTCCGCAATTCCCCGAGATGGGCGTCGATGCTATGCTGCACGTCTTCCCGAAACAAGCCCTGGTAACCCCGATGCAAGCCCGTAACGCCCTGGAACAACTGCTCGACGAAGCGCTCAGCGACAACGTCAGCCCCGAGGACTTCGCCACCCGCATGATCGACATGCAGGTATTCATGCCGGTGCGCGACGAAAAGCACCAGATCGCCGGATTCCAGCGCTCCACCCAGGCCGAACCCCTGGTACTGGAAGACGATGAAGGCAATCGCGCCCTGATCATCTTTTCCGCGCCCGAACATGCCAAGGAATTCATGGCCCAGTTCGAGGGTTACAGCGGCGGCTTGCTCACCGAGTTCTCCTGGGTGCTGCAACGCATGGGCGACGAGATCGGCATCGCCTTGAACCCGGGCATGGACCTGGGTTTCGACTTCGACCCGGGCATGGTGGCGATGCTCTGCGCCCTGCTGCCGGATGCGGCGGAATGAGCGAAATCCATCAATTCCCCCGGCCCGAGATCGAGGGCGACACGCGCAAGGTCGGCGAGGCCTACCTGGCCGACCACACCCGGTATGAGGAAGGCGCCCGCTACACCTACTCGCAGGGCGCACACGATCTGGTCCTGTTCTGGTCCGCGCCGAGCGCGGCGGAGATCGCCGGTTTCCGCGACCAGCCGATCGAAGTCGGCCTGTACCACAACGGCCCGGCGGCCTTCCTGCTGTACAAGATCGACCAGGTCTGCGAATGGTCCGACGTCGCCTTCAACATCCGCCGCCTGTCCGATGCCGAACGCCAGATGCCGGACGAGCCGACCGGTGAGCGGGCGCGCTTCCGCCTCACCCTGGTCGATACCGGTGACGGCATCATCAAGGCCAAGCGCCTCGTCTCGCTGGACAAGGTGATGACCCAGGCCCTGCGCCACACCATGCACGAGCAGGCGACCCAGCCCTTCAACCAGACGCTCTACGATATCGCCGTGCAGGAGACCTACGCCCGCTTCCCGGATACCGACGCCCTGGTCCAGGCGGCGGAACTCGTCGAAGCCACCCTCGGATAAACCGGCATGCTGGCCGACGACCTACGCGCCGAATTCATCGCCCTGCTCGGCGCCGGCCGGCTTCATGACGACATTGATACATTGGCGCTGTATTCGCATGACGAAACGCCGCGCCATTGCCCGCCGGAGGCGGTGCTGTTTCCGGCCAGTCACGACCATGTCGTCGGCATCGTCAAAATCGCCGCGCGCGAACACCTGCCGCTCACGGCGCGCGGCGCCGGTTCCGGCAACGTCGGCGGCGCCATGCCGACGCCGGGCAGCCTGGTGGTCAGTTTCGAGTGCATGAATCGCATCCTGGAATTCGACCCGGACAACCGCCTGATGGTTGTTGAACCCGGCGTGGTCACCGACGACATCGACAAACTGGCGCGCAGCGCCGGACTGATGTACGCCCCGGACCCGGGCAGCGGCGCCTACTGCCGTATCGGTGGCAACCTGGCCATGAATGCCGCCGGACCACGCTGCGTCAAGTACGGCGCGACCCGCGACCACGTCCTGGGACTGCGCGCAGTGCTTGGCGACGGACGCGAGATCCGCAGCGGCAGCCGCACCACGAAATATGCCACCGCCTACGACCTCACCCGCCTGCTGGTCGGCTCCGAAGGCACCCTGGCGCTGATTACCGAGGCGACGCTGAAACTGATCCCGGCCCCCGAGCAGGTCGCCAGCATCCGCGTCTGCTATACCTCCAACGCCGATGCCTGCCGTGCCGTGGAACGCGTCATGCGCCTGCCCGCGCTACCCTATGCCCTGGAGTTCATGGATGGCCGCGCCATCGATGCCATCCGCGAATATGGCGCCGCCACCGGCTTGCCGGCGGACACCGCCGCCGTGCTCATGGTCGAGGCGGATGGCCGCGCGGACGAGGTCGCGCAACGCCTGATCCAGTTCGAGCGCGCCCTGAGCGGCCCCGGCATGATCGAAATCCAGAGCGGCTTTTCCCGCGACGAGATCGTCCGTCTCTGGACGGCGCGCAAATCCCTGTCGCACGCCGTCAAGAAGATCGCCCCGCTGAAGATCAACGAGGACGTCGTCGTGCCGGTCAGCCGCCTCGCCGAACTGGTCCAGGCCATCGACGCACTGGCCTCTAAGCATCGCCTGCCCATCGTCAGCTTCGGTCACGCCGGCAACGGCAACCTGCACGTCAACCTGATGGTGCACCACGACGACACCGAAGAGATGGCGCGCGCCCGCGCCTGTCGGCTCGAACTGGTGACAACCGTCCTCGGCCTGGGCGGCAGCCTGTCCGGCGAACATGGTATCGGCAGCGAGAAACGCCAGTTTCTGCCCCTGGAGTTCGATCCGGTGAACATCGATTTCATGCGCCAGCTCAAGGCGCTGTTCGACCCCATAGGAATATTGAATCCGGGCAAGAAACTGCCGGATTGAGCGCTGTACTAAAAGCCTCGGACGGCAACCGCGCTGACTCCGACCTAGCCGCGCGTGCATTGCGCCAGAAAGTCGGCGAGTACCTCGCGCAGCTCGATTTCCCAGGCATTCAGCACGGTCAGGCCGGGGCTGTCCCGATAGTAGCTTTTCCAGGCCGCCAGATCGTCGACCATGACGGTGATCAGGTCGCCTTGCTGCAACAGGACGAAACGCATCGGCAGGAGGTTGAGCAGGCGCGGGTCGGCGGCTTCGGCCCAACGCACGGCGACCTCGCTGTTGATAAAGATCAGACGGACATGCGGGTTGTCGAAGCCGCGCTTGACCAGGGCCTGGTCGATGGGCTGCACCTTGACCAGTTGCATGCCGTGGTTGGCGGCGGCAATCGCCAGATCGTCCATCGCCTGGCGCATTTCGATGCGCTTGCTGACGATCTGCGGGTCGGCCTGGACAGGCTGGACCATCAGTGCCTGACCCGCCAGGAGCAGTGCCATCAGGAGCCGCGTCATAGCGCGGCCTCTTCCATGATCGCCAGATAGTCCTGTTTCAGTTCCAGGCATTGCGGGTGCAGCAACGGGTTGCCCAGGACAATCGACGTCCAGGCGGGGTTGATCGCCACCATTTCGACGCCGCCGGCGGTCTCGATCAAGGTGATGCGGCACGGCAGGAACTGCGCGGCGCGAATGTCGGTGGACAGGGCGCGGTCCATCTTGTTGAAATTGCAGAAATAGACGATGCGCAGGTTCTTCGTCTCCCACTGTTGCGGTACCAGCCGGCTGTCGATGGCCTGGTCGCGGACGAAGGTGTAGTTGTGCTGGCCGATGGCGCGCAACAGGCTTTCATAGGCCTCGTCGATGGTCTTGCCGGGCGCGGCCACCGTCAGCAACGGCGGTTCGACCCCCTGCGCCACAGAGACTCCCGGCAGCAGCAGCCAGAGTGCGAAAAAAAATTTGATCCAGTTCGGCATCTTACATCCCCGTAAAACCACAGATTACAAGCGTGCCATTACACCAGACGCAGCCCCCTCTTCGCTGTGAACCCCAACACCGGAACATGTCGCTATCTCGCGACACCCCGGCAAGCTACCAAGCATATAGAAAGTAAAGCCTGTGTAGGTCGGCCTTCAGGCCGACATGCGGGCTAAAGCCCGACCTACACGTAACGCTTCAAACGCGCGGATGAGTAACTCACCGCCGCCTATACCGCCGCCTCGCCGGTCTCGCCGGTACGGATGCGGATCACCTGCTGCACGTCGCTGACGAAGATCTTGCCATCGCCGATCTTGCCGGTGCGCGCCGCCTTGATGATGGTATCCAGGGTGGTTTCCACCATGGCGTCGGCGACCACCAGTTCCATTTTCATCTTCGGCAGGAAATCGACGACGTACTCGGCGCCGCGATACAGTTCGGTATGGCCCTTCTGGCGCCCGAAGCCCTTGACCTCGGTGACCGTCAGGCCGGTAACGCCGATCTCCGAAAGGGCTTCGCGGACTTCGTCGAGCTTGAACGGTTTGATAATGGCTTCGATCTTCTTCATGTCTTCTCCTGAAAGTTAAAACGGCGCCCGATATTTGTTGGTGATCGGGTAGCGCCGGTCGCGCCCGAAGCCGCGCGGCGTTACGCGGATACCCGGTGGCGACTGGCGCCGTTTGTATTCGGCGCGATCGATCAACTGGACCACGCGGCGCACCGCATCGGGGTCGTAGCCCTCGGCGACGATGCGCCCCGGCGCCATGTCGCGCTCGACGTAACGCTCCATGATGGCATCGAGGATTTCATAGGGCGGCAGACTGTCCTGGTCGGTCTGATTGTGCCGCAATTCGGCGCTGGGCGGGCGCGTGATGATACGCTCCGGGATGACCTGCGACAGGGTATTGCGATAGCGCGACAGGCGCCATACCAGGGTCTTGGAGACATCCTTGAGCACCGCCAGACCGCCGGCCATGTCGCCGTAGAGCGTCGCATAGCCGGTGGCCATCTCGCTCTTGTTGCCGGTGGACAGCACCAGCTTGCCAAACTTGTTGGACAAGGCCATGAGGATCACGCCGCGCACCCGCGCCTGGATGTTCTCTTCGGTGAGATCGAAGGGCAAGCCGTCGAACTCGTCGGACAGGGCGGTGATGAAACTGTCGTACATCGACTTGATCGGCTGCACGTCGTAGCGCACCCCGAGGTTGGCGGCGAGCGCCTCGGCATCGACCAGGCTGATATCGGCGGTGAACTGCGACGGCATCATCACCGCCTCGACCCGGTCGGCGCCCAGGGCGTCGACGGCGACGCACAGGGTCAGGGCCGAATCGATGCCGCCGGAAAGACCGATATACGCGCCAGGAAAGCCATTTTTGGCGACGTAATCACGCACGCCGACCACCAGGGCCTGGTAAGCGCTGGCCTCGGTGCCGGGCCACTCGACCACCTCGCCCGCGGCCACGCCATCGTTCAACTCCAGGATGTACAAGCCTTCCTCGAAGGCGGGGCATTGCGCAGTCACCTGGCCGTCGCGCGCCATGGCAAAGGAACCGCCGTCGAACACCAGTTCGTCCTGTGCGCCCACGGCATTGGCGTAGATCAGGCCGAGCCCGGATTCGGCGATACGTGCCCGGGCTATCTCGAAGCGTTCACGTTGCTTGTGCATATGAAACGGCGAGGCATTCAGCACCAGCAAAACCTGCGCGCCGGCGTCGCGGGCCTGCGCGGCACTGCCCGGAAACCAGATATCCGCGCAGATATTGACCGCGAAGCGGGTGCCTTCCAGTTCGAAGACGCAGGCTGAGTCGCCGGGCGTGAACGTGCGCACCTCGTCGAACACCGCATAGTTGGGCAGTTGCTGCTTGCGGTAGGTGGCGGCGATACGATTTTCGCGGATCACCGCAGCGGCGTTATAGCGCTGCCCGGCCTCCAGCAAGGGGTGGCCGACAACCAGGGTCAGGTCGGCGGGAATCGTCGCGGCCAATTCATCCAGGACACGCGCGTTTTCGTGGAAGAAATCGTCGCGCAGGGCGAGATCCTCGGGCGGGTAGCCGCACAGGGCGAGCTCCGGCGCCAGCATCAGTGAGGCGCCCGCTTGCCGCGCCTCGGCGGCAAGATCGGCGAGGCGGCGGGCATTGCCCTGCAGATCACCGACGGTGGGATTGAATTGGGCGATGGCGAGTTTCATGGAGCGAAATGATGCCCCTTGCCCCGCCGGGCCACAAGCCAGGGTACGTATTTTCTTGCCGAATTGGGCTATGATCGCAGTAGAAAAACCCAGATCGAAGGGCGGAGACCATGAACGATGTCAGTACGAACAGCACGGCGCAACCCGACCAGGGACTGATCACACTGACCCATGTCGTCTATGGTCTGCACGCCTTCAGCGCCCTCACCGGCCTCGCCAGCGCGGCCTTCGTCGTCACCGCCTTCTTGAGCGGCTGGCCATCCATCCTGGCGGTCATCATCAACTACGTGAAACGCGGCGAAACCCGCGGCACCTATCTGGAATCGCACTTCCGCTGGCAAATTCGCACCTTCTGGTTTGCCTTGTTGTGGGTGGTTGTCTGCTGGCTGTTCGCCATCACGCTCATCGGCATCCCGGTGGCCATTGCCCTGGCGCTGGGCATCGGACTTTGGGTGTTGTACCGCATCGCCCGTGGCTGGATTACACTATCGTCAAATCAGGCTATGCCCAACTGAATATTCCGACTATTCTAAAGTCGTAGCACTCCCGGGAGTGCGTCGTCAATCGAACATCTCGCTGACAATAAGGTTCGACGCACATAGCCTGTCCCATTGGGGGTAGGAACATGTCGAGCGCAACACAGGATAAGCTGGTTTTCACGCAGAACGCACTGTCGGCCTTGAACGACATCGACAAGGCGTTGGCCTACCACATGCAGTGGTTGCAGGAACTGCACCAGACCCTGATCTGCCGGCAGACCCCCCATGACGACTTGCTTGCCGAAGATTCCCACCTGCGTTGCCAGTTCGGCCAGTGGTTCGTCTCGGCCGAGGTCTTGTTGCGCGAGCAACCGGGGTTCAGCGAACTCGGCGAGCGGCATCGGGCGATGCATCACCAGGCGCGCCTGCTGTTGCGCAAGAAAACCACCAGCCAGAGCATAGAACTGGCTGAATACGACGACTTCATGCAGTCCAACCTGGCCTTCCGCAACCAGGCCCAGCAATATCAGGCCACCCTGATCAATCTGGTCTGCGTGGTGGATCATCTGACCGGCGCCTGGAACCGTTATGCCATGGTCTCGAAGATCGCCGAGGAAAGCGAACGGGCACAACGCAACGGCCAGCCATGCTGCCTCAGCATTCTCGATCTGGACCATTTCAAACGGGTGAACGACGAGTTCGGCCATCTTGCCGGCGACCTCGCCCTGCAGGCGGTGGTGCGCTTCCTCGCCAGCCGGATCCGCAAGTACGACTATGTCTTCAGATACGGCGGCGAGGAATTCCTGCTTTGCCTGCCGAACACCAGCCTCGCCGACGCCGAGATCCTGCTCGACCGGATGCGCCTGGAACTGGCCGCCATGCCGATCGACCTGAGCAAGGGCAACATTGTCCGGATTACCGCGTCGTTCGGCGTCGCCGAACTCCTGCCCGCGGAGCATCACGATTTCAGCATCGACCGCGCCGACCATGCCCTGCTCTGCGCCAAGGCGAAAGGCCGCAACCGGGTCTGCTCCTGGCCGCTGGGCCATGACAAGCCGCACGACTTGAGTGCCTGAGCGGCCTTCAGCCGCCCGCCTGCTTCGCCTCCAGCACTTCCCAGCGCTGCATCTGTGCGTCCAGCTCGGCCTCGATAGCCGCCGTCCGGGCATTCAAACGCGCCGCCTCATCGCCGGCACAGCGATACAACTCAGGGTCCGCCAGACGCGCGGCGATCTCGCCCTGCTCGGCTTCCAGAGCCTGGATGCGCGCGGGGAGAGACTCCAGTTCCTGGTTTTCCTTGTAGCTCAGGCCTGACTTTGCCGGGCGTACTGGCGGCACCGGGCTTCTGGGCTTGTCCTGCTTTGGCTTGGCGGCCTCTTCCTGGGCGGCCTGCCGGTCCTTGAAGCGCTTCCAGTCCTCATAACCGCCGGCATTCTCGAATACCCCGCCCTGGCCGTCGAAAACGATGGACTGGGTGACGACGTTGTCCAGAAAGGCCCGGTCGTGCGACACCAGGATCACCGTGCCGGCGTAGTCCTGGAGCAGTTGTTCGAGCAGCTCCAGGGTGTCAATATCCAGGTCGTTGGTCGGCTCGTCGAGTATCAGCAGATTCGCGGGACGGGCGAACAAACGCGCCAGCAGCAGACGGTTGCGTTCGCCGCCCGACAGCGCCGACACCTTGGCGCGCGCGCGCTCCGGGGGAAACAGGAACTCTTCGAGATAACCGATGACATGCTTCTTCTGACCGGCGATCTCGACCGTGTCGGAGCCCGGGGAGATGGTATCGATCAGTGTTGCGTCCTCGTCCAGTTTGTTACGAAACTGGTCGAAATAGGCCACGGTCAGGTTGGTGCCCTGGCGAATGCGACCCGCTTGCGGCTTCAATTCGCCCAGGATGAGGCGGATCAGCGTGGTCTTGCCACAGCCGTTCGGGCCGAGCAGGCCGAGCTTGTCGCCGCGCAGCACCGTACCGGAAAAGCCCCGGATCAGACGCCGCTCGCCGTAGCCGTAATCGACGTTTTCCAGTTCGGCAACCAGCTTGCCCGAGCGCTCCCCGGCGTCGAGCTGCATGCCGACCTGGCCGAGCCGGCCGATGCGCGCCTCGCGCTGTCGGCGCAGGGCCTCCAGACGCCGGACGCGGCCCTCGTTGCGGGTGCGTCGCGCCTCGATACCCTTGCGTATCCAGACCTCTTCCTGCTTCCAGAACTTGTCGAACTTGCGGTTCTGCTGGGCCTCGACTTCCAGCAATTCGGCCTTGCGCGCCTGGTAGGCGGTGTAGTTGCCGCTGAATTCGCTGAGCAGACCGCGATCCAGTTCGACGACGCGGTTGGCGACATTGTCCAGGAAACGCCGGTCATGGGTGATGAACAGCAGCGCGCCGGCAAACCCGTTGAGCAAGCCTTCGAGCCATTCGATGGCGTTGAAGTCGAGGTGATTGGTCGGCTCATCCAGGAGCAACAGTTCCGGCTCGCCGACCAGGGCGCGCGCCAGGGCAACGCGCTTCTTCAAACCACCGGACAGGGTATCGACCTGCGCATCGGCGGCCAGGTCGAGTCGCTCCAGCACCTCCTCGACCCGGCTGTTCAGGCGCCAGCCATCGGCCACTTCGAGCTCGTGGGACAAGTGATCGAGTTCCGCCATCGCCGCGACATCGCCCTCGGCGACCCGGTGCACGGTCTCGTGGTAAGCGGTCAGCAAGCGGCGCGCCGATCCGACACCCTCGGCGACGGCATCGAAGACGCTGTGCCCGGCCTCGAAGCCCGGCTCCTGGGGGACATAGCCCAGCTTCAGGCCGGGCTGGCGCCAGACCTCGCCGGCATCGGCGCGGATCTCGCCGGCGACGACTTTCAGCAGACTCGACTTGCCCGTGCCGTTGCGACCGATCAGGCCGATGCGCTGGCCCTTGTCGACCACCAGCGAGGCCTGGTCGAGTAGCGGCCAGTGACCATAGGCCAGTTCCAGCTTGTCTAGAATAATCAGGGGCATGGGGCTACCTGGGCGCTCGGCGCCCGTGGGGATTTATCGGGTGGAATCAGATTGAGCCGTGTGACTGGCCGTGGTGCGTCTTTTCGTAGACTTCCTGGCAGGCGATGCATCGGGTGGCCGCGGGATTGGCGATCAGCCGCGCCACGGGGATGGCCGCGCCACACTCGGCGCACGAACCGAAGCCTTCGGCATTAACCCGCTGAAGCGCATATTCCAGCTCGTACAGATGACGCATCTCATGACCCAGCCGGGCGGCCGAAAGATCACCCAGGGTCACCGCGAGCGCCTCGTCGGAACTGTCGCCGGAAGCGCGCCCGAGCACTTCGGCATATTGGGTACGACCGCTCTCGTCGAGGTCGTTGTGCACCTGCTTGACCAGCAACTCGTGTTGAGACTGGATGGCGGCACGGATGGTGCTCAGATCGTCGGGGGAAAGGTGGCTCATGGGGGCTTGGGGACAGTGAGTTCTAGCTTCATTATTGGTGCTGCAAGGCCAGGCTTCAAGCTTAATTTCGAAAACCCCGGATCGGGTAGCCCAGTACCTTCCGCTATAATCGCCACCCCGCCCTTGTAGTTAAATGGATATAACAGACCCCTCCTAAGGGTCAGTTACAGGTTCGATTCCTGTCGAGGGCGCCACACCGCATCCAACTCACATCCCATGGCCCACGACCACCCCCGCTCGGACACCATGTCGCCGCGCCTCAGCTTCAGCCAGTGGCGCGCGGCGCTGTCGCTGTTTCCCTACGTCTGGCAATACAAGCAGCGTTTTCTCATCGCCATGGTCCTGCTGGTCTGCGCCAAGCTGGCCAACGTCTCGGTGCCGCTGGTGCTCAAGGAGATCGTCGATCACCTTCAGGCGCCGACGGTCGCCCTGACCCTGCCCATGCTGTTCATCGTCCTCTATGGCCTGCTGCGCTTCGGCAATACCGCCTTCACCGAGTTGCGCGATGCCATTTTCGCGCGTGTCCTGCAACGCGCCATGCGTGGCGTCATCTACGATGTCTTCCGGCATCTGCACGCGCAATCGCTGCGCTTTCATCTGGACCGGCGCACCGGCGGCCTGGCGGCGGACATCGAACGCGGCTCGCGGTCGATCCGCTTCCTGATCAATTTCAGCCTGTTCAACATCGCCCCGACCCTGCTGGAGATCCTCATGGTCGCCGGCATCCTGTTCGCCAAATACGACCCATGGTTCGGCGGCATCACCCTGGCAACGCTGTGCGTCTACATCTTCTTTACCGTCGTGGTCACCAACTGGCGCCTGAAATTCCGCCGCTCGATGAACGAGACCGACGCCCAGGCGAACGCCCGCGCCGTCGACAGCCTGCTCAACTACGAGACGGTGAAGTACTTCAATAACGAGGAGTACGAGGCCCGGCGCCTCAATGACGATCTCCGGCGCGCCGAGGAGGCCTCGGTGCGCAGCGAGATCACCCTGGCCTGGCTCAATGCCGGGCAGGCGGGCATCATCGCCGTCGGTGTCGCGGCGATGATGGGTCTGGCGGCGAGAGGTGTCGCCCAGGGCCAGATGACCATCGGCGACCTAGTACTGGTCAATGCCTACCTGATCCAATTGTTCATCCCGCTGAACTTCCTGGGGACTGTCTATCGGGAAATCCGCAACGCGCTGACCGATATGGAAAAGCTCTTCGGCCTGTTGCAGCGGCCGCCGGAGATTGTCGACACACCCGGCGCGGCACCCCTGGAGCCGGGCCAGGGCGAAGTCCGCTTCGAGCATGTCGCGTTTGCCTACGACCCGCGCCGCGCCATCCTCGACGACGTCAGCTTCACCATCCCGGCGGGCCGGAAGCTGGCCGTGGTCGGCGCCAGCGGTGCCGGCAAGTCGACGCTGTCGCGGTTGTTGTTCCGGTTCTACGACGTCACCGGCGGCGCCATACGCATCGATGGCCAGGACATCCGTGGCGTCACCCAGCAAAGCCTGCGCAGCGCCATCGGCATGGTGCCCCAGGACACCGTGCTGTTCAACGACAGCCTCTACCACAACATCGGCTACGGTCGCCCCGGGGCCAGCCGTGCCGAAGTCGAGGAAGCCGCCCGCGCCGCCCACCTCGACCAGTTCATCGCCAACCTGCCCGACGGCTACGACACCATCGTCGGCGAGCGCGGCCTGAAGCTCTCCGGCGGCGAGAAGCAACGTGTCGCCATCGCCCGCGCCGTGCTCAAGAATCCGCTCATCCTGGTGTTCGACGAGGCCACCTCGTCGCTCGACAGCGCCACGGAACAGGCCATCCAGGAAGAGTTGCGGCGCATCTCGGAAAACCGCACGACACTGATCATCGCCCACCGCCTGTCGACGGTCGTCGATGCCGACGAGATTCTGGTGCTGGACAATGGCCGCATCGTCGAGCGTGGCAACCATGCCGAACTGATGATGCGCGACCGCCGCTATGCCGAGATGTGGCGCTTGCAGCTACGCGACAGCGGCCTCTGAGACAGCGGCTACCCTGAAGGATATCGATGCCGCCAACTATTCGCCCCGCACCGCGTTGCCTTCGGCCATGACCACCCGGTTTCGACCGGATTCCTTGGCCAGGTAGAGCGCCTTGTCGGCGGCGTTGATCATCGCTTCAAGACTGTTGGCGAGCGTCACCGTAGCGCCGATGCTGGCGGTGAATCGAAGTACACCCTCGAGCAGCGGAATCTCCAGGGCCGCGATCTTTTCCCGCAAGCGCTCGAGATAGGCCCGCGGCTCTTCGACGTTGACGGCGACGATGCAAAACTCCTCACCGCCGAAACGCGCGGCGATGTCCGTGCCGCGGGTACCGCCAATCAGCAGTTTCGCCAGCGCCACCAGGGCCTGGTCGCCGACGTCGTGTCCATGCGCGTCGTTGATATGCTTGAAATGGTCGACATCGAGCATGGCGACGAGCACGCGGATCTGGCCGCGCAGTGCGCTCTTGTGCAGGACACAGCCGGTATCGAAGAGGTAGCGCCGGTTGTAGAGGCGCGTCAGATAGTCGCGGTTGGCCTGGTCGCGGATCGTCTGGATGTCGTCGAGATGGTCCAGGCAGGTATTGATGCGGCCGACGAATTCTTCCAGCAAAAAGGGTTTGCGCACCAGATCGTTGGCGCCAGCCTTGAGGAAACGCACCCCCAGGAAGGAATCGTCCGACCCGGACAGACCGACCACCGTTCGATGCGTTCCAGGGCCTTCCTGCCGTCGCCGGCCTCGATGACCTGCAAACGCTGTGTCGCCAGGATGGTCTTCAGGTAGGCGCGATAGCTGACGCTGTCGTCGACCACCAAGGCCTTGCGTTCGCGGTTGCGCAAGACCCGGCGGACATCGCGCTGCACCGTTTCGATGGCACCCGGATTCTGTTTCACCACATAGTCGACGATAGGCTTGCTGCTGATGCGCGCGTGCAGACTCTCGTCCAGCATGCCGGTCAGGACGATGGTGGCAATGCCGTTGCCGAGCACCAGATCCACCGCCTGACCATCTGGCGCATCGGGCAGGTTCAAGTCGACCACCGCGGCTTGATACGCCGAACCATGTTCGGTCAAGAGCTGCTCGCAGGCCTTGAAGGAATCGGCATAGTCGATGGGCAGGTCGGTGACCGACGCGAGCGAGCGCGTCACCGCCATGCCGATGGCGCGGCTGTCGTCGACGACGAGGATGCGTTGCGGCGACAAGGGCTCGGGGGAGGCGGCATCGAGAGTCATGGTGCGTCGGATGATAGCGCCGTCCGAGGGCCTGCGATACCTCCTGACCACCTTGCCCGAGGCGGCCCATGGCCTGGGCCTGCTGAGGGTGGTCAGCAACTTCGCCCTGTCTTTCTGGTTACCACACCCCCGGCCATGACACATTCCCGACCCCCACCAGCAAATGACTGGTTGCGGTGCATGCCGCACCAAGGGCGTGCACCGCAATCACCATGCACCCCGGCATTGTCAGACGTATCTGTTTATTATCAACATCTTATATAGTTGGCACGGGCCATGCTTATAAACGTTCGAGACGGGCCTCGACAGGGGTTCTTCGAAATTCAAGCACCAATGTCGGTGCACTCGGACAACGGCGTCCTTCCATGCGGGCAAGCGCATTGAAGGACGCTTTTTTTTGCCAGGAGCCTAGCCATGAAACAAACCGATTCTGAAATCATCACCCCAAATACGGAGATCAATCATGACAAACGCGACTTCCTCAAGAAGAGCGCCAGCCTGTCCGCGGCGGCGGCCATCATGAGCCTGCTGGCGCCTGGAGTTCGCAGCGGCGCCTGGGCCGCCGGTTCCGATGCCCCGGAGAAGACCGAGGTGAAGATCGGCTTCATCCCCCTGACCGACTGCGCCAGCGTCGCCATCGCCGCCGAGAAGGGCTTCGACAAGAAGTACGGCATCAAGATCATCCCCAGCAAGGAGGCGAGCTGGGCTGGCGTGCGCGACAAGCTGTCGAACGGCGAACTGGACGCGGCACACGTGCTCTACGGTCTGATCTACGGCCTGCAACTCGGCGTCGGCGGTCCGCAGAAGGACATGGCCGTGCTGATGACCATCAACAACAACGGCCAGGGCATCACCCTGAACAACGAGCTGAAGGCCAAGGGCGTCACCGACGGCGCCGGCCTGGCCAGGCTGGTCAAGGCCGAGCCCAAGGAATGGACCTTCGCCCAGACCTTCCCCACCGGCACCCACGCCATGTGGCTGTATTACTGGATGGGCACCTACGGCATCAACCCGATGAAGGACGTCAAGGTGATCACCGTGCCGCCGCCGCAGATGGTGGCCAACATGCGGGTCGGCAAGATGGACGGCTACAGCGTCGGCGAGCCCTGGAACGCACGGGCCGTGTGGGACAAGATCGGTTTCACCGCGGTGACCACCCAGGACATCTGGACCGACCATCCGGAAAAGGTGCTCGGCGCCACCCTGGAATTCATCCAGAAATACCCGAACACGGCGCGCGCCATGATCGCCGCCCTACTCGACGCCTCCAAGTACATCGACACCATGGCGAACCGCTCCGAGGTGGCCCGGATCATCTCCGGCAAGTCCTACGTCAACACCGAGTTCGACGTCATCGAGGACCGCATGCTCGGCCAGTACGACAACGGCCTCGGCAGGAAGTGGCAGGACGCCAACTACATGAAGTTCTACAACGACGGCAAGGTCAACTTCCCCTACCTGTCGGACGGCATGTGGTTCCTGACCCAGCACAAGCGCTGGGGCCTGCTCAAAGACCACCCGGACTACCTGGGCACGGCCAGGAAAGTGAACCAGATCGCCCTCTACAAAGAGGCCGCCGCCATGGCCAAGGTGCCGGTACCCAAGACCGAGATGCGCACCTCGAAGCTGATCGACGGCGTCGTCTGGGACGGCAAAAACCCGAAGGCCTATGCGGATGGCTTCAAGGTGAAAGCGTAGTCGAAACAAGATGAATCTTAAGCGTAACACTCGGCGCCCTCCCCCTTTGTAAAGGGGGAATGAGGGGGATTTGACGGCGTTCGGATAGCCATTCGCCTAAGAAATCCCCCCTAGCCCCCCCTTTTTCAAAGGGGGTATGGACGCCTAGGCGCCTCACTCAAGGAGCCAACCATGAGCGCAGTCACATTCAACGAAAGCAGTCTGGATCAAGTCATGAACCAACCGAACAGCGTCAAGATCGAACCCGCCGAAGCGCCGCGCAAGCCGCGTCCGACGCCCTTCTTCGAAACCGAACGCGGCAAGGCCACGCTGGACTGGCTGGGCGGTGCCTTGCGCAGCGCCCTGCCGCCGGTCATCGGTATCGCCCTGTTCATCCTGCTCTGGCAGATCGTCTCCAGCAGCGGTGGCGAGAGCGGCCTGCCCGGCCCGGCCAAGACCTGGGAATCGGCCAAGGAATTGTTCGCCGACCCGTTCTACGACAACGGCCCCAACGACAAGGGCATCGGCTGGAACATCCTCGCCTCCCTGTACCGGGTCGGCGCCGGTTTCGGCCTGGCCGCCATGGTGGGCATTCCGCTCGGCTTCATGATCGGCCGTTTCCAGTTCCTCTCCGGGATGGTCGCGCCCATCATCAGCCTGCTGCGCCCGGTGTCGCCGCTGGCCTGGCTGCCCATCGGCCTGTATGTGTTCAAGGAAACCGATCCGGCCTCGATCTGGGTGATCTTCATCTCCAGCATCTGGCCGATCATCCTCAACACGGCGGCCGGCGTCTCGCAAGTGCCGCAGGACTACCTCAACGTCGCCCGGGTGCTCAACCTGTCCGAGTGGAAGATCTTCACCAAGATCCTGTTCCCCGCCGTGCTACCGCACCTGATGACCGGCATCCGCCTGTCCATGGGCGTCGCCTGGCTGGTTATCGTCGCAGCCGAAATGCTCACCGGCGGCACCGGCCTCGGCTTCTGGGTGTGGGACGAGTGGAACAACCTGAACGTCGAACACATCCTTATCGCCATCTTCATCGTCGGCATCGTCGGCCTGATTCTCGAACAGGCCCTGGTGCTGATCGCGAAACGATTCAACTATGAGTGAGTAACAGGTTCAAGAGGCAAGGTTCAAGGCCCAAGGAAACCTGAACCGTGCCCGTCTTGCCTTGCGTCCTGAATCTTGCACCTGGAGAAAACATGCACAGCTACCTGCAAATCGAAAACGCCGAGATGGTGTTCAACACCAAAAAAGGCAAGTTCACCGCCTTGCGCGACATCAACCTGAACGTGCAGAAAGGCGAGTTCATCGCGCTGATCGGCCACTCCGGCTGCGGCAAGTCGACCCTGCTCAACCTGGTCGCCGGCCTCACCGACGCCACCAACGGCGTGCTGCTGCTCAACAACCACGAGATCAAGGGCCCCGGTCCGGATCGCGGCATGGTGTTCCAGCAGCACTCCCTGCTGCCCTGGCTCACCTGCTTCGGCAACGTCCACCTCGCCGTCGAACGCGTCTTCGGCGCCAAGGAATCGAAGAAGGAACTCAAGGCGCGCACCGAGGCGGCCCTGGAACTCGTGCACCTGTCGCACGCCATGCACAAGCTGCCGGGCGAAATCTCCGGCGGCATGAAGCAACGCGTCGGCATCGCCCGCGCCCTGGCCATGGAACCGAAAGTGCTGCTCATGGACGAACCCTTCGGTGCCCTCGATGCCCTCACGCGCGCCAGCCTGCAGGACGAACTCATGCGCATCGTCAGCGAAACCGGCGCCACCACGCTCATGGTCACCCACGACGTCGACGAAGCCGTGCTGCTGTCCGACCGCATCGTGATGATGACCAACGGCCCCGCCGCCACCATAGGCGAAATCCTCAGCGTCGATCTGGAACGCCCGCGCGACCGCCTCGCCCTGGCCGAAAACGCCCACTACCACCACCTGCGCGGCAAGGTGCTGGAGTTCCTGTATCAGAAGCAGGTTAAGAAAGCGGCCTGAGCCAGCCCGCTATAGATCGTTAACGGCGACACGTTGACTAAACGTGTCGCCGTTTTTTCGATATAGCGACATTCCAGGTGGAGTCGAATACCCCCAGCAGCACTCAGCTGCGACGATATCAACCGGCCTTTCGTGGTTGCACATCTGATCCTTCAGTGAACCCGGCCCCACCGTACCCTGACAAAATATGGATTGAACGGACGTATCCATACGGATACCATTCAATCCATGAACACCTTCTACCGTACTGGCGAATTCGATGCTTGGCTGACAGGTCTGAAGGACAACCTGGCCAAGGCCCGCATCCTTTATCGGATCCGTGCGGCGGAATTAGGCAACTTCGGCGACTGCGAGCCTGTCGGCGACGGCGTGTCCGAAATACGCGTGCATGTCGGCCCCGGCTACCGCGTCTATTTCACCCGGCGTGAATCGGTCGTGTACTGGCTGCTATTGGGCAGCGACAAATCCACGCAGAAGCGCGACATCCAGCGCGCCAAACAGATATTGAAGACTCTCGACAAGGAACTGAAATGACTACCTTGGCAAAGTTCGACGCCGCCGATTACCTAGACAACGAAGCAGTCATCGCCGAATACCTCACCGCCGCGCTTGAAGACCCCAACCCCGAGGTGTTCCTGGCCGCCGTCGCCGATGTGGCGAAATCGCGCGGTATGACGCAACTGGCGAAGGACACGGGGCTGGGCCGTGAAAGTCTCTATAAAGCGCTGGCCCCCGGCGCCAAGCCACGCTACGACACCATTCTGAAACTACTGCATGGGCTGGGCGTGAAATTGCATGCTGAGCCTGTGAGTTGATGATCAGGGTTTGGGTAGCCTCTGAATATCCAACTACATATACCGGTAGCTGGCGCCAGTTAAAGAAAATAATTCGACACTGACCCCCTTTTGTTAAGGCGCAGAACTGTATGTGCTTGAAGAACTGGCCCTGTGGTCTACTTGTCGGCAGCATGAAATTGAATTCTCCCAACCCCAAAGGCACCCTTCGCGGCAAGCCAGCGAAAAACTGGGTAAGTTACGAGAAGGAACAGCAGCGAAATAAAACCATTGATGATCGGTGCAGCAACAAACAGGAACAGCCAAGTGAACATGCTTAACTCTCCCCAGTGCATCCATGCATAGATGGGACTCGCTACAAGGGTGGTTATTACTCCGGATAACAGAAACGGTCTGGCCAGTGTGCCAAATGACAGGATGCCGTTCTTTTCAACCATTGTGGTTTCCCTTTGGCGGGCTAACAATTAATGGAGAGACCCGTGGGTCCGGACATTCTTTAATATTTGGACGGCGCCAACAACGCCATATCCTCATGATTTATCAAGATTAACCCTCCCGCCGGTCTCTATATGCATGTATGAAAAGGCGGACCCGGCGCTGTCTTCCTTTGCGTGACGGAATTATGGTCCAACTTTTTGTCGTCAACCATAGGAGCGTGCATTATGGGGTCACACCGCCCCCCGCCTGATGGATCTTGTATCCATCGTCCCATTACAGCCCCCGTACCGAGGATACCTGTCCGGCGAATGGCGGTTCCAGCTCGTATTCCGGCCTTCCCAAGGGCAAATTTCTAGCCGCTTTACAGGCGACTTCTGGCCGATTGCCGTCAGCAATCTATTTGCATGAGATCGATGTCGATTGCCGGCGAGCAGTCATACCCCCTTGCCGCCCAAACCCAGTGCGCCCCGCCCCGCGACAGTGCGCCACGCCAGGGCATCATCCAACCATCCCATTGATTCCTATGAACTTCTCTCTATGGCACGTCCCTTGCTAGTTACTCAGCAACAGCGCTTCGCAGCCTGAACAGTTTTGGACAACGGCGTCCTTCCCCCTGGGGATGGATGCCGTTTTTATTTGCCGAGAGGAAATGCAGATGGCACGTATGAAATTGGTATTGGTGGGCAACGGCATGGCCGGCATGCGCACGCTGGAGGAGTTGCTCAAGGCGGCGCCGGGCATGTACGACATCACCGTATTCGGCGACGAGCCGCACCCCAATTACAACCGCATCATGTTGTCGCCGGTGCTCGCTGGCGAGCAGACGGTGGAACAGAGCGTCCTGAACAGCCGCGAGTGGTACGCCACCAACGGCATCACGCTGCATACGGGCAAGCGGGTGGCGAAGATCGACCGCAAGAATCGTTATGTCGAGACCGACGACGGCATGCGCGCCGAGTATGACCGCCTGCTTCTGGCGACCGGTTCGAAGCCGTTCATCCTGCCGGTGCCGGGCGCCGATCTTGAGGGCGTGATTGGCTTCCGCGACATCGCCGATGTGGATCGCATGATCCAGGCATCGTCGCAATACAAGCATGCCGTGGTGATCGGCGGCGGCCTGCTCGGTCTGGAAGCAGCGAACGGCCTGAAGCTGCGCGGCATGGATGTCAGCGTGGTGCATATCGGCGACTGGTTGCTGGAGCGGCAACTGGACGAGCCGGCGGCGCGTCTGCTGCAACAGAATCTGGAGGCGAAGGGGTTGAAGTTTCTGCTCAGGAAGCAGACGGCGGAATTGCTCCCCTGTAGGAGCGAGCTTGCTCGCGATCAGGACGCCAGGATCGCCGGCAAGCCGGCTCCTACAGGGCGCGTCGGTGCCGTTCGCTTCAAGGATGGCGAAACCATCCCCGCCGACCTGGTGGTGATGGCGGTCGGCATCCGCCCCAACACGGAACTGGCGGAGTCGGCCGGCCTGCATTGCAACCGCGGTCTGGTAGTTAACGACACCATGCAAACCATTACCGATGCACGCATCTACGCGGTGGGCGAGTGCGTCAGCCATCGCGGCATCGCCTATGGCCTGGTGGCGCCACTGTTCGAGCAGGCCAAGGTTGCCGCCAACCATCTGGCCGAGCATGGCGTGGCGCGCTATCAGGGTTCGATGACTTCGACCAAACTGAAAGTCACAGGCATCGACCTGTTCTCCGCCGGCAACTTCATGGGCGACAGCAGCACCGAATCGCTGGTGTTCTCCGATGCCGCCGCCGGCACCTACAAGAAGCTGGTGCTCAAGGACAACAAGCTGGTCGGCGCCTGCATCTACGGCGACACCATCGACGGCACCTGGTACTTCGACATGCTGCGCGAAGGCACTGACATCGCCCAGTTCCGCAAGACCATCCTGTTCGGCCAGCACCATCTGGGCGACTCCGGCCACGGCCCCGCCGAACGGGTGGCGGCGCTGCCGGACAGCGCCGAAATCTGCGGTTGCAACGGCGTGTGCAAGGGCACCATCGTCGCCGCCATCCGCGACCTGAAGCTGTTCACCCTGGACGAGGTGAAGGCGCACACCAAGGCCTCCGCCTCCTGCGGTTCCTGCACCGGCCTGGTGGAAGCCGTGCTGGCGCACACCGTCGGCGGCAACTACTCCGCAGCGCCGTCGAAGAAGCCGCTGTGCAAGTGCACCGAGCACAGCCACGACGAGGTGATCGCCGCGATCAAGGATCAAGGCCTGAAGACCATGGACGCGGTGTTCGAGGCGCTGGAATGGAGCACGCCGGACGGCTGCGCCAGCTGCCGCCCGGCGGTGAACTACTACCTGTTGGCGCGTTGGCCCGCCGAATACCAGGACGACGCCCAGTCGCGCTTCACCAACGAACGCGCGCACGGCAACATCCAGAAGGATGGCTCCTTCTCGGTGGTGCCGCGCATGTGGGGCGGCCTGACCAATCCGAAGGAACTGCGCGCCATCGCCGACGTGGCCGAGAAGTACAAGGTGCCGGAGGTGAAGGTTACCGGCGGCCAGCGTATCGACTTGTTCGGGGTGAAGAAGACCGACTTGCCGGCGATGTGGAAGGATTTGTCGGACGCCGGCTTCGTCTCCGGCCACGCCTACGGCAAGGCGCTGCGCACGGTGAAAACCTGCGTCGGCGCCAAGTGGTGCCGCTTCGGCACGCAGGATTCGACCGGCCTGGGCGTCAAGCTGGAACAACTTACCTGGGGTTCCTGGATGCCGCACAAATACAAGCTGGCGGTATCCGGCTGCCCGCGCAACTGCGCCGAGGCGACCATCAAGGACTTCGGCGTGGTGTGTGTGGATTCCGGCTACGAGCTGCATGTCGGCGGCAACGGCGGCATCAAGGTGCGCGTCACCGATCTGCTGACCAAGGTCGAGACCGAGGAGCAGGTGATGGAATACACCGGCGCCTTCGCCCAGCTCTACCGCGAGGAGGCCCATTACCTGGAACGCACCGCGCCCTGGGTGGAGCGGGTCGGCCTGGCCCACATCAAGGCGAAAGTGGTGGATGACGCGGCTGGCCGCGCCGAACTCTACGAGCGCTTCAAGTTCGGCCAGCAATTCGCCCAGATCGACCCGTGGAAGGAACGCGCCGAGGGCGCCGAAGCGCACGAGTTCCAGCCCATCCGCATCTCTGCCTGAAGGACAAGAACATGAACGACTGGATTGCAATCACCCACCTCGACGACATCCCTCGCCAAGGCGCGCGGGTAGTCGAACTGAGCCACGACGACGCGGTAAACCGCATCGCCCTGTTCCGCACCGCCGCCGATGAAATCTATGCCGTGCGCGACAAGTGCCCGCATCGCGGCGGCCCGTTGTCGGAAGGCATCGTCCACGGCGGCCAGGTCACCTGCCCGCTGCATAGCTGGAAGATCGATCTGGTCACCGGCGAAGCGGTGCTGCCGGACAAGGGCTGCGCACGCACCTATGCCACCAAGGTGGAAGACGGCCAGGTGTTTTTGAAGTTGGCGTGAACCCGGCGCCATCCCCCTTTTCAAAGGGGGGAGTCTGATGAAAGGAAACGAATCATGCTGTTCGGACGTAGCAAGAAGAACCCGATCAAGATCGCCGACAAGGGCATCGTGGAATGGAAGTACGCCGCCTGCGGTTACTGCTCCACCGGTTGCTCCATCGAGGTCGGCCTGAACGCCGAAGGCAAGCCGGTTTCCTCGCGTGGCGTCGCCGATGCCGACGTCAACCGGGGCAAGCTATGCCTGAAAGGCATCTTCGAGCACGAGCTGTTCACTTCCGCCGGACGCGGCCTGCAGCCCTTGATGCGCGACAAATGGCACGACGCCTGGCAGCCTTCCACCTGGGACGCCACGCTGGACAAGCTGCACGACGAAATCCGCCGTATCCAGGCGGAACACGGCCCGGATTCGTTCGCCATCATCTCCACCGGCCAGATGCTGACCGAGGAGTTCTACACGCTGGGCAAGCTGACGCGCGGCCTGATCGGCACCAACAACTACGACGGCAACACCACGCTGTGCATGTCGTCGGCGGTGTCCGGCTACAAGCGCTCGTTCGGCTCCGACGGCCCGCCCGGCTGTTACGAGGATTTCGAGCACACCGGCTGCCTGATCGCCTGGGGCTCCAACCTGCCGGAGCAGCATCCGATCATCTACTGGCGCATGAAGGAAGCGCAGGAAAAGACCGGCTTCCCGCTGATCGTGGTCGATCCGCGCGTCACCATGCTGGCGCAGAACGCGCACATTCATCTGGCGATCACGCCGGGCACCGATGTGGTGCTGATGAACGCGATGATGCACGTCATCTTCAAGGAGAACCTGCACGACCAGCGCTACATCAACGCCAACACCAACGGCATCGAGGCGTTGCGCGCCGAAGTGGAGAAATACGACCCGGTCACCGCTTCGAAAATCTGCGGCATCGACGAGGACACCATTCGCGTCGTGGCGCGCACGTTCGCCAAAGCATCGGCGGCAATGCAGATCTGGACCATGGGTATCAATCAGTCCACCCACGGTTCCGATGGCGTGGTCGGCATCAACAACCTGGCGCTGATCACCGGCAATATTGGAAAACCCGGCGGGACTTCGCTGTCCATCACCGGCCAGTGCAACGCCATGGGCACGCGCGAATGGTCGTCCTGCTCCGGCCTGCCCGGTTTCCGCTATCTGGAATATCCGGAGCACCGCGAGGAAGTCGGCAAGTTCTGGAACGTCGATCCCGAGTTCTTCCCGAAGAAGCGCGGCATGTTGCAGACCGACATCTACCAGGCCATGGAGGCCGGGCAGATCAAGGGCCTGTGGCTGATCGCCACCAACCCGATGTCCTCACTGCCCAACACCGCGCGCATCCGCAAGGCGATGGAGCAACTGGAATTCTGCTGCGTGCAGGATTGCTACCAGGACACCGAAAGCGCGCAGTACGCCCACGTCTATCTGCCCGCCGGCACCTGGGCGGAGAAGGACGGCGTGATGACCAACACCGAGCGACGCATCAACCGCATCACGCCAATCACGCCGCCGCCGGGCGAGGCGAAGCCCGATCTGTGGGTGTTCAACCGGGTGGCGGAACGCTTCAACAAGGACGGCCGGGTGACCTTCCCGGAACGGGCCGGCGATATCTTTCTGGAAATGGGCCAGTTGTCGAAGGGCCGTCTCGCCGACATCTCCGGCATGAACCATGAATTGATCGAGAAAAGTCGCGGCATCCAGTGGCCGTACACCGCCGATCAGGTCGAACGCGGCGAAGCACCGCCGAAGGGCGGCAAGCGGCTGTACACCGTGGATGGCGTGTTCAGCTACCCGGACGGCCGCGCCAAACTGATTCCGTTGCCGTTCATCGACAACAACGAAGTTCCGGACGAGAAGTTCCCGGTCTGGCTCAACACCGGCCGCCTGATCGAGCATTGGCATGGCCGCACCAAGACCGGCAAGATCGGCAACAACAACAAGTACAGCCCGATACCATTCATCGAGATCAACCCCGACCTGGCGTTGGAATTGGGCATCCAGCGCGGCGAATACGTGCGCATGGTGTCGCGTCGCGGCGACGCGGTGGCGATGGCCATGCCGACCCAGCGGGTGCCGAAGAACATGGTGTTCCTGCCGTTCCACTTCCACGACTGCGCCAACCGCCTGACCTTGGGCCTGCTCGATCCGCACTCGCGCCAGCCCGCCTACAAGCAGTCCGCCATCCGCATCGAACGCATCGCCGACCAGGTCGCGGCGGCGAAGTTGTCGATGGAAATGAGGAAGTTTTAAGAATTTGTAGGTCGGGTTAGGCGCAGCCGTAACCGACATTACGGCCCGTCGGGTTACGCGATAAAGCCGCTAACCCGACCTACGCGGAGAATCACCATGTTTCAAGTACGCCCCAACGAGCCCGATTACGCGCTGCTCAAAGACCCGAGCAGCCAGACGCTGAACCGCTACGGCAAGTCCATCGAGACCGCGCCGGAGGGCGACGCCCTGCGCGCACAGAATTTCGTCATCAACGGCGAGGCCTGCGCGCAGCAGAACCCCAACCGCTACAAGCAGCACGGCTTCTATTTCAACGCCGACAACTGCATCGCCTGCCACGCCTGCGAGGCGGCTTGCAGCGAGAAGAACGACAACCCGGCGCACATCGCTTTCCGTTCGGTCGGTTTCGTCGAAGGCGGCACCTACCCGAACTACCAGCGCCTGAACATCTCGATGGCCTGCAACCACTGCGACGATCCGGTCTGCCTGAAAGGTTGCCCGACCCGCGCCTACACCAAGTTCGCCGAATACGGCGCAGTGCTGCAGGACCCGGACATCTGCTTCGGCTGCGGTTACTGCACCTGGGTCTGCCCGTACAACGCGCCGCAACTCGACCCGGTCAAGGGCCAGGTGTCGAAGTGCAACATGTGCGTGGATCGCCTGGAGGTGGGCCTGAAACCGGCCTGCGTCTCGGCCTGTCTGGGCAAGGCGCTGGATTTCGGCGTCATCGAGAACATCCCGGAGGGCCGCAGCCAGGCCAAGACGGTGATTCCCGGTTTCCCGAGCCCGGACATTACGCATCCCAACATTCGCTTCCAGCAGACCCGCGCCACCCAGCGCGACATGGTGCGGGTGGACAGCACGCCGGTGAAATATCACAAGGATGACGGCAGCGGGACGTTCACGCCGGTGCTGGACCCGAAACACGACTTCCAGCGCGAATGGAACTGGGCCAAGTTGCTCGGCTCGCACGAGAACGCGCACATCGTCTTCACGCTGGCGGCGCAGACCGCGATGGGCGCTTTCCTGCTGCTTTCGGTCGGCGCCTGGCTGGGCCTGGAGTCCATCGTCGCGTTCATCGGCAGCGCCGCCTACCTGCCCGCCGTGGTCGCGCTGATTGCGTTGATGAGCTTCGGCCTGTTCAAACTCAACATGCACCTGGGCAAACCGATGCGCTTTTATCGCGGCTTCAACAACTGGCGCTTGTCGCCGGTGAGCCGAGAGATCGCCGGGGTATCACTGTTCTTCGGTGGGCTGGCGGGTTACGGCTTCTTCAGCGTGTTCCCAAGCTTTCCCTTCGCGGAACTGCTGAAACCTGCCGCCACCGTTGCCGGCCTGCTGGGTCTGAGTTTCGGCGGTTATTACATGATCAAGCTGTATCGCATCCCGGCACGGCCGTTCTGGAACCACTGGCAGACCGGCGCATCCTTCATCGCCGCCGGCCTGGGCCTGGGCGCGCTGTTCCTGGCGCTGTTCGCGGCGGGATTCAACAGTCTCACACCGGAACTGACACAGATGCTGGCCAGCCTGATCATGTTCGCGCTGTTGCTGGAAGGCGTCGGCCTGCTGGCACATGCCCGCGACCTGCGCGGCCAGGGTGAGGAAGGCGATGCCTCGTTCTACGAACAGACCACCACCTTCGGCAACCCCTACTGGCTGCGCAACGGCCTGTTGGGTTTAAGCCTGACCCTGGCGCTGGGTATCGTTGCCACGGGCAACTCGATGCTGTTCGCGCCAATGGCGCTGACCCTGCTGGCCACCGCCATCATCGGCCGCGCCCTGTTCTATGTGCTGGTGATTCCGACCACCATGCCGGGTGCATTCTTCTGGCGCAACAAAGGCTTCGTCGAACATGCACGGGAAACCGGCCTGGCGAACATGCCGCAACTCGGTGTGGTGCCGGATCGGCATTGAGCGGGGATTTCCGGTCTATCCACCGCTCAGGGCCTGGAAAATGAACAGCGTCGCCCCCTCCGGCACACGATCCGACAGGTTCCTGCGGTCGATCACGATGGTGTCATTGATGCTGAGATTGACGTGCCGCCGTAGCGCGCCGCGTTCATCAACGATGTAATCGGAAAATCCCGGTGCCAGTTCGTCGACTGCACGCAGCACCTCGGCCACCGAGCCGGCCGGCGCCGTGATGGTGCGGCTTTCCAGCGCCGGGAAGAAGCGGTAGAGGTGCCGCGTCATGGTCACCGTGGGCATGGCGTTCAGCCCGCTCAACCAAATCGAACCGAATACACCGGCGGAAAGTTGTTGCCCAGGCATTGCCAGGTTTCACCGCGATCTTCCGACAGGTAGACGTTGCCGGTGGTGCTGCCGAAGCACAGGCAATCGCCGGATACGTCGAGGCCGTGCCGCAGCACGATGTCATAGGCGTTTTCCTGCGGCAGGCCAGCGCGAAAGGCTTGCCAGGATTTCCCGCCATCGGTCGTGCGCGCCACGAACAGGCCGCCGTCGATCGCCATCCGCGCCATGTCCGCGCGCGCCGGCACGACCCAGGCGGTGCGACCGTCCCGCGCATCCACCGCGATGGGGAAGCCGAAATGCACGCCGGCCTCGGGCTGGCTGACCTTGGTCCAGGTTTGCGCGCCATCCGCGCTGTAGAACACGCCGCAGTGGTTCTGTTGCCAGAGATGATCCGGCTGCGCCGGGCAGGCGGTGACGAAGTGCGGATCGTGCCCCCATTCGGCTTCCGGATTCGGCAGGTAATCGTTCGTCACGCCACGATTGCGCGGACCCCAGGTCTGGCCGCCGTCGCGGCTTTCCAGCACGCCAGCCGAGGAGACCGCGATATGCATGTGCAGCGGATCGCGCGGGTCGATGACGATGGAGTGGATGCCCGGCTCGAACACACCGTAGTCGATACTGGCCGGCGTACCGCCCCATTGGTTCTCACTGGTCGCGCCGCCGGCGAACAGGTCGCCGCCGCGACTGGCGTGGTTCCACAGTGGCCGGTTCAGCGTCCAGGTGTCGCCGCCGTCGTCGCTGACGAACAGGCCGCCGGGAATCGTGCCGGCGTAGATCCGGCCGGGCTGCCCGGCGGAGCCAAAGGCCAGGTTCCAGATCTTGTACACGGCGGCATCCTTGTACGCGGGCTGGCCGGTGGGCGCCGCCGGATCGAAATCCGGTGTCGGCAGCATCTGGACGATATGGCGCGCGCCGTCCGGGTATTTCAACGACGAAAGATCCTGCCAGGTTACGCCGCCATCGCGCGAACGCGACAGCTTGGGGCCCCAGTGGCCGTGGTCCAGGGAAGCCCACAAGGTGCCGTCGCGCGCATCGCGCGCCGCGTAACAGACGGGAATGCCGGCATGCGCGATGGGGCGCGGCCGCCAGGTGGAATCCACGCGGTCGAAGATGACCGTGCCTTTGCGGGTGCCGAGCAGAATCATGTTGGACATAGCGTTGACCTCACATAGGTTCGCGGAAGCATTCAGCGGGAAGGGTTGATTAATCATTTGCGCGGGAGCCGTCGACGCTTCCGGGCAGGCTGAAATACGGAATCCAGTGCGTTACCGGAGATGGCGTCCGACATGGCGCGCGCCATGTTTGCTACGGCCTCACTCATACCTTATTTCAAGTCGCTTGGGAAGGTGGGCGGCAGATGGCGCATGGGCAAGCGTACTGGAAACACGCGCTGTTCCGCCATCAAACAGCGATCCGGAGAACCGTTTCGAAACCGCCGAGGAATTCCTCCTCGCGCTTGAACGGGACGAGGCCAGCCGATTGTCCAGACCACGCCCGGCACCGGTCGTCGAGCACGATCCATTGTGCTTCCGGCAGGCGGTCGCCTTCGTGGCGACGACCTTCAATCTACTGCTCGTCTGCCGGCTGCGGGCGGGTTGAACCTAGCCACCCCGCCATTCGGAGTGCATCATGCACGTCATGGACAACAGGATGCCCAAAAAAATGCGCCTATCGCTCGCCCGGACAGGCTTGCCGGACGAGCGCGCCGCCGTTATGGCGCACCACGAACTCCAGGGCGCATGATGGCCAGGACCGTCGTCAAGCCACGCCGCGCGCCGTCCGAACCCAAGGTACCGGCACGCGACAGCTACCTCAAGGTGATGATCGTCGACGCCGACGGCGAACGCAGCCGCCAGTTGCGCGGCGCGCTGACGCTGGCCGGTTACCGGGTGGTCGCCGAACTGCGCGAGGCCATCGACCTGCCCGATGCGGTCGCCGGCATGAAGCCGCACATCGTCATCGTCGCCGCCGACTCACCCGACCGCGACACCATGGAGCAGATCAGCCTGACGACTCGCAACGCACCCCGACCGGTGGTCATGTTCACTCAGGATGGCGCCAGCGAAACCATCAAGGCGGCGGTCCAGGCGGGCGTGTCGGCCTATGTCGTCGACGGCCTGGCACCGGATCGCCTGAAACCCATCCTGGAAGTCGCCTGTGCCCGCTTCGAGGCGCATCAGGAACTGAGTCTCAAGCTTGCCGACACCGAACGCGAACTCGCCGAGCGCAAGTCCGTCGAGCGTGCCAAGGGGTTGCTGATGGAACGGCGCGGCCTGAGCGAAGACGACGCCTACAAGGAACTGCGCAAGCTGGCCATGACGACCGGCAAGCCGCTCGGCGAGATCGCCGATACCCTGCTTGCCGCCGCGCATCTTCTTTAGCAGCCAGTCACGCTTGGCGTGAATCGCCGCGGATTGTGCCCGCGGCATGCGCGCTCCAGGGTTCAGCCTATGCCAGCCGTGTGCCCAGCCAGCGACTGGCAAAGGCCGCGCCCGGTTCGGGCCGGCCAAAATAGTAACCCTGGGCCTGGTAGCACCCCATGGCAAGCAGGGTTTCGGCCTGGGCCTGGGTTTCCACCCCTTCCGCCAGGGTCATCAGGTCCAGGGTGCGGCCCATGCCGATGATGGTGTTGACGATGGCGTAGTCGTTATGGTCGGACAGCATATCGCGCACGAACGACATGTCGACCTTGACCTTGCTGATGGGCAGCCGTTGTAGATAGGCCAGCGAGGAATAGCCGGTACCGAAATCGTCGATGGCCAGGGCAAAGCCCGCTGACTTAAGCCTGCCGGCGATATTGATGGCCAGTTCGACATCGCGCATCAGACCGCTTTCCGTCAATTCCAGCTCGAACTGGCTCGGCGAAAGCCCGGCGCGGCGCACAATGGCCAGCGCCAGGTCGGGAAAATCCAGGCTCTCGATCTGCTGGGTGGCGATGTTCACCGCCAGGCGCCCGGGCAGCGTCCGGCCCTCGGCCTGCCAGGTATTCAGTTGTCGGCAAGCCTCTTCCAGCACCCAGGTACCGAGTTCGGCCATCATGCCGCGCTCTTCGGCGATGGGGATGAACAGTGCCGGGCTGATGTCGCCATGCTCCGGTCGGTGCCAGCGCATCAGCGCTTCGGCACCGACCAGTTCGCCGTTTTCCAGCTTGATCTGCGGCTGGAAATGCAGGCTCAATTCGCCACCGCGGCCTTGCAGCGCGGCCCGGAGATCCCGCGCCAACATCATGCGCTCGGCCAGACCGGCGCTCATCTCGGGCCGGTAGAAGCGGTAGCCGCCACCCGAGGATTTCGCCCGATACATGGCGACATCGGCATGTTGCAGCAGATCGTCCGGGGTTCTGCCGTCCTGGGGATAGAGAACGATGCCGATGCTCGCCGACAGTGAAAAACGATGCCCCATGATCTCCAAAGGCACGGCCAAGGCGGCGATCAAGCGTTCGGCGATCAGTGCCGAGACCACCTGGTCGGCACCCATGGCCAGGACGACGAATTCATCGCCACCCATGCGCGCCATGGACTCGTCCTGGCGCAAAACGCTCTGAAAGCGCCTGGCCACTTCTTGCAATACCCGGTCACCGACGGTATGGCCCTGGGTATCATTTATCTCCTTGAAGCGGTCGAGGTCCAGGAACAACAACGCCAGGGATTGCTCATGACGTTGTGCCGTGGCCAGGGCCTGCCCGAGGCGGTCAAGCAGCAACGCCCGATTGGGGAGTTCGGTCAGGGTGTCGTAGAAGGCCAGGCGTTGCAGCGCGTCCTTGGCGGTCTTGCGCTCGGTGATGTCCTGAAGGCTGAACTGGATCAATTTCCGGCCCTGGTAGTCGAAGGCCATGAGATGGACCTCCGCATCCCACTCCATGCCGTCCGGCCGGCGATGCCGCCACTCGAAAACCCGTGACCCCTGCTTCAGGGCCTGCCTGATATGCTCGCCGGCGGCCTCGGCCGAGGGCTGGCCGCCATGCTGGGTGGGCGCCGAGACGTCCAGCGGCGTCAGTCCCAATACCGCTTCGCGCCGTTGCAGATGGTAGATGGCCACGGCGGCCTGGTTGCAATCGACAAAGCGGCCGGAATCCGGATCCAGCACGACCAATGGAATACGCGAGTCGGCGAACAGCACCTTGTTGTAGATCTCGCTCTCCAGGATGCGCGCCTCGGCGACCTGAAGCGCTTCGACCTGATCCGTCAGATCCTTGGCCTGGGACGCCAGGATCTCCTGATTGCGCCTGAGCATGCCGCGCATCGCCGCCTGGGCCTCCTCCAGCTGATGTATCTCGGCGATGCCGCTCATGGCTGGGGGATCGCTGAAGTCCAGACGGCCGGTTCGTTCGCTGGCCAGGGCCAGGGCCTCGAGTGGGCGGGCGATGCTGCGCGCCTGGAAGCGCGCGATCAGAAACGCCAGAAACAGGATCACGACGAGACCGCCGGCCAGGGCCAGCGCGACGGGCCGCCACGCGGGCATGAAATCCAGCGAAGGGGCGAGGGTCACCACCCAGAAACGCTGACCTCCCAGGAAATAGGGCCGGACATTGGCCAGGTATTGCGTCGCGCCGGTGCGGAATTGAAAGACCTCGGTGGTCTTGTCGGCGGCATGCCAGGCACTCCTGAGAGCGTCGACGCTATGCAGGCCAAGATCGGCAACCGGCTTGAGCACCCGCTTCAACCATTCGTTTTCCTGAACGCCTTCCGGCATGGCGGGCAAGGCCAGAACCCGCCAGTCGTCGGTGACGATCAAGGCCAGGCCGCGTTTGCCGACGCTGGCGCGCAGCGTGGTTCGGGACAAGTCGCGCAACTTCAGATCGAAGCCCAGGACGAAGTCACGGCCATCCTTCAGGAGCCACCGGATGGACGCCGAAATGCCCGGGTCCCCGGTGGTAAAAAAAAGATAGGGCTCGGTCCATTGAACCCGTTCCGACTCGCTGCCCGCCATGGCCACCCGATACCAGGGCCGCAGGCGCGCATCGTAGCCCAGCGCCTTCCAGTGGCTGGTGACGCTGCCGTCAGGGGCGTGCTCGAAGAACCGATGGCGTTGGCCCCAGCCGGGCAAGTCCGTCATCCGGTTGCGCCAGCCGCCACTGGCCAGTTCCAGCAACAGCCAAGCCTGGCCGGTCGACGTGCCGGCGACCACCGAAGTGACTTGCGGCAAGACCCTCAGGACAGGCATGAACAGCCGATTGAATTCCCCGGGATCGTCAAGATCGGGGGGTTGGCCACCGCTCCAATCACGGGCGAGGCTCAGCAGGATCCGGGCCGGTGCAAAAGTAGTGTTCAGGCTGGTTTCGACGCGCAATGCGGCAACGTTGAACTGATCTTCGGCGCTACGCTCCACAATCGGACGCAAGCCGAACAGGACGAACACCAGGCCCAGCAACAGGGCGGTGCCCAACACCAATAGGCTCCAGCGGATCAGGATGACCCGGCGCAGGGAAACGGGCGAGGCGTGTTCTGGCACCTGAAGGAATCCATCCGCAAGCTGGTGGTGGCCTGGCGAAAATTAGCACGAACCCCCCGGCGAGGCGAGCCATGCTGCTCCGGTAACGCCGCCAGGCGCAACCTGCATGAGCTACGTATTCATTCCGATTGATTCCGAAGTGGCCGACGGTTAGCCGATCACCTGGTAATACAGGTTCTGCGGATGGTTCGCCTGAGCGAAAAAGAACCAGCGCTCGAACAGCAGGCCGAGATATTGCACCGCCATCGCCGCGACCAGGAGGCTGGCCGAATCGTTGAACAATCCGGCCCAGAGCAGCAGCACCGGCACCGGGAAGCCCAGCACCAGGAACAGCCACTTCACCGACTTCAGGAAGGCGGCGCCGCGCCCGTGGAAGTACTAGCGGGTATTGTACGAGCCGCCCATCATGCCCATGGCACGCTGCTGCACCTTGTTGTGGCGCACGCCGATGGCCGATTGCAGGGTGGAGATGCGCTTCAGCCGGGCATTGCGGATCAGCGAGGCGGCACGCGTCGCCAGGGCGGCCAGGGTCAGGATAATGGCCCAGCCGGCGTAGAACTCGGTGAGCGCCGGTGCCTGATAGGCAGCGTAGGCGGCGGCCAAGGTAAAACCGGAGGCCGAGCCGAGCAGGAAGTAGTTCAGCACGGTCAGCGGGCTGGCCCATTCCTGGAGGAATTTCACCGCCGCGTAGACCATGCCGGTGCACAGGAACAGCAACAGGTTGGCCGCCGCGCCCAGGCTGCCGAGGGTCAGCGCCACCTGGCCGGGCATGCCCCAGCCGTACAGATCGGCGTCCAGTTCCAGCCAGTTGGCGAGGATGTAGACGGCGATCAGGCTCATCACCAGTGGCAGGGCGATGATTTCGCGCGACAGCCAGGAGGTGCGCCACTGGCTGGCGGCGCGCCAGGCACGCTCCGGGTGGCCGAGGTGGAAGAAGGAAAGAATCAGTCCGGCGACCAGGAAGCCCAGGGCGATGGCGCCGCCGATGGCGTAATAGCTGCCCGGCTGCGCCGGCAGGACGTTGACGATGGAATAGGTCTGGCTCGAATAAAGGGCCAGAAACAGACCCTGGCCAACGCCGATCAGGGTGGTCAGGAAAATGACCGAGAAAGCGGGGTGCATAAAAACTCCAATCGAGATGCAAGATTCAGGAGGCAGGATTCAAGTAACTTTCCGCTTGCATCTTGTCCCTTGAACCTTGTAACTGCCTTTACATGAGCCAATCGTCCAGGGTGGCGTCCTTGCTCACCTCGTGGCGAATGTCTTCCTTCTTCAACGGGTTGTCGGCGCGCACCAGTTCGTCCTCGTGGATGCGCAGCTTGGTTTTGCGCCGGGGCAGGTAATGGTTCGCCGGCTTGGTGCCCCACTCGGGCATCAGCGGGTAGCCGCCGTTCTCGCGAATGGCGATCGACACCTCGGATTCCGGGTCGTGGACATCGCCGAACAGGCGCGCGCTGGTCGGGCAGGAGATGACGCAGGCGGGTTTGCGCCGGTCCTCCGGAATGCTCATGTCGTAGATCCGGTCGACGCACAGGGTGCATTTCTTCATTACCTTCTGCTTCTCATCGAACTCGCGCGCGCCGTAGGGACAGGCCCAGGAGCAGTACTTGCAGCCGATGCACTTGTCGTAGTTGACCAGGACGATGCCGTCTTCCTTGCGCTTGTACGAGGCGCCGGTCGGACATACCGGCACGCAGGGGGCATCCTCGCAATGCAGGCAGGACTTGGGGAAGTGGATGGTCTCGGTGCAGGGAAACTCGCCGACCTCATAGGTCTGCACCCGGTTGAAGAAGGTGCCGGTCGGGTCGGCGCCATAGGGGTTGTCGTCGAACATCGGCCCGGCCGCGCCGGAGGTGTTCCACTGCTTGCACGAGGTCACGCAGGCGTGGCAACCGACACAGACGTTGAGGTCGATGACCAATGCCAACTGGGTCATTGCGTGCCTCCCTTGGTGAACTTGCCGGCAAAGTAGTTCTGCCATGTCCGGCGCGGCGGCGTGCCCGGTGCCGGCGGCACGGCGACGAACTGCGGCGAGGTCTCGGGAGGTTCCCCGGGGTCGGCCTTGTAGAGACGCACACGCACGTCGTACCAGGCGGCCTGGCCGGTCACCGGGTCGGAGTTGGAGACATGCTCACCCGCCGCATGCGCCGGCAGTTCTTCGGAGATCAGGTGATTGAGCAGGAAGCCCTGCTTCGCCTCGTTGGCCTTCGGATCGAGGTTCCAGGCACCCGCTGCCTTGCCTATCGCGTTCCAGGTCCACACCGTGCCCGGCTCCACCGCCTCGGACAGACGCGCCATGCAGCGCACCTTGCCCCACTGGCTTTCCACCCAGATCCAGTCGTCGTCGCTCACCCCGGCCGCGGCGGCGGTCTTCGGGTTGACGTACAGATAGTTGTAGGCGTGGATCTGGCGCAGCCAGGCATTCTGCGAATCCCAGGAGTGATACATGGCCATGGGCCGCTGGGTGACCGCGTTGAGCGGATACTTGTGTTTGTCGGACAGGGTCGCTTCGAGCGGTTCGTAATAGAACGGCAGCGGGTCGAAGTAGGTCTCGATGCGCTTCTTCAAGTGCGCCGGTGGCTGCCGGCCATCGGTCTTGCCCTGCGCCGCGAGGCGGAATTTCTGCAACACCTCGGAATAGATGTGGATGTTGATCGGCTCGGCGTGCCGGGTCATGCCATGCGCCTGCGCCCATTGCAGATAGCCCTGGTTCCAGTTGCGCATGTACTGGTAGCTCTTCGGCATGTGGTAGTGGAAGACGCAATTGTTCTTCTCGTACATCTGCCACTGGTTCGGGTTCGGTTCGCCCTTCATCGACTTCTCGCCGCCCTGGCCGCGCCAGCTGGCCAGGAAGCCGATACCGGAACCCGGCGCGGTTTCGAAATTGACGATGAAGTCGGGGTAATCGCGATATTTGCGCTGCCCCGCCTGATCGACGAAGGCCGGCAGTTTCAGGCGCGAACCCAGCTCGATGAGCACTTCCTGGAACGGCTTGCACTCGCCGGTCGGCGGCACCACCGGGATGCGCACCGAATCCACCGGGCCATCGAATTCGGAGATCGGCCGGTCGAGCATGGACATGGCGTCGTGCCGTTCCAGATAGGTCGTGTCCGGCAGGATCAGATCGGCGAAGGCGGTCATTTCCGACTGGAAGGCATCGGCAACGACGATGAAGGGGATCTTGTAGCTGCCGTCGTCTTCCTTGTCGTTGAGCATCTTGCGCACCTCGACGGCGTTCATGGTCGAGTTCCAGGCCATGTTCGCCATGAAGATCAGCAGGGTGTCGATCTTGTACGGGTCGCCGCGCCAGGCGTTGGTGATGACGTTGTGCATCAGGCCGTGCACCGACAGCGGGTATTCCCAGGAAAAGGCCTTGTCGATACGCACCGGGCCGCCGTTCTCGTCGACGAACAGATCGTCCGGATCGGCCGGCCAGCCCAGCGGCATGCCGTCCAGCGGCGTGTTCGGGCGGACCGCTTCCGGGCCGGTCGGGGTCTTGGCGCACGGTGGGATCGGTCGTGGAAACGGCGCCTTGTGGCGGAAGCCGCCGGGCCGGTCGATGGTGCCGAGGATGGACATCAGAATGCCCAGCGCGCGGATCGACTGAAAGCCATTCGAGTGCGCCGCCATGCCGCGCATGGCGTGGAAGGCGACCGGATTGCCGGTCACCGTCTGGTGTTCGTTTTCCCAGACATCGGTCCAGGCGATGGGCAGTTCGATCTTCTGGTCGCGCGCCGTCACGCCCATCTCGTGGGCCAGGCGCTTGATGGTCTCGACCGGGATGCCGGTGATGCCGGCGGCCCATTCCGGGGTGTACTGCTCGACGCGTTCGGCGAGCAACTGGAAGGCCGGCTTCACTGGCGTGCCGTCGGCGAGACGGAACTCGCCGAGCAGATAGGGATCGACGCCTGGCGTCTGGGTCGACACCGGGCGGTTCATCTCGCGATCCCACCAGAGCTTGTTCTGCGGGTCGAAACAGCCCTCTTCAGGCGGCACCTCGAAGCGCACGAACATGCCGTACTCCGGGCTGGCCGGGTCCATGTTCACCAGTTCCGCCGAGTTGCTGTAATTGACCAGGAAATCGCGGTCGTACAGGCCGGTCTTGAGAATCTCGTGGATCAGCGCCAGGAGCAGCGCGCCGTCGGTGCCCGGCTTGATCGGAATCCACTCGTCGGCGATCGCCGAATAGCCGGTGCGCACCGGGTTCACCGAGATGAAGCGGCCGCCGTTGCGCTTGAACTTCGACAGGGCGATCTTCATCGGATTCGAGTGATGGTCCTCGGCGGTGCCGATCATCACGAACAGCTTGGCGCGATCCAGATCCGGCCCGCCGAATTCCCAGAACGAGCCGCCGATGGTGTAGATCAGCCCGGCCGCCATGTTCACCGAACAGAAGCCGCCATGCGCCGCGTAATTGGGCGTGCCGAACTGGCGCGCGAACAGGCCGGTGAGCGCCTGCATCTGGTCGCGGCCGGTGAACAGGGCGAACTTCTTCGGGTCAGTGGCGCGAATCCTGCCGAGCCGCTCTTCGAGGATTGCGAAGGCCTCTTCCCAGGAGATCGGCTCGAACTCCCCCGCGCCGCGGTCGGCGCCCGCCTTGCGGCGCAGCGGCCGGGTCAGCCGGCCCGGCGAATATTGCTTCATGATGCCGCTGGACCCCTTGGCGCAGAGCACTCCCTGGTTCAGCGGGTGATCCGGATTGCCCTCGATGAAGCGCACCTCGCCGTTTTTCAGATGCACCTTGATGCCGCAGCGGCAGGCGCACATGTAGCAGGTGGTGGTGCGGACTTCTTCGTGAAGATGCTCTGTATCGGGCATGGTCGGTGGCCGTGCCGCCCATCTCACCCCGGAAAATCGGGGCCTTGCCTGAGCGGCCAGATAAATTAGTAACTTCTAATTTTCTCATTTATCAGGCCGTAATCAAACCCGTGCCGGAGATAACTACGGCTTCACACTTGCCGGTCCGTAGATGTAGTACGCCGTCGTGCCGGCAAGCAGCGCATCGCCGGGGGCATTGCCGTGCCGCGATGCAACGCCGCGCAGGGTTAGCAGGATGCGGCGCACCTGGCCTTCCGGAAGATCGGCGAAAACCGTCAGGCCGTTGGCTATCGACAAGCGGCGCTCCAGACGATGTTCGACCGCCACGTCACGTTCCGGCGCCGAGACCAGAAGCATGCCAACGGTCTTGGTATGCGCGGTATCGGGACAGGCCTGGGCCAACGCCGTCAATTGGGCGTCGGCGCCTGGCTCGCCACGGTCGATGGCATCGAATGCGCGCACCACCGCCATGCGCGCTCCGCACAGAACGCGCAGTTCGGCGCGCAAACCGGCCTGGCCATCGATGTCCGGCCGCGTTGTCGCACCGGAGAAGACCACGGGGAAGGACAGCGACGCCCCGCCGTCCCAGGCCTCGGGCACGCTCCAGGCCAGGTTCCAGTTGTGGGCGAACGGCTTGCGGCCGGCCTTGCCTGGCACGTAGGGGTCGAAAGTCAGGCCGTCCAGAAACCACTCCAGGCCATGCTCCCGCGCGCTCAGGCCATAACCCATCACCATTCCGGCAGCGCCCAGCTGTGCCGCCTCGCGCTCGGCCAGATTGGCCAGGGCCTTGCCTGCGACAGACAGCCGACTGGCACGCAGCAGTTGCCAGGGTTGGCCGGCGAGCGTGGCAACCGGGGATGCCTGCGCCACGGGCACCTCCGGGGCAGGTATCGGGATCGGCGGCACTTCGGCGGCCGGTGTGATTGGCGCGGGTGTGATTGGCGCGGGTGTGATTGGCGTAGGCGTGATTGGTGTGGGTGTGATTGGTGCGGGCGTGATTGGCGCGGGTGTGATTGGTGCGGGCGTGATTGGCGCGGGCGTGATTGGCGCCGGCGTGATTGGCGCCGGTGCCGGAAGCGCGCTCGGCACCGGCAGCGGGGCGGCCGGGGCATCGCCGCCGCCGTTGGCGCGGCGGCCATGGCTGCGGGCTGGGTGCTGCCGCGATAACCGGTGGCTTACCCGCTTGCCAGTCGATGCCGCTCAACAGGGCACGCAATTCATCCGGCAAGTCCGAACCGTCAGGTTGTCCAATCGCCAGAAGATGGTGCGCGTGCCCACCCTGCGCGGTAACCAGGTGGAACACCGTGGCTGGCCGCTCCAGGCTCGGACGTATGCACATGCGCCACTCCTGCCCGGCCAGGGCGACAGTCGATATACTCGCCGCCTTGCCGTACTGGGCGCGCCATTTGCGTTCGAGCTGGTCATAGAACTGGACGTCGCCGATCTTCAGCGGTATCGCGCGCCGGGGCAGAAAGACCGTCATGGCCTCAGGCTTGGCGGCGCGGCGCAGGATAATGCTGTCGTCCTCGGCCTCTTCCGCCTCGCTGGCGCGTTGCCAGACTTCGGCATAGTCGAGGCGCATGGCGCCCACCTGAGCCACACCCGCCCAGGCGGTCGCCATCCCGGCCCAGACGCAGATACCCAGCGCTGCCCAGGCAGAAATGCCCAGCACCGGGAGACGCTTTCCGTGATAAGTTTTTGCTGAAATGTCAGACGCGAACATACCTACCACCTTACCGCATATCGAGTTCCCCGAGCAGTTGCCGGTCAGCGCCCGGCGCGACGACATCGCCGCCGCGTTGGCGAAACATCAGGTCATCATCGTCTGCGGCGAGACCGGCTCGGGCAAGACCACCCAGCTGCCGAAGATCGCCCTGGCCGCCGGACGCGGCACGGCGGGCAGGATCGGCATGACCCAGCCGCGCCGGATCGCCGCCAAGAGCGTCGCCCAGCGCATCGCCGAGGAGACCCGTTCGCGCCTCGGCGGGCTGATCGGCTGGCAGGTGCGCTTTACCGATCAGGTCGGCCCGGACACCCGCGTCAAGGTGATGACCGACGGCATCCTGCTCGCCGAAACCCAGTCCGATCCCCAGTTCAAGGCCTATGACACGCTGATCCTCGACGAGGCACACGAGCGCAGCCTGAACATCGACTTCCTGCTTGGCTACCTGAAGACCTTGCTGCCGAAGCGCCCCGAGCTGAAGGTGATCCTGTCCTCGGCGACCATCGAGGCCGACCGGTTCTCGGCCTACTTCAACGGCGCGCCGGTGATCGAGGTCTCCGGCCGCACCTATCCCGTCGAGGTGCGCTATCGCGGTCCGGTCGAGCGCGACACCGGCAAGAAACTCGATGCCGACGCCGAGCCCGATCTCGATGCCGCCCTGCTCGCCGCCGTCGACGAACTGGCCATGGTCGGCCCGGGCGACATCCTCGTCTTCCTGCCCGGCGAGCGCGAGATCCGCGACGCCCAGGAAGACCTGCGCAAGCATCACCCGCCACACACCGAGATCCTGCCGCTGTTCGGGCGCCTGTCGGTGGCCGAGCAGGAACGCGTCTTCGCGCCGCACGGCGGCCGGCGCATCGTCCTGGCCACCAATGTCGCCGAGACCTCGCTCACTGTGCCGGGTATTCGCTATGTGGTCGATGCCGGCCAGGCGCGGGTGAAACGTTATTCGATCCGCAACAAGATCGAGCAACTGAAGATCGAAAAAATATCGCGCGCCTCGGCCAACCAGCGCGCCGGCCGCTGTGGCCGGGTGGCGGCGGGTGTCTGCATCCGGCTCTACGACGAACAGGACTATCTCGGCCGCCCGGCCTACACCACGCCGGAACTGCTGCGCTCGTCGCTGGCCGGGGTGATCCTGCGCATGAAGGCCCTGCGCCTGCCGGATATCGCCGACTTCCCGTTCCTCGATGCGCCCGAACCGAAGCGTATCCGCGACGGCAAACAGTTGCTCGTCGAACTCGGCGCGCTCGACGACGAGGACCGGCTGACCGACATCGGCCGGCAACTCGCCCGCCTGCCGGTCGACCCACGCATCGGCCGGATGCTGGTGGCGGCGCGCGACAAGGGCTGCCTGCACGAAGCGCTGGTGATCGCCGCCTACCTCTCGGTGCAGGATCCGCGCGACCGGCCCATGGAAAAGCAGGAGGCCGCCGACCAGAAGCATCGCCGGTTCGCCGATGCCAACTCGGACTTCGTCTCGATCCTGCGCCTCTGGCAGCACATCGACGAACAGAACGCCCACCGCAAGTCGCAGAAGAAATTCCGCGAATCGTTGAGCGCCGATTTCATCTCGCCGCTGCGCGCCCGTGAATGGCGCGATGTCCATGGCCAGTTGGCGGTACAGGTGAAGGAGCTGGGTTGGAAGGTGAACGAGGCGCCGGCCCATGCTCAAGCCTTGAATGGCGTGGCTTCCCCCTTTGAAAAAGGGGGAGTGAGGTACCGAAGGGTAGGGGCTTCATCAGGGATTTCTAAGGTAGTGGAGAATTCAAGCGCCGCTAAATCCCCCCCCACCCCCCTTTGCAAAGGGGGGAGTATCGCCAGTGGCGAAGCCACCGACCCCTACGCCAACCTCACCGTCACCTCACCGCTCTACGTCAACCTGCACCAGGCGCTGCTCCCCGGTCTGCTCGGCAGCCTGGGCATGCTGGTCGAGGATGGCGACTACCTCGGCGCGCGCGAGACCCGCTTCCGCATCTTCCCCGGCTCGGGCGTGCGCAAGTCGCCGAAATGGCTGATGGCCGCCGAGATCGTCGAGACGCGCCGGGTCTACGCGCGCGGCGTGGCGCGCATCGAACCGGAATGGATCGAGCATGCCGCGAAACATCTCCTGAAGATCAGCTACAGCGATCCGCACTGGGCGAAGAAGCCGGCACACGTCGCCGCCTCGATGCGCGCCACGCTCTATGGCCTGCCGGTGGTCAACGGCCGCAAGGTGCATTACGGCCCGATCGACCCGGTCCTGTCGCGCGAGCTGTTCATCCGCGGCGCGCTGGTCAACGGCGAATACGACAGCCGCGCGCCCTTCTTCGTGCACAACCAGCGCTTGCTGGAAGAGATCGACGACCTGGCGCACCGCGCCCGCAACGCCCGCATGCAGGTCGACGAACATGCCCTATACACCTTCTTCGACGCCCTGATCCCGGCGGGCATCCACAACGGCGCGGCCTTCGAGCGCTGGCGCCGCGACATCGAGAAGGCCAATCCGCGCGCCCTGTTTCTGGAGCGCGACGCGCTGGTCGCCGACAATGCCGGTCAGGCCCAGGCCTACCCGACGCACCTGGACCTGGGCGGCATGCGCTTCGAACTCAGCTACCGCTTCGATCCCGGCACCGAAGATGACGGCGTCACATTGGTGGTGCCCCTGGCGGCACTCAACCAGGTCGACGTGCGCCGCTGCGACTGGCTGGTGCCCGGCCTGCTCGAAGAAAAGATCGTCGCCTTGATCAAGTCGCTGCCGCAATCGATCCGGCGCGCCTTCGTGCCGGTCCCCGAGTTCGCCCGCTCCGCGTGTGCCGCCTTCTCCGCCGCATCCCTCGCGCCTGGCCTCTCGCTGCAAGACGCCCTCGGCGACTTTCTGCGCAAGACCACCGGCCAGGTCGTGCCCAGTGATGCCTGGCGCCCGGAGGCCTTGTCGGCCCACCTGCGCATGCACTATCGGGTGATCGACGAACAGGGGCATGCCTTGGGCGAAGACCGCGACCTGGCGTCCCTGCGCCGGCAATTCGGTGGCCGTGCCGAGGCCGAGGTGCGCCGTTCCGCCGAGAGTTACGAGCGCGACGAGGTCACCGCCTGGGATTTCGGCGACCTGCCGGCGACCGTCGACGTCGGCGCCGGCAAGCGCCTGATCGCCACCTTCCCGGCACTCGCGGAAACACATGGCGGCGTTGCACTGAAGCTCTTCGACCAGTCGCGCGCCGCCGATGCCGCGCATCGCCGGGGCGTCTGCCGCCTGATCTGGCTGAGCCAGCCGGCCCGCCTGAAGCAGGCCGAAAAGGATCTGTCGCACCAGCTCGTCGGCCTGCCTGCAATACGGCCTGCTGCACAAAGGCCTGGGCTGCGCCGATCTGATCCGCGACGTACTGTTCGCGGCGATGCGCCACTGCCTGCCGGACGACCCGGCGACACTGCGCACGACGCAGGCGTTCGAAACCGCCCGCAACCAAGTCGCGGGCAAACTCGCCGAGGCGCTGCAACGCATGGCCGGTGTCGCCGAGGCCTGTCTGATCCTGGCTCGCGACATCACCCAGCGGCTGGAGCGCGGCCCGACGCTCTGGAGGGCCTCGCTGGACGACATGCGCGCGCAGTTCGCCGAATTGATGCCCGCCGATTTCATGGCGCGCCATCCGCCCGAGGCGCTGACGCAGCTGTCGCGCTACCTGAAGGCCATCCAGATGCGTCTGGACAAACTGGCCGCCAACCCGGCGCGCGATACCCAGGCACAGCGCGAGATGGCCGTGCTGCTGAACCAGTTCCAGCGGCGCCGCGAACGCAATGCCGCGCAGGACCGCGACGAAGCCGAGCTGGACGCCTTCGGCTGGCGGATCGAGGAATTACGCGTTTCCCTGTTCGCCCAGGAGTTGAAAACCCCCGCGCCGGTGTCGGTAAAGCGCCTTGAGAAGCTCTGGGCCACGGCGTTTCCCTAGATCGGCTGCGCACCTGTTATTTTCCTGATCGATTCATTCAAGTTTTTCCCGCCCGTGCCGATAGTGTGGAAATACAACAGGACGGCTGGAGATCCCGATGAATATTCTCAATCTGGTGCGCGGCTCGGTCGCCGCCAAGGTCATTGCCCTGGCCTCGGCGGTATTCATCGTCGAACTGGCGGCCGCGCTGATCCACTCCCATTTCAGCGTGCGCGGTCTCGCCGACGGCTTCGTCACCGAGCAGACGCGCAACATCGCCAACAGCTATTTCGACGGCCTGAACAAGCTGATGCTCACCGGCGGCATGGACAGCCGTGGCGAACTGCAAAAGTCGATCCAGTCCCAGGCGAATGTACTGCACGCGCGCGTCATCCGCGGTGATGCGGTCAAGGGCCAGTATGGCGCCGGGCTCCCCGAAGAAGCGGCGGTCGACGACCTTGACCGCCAGGCGCTGGCCGGCAAGGATGTCGTGGTCATCGCCCAGACCGACAAGGGGCGCCAGCTCACCGTCATCCTGCCTTACCGTTCCAGCGCCAGTACCCGGGGCGTCAACTGCACCGGCTGCCATGCCGTCCCGGAGAGTAGCGTGCTCGGGGCGATACGCGTCAGCTACGATCTCGGCCCGGTCGATGCGCGCATCGAACGTGAAGACCTGATCAACATGGCCATCCACGTCGCCATGTTCAGCGTCGGCCTGTTGCTGATGATCTGGCTGCTGCGCCGCTTCATCTCGCGGCCCATCAACCGCCTGACCGACACCATGGCCCAGGTGGAGAAGGAGTCCAACCTCAGCCTGCGTCTGCCCGTGGACAGCCGCGACGAAATCGGCCGCGCCTCGGCTTCGTTCAACACCATGCAGAATCGGGTGGCGGATCTGATCACCGAACTGCGCGCCGCGACGCGCAATGTGGCCGGGGTCGCCGGCGAGTTGGTGAACGTCACCATTCAGACACAGAGCGGCGTCGACGCACAATTGGCCGACACCGAGGCCCTGGCCGACACACTGCATCAACTGGCTGGCTCGGTGCATGGCGTCACCGAGGATATCCACCAGGCCGATCTGGCGGCGCGCCAGGCCAACGACCAGGCAAAAGAAGGCGCGCTCACCGCCTCGACCGCGCTCGGGGCGATCTGCAGCATGGCACAGCAACTGGAAAATGCCGTCGACGTGATTCGCCATCTGGACATCGACAGCCGGGATATCGGTCAGGTCATCAACCTGATCCGGGAGATCGCCGAACAAACCAACCTGCTGGCGCTGAACGCGGCCATCGAGGCCGCGCGCGCCGGCGAACAGGGACGCGGCTTCGCCGTGGTCGCCGACGAGGTACGCAAACTGGCGCAACGCACCCAGGCCGCCACCACGGATATCGAGAACATCATCGTCAAGGTGCAGGGCCGGGCGCAGGAGGCGGTGAACGCCATCGGCCGGGCCGAGGAACAGACCCGCACCAGCGAAATCAGCGTCGAGGAGAGTGCCACGGCGCTAGCCACCATTGCCGGCTCGGTCGAGGTCATCACGCGCATGACCGGCCAGATCGCCACGCGTAGCCACGAACAAAGCCGCGGCGCCGAAGCCATCAGCCAGAAGATCAACACCATTGGCAGCGTGGCGAACGAGGCCTCGACCCAAGCCCACCGCACCCAGGAAGCCAGCCAGAAGCTGGCTGGCCTGGCGGTGGAACTGGACCGTCTGGTCGGTCAGTTCAGGGCTTGACCCCGCGCGCGCTGAGAAAGGCGCGGGTCTTGTCGGCCCAGATCCAGACGTAGCGGATGCCCGACAGGACCACCAACGCGGCGGCCAGGATGGACAGCAGCGGAATGTGATCGGTCAGGCCCAGTTCCATGGCGGCGTTCGCCAGGGCCAGTGCGACCAGGATGAACTCGACGAAGGTCGCCAGCTTGCCGGTCAGTGTCGGGTGCACGTCGAGTCCGCCGGTCAGGCGCCGATACGCCGCCGCGCCGGCCAGGATGACCAGATCGCGCAAGCCCACCACCAGGGCCAGGTACATCGGCAGCACCCCGTCCCAGGCAAGCATGAACAGGGTGGAGAGCAGCATCAGCTTGTCGGCGATCGGATCCAGCCAAGCCCCCAGCACCGTGCGCTGGTTGAGCAGCCGGGCCAGATTGCCATCGAGCAGATCGGTCAGCGCCGCCGCCGCGAACAGCCAGAAGGCACCCTGCATATCCAGAACCGCCAGACGCCAGATAACGAACGGCACCAGGACAATGCGCATCAGGGTCAGCAGGTTGGGCAAGGTGAGATTGTCCCGGTTCATGGCCCATACAATAACGTCTACGATCGTTTGCCGGAAGCGGGGAAAGCGCGGCGCGGCCAGAAAGCTATGCGCAGCCATCCGGCTCAATTATCATCCGGACAAAGATGAGTCATGCCATGAACCCGTCGCACACGCCCACCCCCAACCCGAGCCAAACCGTCGATGCCGACAGGCTGCGCCTCAATGCCGGCGACGTTCTGCACATCCAGATCGCCGGATCGCAAGACGAAACCCAGTACAGCGTGCGCTATCTCGGCGCGCTGAAGGGGCAAAGCCTGATGGTCACGCTGCCGCTGGTCAATGGCGAGCCGATCTGGATGAAGCCCGGCGGCAGCTATATCTTCAGGACGCTCTCCGGCATGCACGTCTACGCCTTCACCACCAGGGTGCTGAAGGCGCGATCGAAGCCGTTCGCCTACGCCCATTTCACCTATCCCACCGCGCTCCAGGCGCGCCAGGTACGGCGCGCCGCACGGGTCAAACTGAACTTGCCCATCATGGTGCGCCGCCCGGACGGCCAGCAGGTCGCCGCGACCTTGCTGGACCTGAGCCTGATCGGCCTGCTGCTTGAGGCCTCCGAACCCCTCGGCGCCATCGGTGACAGCCTGGATATCGAATTACCCATCGCCCTCGACGAAGTCAACAAACGCCTCAGTCTCAAGGTCACCTTGCGCAACAGCGCCAGCCTCGGCACCGGTACCGAAAAAGCACCGGTACGCGCCGGCCTTGAGTTCGGCCGGCTGGACAACGACGACACCCTGCTGCTGCACTATTTCATCGATCATCAGATCGCCCTGCAAAGCGTGTAATCCATCTCTCCGGCACCGCCTGCAAAGGTCATTGGCCCGCCGGGCGGGTGGGTGCCGTGCATTGACATGACATCCATGCTTGGCCTATCGTCACGGCACGTCGCAGCGTCAGCGGCGAAAAACAATCCGGCGGTGCATGAACACCGCCCCGCGGCAAGCGTCGAGGACATTGGCGCTGGGGCAGCCGCCACGCCGCTTTCAGATCATCCGATAGAAAACCGCTCAAGGAGACAACATGCGCAAGCCTCACCTCCCAATCGTTGCCGTCGCCGTCGGCGCCATCCTCGCCATGGCGCCGCTCCACGCCCTGGCGCAACAGGTCACATTCATCCCCGCGGGCGGTGTCAGCGTACCTACCCTGAACACCTACGGCCTGATCCTGATGCTCCTGGTCGTCGCCGGTGCTGCCTACTGGCTGACCCGCAAGGGTGGCACCGCGAGCCGTCTCCTGACCCTGGCCGCGACGGTCGCCGGCGGCGCCTTCCTGGCGACTAACCCGGACCTGATCGGCAACGCCTGGGCGACCGCACCCACGCCCATCAGCGCGACGCAAAGCCCGGTCAATCTGAATGTCGGCTATAGCGGGGAGACCTTCGAGATCAACAACGGCGGCAGCGGCCCGATCATCATCACCGCCCTCGTGAATGGCGGCAGTTGCGGTACCAACGGAGCCTTCCCTTATGCCGTTTTTCCCTATTTATCTGCGGGTCCAGAGGTGCCCGGGTGCGCGCCGTCGCTGCAGGTCGCGCCGGGCAAGAGTTGCGCGGTGTACGCCATATGCAGCGAGGAGGTGTAAGCCCGGCGTCCAGGCTCGACGATCCGACGGCTCCGGGTCTGAAGGCCGTACCGTTCCACCGCGCAATGCGCCGGATGAGGATTGTCCTTTCGGCGATCCTGTAACGACCGTCTGTGGTTATTTGCCCCGGGGCGTCCGCGCCACGGGGTTTTTCGATAACGAAACAAGGAGAGAAACATGCGCCACCCCCACATCCGCATCGTCGCCGGCCTGCTGGCCGCCACGCCGCTCCACGCCCTGGCCCAGCAGGTGGAATTTACCCCCGTTGCCGGCGTTGCCGTACCCACCCTCGCCCCCTACGGTCTGATCCTGATGGGCCTGCTGGTCGCCGGCGCCGCCTTCTGGCTGACCCGCAAGCATGGCACCGCGAGCCGCATCATGACCCTGGCCGCGCTCACCACGGGCACCGTGCTGCTGGCCGCGAACACGGAACTTGTGCAGAAGGCCTGGGCAGGCCTCGATGCGGAACTCGTCAGCGCGACAGGCAGCCCGGTCCTGCTGGCCGCCCCCTTCGACGGCAAGCGTTACGAGATCCAGAACCATACCGGTGGCGCGATCATCATCACGGCCCTCGTGGATGGCGGCGGTTGCGCCGCCGCCAATTCTTACTACGACGTCGTGCCCCTCGAGAACTACCTAGATGATGTTCCGGGGTGCGCACCACAAGTAATGGTCCCGGCGAACAAGAGTTGCGCCGTCGAGGTCCACTGCGCGAACGGGGCAGGCGAAGGTTGATCCGGACCCGATCCTGTACCCCTCTGAAAACCGCCGGCTGACCGGCGGTTTTTCTTTGGCGCCCCCCGTGTTTCTATTCCAGCCCGGACCCGACGTCCGGAGTCAGGCCGGGAAGCCTGCCGAATCGCCCGCCGACACTCCGAACACCGAAGCGGCATTCGCGCTCGTCCGCGCCGCGATCGTTTCGGTGTCGTCCCCCCTCAACTCGGCCAGCGCCCCGGCAATGCGCGCCAGCTCCGCCGGCTCGTTGCGGCCCTGGCCGATCCAGGCGGGCGGGATGTCCGGGCTGTCGGTTTCCAGGATACCTCAGGGACAGACCACGGATTTTCTAGTCAATAGAATCCAACAAAAAGCGTAGCCCGCCCCCTGCAAGCATGGGGGAGGATCGAGGCCTCAGGGCTGCCACTCGTAGAGGTACAGAGTGCTGGTTTTGCCGTTGCCACCATTGCTGGTGGTAACACGAATTCCGACGAGATCACCTCTTTTCGACCCCTTGGGTAGCGTGCCATACACGGTTTCATCGAAGGACTGGTAATTGTTCGTCGAGCTCGACTCAAACCACGAGTTCACGGGTTTACCCGGGATGTTGTTGTAGAAACGGCCCAGTTCGCTGCCGGGTGTCTTGCCATCCTTGTCGATGCGGACGATCTGGATAAAGGCCTTGCCATTCATGTGCGGCCGGGCGTGGCTGCGGCCAGCCAGGGCTACCGCCACCTTCATCGACGCCGGGCGATCTGGCTGGATGATGGCTGGCGGTGCGGTCCAGTTCATGCGGAAGGCGATCGATGCGCCCTTGATGGTAGGTACAGTGTGATGTGTGGTGGGGCCGAGATAGGTCAACTTGATGGTGCTGCTGCCACTCGAATACACCACCGTTGTGCGCCAGTCGGGATTTTTCGCGTTTGCTGCTTCGGCACGCTGAGAACCATCATCGTCGAGGCTGAAGATCCGCTTCCAATGCCCGCCTTTGCCCGCAGGCGGTATGCTGTGGTTGACGTTGTCGAGCGGCGCGCCGCCAATCCATTCGGGTAATTTGGCGTCCTCGCGTGCCTGCTTGTTCTCCTGACGCTTCTGGTAAGCCTGGTTCCAACTGTCGACCCGTTGCTGCATCAGGGCTTCAAGCTGATTTTCGTTCAAGGGAGGCTTGCGATCGACGTACCATTCCATCGCTTCCGGATGGCTCGGATCAATCTGGCTGGGTATCGCCGATTTGAGTTCGTTCAATCGCTGCTGGTAATTCGGAAAGCCCAGGGCAATGCGCTCTCGATACTTTCGTGCCAGCGCGGGGTCCTTAGCGGGCGGGTCCCAGCGTCGCGGGTCGCTATCCAGTGCCAGGGCGTCGCGTACTGCGATGACATCGGCGAGCGCCTTGTAATGCGCTTCCAGACGCTTGTTGCCGCGCGCCAGCTTTTCGGCGATTTCGTAACCGAAGTCGTGCTTTTGCGCCACCCGGTCGAGCGCGTCAACCGGCGGCAAGGCCCCGACGCGCGCATCCAATTCACTTCCACCCCACCATCCAGGGCCATACCAGTTGCCGTAGCGGAAGCGTGTCTCGCCCTCTCCGGAGATCAACGTGTCCCAGGTCAGCTTGCCCCAGAAGCCGGATTGCGACGTAGCGCTCGCCGATATGGCGCCCAACATACCGAACAGGATCAGGGCAAAGACGATAAGGCGTCGAACGGATTGCAAGATGGGCGACATGGCGACTCCAGGCGAGAAGCCGCTGAAACGCCCAGGGCTTCAATCAATGGGTGACACGCGGCATGTGACATATGACGGCGCTGCCGGATACCTATCCGCATATCAGGATGGTGTTATCTTCAGTATGGTCTGCGCTGGGGCGTTGCGCAATCAAGGCCGCCATCAATAATCTCGCGGACTGCCCTTGCCACGGCGTGGTGCCGTAACCGCTGGAACAGCCTCAACTCGTTCAGTCCCGCCGGTTTGTCTCGGGCCGCAACAGAATCATCTATGAATACGCACAACGACTAATGCGCTCTTCGGTAGATTACCCTGTACACATCAAACCCATCCCCACCCCAGCCCTCCCCTTGAAAGGGAGGGAGTTGCAGTACGCGGCATGGCACTGAACTCCAGCCCTCGCACTGAAGATCAGGGTTGCACTACCATCACTCCGGAACATATCCACATGACCAACGAAGATAATCCGCGCATCAGTCACCTGCTCGCTGCCGTCACCTGGCTGGAAGTGGCGATCCTGTTCTGGGCCGGACTGGGACTGCTGTTCTACCCGTCCGTGGTCGATCCGGTCTGGCCCTGGCCGCTGGCGCCGTTCAACACGCGCTTTCTGGGCGCGCTTTACAGCGCCGCGCTGATCGCCGCCTACCTGCAAGCGCGTACCGGGCGCTGGTCGCCGGCGCGCGTGGTCACGCCGATGATCTTCATTTTCACGCTGGTGGTCACGGTCTTTTCGTTCGTCCACATGGAACGTTTCGATCCAAACCGGGTAGAGACCTGGATCTGGTTCGGGCTGTATTTGGGCGTCTGCCTGAACGCCGGCGTGCATCTCTGGTGGTATCGAACCTGGCCCGTCCCCGGCAGGCCGCCGACAGGACCGACGCGGGTGCTGCTTCAAGCGCTGATGATCTGCCTCGGCCTCTATGGCATGGCACTGCTGCTAGCGCCCACCGAAGCATCGGGCTTCTGGCCCTGGACGCTGGATGACTTTCATGCCCAGCTTTACAGCGTGACATTTCTGACGCCGGCACTGGGTGCCTGGGTTCTGTTGCGCGGCGCCACGCCCCTGGATCAGCACACCTTCGGCATAACCCTGGCGGCGTGGGGCGCACTGCCGATTCTGGGACTGGTCCTGGCCGACGTGCTGACCCGACGCATCGACTGGAGCACAGTCGACACCTGGCTCTGGCTGGCCTTGTTTGGTGCCATGGCGGCAACCGGTACTAGCCTGGCGGTCAGGGCACGTGAGTCTGGGTAGACTCCGCTTTTTCGCCGTGGGCAGAGGCAGAGGTTTCAGGCTTTCGGTCGCCGCCAGTCCCTCAAGCGTCACTACACGGGCAAGTCAGTGTTTGAACACTTGCTACATTCCCAGCACGGATCGCGCATTAGCGCTGGTCTGTACGGCGACTTCGCTGACTTCGACCCCGCGCAAATCCGCCAGCGTCGCAGCAATGCCTGCCAGTTCGGCAGGTTCGTTGCGGCCCTGGCCGATCCAGGCGGGTGGGATGTCCGGGCTGTCGGTTTCCAGGACGAGGGCGTCGAGCGGTAGCGTCGCCGCAAGAGCGCGCAGACGGGTGGCGCGCGTCCAGGTGAAGGCACCGCCGAAGCCCAGCTTGAAGCCGAGCTTGAGGAATTCGTCGGCCTGCTGGCGGCTGCCGCTGAAGGCGTGGGCGATGCCCCGGATGCCGGGGAAACGGCGCAACTGCTTGAGGATCGGGTCGTTGGCGCGTCGGCAGTGGAGCAGCACGGGCAGGTCGTGGTCGCGGGCGATCTTGAGTTGCTCGACGTAATAGAACTCCTGGGTGGCGTAGTCCAGCCCGGGAACGAACAGGTCCAGGCCGATCTCGCCGATGGCCACCGGGCGCCAGGTCTCGATCTGGCGGCGCAGGGCGTCGAGGTGTTCGGGCCGGTGGCTCTGGATGTACATGGGGTGCATGCCCCAGGCCGGCAGGCAGCCGGGATAACGCCGGCAGGTAGCTTCGACCGCCGCGCAATTGTCGAGGCTGATCGCCGGGATGATCTGGAGGACGACGCCGGCGGCGCGCGCCCGTTCATGGACAGCGGCACGGTCGACGTCGAATTCGGCGGCGTCGAGGTGGCAGTGCGTGTCGATCAGGGTCACGTCACGCGGTCTGGTCTTCGGTTTGTTCCTCCAGCCATTCGCGCCAGACCGCCATGAGCACGGCGAGGATCACCGGGCCGATGAACAGGCCGATCAGGCCGAAGGCCGTGAGGCCACCAAGGACGCCGAACATGACCAGCAGGAAGGGGATGCGCGTGACACCGCTGATGACCAGGGGCCGGATCAGGTTGTCGACCCAGCTGACCACGAGGGCACCCCAGAGGAACAGGCCGATCCCCTCCCAGGTATGGCCGGTAATCAGCAGCCAGAGACTGATGGTCACCCAGACCAGGGGGGTACCGAAGGGGATGAAGGCGATCAGCGCCGTAACCGCGCCCAGCGCGACCGGCGCTTCGACGCCGGCGCCCCAGTAGCCGAGCCCGGCGAGGATGCCTTGCGCCAGCGCGGTCAGTACCAGGCCGTAGACCACCGCCTTGGTGGTGGCGCCGATGGCGTCGATGTAGGCATGCACCCGTTCGCCGAGAAAGTTGAACAGCACCTGGCGCGCCTGGCCGATGACGGCCACGCCATCGCGGTAGAAGAAGAACAGCGTCAACAGCGCCAGGCCGAATTTCAGGGCATTGCGACCCACCCCGCCGACCAGCTTGAAGATGGCCTCGCGGCCTTCGCCCAGCCAGGCGCGCAACTGCGTTTCGATCTGCGCCGGATCGGCGAACACGGCTTGCAGGTAGGTATGCAGCCAGTCGCCGACGCCGGGCAATTGCCGAACGACCTCGGGCACCTGAACCGGTCCGCGCGCCAGTTGCTCGGTTACCGCCCGATAGGCACCGACCAGTTCGATCTCCAGCACCACCAGCAGCCAGAGCATGGGCAGCACCAGCAACGCCGTCATCAGCAAGGTCATCAGGAATGCCGTCACATTGGGGCGGCCTGGCAGGCGCGTCATCAGCCAGTGGTAGCCGGGCCAGCTGACGTAGGCGAGGATGCCTGCCCAGGCCACCGGCACCAGGAACGGCCCCAGGACAACCCAGGCGAGTATCAGCAGACCGAGGAAAAACACGCCGAGCACGACCCGGCGCACCAGCATTTCCAGCGATTGATTCAGCATTCGCTTCCCGACGTGGTTATCATGCCGGCAAAGATAGCGCACAAAGCACTACGGCGGCGAGGCCGCGCGTACCATGCAGGAGCCAGATCATGTCGAAACGCGATTCCGGGCCGCCACGCCGGCCCCGCAACCCGATTGCCAAGGACGTACGCACGCCGAAATACCAGCAGCGGGTTGAACCCGACAAGCGCTGGAGCGAACGCCTCAAGGACGCCGACAGCGAACGCCATACCCCGGACAAGAAATGAGCATGACCGTATCGAACCTGGGCGAGTGGCTCCTCCAGCCCTTCCACGATGGCCTGCGCGGCATGGATCGCAGCCTGGGCGGCCGGGTCGCCCTGCCGCTGATGCTGCTCGCCGTGTTCGCCTCCTGGTGGATCTACGTGCCCTTGCATGAACTCTTCCACGCGTGGGGCTGCCTGCTCGCCGGCGGCACGGTAACGAAGCTGGAGATCGACGAGGCCTATGGCGCGGCCTGGCTGGCCCAGTATTTTCCCTACATCGTGCCGGGCTCGGAATACGCCGGTCGCCTCTCCGGCTTCGACACCGGCGGCAGCGATGCGATTTATCTGTCAACGGTCTTCTTTCCCTATCTGCTGACCCTGTTTCCTGGCATACCCGCCCTGCTCTACGCCTCGCGGCAAGGCAACGCACTGCTCTTCGGCGCGGCCATCCCCTGGGCCTATGCGCCGTTCCTGTCGCTGACCGGCGATTTCTACGAGATGGGCTCGATCCTCGTCAGCCGCCTGGTCAGCCCCTGGTGGCCCGAGGCCATCGACCGCTGGCGCGCCGACGATGTGCCCCTGCTGGTCGAAACGCTGTTCGGCGCCACAGGCAACGGCTCGGCGGCAGACATTGCCGGCATCGCCACGGGGGTTCTGCTCGGCGTGCTGGGCGCGTTCCTGACCTACGACCTCGGCGCCCGGCTGGCGCGCCGCCTGATCAAACCCATCGCAGCGCCATGACACTTGCCCTGTGCATTGATCTGCCCGATTGGGCGCGTTCGATGGAGGACAGCACGCGCTGCTTCACCGACGACACTGAAAAGATGCGCTTTGCCATCGACCTGTCCCGGCGCAACGTCGAGGCCGGCAGCGGCGGCCCGTTTGGCGCGGCGATCTTCGAGCGCGCCACGGGACGCCTGCTGAGCCTGGGCGTCAACAGCGTCATCCGGCTGCAAAGCTCGGTACTGCACGCCGAGATGCTGGCGATCATGCGCGCCCAGCACAGCCTGGGCAGCTACACCCTGCACCGCCCCGACCTGCCCGTGTACGAACTGTTCAGCTCCTGCGAGCCCTGCGCGATGTGCCTGGGCGGGATTCTCTGGAGTGGTGTCCGGCGCCTGGTCTGCGCCGCGCCAGCGGCCAGCGCGCGGGCGATCGGCTTCGACGAAGGGCCGGTATACCCCGAGTCCTACGGCTATCTGGAAAACAGTGGCATCGAGGTGGTACGCGGCCTGCTTGCCGACGAGGCGCACACGGTCATCGCCGACTATCGGGACCGGGGCGGACCGATCTACAACGCCTGATCCCGCCGCGCCGTGCCTCGGAACGGCGTGGCCAGCATACCCCAGACCGTCTGCCAGCTATTGTCGCGCCTGTCGGTCAGTCCCATCCTCGGGCTGACGACGAGATCCGGAGGCCGGAACGTGCCGAACAGGCGGTCCCAGAAAGAGAATATCTGGCCGTAATTGCTGTCCTGCCGGTCCCGTTCCGTATCGTGATGGACCCGGTGGATTCCCGGGGTCACCAACAGCCATCCGAGCTTTTCGATGGCGCGCGGATAGGTCACATTGGCGTGCTGGATGAACAGGATGCTGTTGTGCAGAATGGCGCGCACGCCCTCAATCCAGAACGGCAGCCCAAGCAGGACATACAGCCCGAGTTTCGCGGCGATATAAACCGACGTTTCAAGCGGGTGCGCGCGCGCGGCGGTGGTGACATCCAGATGCGGGTCGGAATGATGCACTGAATGCAGCCGCCAGAACCAGGACCAGCGGTGGCTGGCGCGATGCAGCCAGTAATCGACCAAGTCAGAGGCCAGCAGGCCCACGCCGACCTGCGCCGGCAATGGCATGGACATGCCATCCAGGACATGCGTGGGCGGTCGAATCAGGAATTCCTGCGCCCGGAACACCCCTTGTCCAATCAGGATGTCGGCGACTAGCACCACCCAGAACAGCATGGCCAGATTGCGCATGCGATGCCGGCGTCTCGCCTGTCTGTCGACAAAGGGCAAGATGGGCTCGCTCTCCTCCCAAAACAGCAGGAAGCCCAGGACACCGAAAAAAAAACCGGTGTACAAAGTCCGGATCAGGACCAGATCCGGGTCGGGGACAAGCATCGACGTATGGTCTCAGGGCAGCGGCTGGAGAGTGTCTCCGATCAGAAATTACTTCTTGCGGTTCTTGACGATCCAGCCTGCGGCGGCGCCAATGACCACGATCAATCCGATCAAGCCGACTTCATCCAGAGCCGGCACGGCTTGAGTCTGGGTAAACAGCGCATTGGCTGCCACCACAGCCGTCGAAGCCATGAGGAAAACCAAGGATACGGCGAGCCACTTGAACATCGATCTCATGATTGTCCTTAACATCTATGTGAACGGGCATTTCCATTAAATACCCGGCATGTATCAGCGTCAACAATCGCCCGGCGATCCGGGATACACCGTCAGGCAAAGGAAAGATCATTTTCCCCGGAAAGCGCCGGCCAGCGCCTCGGCCATGGCATTGGCGGCTTGACCGGTCTGTTTCGCGGATGCCGGCTTGTCGCGCATCTGGGAACGGCCGGCGCCAGACTCGCCGCGCGTCGCCTGGACCGCATCGTCGAGGCGCATTGTCAGGGCGATGCGCTTGCGGGCGACATCGACCTCAAGCACCTTCACCCGGACGACATCGCCGGCCTTGACCACCTCGCGCGGATCCTTGACAAATTTGTGGGCCAGTGCCGAGACATGCACCAGGCCGTCCTGATGCACGCCGATGTCGACGAAGGCGCCGAAGTTGGCGACGTTGCTGACCACGCCTTCCAGGGTCATGCCGGGTTGCAGGTCCTTGATGTCTTCGACGCCCTCCTTGAAGTGGGCGGTCTTGAACTCCGGGCGTGGGTCGCGGCCGGGTTTTTCCAGCTCCTTGAGGATATCCTTCACCGTCGGCAGGCCGAAGCGCGCATCGGTGAACTTGCCGGCATCCAGGCGGCGCAATACATCGGTGTTGCCAATCAGGCTCTTCATCGGCGTTTGGGTCGCCGCCAGGATGCGCTCGACCACCGGATAGGCCTCGGGGTGCACCGACGAGGCGTCGAGCGGGTTGTCGCCGCCCTGGATGCGCAGGAAGCCGGCCGCCTGTTCGAAGGTCTTCGGGCCGAGGCGCGGCACTAGCTTGAGCGCATCGCGGCTGGCGAAGGCACCATGCGCATCGCGATGCGCGACAATGTTCGCCGCAAGACTGGCGTTGAGCCCCGAAACACGCGCCAGCAGCGGCGCCGAGGCCGTATTGACGTCGACACCGACGGCATTGACGCAGTCCTCGACGACGGCATCCAGTCCGTGCGCCAGTTTGAGCTGCGACAGGTCGTGCTGATACTGGCCGACGCCGATGGCCTTGGGCTCGATCTTCACCAGTTCGGCGAGCGGGTCTTGCAGGCGCCGGGCGATGGATACCGCGCCGCGCAGGCTGACATCGAGCTGCGGGAACTCGCGCGCGGCGAATTCCGAGGCGGAATAGACCGAGGCGCCGGCCTCGCTGACCACCACCTTGGCCAGCCCGAATTCGGGGTGACGCTTGATCAGGTCGGCGGCCAGCCGGTCTGTCTCGCGACTGGCGGTGCCGTTGCCGATACTGATCAATTCGGCGCCGTGCTTGCGTGCCAGTTGCACCAGGACATGCAACGCGCCTTCCCAGTCGTTGCGCGGCTCGTGCGGGTAGACAGTGGCGGTGTCGAGCAGCTTGCCGGTGCGGTCGACCACGGCCACCTTGACCCCGGTGCGGATGCCCGGGTCCAGGCCGATGACCGCCTTCGGCCCGGCCGGCGCGGCCAGCAGCAGGTCTTTCAGGTTGGCGGCGAAGACGCGGATCGCTTCTTCCTCGGCACGCTCGAACAGGCCGCCGAACAGTTCCAGTTCCAGATGCAGCGACAGTTTGACGCGCCAGGCCCAGCGCACCGTGTCGTTCAGCCAGCGGCTGCGGCTGTCGACGTTGAACTGGCGGGAGATCATGCCTTCGCAGGCATTCGGCGGACTGACGCCGGCTTGGGCATCGAGCTCTTCGGGCAGTTTCAGTTCCAGGCGCAGCATGCCCTCGTTGCGTCCCCGGAACAGCGCCAGGGCACGGTGCGAGGGCGCGGCCTTGATCGGCTCGGAGTAGGCAAAATAGTCGCGAAACTTCTGGCCCTCGACCTCCTTGCCGGCCTGCATCGAGGATACCAGCACGCCGTAATCCTGGAGATACGCGCGCAGCTTGCCGAGCAGTTCGGCGTCCTCGGCGAATTTCTCCATGAGGATCTGCCGGGCACCGTCGAGCGCCGCCCTGGTGTCGGCGATGCCTTGGTCTGGGTTCAGATAGCCCGCCGCCTCGGTCTCGGGGTCGAGTGTCGGGTCGGTCAACAGGGCCAGGGCCAGCGGCTCCAGACCGGCTTCCCTGGCGATCTGCGCCTTGGTGCGACGCTTCGGCTTGTAGGGTAGATAGAGGTCTTCGAGACGCTGTTTGGTGTCGGCGTCCTCGACCTCGGCGCGCAATTCCGGGGTGAGTTTGCCCTGCTCGTCGATGCTCGCCAAAATGGCCGTACGACGCGCTTCGAGTTCGCGCAGATAGACCAGGCGCTCGTCAAGCAGGCGCAGTTGCGTATCGTCCAGGCCGCCGGTGGCTTCCTTGCGATAGCGGGCGATGAAGGGCACGGTGGCACCGTCGTCCAGCAAGGCGACGGCGGCGGCGACCTGGGCGATGCGGGCACCCAGTTCCTGGGCAAGGCGTTGTTCGATGGCGGGCAGCATGCGTCTCGGTTGTCGACGAAAGGCCGTGCAGAATGCCCGCCAGACCCAGCCACCGCAAGTCTTGACAAAAACCGTTCATCCGCGATTCGCGCGCCGTTCATCCCGGGGTCATCAAAGCCGGCTTCATTTTTTTCTTCGCCTGCCGATAATGGCATTGCGTAGTAGTAAATGACGCGACCTTACCAGGGCAAACCCGTCGAAAGGCGGGGACGCAAAGTCACCGGTCTAACAGGCTTCGGCCTCATGATGGCGGGATTGCAAGGCGATCCATGTTACCGGCGGAAGCGCGCCGGACATCCCCTGCCGATCCCATACCGTTACTGCCCTGCGTGCCAGACGGTCGCGTTCAGCGAACGTCTGGAGGATTGGGTCATGGTCATGCTCTGCTCGAAAGTAACCGACATCAAACAGTTCAGCCAGAACCGGGAACCCCCGAAACGTGCCGTCATAAGCGCGCTGGATGAATGTCGCGAACTGGCGGCGGTGCGCCTCGGCGACACGCTGGGCGAGTGTCTGCAACTGGCCGCCGGCAAGCTGCTCGACCTGGCCGACAAGGCGCCGGGGCTGGACATGTACCACCTGCATCTCGATGCCCTGGATCTGGTGCGCGAGCACGGCGAGGAGATCAAGAAAGCCTTCCGCCGCGAATTCCTGGCCAGGTTCAACCAGCGTTGCCGCCGCGACAAGCCCCCAGTACAGCCGGACGATGCTCAACTCGCCCTGGTCGAGCCCGACGATCTGGAGGAAAGGCTTGCCGCGCAAGCCCTGGCGACCGGCATCGGCAATGCTTGCGCCGAAGAGTTGTTCGGTCTGGGCCAGCGCCTCGGCTTGTTGATCGATGATCCCGATATGGCCCAGGCCGACAATCCGCTCGGCCCGGAGCCGATCGGCAGCGCCGTGGTCTCTGCCCTGAATGCGCTTGAGCGCCAAGTGGTCGGCATCAAGGTGCGTTTGCTGGTCGTCTCGCTGCTCAACCGCAGCCTGCCGGACCGGGTCAAGGGCATCTATCAGGCGATCAACCGCCAGTTGGTCAAGCGCGGTGTCCTGCCCAGCCTGCGCATCGGCATGCCGCGGCCACGTCACGATGTGCGCTACGAACAGGGTAGCTCGGCCGAGGGACTGTCCCAGGAAACCGACCTGTTCGCCACGCTGAAGCAATTGATGAATGTCGGTCGGCAGACTGGCTCCCCCGTCACATCCGGTATGCCGGGCGGCATGGCCTGGCCCGGCGTGTCCGGGGGTATGGCGGGTTTCGCGTCGAATTACGCCCCCGGCAACGTCATGCCGGGTCAATCCGGCATACCCGTATTCCAGACGCTGAACACACTGCAACGTGGCCAGGCCGCGCCCAATGTCGACCTCGACCCGACAGTCCTGAGCAGCGGTCGGATCAACTTCCTGCACGCCATCCAGCACAGTCCGCTGGCCAGCCAGTTCGGGCCGCTCGATGTCATGACCCTGGACATCGTCGCCCTGCTCTTCGATTTCATCCTCGATGACCAGCGCATCCCCGATGCCATGAAGGCCCTGATCGGCCGGTTGCAGATTCCGGTACTGAAAGTGGCCATGCTCGACAAAGAGTTCTTCTCGCACAAGACGCACCCGGCGCGCATGCTCCTGGATGCCCTGGCGGAAGCGGCCTTCGGCTGGGATGCCGGCGAAGGGCACGAAGGCGGCTTGTACCGGAAAATCGACAGCCTGGTGCAAACCATCCTGGATGGCTATGACAACGACGCCGAGATCTTCAGCACGGCTCTGGTCGACCTGCGCGCCTTCCTGGCCGAAGAAGGCGATGTCGCGCTACGCCATGTCGACCGCAGTGCCCAGGTGATCCACAGCCAGGAGCAGGAGGAAATGGCGCGCCTCATCGCCCATGACGAGATCTAGTCACGCCTGCTCGGTACGCATACGCCCGAGATCATCCGGAATTACATCCATGCCAGTTGGGAACCCTGGCTGGCCGAGCTCAATCTTGGCCAAGGCGAAGCGGGTCCGGCCTGGGCCGGGGCGCTGGATAACCTCGATGCCTTGATCTGGAGTGTCCAGCCCAAGCTGACCCAGGCCGACCGCAAACACTTTCTGGAAACCCTGCCCGGCTTACTCAGGCGGCTCGACATCGATCTGACGGCGATGGGCCTGCCGGTTGCCGAGCGCGGGCGCTTTTTCGCCAATCTGGTGACCTGTCATGCCGACGCCGTCAAGGCCGAGACGCCATCCCAGGTAACGCATCCCACCGTGGCCGCGGCAGCGGATCAGCTTGGCGAGGCGGACTTCATGGTCGCGCCTGTCGAGGCCATCGCCGAGGAATTCCAATCGGTGCCGGAAGCGACTCAACCACTTCCCGAGCGGCCGATGCTGCTGGCGCCGCTGGATGCCGACACCCCGCCGGCGCATACGACCGGGGTCACCGGCATGAAACGCGGCACCTGGATCGAATACCGGCAAGAAGACGGTACCCCGTTGCGCGCCAAGCTGTTCTGGATCAGCCCGCTCAAGGGCCTTTATCTCTTCACCAACAGACTCGGCCAGCGCGCCATCTCGATTACCGCCGAAGGCCTGGAACGCAAATTGCGCAACGGCGAAGTCAGCGTCGTTGACAGCGCCCCGCTGATAGAACGCGCCGTCGGTCGCATGGTCGAGCAATTACAACAACGGGCGGTCTGAAGCCCGTCGCAACCCGGCGTTTCCGGCGCCGCTCCAACCCGCCGAAGCGCTGCGCGGCAGCGCGCTTTCCTGCGAATAGCAGCGCCGTGCCACATCCCAACCCCATTACGGTCTGGGCCGCCAGGCGCTGCCCAGACGTGACCAACCGGCCCGGCCGGCTGGATAATTCATGTCCGTTCGGGGGAAAATCCTGCTAGGCTGAAATTCTTGGCGGAATTGCGATAACACAACCTGTTCAAATCCAATGGAGAGTTCGCTCATGACCGATAGACTACCTGGTCTGGCCATGAAGGCGTGCCGCCCGGGTTCATTCGTAGTCAAGCTCACTGCTTACTCGATTTCCCATGAGCCCGAGCACACTTGATAAGGCGCCCACGCCGAATGCCCGCGCAATCCTTCAGGATTGCCGGGGCATTGCCGCGCGTCGTTTACCCGCGCTGATCTACGAAGTTTTAAAGCAGATCAAGGCCGATCTCATGGAGATCGCCCCAAGCACCCAGAAATACGAACTCTTTTCGTTGTACCGCGAGGCGCTGGACATTACCCAAGGCCGTTGGTCACTGATCGAATCGCGCTTCCGCACGCACTTCCTGGATCGTTTCGACCAGGAAAGCCGACACGCTGCACCCGCCACGCCCGCTGCACCATCGGCCGCCAGACACGACGACTTCAAGCTGATGGAAGCAGACGATCTGGAAGAGTCCCTGGCCGCGAACACGATCGCCAATGCCATCAAGTCGGTATGTGTCGACGATTTGATGACGCTTAACCCGCGCCTCGGTTCTCTCCTGAAAGACCCGGACTTCCTGCATGGTCACAACCCCCTCGGGCCGGAAGTCATCGGCGAGGCGTTGATGGAGACCTTGCAGGAACTGGAAGGCAGCATCAAGTCCAAACTCGTCCTGGTACCGATGTTCAGCAAGTATTTCCCGAAGCGGGTGCAAACCGTCTATCAGGAGATCAATCAGCACCTGTACAACAAAGGCGTGCTGCCCGCCCTGCCGGTGCATAAACACAAAGCGCATCCGGAAAAAGAACCCGAGCCGGGCGACAAGTCCGCCGCTTCTCCTGGCAAGGACATGCGCGGCAAGGCGGCACAGTCCCCGCCCCAGGATTTGTTCGCCATGCTGCAACAGCTTATGACACTCGGCCGGATAGGCGATGCTCAACCACAAGCGCGTGGCGACGGGCCCGCCACCGGGGCGCGCATAACGCTCTCCGGAGCCACGCCACAGCACGCGCCGGCGGCCGCCTCCGGCCACGGCGCGGCGCCGGGCATCCCGACATCACCGGGGGGATTCCCGGAGCCCCCGGCGCGCGTCAGTCTATACGACTCGGCACTGAGCGAACTGGGCCAACAGGACGAGCCGCAGGCGATTTTCCTGAACCATTTGACGCGCATACAGCACGGCGAGGCCGAGGATCTCGTCGCTCAGGGGTTGCAAGTCGCCGATACCAGCGATGGCCGGGTCAATGTGCTGCACACCTTGCGCCAGAGCGATTCGGCCCACGAGCTCAGCCAGATCGACAGCATGACCCTGGACATTGTCGCCCTGCTGTTCGACTTCATCCTCGATGATCGGCGCATACCCGATGCCATGAAGGCGCTGATCGGTCGGTTACAGATCCCGCTCCTCAAGGTGGCTCTTGTCGACAAGAGCCTGTTCGCCGACAAGACGCATCCGGCGCGTCAAGTGCTCGACACCCTGGCCAAGGCCGCCATGGGCTGGAATGCCGAAGAAGGCCACGAAAGCAACCTGTATCAGAAAATCAATGCGCTGGTTCAGCGCATCATGAAGGAGTTCACCGACGACACCAGCCTGTTCCAGGAGATACTCGTCGACCTTCAGGGGTTCATTGAAAGCGAACAGGCCGCCGCGACCGATTTGGCCGTCAAGGCGGCGCAGCAAATCCATGCGCGCGAACAGGTCGAAAAGCCCAGGCTGGTCGCCCGCGAGGAAATCCAGCGGCGTCTGGAGTTCCAGGCCTTGCCCAAGCTGGTCCGGCGGTTTCTCAACGACTGCTGGGAACCGCTGCTGGTGAAGATCTATACCAGCCAGGGTCAGGAAAGCGAGACCTGGATCAAGGCGATCACCACCATGGACGATCTGGTCTGGAGTGTCACGCCGAAGAACCACTCGCAAGACAGAAAAAAACTCCTGGTCATCCTGCCCAAGCTGTTGAAATGGCTGGACCAGGGCCTGCAATTCCTGGGAATTCCCCAGTCGCAGCGTGAGCCGTTCTTCACCGAACTGGTCAAATACCATACCGAGGCGGTACGGCCGGGCCTGGACGATGCCGAGTTCGCCAAGGCATTCGACATCGCCGTGGGGCGCCCGGGCGACGTCAAACCGGTTGTCGAGGAGGCGAATGACTTCGAGGCCGTCGAGGCACCCGCCGAAGCGGACGTGGCACCCGATCCGGTCCTGATCCAGGAGATCGTCCAGACACCCGAGCCGGAGCAGGAAGAAATCGTCATCGGCGATGTCACTTGGGCCAACAGCGATTTCGAGCAGGAGATCGCCCAAGGCCGGCGCGATGTCTCCGACTACGAACTGCTGGTCAAGAACATGAAGCGCGGCGCCTGGATCGAAGTGGACCAGGATAACGGCGAGAGCATGCGCGCCAAGCTCGCCTGGGTCAGCCCGCTGCGCGGGGTGTACCTGTTTACCAACCGGCTCGGACAGAAGGCGATTTCGATCAGTGCCGGAGGCCTCGCGGCGAAGTTTCGCGATGGCCGCGTCCGGCTGATCGACAACGTGCCCCTCATGGACCGTGCCGTCAGTGGTCTGATCGGCCGGTTGCAGAAGACAACGCGCTAGGACTCTGCCGGGGTACCGGGTTCCGGCAACCCCAGCAGTATTTTCCTGACCGGTGTCGGCAAGGCCGCGCCGAGGGCATCGGCCAGAGACAACCAGACACGCCCCGGCGCTTCCGCCCGTGGGCCAAGTTTCTCCACGGGCAGGACACTGGGAAAAATGCGCAGCCGATAGTGGCTGAAGGCATGCGTCAACATCGCCAGATCGGTGCCACTGCCTGCCGTCACCCCCAAACGCCGCGCCAGCGCCAGGACGTCGTCGGCGGGATCGCCCTCGGGCAAGCTCCACAAGCCACCCCAAATACCACTCGCAGGCCGCTTTTCCAGCAGCACCGCGCCGGCATGCAGCAAGATCAACATGCGCGTCGTTTTTTCCGGGAGCGCCTTGCGCGCTCGGGCTGCGGGCAGTTCCGCCTGGCGACCCTGGCGCTGGGCGAGACAATCGCCGGCAAATGGGCACGCCGGGCAATCCGGGCGGCTGCGCCGACAAAGCGTCGCGCCGAGATCCATCAGGCCCTGTGTATAGGCAACCACATCGTCCACGGGCAGCAAGGCTTCCGCCTGCGACCACAAGCGCTGCTCGACCGCCGCCTCGCCGGGCCAGCCATCGATACCGAAACAACGGCAAAGCACCCGTTTCACATTGCCGTCGAGAATGGCGTAACGCTGGCCGAAGGCAAACACGGCGATGGCCGACGCCGTCGAACGGCCGATCCCGGGTAAAGCGATGATCGCCTCGATCTCTCGGGGAAATACGCCGCCGTGCCGGTCGATGATCTGGCGCGCCGCAGCATGCAGATTGCGGCCTCGGGCGTAGTAACCCAAGCCGCTCCACAAGGCCATGACCTCATCCTGAGTGGCTTCCGCCAAACTGGCGATATCCGGAAAACGTGCCAGGAAGCGCTGGTAATAGGGAATCACCGTGTCCACCTGGGTCTGCTGAAGCATGATCTCGGACAGCCAGACCCGATATGGATCGGTGACCTGCCAGGGCAAGTCGTGGCGTCCTTGGGCGCGTTGCCAGGCAATCAATCTAACATTGAAATCCAGCATGGGGGTGAACGGTACAGAGCGACAATCCCGGCATCCTAGCCAATAAGGGGGATTTCCGCAGGGTAAATGCCACTCAGGGGGTGACCAGCGCATCCCCTTCGAGAGCGATGTCCGGGATGTGCGTGAAGGAAATGCGCATCGGCGCCTGAGCGCCGGCCGGAAAGGCACCGCCGAAGTAGAGGGCGCTGTTGCCGTACTTCCGGCGTATCCGGTCGAAGACGCTGTCCAGACCGGGGGTATGCGTGCCGTCCGGGAACAGCGACAAGGTTTCCTCGGTGTCCGGAGTCAGCTCGCTGAACACCATGCTCACCTTGGTGGGCTCGCCATAAGGCGGTCGCTCGGCCCACAGGCTGGCGAGGATGCGCAGGAAGCCCAGGGTGTCCTGCATCGGTGGGAAGCGCGCGACGCGCTCCCAGTCGCCGCGCTGCCGCCAGGCGACCCGGACACCCAGGCGCGCCGCCAGGCAGCCTTCGGCGCGCAGGCGCAGGGCCGCCTTCTGGGTCAGTTTGGAGAGCACGGCATAGGCGCCGCCGACATAACGCAGTTGCGGCGGCAGGACGTGCGAATGGCCGATGCTGCCGCGCCGGGTCGGCGCAACGGGCGGTTCGATGCCACGCAGGCGGTCGTAAAAGCGCTCCCCCTCGACGCCGCCCCAGACTTGGCGCAGTCTCTCGCGCGGTGCCCGGCAAAGCGCCTCGACCGAAGTGATGCCGTGGCGCTCAAGTCGCGCGTGCATGGCCTTGGCTATGCCGTTCAGGTCTCTCAGCTTGAGCGGAAACAGAATCTCCGGCAGGTCGGATTCATGGATCACCGTCAGGCCATCCGGTTTCTGCATGTTCGACGCGGTCTTGGCCAGAAAGCGATTCGGAGCGATACCGATGGAACAGGTCAGGCATTCGCCGACTTCGCGCAGTTTCGCCTTCACTTCGCCGGCCAGGCGCCGCACCACGCTTTCGTTTTGCCAACTGCCGGTCAGTTCGCAGGCGACTTCGTCGATGGACAGCACCTCACCGACGGCGATGACGCTGTCCACCACGGCCATCAGGCGGTGGTGCATCTCGACGTAGACCGCCGGACGCGCCTCGACAAAGACCATGTCGGGACACAGGCGCCTGGCATCGGCGACCGAGGTGCCAGTCTTTACCCCGAACCGCTTCGCCTGATAACTGGCGGCGATGCAGCAGGTGGATTCGGCAAGCACCGGCAGGATGCCCAGCGGTCGGCCGCGCAACTCGGGGCGGAGTTGCTGCTCGACCGAAGCGAAGTAAGAGTTGAAGTCCAATAACAGGGCGCGCAGAGTCACGGTAAACGAACGAACGTTCTAAACATCCTCAGAATAGAACGATCGTTCTATTAATGCAAAGCATGTCCCGATAAAAAATACTTGAAATTAGTTGAGTAAAACACTATGTTATTACCCAGGCGCCAGCGCGCCGTTTTTTTGCAAGTAAACATTAGCGTTTTCTAATACTCTAGAGGAGTAATGTCATGTCCGCACTGATCAATGGCTTCAACCCGGAAGGCGTCGTCACCATCAACCGCGTCATCCTGAAACCCGAATACAGCACCGACGACCTGGAAATGCGCGTCGCCGAGCTGTGCGAGAACGTCAAGACCTATCACTCGGACAGCGGTTTCGTCGGCGGCTTCGTCGCCATGAATTCGGGCCAGGTGTCCAACGAAGGTTCGACGGTCGGCCAGCCGGTGGACAATCCGCTGAAGGGCCGTGAGGCGCTGATCGTCACCTTCTGGCAATCCTTCGAGGAACATGAGCGTTCGCACCGTTCCGACACCTTCCAGCCGCTGTTCAGCAAGGTGCTGGAATTGTGCGAGAACGGCAACGAAGAGATCGCCTACAACATGCTCTGGTCGGGCAAGGGCTACAGCGCCGAAGAAGCCCGGATCGCCCGCGAAGCCAAGGAAAAGTACGCCCTGGCCGCCTGAGCCTAAGCCACCGGGCGCTTGCACATACGCGCCCGGCCCGTTACAAAGAGGCATCCCTTACGAAAACACACCGATGCCGCTTTTCCCCCGCTCCCCTACCCTCGACAACCCCGACTCCGACGCCCTGCGCCAGGAGGTCAGGGCCTACTTTCACGCCACCTGCGACCGCTACGAGCAACTTTTCGAGTGCCTGGCCGGCGACGCGGCGTTTTACAAAAAGCCCATTCCGCTGCGTCATCCGCTGATCTTCTACTACGGTCACACCGCCACCTTCTTCATCAACAAGCTGCTGCTCGCCGGGCTGATAACCGAGCGCCTCGATGCGCGCCTGGAGTCGATCTTCGCCGTCGGTGTCGACGAGATGAGCTGGGACGACCTGAATGACGCCCATTACAACTGGCCGACGGTGACCGAAGTGACCGCTTACCGCCAGCGCATGCGCGCGACTGTCGATAAAGTCATCGCCGGAACACCGTTGAACGGACCAATCCGCTGGGACACCCCTTGGTGGACGATTCTGATGGGCATCGAGCACGAGCGCATCCATCTGGAAACCTCCTCCGTACTGATCCGCCAGCATGATCTGAAGCACATCCGGCCCCACCCGGCATGGGCACCCTGGCGCAAGACCGGTGCCGCTCCAGCCAACGAACTGGTCGACATCTCCGCCGGCAGCGTGCGTCTGGACAAGGATCAGACCGATCCCTACTACGGCTGGGACAATGAATACGGTCGGCACGAGGCCGACCTGCCGACGTTCCAGGCCGCGAAATACCTGGTCTCGAACGCCGAGTTCCTGGCCTTTGTCGAGGCCGGCGGCTATGCCGAGCCCGGCTGGTGGGATGAAGAAGGTGGTGACTGGCGCAACTTCGCCCAAGCGCGCCACCCGACTTTCTGGGTGGAGGCTCCCGAGGGCTGGCGCCTGCGCCTGATGCTGGAAGAAGTGGCCATGCCCTGGGACTGGCCGGTGGAGGTGAACTGCCACGAGGCGCGCGCCTTCTGCCGCTGGAAAGCGGCGCGCGACGGCCTGCAGGTGCGCCTGCCCAGCGAGGACGAGTGGCGGCGCATCGCCGACTTCGCCGGCGTCGAGGAGGTGCCCACGCACTCGCCGGCCCCGGCCAACCTGCATCTCGACCACGGCGCCTCGGCCTGCCCGGTCAACGAATTCGCCCACGGCCCCCTCCACGACGTGGTCGGCAATGTCTGGCAATGGACCGATACGCCCATCCATCCCTACGCTGGATTCCGCGTCCATCCGCTCTACGACGACTTCACCACGCCCACTTACGACGGCCGCCACAATCTGTTCAAGGGCGGTTCGTGGATCTCCACCGGCAACGAGAGCCGCCTCGCGGCGCGCTACGCCTTCCGCCGCCACTTCTTCCAGCACGCCGGCTTCCGCTACGTCGTCGGCGCCACGGCCTCGTCGGTGCCAGCCTCGCACTACGAAACCGACAACTTGCTCTCCGAGTACGCGGAATTCCATTACGGCGACACCTATTTCGGCGTCGAGAACTTCTCCAAGGCCCTGGCCGATCTCGCCATCCGCGCCCATGGCGCACGCCCGGCAGGCAAGGCACTGGACCTCGGCTGCGCCGCCGGGCGGGCCAGCTTCGAACTGGCCCGGCATTTCGATGCGGTCACCGGCATCGATTTCTCGGCGCGCTTCATCGGCCTGGGCGTGCAACTCGCCGAACAGGGCGTGCTGCGCTACACCCTCCCGGAAGAAGGCGAACTGGTCAGCTATCGCGAACGCCGCTTGGCCGACCTGGGCCTCGACGCGACGCGCCGGCGCGTGGCCTTCTTTCAAGGCGACGCCTGCAACCTGAAGCCGAACTTCACCGGCTACGACCTGATCCTCGCCGCCAACCTGATCGACCGGCTCTACAACCCGGCGCGATTCCTCGATGCCGTGCACGAACGCCTCAACCCCGGCGGCCTGCTGGTCATCGCCTCGCCCTACACCTGGCTCACCGAACACACGCCGCGCGATGCCTGGATCGGCGGGTACAAGAAAGACGGCGAGAACCACACCACACTGGACGGTCTGAAAGACAGGCTTGCGCCACATTTCCGGCTGATTGAAGGTCCAATCGAAGTCCCCTTTGTCATTCGCGAAACCCGGCGCAAACACCAGCACACGCTCTCGGAAGTCACCCTCTGGGAACGACGCCCATGAGCATCGACTTCGGCCGGGTTATCGAGCGCAACGGCACCGCCTCGGTGAAATGGGATGGACGCGGCGCCCATTTCGGTACCACGGAGGTCACGCCACTCTGGGTCGCCGACATGGATTTCGCCGCGCCCGAGGCGGTCACCCAAGCGCTGATCGAACGCGCGCGGCACCCGGTGTACGGCTACACGCTCGACCCGGACAGCGCCTACGACGTCCTCATCGGCTGGCTGCAACGCCGTCACGGCTGGCGTATCGAACGCGACTGGATCGTCATGGCCCCCGGCGTCGTGCCCTCGCTGTATGCCGCCGTGCATACCTTCACCCAGCCCGGCGACGGCGTCATCGTCCAGCCGCCGGTGTATTTCCCGTTCTTCTCCGCGGTCACCACGCCAGGCCGTCGGCTGCTGGAAAACCCCCTGCGCCTCGATGGGGAGCGCTACGGCATCGACTTCGCGCATCTCGAACGCCGCGCCGCCGAGGGCGCGCGCCTGATGCTGCTCTGCTCGCCGCACAATCCGGTCGGTCGGGTCTGGACGGTTGCGGAACTTCGCGAATTACTGCGCATCGCCCGGCGCCACGACATCGTCATCCTGTCCGACGAAATCCACCACGACCTGATCTACCCCGGCGAACGCCATCATCCCCTGGCCACCCTGGCCGAAGGCGGCGACCGGATCATCACCGCCGTCGCCCCGAGCAAGACCTTCAACATCCCTGGCCTCGGGCTGTCCGCCCTCATTGTCCCTGACGCCGGGCATCGTCAACGGCTGCATCAGAGTTTCGACCTGCTCCACGCCGGCAACTACAACCCCTTCAGCATCGTCGCCTTCGAGGCCGGCTACCGGAACGGTGACGCCTGGCTCGACGCCCTGATGACCTATCTCGCGCAAACCCGCGCTGCGGTCGGTGCGTTCATCGCCAGCAAGCTGCCCGGCATCCGCGTCATCCCGGCCCAGGGCACCTATCTGCTCTGGCTCGACTGCCGGGGCATGGGCCTCGACGACGCCACACTGATGGCCTGCTTCATCCAGGCCGGCGCCGGCCTCAGTCCCGGCACGGTGTTCGGTACCGGCGGCAGCGGCTTCATGCGTCTGAATATCGGCGCCCCCAAGGCAGTCATACTCGCGGCGCTGGACAGGCTGGTTGCCACGCTCGCTGGCTGATCCGGCTTGCGCCGCGCACCATCCTGGTGAAAGATGGCGGCGACAATGCAAATAACCAGAGAAAAGACATGATCGGATTCTTAATCAAACTCGCCGTTCTGGCCGTGATCGCCATCCTCGGCTACAACTACTTCTTCGGAAGCGCCGAGGAAAAGGCGCAGTCGACCAAGGTATTCGGTCAGGTCAAGGACGTGGCCGTTTCGGTCGGCGAACTGGCCAAGTCGGAAAAGGTGAAATACGACGCCGGCAAATACGACGCCGCGCTCGACAAGCTTGCCGGCGCTTACAAGGCGGCACGCGAGGGCGCGCAAAAGATGGACGCCAGCCTGCTGAAACGCATCGGCGAACTGGAAAAGCGCAAGGAAGCGTTGCGCAAGGAAATCGACAGTATCGAAAAGGCCGAGAAGCGGGGCGAGAACACCGAAGAAAAATCAGCGGCGCAGGCCAAGCGCAAGGAAAAGCTCCAGCGCGAGATGGAGCAGTTGCTCGAAGACTCCAATGCCTTGCTGAAATCCGACGCCAAGCCGTGATGCATCGCATTGCGGCGAGACCCGATTCAGGTTAAAACACAAGGGCCGAATACGGGGAGCCGCCACATCGTCGGATCGTCACAGCCGAGGCTAGCCTAAGCCGATTGACAACCCAGCGCCAACCCCGAACAGGGCATCACGAAGTTCCGTCTATCACAATGAAAGGGTATGACATGGGTATCTTCAGCAACATCCTCGCAAAACTCGGTTTCGGCGACGACAAGAAAGCAGCCGCAGCCGCTCCCGCCGTAACCGCGGCTCCGGCAGCGGCGCCGGTCGCGCCGGCTGCAGCCCCCGCCCCGGTAGCCATCAGCGCAGTCGATGTCGTCGCCAAACTGGAAGGATTGGCCGCGGCCAATCCTGAGAAACTCAACTGGAAAGTCTCCATCGTCGATCTGATGAAGTTGCTCGGGCTGGACAGCAGTCTCGCCGAGCGCAAAGCACTGGCGTCGGAACTGGGCTGCCCCGCCGAAAAGATGGGCGATTCGGCTCAAATGAACATGTGGCTGCACAAGACGGTGCTACAGAAACTCGCCGCGAACGGCGGCAACATCCCCAAGGAACTGCTCGACTGAGTGGTCGGCAAGCCCAGCAAAACGCGCCCTCCAAGGGCGCGTTTTTTCGCCTAAGCCACTTCTACAGGTACCCCAGGCCGGCGCACGCTCGGCTCCTTGTCAGCCGTGTCCATCCGTTTCGCAGTGTCCGCTACCGCAATGCCCACCCGCGCACGATCCGCAGCCACCTTCCTTGCGAAACGGGCCGAGCTCGGGGTGGCGCCGAGCGAAGCGCCGGTAGGCCTGATCGACGAAAATGCCGCCCAGAACGATGGCCAGAATCAGGCCGATTGTCACCAGATAGTTCGTCACTCACCCGCTCCCATGCCGGCGAAGCCCATGAAGATCAGCGACAGGCTGCCCGCCAGCATCAGCGTCAGGGCGGTGCCCTGGACGACGTTGGGAATGCGCGACAGTTGCAGGCGCTCGCGCACGCCGGCCATGAGCACCAGCGCCAGGGTAAAGCCGACGCCCCCCCCAAGCGCGAAGGTCAGGGCTTGCAGGAAGCTGTACTCGCGCGCCGTCTGGAACAGGGCGACGCCAAGCACGGCGCAGTTGGTGGTGATCAGCGGCAGGTAGATACCCAGGGCGCGGAACAGCGTCGGGCTGTATTTTTTCAGCACCATCTCCACCAGCTGCACCGCCGAGGCGATGATGACGATATAGGAGATCAGGCGCAGGAACTCCATGTCGAAGTGCACCACCAGCCAGTTGAGGCCATAGGCGCACAGACTGGCGACCAGCATGACGAAGGTGGTCGCCGCGCCCATGGGCGCGGCGGTGTTGAGCTTGCCGGAAACGCCCAGGAAGGGACACAGGCCGAGGAACATCGCCAGGACGAAGTTGTTCGCCAGGGTGGCGCCAAGGAAGATTTGACCCAGAGATTCAGGCGCCATGGACATGTCCTTCAGCGGGTTGCGCGGCTTGCGGCTTGCGCGTCTTCAGCCAGTTGAACAGCAACAGCCAGGCACCCAGTACGAAAAAGCCACCGGGCGGCAGTACCATCACCACCCAGGGCTGGAAGTCCGGGCCGAACAGCGTGACGCCGAACAACTTGCCGGCGCCGAGGATCTCGCGCACTGAACCAAGCGCCAGCAGACCGATGGTGAAACCGGCGCCCATGCCCAAGGCATTCAGGACGGTACGCAAGGGAGGCGTTTTCGAAGCATGCGCTTCGGCGCGGCCGAGGATGATGCAGTTGACGACGATGAGCTGGATAAAGGCGCCCAGTGCGTCGTACACCGCCAGGGAGATGGCCTGGATCAGGTAATCGACCACCGTCACGAAGGTGGCGATGATCAAGATGTAAGTGGCAATGCGTACTTCCCTGGGGATGACATTGCGCAGTAGCGACACCAGCAGGGTCGAGCCGACCAGGACGAAAGTGGTGGCCAGGCCCATGCTCAGGGCATTGACGGCCGAGACCGACACGGCGAGCACCGGGCACATGCCCAGGACCATGACGAAGACCGGGTTCTGTTTCCAGAGGCCTTCGAGCAATTCATCGATGTTGCTGGGTATCTTTTGTCCGGGTATGGCCATTATTTGCTCCCAACCTTATCCAGGTTCGGCACCAGGTAAGGCAGCAGCTTCTGGGCGCTGTCGTTGATGCCCTTGCCGATCGCCTTGGAGGTCACCGTCGCGCCGGAGATGGCATCAATCTGCCAGGGGTTCTGCTTGGTGCCGTGCTTGACCACTTTTACAGCGTGGGCCAATGCCTTGCCGTCAGTGGTCAACTTGACATCCAAGGCCTCGAAATTCTTCAGGAAGGCCTGGTCGGTGTAGATCTTGTCGCCAATACCCGGGGTTTCGCGCATGGAGATGACGCCAATGCCGGTAATCACCTGCCTGGCCGGATCGTAGGCATACATGATGCGCACGACATCGGCATAGCCCTTGCCGGCGCCTTCGGCGGCGATGCCCTTCATTTGTCCGGCCGCGTCCCGGGCGACATAGAACTTCACGCCCCCCTCGGGCGCGGCAGCCGTGGCCGGCGCCACGCCGGTCGGGCTGGCCCAGTACTCGTTGACCTTGGCGGCGCCCGGAATGACCTTGAATACCGCTCGTTCCAGGGCGATTTTCTTGTTGGCGATGACCGCGTCCAGCGTCCCCTCGTAGGCGGTAACGATGAGCACGCCGCAGATGGTGGCGACGATACCCAGGGTGCGGATCATCGCCGCGCTCGGCGTAGTCGATGTCGTTGGGGTTTCCGGCAATGTTGTTTCAGTCATTTCTTGACCTTGGCCCGCTCACCGAACACCTTCGGCTGGGTGTACTGATCAATCAAAGGCGCCAGCGCATTGCCCAGCAGGATGGCGTACATGACGCCTTCGGTCAGGCCGCCGAAGTAGCGGATCATCACCGTCACCACACCGATGATGGCACCATAGATCCAGACGCCCCTGGGCGTCACCGGCGAGGTGGCCATGTCGGTGGCCATGAATACGGCACCGAGCATGAGGCCGCCGGAGAGCATGACGAACAGCGGGTCGGGATAGCGCTCCGGGTTGTATATCTGGAAGGCAAGGGCCGTCAGCGCGGCGGCGCCAAGCACGGCAACGGGGATGCGCCAATCCATGAATTTGCGTGCCGCGAGATAGGCGCCGCAAAGCAGGATAAGAATGGCCGAGGTCTCACCCGCGGAGGCCGTGGCGGCACCGCTCAGAAAGTCCTGGGCCGGGGTGAAATAGGTCTCGAACTTCCAGCGCGCCATGGGCGTCGCGCCGGTAAAACCGTCCAGGGCATGTTTGGCCCAGTCGGCGATATCCGCCGGGGTCATGAACGGCATGGTGAACGTGGTCGGGATGAACTCGCTGAAACGATGCGGCGCGTAGGCCGGCGCCCAGGTCGAGATGGACACCGCGAAGGCGGCCTGAACGAAGGCCCGGCCGATCAGCGCCGGGTTGAAAACATTGCTGCCGATGCCGCCGAACAGAGCTTTACCCAGGGCAATGGCGATAAACCCGGCGACCACGCCCATCCACAGCGGGAACGAAGGCGGCAGGGTCAGCGCCAGGAGCAGACCGGTAATGGTGGCCGACCAGTCCGAGAGCGAACCCGCCTGGCTGCCCAGGCGGTTGAACATGCGCTCGGTGAGGATGCAGGTCAGGGTGACGGCAACGATCAGCGCCAGCGCGGAAAGGCCGTATTGCCAGACCGAAAACAGGGCGATGGGCAATAGCGCCAGCACCACGTTGAGCATGATGCGCTCGACCGTGACGCCGCGCTTGACGTGCGGCGAGGTGCGCAGTTCGAGATGAGGTTGCTTGGCGACCATACGCTTATTGTCTCAGAATCGGTCAGGCCGCATCAGGCATGCAAGCCGGAGAACGCCACCCGCCGGGGCAGGCCCATGGCCACGGCCTCCTCGCCGACGTTCCAGGCGCGCAGCACGCGATCCAGTTCGCGCGGGCTCAACCGGCGACCGACCAGCGGCATCATCTTGTCGGTGAGTTTCCGGGCGCAGGCATAGAAACGGCCATAGACCGGGTCATGTTCGTTCAGCGCCAGATAGCCGCACTCGCCCTCGCCCAGGGTCATCGCGGCGGCATCGACACGCGCATCGAAGACGAAGAACAGTTCGGGAAAGTGGAAGTGCAGGTACTTCGAGGCCAGCGAACGCGCCTCGGCTTCACCCAGGTCGTCGAACAAACGCATCATGTGCTTGTGCACCTCAAGCAGCAGCGCGACATCCAGTTTCTCGGCGGTCGCCAAGCCGCCGAACCAGCGGTCGACATGGGCGCGACCGAGGCGGTGGGCGACGTATTCCGGGGAGAAGTTCTGGACCAGGATGCCCCGCTCGGCGCACAGGCGAACCAGCATGCGCAGCTTGTCGGCGACGATGTCGTCGCGGAAATGGTGTCGATGCATGAAGCAGAGTTCATACAAGGCGCGCATGCGCGGATCGAGGATGGACTCGGCCAGGGCGTCGGTGATGAATTCGCGGGTCAGGGTAGGTTTCATGGTTCGGGCTGGATCGATAGGGCGATTTGAGTCAGGCGGCGGCGCGGTCGCGCAAAATCCCCTTGGCGATGCGGAACTGCTGCACCAGCGGGATATTCGAGGGGCAGACGTAGGTGCAGCAGCCGCACTCGAAGCAGTCGCCCAAGTGGTACTGACTGCCCATCAGGTCGTATTCACGGCCACCCGCCAGCATGCCGAGCATGGAAGGATTCAGGCCCATGGGGCAGGCATTGACACACTCGCCGCACTTGATGCACGGGTAGGTCTTGCGCGAGGCATCGGCCTGGATATTCAGCTTGTCGAACACCAGGATGCCTGAAACGCCCTTGGTCACCGGCACGTCGAGCGAGGCGACGGCCTGACCCATCATCGGCCCACCGAGGATGATCTCGCGCTCGCTGACGCCCTCCGCGCCAGCCCAATCCAGGACCGTGCGCATCGGCGTACCGAGTGGCACCCAGTAGTCGCCGGGTTTCTTGATGCCCGGACCGGTCACGGTGACAACCCGCTCCGTCATGCCCTCGCCCGCGGGCAGCAGGCGCCCGAGCAAAGCCAGGGTACCGACGTTGTTGACCACCACGCCAACCTCCAGCGGCAGGCCGCCGGCCGGCACCTTCAGGCCGAGCAGGGACTGCACCAGCATTTTTTCGGCGCCCTGAGGGTATTTGGTTTCGACCGCCTCGACCGTGATGGCGCCATCGGCGGGCAGGCGGGCGCGGATGTGCTCGACGGCATCCGGCTTGTTGTCCTCGATACCGATGATGGCGCGCTCGGCACCAACGGCACGCATGGCGTAGCGGATACCCCGGAACATGTCGTCGGTGAGTTCCAGCATCATCCTGTGGTCGCAGGTGAGGAAGGGCTCGCACTCGCAGCCGTTGACCACCAGGGTGTGAATCTTGCGTTCCTTGGGAACGGTGAGTTTGGCATGGCTGGGGAAAGCCGCGCCGCCCATGCCGACCATGCCGGTATCCTGGATGGCTTGCAATATCTCTTGAGGACTCAGGGCATCCATGTCCCTGGGCTCGCTCCAGCGCACTTCCTGCGTGGAGGCTTCATAAACACGGATGACGATGGTCTCGACCCAGTTTCCCTTGGCACTCGGGCGCAGTTCGATAGCCTCGACCACCCCGTCCGCCGGGGCATGCAGTGGCACGGATAGAAACCCCTCCGCCCGGGCGATAGGTTGTCCGCGTACGACCTCCTGGCCCACCGAAACGATGGGCACCGCCGGCTTGCCAATGTGCTGCGCGAGGGGGAGGAGGATGCGCGGCGCAAAGGGCATCCGACGAATCGGAGTACCGGCAGTGCTCTTGTTGCTCGCGGGGTGTACCCCGCGGGCGAAAGTCTTGCGCGTGCTGAATGGGAAGAGGCTCATCGTTGGTCGCCTGTAGGAGCGGGCTTTATACCCTTCAGGGTATTGCCCGCGATCCGGTGATCGCAATCGCGACCCAGGTCGCTCCTACATGACATCTTCATGACTCAGTTGTATTTCGCCGCCCGGGCGATCAGCTTCTCGACGCCCGGTTCGTTCATGTTCCACGGCGTGCCGGGATGCAGACACCCGGCGGTGCATTTTTCCGCCGCCTTGACGATGTCGGCGTACTTGGCGCCTTGCGGGTTGATCACCGTGGCCTTCTTGTCGGCGTTGTAAGCGAACACCTTGGGCGCGCCCTTGGTGCACTCGTCGCAGGCCGTACATTCCGGCGTGTCAATGTACACCGGCTCGTAGCCGTCGGCGGAAGCCGCCGGAGCCGCCGCGACCGGAGCCGCGGCGGCATCCGCGGGCACACCGGCACCGAAGGTGGCCAGACTGGCGCTGAGCTTCGACAGCAGTTCGGCACGCGCCTGGTTGGCGATCGCCTCGGTATCGACCGTGGCGACATTCAGGCCGGCGACGTCCTTGAGTTGCTTCCAGAACATCTGCCGCTCCTCGCAGGCCAGCACCAGCTCCTCGGAGACCATGACGCGCATCAGGCGGTTCTTCTTGTCGACGCCCCAGATGAAGGGGAACCGGCCTTCGCGGTCGTCCTCACTCAACTTGAGGAAGTCGGCAAGCAGGACCATATCGTCGTTCCAGGTCTCGGGCGGCGCCTTGCGGAACTGCTTGGCGAAGCGGCCTTCGGTCAGGGCAAAATCGGCGAAGGTCATCGGCAGTTCCATCGTCTGCCGGTCACCGGCCTCGTCGACATAGCCCAGGGTATAGGTCGGCCAATCGGCCTCCATATCCGGGTTGCCGTCCAGCGACACGCACTCGCTGAAGGTGATGCCCTGATCGGGATCGAAGCGGAACAGGGGATAGGCACGCGACTCGACCGCCAGCTTCGACTGTTCCACGGCACGATCGTCGCCGACGCCATGTTCCGGCGGGCAAACGGCATAAATATTGAACAGCGCCGGACGACGGCTGTTCAGACCGTCGATGAAGCTCTCGATCAGGTGCGTCGGGCTGGAGATCGCGCTCTGCGCGACGAAGGCGCTGCGGTGCGCCATGCCGATCAGGGAGATTTCCTTGCGGATCTCTTTCTTGCCCTTGCCCTTCTTGCCGTACGGCGACATGTCGGCCACCTGGCTGATGAAGCCCGAGGTACAGGCCTGGCCGCCGGTGTTGGAGTACACCTGGGTATCGACCACCAGGATCTTCACCGGCATGCCGGTCATCAGGGCACGCGACAGGTTCTGGAAACCGATGTCGTACATGGCGCCGTCGCCGCCGATGGAGACCACGGGCGGGCAGAGCTTCCACTCCTCTTCGGAGAATTTCTCCCAGTTGAAATAGGTGAACTCGGCACCGTGCTCTTCAGCGTTATAGCCGCCATTCAACTCGATCTCGGCCATGCGCACGGCCTTGAAGCCTTCCGTCATCTTCGCCATGTGGCCCTCGAAGAGACCCAGAGCGACCGACGGCGAGTCCTGGAACAGGTGCGAAGTCCAGGGGAACGGGTACGGGTTGTACGGATAGGTCGAGCCCCATACCGAGGTACAACCGGTGGAGTTGACGATGCCCATCTCGGCGCGACCGCGGCGGGTCGGGCCTTCGACATAGCGCCACTTCAGGTCTTTCAGTTTTTCCAGGAGCTGGGTCGCCCAGCGCAGCCACTGCGGGTCGATGGGCTGGGCGGCATGCGCCGCCATCAGGCTTTCCGACAGGTTGGCCAGGGTCAGATCCTCGCCCTTGTGCGATTCGACGGCCTGCATGACGGCGCGCGTATCGCCCAGGTTCACCGACTCGGTGAGCCTCATGCGAATGTGTTTTTCCAGGCCGACGATCAGGCCATCGATCTTCTCCAGGAAACCCTTGACGCGCGGCTGCATCAGCGCGGTCACGGTCGCGGTGAACAGGTGGATGGTGGTCTTCTCGCCGCAGCCCAGGCAGGCGCCATCGCCACAGGCCATGGCACCGTAGTTCTTCTTGTCGAGCAGCAGGGTTTCCAGGGCGCCGATCTTCTCGTCCAGGTTGTCGATGCGGCTGTAATCCTTGGGTGTGGTCGGCAGGTCAAGCCAGAATTTCCAGTCCTTCTGTAGCTGCTCGATGCTGCCCTCGGTCTGGGTGACCATCTTCAGGGCATCGTCGTCGCAAACGTCGACACACAGGGCACAGCCCTTGCAGGTATAGGGGTTGACGGTGATCGAGAACAGGCCGCCGCTGCCCTTCGCCTTCTTTTCCTTGTTGGTCCAGTAGGGCTTGGTGGTGGCGAACTGGAATTCGCCGATGGCCTGTTCGAGGAGATGGTATTCATCCTCCATCGCCGTACTGCCCTGATTCGGATCTTCATGCAGCGCCTGATCGATGGCCTGCCTGAGCAGAGCGCGCACGTCCAGGCCGTCCTTGTCGAGCACGGCACGCAAGCGCTTCTCGATATTGCGCGCGCCCTTGCGCAGGAAGCGCGTCGGCCGGCCGCCCATTTCGATCTTGGTGATCGCACTGTTGAGCATCTCGGCGACCGGGGTCACCAAGCCGGGGATGGCCGAGTCCGGGCACTGGGTGTAGCAGTTGCCGCAAGCCGTGCAGTTCTCGGCGAGCCACACCGGGTGCTCGAAGCGGATCTGCGTCATGTCGCGATAGACGCCGGTCACCGCCGGGATCAGGGCCATGCCCATGAAGGGATCGGTCAGGTTGTCGGAACCCTTGCCGGAGACATAGAAGTTACCGGTCTGTTCCCAGAAGCGGTGGATGTCGGTGGCGCCACCGTTGCCTTCCGGCTGCTGCTTGAGCATCACCGGCAAGGCGGGCGCGGTCTTCATCGACGGCGCCTGACGCGCGCCAACCTGTTTGACCTCGGCGGGGATCTCGTGAATCTCGGTGTAACCGCGCTTGACGACGCGCAGGTTATCGTCGACGACGCGCTTGCCTTTTTTACCGAATTTGGACTCGAGCTGGTTCTCGATGGCCTTGAACAGGGTGTCCTCGTCCAGGCCGGCGCGCGTCATGACGTCGGAGGCATGGAAGAAGGCGCCCTGGAAGGCATTGCCCTGCATGCGCAGTTGCAGCTCTGGATTGGAGGATTCCTCGCGGGCGATGGTAAAGGCATCCAGATAGAAGACATGGATGTCCTTCTCGACGATGGCCTTCTGGGTCGCCATCGGGAAGGTCGCCCAGAGCGCGGCGGCATCCGGCAGGTTGCTCTGGATGATGAACACGCCACCCTTGACCAGGCCGGCAATGGCATTGGTGTGCAGAAATACCTGCGGGTCGGGCGACAGCACCACGTCGACGTTGGTGTATTCGCAGTTGATGCGGATCGGCTCCGGTGCCGCCGACAGGTAATAGGTGGTTGGCTGGCCCTTTTTCTCGGAGCCGTATTTCGGATTCGCCTTGATGTCCCAGCCGAGCAGTTCGAACAGGGTCATCGCCAGGTTCTTGCCGGTGGTCACCGCGCCCCAGCCACCCACCGAGTGCATGCGCACGGCGATGGCCTTCGCGGGCATCAGATTCGGATTCTCGGAGCCGTGCAGGGCCATTTCCTTGATGCGCGGGTAGGCGGCGAGGATCTCCTGCTGATGGATCTCCTGCTTGGGGTTGGCGGCCTGGTCGCGGACGAAGTCGATGGACAGGTAGAAGAACTTCTTGTGGGCCCCCTTCTCCAGCATGTTCTCGACGGCGGCGATCAGCGCCTCGGGCTGCAGGTCGCGCGAACCCAGGCCATAGCAGCCGGAATACAGGCGCGGCATGTCCTTGGCGGAGGTATAGCTTGCATAGCCGGCATAGGCACCGTTATCGCTGCCGTTCTCCAGACATTTGCTGAGCGTCGAACGCACCTCGCGCATCAACGGCAGGTCTTCGGACAGGGGCTGGTCGGTGCGCTCCAGCACGGCGACGCCTTTCTTGCCTTTCAGGATATGGCCCAGCACCTCGCCCGGGAACGGACGGAACAGGGTCAGATTGACCACGCCGACCTTGAGTTTGCGGGTCGCGCGCAGGTAGTCGGCGACGGCCTCGGCCTGCACGGTCATGCTGCCCATGCCGAAGATCACATAGTCGGCGTCCTCGCACTTGTAGGCATCGACCTGGCTGTACTTGCGGCCGGTCAGTTCGGCGTATTCCCTGGTGCATTGGTCGAACAGCGCCGGGATGTGGTCGAAGAAATACGGCCGCTGCGCGGCGGTGGCCTGCATGTGCGCGTCCTGGTTGGCGACGGCGCCGGAGGTGACCGGGTTGTCGACATCCCACAGGGCGGGCATGCGGCGACGCTTCGGGCCGTAGATGATGCGCTGCGCCGGCGTCGGCGTGTCGATGATGTCGTCCGGCTTGCCGAGAAACTCGGCGACCAGTTCGCGCTCGGGGAGGCGCGGCGATTCGATCAGGTGCGTGGTCAGGAAGCCGTCCATGGCGGCAATGGCCGGGGTCAGGGACAACTCGGCGGTCTTGCGGGCGATCAGGTTCAGGTCGGCGGCTTCCTGGGCGCTCTTGGCCATCATCTGGATGAAGCCGGTGTCGTCGATGCAGTGGTAATCATCATGGCCGGCATGCACGTTGAGGGTGGCCTTGGTGATCGCCCGACAGCCCATGTTCAGGACATAGGGCAGGCGCTTGCCGACGGCGCCGTAGAGCGACTCGTGCATGAAGGCGACGCCCTGCGCCGAGGAGAAATTGGTGGCGCGCAGCCCGGTCATGGCCATGCCGGCGGTGACGCCGGCGGCGGCGTGTTCGGATTCGGGCTCGACGAAGATCAATGGCCGGTCGGAAATGTTCAGGTGCCCGGCGGCGACGGCCTCGGACCAGTACTCGCCCATGTTGGTGGAGGGGGTGATGGGGTAGGCCCCGGCGGCATCGGAGGCCTCGCGTTCGACCAGGATGACGGCGGTGTTGCCGTCGATGGCATCGCGCACCCCGGGGTATTTCACTTTCCTGGCGTCGGCCTTGGCGGCTACGCCGGCCTCAAGCAGGTGGGTCTGGGCAGAAAAGAGCTTCTTCAACATGATAGATGTCCCCCTCAGGACGATTCCAGGTTACTTGGATTCGGTTTCAACCTTCGCTGGCCACCGGCAACGGCGTCATGCGAACGATCTTCTTGGCTTCCTTGCCCTTCTTCACCTGTGCGCCTTCGAGCCAGACAATGGCGCCGGTCGGGCAGCGTTCGATGGCCTTGGCCGTAGCGAGGCGATTCTGACCATAGTCGATGGTTGCCAGCTCATGATCGAGTTTCATCAAGCCGGGCGCGGCATCGGCAACGCACTTGCCGCAGGCGGTGCAGGCAACTTCGCACTGTTTCTCGGCGGTGTCGCCGTCAGCATGGTTCTTGCAGGCCACCCAAAGCTTGTGGGTGATCGGTTGCAGCGAGAACAAGGCCTTCGGGCAGACTTCGACGCAGTCGCCGCATGCGGTACATTTGTCGACATCGACCTCGGGCAGACCGAAGCTGTTCATGGTGATGGCATCGAAATCGCAGACCACCTCGCAGTCGGCGAGGCCCAGACACCCCCAGGCGCAATCCTTGCCGCCGCCACCGACGGTCGCCGCCGCGCGGCAGGAATCCAGACCCTGGTAGTGAGCCCGCTGACGGGCGACGTGCTTGCCGCCGGCGCAGGCCAGCCGAGCCACCTGCTTGACGACATCGCCCATATCAACACCGAGGAACTTGGCGATATAGGCGTTCATATCCGGGGAATTGACCGAGCACTTGGCAGGCACGATCTTGCCGTCGACCACCTGCTCGGCGAAGTTGCGGCAACCGGCCGTGCCACAGGCACCGCAATTGGACTTGGGCAGCATCTCCTCGACCTCGCCGATGCGCGGGTCTTCGTAGACATACAGGCGTTTGTTGGCGACCGCCAGCAACCATGCCAACAGGCCGCCCAGGATGGCCATGAAGGCCCCCGCAAGTGCCACGCTAACAATCAATTCCATCGCTCTCTCAAACAATTCCGACAAATTCACTACGGTTTATCGGATGGTTTTATCTTGATTTTGCTGCGGTGCACATAATAAAAGTTTTCAATTATTTGACAGATCAATTATTTCAATCTTGAATATTGGTATGGTTAATGTAGTCAGATACCTCTCAACCTTAGACCATTGTACTGTCGTGTAAAGGTACACCGATGTCCGAAGAATCACCGCTTTACTACAAGAACAATCGCCTCAAGCAGTTGCGCGCATTTCACCACGTCGTGCGCTGCGGCAGCATCTCCCGGGCCGCTGAAAAACTCTTCCTGAGCCAACCGTCGGTGTCGCTGCAAATCCAGGCGCTGGAGCGCGAACTGAGCGTCACCCTGTTCGAACGGCGCGGCCCACACCTGAAATTGACGCCCGAGGGCGAAGCCCTCTACCTGCTCGCCGAACCCCTCGTGGACGGCATCGACAAGCTGCAAGAGAATTTTTCGGCGCAATTCGGCAAGCTGGAATCCGGCGACCTGAACATCGGCGCCGGTGAGTCGACCATCCTGTATATCCTTCCCGAGCCGGTGAAGCGCTTCGTTGGAGCGTATCCCAAGGTGCATCTGAAGATGCACAACGTCACCGGCCGCGACGGTCTGAAAATGCTCAAGGCCGACGAGATCGACTTCGCCGTGGGCTCGATGCTCGACGTGCCCGAGGACATCGAATACCGGCCCATCGTCACCTTCGAGCCAATGCTGATCACGCCGCTGGATCATCCCCTGGCGCGCAAAGTCGAGGCCGGCGAGGAAGTGACCCTGGAGGACGTCAGCCAGTTCGGCCTGATCCTGCCGCCCAGCCATCTGTCCACGTGGCGCATCGTCAAATACGTCTTCCAGCAGCACAACCTGACATTCACCGTGACGCTCGAAGCCGGCGGCTGGGAAGTCATCAAGAAATATGTGGAGCTGGGCATGGGCATTTCCATCGTCACCGATATCTGCCTGACCGGCTCGGAAAAGCTGATGCACATCCCCCTGACCAACTATTTCCCGCAGCGTGGTTACGGACTGGTGATGCGCAAGGGGCGTTTTCTGTCACCGCAGGCGCGGCGCTTCATCGAGATCATGGAGCAGGTCTATGCGGCGGGAATGACAGCGCCCGCCGCCCTTGCAGGCGTCACGCCCGAGGCCGACCTGGGCGCGGAGATCGCCACGCCCACCCCCCGGAAGTCCCGTAGCAGCAAAGCCAAGCGCTAGGCTCGACCAAATCTCAGACCGGCAGCAGACGCCGGTTTGCCGCGCCCGGCAAGGCCTTCAGGGCATAGCCGGCGACGTTCTGATACTGGCGTGCCTTGACCGTATCGACGAAGTACCAGTCGGCACGCGCCTCGTCATGGCTGAGCGTCACCAGCATCCAGCCGCGCAGCGAGGTGTTGGCATATTTCAGCGTCGGTATCAGTTGCATGGCCCCCAAGGTCAGGGCCACCGGATTTTCATTCGGCAACGCCTCCTCCAGGCCAGGCGAGGATACGCTGGAACCGGCGAATTCGACGCCAGCCTGGCTACCGCTCAGATCCTTGAGATCGTTGGCCCAGGCATTGTGCGTATCCCCGGACAGGACGACCAGATTCTTGTCGAGCGCCTTGGTCATCCCCAGCACGGTTTCGCGAGCCACGGCATAGCCATCCCACGCATCCAGATTGTAGGGAATGCTTGGTGCCTGGATGATCGCCTGCTTGAGCGGATCGTTGACGATAGCGAGCTGCTCGGCGGTCATGCCGGCGGCGAGCAGCGCGGCGGTGTGACCGGCGTGCCGGTGGCGGCGAGTTGCGCGACGATGGCCTGATACGTACCGAAGGCCGTGGCGATGACGCCATATTGACTGAAGCTGACCGTCGGATTCTGAGGGGTCGGCGTCAGCACCGGGCTGGGCAGATACATGCGGCCCATCAGTACCTGTTGCCCCAGCACCTGCCATTTGGCGCTCGATTCCGTCAGTCCGGCCTGCAGCCATTGGACCTGCGGCACGCCCAGTAACTGCCGGTTCGGGTTTGCCATGTCCGCGGCGAACCGCGCCGCGTCGAAAGCGCCGGTGGCCGGATTCAGGTAGTCGGCATAGTCCAGCGGCTGGTCGCGGCCGACGTGGCGGGTGTCCAGCATATGCAAGCGCAGCAGGTCGCCAAAGTCGAAGGCCCGGTAGGTCTCCAGCAGATTGTCCGGGTCGGGCGAACGGATCGGCAACCATTCCAGATACGCCTGGAGCGCCGCCGCGCGGCGCAGCGCATAGTCACCCTCGGTCGCCGGGTCGTGATTCTCGGCGCCGCCCAAATAGGCATCGTTGGCGATCTCGTGATCGTCCCAGACGCAGATGAAAGGCATCCGGGCATGAATCGCCTGGAGATCGGGATCTGACCGGTATTGCGCGTAGCGCGCGCGGTAATCGGCGAGGCTGATCAATTCGTGCGCCGGCGCGGAAAGCCGGCCCAGGGCGGCAGCATCCGCGGAGGCATATTGATCGGGGCCGTATTCGTAGATGTAGTCGCCCAAGTGCAGCGCGGCATGGATGTCGTCGCGCTTCGCCGCCTCGGCGTAGACATGAAAATAGCCGGCCGGGTAGTTGGCACAGGAAAAAACGGCAAGTTTCACCTGGGCGACATGGCCCTCGGGCAGGGTCCGGGTGCGCCCCACCGGGGACGAGGTTTCATCATGGCGAAAGCGGTAGTAATAGGTTTCGTCGGAACGGAGGCCCGAGGCATCGACCTTGACCGTAAAATCGCGCGCCGGGCCGGTGGTAAATTCGCCGCCAGCGACGATATGCTTGAAGGCGGCGTCCGTGGCGATCTCCCAGTCCAGCGTCACATCTTTCTCGTCCGAAGCGCTGACGCGAGTCCAGAGCATGACCCGATCGACCAGCGGATCGCCACTGGCCACGCCATGCAGAAACTTGACGGTGAGGTCGTCGTCGCTACAACCGATGAGACCGGCGCTGCTACCCGCAGCAGCGATGCCGAGGCCGATCTGGCGGACAAATTGACGGCGGGAGGGATTATGTTGGGTCATGGAGCGCTCTCGATGGAACGAAAGGAACAAGTCTAACCCCGCCCGGTGTCAGGCAGATGACGGCGGCTACCAGTACGAGAACTGCACCGAAGCCGTGCACAGTGCCATCAGGGCTTGCGGCATCAGCCCCAGACCGAGGACCGCGAGGCCGTTGACCGACAGCAGGATGCGCGCGTCCCCGGCCATGGCAATGGGGTGGGCATCGGCGTGCGGGGTGTCGAAGTACATCAGTTTGACGATGCGCAGGTAGTAATAGGCGCCGATCAGGGAGAACAGCACCGCGACCACGGCCAGGCCGAGCCAGCCGGCGCCGACCAGTGACTGGAGGACGGTGAATTTGGCGTAGAAGCCGACAAACGGCGGCAGGCCGGCCATGGATAGCATGAGCATGCCCATGATGGCGGCAAGCCAGGGATGCCGGGCATTCAGGCCTTTATAATCGTCCAGGTTCTCGGCCTCATAGCCGGCGCTGGACAGATAGATGACCATGCCGAAGGTACCCAGGCTCATCAGCACATAGGTGATGGCATAGAACATCGAAGCGCTGAACCCGGCCAGGGAGCCGCTCAGGATACCCAGGAGCAGGAAGCCCATGTGGGCGATGGTCGAGTAGGCCAGCATGCGTTTGATGTTGCTCTGCATGATGGCGGCGAGATTGCCGATGGCCATGGACATGACCGCCATGACGGCGAGCATTTGTTGCCAGTCGCCATGAGCGGGTTGCAGGCCGTCGACCAGCAGGCGCATGGCGAAGGCGAAGGCAGCCAGCTTGGGGGCGGTGCCGATGAACAGGGTGACCGCCGTGGGCGCGCCGTGATAGATGTCCGGTACCCACATGTGAAACGGCGCGGCGCCCAATTTGAAGCCCAGGCCGGCGACCACGAAGACCAGACCGAAGACCATGACCATGTTGCTTTGCGTGCCCTCGTGAACGGCACGGGCGACCTTGGACAGTTCCAGGGAACCGGACAGGCCGTAAAGCATCGACATGCCGTAGAGCAGCAGGCCGGAGGCCAGGGCGCCGAGGATAAAGTACTTCATCGCCGCCTCGGTGGCGCGCGCCGAGTCGCGTTGCAGCGCCACCATCGCGTAGAGCGACAAGGACAGCAGTTCGACGCCGAGATACAGGGTCAGGAAATGACTGGCGGAGATCATCACCATCATGCCCAGGACGGCGAACAGCACCAGGGCGAAGTACTCGCCACGCAACATCTCCCGGTCGGCCAGATACTGGCGCGAATAGATCATGGCGACGATGGCGGCCAGATCGGCCATGAGCTTGAGCATGTCGCCCATGACATCGTCGACGAACATGCCGTTGAAGGTGTACACCGGGTCGAGCATGCCGGTGAACACGGTGATCGCCGCCGAGCCGAGCAGCGTACCCAGGGTGATCAGGTACGTCGCGGTCTTCGGCTTCAGGTAGGCCTCGACGAGCAGCAGCACGCAGGCCATCGAGAGGACGAAGATCTCCGGCAGGGCGGGGAGGATATCGGGCATCTGGAAGGACATGGCGTAGCCTGCTTTAAGGGATCAGTTTGCTGTGCGCCACATGGGCCAGCAGGTTTTCCACGGAGGTATGCATCACCTCGGTGACGGGCAACGGATAGACGCCCATGCCGAGCACCAGTACCGCCAGGAGCGACAGCACCAGGAACTCGCGCGCGTTGATGTCGGTGAGTTCGGCGACATGTTCGTTGGCGATCTTGCCGAAGACCACGCGCTTATACATCCACAGGGTGTAGGCGGCGCCGAAGATCAGGGTCGTCGCGGCCAGCGCCGCATACCAGAAACTCACCTGGATGGTACCCAAAATAACCATGAACTCGCCGACGAAACCGCTGGTGGCGGGCAGGCCGGAGTTGGCCATGGCGAAGAGCATGAAGAAGGCCGCGAACCTGGGCATGGTGTTGGCGACGCCGCCGTAGTCGGCTATCTGGCGCGAGTGGACGCGGTCGTACATGACACCGACGCAGAGGAACATGGCACCCGAGATGAAGCCATGCGAGATCATCTGGATCAGGCCGCCTTCCATGCCCCACTGATTGAAGATGAAGAAGCCCAGGGTAACGAAGCCCATGTGGGCGATCGAGGAATAGGCGATCAGCTTCTTCATGTCGGCCTGCACCAGCGCGACCAGGCCGATGTAGACCACGGCGACCAGGGACAGGAAGATCATGAAACCGGCCAGTTCATGGCTGGCGTCCGGGACGATGGGCAGGACAAAGCGCAGGAAACCGTAAGCGCCCACCTTCAGGGTAATCGCCGCCAGCACCACGGAACCGCCCGTGGGCGCCTCGACGTGCGCGTCCGGCAACCAGGTATGCACCGGCCACATCGGCACCTTGACGGCGAAGGCGAAGAAGAAAGCGACGAACAGCAGGGTCTGCGCGGTCATCGTCAGACCAATCTTGTGCCACGTGAGGATCTCGAAACTGCCGCCGCTGGCGAAGAACAGATAGATCATCGCCACCAGCATCAGCAACGAACCCAGCAGCGTGTACAAGAAGAACTTGATGGCCGCGTAGACCCGGTTCGGCCCGCCCCACATACCGACGATGAGGTACAGCGGAATCAGCATCGCCTCGAAGAAAACGTAGAAGAGCACACCGTCCAGTGCGGCAAAAACACCGTTGATGATGCCCGACTGGATGAGGAAGGCGGCCATGTACTGGCCGACCTTGTTCTGGATCACCTGCCAACCGGCCAGGATGACGATCAGGGTGGTGAAACTGTTGAGCAGGATAAAGGGCATGGAGATGCCGTCCACGCCCAGGTGATAGTTGACTTCCAGGGCGGGAATCCAGGCCGCCATCTCGGTGAACTGCATATCCGCCGTAGTCGCGTCGAAGCCGGTCCAGAGCGGGATGGCCACCGCCAGGCCCAGGGCCGCGCCGAGCAGGGCCAGGGTGCGCTGGCCATCGGCGTTGCGATCGTCCCCGCCCGTAGCCAGGATGAGCAGCCCGAAAACAATGGGCACCCAGATGGTCAGGCTGATAATTCGATTCCTTCCAACATCATTTCCCTTTTCCGGTCAGCCGATCAGACCTTGACGAACCAGGTCACCATCAGCGCCACGCCAATGATCATGGCGAATGCATAGTGATAGACGTAACCCGACTGGACATGGCGCACCATGCCGGCAATCCTGCCGACCAGACGCGCCGTGCCGTTGACCAATATGCCATCGATGGCGGCGACATCGCCCCAGCGCCAGAGTCGACCGCCCAGGAAGCGCGCGCCGCCGGCGAAGAACCAGTCGTTGAAGTCGTCGAAGCCGTATTTCTTGTCCAGGATGGTGTAGAGGATGCCGGCCTTGGCGCGGATTTTTGCCGGTAGATCCTTGCGCACCATGGACAGGAAATACGCCGTACCCACCCCGGCGACGGCCAGCCACAAAGGCAAGGTGGTCAGGGAATGCATGGCCATGGCGCCCGCCCCATGGAACCCGGCCTTGAGTTCTTCCATGGCCGGGTGCGCCACGGGGTCAACGAAGATCGCCGAGCCGAAGAAGTCGCCGTAGAGCATCGGCTGGATATAGGCCCAGCCGGCATAGATGGACGGGATCGCCAGCAGCGCCAGGGGCAGCCAGACCACCCAGGGGGACTCGTGCGGACAGCTATGACCGCCATGATGGTGACCATGGGCATCGGCGTCCTTGTCGTCCTCGTGGTCGTGCGTGTCGTGGGCGCACTTGAAACGTTCCTTGCCGTGGAACACCAGAAAGTACATGCGGAAGGAATAGAAGGCGGTGACGAACACACCCGCCGTCACGGCAAACGCGGCGAAACCGGAACCCCACAGATGCGAGGCATGTACCGCCTCGATGATCGAATCCTTGGAGAAGAAGCCGGACAGGCCGGGCGTGCCGATCAGCGCCAGGGAACCAATGAGCATCGTCAACCAGGTGATCGGCATGTACTTGCGCAGACCGCCCATGTTGCGGATGTCCTGGTCGTGGTGCATACCCATGATGACCGAGCCGGCAGCCAGGAACAGCAGGGCCTTGAAGAAGGCGTGGGTCATCAGGTGGAAGATCGCCACCGAGTAGGCCGACGCGCCCAGGGCGACGGTCATGTAGCCCAATTGCGACAGCGTCGAATAGGCCACCACCCGCTTGATGTCGTTCTGGATCATGCCAAGGAAGCCCATGAACAGCGCGGTGATGGCGCCGATGACCATGACGAAGGACAGCGCCGTGTCGCTCAATTCGAATAGCGGCGACATGCGCGCCACCATGAAGATGCCGGCCGTCACCATGGTCGCGGCGTGGATCAGCGCCGAGATCGGCGTCGGGCCTTCCATCGAGTCCGGCAGCCAGACATGCAGCGGGAACTGGGCCGACTTGCCCATCGCACCGATGAACAGCAGAATGCAGATCACCGTCATCACTTCCCAGGGGTGGCCCTCGATCAGACTGACGGTCTGGCCGACCAGCATGGGCGCCTTCTGGAACACTTCGGCGTAATCGAGCGTGCCGAAATAGGCCAGGACCAGGCCGATGCCCAGCAGAAAACCGCAGTCGCCGACCCGATTGACCAGGAAGGCCTTCAGATTGGCGTAGATCGCCGTGTCGCGGGTATACCAGAAGCCGATCAGCAGGTAGGACACGAGGCCCACGGCTTCCCAGCCGAAGAACAACTGAAGGAAGTTGTTGCTCATCACCAGCATCAGCATCGAAAAGGTGAACAGCGAGATGTAGCTGAAGAAACGCTGGTAGCCATCGTCCTCGGCCATGTAGCCGATGGTGTAGACGTGCACGCAAAGCGAGACGAAGGTCACCACCAGCATCATCACCGTGGTCAGCGGGTCGATCAGGAAGCCGATCTCCAGACTGACCGTGCCGCTGGTCAGCCAGGTGTAGAGCGGGCCGTTGAAAGTATGGCCTGCCTGGACATCCTGGAAGATGACCAGCGAGGCAATAAAGGCGATGGCAACACCGAGGATGGTGATGGTGTGGGCGCCGACGCGGCCGATAGCCTTGCCGAACAGGCCGGCGATGATCGCGCCGGCCAGAGGGGCCATCGGTACGAGAAGATACAGCGATTTCATGTCCATGCCGTCAGCCCTTCAATTCATCCAGGTCTTCCACGTTGATGCTCTTCAGGTTGCGGAAGAGCAGCACCAGGATGGCCAGACCGATGGCGGATTCCGCCGCTGCCACGGTCAGGATGAAGAACACGAAGATCTGCCCGGCCGGGTCGTTGAGATAGTGCGCGAAGGCGATGAAGTTGGTATTCACCGCCAGGAGCATCAGTTCGATGGCCATCAGCAGGACGATGACGTTCTTGCGGTTCAGGAAGATGCCCAGGACGCTGATGGCGAACAACACCGAACCCAGCAGCAGGAAATGATTCAGGCCGATGCTCATTCGTCCTCCTCCGACTTGGCTTCGGGTTTCTGGGATTTCAGGTTGACCAGATAGACGCGGTCCGCGCGCTTCTGCTTCACCTGCCAGGCCGGGTCGACGATCTTGCGATTCGGCCGGCGGCGCAGGGTCAGGGCGATGGCGGCGACCATGGCCACCAGCAGGATGACCGCGGCGAGTTCGAAGGCGTAGACGTAATCGGTATACAGCAACCGGCCCAGTTCCTTGGTATTGGAGAAATCGGCGGGCTTGGGTTCGGGCGCGGTCAGGCCGAAGTTTGTGCCGCCCAGAATCATGATCATTTCGACGATCATCAGTCCCGCCACCAGACCGGCGAACGGCAGGTAGTCCCAGAAGCCGCGTCGCAGTTCTTCAAGGTTGATGTCGAGCATCATCACCACGAACAGGAACAGCACCATGACGGCGCCGACGTAGACCAGCACCAGGGTGATGGCCAGAAACTCGGCCTCCAGCAGCAGCCAGATGCCTGCGGCGGTAAAGAAGGCCAGCACCAGCGCCATGGCCGCATGCACCGGATTCTTCGCGGTGATGACGCGCAGGGCCGAGAGCAACAATATCGCGGCCAGGAAGTAGAAGACGACGCTTGCGAAATCCATCGAGTTATCCGTTATCCATTCCGTTAGCGATATTTGGCGTCCGCCGCCTTGTCCCTGGCGATCTGTTCTTCATGCTTGTCGCCCACGGCCAGGAGCATGTCCTTGGTGTAATACAGGTCGCCCTTCTTCTCGCCGTGATATTCAAAAATCCGCGTCTCGACGATGGCATCGACCGGGCAGGCCTCTTCGCAGAAACCGCAGAAGATGCACTTGGTCAGATCGATGTCGTAGCGCGTGGTACGCCGGGTACCATCGTCGCGCTGCTCCGATTCGATGGTGATCGCCAGGGCCGGACAGACCGCCTCGCACAGCTTGCAGGCGATACAGCGTTCCTCGCCGTTGGCGTAGCGGCGCTGCGCGTGCAGCCCGCGGAAACGCGGCGATTGCGGTGTCTTTTCCTCCGGGTAGCGGATGGTGAACTTGCGCCCGAACAGGTAGCGACCGGTGACCGACATGCCTTTCCACAGCTCGGTGAGCAGGAAGGTATCGATGAAGTGCTTGATCCGATTGAACATCATGCGCCTCAGTGGAAGAGATACCCGAACGGGGTCTGCATGATCGCGGCCTCGATCAATAGCCAGATCAGGGTGACCGGGATGAAGATCTTCCAACCCAGACGCATGATCTGGTCATAGCGATAGCGCGGGAAGGTGGCCCGGAACCAAAGGAACAGGAACAGCACGAAGCTCATCTTCGCCGCCAGCCAGAAGAAGCCGTCCGGCACCCCGGGATCGGCGACAGCCAGCCGCCCAGGAACATGATCGAGGTCAGCGCGGCGATCAGGATCATGTTGGCGTATTCCGCCAGGAAGAACAGTGCGAAGGCCATGCCCGAATATTCGATGTGGAAGCCGGCGACGATCTCCGACTCGCCCTCGGCGACGTCGAAGGGGGCGCGGTTGGTTTCGGCGACCCCGGCGATCAGGTAGACCAGGAACATCGGCAACAACGGCAGCCAGTACCACTGCCAGAAGCCACCCTGCTGCGCCTGGACGATGTCGACCAGATTCAGGCTCTGCGACGACATGAGCACGCCGACCAGGGCAAAACCCATGGCGATCTCGTAGGAGACGATCTGTGCCGCCGAGCGCAACGCACCCATCATGGCGTATTTCGAATTCGACGCCCAGCCGGCCAGGACAATGCCGTACACGCCCATCGAGGTGATGGCCATGACGAACAGCAGGCTGGCATCGACGTTGGCCAGCACCAGGGTGTCGGTGAAGGGCACCACGGCCCAGGCGGCCATGGCCGGGGCGATGGCCAGTACCGGCGCGAGCAGGAACAGGAATTTGCTCGACCCGGAGGGGATGATAATCTCCTTGGTCATCAGCTTCACGGCGTCGGCGATGGGCTGGCCCAGGCCCCACAGGCTGAATCCGAAGAAACCGACCCGGCTCGGGCCCATGCGCACCTGCATCCAGCCGATGATCTTGCGCTCGGCGTAGGTCAGGTAGGCCACGGCGATCAGCAAGGGCAGGACGATGACGACGATTTTCACCAGCGTCCAGACAGGCAACCAGGCCGGGCCAAGCAGTTCGGCGACGGGGGCGAGCAAGGCGTCCATCACATCTTCTCCAATTGCACGGCGCCGTAGCGCGACCCGAGTTTAGAGGTCAGGGCATGCGCGCCGGCGATGCGCACGGCATCCTCGGCCAAGCGGTCGTCGCGGCCCAGTTTCATGATCGACTCGCCCGCGTCCTGGCGGATTTTCACCGGCTTGCCCTCTTGCAGCCCAAGTTTGCGGATCAAGGCACCGTGCGCCCAGCAAACCTTGGCGTGCTCGCTGAGCGGGGTCGCCTGCAAGGCCGGGGCGCGCCGCACCAGGGAGTCGGCCTGATAGATCGGCGTCTCGCCGAGCCGCTCCAGGCCGGCACTCGATGCGGCGATACTCGGCTCCCCCTGGGGCGCGGTATTGTCGAGACGCGCACGCAGACCGGCTTCGTCGGCCGGCAGAGCCGCGGCACGCACGTCTTCGACACCCGTGTAATCAAAGTCAGACAGGCCAAGAAGATTGCCCAGAACACGCAGCACCTTCCACCCCGGACGTGCCTCGCCGAGCGGTTTGACGGCGGCCTTGAAGGTCTGCAAACGGCCTTCCATGTTGACATAGGCGCCCTCGGTCTCGGCGAACGCCGCGACCGGCAGAATGACGTGTGCGTAGTTGGGCGCGGCGCCCTTGAACGCGGTCAGGGCGATCACCAGTTCGGCCGATTCCATGGCTTTGCGCAGGACCATGGGGTCGTAGCTGTCCAGATAGGGTTCGATGCCGAGCAGGACATAGGCCTTGCGCGGCTGAGCCACCATGGCCGCCGCGCCGAGGCCGGCGGCGCCCGGCGTACAGCCGACCACCGAGGCTCCGACGGCATTGGCGCTATCCACCAGGAAACCGAAGTGCGCGCCCGTCGCCAGGGCAATGGCCTGAGCCAGGCGATGCAGATCGGCCCGGGCCGGGTGCTGTCGGGCCATGCCTCCAAGCAGCACGGCCTTGCGCTCGCCACTCGCCAGGCTGGCGGCGATGGCGCGGGCGGCGTCGGTCACGACGGCGCCGGACAGCGCAGCGGATACGCTACCGACATCCTTGCCGGCCTCTTGCAGCGCCTTGGCGATACCGGCCAACGCGGCAGCCAGGGCGGAGGGCTTGACGATGATTTTGTTGGCCACCCGGGTGAGCAGGTCGTCGTCCGCGGCATGCACCACATTAAGCTGGGCGCCGCGCTTCACGGCCTGGCGCAGACGCTGGGCGATCAGGGGTTGTTCCATGCGCACGGTGGCGCCAACCAGCAGAACCCGATCCAGGCTATCGAGGTCGGCGATGGCCATGCCCAGCCAGGGCGCGCCGACGTCCGGCGGGCAATCGGCCTGATCCAGACGATGGTCGATATTCTCGCAGCCCAGACCACGCGCCAATTGCGCCATGAGCGCCAGTTCCTCGACGGTCTGGTGCGGCGAGGCGAGGAAACCGATGGCCTCGGCGCCATGGGTCTCGCGGATGACTTTCAGCGCGCCGGCGGCCTGGGCCAGCGCCTTCTGCCAGTCGACCTCGTGCCAGCGGTCGGCATCGCGCACCATGGGCCGGGTGGCGCGATCCTCGGCGCCGAGCGCCTGATACGCATAGCGGTCGCGGTCGGCCAGCCAGCATTCGTTGATGGCTTCGTTGTCCAGCGGCACGGCGCGGAACACGCGGTTGTCCTTGACGTGCAGCGCCATGTTGGCGCCCAGGCCGTCGTGCGGGCTGATGCCGCGGCGCCGCGACAATTCCCAGGAGCGCGCCGCGTAGCGGAACGGTTTGGAGGTGAGCGCACCCACCGGGCAGAGTTCGATGACGTTGCCGGACAACTCGGAGCCGACCTGGCGTTCCAGGAAGGGCATGACTTCCATGTGCTCGCCGCGACCGGGCATGCCCAGTTCCATGATGCCGGCGACCTCCTGGCCGAAACGAACGCAGCGGCTGCAATGGATGCAGCGGGTCATGTCGGTGGCGACCAGCGGGCCAAGGTCTTTTTCCTTCACCACGCGCTTGGCTTCCTGGTAGCGCGAGGCGCTACCGCCGTAGCCCACGGCGATATCCTGGAGCATGCACTCGCCACCCTGGTCGCAAATCGGACAGTCGAGCGGGTGGTTGATCAGCAGGAACTCCATGACGCCCTTCTGGGCGGTGATGGCCTTGCCGGACCGGGTACGCACCACCATGCCGTCGGCGGCCGGCGTCGCACAGGCGGGCAGCGGCTTGGGCGCCTTTTCCACCTCGACCAGGCACATGCGGCAATTGGCGGAGATGGACAATTTCTCGTGGTAGCAGAAATGCGGGATGTAGATGCCCAGGTCGCGGGCGGCATCCATGACCGTCGCGCCGGCGGCGATTTCGACCTGCTTGTCGTCGATGGTGATTACAGGCATCTCACGATCCTACCAAGCACTTCTTGTGCGCTATGTGATATTCGAATTCCTTGCGGAAGTGCTGGATGAAGCTGTGTACCGGACCGACCGCGGCGTCGCCCAGGGCGCAGATGGTGCGGCCGGCGATGTTGCCGCCGACGCTCATCAGCAGGTCCAGGTCTTCCGGGCGACCCTCGCCGTGCTCGATGCGCTTGATGACGCGGTACATCCAGCCGGTGCCCTCGCGGCAGGGTGTGCACTGGCCGCAGGACTCTTCGTAGTAAAAGTAGGCCAGACGCTCCAGCGCCTTGACCATGCAGACCGTCTCGTCCATGACGATGACCGCGCCGGAACCGAGCATGGAGCCGGCCTTGGCGATGGAGTCGAAGTCGAGAGTGCAATTCATCATGATGTCGGCGGGCAATACCGGCGCTGAGGAACCGCCGGGGATCACCGCCTTCAACTTGTGCCCGTTGCGTACGCCGCCGGCCATTTCCAGCAGGTCGCCGAAGGGGGTGCCCAGAGGAATCTCGAAGTTGCCGGGATTGTTGACGTGCCCGGAGATCGAGAAGATCTTGGTGCCGCCGTTGTTGGGCTTGCCCAGTTCCAGGAAGGCCTGGCCGCCGTGGCGCAAAATCCAGGGGATCGACGCCAGGGTTTCGGTATTGTTGATCGTCGTCGGCTTGCCATATAGCCCGTAGCTCGCCGGGAACGGCGGCTTGAAGCGCGGCTGGCCCTTCTTGCCCTCGATGGATTCGAGCAAGGCGGTTTCTTCGCCGCAGATGTAGGCGCCGTAGCCCTGATGGGCATGCAGATCGAAATTCCAGCCCGAGCCGCAGATGTCATTGCCCAGAAAACCGGCGGCGCGCGCCTCGTCGAGCGCACGTTCCCAGGACTCGTAAAGCTCGAAGATCTCGCCGTGGATATAGTTGTAACCCGCCTTGGCGCCCAGGGTGTAGCCGGCGATGACCATGCCCTCGATGAGCTGATGCGGGTTGAACTCGATGATGTCGCGGTCCTTGAAGGTGCCCGGCTCGCCCTCGTCGGTGTTGCAGACGATGTATTTGTCGCCGGCATAGTTGCGCGGCATGAACGACCACTTCAGGCCGGTCGGGAAGCCCGCGCCGCCACGGCCGCGCAGCGCTGAGAGCTTCACCTGCTCGATGATCTGTTCCGCCGGCGTCTTCTCGGCGAGGATCTTCTTCAGCACCTCGTAGCCGCCGTTGGCGACGTAGGTGGCCAGCGAGCCCGGATTCGGGTGATCGAGGGTCCACATGCAGACCTTGGGGCCGGTGTATAGCGCGCTCATTTCAGCTCATCCAGCAGCTTGTCGACGGTTTCCGGCGACAGATGGGTATGCATCTTGTGGTTGTTGTGCAGGCACAGCGGACCCGAGCCGCAGGTGCCGAAGCACTCGCCTTCCTTGAGGGTGAAGCGGCCGTCCGGCGTGGTCTCGCCGAAGCCGATACCCAGCTTCTGCTTCAGGTAATCGGCCACCGTGTCGGCGCCCTGCAACTGGCAGGGCAGGTTGGTGCAGACGGTGATCTTGTGGCGACCGCAAGGCGACAACTCGTACATGTTGTAGAAGGTCGCGACCTCGTAGACGGCGATGGCCGGCATGCCCAAATAGTCGGCGACAAACTCGATGGTTTCGGTGGCCAGCCAGCCCTTTTCGACCTGGGCGATGCGCAGCGCGGCCATGACGGCGGACTGCTTCTGGTCGACCGGGTACTTGGCGACTTCCTTGTCGATCCCGGCCAGGGATTCTGCGGATAAAGTCATCGATCGATGTCCCCGAAAACGATGTCCATGGTGCCGATGATGGCGACCACATCGGCGATCATCAGGCCGCGCGCCATTTCATCCATGGCGGCGAGGTGAGCGAAACCGGGGGCGCGCAGCTTCAGTCGGTAGGGTTTGTTGGCGCCGTCGGAGATCAGATAAACGCCGAATTCGCCCTTGGAATGCTCCACCGCCGCATAGGCTTCGCCCTCGGGCACGTGCATGCCTTCGGTGAACAGCTTGAAGTGGTGGATCAGCTCTTCCATGTTCGACTTCATGGACTCGCGCGACGGCGGCGCCACCTTGTGGTCGGCGGTGATGACCGGGCCGGGATTCTTCTTCAGCCAATCGACGCACTGGGCAATGATCCGGTTCGACTGGCGCATCTCTTCCATGCGCACCAAATAGCGGTCGTAGCAATCTCCGGTGCGGCCCACCGGAATCTCGAAATCGACCTTGTCGTAGGCCGCGTAGGGCTGCATCTTGCGCAGATCCCAGGCCACCCCGGAACCGCGCAGCATGGGACCGGTGAAGCCCAGGGCCTTGCAGCGGTCGGCGTCGACCACGGCGATGCCGACGGTGCGCTGTTTCCAGATACGGTTGTCGGTGAGCAGGGTCTCGTACTCATCCATGCAAGTCGGGAAACGCTTGGTGAAGTCTTCGACAAAATCGAGTAACGAGCCCTGGCGCGGTGCGTTCAGGCGCTCGCAATCGGCTGCGCTCTTGTAGCGGTTCGGCTGGTATTTCGGCATGCTGTCCGGCAGGTCGCGGTAGACACCGCCCGGACGGTAATAGGCGGCATGCATGCGCGCCCCGGTGACCGCCTCGTAGACATCCATGAGGTCTTCACGCTCACGGAAGGCGTAGATGAAGATGGTCATGGCGCCGATGTCCAGCCCGTGGGTTCCGAGCCAGAGCAGGTGATTCATGATGCGGGTGATCTCGTCGAACATTACCCGGATGTACTGCGCCCGGATCGGCACCTCGACGCCCAGCAACCTTTCGATCGCCATGCAGTAGGCATGCTCGTTCATCATCATGGACATGTAGTCCAGACGATCCATGTAGGGCACGGACTGCAGGAAGGTCCGGGTTTCGGCGAGCTTCTCGGTACCGCGATGCAGCAGGCCAATATGCGGATCGGCGCGCTCGATGACCTCGCCGTCGAGTTCCAGCACCAGGCGCAGCACGCCGTGCGCGGCGGGATGCTGCGGGCCAAAATTGAGCGTGTAATTCCTGATTTCGGCCATGCTCAGCACACCTCTATCGAAGGCACGACACCGACGAACCGCTGACGCAGCTCAATTTCAGTGCAGGCTAACCTTTGCTCAGCAAAGGTTAAGCGCGCAGCGCGGCCGGAACTAAAATTCAGCGTGTAATTTCTGATCTCAGCCACGGCCGGTCTCTCCGTAATTCTCTTCGCGGATGATGCGCGGCGTGACCTCGCGCGGGGCAATGCTCACCGGCTCGTAGACGACGCGCTTCAGTTCCGGGTCGTAGCGCATCTCGACATGGCCGGAGACCGGGAAATCCTTGCGGAACGGGTGACCGATGAAGCCGTAGTCGGTCAGGATGCGGCGCAGATCGGGGTGGCCGTCGAACAGGATGCCGTAGAGATCGAAGGCTTCGCGCTCGAACCAGTTGGCGGCCGGCCAGACGTCGACCAGAGAGGCAATCATGGGCATCTCGTCGTCGGCGCAAAAGGCACGCACCCGGACACGATGATTCTTGCGCACCGAGAGCAGATGCAGCACCACGGCAAAGCGGGCACCTTCCCAGGCACCCTCCTTGTAGGCGGAATAGTCGACGCCACAGAGGTCGATGAGGGTATCGAAGCCCAGACCGGATTCGTCGCGCAAGCGCAGGGCGACGTCGACCCAGTCCTCCGGGGCAACCTCGATGGTGACCTCGTTCAGGGCCACGGTCTTGCCAACCAGTTGCTCGCCCAGGGTCTCTTCCAGGCGCGCGGCGATGGCTTCAGCGTTAAGAGGCATGATCTCCGGGAATCCTCAGCGGGCAATGGTGTTGGTACGGCGGATCTTGTTCTGCAGCTGGACCAGCCCGAACAACAAGGCCTCGGCCGTCGGCGGGCAGCCGGGCACGTAGACATCCACCGGAACGATGCGGTCGCAACCGCGCACCACCGAATACGAATAATGGTAATAGCCGCCACCGTTGGCACAGGAGCCCATGGACAGCACCCAGCGGGGTTCGGCCATCTGGTCGTAGACCTTGCGCAAAGCCGGAGCCATCTTGTTGGTCAGTGTCCCGGCGACGATCATCAGATCGCTCTGTCGCGGGCTGGGCCGAAAGATGATGCCGAACCGGTCGAGATCGTAGCGCGCGGCGCCGGCATGCATCATCTCGATGGCGCAGCAAGCCAGACCGAAGGTCATGGGCCACAACGAACCGGTCTTGGACCAGTTGATGACGGCATCGACGTTGGTGGTAACGAAGCCCTTTTCCAGGAGCCCTTCTATTCCCATTCCAGCGCCCCCTTCATCCATTCATACACGAAACCGACAACCAGAATGGCCAGGAACATCACCATGGCCCAGAACCCGAAGGTACCCAGTTCCTCAAGCACCACCGCCCAGGGAAACAGGAAGGCGATCTCCAGATCGAACAGGATGAAGAGGATGGCGACCAGGTAATAGCGCACATCGAACTTCATGCGCGCATCTTCGAAGGCCTCGAAACCGCATTCGAAGGGAGACAGCTTTTCGGCATCGGGCCGATGCGGGCCGAGTATCCACCCCACCAGCATGGGGCCGAATCCCACCGCCAATCCGACCAGAATAAACAGCAATACCGGAAAGTAGTTACTTAGCATCGATCCCCCATGCGCAACGGCTCGCGCGGAATTCGAAGTCTATGCGGCGAGGCTTATGATGTCAACCCGACAAAAACAAAAAAAGCCATTGATATCAATGGCTTATTAAATGCGCGCGCAGCGGCATAAGGAAATTCGATGGTGCCGACGGCGAGACTCGAACTCGCACGACTTTCGTCACTGCCCCCTCAAGACAGCGTGTCTACCAATTTCACCACGTCGGCGTGGCGGGATGCATGACGCATCCCAGCAATTACTTCGGGATTGCTCCCGATTTGTCGGCATCCTGCTGCACCGGGGCTGCGGGCATCGGCGAAGCCGGTTGCGCGGGGGCCAGTGGCTGTGCCGGGGTTGCCAAAGGGGCCGCCGGCTGCTCAGCCGGCTTGCTGGAGAGATATGCCAGGGACATGCTGGTCAGAAAAAACAACGCCGCGAGGACGGCGGTGCTGCGACTCAAAAAATTCGCCGACCCGGTGGCGCCAAAGAGGCTGCCGGAGGAACCGCTGCCGAAGGCCGCCCCCATATCTGCGCCCTTGCCGTGCTGCAGCAGAACCAAGCCGATGACGCCAGCGGCGACCAGCACGTGCACCATCCAAAGCATGAATTGCATAATCTCACCCCGCCCGGCAAATCGCCAGGAATTCGTCCGCGACCAGCGCCGCGCCGCCGATCAGGCCGCCGTCGATATCCGGCTGGCCAAGCAGTTCCCTGGCATTGGCGGCCTTCATGCTGCCGCCATATTGAATAATCAAACCCTCAGCCACGGCACCGTTCAGCGCGCGAATCTTGCCACGGATGAAGGCATGTACCGCCTGGGCCTGCTCCGGCGATGCCGTCTTGCCAGTGCCGATCGCCCAGACCGGCTCGTAAGCCACGACGGCCTTAGCCAGCGACGCCACGCCTGCCCTGTTCAACACGGCATCGAGCTGATGCCCGACCACCGCTTCGGTGATCCCGGCCTCGCGTTCCGCCAGGGTTTCGCCGACACACAGGATCGGCACCAGGTCGGCGGCTTGCGCGGCGGCATATTTCTCGGCGACGATTTCATTGGACTCACCATAGATGGCGCGCCGCTCGGAATGACCGACGATGACGTATTTGCAGCCGAAGTCCTTGAGCATGCTCGCCGACACTTCACCGGTGTACGCGCCCTTGGCATGCTGGCTCATGTTTTGCGCGCCCCAGGCGATGGCGGAACCGGCCAGCCTGACCTGGAGTTGCGCCAGATAGGGGAACGGCGCGCATACGGCCACATCCGCCTTGACGTCGGCCATGCCCGCCAGAATGGCTGACAGCAAGGACTCGTTCTCGGACAGACTGCCGTGCATCTTCCAGTTGCCGGCGACCAGCGTGCGACGCATAGGAACCCCCTCAAGAAAGTCCGCGATAGTAGCGGTTTCCCCTCGCCGGGTCAATCCGCGCGCCAGGCAAACGCGTCCTGGACCGGCTTCAGTCGGCGGGTACGGCGGTGGCCCACACCTGACCGGTCTGATCCGTCGCTTCGATACGCTGGTAGTCGCCGCCAGGCAGCGCCAGCAGCAAACACGGCCGGGTAATCACCTGCGCCGTCATGCCCCCGGGCGCGGCGGTTTCCAGACTCAGCGACGCCACGCCCATGTTCACGGTAAGCGTCGGGCTGGCCAGCCGCACGCGATAACCGGCGGTAGGCTTCTCGGCATCCGCGAGGAACAGTATCCGCTGATTCCGGAAATCGACGCTCGGCGCGGCACCCGTTTCAGGGGCATTGCGCAGGCTTTGCCACAGGCCACCCAATGCGGCCTGATCGCGCACCACCAGTGCCTGACGCTCCTTATCGCCCGGACAATAAGCGGACTCGTGCAGCACCTCGATGCCGGCGCAACCGCTAACGGCCAAGGGTGCGCAACAGATGGCCAGGATGCGGGCAATCGATTTCCGGCGGCTCATTGACTGACTCCCTTGCTTGTGGCGCGTCCGTCATGACGCAACTTGAAACGATCCCTGGACTCGCTTAGCGCCAGCGTTGAGGGGCTGGAAACCAGACCAGCCGTGAAATCCAGACCTTGACGGCTGCCGCTGACTTGCAGGGTGGTCGGGGTGCCCAACGTGGGGTAGGCGCCGCAAACTTCGCCGTCGTCGCAGATGAAATCGTCCCAATCCGAGTCGGTGCCCGCGAAAACGTAGTAAGTCCCGGCAGCCACGCCATCGAATCGATAGGCATATTTTCCATTTGTACCGTTGATGGCGATTTGCTGGACCATCTCTGAATTGCCATCCAGCAGCAACACCCAGTAGCGTCCGCTATTGGCCTGTACCGGCCCGGTGCCGACCTGCATCGTTACAGGCACCCTCAGCGTCGTACCGGTGTTGGTGGTTACCGTCACCGTCGCGGAATAGCTGCCGGCGCTCAAACCGGCCCGGCTGATGCTCACGGTGTAGCTCCCCAGGCGATTGCCATCGACCGTACCCGGAGTCACCGTCAGCCAGGATTCATCGCTGCCGACCCCCGTCACCGACAAGCTGCCACTGCCCAGTTTGGTCAGGTCGATGGTGGATGTAGTCAAGCTCGCCCCGAAGTCGACCCGGCCAGGAGTCGCGTTCAAGGCGGCCGAGGCCACGCCGGACGCCGCGCTCTGGGCGGCAAGCACGGCCTTGGCGGCATCGATCAGGCCCCAGCCGAAAACGTCGTCACGTCCCGCGGTCCCCAGATCGCTGGTCAACAAACCGCTGGCGAGCATGGCATCCAGTTCAGCCGGGGTCAGTCCGGGGTGTACCGCCTTCATGAGGGCGACCACGCCTGCCATGTGCGGCGAAGCCATGGACGTACCCTGATAGAAGCGATAGTCCGGGGCGCCGGTGCTGCTGACCAAGGTCCTCAGAAGGCCATCGGCGTAGCCATCGGCATTGCTGTCGCGCTGCGGCGACGTCCACCTTGCCGCCATAGTTTGAATACGGCGCGCGCTTCCGCTCCATGTCCACGGCGCTCACCGACACCACGCCATCGTATGAAGCCGGGTAACCCAACTGGCTGCTGTTTTCGTTGCCGGCGGCGGCGATGACGATCACTCCGGCGGCACGCACCTGGTTGAACAGCGTCTGTTCGGCGGCCGAATAGCAGTTCTGGCAACCCAGACTCAGGTTGATGATATCGGCGCGCTTGGTCGGCAGTGTGCCGGAGTCGTTGGACAGACCGGCGGCATAGCGTATGCCTTGCAGAACATCATAGGAACTGCCGCCACCCTTGCCGATCACCCGTGCCGGCATGATCTTCGCCCCCCAGGAAACACCCGTGACGCCGACACCGTTGTTGCTGCCGGCCGCGACCGTGCCGGACACATGCGTCCCGTGCCAGGAACTCGACGAGGGCGTGCTCTCGTCACCCGCGTCGTTGGCATTGGGGTCTATGCCGTCGCCATCGTTGGAGGACGTTGTCCGGCTGATGAAGTCGTAGCCGACGACATTGCCGGCGCCATCGCGCAGCAAATTGTTCGACAGGTCGGTATGCGCCAGCAGGACGCCGGTATCGACCACGGCGACGACCACGCTGCCGCTCGACGGCGTCCCGGTGGTCACGTCCCAGGCCTGCGGCAGGTTGATCAGCGGGTAATGCCACTGCAAGCCGTAATAGGGGTCGTTCGGGGTCTTTTGCGCCTTGACCACATAGTTCGGATCGGCGCTGCGTACATCGGCGCGGCCCTGCATGGCCTTGATGCGGTAGAGCGTGCTCAGCTTGGCGGCCTGCTCGGGGCTCATGTGCGTTCCGGCCAAGGGCTCGGGTAGGCTCCCGGTATCCGCCACGGCGGTGCGCGGCCCGGCGAATGAGACCAGCATGGGGCGATCCGGCACACCGGCCTTGACCTGGTAACCCAGGGCGGCGACACCACCGGCTGCGGTAACCACAGCTTCCTGGAATTGCACCACCGCTTCGTCGGGCAGGAACTCGCTGGCCAGTCTCAATGTCGACGCCGGCACCACGCCCGTGCCGATGGCCAGGACATAGTTGGACTTTCCGGAGAAGGCATTGACGCGCACGAAATAGCGGCCCGAGGCTACCGCCGTCACCGTCTCGAAACGTGCCACACCGAGGGAGGTATCGATCAACGCACCACTACCGTCGTACAAACCCAGATCGATGTCCGCGGTTGGCGTGTTCACCACTTCCAGATTGATCGTCTGGCCGGCGACCAGATCGACGGCATAGACATCGTCGGGGTCGGCGGTCACGGTGAAGCGATCGCTAAGGCTGAAGGTTGGGGTGGCGGTCACGAAACCGCCGACCATAACGGGGTTGCCGATGGCCTGGGCCGTGGCGACAGTGTTGTTGCTGACGTAAACCGAGTCGGGATCGTTGGTATCGGTATCGACGGCGACGTTGCTGGCGGCGGTTACCGTGCCGCTGATACTGAAGGTGTCCGTACCTGGGGGGGGAGCCTCGTCACCGCCATCGCCACCGCCACAGGCAGCCAGCAGAATCGCAGGCAACAAAACTTGGAATAAAAAACGGATATGCATGAAGACCACCCCAGTTGGATACGGCTATCGGATGGCCCAATTGTTGTCCGGCTGCAGACGCCGATCAAGCCATATTTTCACGGCTCGCGGCGGGGCAGCAGCGACGCCCGATCAGTCGTCGCTGCTTTGCAGGAACTTCTGCAGACGCCGCTCGGCGACATGCCGGTCGAAACGCCAATCCGCCATCACCTCCAGCGCCAGCTCGAAGGCCTTGGACTTCATGCCGAAGATTCGGTGCAGATCGAACGTGGTCTCGGCTTCCAACGCCGCGCAGAACTCACTGAGGATGATCGACTCCTCGGTGTCCGGGTTGTTTTTGATGTACTTCGCTACATTTTTGATCGCGTTGGCCATTTCGCTATTCCTTCACACGGTTTCAACAGACTGCGCCGACAACAAGCGCAGCGCATGGTACCGCTTTCGCCACAAACGAAGGTTACAGTTCGGTGACAACCGAACGGCCGGAAAACCCAGCCAGGCGATTTAGCCGAAGCGACCGGTGATGTAATCCTCGGTTTGCTTGACCTTGGGTTTGACGAACAACTCGTCGGTCCGGCCGAACTCGATCAACTCGCCCAGGTACATGAAGGCGGTGTAATCGGAGATACGCGCCGCCTGCTGCATGTTGTGGGTAACGATGGCAATCGTGTAGTCGTTCTTCAACTCGTCGACCAGTTCCTCGACCTTGGCCGTGGAAATCGGATCCAGAGCCGAAGTCGGCTCGTCCAGCAGAACGATGTCCGGCTTGACCGCGATGGTGCGGGCAATGCACAGACGCTGTTGCTGACCGCCGGAGAGCGACAGACCGCTTTGTTGCAGCTTGTCCTTGGTTTCCTCCCAGATGGCCGCCTTGCGCAGTGCCCATTCAACCCGCGCGTCCATGTCGGCTTTACCCAGCTTTTCATACAGGCGTATCCCGAAAGCGATGTTTTCGTAGATGGTCATCGGGAACGGCGTCGGCTTCTGGAACACCATGCCGATCTTGGCGCGCACCAGGTTCACATCCTGCTTTTTGTCGAGCAGGTTCTTGCCCTGGAAGTTGATCTGGCCCTCGGCACGCTGACCGGGGTACAGGTCATACATGCGATTGAAGGTACGCAACAAGGTTGACTTGCCGCAACCGGACGGACCGATGAACGCCGTGACATGGTTGCGGGCGATGTCGAGGTTGACGTTCTTCAGGCCCTGAAAGCTGCCGTAATAAAAATCCAGCTTGCGCACCTGCAAGACCGACTCTTCGGCGATTTGGACGATATGTTGTTGCTCGGACATGCGAGGCTCCGGGAATTAAAGTTTATCTTTCGAGCGGAACAAAATCCGCGCACCGATATTGATGGAGAGCACCAGCAGCGCGATCAGCAGCGCCCCGCCCCAGGCCAAGGACACCCAGTTATCGTAGGGACTCATGGCGAACTGGAAGATGACCACCGGCAGGTTGCCCATGGGCTGCGACATATCGGCGCTGAAAAACTGGTTGTTCAAGGCGGTAAACAGTAGTGGCGCGGTCTCGCCGGTCACGCGGGCGATGGCCAGGAGAATGCCGGTGACCACGCCCGCCTTGACCGCGCGCAAGGTGATCTTCAACGACACCTGCCAGCGCGGCGCGCCGACGGCAAACGCGGCTTCGCGCAGCGCCGATGGCACCAGCAGCAGCATGTTTTCGGTGGTCCGCACCACCACCGGAATGGCGATCAGCGACAAGGCCACCGAGCCGGCCCAGCCGGAAAAACCACCCAAGGTGGCAACCATGAGGGCATACACGAACAGGCCGATGACGATGGACGGCGCCGACAGCATGATGTCGGTAACGAAACGGGTCGTCGCGGCGAACTTCGAGGTCGCTCCGAACTCGGCAAGGTAGATGCCGGCGAGGATGCCGATCGGCGTCGAAACGAGCGTGGTCACGCCGATGATCATCAGACTGCCGACGATGGCATTGCGCAGGCCACCGCCTTCCGTGCCGGGGGCCGGCGTATCCTGGGTGAAAAAGTCCCAGCTCAGCGCGGAAAAACCGTTATAGAACAGGGTCCATAGGATCCACATCAGTGCCGCCAGACCGAAGGCCATAGCGACCATGGACAGGGCGATGCCCATCCTGTTGACGAATACGCGGCGTGAATACAGATTCATGGCAGAGCTCCGGGTGGCGGCTTATTTGCCTTGCTTGGCGACGCCGCGCTTGATCAGCCATTGCGAGATGGCCAGCACGATGAAGGTGATAATGAACAGTACCAGGCCGAGCGCAAACAAGGAGGCGATATGCAATCCCGGATCGGCCTCGCCGAACTCATTGGCCAGGGTCGAGGCGATCGAGGTGCCCGGCGCGAACAGGCTGCCGACGATGCGGTTGGCGTTGCCGATGACGAAGGTGACCGCCATGGTTTCACCGAGGGCGCGACCCAGTCCGAGCATGATGCCGCCGATGACGCCGACACGGGTATAAGGCAGAACGATGCTGGTAACCACTTCCCAGGTCGTGCAACCCACCCCGTAGGCGGACTCCTTGAGTTGCGGCGGCACGGTCTCGAAGACGTCGCGCATCACCGAAGCCACGAAAGGAATCACCATCAGCGACAGGACGATGCCCGCGGTAAGGATGCCGACGCCGATGGGCGGGCCGGCGAACCAGCCGCCAATCACTGGCACATCGCCAAACGCCGCCTGCAAGTAGGGTTGGATATGCGCCGAGAAGAGCGGCGCGAAAACAAACAAACCCCAGATACCGTAAATGATCGATGGCACACCTGCGAGCAGTTCGATGGCGGTGCCCAGAGGCCTGCGCAGCCAGGTCGGACAGGTTTCGGTGAGAAACAGGGCGATGCCGAAGCTGACCGGCACGGCGATGAGCAAAGCGATGATCGAGGTCACCACCGTACCATAGATGGCGGCCAAGGCACCGTACTGGTCTTCCGGCACGTTCCAGACATTGGTCCACAGGAAGGACGCGCCGAATTGCTTGAATACCGGCGCGGCCTCAATTGCCAGTGAGATCAGGATCCCGGCAAGCGCGGCAAGGACGATAAACGCAAACAGCAGCGTGATCTGATGAAAGATCCCGTCCTGCAACTTGAATACCTTGATCTTCGCGGCGTGCACATCCACCACGTTAGTGCTGGCAACTTCGCTCATGCTTTCCGTGTCCTTGTTTCTGTATGGCTTCTTCTGGAGTCCACTGGCCCATGCCAGAAGACTTCAGGAGAAGACCAGCCCGCACCCAAGCACAGGCTGGTCTTGAAAAACATTACTTGATGTTTTTCATCTCGGCTTCGACCATCTTCACGACGCTGGCGGGCAGCGGCACGAAGCCCAGATCCTCGGCCATCTTCTGACCGTTGTTCAGCGACCAGGTAAAGAAGTCGACCACGCCCTTCTGCCTGGAGGCATCGCCCCCTTTTTCATAGGCCAGGATGTAAGTCGCGCTGGTGATCGGCCAGGCATTTTTATGGCTCTGGTCGAGCAGATCCGGAGCCATGCCCTTGACCTTGAAGTTGGCGCCGGCGGCGGCATCAGCAACAGCATCCTGATTCGGAACGATGTAGTTGCCGGCCTTGTTCTTCAGTGCGACGAAGTTCATCTTGTTCTTCATGGCATCGGCGATATCGACATAGCCGATGGTGCCGACGATCTTCTGCACGTTGGCGGCGACGCCCGGGTTACCCTTGCCACCGACGGCATTGGCCGGCCAGTTCACCGTGTTGCCGGCACCGACATCACGCATGAAGGACATGGACTGCTTGGCCAGGTAGTGGCTGAAGGCGTAGGTGGTGCCGGAACCGTCGGAACGATGCGCAACCGTCACCGCCAGATCAGGCAGCTTCAGACCGGGGTTCAACTTGGCGATCCGGGCATCGTTCCACTTGGTGATGGCACCACGGAACAAGTCGGCGGCGGTCATGCCATCCAGCTTCAGCTTGCCGGACTCGATGCCGGGCACGTTCATGACGATGGTCACGCCGCCCATGACGGTGGGAACCTGAACCAGACCGGCTGCATCCAGATCGGCTTCCTTGACGGGCGCATCGGTACCGCCGAAGTCGACCGTCTTGGCCTTGATCTGCTTGACGCCACCGGAGGAACCGATGCCTTGATAGTTGACCTGGTTACCCGTGGCGGCCTTGTAGGCTTCGGCCCACTTGGTGTAGACGGCGTAGGGGAAGGTGGCGCCGGCGCCGGTGATGTCGGCGGCCAGGACGGAAGCGCTCGCGGCCATGATGGCGGCGAAGGCGGTGAGCTTGAAGTAAGCGCGTTTGCTTGCGAACATGTAAAAGTCCTCCGGATGAAGTGAAGTGACGCAATTGCGACCCTCGACATCCTAGAGGTGGAATATTACGAAATTATGAATCTCTTGTAATATATCCCTACCAGCCCGGTGAGACTGCCGACCACAAGGCCGGTAAATCCACGGGCAGCGGCGGCGGTACGTCATCGAATTGTCATCATTCGCTGGCATGGTGGACATGCCATGCAAGCAGACTCCCTCCTACTAGAAGAACTGCCCGTCAGCCGCCGGCGCCTGCGGGTCAGTCTGATCACCGAAACCTACCCACCGGAGATCAACGGCGTCGCCATGACCCTCGGCCATCTCGTCCTGGGCCTTCAGGCACGCGACCATCAGGTACAGTTGATCCGTCCGCGCCAAGGTCGCGAAGCACCGCCGGCCGACATGGCCAACCTGGAGCAGATTCTCCGACCCGGATTTCCGATCCCGCGTTATGCCGGGCTAAACATGGGCCTGCCGGCGAAGCGTCTGCTGTTCAAACGCTGGTCCGTGCGCCAGCCGGATGTCGTGCACATCGCCACGGAAGGCCCCCTGGGCTGGTCGGCCCTGGCCGCCGCCAACAAGCTGCGCATCCCCGTGGTGAGCGGCTTTCACACCAATTTCCATAGCTACAGCAGCCACTACGGCTTTGGCTGGCTGAAAAAACCGATCCACGTCTACCTGCGAAAATTCCATAACCAGACGCGCCTGACCCTGGTGCCGACACGTCAGCTCGGTATCGAACTGAGCCGGGCCGGCTACCGCAACGTCGAGGTGCTGTCGCGCGGCGTCGACCAGCGTTTGTTCAACCCAGGGAAACGCAGCGCCGCCCTGCGCCAGGAATGGGGTGTCGCCGACAACACACCCGCGGTGATCCATGTCGGCCGCATCGCCCCGGAAAAAAACCTGGGCCTGCTGATCCGCGCATTCGAAGCCATCGAAGCCACCCGCCCCGGCGCGCGCCTGATCCTGGTCGGCGACGGCCCGAGTCTGGCCGCCCTGAAACACAGCCATCCGCGTTTCGTGTTTCGCGGCGCGCGCGTCGGCGAAGACCTGGCCAGCCATTATGCCTCCGCCGATATTTTCCTGTTCCCCAGCGTCACCGAGACCTTCGGCAACACACTCACCGAGGCCATGGCCAGCGGCCTCGCCTGCCTCGGCTACGACTATGCCGCCGCGTCCGAACATATTCGCCAGGGCGACAACGGCGTCAAAGTCCGTCTGCACGACGAGCCGGCGTTCATCGACCAGGCCCGCTGGCTGGCCGAACACCCCGAAGCCATCGGCCCACTCGGCGCGGGCGCACGGGAAACCATGAAGGCCCTGAGTTGGGAAGACATCTACGATCAACTGGAAGGCTATTACCTGCGCGTCATTCGGGAACGCGAAGCCAGCCAGGATCGTGCCGTCCGCAAATCGGGCTTCAGCTAAGACTTCGATACAGTTCGGCCAGACTCCCGGCCATGCGCTGGTCCGACCACTCGGCGGCATAGTCCCTGGCCTCGGCTGAAAGTTGCGCGCGCAGTTGGCCATCGTCCAGGAGGCGGCAAAGCGCTGCGGCAAAGTCGGCCACATCATCCACCGGGGTCAGGCAGCCGCGTCCCCGCGCCAGGATATCGGTCGTCCCCATCGCCGCCAGAGCCACCACGGGCAAACCCATGGCCATGGCTTCGAGCAGAACCAGCCCCTGAGTCTCGGTGCGCGAAGCGAAGGCGAAGACATCGGCGGCGGCGTAACAGTCCGGCAGTTCGCGCTTGCGGTCGAGATAGCCAAGGAACCTGACGTTTCCGGTCAGGCCCAGCGCCTCGACCTGGGCGCGCAGACGTTTGCCGGCCGGCCCCTCGCCGGTGATCAGGAAAAGGATTTCAGGCAATCGCATGCGCGCCTGAGCGACGGCCTCCACCAGAAAGCCGATATTCTTCTCATGAGCGACCCGACCGACGAACAAGACGGTCGGACGATGCGCGTCGATCCCCAGTTTAGCCCGATAACCGGCGCGATCGCCGCTCTCGAAACGGCCCAGGGGAATACCGGTAGGCAGGACGTGCATCGGCCGGGTGACGCCGTATTCAGCCAGGCGCGCGCGCATCGCCGTCGAGGGGACGATCACCGCGTCCAGGGTGTTGCACTGGGTGCGCGAGAAACGCCGCGCCAATGCCCGCATCCAGGCACGCGGCAGCCACCGGGCGTAGTGGTAGAGATACTCTTCGAAAAAAGTGTGATAGGTGGCCAGTACCGGCTTTCCCAGCTTTCTGGCGGCATGCAGCCCGGCGTAGTGGGCAACGAAGGGGGTCTGGATATGAATGAGGTCGCAACTCTCGGCCTCCCGGAGCACCGTGTCGCGGGCCTGGCGCCAGGTCATCATCCGGTCTTCGGGATCGACCGGCACCGGCCGGGCATCGACCCGGACGATGTCGGGTTGTTCCGGCTCCTCACCATAACGTGGCGCGACCAGACGCACATCGACACCCTCCGCGGCCAGTGTGCCGCGAAAGGTCTCGATAGAGGTGCAAACACCGTTGACGCGTGGAAAATATACGTCCGAGACCATCAGGACGCGCATTTTCAAGCCGCCTTGCGCTGCGCCAAAATGTCCCTGTCCTCAATCAAGACATGCTCGGCAGCCGGCACGCTTTGTACGCCGTCCCAGTCGACCAGTTCCAACCGACCGTCGAAATGCTCGACGATGGCGGTGCAGGAGTCGACCCAATCGCCGCAATTGGCATAGGACAGACCGTCCACCTCCTTGAGCGAGGCCCAATGGATATGGCCGCACACCACGCCGTCCAGGCCTCGGTCCCGGACGTGATGCATGACCGCGTGCTCGAAATCGAAGATGAATTGCAAGGCCTTTTTCACCTTGCGTTTGGCATAACCCGCCAGCGACCAGTACCCCGAGCGGCCCAGGTTGCGGCGCACCCAGGACAGCCAGATGTTGGCGCGCACCAGACCGTTGTAAGCCATGTCGCCCAGCACGGCGACCCAGCGGTGGTAGCGGGTGACCTGGTCGAACTCATCGCCGTGCACCAGCAGCAAGCGCCGACCGTCGGCGGTATCATGAATGTATTCCTTGGCGACGACGATATCGCCGAAGGCCACGCCGGCATATTCACGCAGCGCCTCGTCGTGATTGCCCGGGATGAACACCACTTTTTCGCCATGGCGCGCCCGTCGCAAGACCTTCTGGATGAAGGTATTCTGCGCGCCACTCCAGTGGACGCCCCGGCTCATCGACCAGAAATCGATGATGTCGCCGATCAGATACAACTGCTCGGCGGGGTATTCGCGCAGGAATTCCAGGAGACGCTCCGCCTGGCAGGCTCGGGTGCCCAGATGGATGTCGGACAGAAATACGCTACGCACATTCGGCATGCCGGCATCGTGCCGGTGTAATGTGACAGGACGATGACCATTTCAGCCGTCGTACCGGTCGACGTGCATAAAATTGCAATATTGTTACGGTAGCCTTTCAAGGAGACTTCACCGACCGACTCCTCGACAATGACATCCCTGGCCACGCAACTCATCCCCAAGCTGGAAACACTGCTCGACGCCGTTCTCAAGCTGGAAACCGACTACGCCGAGGCCATCGCCTCGACACACCCGCTGCACCGTGACAGTGCCAGCAACTTGCTGCACTATCTGGCCTTGCGCCAGCACGACATCCGCGACCTGCAGAACCAGCTGGCACTGCTCGGCCTGAGTCGATTGGGGCGCGCCGAAGCCCATGTCTGCGGCACCATCGAAGCCGTGCTCGCCGCCCTCTACGCCCTGGCCGGCAAGAAAATGCCACGCTCGCGCTCCACGGTCTGTCCGATCACCACCGGCGGCCTGTATCTGAAGGAACATGCCCACGCCTTGCTGGGCAGACCCGGCAAGCAGCGCGCCACGCGCATCATGGTCACCATGCCCAGCGAAGCGGCGACCGATCCAGACCTCATTGACGGACTGCTCGGCGCGGGCATGGACGTCATGCGCATCAACTGTGCTCACGACGACATCGACACCTGGCTGGCGATGATCGCCCACCTGCGCGCGGCGGAGAAAAAGCATGACCGACGTTGCAAAGTGTATGCCGACCTGGCTGGCCCGAAGCTGCGCACCGGCGACCTGCCCTCGCTGGGTGGCATGACCGAATTCAAGGCACGCCGCGACATCTGGGGGCGGGTTCTGGAGCCGGCACGCATCTGGCTCACGGCCTCACGGCAACCGGAAGTCCCGGCGAGTCCGGTCGATGCCACCCTGCCGATCGACTTGGATCTCCTCGCCAACATCCACGCCGGCGACCACCTGGACGTCGAAGACACGCGGGGAAACCGGCGCCACCTGACCGTCAAGGAACGCTTCGGCGGTTCATGGCTGGCCCACTGCTTCCAACATGGCTATGTCCGCAGCGGCGCCCGCTGCGGACTGTATCGGGACGACACGCAAATCATGTCCGGCCACATCGGCGAGCTGCCCGAGGTGATCCAGCCGCTGATCCTTAAACCCGGCGACAGGCTGCTTCTGGTGCGTCCGGAGCACACCGGCGGACCGGCCGAATTCGATGCACAGGGTCGAATCATCCGGCCCTCCGCCATCCCCTGCTCGCTTACGGCAGTCTTCGATGCCATTCGTCCGGGCGAGCCCATCTGGTTCGACGACGGCAAGATCGGCGGCCGGGTGCAAAGCTGCGATAGCCAGGAAATCAGTATCGAGATCACCCAGGCCAGCCCTCAGGGAAGCAAGTTGCGTCCCGAGAAAGGCATCAACCTGCCGGACACCGAACTGGCCGTTCCCGCCATCACGGAGAAGGATCTGGACGATCTGAACCGCCTCGCCGCACACATCGACATCGTTGGTCTTTCATTTGTACGGCACGCGGACGATGTCCTGAATCTGCACGCGCACCTGGAACGCATCGGCGCCGGGCATCTCGGCACCGTGCTCAAGATCGAGACGCGCCAGGGTTTCGAGAACCTGGCGCGCATCCTGCTCGCCAGCTTGCGCCGCCCCCCTGTCGGCATCATGGTGGCGCGTGGCGACCTGGCGGTGGAGATCGGCTTCGATCGACTGGCCGAGGTCCAGGAAGAAATCCTCTGGCTATGCGAAGCCGCGCATGTCCCGGTGATCTGGGCGACCCAGGTGCTCGATACCATGGCCCGGCGCGGGCTGCCCTCGCGGGCGGAGGTCTCCGACGCCGCGCTCTCCGGGCGCGCCGAGTGCGTCATGCTCAACAAGGGGCCGTACATCGTCGACACCGTGCGTTTCCTCGACGACATACTGGCCCGCATGAACGAGCATCGCGCCAAAGGTCGGCCCATGTTGCGCAAGCTGTCGGTGTCGGATATCCAGGGGACGCCAAGCTAGCCGGCGCGGCCACTCCGCTTTCATCATGCTGTCACCAAGACGCGCTAGCCTCGGCTACCCGGTCGCACGTCCCGAAAGGTTGCATCATGACTAGCCTGTTGCTCGACATCCTGCGTCACGGGGGGCTGCATAGCCTGTTTCAGCCGATACTCGATCTGGATACGGGCGAAATCCATGGCCATGAAGGACTGATCCGCGGCCCTTCCGACAGCATGCTGCATGCGCCTCTGGCCTTGTTGCGCGCCGCCGATCAAGCCGGGATGCGCGCCGAAATCGAGATCCTCTGTCTCGATGCCCTGATCCGCGAGTTCAGCAAGGCTGCCCTGCCCGGCCTGTTGTTTCTGAACCTGTCGCCCAGCGTCTTGTGCACCGATATTGCACTCATTGGCCATCTTCTGGGCGCCCTCGCCGAACACGGCCTGGAGCCAGGCCGGGTAGTGATCGAATTGACCGAGGATGGCAGTCAGGCTTCCCAGGAAACCCTGGCGGCGACACTCAACCGCTTCCAGGAGACCGGGCTGCGCTTCGCCCTGGACGATCTCGGCGAGGGCTTCTCCAGCCTGCGCCGCTGGGTCGATCTACAACCGCAATATGTCAAGATCGATAAACACTTCATCTCGGGTCTGAACCAGGATCCGCTCAAGCTGCAATTCGTCCGTTCGATCCAGCACATCGCCAGCAATTCCGGGGCCCGCCTGATCGCCGAGGGTATCGAGACCCGTGCCGAGTTTTCCATGGTGCGCGAACTGGGCATCGCCTATGGCCAGGGATACTTCATCGCCCGTCCGAGCGCCTTGCCGGGGCTGACCCTGGAAGTCCTGGACGCGCTGAAGTCGCGGGTGCAAGGCCGCAATCCGGCACCGGCGGCGTTCATGGTCCAGGCCAGCAAGCTGCTTATCCATGCGCCCGCTGTCTCGCCTCGACAGAGCAACGAGACAGCACTCGACCTGTTCGTCGCCAATCCGCGTCTGCATGCCCTTGCCGTCGTCGATAACGAGCGACCCATCGGCCTGATCAATCGATACATCCTCATCGACCACTTTTCCCGGGTGTTCATCCGGGAACTGCACGGCAAACGTCACTGCGTCCAGTTCATGGACAACACCCCGCTGATCGTCGACAAGAGCACGCCCATCGAGGAACTGAGCAAGCTGGTCATCCACAAGGGCAAGGCCACGTTCACTGATGGCTTCATCATTACCGATCATGGCAAGTATCTCGGGCTCGGCTCGGGCTACGACCTGATGGAAGTGATCATGCAGCTTCAGATCGCCGCGGCACGCTACTCGAACCCGCTGACCATGCTGCCCGGCAACGTGCCGATCAACAATCACATCGAGCAGCTACTCGAAACGCACGCGCCATTCTGGGCGGCGTATTGCGACCTGGACAGCTTCAAGCCCTTCAACGATATCTATGGCTACGACCGGGGCGATGAAGTCATCCTCCTGCTGGCGGGCATACTCAAGGACCATGTCGACACCAGTCATGATTTTTTGGGGCATATCGGCGGCGACGATTTCTTCATCCTGTTCCGCAGCGAGGATTGGGAAAACCGCTGCCAGCGGATCCTGGAGCGCTTCGAAGCGCGCGTCTGCGAGTTGCTTGATCCCCGGCATATCCTGGAAGGCGGCTATTACAGCGAAGATCGCTGCGGCAGAACGGTATTCCACCCGTTGCCCAGCCTGTCCATCGGCAGTGTTCTGGTCGATTCCGAGTTCTACCCCAGCCATCATGAAGTCTCGACCGCGGCGGCCGTCGCCAAGAAACAGGCCAAAAAAATGCCCGGCAATAGCCTGTTCGTGGAGCGCCGCCAAGGCAGCCACCCGCTGGTCAACAGCGTCGCGGCCTGAGTTGCCATGGCAATCCGCAAGCATTCCGCATACGTGCCGATGGGCTTCTGGACCTTGGCGCTGTTCCTGTTTCTCACAGCGCCGCCGGGTCGGGCCGAAACTCGGGAGACCCTCGTGGCCGGGGTCGGCATTCCCGAACAAACCCTCCTGGCCGGCGAAAGACTGATCCTGAATGGCGCCGGCTTGCGCCGATTTATGGGCCTGCAGGTATACGTGGCGGCACTGTATCTGCCGGAATCTCAAAGATCGGCGGAGGATGTACTGACACGCGAAGTCCCGAAAAGGCTGCAATTGACCTGGCTGCGCGACGTCTCCGCCGAGCGGAACATCGATGCCTTGATGGCGGGGTTCAGAGCCAACCACAGCGCCGCCGAAATGCGCGCGCTCAGCGCCGAGATTGCGCAGTGTATCGATCTATTGCGCGCGCTTAACCAGGTCAAGGCGGGTACCGTCATCAATCTGGACTACCGACCCGGACTAGGTACCAGTTAAGCACCGCCAGTCACATACTCGGTACGATCCCCGGCGAACATTTCAACCGTGCCCTGCTGAAGATATGGCTGGGTGAAGCCCCCACCCAAATCAGCCTGAAACGCGCACTCCTCGGCCTTGAGCGGCCGTCCTGACGGCGTACCGATTGCAGCGGGAGGACGGCTACCCCTGTGTCATGTCCAGGGTATGCCGCACACAGGCGCTGAACGCCAGCGGCGTAGGCGATATGACTTCCTCGGGGATGGCGAACTTGCGGGTCAGGCGCACGTGGCTCTCGAAGCCATACGAGACGATGAACGGACGCATGCCCGAAGCCAGCGCCGCCATGTAATCCTTGTGCTCGTCGCCGCAGGCGTAGGCACGCGCCGGATTGATCGCCAAGCGTTCGCGCGCGGCCTTGAAGTACGGCGTTTTGTCCTGGCGCAGCGGCACGTAGTAGAGAAAATCCAGCCGACCGATATCCAGATCATGGCGGGCGAAGAGTCGCGCCAGGGTGATTTCCGGCTCGTGGGTGACATTGCGGGTCACCATGCCGACCCGCAGGTCCGGTATCGTCAACAGATCGCGCAGCAGATCCGCCAGGCCCGGATAAAGATGCGCTTCTTCCCGATACACCTCGGTCAGTGTGCTGAGCAAATCCTTGCGACCGTGCTTGCCGAAGTGTTTGGTCAGATTGCGCGGAAACTCCTTCAGCCCACCGAGATACTTGAACAGATTGCGGCGCTTCTGAAAGCGCTCCAGGTCTCCGATATCCATGCCATGCCGGGCGAATGCGGTGTCGATGGCCGCGAAGGCGTCGATCACCGTGCCATCGGCATCGATGACGATCAGTCGGTCGCGGCTCGGATACATGCGTGCCGACGGCCGACGAACAGGTAATAGGGCACGCGCAGCCAAGGCAAGTAGGCAATGGCGGCGCGGCGCTCTTCGATGAATGTCGCCTCGAACAGGGCGTTCAGGGCGGGCAGATGCGCTGCCGAAAGATGCACGCCATCGTGGCCGAACCAGCGCTTCCAGAACCTGTTGGCCAGTCGTCCACCGGACCCGGGCAGATGGAAATCGACCACGCCCAGACGCCCGCCAGGGGCGAGCATGGCTTGCGCGTTGGCCAGGACAGCTTGCCAGTCCGGCATCATGGTCAACGAATAGGACAGGATAACGCGATCGACAGGCTGGGTCGGTTGCCAGGTGGTGGCATCGGCGGCGATGACCTCGACATTGGACAAGTCGCGCGCGCGTTGCCGCGCCACCGCCAGCAACGATGGACATAGATCGACCAGTTGCACGCTCGCCAGATGGTCCAGCCGGCAGGCCGCGCCGAGGCTATCCAGATTGCTGCCGGTGCCGGCACCGAGTTCGACCACGCGCGCGCCGGGCGGAATCTCCAGGGCGGCGATCAGGTCGGAGCGACCGTGCAGCAGGCGTGCGCGAAAAGCGTCGTAGCGCGCGGCTTGCGCCGCGTAAAAGCCCTCCAGGCGCTCCGCATGGCTGGCCCCGCCCGGCTGGCCAAGCAGCATGCGCCAGACGATGCGGGCGTCGGCGGCGAGGTCAGCCAGCGACATCGGCGATCATGAAACCGGCATAGGTATGCACGCGATCATCGACATGCAGACGGGCGGCGAGTGACCTGTCGAAGGTCAGCACCTCGTCGAGCGGGCGGCGCCAGTGGCCGACACGCACCCAGTGCAGGAAGGCCGGATCTTCATGGGCGCTGCGCAGCAGTACCCGTGCGCCGGGGCGGGCACGGCGCAGGATGGCATTCCATTCCTCGACCAGCGCAGCCGGGTGGTAGCTGCTCATCCAGTCCATATGATCGAGCAGCACGAAGCGGCTGATCGGCTTGTTGGTCTCGCGCAGAAACTCGGTGACCGTGCGGTTATGCGTGGTGATGCGATCGACCAGACCGCCCTTCAATGCCTCGAAGTTTTCCGGCTTGAGGTATTCCGGACAGCACTCTGGCGTGTAATGGCCATGCAGATAGACCCGCCAGAAATAATTGTCGGCGACCGGCAGTTCGCGAAACACATATTCGATGGCCGCGCGGACAAATCCGGCGATACCCTCCGGATGCTGCGCCTGGACCAGGCGGCGTTGCGGGTGCGGTACACCCAGCAGGCTCATGGTGAACTGGCGGCCAAGCACCCATTTCAAGGTCGGCGTCCAAAGCGCCGGGGCGACACGGCTATCGTAGATGGCGCGTTGCGTCGCCCTATCCCCGGCCGCGAACAGTTCATGCACATCGTTGGCGAGCTTCGGGCGCATCCGGAAATAGGCGCGAAAGCCGCGCGCCACCAGGCCGGCCAGGCCGTGATAATAAATACTGCCGAGTGGGCTGGTGAACCAGCCTTGGTTTTTGTCCCACCATTCCCGAGCGAACGTGGACAGTTCGCTACGCAAACAGGTGCGATACAACTCGGCGAAGCGCGGATGATAACCCGTGCCAAAGATGCCGAAGAAATCCTCGAACTCCAGCCGACGGATCGCCGCGATCTTCAATTCAAGCAAGGCATTCTGGCGCGGGTTGGCATCCACCGCGTGAATCCGGGCAGGCGCATCCAGGGCATAATCAAGCGCATTGCAGCCGGCGCTGGAAATCACCATGACGGTATCGTCGGCGCCCAGATTCAGCGCCCGACGATCCACCGCCGGGTCTTCCCAGCAGGTGTTGTAGACCAGTGAGCGGGCATAAAGGGCGTTGAAGACGTTCTGATCGATACGGTCCCGCAGGGTCAATATAGCCGGCGGGGCCTGAAAGCAAAGCTCGGGTGCGTTCATGAATGACGTTAATGTGAGGAAACCATTGCAAGGCTAATACACCGACATGACGGCGATATTTCGGTGGGCTGGAAGTACACCATTGCCTGCCAAGGCAAGCACGGCTTAACCCCACCACGTACCGCGAATCGAGATATTGGCGATACTTATTCGAAGCGTTCCGGATCAAGTAGCGGCGAATAATCCGGGTTGTAGGTTCCGCCATCGGCGTAGCGACGTTCCGGGTCGATCAGTGTCGCGGCCCGGCCGAGCCGGTAGTCCACCGAGGCCGGGTTATCCAGATGCACGGGGCGTTCGGTGACGATCTCGCCGATGCCGTAGGCGCTGCCGTTCAATCGGGTGTAAGGCTGATCGCCAGCGCGCCGGAAATAGCGGAACGTCACCGGTGTTTCCGGGAAAACGTCCTTGCCTTTGTGATACGTCTGGGTAGCGACGACCTGACGGTAGCGGCGCGCCCCGGCGATAGCATCGTCGCCGGGCGGAAAGAACAGGCTGGCCTCCAGCGAACCATCGGCGCGAATGTGGCCGCGCCTCCCGGTGTATTCGCGCATCAGTGTCTGACGCAAGGCCTGGCTGGCCTGCAAGGCTTCGGCACTTGTGGTGTCGAGCGCCGGCCAGTTGGCGCTATAACCGTTGCCGGGCTTGATCGTGGCCGCGAAATAGGCATCCATGGCACGCGGCATATCTCCGTACAGACTGGCGCCCACCACCGTGTCGAGGAAATGGCGCAGTTCGCCCTTGTTCATGCTACGGTTGATCGGATCTCCCAGGCTGGCGCGACCCGGGGTCGCCTGCCCGCTGGCCTGCTTGTCGGAGTCATACCCCAGATAATCCATCTCGCGCCAGCCACGGGCCCCGGCGAACTTGCGCGGCAGCGCCCAGGTGCTGTCGACGGTATTGCCGGTGCCCGATGTGAAGGTGGTAAATTCGGAGCGGCGCACGGCACTGTGACAGCCCATGCATTGCATCAACTCTTCCCGATTCTGCGCGCGCAGGACGCCGGCTGCGTCCTCGATCCAGCCGGCCAGATACCAGCCGGCGCCATTGTCGATCCAGCCTTGGCTGTCGTTGCCGTAGAGCGCCTTGCCTTCTTCCTTGTCGCCCGGGCGATACTGGTAGTGCTTGAAATCCTCCCATTTGTACATGTAGCGGATTTCCTTGACGCGTTTCGCGCGCGTCCCCGGGTACGGGCTGACGGCCTTGTCCGAGCCATCTGCGGCGACATCGACATAATGCAGCGGGTGGGCGAACTCCGTGCCCACCGGATACACGCCCTTCTCCAGAGCGATGCCCTTGGCCATGCCCGTGAAATGGCTGCCATCGGCCTCGGTCAAGCGGTTCTGGATGGCCTTTTCCAGCACATCAAGATTCCTGCTGTAGGTGGCGAGATCGTAAGCGCCGGACTCATTCTGCATGAAGGCCTTGGGCAGGCGGATGTAGATGCCGGACACCGAGCCGGTCATCGGCGTGAAAATGCCGTAAGGCATGAAATTGACCGCGCGCCAGCCGGTAATCCAGACATCGCCAGACTTGAAGAAGCCATGCGCCGCGTTCGTGCTGCGCACATAACCATCGCTGCCCGCCGGCAAGTCGGCCGGGTCGAGACCGGGCAGCAAGCGCCAGGCATTATTCACCGCCGAATCCCATTGCTTCGGATCGCCGCCGCGACCGGCATAGGCCGGGCTCCAGTTGTCGGCACGAATCCAGGCCGTCATATCCCAGGCGGCGGGTTCCTGGCCCAACGCCTTGACGCTGGCCAGCAATTTTTCCGGATAGAGCGTATTTGTCCAGAGGTTAAGGGTCGCCAGAGGCGCGCTCGGACCATAGGGCGCGAAGCTGTAATCAGTTTGCAGATTGCCGATGTTGGGCGCCAGACCAGCTTGCGGATTGTTGCCCATGCCATCCAGGTAAAGACCGTTGTTATGGCAATACTGGCAAGCATTCTGGGTGCCCGCCGAGGTTTCGATATAGCACTGCGCCGGAATCTGGGCATACGGGTTGGAGAACAACAACGGGCTGACCGGGGTGCCGATGAGCGTGCCGGCAACCGCGGGCGTGCCGTTGTTACCGTTGCCACCATTGTCAGCGCCCGCCGCGCCGCCCTCGCCATTGCAGCCGAAGAGCACTGAAGCGCCCAGGCCGGCAATGGCCAGGGCGGCCAGGATGGAAATCCGTGATTTGTTTGTCATTGCATGACCTCGCATTCAAAGAAAAAAGGCCGGACATCAGTCCGGCCTTGAAAAGCATCACACGTAAAGCCCAGCTTGTTATTTGATTGCCGGCAGGCCGCCGATGTAGCCGAAGCCACCCTGGTTCAGGCCATTACCCATCTTGGCGGCGAACTGCGCCTTGAGCTCGGCCGGAACGCTGCCCGGTACCTCGGCCCAGTGCTGGGTATTACCCATGATGTAGGCGCCCTTGCCGTTGAGGTTGTCGATAACTTGCAGGCCGGTGTTCTCGGCGCCAGCCAGGGCGCTCATCACGCGGGTCAGCTTCTTGGTGTCGACGTTGTAGGCCCAGACATAGTTGTTGACGTGGGTGCCGGAGTCCTCGCCGATGAACAGGGTGCGCATCTTCTCGGAGAAGAAGACGTTGTCGGTGTTGGCGATCTTGTTGATATTGGCCGTATTGCCCATGGCGTCGACAGGCATGTCTTCACCCATCAGACCGGCTTCCATATACATCTTCGTGGGAACGTGACTGGAATTGATCGCCTCGCCACCATTCACCGTCTTCTGGCCACCGGCCATATCCATGGTGTAGGTGCCGCCCGCATTCAGCTTGGCGACCTGGATATGATCGACCGGCGCGGTCGCGTCAGCCTTCATGCCCTTATCGATATACGACATGGCGATGTAGGCCTTGTTGTCCTTCTTGTTGAAGGCGATGCCCTCCATCTTGTTCCACTCGGTGGTGGCGCCCAGATAGGTGGCATAACGGCGGGTTTCCAGGAAGGCGGCCGCCTTTTCCATGCCCGGTTTGAGCATCAAACACTCATCGGACGAAGAGCCGGCGCGCACCCGGGTGTAGCCGGCATCGCATGCGCCCGCGACTGGAGCCTTGACCGACCAGATGCTGTCGAAGGTGGCACCGCCGTCGATGATCGCCTTGATCTCGGCGTCGGTGCCATGGCCCAGCTTGAACCAGGTCAGGTCAGCCGCGCCTGCGCCAGTTCCAGAGGTCTGATTCCACTTGGCGGCATACAGGGTGCCGGCGGACAGATCCTTGGCCTTGTCGGCGACGAACATGATCAGGCCGACGTGATCGCCGTCATCGCCCATCAGCGCGGTCTTGCTGTCGCCCATGACCTTCGCCTGCTCCCAGGTGCCACGGCCCATGGCGTAGTGCTTGGCAATGCTGGTCGCGCCATCCTTGGCGACGGTGACTTCGGGAATCCAGCCATAGTGATACGGATTGGCCGTCTTGGTGTTCTTCCAGTAGAGCTCGGTCATCGCCTTGACGCCGGCGGTGGTGGTGCCGTAGCTGCTGCTCAGCGGGTTGTACTGCAAGTCGTAGTCTTCTTCCGAACCCAGGTGGGTATTCCACGGGGTCTGCGAACCGAAGCAGTTGATCCAGGTGCCGTTCACCGAGGAGAAATCGATCGGACGCTGGCTCTTCACCGACAGGGCACCGTCGTTGGCCTGATTGATGCCGGTCAGGAGCATGCCGGTGGGCGCGCGGCTATACCAGCCGGCCTGCTTGTAGGCCTGGACGCCATTCGACAACAGGTTATCGTATTCCAGGTGACTGACCATCCAGAGGTTGCCGTCGACGTTCAGCAGGCTGTTGGCATCGGGCGTCTCGGCGATCAGTGGCTGACCGAAGGGATCCATCAGCGGGTTCATCTGGTAGTCATACAGTTGACCGGCGGGGTGGGCATTGCCGCCAACCTTGTCGTTGACGCCGAACAGGGTGGTGTATGACAGCGGGTAATCCTTGGTGGTGCCGTCGTCGTACGTCACCACGGCCTTGGCGGTGATGACGTTCTGGCTCATGTCGTCAAGCGTGTTTGGCGCGGCGCGCGTCTCGACAAACTCAACCTTGACGATGGTCTTGCCGTTGTCGTCACAACCGGACAGCACCAGGGGAGATGCCATACCGAGGGCCACCAGCATGGCGGCGCCGAGTTTCTTCAATTTCATCTTGATACTCCGTGAGGGGGTTTGAAAAATACCCGCGGATACTGACGCACGAAGATGACAACCATTTGAAGGAATTGTGATGTTTGTCCGGTCTCGGCAGGAACTTCACGAAAACCGGATCAAAGCGCTGGTAAGCGCGGCGCTGACTCCAGCAAAAGCATTATCCTGCTGCGGATATGACCGCTTGAGCGATGCGCTCGGCGCACCGCCGGACCTGCGCCTCGTCGCGCCCCTCGACCATGACGCGGATGAGCGGCTCGGTGCCCGAGGGTCGCAGCACGACCCGGCCGCTGTCGCCCAGTTCCGCTTCGACCAACCTGACTGCCGCATCCACTTCGCCTTGGCCATCCAGTTTGAAGCCCTTGGCGACGCGCACGTTGATCATCACCTGCGGGAAGATCGGACAGTCCTTGATCGTTTCGGACAGGGGTCGCCCCGAGTAACGCAGGGCCGCCAGGACTTGCAGCGCCGAGATGATGCCATCGCCGGTGCTGTGCCGGTCCAGGCAGAGGATATGCCCCGAGGTTTCGCCGCCGAGCAGCCAGCCTTTTTCCTGCATCCGTTCCAGGACGTAGCGGTCGCCGACGTTGGCGCGCGCGAAGTCGCAGCCCAGGCTGCGTAGCGCCAGTTCGGCGCCGAGGTTGGTCATCAGCGTGCCGACCACGCCGCCCAGGGGCGTGCCGCGCTCCTTGCGGTCGCGGGCGATGGCGTAGAGCAGGCGGTCGCCGTCGGCGATCTGGCCATTGGCGTCGGCCATCATCAGTCGGTCGCCGTCGCCGTCGAGGGCGATGCCGACATCGGCACGGTGCTTGCGCACCGCCTTGGACAGGGTTTCGGGATGGGTCGCGCCGCAATGGTGATTGATGTTCAGGCCGTCCGGCTCGTTGCCGATGGCGACGACGTCGGCACCCAGTTCGTGCAGAACCGGCGGGGCGATGTGGTAGGCGGCGCCATTGGCGCAATCGACGACGATGCGCAGGCCGCGCAGGTCGAGATCATAGGGAAAGCTGCCCTTGCAGAATTCGATATAGCGACCGGCGGCATCATCGACCCGCTTCACCCGGCCCAGGCCTATCGACGCGGCCGTGCGGATCGGTTCTTCCATGGCCTGCTCGATGGCCAGTTCGACCGCGTCCGGCAACTTGGCACCCTTGGCGGAAAAGAACTTGATGCCATTGTCGTCATAAGGATTGTGCGAGGCGGAGATGACCACGCCCGCCTGAAGCCGCAACGCGCGTGTCAGATAGGCGATGCCCGGCGTCGGCATCGGCCCGGTGAGGCGCACATCGACGCCGGCGGCGGTCAGGCCGGCTTCGAGGGCCGATTCCAGCATGTAACCCGACACCCGCGTGTCCTTGCCGATCAGCACGGCCGGTCGTTCGCCGTGCAGGGCTTCGTGTTCCGCCGCCACCAGCACCTTGCCGGCGGCGAAGCCAAGGCGCATCACCATGCCCGGGGTAATCGGCTCCTCGCCGACCTTGCCGCGCACGCCATCGGTACCGAAAAATTTTCTGCTCATACCCATCCCCCTTTATTTGCCTCTCGTCGCTCCGCGGGTCGGGGGAGCGTAGCGTCACAAATCCCCTGGCACAAAGCCTGCCACACCTTGAGCGCATCGACTGTCGCCGCGACGTCGTGCACGCGCAGCACCGCCGCACCCGACTGCGCCGCCAGCAAGGCCGCCGCGACGCTGGCCGGCATGCGCGCCTCGACCGGTTTGCCGGTGATCAGACCGAGCATGGATTTGCGCGATACGCCCACCAGGACCGGAGCGATGCGTGAAAATCCCGGTATTTCCCGGAAAAGGGCGACATTATGCGCCAGAGTCTTGCCGAAACCGAAGCCGGGGTCGATCAGGAGGCGATTCGTGTCGATTCCCCGACCGCGGGCCTCGGCCATGCCCCTGGCGAGAAACCCGGCGATCTCGGCGATGACATCCTGGTATCGCGGGTCAGCCTGCATGGTGCGCGGTTCGCCTTGCATATGCATCAGGCACAGGCCGCAATCGCTGCCGGTGACGGCTTCCCAGGCACCCGGCGCGCGCAAGGCATTGACGTCGTTGATCATGTCGGCGCCAGTGGCAAGCACGGCGCGCATGACCTCAGGCTTCATGGTATCCACGGAGAGGGCCGCGCCGCAGTCGCGCAGGCCGGCGATCACCGGCAAGATCCGTTCAAGCTCGATCTCGGCCGTCACCGGCTGTGCGCCTGGCCGGGTCGATTCGCCGCCGATGTCGAGGAGGTCGGCACCCTCTTCCCTCAGCTTCAGGCCATGCTCGATGGCGCGTTCGGCCTGCACGTAGCGACCGCCGTCGGAAAAGGAATCCGTGGTGACGTTGACGATGCCCATGACCAGCGGGCGGTCGGTGGCGAAGCTGAAACGGCCGCAACGGAACATCCCGACTGTTTTCCTTATGAAAAAACGCGGCCGATGACCGCGTTTTTTAGGTTGTAACCTCGAAGACCCTGCCTCAGGCCTCTTCCGCCGGCGTCGCGGTCGGCGCGGGAGCGCTCGGAGTACGGTCATTGCCACCGCTGGGCGGAGTGGCCGGCTTGGGCGGATGCGGTTCCTCGCCGGCCATGATGGCATTGATCTGGTCGGCGTCGATGGTTTCCCATTCCAACAGGGCGCGCGTCATGCGTTCTACCTTGTCGCGGTTCGCTTCGAGTATCTTGCGCGCCAAGGCATACTGCTCGTCGATGATGCGCCGGACTTCCTTGTCGACCTGCTGCATGGTGGTCTCGGAAACGCTCTTGTGCGTAGTCACCGAGCGCCCCAGGAAGACCTCGCCTTCCTCTTCGCCGTAGACCATCGGCCCCAGGCTGTCGGACATGCCCCACTGGGTCACCATGCGCCGCGCCAGATCGGTGGCGCGCTGGAAATCGTTGGAAGCGCCGGTGGTCATCTGGTTCATGAACAACTCTTCGGCGATACGGCCACCGAACAGGACGGCGATGGTCGACAGCAATCGGGTGCGATCCTGGCTATAGCGGTCTTCCGTGGGCAGCTGCATGGTCACGCCCAAAGCGCGGCCGCGCGGAATGATGGTGACCTTGTGCACCGGATCGGTCTTGGGCAGCGACTTGGCGACGACGGCATGGCCGGACTCATGATAGGCGGTGTTGCGGCGCTCTTCCTCGGGCATGACCATCGAGCGGCGTTCCGCGCCCATCATGATCTTGTCCTTGGCGGCCTCGAAATCGTCCATGTCGACGAAACGCTTGTTGGCCCGGGCAGCGAACAGCGCGGCCTCGTTGACCAAGTTGGCCAGATCGGCGCCCGAGAAACCGGGTGTGCCGCGGGCGATGATGTCGGCGCGCACGTCGGGCGCCATCGGCACCTTGCGCATATGCACCATGAGGATCTGCTCGCGGCCGCGGATGTCAGGCAAGGGCACGACCACCTGACGGTCGAAGCGGCCGGGACGCATCAGCGCCGGGTCGAGCACGTCCGGGCGGTTGGTGGCGGCGATGACGATGACGCCGGCGTTGGCCTCGAAGCCATCCATTTCCACCAGCAACTGGTTCAGGGTCTGCTCGCGTTCGTCGTTGCCGCCGCCCAGGCCGGCGCCGCGCTGCCGGCCGACGGCGTCGATCTCATCGATGAAGATGATGCACGGCGACTGCTTCTTGGCCTGCTCGAACATGTCGCGCACGCGCGCCGCGCCGACGCCGACGAACATCTCGACGAAGTCGGAGCCGGAGATGCTGAAGAAAGGCACCTTGGCCTCGCCGGCGATGGACTTGGCGAGCAGGGTCTTGCCGGTGCCCGGCGAGCCGACCATCAGTACGCCGCGCGGGATGCGTCCACCCAGCTTCTGGAAACGTGACGGGTCGCGCAGGAATTCCACCAGTTCGCCCACTTCTTCCTTGGCCTCGTCGCAGCCGGCGACATCGGCGAAGGTGACGACATTGCTGTCTTGGTCGAGCAGGCGTGCCTTGCTCTTGCCGAACGAGAAGGCGCCGCCCTTGCCGCCGCCCTGCATCTGGCGCATGAAGAAGACCCAGACGCCGATCAGCAGAATCATCGGGAACCAGGAGATGAAGATGCTCATCAGCATGGATGGCTCTTCCGGGGGCTTGGCCTCGACGACCACGCCGGCTTTGAGCAGGTCGGATACCAGCCAGGGGTCGGACGGCGCATAGGTGGTGAAACGCGCGCCGTCACCGCGCACACCGCGCAGGACATTGCCCTCCAGCGTCACCTTGGTGACCTGGCCGTTCTTCACCTCCTCGATGAACTGCGAGTAGTCCACCTGGCTCTGTGCCATCTGCCGGGCGCCGAACTGATTGAAGGTGGTCATCAGGATCAGGGCAATCACCAGCCAGATCGCGACATTTTTCAACAAACCGTTCAAGTCTTGCTCCTTACCGCGCTCACCGAGCGCCTATTACCGCACGTTATTCCATTTCCCGTATCGGATCAATGACATCTACCCCGCGCAAGCCCTTCGCCAACAAATACACCTCGCGGCTTTGCTCGCGCGAAGCCTTCGGCTTGCGCGCCGCGACACTGCGAAATGCAGCGCGCACCGCCTTCATGAACGGCTCGAAACCCTCGCCCTGGAAAACTTTGACCAGGAACACGCCGTCCGGTTTCAGGCGTTGCCGGGCAAAATCCATGGCCAGTTCCGCCAAGGCATAACTCTTCGCCTGATCCGAAGCGAGGATACCGGTGATATTGGGGGCCATATCGGAAATCACAAGATCGACCGCCTTGCCGGCCAGTTCGGCTTCAAGCAGATCCAGCGTCGCGTCCTCGGTGAAATCGCCCTGGATGAAATGGACATGCGCGACGGGCGTCATCTCCAGCAAATCCAGACCGATGATGCGGCCCTGGCCGTGCATGCGTTCCGAGGCCACCTGGCACCAGCCGCCCGGGGTACAGCCCAGATCGACCACGTAAATGCCCGGCCGGAACAGCCGGTCACGGTCATCGATTTCCAGTAATTTGAAGGCGGCGCGCGACCGGTATCCCTGCCCCACCGCCTGCTTGACGTAAAAATCGTTGACGTGGCGCTGATGCCAGACGTGGGTTTTCGCTTTGCGTTTCATGTACTATTCGCCGCCTTTACTTGCGTAAGCTGGAATTCTGGAGAGAAACATGTTGGAACTGACGCCGCCGCAGCGCAAATTTCTCAGGGCCGAGGCGCATGGCTTGAATCCTGTGGTGATGATCGGTAATGCCGGGCTGACCGACGCCGTTGTCAAGGAAACCCTGGGTGCCCTCGCCGCCCACGAACTCATCAAGATTCGCGTTCTGAACAACGACCGCCCCGCCCGCGAAGCCTGGCTCGCCGAAATCTGCGAGAAGACCGGCGCCGCGCCGGTGCAACACATCGGCAAACTGCTGCTGATCTACAAGCCGGCCAAGGAGCCGCGCATCGTCCTGCCGAAATAAGCCTCGCCTGCCACGGGGCGATCCCGGATTTCGCGACGCGCCATCCGGGCTAGAGCGGGCCTTGCCGCGAGTGTCAGCGTGAATTTTGCTTGGCGACCAAGGCCAGGCCGAGCAGCGACTCGATGAGGTAAACCACGCTGGAAACGCCATGCCAAGTCTGGAAGCGGTCGCGGAACAGGCTTTGCATGACATCCTGGGGCAGGGCCTGATCCTTGATCTGCTGAATTACTGGCTGAATCCCGAACTGCTGACCCAAGGTCAGTAGCAGCATGACCAGGACGATCCAGAAAAACCCCTGCCGAAACACGCCAGCGCCGAAGCGCGCCAAGCGGAACACCAGCAACCAGACACCGCAGACGATGCCCAGCCAGCCGATCCAGGTGAACATCTTGCCGGCCAGGGCGCCGGCGAGCATCCGGTCGTCGAGCTGGTAGAACAGCACGGGCGCGGCCAGATAGCCGATGGCCCACAGGCCGCCGACCCAGAGGGCGACGGACCACGCGGCGAGGAGGTCGGGAAGGTTGCGCACGTCAGATGTAATGGACGTCGACGATTTCGTAATGGCGGATGCCGCCCGGCGCGTGCACGTCGGCGACGTCACCGGCGTACTTGCCGATCAGTGCCCGAGCGATGGGCGAGCTGACCGAGACTTTGCCTTGCTTGATGTCGGCCTCGTCGTCGCCGACGATCTGGTACTTCACATCGTCGCCGGTCTCGGCATCGACCAGTTCCACGGTGGCGCCGAATACCACCCGGCCTTCGGCGTCGAGATGGCGCGGGTCGATGATCTGGGCATTGGCCAGCTTGGATTCAAGATCCTTGATGCGGCCCTCGATGAAGCCCTGTTTTTCCTTGGCGGCATCGTATTCGGCATTCTCGGACAGGTCGCCATGCGAACGCGCCTCGGCGATGGCGGCGATGACGCTGGGCCGCTCCACCGATTTGAGGCGCTGTAACTCGGTGCGCATCTGATCGGCGCCCAAAACGGTCAGGGGGATTTTGCTCATGGTTCTCCTCGGAAGCGGCTTTTCGCGCTTATCGCTGTTGTTCCCGGTCAGTCGGCGAGTCGCCGATGCAGACCTTGCAGGTCGTGAATGGAAATCTCGCGCCGGTCCTTCATGCCCATGCAGGCGGCCTCGGCGCCCGCGAGCGTGGTGTAGTAGGCGACATTCTGGGCCAGGGCGGCGGTGCGGATCGATGAAGAGTCCTTCACCGCGCGCTTGTCCTCGACGACGTTGACGATCAGTTGAATCTCCTGATTCTTGATCATGTCGACGATGTGGGGTCGGCCTTCAGCCACCTTGTTGACCCGTGTCACCGGCACGCCGGCAGCGGTGATCGACGCGGCGGTGCCCTTGGTGGCGAACAGCTTGAAGCCGAGCTCGTGCAGATCGCGGGCAATGCGCGCCACATCCGGATGCTCGTGATCGCGTACCGACAGACAGACGTTACCGCGCCAGGGCAGCTTGACGCTGGCGGCGTACTGAGCCTTCAGGAAGGCCTCGCCGAAGGTCTCGGCGACGCCCATGACCTCGCCGGTGGATTTCATTTCCGGACCGAGCAGCGGGTCGACGCCCGGGAACTTGCGGAACGGGAAGACCGCTTCCTTGACCGAAAAGTATGGCGGGATGACTTCCTTGATCGCGCCCTGTGGCGAACTGCACATTCATCAGGCCGACCACGTGCAGCGCCCGGGCCATGGCCACGGTCTGGCGGCGCATTTCGTCCTGCAAGGCTTTTGAGAGGCTGTAGGGCGGCAGCGAGCAGGCGGAATCGCCGGAGTGCACGCCGGCCTGTTCGATGTGTTCCATGATGCCGCCGATGAGCACGTCGGTGCCATCGGAAAGCGCATCGACATCCACCTCGATGGCGTCGGAGAGGAAGCGGTCGAGCAGCACCGGGGAATCGTTGGAGACCTTCACCGCCTCGCGCATGTAGCGCTGCAGATCAGACTCCTCATGGACGATCTCCATGGCCCGGCCACCCAGTACGTAGGACGGGCGCACCACCAGCGGGTAGCCGATCTCGGCCGCCAGACGGATGGCGTCCGGCTCGGTGCGCGCGGTGCGGTTGGGCGGCTGGAGCAGGCCGAGGCCGTGCAGCATCTGCTGGAAGCGCTCGCGGTCCTCGGCGGCGTCGATCATGTCCGGCGTCGTGCCAATGATCGGCACGCCGTTGGCTTCCAGGTCGCGCGCCAGTTTCAGCGGCGTCTGGCCGCCGTATTGGACGATGACGCCCAACGGCTTTTCGATGCGGACGATCTCCAGCACGTCTTCCAGCGTCAGCGGCTCGAAGTAGAGGCGGTCGGACGTGTCGTAATCGGTGGAGACGGTTTCCGGGTTGCAGTTGACCATGATGGTCTCGTAGCCGTCTTCCCGGCAGGCCTGGGCGGCATGCACGCAGCAGTAGTCGAACTCGATGCCCTGGCCGATGCGGTTCGGTCCGCCGCCCAGCACCATGATCTTCTGGCGCTCGGTAGGCAGGGCCTCGCATTCCTCTTCATAGGTGGAATACAGGTAGGCGGTATGCGAGGCGAACTCGGCGGCGCAGGTATCGACGCGCTTGTAGACCGGATGCACGTCCAGGCTCCAGCGATGCGCGCGCACCTGGTGCTGGTCGGTGCCGAGCAGGGTCGCCAGGCGGCGGTCGGAGAAACCGTTGCGTTTCAGGGTATGCAGTTCGTCACGCGTCAACGTGGCCAGCTGGCGGCCTCGGATGGCATTCTCCTGGCGCACCAGGTCTTCGATCTGGGCCAGAAACCAGGGGTCGATCTTGCAGATCTGGAAGACATCGTCCTGACTCATGCCGACCCGGAAAGCATCGGCAACGTAGAACAGACGCTCGGCACCCGGATTGCCCATCTCGGCGATGATTTCGCCCTTGTCGGTGGTCTTTTCGTCGAGACCATCGACGCCGGTTTCCAGGCCGCGCAGGGCCTTTTGCAGGGACTCCATCTGGGTGCGGCCGATGGCCATCACTTCGCCCACCGACTTCATCTGGGTGGTCAGGCGGTCGTTGGCCTGGGGGAATTTCTCGAAGGCGAAACGCGGGATCTTGGTGACGACATAGTCGATGGACGGCTCGAACGACGCCGGCGTGACGCCGCCGGTGATCTCGTTGCGCAGTTCGTCGAGGGTATAGCCGACCGCCAGCTTGGCGGCGACCTTGGCGATGGGGAAGCCCGTCGCCTTCGAGGCCAGCGCCGAGGAGCGCGAGACGCGCGGATTCATCTCGATGACGATCATGCGGCCATCGGCCGGATTGATGGCGAACTGCACGTTGGAGCCGCCGGTGTCGACGCCGATCTCGCGCAGCACGGCGATCGAGGCATTGCGCAGGATCTGGTATTCGCGGTCGGTCAGGGTCTGCGCCGGGGCGACAGTGATCGAGTCGCCGGTATGCACGCCCATGGGATCGAGGTTTTCGATGGAGCAGACGATGATGCAGTTGTCGGCGCGGTCGCGCACGACCTCCATCTCGTATTCCTTCCAGCCGATCAGCGATTCCTCGATCAGCAACTCGCGCGTCGGCGAAGCTTCCAGGCCGCGATCGCAGATCTCGACGAACTCGCCCATGTTATAGGCGATGCCGCCACCGCTGCCGACCATGGTGAACGAGGGCCGGATGATGACCGGGAAGCCGATGCCGGCCTGTACCTGCATGGCCTCTTCCATCGAGTGGGCAATCGCCGAGCGCGCCGAACCCAGGCCGATCTTGGTCATCGCCTCCTTGAACAACTGGCGGTCTTCGGCCTTGTCGATGGCGTCGCGCTTGGCGCCGATCATTTCGACGCCGTATTTCTCCAGGACGCCGTGCTTGGCCAGGTCCAGGGCGCAATTCAGCGCGGTCTGGCCGCCCATGGTGGGCAGGAGGGCATCCGGGCGTTCCTTCTCGATGATCTTTTCCAGCGTCTGCCAGTTGATCGGCTCGATATAGGTCGCGTCGGCCATCTCCGGGTCGGTCATGATGGTCGCCGGATTGGAGTTCACCAGGATCACCCGGTAGCCCTCCTGACGCAGTGCCTTGCAGGCCTGGGCCCCGGAATAGTCGAATTCGCAGGCCTGACCGATGATGATCGGGCCGGCGCCGATGATGAGGATGGAATGGATGTCGGTACGCTTAGGCATTCTTCTGCTCCCGCATCATGCCGATGAAGCGGTCGAAAAGGTAACTGACGTCATGCGGGCCCGGGCTCGCTTCCGGATGTCCCTGGAAGCTGAAGGCCGGCACGTCGGTGCGGGCGATACCCTGGTTGCTGCCGTCGAACAGGGAACGGTGAGTCACCCGGACATTCGCCGGCAAAGTGCTCTCGTCCACCGCGAAACCGTGGTTCTGGCTGGTGATCATGACGCGCTGGCTATCCAGATCCTGCACCGGGTGGTTAGCGCCGTGGTGACCGAATTTCATTTTCATGGTCTTGGCGCCGGAGGCCAGACCGAGCAACTGGTGGCCCAGGCAAATCCCGTAGGTCGGAACACGCGCCGCCAGAATTTCCTGAATTGCCCGGATGGCGTAGTCGCAGGGTTCCCGGTCGCCCGGCCCATTGGACAGGAATACCCCGTCGGGTTGCATCGCCAGCACCTCCGAGGCGGGGGTTTGCGCCGGCACCACGGTGACCTTGCAGCCGCGGCTGGCGAGCATGCGCAGGATGTTGCGCTTGACGCCGAAATCGTAGGCGACGACATGAAAACCCGCCTCAGCGGACTGGGCAAAGCCCTGGCCCAGCTGCCACTCGCCGTCTTCCCAAGGCTCCACGCGAGCACGGCTGACCACCTTGGCCAAGTCCATACCCGCCAGACCGGGAAAGGCGCGCGCCTGGGCCAGCGCTTCGGCTTCATCAACCCGGCCGGCGAGGATGCACCCGCTCTGCGCGCCTTTTTCGCGCAACAGGCGCGTCAGGCGGCGGGTATCGATACCGGCGATGGCCACGACATCACGCCCCCGAAGGTAATCGGGCAGCGTCTCATTCATCCGGAAGTTGCTGGCGAGCAGGGGCAGGTCGCGGATCACCAGACCGGAGGCATGCACCTGGTTCGATTCTTCGTCCTCGGGGTTGGTGCCGACGTTGCCGATATGCGGATAGGTCAGGGTGACGATCTGCCGGCAATACGACGGATCGGTCAGGATTTCCTGGTATCCGGTCATGGACGTATTGAATACCACCTCGCCGATGCCGATCCCATCAGCACCTATCGAATAGCCGTGAAACACGGAGCCGTCGGCAAGTACAAGGATTGCAGGGTTTTGGGCGGACAATGATGACTCCAGACGTGACTAGCGGGACAGGCTCACACCCATCCCGCTATAAATATGACTGTGACAATTATACGTCCAGCGAGGCGCCGGCTCAACGTGCGCCAGTGCGCCCCCGCTAAATGACCGTGTCCAACCCCGAAAGGTCGTGGCAATCCGGTTTCGTTACGTCCCGAGCGCTGCCTTGGGCCTGAAACATAGTATCAATATACTAAGAAATACCACTTAAGAAATACCACCACGGTGCCGTTATTTTATTAGAAGACGCGACCGCACAACCTTGGATGCGCTATGTTAAACAATACAAAAATATCGACAAAGCTTGTTTTGATCGGCTTGGCTAGCGGCTTGTTATCTGTAGCTATCGCTATCACCGGATTGCACAACATGGCCCAGATGACTGCCAATCTCGAATCCGTATACCAGCATCGAACCGAAGCGATGAGCAAGCTATCGAAGATACTGGCCAGCTTCGACGCGAATTACACGGATGTTTTGCGCGGTTTTCAGCATGACCCGGAAGGCAAGACCTACCACTTGCACGACCACCCGGTTACCGAGCACACACAGCGCATTGCCACGACCACCCAGGGCATGGACAAACTCTGGAGCGATTACCGGGCGGGCATCATCAGCGAGGAAGAACAACGTCTCGCTGACGATTTCGCCAACAAGCGTGTCCAGCACGAAGATGCTGCCCTGAAGCCGGCGATGGCGGCACTGCAGACATCCGATTATCGGCAGGAAACCATCAGTGGCTTTCTGATAGCCTATCGGACCTCTGGCGTCGCGGCCAGGCAAGCCATGGAAAAGCTGATCCAGTTCCAATCCGATTCCGCGAAAGGTATGTATGTAAGCGCGCAATCGGACTACGCATTCGACCGCAATCTGCTAATCACGCTGATCATCGTCGGTGGTGGCGCCATGGGGCTTTTCATATACTTGCTGTCCCGTTCCATCAGTCGCTCGCTGGGCGAAGCTGTTTCCCTGGCCGAAGCGATAGCTCAGGGCGACCTCAGACATGCCGTGCCGCGCGCTACCGGCGATGAAACGGGGCGCATGCTGCAAGCCATGTCGGTCATGCGGGACAGCCTGCGAAACATCGTTACGCACACACAACAGTATGCCCAATCGCTCACCGCCGCTTCCAACGAATTGAGCGCCTCCGCCCGCCTATCTGCCGCCGCCACGGAATCGCAAAGCGAGTCATCGGCAGGCATGGCCGCCTCCGTGGAGGAGATGACCACGTCGATCGATCAGGTCCGAGACCATGCCCTCGATGCCAATCGATTCGCTCTCCAGTCGGGTGATCAGTCCCGGACTGGTGGCGAAGTCGTCCATTCCGCGGCCCAGGAAATCGGCCGGATCGCCGAGGCCGTCAACAACGCCGCGCTTACCATCAGACAACTGGAAGGCTATTCCGGAGAGATCACCACCATCGTTAAAGTCATACACGACATCGCCGATCAAACCAATCTATTGGCACTCAATGCGGCGATCGAAGCCGCGCGCGCCGGCGAGCAAGGTCGTGGTTTCGCGGTAGTCGCCGACGAGGTTAGAAAGCTGGCTGAGCGCACAGCGAATTCCACTCAGCAGATTGCCGCCATGATAGACAAGGTACAGGAAGGCGCCAGTAAAGCCGCCGTCGAGATGGAATCCGGAGTCGAACGCGTTAACGAAGGTGTCAAGCTGGCGCATCAGGCCGGCGACTCGATCACCGTTATCCAGAGCGCCGCCGAACGGGTCGCCGTTTCGGTCGACGACATAGTCAACGCCCTCAACGAACAAGCGATGGCATCACAGGAAATTGCCAAAGGGGTCGAAAACATCGCCCAACTCTCCGAGGAAAACAGTGCCGTAGCGCGTAGAACCGCCGGCTCGGCGGAGAACCTGCAAGCGCTGGCCGCGGACCTGCAACGCACCATAGCCTATTTCAAGTTGTAGGCGATCGGGGCTCCAACAAGAATAACGCCCCGCAAGCGGGGCGTCACAAAGAGCTCGATACGGCCTATTTTTTCGGCTCAACGGCAACCACCTCACCAACGCTTAGCGAGGCACGCACCTTGGCCATGCTGGCCTTGCCGAAACCCTTCACCTTGGCCAGATCGTCAACCGTTTTAAACGGACCGTTTTTCTCGCGATATTCCAGGATCGACTTGGCCTTCTTCGGGCCGATGCCTTTTACCGACTCCAGTTCCGCCTGACCGGCCCTGTTCAAGTCCACCGCCGCCAGCGCCTGAACGGCAACAAACAACGACAGAAGTATCCCCCCTAACCACCTTTTCAACATAGCGACCTCCGCATCGATAGATTCACCCGGAATGGGCAGGACAAATCTAGCGTTTCAGGACAATCTTGAAAATTGCGCGAAGGTTATAGACCCCTGACTTGCGGGGGATTACGTTTGGCGATAATCTGGGAAGAACTCAGTCATGACCGGCGCAGCGCCGCCCTTGAACAGGCTCCGGTTTGAGGCCAAGCTTGGCAAACAGGAGCTGATCGGCTTCGACATCCGGGTTGCCGGTAGTCAGCAACTTGTCGCCATAGAAGATGGAATTGGCGCCGGCCAGAAAACACAAGGCCTGCACCGCCTCGCCCAGCTCGCGGCGCCCCGCCGACAGGCGCACATGCGAGCGCGGAATGAGAATGCGCGCCACGGCAATGGTGCGCACGAACTCCAGCGGATCGAGGTCATCGGCGTCGATGGCCATGGGCGTGCCGGGCACCTTTACCAGCATGTTGATGGGCACCGACTCGGGTTGCGGATCGAGGCAAGCCAGCTCGGCGATCAGTCTGGCGCGCACCTGGCGGCTCTCGCCCATGCCGACGATGCCGCCGCAACAGACATGGATGCCGGCATCGCGCACCTGACCCAAGGTGTCCAGGCGATCCTGATAAGTGTGCGTGGTGATCACCTGGCCGTAAAACTCGGAGGCGGTATCCAGATTGTGGTTGTAGTAATCGAGCCCGGCATCTTTCAGCTTGACGGCCTGGCCTTCCTTGAGCATGCCCAGGGTGACGCAGGTTTCCAGACCCAGCGCCTTGACCTCGCGGACCATCTCGGCGACGCCATCGAGATCCTTGTCCTTGGGACCGCGCCAGGCAGCGCCCATGCAGAAGCGTGTCGCGCCGCTCTCCTTGGCGGCACGCGCGGCAACGACCACGTCGGCGATGTCCATCAGACGTTCGCGCTCGACCTCGGTTTCGTAGCGCGCCGACTGCGAGCAGTAGCCGCAGTCTTCCGAACAGCCACCGGTCTTCACCGAGAGCAGGGTCGACAGTTGTACCGCATTCGGGTCAAAGTGCTGGCGGTGCACCGATTGCGCCCGGAAAAGCAGGTCGTTGAAAGGCAGTTCGAACAGGGCCCGGGCGCCGGCGAAATCGGTTGCCGGCTCGATAAGACCCGGTTCAAGTGGGTCTTCCACCAAACGATCATTCATGAAACTTCTCCACTTCAATGTCTTGCCATGCCACCTTCCCCGCGCGCCAGATGTCGTACACCGACCAGGGTACCAGGGAGAAGAAGAAGATCGCCCAGACCAGGCTCCAGCCGCCGGGCAGCGCGGCGATGTCATTGGCTAGGATGGTCAGGGTGCCGGCAACGCCGTAATAACGGTAGCCGGCCCATTTATTGAAATGGCGCACCTCCAGGTTCGGATGGTGGGCAATCGAGGCATAGACGAAGATCGATGCAGCCAGCCAAAGCATCAAGGGGGGCAGCGACATGGCCATGGGTAGAAAGGCCATCTTCTTGTCGGCCATCAACTGACCCAGTGTGAACAGGCTGATGGAAAGCAGGGGTCGAGCCGACCGCCGGAGGTTGAACAATTGCGCGCTGCGCCGCACCGAGGCGGCGCTAAGCACCTGTTTATCGGACATAATGAGTGCTGTATCCAGATTACAAAGACTGGCGATGATCAGACAGGGGGGCGGCGATTGTCAAACCAGATCAAGCGGGCAGTTGACATCTGCCTTGATTTTGCGCGCAACGTGGGTTCGCAACCCTGCCTGCTGTGTGGCGCGGTAAGCCGCTCCGGACTTCTATGCCCCGGCTGTCTGGCCGATTTACCGGCCTTGCCTGAACCGCGTTGCCCGCAATGCGCCCTGCCGACGCCGAACGGCGAGACCTGCGGCGCCTGCCTGCGGCGCCCACCGGCATTCACGCACAGCGTCACGGTGTACCGCTACGCTCAGCCCGTCGACAGCCTGGTTCACGCCCTGAAATATCGGGGTGAACTGGCCGTCGCGCGTTTTTTCGCCGAGCGACTGGCCGAACGCATCGGCGACACGCCGCGTCCCGACCTGATCATACCGATGCCCCTGCACCCCAATCGCTTGCGCGAGCGCGGCTTCAACCAGGCGGCCCTGATCGCCGGACATCTGGGTCGTCTGCTCAACCTGACGCCGCGGGTCAGCGCCTGCCGACGGGTGCGCGACACGCCGCCCCAGGTGGACCTGCCCCTGGACGCGCGGCGCAAGAACCTGCGCGCCGCCTTTGCCTGCGATATCGACCTTGCCGGACGCACGGTCGCGCTGCTTGACGATGTCATGACCACCGGCACCAGCCTCGACGAACTGGCCCAGGTGGCACGTCGCGCCGGGGCCGTCGAAATACACGCCTGGACCCTCGCTCGCGCCATCCGGAATTAGCCAGACTCCCGACCGCCCGGCGGACTCGGCGCAAACCGCGATTGCAAAACACCATCGGCGTTTACCCCAGCCGGAACGGATTGCATTTTTTTCCCGACCGAATCCTTGATAGAAACTACTAATCATTATTTTTCAATGCGTTACGTCATTGGCATGACTAATGCTAAACACTGACGGCAACGCACCACACAGGTGAAGAAAAAACATGCGATGGCTGTCCTGGATGTTCGGGTTGACCGACCAACATGAGCCACTCCTGGCACGAGAAGAGGATCTGCCGGGTATTGGTCGTGTACGGGTGAGCTATGTCGTCGATTGCATGGGGGCCATGTGCCCCCGCCCGCAATTGTTGACCATGAAGATTCTTGGCCTGATCGGCGAAGGCGAGGTCATCGAAGTGATCTCCGACAACCCCGCGGCAGTCGAAGCCTTCCCTTCCCTGGCGGAGACCTTGTACTGCACGCACCTGCTGACGGTGCGCGAGACCGATTGCTGGCGCTTGTATTTGCGCAAGGGCGCAGGTGCGTAGTCGTAGAACCGAGTAGCGATGGAGACCAAACCGTGAGTGTAAACGCAGGCGTAGTACAAGGTTCCGGCTGGCTGGAACAGCATCGAAGCAAGCTCTATTCGGCGGGCATCCTCCTTGCCGTGGTCCTGGGCTCGATCTGGGCGCTGTCCATCGATAGCCGCTTCCTGTATCTGCTGGTCTACGTCTGGTTCGGTGTCACCTACGGCGTGCTTCTGCAGTATGGTCGCTTCTGCATGGCGGCGGCGGTGCGCGACCTGTTCGCGGTGCGCGTGCCGCGCATGGCGGTCGGCATGATGATCGCCGTCGGTCTCTATTCCCTGGTCGCCTCGGTGGTCACGCTCAGCGGCTTCAGCAGCTTCCACCCGAACGCGCTGGGCTGGCACATCCTCATCGGCGGTCTGATCTTCGGCTTCGGCTTCGTCTTCACCGGCGGTTGCGCGTCCGGATCGCTGTACAAGGCGGGCGAAGGCAATCTCAACTCGGTCCTGGTGATATTCTCGATCTCGTTCTCGCAAGCGCTGGTGGTCACCTCGGGCGGTTGGCTCGACTCATTTGCGCCGGCCTCCTGGGCCGAATCCGCCCTCACCAAGGGCATGCCCGAGGAACTGACGGTAACCCAGGGCTGGTTCGACCTGTTCACCGCCGGCTACGTCTGGGATCTCAAGGGCGCCACGCTCGCCGATATGCTGGGCATGGGCGAATCGACCTTCGGCATTCTGTTCTTCAACACCTTCGTCAACGCCCTGCTGCCGGTGATGATCATCCTGGTGGCGCTCTATGTGTTCTATGCCCGCAAGGGGTATCTGCGCAAGTCCGGAAAAACCAATCCGACGTTTGCGGATGAACTGGCCGGCATCTGGGCCATGTGCACCAGCTCCAGGAACACCGCCCTGGCGGGTATCGGCCTGGGCATCTTCGCTGGCCTGCACATGTGGGTCACCGGCGTATTGCGCGAGCATTACGGCATCTTCAATTTCGGCGAAATGCTCAGTGCGATGGGCTACGAGCAAGGCCTGTCGATCCAGGGCACGGTGTTCGACCCAGGCTACTGGTACATCACCACCCAGGAAGCCCAGTGGGGCGGCTGGGTGATGGACAAGCTGGGCATCGACATGATGGACAGCATCTTCTTCGGCCTGGACAACGGCCTGCCGAACCCGCTCCTCAATGCCCCGGGCTTCATGTCCATCGGCATCATTCTAGGCGCGGCGATCCTGGCGCTGGCCCGGCGCGAATTCAAATGGAAGATCCCGACCCTGGAAACGGCGACCTTCGCCATTCTCGGCGGCATCTTCATGGGCATCGGCGCACGCCTGGCGATGGGTTGCAACATCGGCGCCTTTTTCGCCACCGTCACCAACGGCGACCCGAGCGGCTGGATCTTCCTGCTCGGCATGGTCGGCGGCGGCTATGTCGGCGTCAAAGTGTTCACCCGGTGGATGGACTGGAAGATGGCCCGCGAAGGCGGTTGCGATCTGTGATCGATAACGACTTTAGAGGAGTGTGGTTATGGCAATGAGTTTCGAGCAAACCGGTGCGGGCGAATGGCGTCTCGACGTCAAAGGCTACACCTGTCCGCACCCGCAGATGTACACCAAGAAGGCCATGCAGAAGATCGCCAGCGGCGATGTTCTGACCCTGGTCTTCGATAACCCGTCTTCCGGCGAATCGATCCTGTCGATGTGCGACAGCGATGGCAACGACATCATCGAGCGCGACGAGCTGGACGGCAATTTCGTCTGGAAGATTCGGAAGGCCTGAACCATGCGCCTGGGAATCGTCGTCACCGACATCGCTTACCTGGCCGCCGTGACCCGCCTGATCGACGCGGTACGCGCCCGTGACTGGCAAGCGGAATGTTTCCTGACCGACACCGGGGTGATGCTGCTCGCCGATAACGGCTTCGCGACGCGCGCGAAGGCCGTGCGCAACAGTGTCGCGGTATGCGAACACAGCGTCGAGCGCTATGCCCAGGATCTATTCGATGTCACGGCCCTGGCGGACGACATCGTCGTCGGCGGTCAGTATCAGGATGCCGAAATGGTGCATCGCTGCGACAAAGTCCTGGTTTTCTGAGGGTAACGACATGGCCGATCCAAAACATATCCTGATGGTGCCCATCGACAAGAAAGTCGAGGCCCTGCGCATGGCCAGCGGCCTGACCTTGCTCGACGACCCGGTGGCCATCGCCACCTGGGGCGACTTGCCGGAAGGCCCCGAAACCGACGAACAGATCGAAGCCCTGGATTTCGCCGATGTGCCGATCACCCGACTGGGGCACGACGTCGACATGCTGGCAAGCCAGATTCTCAACAGCGACGTGGTGTTTTTCGTATGAGCGGCAACAAGCGTGTAGTTCTTATCCATCCCGGCCCCGAGCGGGCCTGCATGCCCGAACTGGCCGAGGCATTGCGTCGCGCCGGCGCGGAAGTAGAGCAGTTTTTCATGACCGACGACCTGGGCAAGATGCTGGACGCGCTTCAAGGCGATGCGCTGCCGGTAGTGGTCAAGGGTTAAGCAACGTCCCACGAATGTGGATTATCGGAATTGGCGTCAGGAGCGAGGCGGTTTCCGCCTTGTGTGAGCTTGGTTAACTGGAGGGGTCAGCAATGCACTATCGAAACGAATTGAGACTGGCGGCAACGGCGGCGGTAGCGGCCGGCCTGATACTCGCGGGCTGCGGCGGCGGTGGCGGCGACAGCAGCAGCGGCACCGTCAACGGCGTCAAATTCACGGTCAACGCCCCGGCGCAAATCGCCCAGGCCTCCGCCGACGATTACAACAACAACGTCAACGGCATCATCACCGCCGCGACGCTGAAGCGCTGGAAGGATAACTGGGCGGCCAACCGGCCGGCCGGCATCACCGGCAAGCTGATCATCTTCCAGGTAACCGTAGGCCCGGCCGGCGCCGAATACATCAAGGCCAACGGCACCGATGTCTTCACCTATCTGTCGCCCTCGTCCGAATGGATCCAGACGCGCAACAACGGCGTCATCGAAACCCAGAGCATGGTGCCGGACGGAACGCAGATGGACGGCTTGATGAAGAAATACAACATCGACCCGACCAAGGACATGATCGTCGTCGCCATGGGCACCGGCAGCAATCCGAATGCCATGGGTCAGGGCCGCGTCTGGTATGCCCTGCGCTACTGGGGCGTGGACAAGGCCAATCTCGCCATCCTCAACGGTGGCAACCAGTGGCTCAACGGCAATGGCCTGGCCGCCGACGACTTCCAGGCCACCGCCGGCACCGCGCCGAACAGCGGCACCTTCACGGTGAAGAACCTCAAGGTCGACAACACCCAGTTGCAAGCCACCTTCGGCGATGTCCTGGCAATGCTGCCGGGCTCGGACGTCAACGTCAAAAACGATGGCGTGATGATCTGGGATGCACGCAGCCTGGGTCAGTACAGCGCCGGCCTGATGGTCGAACGCGGCGAAGATGCCGACTCGAACACTGCTGGCGCGCAGGCCTGCGCCAGCGCCTATTGTGCTCCGGTCGCGCCGAACAACTACATGTGGTCGTTCCAGAATGCCGGTTCGCGTCAAGGTCACCCCTGGGGCACGCTGCAACTCCAGTACACCAACATGCTTGACCCGACCAAAGGCTTCGCCTACAAGCCCAAGGCAGAACTGGCGGCCTATCTGACCGGTGCCAGCGACGCCAAAGGCATGGGCTTCCTGGGGGCCGACTACGCTCCGGTCGGCGCCGGAAATGCCTATCAGGAAGGCGACACCATCATCGTCTATTGCGAAACGACCTTCCGGGCGATGATCACCGGCATCGCCAGCACGGTCATCCTGGGCAAGCCGACCCGCTTCTATGACGGTGCCATGGTCGAATGGAACTCCCTGTCCAACATCATGGACAAGGAAGGCAAAATGATCCTGCCCAGCGATTCGCCGTGGCGCACCGACGTCAAGTCGTTCTTCCGGCCGGCGGCGACCAGCGCCACAGTTGACCCGCGCAACGTTACTGGTCCCTACGCCAGCTCGGCGAATGGCATCATCAATGCCGACAAGGGCTACAAGACCGGTGAAACACCGGCCAGCGGTGGCGGCGGTGGCGGCGGTCTGCCGGCAAACCCATGCGGGGGGTGATCTTCATCGTTATCTGAGACACTCCGTTTGGCCCACGAAGTTCGTGGGCCTTTTTTTCATCAAGGCAACGACATGCGATCGATCAACATCCTGCGACAGTGGCTGGCCACGTGGCGATGCTCACGCCAGAGCGGCGCGGCGCTGCTTGGCGCCATGCTTCTCGGCAGCCTGGGTGCATGTGGCAAGCCAGCGCCGCCTCAGGATATCGACGCATTTCTGGCGCAGCACTGGAACGATCCCGTGCCGGCGCAAGGGGACCCGCCGAATTCCTTCAGCGCCATCGAAGCCTCTCTGGACCCGAAGGCCTGCGGCAGCTGCCACACCGAGCAGTACCAGCAATGGCAAAACGCGCTGCACAGCCACACCATGGGTCCGGGGATTCGCTGGCAATTCGAGTTGCTCGGCCAGAACGAAACCAACCGCTGCCTGCGTTGCCACGCACCCCTGGCCGAGCAGAAGGCCCTCGTCGCGCGACAGATGGGCTGGCCGAACGCGCCTGCTGCGGCGCTACCGGACTATGTACCGGCCGATCTGGCGGACACAGGTTTGAGTTGCGCCGCATGCCATGTGCGCGGCCACCAGCGTTTCGGCCCGCCGAACCCGACGGCAGCCCTCAAGGAGGCCCCCGCATGCCGGCTTCGTCGCCTCGGAAAGCTTTCAGGACAGCCGTTTTTGCGCCAACTGCCACCAGTTCCCGGACGACGGCCCGAGACTCGGCGGCAAACTGCGCGAGGACACCTACCGGCAGTGGCAGGCCAGCGAATACGCCGGCAAACAGCCCTGCCAATCCTGCCACATGCCGGAGCGCAAGCATCTCTGGCGCGGCATTCACGACCCGGACATGGTACGCAAGGGCCTGGGTGTCGAGTTGAAGCTGACCCGGCTCGCCTCCGGCGAGTACCGGGCCGACGTGCTGGCGCGCAATCAGGGCGCCGGTCACCATCTGCCGACGTATATGGTGCCGAAGATCGATCTGGTGCTCTTGCTGCATCGGGGCGACAACGTCCAGGGAACTGGCGCGCGATGTCATCGGTTGGAAAGCCGACGCCAACATCACCCGGGAAGTGTTCGACACGCGTCTACCCGCCGGCGCCAGCCGCGCTTACAGCCACGTCTTTCAGGCACCGCAGCGACCCGGCTGGCATGTCGAACTGCGCGTCGATGTCGCGCCGCGCGAGCACTACGAGCGCATGTTCCGGCACAGTCTGATCAACCTGTCGCTATCGAGAAACTCAGCCGATCAGCTCAAGGCCGCCATCAGCGAAGCCGAAGCCACCCGCTACACGGCGCTGCGGTTGACCGCGAAACCTTGATTGCAAATTGAAAGACGTCCTCCGGCATTCGTGGATATGCAATCGACTTTCGCCATCCGACAATCGTAACAATATGATTTTTATGGTTATTAATTACTGGCACGAGTGATGCTAGTGGGTCTGTGTGGTGTCATGTCGGGAAGCCCTATGAAGCGCGGGAAATTGCAATCCAGGATCATCGCCTGCTGCATCGGCCTGGCGCTTGCCGCCCCTGCGGTGTGGTCAGCCGAAGCCGACAAGGCGCCGCGGCTGAAATTCCGCGGCAAAGGTCCGGTCTGCGGCTGCTCGTCGGGCATGAGCGAAGCAGACATCAGCCGGGCGATGGCCGGACTGGACAAATTACAGCCCGAGACCAGCACCAAACCGACACATACGGACAATAGTTCCAATCAACCTTCGAGGAGAGAAGACGATGGCGCAGGCAAGTAACAAGAACCGGATGAGCACATGGTTGCGTGGGGCGCTGGTGGTATCCGCCGTGATGCTGGGGCTCGCGGCACTGACCGGCGGCGATGAGCAGACACGTGTGGCGACGAATCCGGGCTGGGGTTCGGAATCGCTGGTGGAATTGCAGACCGGACTCGAGAATATCTCTCCGATCGCCCTGGCCAATGCCTGCGGCATGGGCGCCTCCAGCTGCTTCAAGTGCCACAACGGCAAACGCGCGGCGGCGGCCAACATGGATGCCGCCAAGGCGCCCTGGCATGCCGATCACAAGAAAGTGAACAATTCCTGCGTCGGCTGCCACAAAGGCAACGCACGCCTGATGAAGGAAGAACTGGCCCACGCCGGCTTGCTGAAGACACCACGCAGCGGCGCCGCCGAGTGTGGCGGTTGCCATAAAGCCGACCTCGCGAAAGTCGAGGCTTCGTATAAATCCGTCCCTGGCAGGAGCAAATAAGATGAGTCACCGCGTTTATCAAGGTAACAAGAAGGTTCTGGCCACCCTCCTGGGCTGCGCCGGCATGGCCCTGGCCGCGCCGGCGGCGCAGGCCGGGCCGACGATCCAGATCGGCGATGAAGGTTCGATGACCTTCACCTACGCCATGCAGGCCTGGTTGCAAAATCGCGACTACAAGGCCAGCGGCGTCAAGGACGACACCGACTTCTTCCTGCGCCGTAATCGCCTGGCCATCTCCGGCCAGGCCAACGACTACATCGGCTACTACTTCCAGGTTGAAGGCGGCGGCTTCCCCGATGCCGACAACGACCTGTACGTGCGCGATGCCTATGTCACCCTCGACTATTCCGACGAACTGCGCTTCATCGTCGGTGAGTTCAAGAACACCTTCACCCGCGAGAACCTGGAAGCCTGCCTTGAACCGCTGACCCTGGACCGTTCCGAGACCCTGGCCTACTCGCCGTTCGGCGGCACCCGCGACAAGGGCGTGGCGGTCTGGGGCAACCTGCTGGATGCCAAGATTCAGTATCGCCTGATGCTCGCCCAGGGCCGCGACAGCGATGCCAGCGCCGGCGACAGCCCGCGCGTCACCGCCCGCGTGCACTACAGCTTCTTCGACCCGGAGGCCAACTATGGCTATCTGGGCACCTATCTCGGCACGCAGAAGGTGCTGACCATCGGCGCCGCCTACGACCAGCAATCCGATGTGGTCTACGCCAACTACCCGTTGCGCAGCGACCCGCAGGACTACAAGGCCTGGACGGTCGATGCTTTCTTCGAATATCCGACGGCGAGCGGCACCTTCACGGTGTCGGGCGCCTACATGAAATACGACACCAACGATGTCGGCAACGAATCACCCGACCCGGGCTACCCCATCAGCGGCGATCTCAAGGGACACTACCTGAAGGCCGGCTATATGCTACCCAACAAGATCGGCAAGGGGCGCCTGCAATTCTTCGCGCGCCAGGACAAGGCCGATTACGGCATCAAGACCGGCAACGCCGAGTACTACGACCGCACCACCACGAGTTTCGGCGCCAACTACTATCTCGACGGGCAAAACCTCAAGCTGACCGCCGAATATGCCGATGTCGACTACGATACGCCGCATCCCACCGCCGCCGGGCTGCAGGACCAGAAGATCCTGACGCTGGGATTGCAATTCGTCTTCTGACCGGAACCACCCCCGCCAGGTCGGGTCAGCCTCGACCGGCGGGGGTTGAACCACACATGAAGCGGCCCCAAGGCCGCTTTTTGTTGGTATAACCGCCTCATGATATTCACGGTCATTTTTTCAGCGCTGGCATTACTCTGCCTGTTCCGGCTCACCAACGGGCCGCAGCCGGAGATCCTGGCGACCCACGGCTACTGGCTGGGGCTCTGGCTCGCGGTCCTGGCACTGATCGTCCATCTGGTCCTGGAAAACGTCATGCTGCAACGTCTGCGCCAGGGCATCCTGAAAGCGCGCGAGGGACTGCTGGGCGCCGTGCCCACCCATGGCATGACCTGGCTGAGCGCCGCCCAGGTGACGGAGGAATACAACGTCACGATCAAGGCCCTGGAATCGATGTTCCGCACCGTGGAGGAATGCCAGGGACGCTTCATCAGCCAGCGCAACAAGATGAACACCATGTTGCAGAGCCTGCCGGGAGCGATACTCAGCCTATCCGACGACTTGCAGATCATCCTCGCCAACGAACAGGCCAAGACGTTTTTCGACCAACAGCAGCTGGTCGGCACCAACCTGTTCGACCTGCTCAACCTGGGCGAACGCGATCGCGAGGTGCTGCGCGACGCCTTCCTCTACAAGCAACCGATACAGCGTCAGGAAATCACCCTGAGCAGCCACGCCGGGCCGCGCTACTACTCCTTGAACCTGGGCTTCTACAGCGACGAGGACAACGACATGGGCGGCGTGCTGTTCCTGCAGGACATCTCGGAATATCGCCGCCTGCAGGATAGCGTCGCCATGCGCGAAAGGCTCGTCGCCATGGGCCAGCTCGCCGCCGGCGTGGCCCACGAACTAAACACCCCGCTAGGCAATATCCACGGCTACGCCCAATTGCTCGGCCGCTCGCCCGAAGCCCCGGCGAAGCTGGCAGAATACGCCGGCATCATCAGCGAGGAAGCCAAGCGCTGCTCGCGCATCGTCCAGGATCTGCTCAATTTCGCCCGCGAGGAGCGATGCACCGGCGAAACCTGTGAAATCAACCAGTTGCTGCGCGACCTGATCGAAACCTTCCTGAATTGCCGGATGCAGCGCTACAAGATCGAGACCCGCCTCGAACTGTCCGAAACGCCACTGGTGGTCGAAGGCGGCTGCGGCCAGCTGGACATCGTCCTGTCGAACCTGATCATCAATGCCATCCATGCCCTGGACGGCATCGACCAGCCGACCATCGTCCTCAGCACCCGGGTTGACGATACCTATGCGATCATCGGCATCGCCGACAACGGTCCCGGCGTCCCGGCCGATATCCGCAACCGCATTTTCGACCCGTTCTTTTCCACCAAGGAAGTCGGCCAGGGCAGCGGCCTGGGCCTGCCGATATCGCACGCCATTCTGTCCAAGCGCGGCGGTTTCATCGTCTACGATGACGAGTACACCGCCGGGGCGCGCTTCCTGGTCAAACTGCCCTTGGTCGACCTTCGCCGCGCCGGCATGTAGCCACCCCTTGCACCCCTTGCCGCCCCCGCTGGCCGAGACGCGATCAGCCAGCGACACCGAGATTGAAACATGAGCCAGAAAGCCCCCACAGCCGTTCCCGAAGCCAGCCTGCCGACCATCCTGGTCGCCGAAGACGACCACCACATGCGCGCGCTGATCGCCACCATCCTCGGCGAATCGGAGCGCGGCTTCAGCGTCGTCACCGTGGAAAACGCCCACGATGCCATGGACTACGTCGAGACCAACGAAGTCGCCGTAGTGGTCACCGATCTGCGCATGCCGGGCGCCGACGGCCTCGATCTGCTCGGCTTCGTCAAATCGAAATCGACCATGACCCAGGTGGTTCTGGTCACCGGCCATGCCACGGTCGAGTCCGCGGTCAAGGCGCTAAAGAGCGGCGCCTACGATTACGTGCTCAAGCCCTTCGATACCGACGAACTGCGCTGCGTCGTCGAGCGCGCCCTGGAGCGCTACCTGCTCGCTTTCGAAAACCAGCGCCTGCGCCACCAGCAAAGCCTGTACGCCGAAGGCGGCGAGATGATCGGCCAATCGCAGGCCATCGAAAAGGTACGCAAGCTGATCAATGCCTCGGCGGCCCACGATTGCAGCGTCTTCATCTATGGCGAGAGCGGCAGCGGCAAGGAACTGGTGGCGCGCCAGATCCATCTGCGTGGCAAGCGCCGCGACAAACGCTTCATCGCCGTCAATTGCGCCGCCATCCCGGACAGCCTCATCGAAAGCGAGCTGTTCGGCTACAAGCGCGGCGCCTTTACCGGCGCCGACCGCGACAAGGTCGGCCTGTTCGAAGCCGCCAACGGCGGCACCATCTTCCTCGACGAGATCAGCAGCGCCTCCCTGCCCCTGCAAGCCAAACTGATGCGCGTCCTGCAGGACAGCAGTTTCTATCCCATGGGGGCCACGGCGCCGGTCACCGTCGATGTCCAGGTACTCGCCGCCACCAACCGGCCGATCCGCGAACTGGTCGAGAAACAGGAATTCCGCGAAGACTTGTACTTCCGGCTGATGGTGATGGAAATCAACGTCCCGGCGCTGCGCGAGCGTCCCGAGGACATCGCCCTGCTCGCCTACTTCTTCCTCAACAAACACACCACACGGCTGAACAAGCCGATTGCCGGCATCAGCACCGACACGCTCGGTGCCATCATGCGCTACGACTGGCCCGGAAACGTGCGCGAACTGGAAAACATCATCCAGCGCATGATCATCCTCACCGAAGGCGATCACATCGATGCGGAAAGCCTGCCCGACCGCCTGCTGGCGCAACGCGAATTCAACGGCCGGGCGCTCGACTACCTGCCGCCGCGCAGCCTGGAAGAAATGGAGGCCTATTTCATCCGCAAGACCCTGCGCGAAACCCAGGGCGACCGGGCCCTGGCCTCCGAGATTCTGGGCATCGACAAATCGACGCTCTGGCGCAAGATCAAGCGCTACCAGATCGAGTAGCCCCGACTCAGGCCATCGCCTCGATATCGAAGATACGCCGGTGCTCCAGGATGGCGTAGCGGTCGGTCATCCCGGCGATGTAGTCGCACACCGCCCGTTCCAGCCCGTCGGCGGCGCGCTCCTGAAACTCGGGCGGCAGCAGTTTCGGCTCGCCGGTAAACGCCGTGAACAGATCGCGGATCAGGCGGCGCGCCTTCTCGCCCATGCGCACCACCTTGTAATGCCGATAGAGGTTCTGGAAAAGAAAGCGCTTCAGTTCCAGATGCTCGGCGCGCAGTTCCGGGCTGAACGCGGCCATCGGCGGACAGCGACGCAGCTCGTCGAGGGATTGCGGCCGATGCTGCGCCAGGTTTGCGCGGGTCTGGTCGACCAGATCGACCACCAGGGTATTGATCATGCGCCGCACCGTTTCGTGGATCAGACGCCGGTCGTTGAGCGCCGGGTAGATTTGGCGCACGACATCCAGATGGCGCCGGAACAACGGCACGCTCTCCAGTTGCTCCAGGGAAATCAGGCCGGAGCGCAGCCCATCGTCGACATCGTGGTTGTTATAGGCGATCTCATCGGCGAGATTGGCGATCTGCGCCTCCAGCGACGGCTGCGTGCTATCCAGAAAACGCTGGCCGACATCGCCCAGTTTCTCGGCGTTTTTTTTGGCGCAGTGCTTGAGGATGCCCTCACGCGCCTCGAAGGTCAGATTCAGACCATCGAACTCGGCGTACTTTTGTTCCAGGGCATCGACCACGCGCAGCGATTGCAGATTGTGTTCGAAGCCGCCGTGCGCCTGCATGCACTCGTTGAGCACGTCCTGGCCGGTATGGCCGAACGGCGTGTGCCCCAGGTCGTGCGCCAGAGCCACCGTCTCGATCAGATCCTCGTCCAGACCGAGCAAGCGGGCCAGGGTACGGCCGATCTGCGCCACCTCGATGCTGTGCGTCAGGCGCGTCCGGAACAGATCGCCCTCATGATTGATGAACACCTGGGTCTTGTATTCCAGGCGCCGAAAGGCCGTGGAATGGACAATGCGGTCGCGGTCGCGCTGGAACTCGCTGCGCGGCGCGGCGGGCGGTTCCGGGTGGCGGCGACCGCGCGATTGCGCGGAGTGCGCGGCGTAGAGGGCAAGGTCGGTCATGGTAAGTCGGCTGTGTTATCGGCGGAGTCTGAGTAGGGCTTCGCCGCGTATGCTACCTGCTTCCTTGAGCAGGGGCTGCATCGTCAGGGTCAGGTGGGGCACGAAGCGCGGACGGACATGGCTGTTTCGTGGGCCAAACGACTGGTAAATGGCACGTTCATCTGGGGCCGCTGTCGAGCCAATCCGGCCATTGGTTGATGCAATCTATCGGTCCGCCTCACTTCGCCAGAAACGGCTATCGGATTGACCACCCAACTGCATGCCCCAGTACGTCGCCGAGAGCGGCTCAATGGCCAAGCGACGGATCAAGTCAGCTAGAAATCAGAACCTGCCTTTAGCTTGGCGGCAAGAAGGTCAATCCGGCCGTCAGTGGCAGCACCCGGCTGAGACGCCAGGCTTCAGAACCATGCAAGGATGGCCGTTGTCGCTGCAAGCGCCTAGGCCAGCCGTGTTCCATCTAGGGCGAACGCTGTTGCTGCGGACCACCACTTCCAGGTTGCCTATCACCCTCACCACATTGACCTGGGCAGCGGCACTTTTTTACACAGAGTCCCTTCAGCGGACCGTCGTGTTTGGTCCCATAGCATAGGCAATTCTTTTCTTTTGCGCCAAGCGATCCAGAACCATCGTTCGGATCGAGGCTGCCCAAGTTTCCCTGAGAGCCATTGCCCTGCTGAGCATTCGATGTATCTGCGAGCGCACTACTTCCGCCGCCAATCAACGTAAATGCGAGCACGACAACCAGCATGAGCTGACTCTGAATAGAACAACCTTCGATTCTCATCTCTCGGCCCCTTATCAATCGTTGCGACCCCGTCAAACTTGCTCATGCGCGGCATTGCCGCGCGAACAACCGAAGCGCGACCGGGAAGCCATCCCGCCATCTCAAATAGATACTTGCCAGCGGCAAGCTATTGTGGCCCCGGACCCGAACAGAACCAGAGCTTGTTGCCCTCGCTATCCAAGAAACTGCCAATTCTGGACTCGCCATACGTTTCGACCGGATCGGAAATGACCACGCCACGAGATCGAAGGAAACCTTCCGTCTCGATGGCATCGTCGGTTTCAACAGTCACCCTCGGGTTGAGGGCCTCAGAAGGCTGGGCATACCAATCGGCCTTGAACAGCAGTACAGCGTCTCCCAGCTTGTTGCCGACCTGCTTCCCGTCTTCGAACGCAGGCGGGAGCGACAGGGTATCGGTGTAGAAGCGGATTGCGCGTTCAAAGTCGTTGACTGAGAGCGCGATGGCCTTGATACATCTGAAGCTCATGGAAGGTGTGGTCATCTTTGTCCTCCTGGAAAGGGAAACAGGCGCCCATTTCAAGACAAGGCCGACCGTCTATGCCCATTTTCTGCCAATTTCATCCAGGCCGGCCTTCTGAAGGTCCTCGGGGCTCATCGCGGTCCGAAATTTGCAGTTGGCATTGAAACTCAGGAAGAACGGCTCGGCGAAAGTGGGGATATCCCAAGGATTCTGGACGTCGATAACGAATACGCCACCCCGTGTACCGTCCATCTCAGTGAAGTAGGCCACCTCAGGCTTGATGGTTTCCAGGATTCGGCCCATGGTTTCACCAATCTTCCCGCTTCTGACCAGGGAATTGAAAGGTTCATGAGGAATTTCGACTGTGAGTAGCATTTTCATCTTTTACCTTCACTTTCTTTGTATTTGACCCGTTACTTAGGCTCACCCCAGTTGTATTTCATACCCGTCGAGGGGGGGTTAATACTTGAGCAATTTACTTATATTTAGCAGGTGTTCATACATTGTCAATGGAAGATCCCGTAGTGAGGTGACGCCAGCATTGCTGAGCGCTCCAGTCAGGTCCGGATGAGAGCGGTAGAGTAGGGTATATCAGGCCGGTTTGGCCGATCTTCGAAGGCAGGTTTCAGTGCCGGCAACGACCGCTTGTGGCCGATGGCTGGCTCAGCCTGCGACTTCCGCCAGCGACGCACTGACTGGCTCTTTCCATCCAGTGATCATCCAGCCCGGTCACGTTGCTGCCTGAGCCGCGGGCCGTTCGCCAGCGCCGGAGAGATGCATATCAAGAAATCCAACCAGCATCTGGGCCTCCCTTTCGATGTCGCCATAATCGTCATGGCTGCCGGGGATGACCATGAGCTGGACGTGATCGCCGCTGCTGGCGGCGTGGATGGCCCGGGCTTCGGCAACGGGCACGGTGCTGTCGTCGGCGCCGTGCGCGAGCAGCGTCGGGCAACTCACCTGGCGGATGGTGTTGACCGGCGCGATGTCGTCGAAGCGGTGGCCAATGACGTGCTGAACGTAACGCAGGATGGCCCTGCCGAACGGAACGTAGGGCACGTGCTTCGCCGCCAGGAAGCGGCGCATCATGTTCTGCGGGTGCGAAAAGGCGGCGATACTGGCGACGGCGGCGAGGTCGTCGCACCGGGAGGCGACCAGCAGCGCCGCGCCGGCGCCGACGGAGTGGCCGACCACGGCGAGGCGTTGGCGGTCGACTTCCGGTTGTTGTCGCAACCAGTCCAGGGCGTGTTCCAGGTCTTCGGCGAAGCGCGGCAGGGAGGTGAAGCTGTCCTCGTCGCTGCGGCCGTGGCAGCGCGCGTCGAACAGCAGCACGGCGAAACCGGCCTGGTGCAGCGGGCCGGCGAGCGGCAGCAGGGTTTCGGCGTTACCACCCCAACCGTGCAATAGCGCCACGGTGGGGGCGGCGCCGGCTTGCGCTGCGGGCAGGAACCAGCCGAACAGGGTGCGGTCGTTGGCCGTGGGGAAGCGCGCTTCGCGATAGTCAAGGCCGACATCGCCCGGTGATTTTTGCTCGGGGATGCGCTGCGGCGCGAGGCTGCGGTGGAGGACGCGCCTGATTCCCCAGAGCAAGAGGACCGCGATGCTGAGACCGATCAGGAAGCCTTGGGCGGAAGGCATATATTGGTTCTGCCAGGTCACGTTTGAACAGCGGCCCTCTCCGGCGCGGCCGCGCACCCGTCCCTCGAGGGACGGGCTGGGGGAGAGCGCATCCAGGCAAAGCCTGGAATCAGTCAACTCCAGTTTGTGCCGGATCAAGCATGGAGGTATCGATAGGGCTGGTGGTTTACGTCCTACCCGGCCCGACCGCTTCGGTCAACGTCTGCTTCAACAGGTCGGCCGGCGCGTCGGCGCTGACATAGCACTCACCCACCTTGCGGAACAGCACAAAGCGCATCTTGCCGGCTTCGACTTTCTTGTCCACGCCCATGTAGTTCATGTAGGCGGCGACGCCTAGATTGGGCGCGACGGTGGGCAGGTTGGCGCGTTTGAACAGGGCGTCGATACGCTCGACATCGGCTTGCGAGATGTTGCCCATGCGCCGAGACAGATCGGCCGCCAGCATGGTGCCGGCGGCGACGCCTTCGCCGTGCAGCCAGACGCCGTAGCCCATGCCGGCCTCGACCGCGTGGCCGAAGGTGTGGCCGAGGTTGAGCAGGGCGCGCTGGCCGGCTTCGCGCTCGTCGGCGGCGACCACCTCGGCCTTGTTCTCGCAGGAGCGGCGGATGGCATAGGCCAGTGCGTCGGCATCGCGCGCCACCAGCTTGTCCATGTTCGCTTCCAGCCATTCCAGGAAAGGCAGGTCGCGGATCAGACCGTATTTGATGACTTCGGCGAGGCCGGCGGAAAGCTCGCGGTCGGGCAGGGTCTTGAGGGTTGCGGTATCGGCCAGGACAACTTGCGGCTGATAGAACGCGCCGACCATGTTCTTGCCCAGCGGGTGGTTGATGCCGGTCTTGCCGCCCACCGAGGAATCGACCTGGGCAAGCAGCGTGGTGGGCACCTGGATGAAGGGCACGCCGCGCTGGTAGCTGGCCGCCGCGAAGCCGGTCAGGTCGCCGATGACGCCGCCGCCCAGGGCGATCAAGGTGGTCTTGCGCTCGGCGCGGTCGGTGAGCAGGGCATCGAAGATGCGGTTCAGGGTTTCCCAGTTCTTGTAGGCCTCGCCGTCCGGCAGGACGATGGGCAGGACGCGCACCCCGGCGCCTTCCAGCGTCGCCGTCAGACGCGACAGATAGAGCGGCCCGACCGTGGTGTTGGTGACGATGGCAACGCGTTTCTGTGCGAGGTGCGGCACGATCAGGTCGGCGCAGTCGAGCAGCCCGGTGCCGATGTGGATGGGATAGCTCCGGTCGCCCAGATCGACGGTGAGTGTTTGCATAACACGTCTCTGATGAATGTCCGGAGACATTATATGCTGTGCCCATCGGCACAACGAGGCGGGCAGCATGGCATTGGGTCGTTTTCATAGGCTGAGCAACCGACCCGGCAGGCCACGGATAGACCGGGGCACGCATAGTGGTTGACGATTTTCATCATGTATATATGATGGCGCGGCGGCGGCAGGAGACGATGACAATGAAGACCGCATTTCAATTGACGCACAAACTTTTTTGGGGAAATGAATGAAGACTGCATTCCTTTTGTTGGCTGGTTTTGCACCTGTATCCGCCTGGGCCGCCATCATGACGGTTCCGACATCCGTATCCGTACCCACCCTCGATGAATTCGCCCTGACCGGGTTGGCCGTGGCTGTCGGCTTGCTGGGTGGGCGCATGATCAGCAAGAGGAAGAACAAGTAATCCGTTTCTCCCAGTTCCTGGTCCAAGGCCAGGAACTGATTGGCCAACTCCAGGCCCCATCAATATGGGCCGCGGTTACGGCCCTTACCTTCGCAAAGTGATTGAATGACCCCAGAAACATTGGCTTCGCTGCATCGGAGGTATTTCGATGTGCTCTTGTTGGGGATGATCCTGCTTCTATGGCTGGAAACAGCCTTCTACCAGATACCCCTCAAATCAGAGCGCGCCCGGGCTATACATGCGGCGCACAACTTCGGGATATGGGTCATTGCCGTCCTGGTAGCCAATCAACTCGTCGGCAATTATCTTTTGGATATTCCACAACGCCCGCATGAGGTGGGGTTCGGCGTGTTTCACTGGATCCCGATACCCTTCATCGTGCAATTGCTGCTAGGCATTCTCCTCCTCGACCTGGCGGATTATCTCTTCCACGTCCTGGCCCACCGTGTCCAATGGTTATGGTTGCTGCATTCCGTGCATCACTCCGACACCGATCTGGACGTCACGACGTCACTGCGCTTTCACCCACTGGAAGCCGCCGCCAGCCTGACCTGGACATTCGCCGTGCTGATATTGATGGGCCTTCCATTGTGGCTGCTCGCGGTGCGCAGTCTGTTCTCGTTGCCTTTCACGCTGATGCAGCACATGAATGTCGCTTTTCCAGCGAGCCTGGACAAGGCACTGCGCTGGATACTGATCACGCCACATCTGCACCGGATTCACCACTCCCCACTGGAGCAGGAAAACAACCGCAATTTTGGTTCGACACTCTCGGTCTGGGATCGACTGTTCGGCACCCTGCATGAGCACAGCGCGCCGAAAGCCATGGTTTACAGCCTGGCGAAACTGAAGAACAGCGACTGGCAAAGCGTCTGGGGCATGCTGAAAACCCCCATTTCCGCGAGAAAAATGGGGTTTCTCTAACAACGACCGCTGCCCAACCGCATGGCGGCCCCGGAGGCGCCGTCTGATATCCTCCCCGACATACCGCGCACAAATCGATGGAGCCCCGCCCCGTGAAGCTCGCCACCTGGAACGTCAACTCCCTGAAAGTCCGCCTGCCCCACCTGCTCGACTGGCTGGCGGCGCAAACTCCGGATGTGGTCTGCCTGCAGGAAACCAAGCTGACCGACGAGGCTTTTCCGATCGCCGAGATCCAGGCGGCCGGATACCACGTGGCCTATTCCGGACAGAAGACCTATAACGGCGTCGCCATCGTCAGCCGCAGCCCGGCGAGCGACGTGGTCATGGGTATTCCGGCTTCGCCGACGAGCAGAAGCGCGTGCTCGCCGCGACCATTGACGGCACGCGGGTCATCTGCCTGTACATCCCCAACGGCCAGAGCGTCGATTCGGACAAATACCAGTACAAACTGGCCTGGCTGAATGCCTTGCAGGGCTGGCTGAAGACCGAACTGGCGACGCATCCGCGTCTGGCCGTACTGGGCGATTTCAACATCGCCCCGGAAGATCGCGACGTCTACGATCCGGTGGCCTGGGCCGGCCAGGTGCTCTGTTCCGAGCCGGAGCGGGCACACTTCCAGGCCATGCTCGACCAGGGTCTGCGCGACACCTTCCGTCTCTTCGAGCAGGCCGAGCAAAGCTATTCGTGGTGGGATTACCGCGCCGCCGGGTTCCGCCGCAACCTAGGCATGCGCATCGACCATATCCTGGCCACGCCGGCACTGGCCGATATCTGTACCGCATGCGTCATCGACAAGGCGCCGCGCAAGCTGGAACGTCCCTCCGACCATGCGCCGGTCATCGCGGAGTTCGTGTCCCCGAACGGCTGACAGCGCATGCTCGCAGCGCGTGACATCCTGCTCTGCCTGGTCTGGCTGACCTGCTGGCCGGTCGCTGCCTGGGGACAGGCGCCGGACTACGACCCGACCCGCTACGCCAGCTACCGCATCGATCCGAGTCGAAACGCGACCATCGAGCAGATTACCGCGACGCCGTTCACACCCCTGGCCTCGCCCGTACTAAATCCGGGGTATACCCAATCCGCCTACTGGTTCCGGATCCAGCCGCCGGGCGACGAAGCCTGGCTCATCGAAGTGCAATCGCCGCTGCTGGACCATGTCGATCTGTTCCTGCCGGATGGGCAAGGGGGCTATCGGCTGGATGCCGGCGGCGACGCCCGGCCATTCGTCGAGCGCGAGATCAAACACCGCAACCCGGTTTTCCGCATCCCCAAGGACATCACCGCCCCGGTCTATCTGCGCATCCAGTCCGACGGGCCGATGCTCATGCCCATCCAGATCTGGCGATCCGACGGTTTTTATGGACACCTGAATTTCGACGAGTTCGGCCATGGCCTGTATTTCGGCATGATGAGCATCATGGTCGCCTACAACCTGTTCCTATTCTTCGTGGTGCGCGACCAGAACTACCTCAACTACGTCCTCTACATCGGCATCTTTGTGCTATCCCAGGCGGCACTGAACGGCTACGGGCTACAATACCTGTGGCCAAACAGCCCGTGGATGGCCAATCACGCCCAAGCCTTCCTGGTCGGGGCGGTAATCTATGCCGGCTCGCGCTTCGCACACGACTTTCTCGACATCCCGATCAATCTACCCAGCTTCATTTGGCCGATCCGCGCCATGCAATGGGCCGCGCTGGGCATCATGGCATTCACCCTCGTCGGCCCCTATACCATCGCCGCGCGCCTGGCCAACTATCTTGGGCTGATTCTTGTCCTGGTCGTACTGCCGGCGGGGATCGTCTGCGCCTGGCGTCGCTACCGACCGGCCTACTGGTTCGTCACCGCCTGGGGGCTGTTCCTGATCGGGATCTTCGCCACTGGCCTGACCCTCGCCGGACTCATTCCCTACCAATTCATTACCGCCAATGCCATGCAATTCGGCGCCGCCCTGGAAGTCCTGCTGCTCTCGTTCGCCCTGGCCGACCGGATTTCCAGTCTGCGCACCGATAAAGAGCTGGCGCAGGCCGAGGCCAACCGCAATCTACGGCGCCTCAATGAAGACCTCGAGACCCTGGTGCAGGCGCGAACCAGCGAATTGACCGCCGCCAATCAGGCGCTGGAAGTGAAGAACCACATCCTCGCCGATATCGCCAAACACGATGGCCTCACCGGCCTGCTCAACCATGCCTCGTTCATGGCCCTGCTCTCGGCGCAGGTCGAGGAGGCGCATCGCTACACCTATCCACTTTCGCTGATGATGATCGACATTGACTATTTCAAGCGCATCAACGACAACTACGGCCATCAATTCGGCGACACTGCCCTCGCCGCCGTCGCCAAAGTGCTGACGCAGGGGAAGCGGGTGTCCGACGAGGCCGCGCGCTACGGTGGCGAGGAATTCACCCTGATCCTGCCGCACACCGAACTTGAGGCGGCGCTGCGCCTCGCCGAGCGTCTGCGTCATGCGGTCATGGCGATCCGCCTCGACGGCGCCGACGAACTCATCCTGAGCGCCAGTTTCGGCGTCGCCGTCATCCCGGAAACGGATACCGGGATGACCCGGACCAACTGATCCGGGACGCCGACAATGCCCTGTATCGGGCCAAGCACGAAGGCCGGAACCGCGTCTGCGCGGGGCTTTGACGCATTACAAATAAATCCCTGGAACGACACTGGATATAGTGATATTGTTTTCCGCATTCACCATATCTAGTGGTGCTATGTGTAATTACAAAGGTCGCGCCGAAGCGCCGCCAACCAGGAGACCATGATGCAGGAAACCCTTTTCCCGGAACTCGACGAGCAGAACATTTCCACCGAAGTCCTGCTGGAAAAATACGCCAAGGGCAAGGAAGCCAATGTCACCGACGTGCGCATGCGCGTCGCCCGAGCCCTGGCAGCCATCGAGGATAAAAAAGACCGTGCCCTCTGGGAGCGGCGCTTCTTCGAAGCCATGGAGGCCGGCTTCATCCCCGGCGGGCGCATCAACTCCGCCGCCGGCACCGAGCTGCAGGCCACCCTCATCAACTGCTTCGTACAACCGGTCGGCGACGCCATCTCCGGCATGTCCGACGGCAAGCCGGGCATCTACGTCGCCCTCGAAGAAGCCGCCGAAACCATGCGCCGGGGCGGCGGCGTCGGCTACGATTTTTCCACCATCCGCCCCAAGGGCGCTTTGGTGAAGGGCACGCAATCGCGCGCCAGCGGCCCCATCTCTTACATGCGCGTCTTCGACCGTTCCTGCGAGACCGTCGAATCCGCCGGCGCCCGGCGCGGCGCGCAGATGGGTGTGCTGCGCTGCGACCACCCGGACATCGAGGACTTCATCCACGCCAAGGACAGCGGCGACCTGCGCAACTTCAACATCTCCCTGGGCGTCACCGATGCCTTCATGCAGGCGGTGCAGGACGACGGCGACATCGAACTGGCGCACAAGGCCGTGCCCGGCGACGAACAGATGGCCGCCGGCGCCTACCCGCGCGACGATGGCCTGTGGGTCTATCGCAAGGTCAAGGCGCGCGACCTCTGGGGCCAGGTCATGCACTCCACCTACGACCACGCCGAACCCGGCGTGCTCTTCCTGGACCGCATCAACAAGGACAACAACCTCGGCTATTGCGAAACCATCGAGGCCACCAACCCGTGCGGCGAACAGCCTTTGCCGCCCTACGGCTGCTGCTGCCTGGGCTCGATCAACCTGACGCGCTTCGTCAAATCCGCCTTCCTGGGCGAGGCCGAGTTCGATTTCCCCGCCCTGGCCAAGACCGTCGCGGCGGCGGTGCGCATGCTCGACAACGTCCTCGATATGACCGCCTGGCCGCTCGACAAGCAGAACGACGAGGCCAAGGCGAAGCGGCGTATCGGCCTGGGCTTTACCGGCCTGGGCGATACCCTGGTCATGCTCGGCCTGCGCTACGACACCGATGCGGCGCGCGCCTTCGGCGGCCAGGCCGCCGAATTCATGCGCGACGAGGCCTACAAGGCGTCCGTCGATCTGGCCAGGGAGCGCGGCGCCTTCCCGATGTTCAACGCCGATCTGTATCTGACCGGTAGCAGTTTCGCATCGCGCCTGCCCGCCGAGATCAAGGCCGACATCCGCGCCCACGGCATCCGCAATTCGCACCTGCTGTCCATCGCCCCCACCGGCACCATCTCGCTGGCCTTCGCCGACAACGCCAGCAACGGCATCGAACCGCCCTTCTCCTGGTACTACACGCGCAAAAAGCGCATGCCGGACGGCGGCACCAAGGAATACCAGGTCGAAGACCACGCCTATCGCCTCTACCGCGATCAGGGCGGCGACATGGCAAACCTGCCTGCCAGCTTCGTCACCGCCCTGGAAATCTCCGCCATGGACCACATGAAGATGGTCGCGGCGGTCGCCCCCTACGTCGACTCGGCCATCTCCAAGACGGTGAACGTGCCCGGCGACTACCCGTTCGACGACTTCGCCGAACTCTACAGCGCCGCCTGGCGCGCCGGCCTGAAAGGCATCACCACCTATCGACCGAATGCCGTGCTCGGCAGCGTCCTCTCGGTCGAACCGGAGAAGGCCGCGCCGCAGGACTTCGTCAGCACCGATGTCAACCGGCGCATCGAAATCAAGAACGTCCCCGCGCCGGTACTGGAATCGCTCAAATGGCCCGGCCGGCCCAAGCTGCCCAGCGGCAACATGGCCTGGAGCTACATGATCGAATCGCCGCACGGCAGCTTCGCCATCTTCGTCGGCCACGTCGAGAATGGCGGCGGCAAGGCCTGGCCCTTCGAACTCTGGGTCAACGGCGCCGAACAGCCGCGCGGCCTGGGCGCCCTCGCCAAGGCCCTGTCCATGGACATGCGCGCCAACGACCGCGCCTGGCTCAAGCTGAAACTCGAAACCCTCGCCAAGACACGCGGCGACGACGCCTGCCACATCCCCTTCCCGCCGCACGGCGAAGTCCGCCCCGTGCCCAGCATGGTCTCGGCCATGGCGCAGATCGTCCAGTGGCGCCTGGAACAGCTCGGCGCCCTCGACATCGAAGGCCCCAGCCCGCTGCTCGACGTCCTGTTCAGCCTGAAAGAACCCAAGACCGGCACCGACGGCACCCTTTCCTGGACCGTCGACGTCCTCAACCCGGCCTCCGGCGACGACTTCGTCCTCGGCCTGAAAGAGATCACCCTGCCGGACGGCGTCACCCGACCCTACTCCCTGTGGCTCTCCGGCGACTACCCGCGCGCCCTCGATGGCCTGTGCAAGATGCTCTCCCTGGACATGCGCGTCATCGACCCGGCCTGGATCGGCATGAAACTGCGCAAGCTGCTCAACTATCAGGAACCCCTCGGCGACTTCATGGCCAAGACCCCCGGATCGGAAAAGAGCCAGACTTGGCCCTCCACCGTCGCCTACGTCGCCCAGCTCATCATCCACCGCTACGCCATGCTCGGCCTGCTCACCGAAGACGGCGAAGCCATCCAGCAGATGGGCATCCTCGAAACCCCCACCCCCCGCCGGCCATGCCCCGACCGCCATGCCGGCGATCAAGGGCAAGCGCTGCAAGGAATGCGGGAATGAGACGGTGATTCGGAAGGATGGCTGTGATTTCTGTACGGCGTGTGGGGCGGTGGGGGCGTGCGGGTAGCTGAATTTCGCTATGATGCAAAATACGTATCAACGATAAAGATCAGACACGGAGGTCCGATCATGACGCAACTCGAAATCGCCAAGCTGCCGATCGAGGAAAAGCTCCAGCTTATGGAGTCGCTCTGGGATGCACTCTGCCACGACCCATTGATGGAAACCGCAATCCCTGCATGGCACGCGGATGTGCTCGCGGACCGGCAGGCGCGACTCGACGCACGCGAGGAATCGATCTCGGATTGGGAAGAGGCCAAGAAACGCATACGTGAGCAGACGGAATCGCGTTGATGCGTATCCGCATCACCCGCTCGGCGGAGGTGGACCTGATGAATGGTTATGCCTTTTACGAGCATCAGCAGGCCGGTATTGGGTCCTATTTTCTGGACAGTCTGTATGCGGACATCGACGCCTTGATGCTCTATGGCGGCGTGCATGCCAAGCCAATCGCGGGACTACATCGGGCGATGGCCAAACGGTTTCCATTCGCTATTTACTATGACCTTCAAGGCGACCTGATTACCGTTGTCGCGGTGCTGGACTGCCGGCGGAATCCGGCTTCGATTGTGAAACGGTTATCGAGGTAATAATCGTGCTACGTCCCCTATTGTTCTTCGGGTGAGCGTTTAGCGTGATTGTGTTCAGGAAAGGCTGCTATGAACAATGAGACCATAAGTAAACTCAAAGGGCTTATTGACGAAGTCATATATGCCCCCACGAAAAAGGACGCTCAGCATCAATTAAGGCGCCTGGAGTTCATGGCTTCTGGATTAAGAGGCAGGATCGATCCCTATCTGTCTGGGAAGCTAAGCGAAGTGATTGCTTACGCTAAAGAGGCTTCCGGCAGAGTGAATAACAAATCACATTGGATTTCCTGCGTAGATCAGTGCTGGTATGTTTTTGAGAGTGGCGTCCAGCGATTAGAACAATAGGGGACGCCCCCGTTTTCCCCTTGCGAACCGATTGTTTAGTGGTCGAACGGAGTAGGCCGGGAGTGGCCCGGCAGCCAGTTCCTTTCTTTGCCCGTGCAAAGAAAGGAACCAAAGAAAGCACGCCCCGCTTCGCCGCCCTTCGGGTACCCGATTTTTCCGACACCGTCCGGGCGGCTGCGCAACTCGCCCTCCGGGCTCAGACAGTGCTCGCCGACTTCCCCCGAACGGCGTCGGAAAAATCGGCGGCTCAGAAGGGGATTGGAAAACCCTCAACTCGTCTACCGGCGCTGAAATGGCTGGCCGGGTCGCAATGCGATGGTTTTAACCCCCCCTTCAGCCGGAGCCGTGATTTCGGGACGAGGCTGGGGGTTGTCGGCGAAAGGTGTCTGAGCGAAGCGAGTTCTTTCGCCGCCCAGTCTTGTTCCGAAATCACGGGGTTTCGACGGATGTAGGGCGTGCTTTCTTTGGTGACTTTCTTTGCACGAGCAAAGAAAGTTACGCGCTGCCGGGCGCCCCCGGCCAACACCGCCTTACGGGTGCCGCCCCCCCCTCCCCCTGAGAGGGCGAGGCTGTGGGAGAGGGATACTCCCTGTTTCTAGTCGATGAACAGTGCGCAGGTCCGGTTTCGACCGGATCGTTTTGCTTCGTAAAGCGCCTGGTCGGCGCGGCTCAAAAGCATGTCGATGTTCTTGTCGGTGGTCAGGAAGGGGGTGATGCCGATAGATACGCTGATGCGGATAGGCAGTCCGTGCTCCAGGCTGATTGCGGCGTTGGCGATGGCCTCGCGCAGGCGTTCGGCGACTTCAAGTGCATTCGCGCCGCTGGTTTCCGGAAAGAACACGGCGAATTCCTCGCCGCCCAGGCGCCCCATGATGTCCACCTCGCGCAGGATGCCGCGGGCAATGTCGGCGAATTGTCGCAGCACGCGGTCGCCGACCTCGTGGCCGTAGGTGTCGTTGACCGCCTTGAAATGGTCCAGGTCGAGCATGGCGATGGACATCGGGCTGCCGTAACGGCGGGCGCGCGTCATTTCCTGCTGTGCCAGGATGAGAAATTGGCGCCGGTTGACCAAGCCGGTGAGCGAATCGTGGTTGGCATGGTATTCGAGCTGCTGTTCCAGGCGCATGCGCTCGGTGACATCTTGCAGCGCCCCATAAAGTTGGTGCGTATCGGCGCCCGCCTTGGCATCAAACACCTGGGCATAGCTGCGCACGTAGCGCAGCGAGCCATCGCGATGGACCGCGCGCATGATGACGTCACTGGATTGGCCAGGCTGCAGGTTGGTGATGCTCGCGTCGAACAGGGGCCGGTCCTCCGGGTAGGCAAAATCGCGCCAGCAGCCGAGTCGTTCCAGTTCTTCACGCGTGCAACCGAAGACGCGCTGGGCGTCGCCGCCCAGCCACTCGATGCGAAAGTAGCCGTCCTCGGTACGCTTGCAGGCATAGAACAGGTCGCTGGTCATCGCCGTGACGTGCCGGAAGCGATCCTCGCTTTCGGCCAGGGCCACTTCGGCACGCCGGCTCAGGGTGACATCCAGAGCGGTGGAGATGAAGCAGTGTCGCCCGTCCTGGACGATGGCTTCCAGGGAGAGTTTGACCAAGTGCTCATTTCCCGAGGCGTCATGGATGGTGACATCCGCGTCCCTGACTCGGCCGTCCTGCTGGAAGCGCGCAATGATGGCCTGCCGTTCCTGCGCCGAACGCCAAAGGCCCAGCCCGATGGTTGTCTTGCCGAGGAGTTCGTGGCGCGCATACCCGACCAGTTCGCAAAACGCATCGTTCATGTCGAGCATCTCGCCGCCGTCTATGGTCGTAATCAGCAGCGCCACGGGGCTGTGATGGAAGATCGTGGCGAAGCGTTTTTCCGAATCGGCCGCCTGGGAAGTGTGTCGTTGCACCGGCATTTACGCTTACTGCTCCAAGTTTTTGCCACTGAACCTGATTTTATGGATTGTACGCTTCGCCGATCCGGCCGGCGGACACACGCGAATCGAGGGGGAAGCGGCGAAACATCCTGAGGGCGGCACTCACTCAAGCCTGGTCACGGCTTTCCAGCCATCCGGGATGCCTGGCCAAGCCTGGAGTGGCATCAAGCAAATGGAGTCAGACCACGGTTACTCTACATGCTCATGTTAGCCAGCAATTAACCGTGGTCTGTTATATTGGCCATCGTCACTATATTTCAGGGTATCCACGCATGCCATGAACCACGTTGCCTATTGCATTGATAAAAATTATCTGCAGCATTTCTCAGCGTCGCTCACATCGCTGCTCATCAACTATTCAAAACCCAGCGATGACTTGTGTGTGCATATCGTCACCAGCGACTCGGACGAAGCATTCGAATCCGTCATCGTCCACTTCCGCAATACCTACCGCGCAACTTTTATAGTACACAACATACCTCCGGCGTACTTGATACAGCTTGAGAACGCGCCAGTTAAAACTGAGAAAATACAACACGTAACCATAGTCTCTTATTTCCGGCTATTTCTCGGCGATATCCTCCCTGCGGAAATCGACAAGGTGGTCTATCTGGACTCGGACACGATCATACTCTCCAGCATCCATGACTTGATCGATACCGACTTAGGCACCGCCGTCATCGCAGGCGTGCCTGATCTGCACGAATCGGATTGCATTGCACACGCCGGCACAAAACGATATATCAATACCGGGGCGCTGTTATTAGACCTGAGTCAATGGAGAACCCGGGATTGCACAAACAGATGTCTGCACTATATAAACAGTCCTGACAATAGAATACGTTACCTGGATCAATGCACGATAAATATCGCATTGGAAAACGAGATCACCATCATCGAAGATATCTGGAACAATCAAATACACATGGGAAAGACACAAGTCGCCATCACGGACGACAGGATTCTACACTTTGTCACGCCTAATAAACCATGGCATGCGTGGTACGACCATCCATTCGCAAAATACTATTGGAGATACCTCGAATGCACCCCATTCAAGGATACGCCTCCGGTAAAGCCTTCTAATTTGCCGCAAGCCTGGTCACTTGCACGTCAGTTATATAACCAAAAAAAATATGCCGAGTCCGTAGCGATATATGACGATATCACGTCAAAATTCTATCAGCAATCCATCAATAGAATTAACAACATATCAGAATAAGAACGCGTCATATAAAACCGTCGCGCAATCCTTTGTCCCGATGTGCAGGAACAGGATTTGAACTTGGAATAAATATGGATAGGTCACGGTAATTATTTTGTCTGCTATATAACAGAAAACAACCATAGCCTGTCTTTCTATGTTTATTCACAAATAATTGCTGCTCAAGACGCAAATGACGTGTTGGGTGCACCGGATTCCGTCTGTTTTGGCCAGCCGCTGAGAAAGTTGTTACTGTGTCTCGCTCGAAATCCATTGAAATACCAATTGCCGCAGCGCAGCCTTAAGAGACCTGAATATCTTTATATATCAACAAATTAGCTTTGATGTGCAGGCCAAATCGTGTGAAACTGCCCGCGCTGCACGTTGCCTTAATTCACGAGGGGGATCTCATGACCAAACAAACCAATCGGTTTATTTCGATTGCCGCCAGCTTGGCGCTTCTGGCCCAGTCAGGGGCTGTGTTTGCGGGAACCCCTCCTCCTATTGTAGGCAATTTAACCTACACGTCCGATCATATAGCGGTACCGACGCTTTCCGGCTGGACCTTGATCTTGTTGGGGTTCCTTGTCGCCGTGATTGCCTTCCGGGTCATGCGTACGCGCAATGTCGGCCGGCCGGCCGCGTCCATGGTCGCCGCCGGGGTGATCGCCTTGGGTACGGCTTCGGGTGCCAAAGTCATCCAGGACGCCCATGCCGGCGCCACGGTCGTGCCGCTCCAGCTCACCACCAACAACGTCAGCTTCGGCGCCTCGGATTCAGTGTTTCCCAATGACACACCGGTCAATCAGCGCATTGTCAGCGTCGTGATCACCAATAACAATTATGAGTTCAGCGACCCTGGCAACACGCCATGCACCACCTTACCCACACTGGCCCCTGGCGAAAGGTGCTACCTGAATCTCGTACTCAAGCCGGCGCCGCCATAGGAACCAACCTGAGCCGCACCGGTACATAACCGACGCTCAGATGCCGACCGGATCGCAACCCGGAGGTTCGACACCTCGAATTCTCAGGGTGGTCGCAGCCGGCCCCGAGCGCTAAGCTTGCCATCCATGCCGACACCTTTTCAGCCTTGACCTGGCAACTCCAGGACATCTTGCTGGCCTACAGCGCCCAGATCCTGCTGGGTTTCGTGATTGGCGGCATTGCCATGGTGATGCTCGTCGAGAGCATGGTTCCGTTCCGCGCGGTCTCGGCGAACCCCCTGCCGCGCTGGTTCAACAACCTGGCGCTCACCGGCCTGGACTACGCCCTTTTGTTCAGCCTGGCACCGCTGCTGTCGATGCTGATCGGCGAGGTTTTCGGCCTGCGCGGCATGGGCCTCCTGAATCTGCTGGGAACAGACAACCTGGCCTCGTTCCTGATTCTGTTTCTGTGCCTGGAACTCATGTATTACTGGATACACCGGGGTTTCCATACGATCCCGGCCCTATGGCGCATCCATGCCGTGCATCACAGCGACACCGAAGTCGATGCAACGACCACCCACCGGCATCACCCGCTGGAACCGCTCATCAACACCCTGCTGGCGATCCCCGTGCTCCTCCTCCTCGGGCCGGAGCCGATCCTGATGCTGATCTACAACGCCTTGCGAACCCTCGTCGCCGTCATCAGCCACGGCAATTTCTCTTTTCATCCGGCGATAGAACAGGTGCTGCGCAGGTTCGTCGTCACCCCCGATTTCCATCGCCAGCACCACCGCATCGAGCGACACTACACCGATAGCAACTATGCCTCGGTGCTGCCGCTGTTCGATCATCTGTTCGGCACCGCGACTCAGGCATCCAGAAAGGCGCAGCTGACCATTCCGCTTGGCCTGGAGTATCTGCGCGAGCCCAGGGACGCGCGACTGGATCGACTGCTGATCCTGCCGTTCCTGCCAATATTCTCGACCTTGCCGACCGGCAAGGAAGCTTGACCGGCGCTCCCCATCTACTTCAGGAACATACCCTTGTTGTGCTTAAGGACACACTGAAGAATTCGTCATCGCGAGGAGCGCAGCGACGTGGCGATCCATAGGCTGTTGATTTATATAGCGCACTGGATTGCCGCGCTTCGCTCGCAATGACAATTAGCGAATAAATCAGCGTTTACTTAAGGGAGCGCCATTGCGACCCGTCCCCTGTTACTTGCTCATTGACTTCCCGATGGCGCGCATGCGCCATGACAGCGGCGGACTCAGGCTCAACCGGCCCAGCGGCGAAGCCGTCGCGGCGAGGACTTCAAACAGGCCAGGACTGGCGCCCATGCCGACTAGCCTGGCGGCTTGACGGTCGGCATCCAGCTCGAAATACCAGTGCAATAGCAGCCAGATCAGCAGGAATCCGCCCAGGGTCAGCCAGGCCAGGAAGCCCTCCGGCGTATCCGGCACCAGAACGGTGAGACACAGTACCGGCAGGGATGCCGCCATGCGCTGGCGCAGCGAGGCATGGGCGTAGGCACGGGCGAGCAGAAACCGCAGACCGGCCTGGCTGAGGCGTCCCACCAGGGCGGACGAAACGAACACCTGGCAGCGCCCCGGCAGTAAACCGGCGGTCAGCACGAAGGCAACGGCATGTTCGGCGAGTACGACGCGGGGCATGGGCCGGTGTTGGGTTGGCAAGGTCGCCAGCGCCTGGTCGACGGCGGAACGCCAGGGGCCGGCGTCGAGTTCGCGAACCACCATGGCGCGACAGATGGCCGGGCCGCAAGCGAACCCGAGGATCACCAGCCCGCCCAGGTAGCAAGCCGTCAACAGCGGATAGAGCGGGTTCTGCTGCCAGGACTGGGGCACCAGCAGGTCGGGCACAAAAAACAGGAACAGACTGGCGCCGAGAAACAGCCAGGTGCGGCGCGGATTCGAGGGGATCATGCGGCTATTGTCTCTGTTTACTCGCGGGGTATCAGCCGGATTCGGCAACCCGATCGCCAGGTCGCCAAGCGGTTGACTATCCCCATGTTTGTAGGATTCGCCACGAGGCAGGTGCTTCTGGGCGAAAACAACACGCGGCCACCTTGAGAATTTCATGAATAAACAATGGCCTGGCTCATAAATCAGTCTGGTATGGATGTTGCGACAAGGTAAGTCGATTCCCCTACGCATTGCACGCCATGTCCACCGAACTGGAAATACAGCAGACCCAGGCCCGCATCGCCGAGGTCTTTGCCCGACGCGAGCAACTGAAGCACGCCCTGGATAACGGCACGTTGCCGGCACGCCTCGGGTTTAGTCAACTTGAGACGGTCGACCGCGAATTGTCCGAACTGGACAGCCGCTTCAAGGCGCTCTGGGATGCGGCGCATTCCCGAACGCCCGCGGCCGGGAATGCCAGGCCGGCGTAATCATCAAGGATAAGCCATGAAATATCGCGACATTCCCCCGACCGATGTGGCCGCGTTGCGTGCCGAGGCCGACCTGTTGATCTTCGACACGCGCGATTCGGCGAGTTACGCGCGCGGCCATATGGACACTGCCCAGCCGGTAACCGACGCGGCCATCCAGCAACTGATCCGCGGCCGGCAACGGCAGCGCCCGGTCCTGGTGTACTGCTATCGCGGCAACAGCAGCCGCAATCTGTGCGAACTGCTGGCCGGTTTCGGCTTCGAGCGCGTCCATAACCTGGCGGGCGGCTGGCAGGCCTGGGAACGCTTCCAGGCGACCAAACCCTCGCCGGCGCTGGGCGCCTGGCTGAATCAGCAGGGTTTCCCCGCCGAGGACATTCATGCCCGCATCGACAACGGCATGGCGCCGCTGATGCTCGCCAGCCTGAAGGGCGATTCCGCCCTGGTTACCGAATTGCTGGCCCTGGGCGCCGACCCCAACCACGTCAACGACGACGATCACCATGCCTTGTGGTTCGCCTGCGTCCATGGCGATCCGGAACTGGTGTCGCTGCTCATCGCCCACGGCGCGAACGTCGATAACCAGAACGTCAACGGCGCCACCTGCGCCATCTATACGGCCTCCACAGGCAAGCTTGAGGTGCTGAGGCGGCTGGTCGAGGCCGGCGCCAATCTGGGCAAGGAAACCAGCGGCGGCTACACCGCGCTGGAAAGCGCCTCGACCCTGCCGGTACTGAAATACCTGAGAGGCCTGACGCCGGATCGCCGGGCACTGTCCTCGGCCCAAGCGTAAGAGGCCCCCGCCCCGGGCTGGCCTTGGCCACGGAATGCCAGTGCTATACTGACCCCGGCCCATGATGTGGCCACCACATCTTCCCTGAGCCGGGGTTCTTCCGGTTTTCATGTTTCTCTCTCGGACCGTGCAGATACACATCGGACAGCCGGCTTTGGCCGCGTCGAGTCTGGGCCACCCCATTCCATCCAGGAGACATACTCATGAAGATCCGTTATCTTGCCCTGGCCGCTTTGCTGGCCCCCGCTCTGCCCGCCCAGGCCCAAACCGGCGTCGAGGCATTCAACCCCCTGGCCATGCTGGCGCCGATACTGACGCCCTTCGGTATGATGCTGGCGCCGATGATGCCCGCCACGACCGGCGGCATGAACCCGTTCAATCCCGCGACCTTGTTCAATCCGGCGGCCTTCATGAATCCCGCCGCGATGCAGAACCCGATGGCGATGCTGCCGTCGATGCCCACCATGCAGCCGATGCCGGCGTACGGCATGCCCAACATGATGTCCTTCCCGGGCATGCCGCCGAGTAACCCCTTTCGCTCTGCCCCAGCAATTCCCCAACCCGTTCGCGGCCAGCCTGCCGACACTGCCGTTCGCCTTGCCTGCCGCGCCGGCACAAGGCGGCTTCTCTTTTCCGCCCGGCTTGCCGATGCTGCTGCCCGCGCGTTAAGCGACATTTCGGGCTTTACCTGCGCACCGCGCGTCCGCCACCGGGTCGCGCATGCGTTATCACCCCGCTTCAAGGCTCCGGGCCGACCCGCCCGGAACTTTCCGGAATCGCCTCTTCGGCTCGCATCTCGCCCACACCGGGCGCCGTGTCATTCGATCGGACCTTGTTCCCAACCCGCGACACGCCATGAGATGCCCGCGCCATGCCACACACCACGCCAGCGCCCGACTATCAGGTCAAGTTAGAACACCTGTCGCTCGGCGGTCTGAATTACCAGATCCGCTCGCTGCTGGACCGCCAGCAGTTTTTCGACCCGGACGGAGTGGCTGAACGGGCCGGGATTTCCTCGGCAAGCTGGCCGCTGTTCGGGCTGGTCTGGCCGTCGGCGCGCATCCTCGCGGGCATCGCCCAGACGCTGCCCCTGGCCGGAAAACGTGTCCTGGAGATCGGTTGCGGCCTGGGCCTGGCCAGCTTGGTGATGCAACGGCGTGGCGCGGACATCACCGCCAGCGACCTGCATCCTCTGGCGGCGGGCTTCATGACCGAGAACCTGCACCTGAACCAGCTCGACGCCATCGACTTCCGCACCGGCAACTGGGCCGATGCGGATAACACGCTCGGCGCCTTTGATCTCATCGTCGGCAGCGACGTGCTCTACGAGCGCGATCTGCCTGACGCCCTGGCCGGTTTTCTCGACCGCCATGCCAAGCCGACGGTGGAGGTCATCATCATCGACCCGAACCGGAGCAACCGGGCGGCATTTACCCGACGCATGCGGGCATTCGGCTTCGCGCACAGCGAAACCCGGGCCGCCGCGCATCAGGAATGCGGCGAGGCCTACCAGGGACGTGTGCTCAACTATCGGCGCGGCTATTTGCCGGCGCCGTAGGACTTGAAGCGCTCCAGCACCTCGTCCATCTCGGCATCGGCAAGCAGCACCGGGGCGCCCAGCAGCGAGGCGCGCCAGAATTGCTCGCAAAGACTTTCCACCTCGACCGCCAGGGCCACGGCGCGCTCCAGATCGACGCCCAGCGCGACCAGGCCGTGATTGGCCATCAGACAGGCCTTGCGCCCTTCGAGGGCAACCAGTACATGATCCGACAAGGACTGGGTGCCGAAGGTGGCGTAGTCGGCGCAACGGATGTCCTTGCCGCCGGCGACCGCGACCATGTAGTTGAAGGCCGGCAGGCCGCGCCGCAAACAGGCCAGTGACACCGCGAACGGCGAGTGGACGTGCACCACGGCGTTGACCTCGGGCCGGGCGCGATAGATGTCCCGATGGATGCGCCATTCGCTGGAGGCCGGCCACGCGCCGAGGGCATGGCCGGCCATGTCGACATAGACCACCTGTTCCGGCTCGATGGCCGCCGACGGCAGGCCGGAAGGGGTCACCAGAAAACCCACGTCGTGCCGGGCGCTGACATTTCCGGAACTGCCGCGATTCAGGCGTTCTTCGACCGTGGCGCGCGCGGCGCGGGCGACGGCCCGACGCAATGCCTGTTTGTCCATGTATTGCTCCCACATTTTCGGCATGACCATTATCAACCTATCAGCCTTGACAGCGGCGGGGCCGATCCCTAAAACGTCTGCATTGTTCATAAACCCATAGCCCGTCATCATGAGTCCAGCCACATCGCCACGCATCATCGCCGCCCGTGCCGTCACCGATGTCCCGCCGGTGATCGAGGAACAGCTTGAGCCCGACGAGCGCGCCGACCTGAAGCAGCGCATCAAGCAGTTGATGCAGGCCCAGGACGCCATCCTGCTGGCGCACTACTACACCTCCGGCGATTTGCAGGATCTGGCCGTGGAAACCGGCGGCTGCGTCTCCGACTCGCTGGAGATGGCGCGCTTCGGCCATGCCTCGGGGGCGAAGACCCTGCTCGTCGCCGGCGTCCGCTTCATGGGCGAAACCGCGAAGATACTCAATCCGGAAAAACGCGTGTTGATGCCCGACCTGGGGGCCGAGTGCTCGCTCGACCTGTCTTGCCCCGCCGACGATTTCACCGCCTTCTGCGACCAGCACCCGGAGCGCACCGTGGTGGTCTACGCCAACACCTCCGCCGCCGTGAAAGCGCGCGCCGACTGGATGGTGACTTCGAGCATCGCCGTCAAGGTGGTGCGTCATCTCCATGAGCAGGGTCAGAAGATCCTCTGGGCGCCGGACCGTTTTCTCGGCGATTACGTGCAGCGCGAAACCGGCGCCGATATGCTGATGTGGCAGGGCGCCTGCGTCGTCCACGAAAAATTCAAGGCCGACGGTATCCGCGACCTGAAACAGGAACACCCCGAGGCGGCTGTCCTGGTGCACCCCGAATCGCCGCGCGACGTCATCGCCCTGGCCGATGTCGTTGGTTCAACCACGCAACTGATCAAGGCCGTGGCCGACCTGGCCAACCCGACCTTCATCGTCGCCACCGACAACGGCATCTTCCACAAAATGCGCGAAGTCGCCCCGGGCAAGCAGCTGATCGAGGCCCCCAGCGGCGGGCGTGGCGCGACCTGCATCTCCTGCGCCCACTGCCCCTGGATGGCCATGAATGGTTTACGCAAGCTGTTACAGGTGCTTGAAACCGGCGGCAACGAAATCCATGTCCCACTGGCTGTTTGCGAGCAGGCCAAGCGCTGCATCACCCGCATGCTCGACTTCGCCGCTGTAACCGGCACGCCACTGCGCGGGCGCGGCGCGGACTGATCCTGGGGCACCGCAACAAAGCTAAAATGCAGGGCGGTTATACTGTGAACCGCAACATAGGCTGACAAGGAGAAAGCGTCGCAGAATCGGCGCTCTTTTCATAACCTCGGTAGGAGTATAGCGATGAGCATGATGCAGGAATTCAAAGAGTTCGCGATGCGCGGCAATGTCGTCGATCTGGCCGTGGGCGTAATCATCGGCGGCGCCTTCGGCAAGATCGTCGACTCCCTGGTGAAGGATGTCATCATGCCGGTCGTCGGCAAGGCCATGGGCGACGTCGACTTCAAACAGCTCTATATAAATCTGGGCGACCAGGTCTTCGAAACTCTGGATGCCGCCGAAAAAGCCGGGGCGCCGTTGATCAAGTACGGCGCCTTCATCAACACCATCGTCGATTTCATCATCGTCGCCTTCGTCATCTTCATGGTCGTCAAGTCCATCAACAAGATGAAGCGCGAGGCCCCGCCGGCCCCCGCCGAAGCGCCCGCCACCCCGGAAGATGTCCTGCTGCTGCGCGAGATCCGCGACAGCCTGAGGAAATAAGCCCACCAAGGAGTAGTCATGACACCGAAGCCCCTTTCCATCGCCCTGGCCGCGGCGCTACTGAGCCTGTCCATGCAGGCACATGCCCTCGACGACCGCTGGTATCTCGCACCGACGCTGGGTTATCTGAATTTGGATAACGCGCTGCATGCGGATGACGGCCTGGGTCTGGGGCTCGCGCTGGGCAAAGCCCTGAACGAGCGCTGGAATATGGAATTCGGTGTGCGTGGCAACACGCTCGACCACGCTTCGGGCAGCGACCTGAAGCAACGCGGGATGGGCGTCGACGGCCTGTATTTCTTCGACCGCAACCCCAGCTTCGCACCCTACGCGGTGCTCGGCTTGGGCTACTTGCGTTCCAGTCTGCCGGGCGAGGCCGACAACGGCTTCAGCGCCAACCTCGGCGTGGGCTTCCTGAAGCAATTGACGGATAGCATCGCCCTGCGCGCCGACGCACGTTATCGCTGGGCCGAGAACTCACTCGCCGGCGCCGGGTCGCAGATGGACGACTGGCTGATCAACCTGGGGCTGCATATCCCCCTGGGGGCCAAATCGGCAAGCCCCGCGGCCGCCCCGATGAGCATGGCCCCGGCGCCTGCCGCGCCGCCGCCGGAACCCATCGTCAAGGCCGACCCCATACCCGCGCCGGTGCTGGCACCCGTGCCGGCTGCGGTTCCGACGCCGGCTACACCTACGCCCGAAACCGCGACGCCCGTGGCCGCCCCGACAAGCGTGACCACCGCGCCTGTCGCAGTACCACCGGAACCCGTCGTCAAGGCCGACCCCATACCCGCACCGGTGCTGGCACCCGAGCCGGCTACCGTTCCGACGCCGGCCATGCCTGTGCCCGAAACCGCAATGCCCGTGGCTGCCCCGACAAGCGTGACCACCGCGCCTATCGCAGTACCACCGGAGCCGGTCGTCAAGGCCGATCCCATACCCGCACCAGTGCTGGCACCCGAGCCGGCTACCGTTTCGGCACCTGCCATGCCTGTGCCCGAAACCGTATCGCCCATGGCTGTTGCAGCCGTAACCACGACGCCGATCGCACTCGCGCCCGTCGTGGCCACGCCTATCGTGCCCGTGGACAGCGATCATGACGGAGTCGCCGACAGCGCGGACAAATGCCCGAACACGCCCGCCGGTCGCATGGTCAATGCCGATGGCTGCGAACTGGATGGCGACGCCGACGGTGTTGTCGATGGCAACGATACTTGTCCGGCCACGCCGTCTGGCCGTAGCGTAAACGCGCTGGGTTGCGAACTCGACGGGGACGGCGATGGTGTCGTCGATGCCCTGGACAAGTGCCCCGCCACCCCGACGGGCCACAAAGTCAATGCGGATGGCTGCGAACTGGATGGCGACGCCGACGGTGTTGTCGATGGCCTCGATGCTTGCCCGGCTACGCCGTCTGGCCGTAGCGTAAACGCGCTGGGTTGCGAACTCGACGGCGATGCCGATGGCACCGTCGACGCCCTGGACAAGTGCCCCGCCACGCCGACCGGCCGCAAAGTCAATGCCGATGGTTGCGAACTGGATGGGGATGTCGACGGTATCGTCGATGCACTCGATAGCTGCCCCGCCACCCCGCCAGGCCGGACCGTGAACCCTCTGGGTTGCGAACTCGACGGCGACGCCGATGGTGTCGTCGATGCCCTGGACATGTGTTCCGCCACCCCGGCCGGCCGCAAGGTCAGCGCCAAGGGGTGCGAACTCGACGGCGATGGCGACGGTATCGTCGATGCCCTGGATCAATGCCCGTTCACACCCGCCGGCGACAAGGTGGACGACAAGGGTTGTACCCTGGCCAGTACGATCATCCTGAAGGGCGTCAATTTCGACAGCAACACCGCCAAGCTCCGGCCGGAGTCCAAGCCCGTTCTGGATCAGGCCGCCGAAGTCCTGAAGCGCTACCCGCATATCGCCGTCGAGGTCGCCGGTCACACCGACAAGATGGGCGATACCGACTACAACAAGGCGTTGTCGGAGAAGCGCGCCGGCGCCGTGTGCGATTACTTCATCCTGAAGGGCATCGAGGCGCAGCGCCTGCGGGCGAAGGGCTATGGCGAGTCGCTGCCGATCGCCGACAACAAGAGCAAATACGGTCGCGAGGAAAACCGCCGCGTCGAACTACGCCTCGAAGCGAAATAACCGTCCCACTCTCACTCCAGCCGCCCGCGGGCGGCTTTTTTTTGCCCGATAATCGACCCATGGAAAGCGACGCTTCGTGACCCCCGCCAGACCCGACCCGGCCGCCGCGTCGGCATGGCATCTGCTCCTGCTGGGCGCGGCCACGCTGCTGGCCTACGGCAACAGTCTGCAAGCGGGTTTCCAGTTCGACGATTTCAATGTCATCGCCCTGAACGATGCCGTGCACAGCCTTCAGGCCTGGTGGGCATCGATGCCCGGCATCCGGCCCCTGCTGAAGCTGTCCTACGCCGCCAACTGGGCATTGGACAGCCAGCCCTACGGTTTTCATCTGGCCAACCTCATCGTTCATTTCGGCAACGTCCTGCTGGCCTACGCGCTGATGCACTACTGGGCAGCGCGCACCGGCCCGGCGGCAACACGGCCCGACCGGGTCGCCCTGATCGGCGCACTCATCTTCGCCCTGCATCCGGCGAACACCGAAGCGGTGACCTACATCTCGGGGCGTTCGGTTTCGCTCATGGCCTGGTTCTATCTCGCCGGTCTGGTGCTTTTTCTGCGCCAGGTCGGCCCGGTGGCGCGCGGCCAACCTCGGGCATTCGCCGTGCTGGCCTTTCTGCTGGCCCTGAGCGTCAAGGAAATCGCCGTCACCCTGCCCGTTGCCTTGATCCTGACACTCTGGTTCTGCGACCGCCCCCGAATCCAGACCACTTGGCCAATCTGGCTGGCCAGCCTGCTCGGGCTATTGCTGCTGATAAGCCTGGAACGCTACCGGCAATTCTTCGCCACCAGCCTGGAAACGCGCACCCTGGCCGAGAACCTGCTGACCCAGATCGAAGGCCTGCACTATCTGATCACCCGCCCCCTGTTCGGTCTGCGCCTGAACATCGACCCGGCTCTGCCCACCCATCTCGCGCTGACCTCGGCGCTCGCCTGGAAACTGCTGATTCCGGGTTTAGCGCTGCTCCTGGCGCTCTGGCAATGGCGCCGACGCCCCTGGCTGAGCCTGGGCATCGCCTGGTTCTTTCTGCATCTGGCGCCCACCAACTCGCTGCTGGCGCGCCTGGATGTCGCCAACGACCGGCAACTCTACCTGGCCATGCTCGGCCCGGCCTTCATCATGGCGATGTTCATCCAGCGCTGGGTCTGGCTGCTACGCTGGCCCACGGTAGTCGGCCTCGCATTCGTTCTCGGCAGCGCCAGCCACGCGCGCAATGCCGACTACCGCGACGAGATCAGCCTCTGGCGGGCCACCACCGGCGACGCCCCGGACAAGGCGCGTCCCTGGAACAACCTGGGCTACGCCTACCAGATCGCCGGCCGCAAGGACGAAGCCATCGCCGCCTATCGGCGTGCCCTGAGCATCGACCCGGCGTATGAAAAACCCAAGGCCAACCTGCGCGAAATGGGCGTCGCCGCGCCCTGATTTACTCGGGAGGCGGATCTTCCTGGTAGATCTTCTGGACGGCGATCGGTGCGGCATCCGTACCGGGAGCCGCTTGCAATAGACGATGGGCACCGAGCCGGGTGAAGCCCGCAGGGGCGTCGCCGTACCGTAGGTCGGCAAGGACACGCCTGCCTGTGATATCGGGCATAAAATCGTGGGTAAATTAATACTTACATAGGACGACTGGATAACGTGACTGACGAGGCACATTGGGATATTCGCGCGCTTCAGGCACGCATCGCCGACGGTCCCCAGAGAATCAGGTATCCGGCGGGTTCACCAGACAACCTGGAAACAGAAAAATATATCGAATATCTAGGTCGTCATTTGCATAACGCGGGAAAAAACCCGGCGGATGCAGATGTCGTCGTCTTGGGCATGACACCAGAAATTCGTCTTGCATTACATGAATTTGGGTATGGCGTTACCTGCGTAGACAATAGCGATCAGGCTATCGAACTGTTCAGGGACTGGATTCCTCCAGCGTATCGACAAAGGGAAACCATCAAACGCAGTGACTGGACTGCCTATGCCTCAACCGCCGGCAAGAGTATCGACGCCTTCCTCGGTGATGGCGTTCTGGCCAACTTTCCCGATGTCGGTTCATGTCGCGACCTGCTCTGTGCGTTGTTCCAAGCGCTTACCCCGGGTGGAGTTTGTATCTTTCGACTCACGTCATTGCCTTCTCGATATATTGAGCTTCCATCCTTGAGCCATGAATATATCCGTCAGTTCAGGAATAACGACCTGGACCCATATGAATTCGGTTTTGCAATTCGTAAATTTGGCTTTCTTGATCGCGCCTATGATGCGAAAAATTTTATACTTAACAACCAGCTTGTATTTGAGCTTCTTCGGGAGATGCACATGAATTCAAAACTATCCGAAGAAGAGTACGCGGCAACGCAGCGGTATCAATTTTACGGGCCTAATCTGCTGATGCCCCGGGACAAACTGAAAACCTTAATCGCGGAATGCGGGTTTCAGGTTGAGACACACCGATTAAACGGTCGTCACTGGTATGACTACTACTCATTTTATGTTTGTTCAAAACGTAGCCCGGCTTGCACTGTGGACAGGTGACGCAGCATCTGTGTCGCTGCATCGCAAAATGCGCTCTGCTTGTGAAGGCGGGCGGTGGCGCGGCTTGAAAACACATGAAGCAAAATGACATCAGGTGTTTGCTTCACGGCTTGTCGCCAATGGGCTCATCAGCTCGATCGTTAACGACTCAAGTCCTCTGAAGAATGAGTTGTTTTTCCATGCCGGGCCAGTTTGCGTCAAGCGTGACCTGGATAAACATTCGATAATGCATTTGATCGCAATTTCAGCTTCCATGCGAGCCAGATTCTTACCAATGCAATTATGTGCGCCGACGCCGAATGCCAAATGTGGATTTGGACTGCGTTGTATGTCAAACCCATCCGGGTTTTGAAAAATCTTCTCGTCTCGATTTGCCGATCCGATAATAGCTGCAAGCGGTTGACCCGGATCAACAATACAAGCTCCGACCTGAATTCTGGTCGTGGCAACTCTAAATGTCGAACGTTGCGCCGGGCTTTCATATCGCAATATTTCTTCAACCGCCCCTGAAATCAATTCCGGGCGCTGCAACAATAATTTCAGTTGCGACGGATGAGACAGCAAGAGCCACAGCCCATTGCCAATCAGATCGATAGTAGTTTCATGCCCGGCCAGCAATAACAATATCAACGTGCCAATCAATTCATCACGTGACGTTTGTCCGTCTCGCTCTTGAACCAGCAAGTGTGTGATCAGACCATTTTTCGTGTTGGCCGAGTGTGCGTCGATCTTTGCGGATAAGTACCCGGACAATTCGGCAAGGCTTGCTATCCGGTTATTCCTGATTTCATCGGTTACCTGAAGCGAATCGATCATGATCGCTTTTGACCATTTCCTGATCTGACCTAGATCGCCGGGCGGTATCTCGATGATATGCGCTATCACCTGCAAAGGTAATTGCATGGCATAGTCATTGATAAGATCGGCGAATTGCCTGCGCTGCAACCCTCCAACCAACTCTGTCGCGATAACCTCAATCACCGGCTCCAGCGCCTGAACCGCAGGCATTGAAAAAAATGCGGTCACCAACCGACGCAATCTGACATGATCAGGTCCGTCGCGATTGAGCGGATTAAGATAGAATTGGGATGTACATTCTTGTGTGTTTTGCGATGGCGCGTATTTTCTGATTACTGTCGATTTTTTGAAAATCGTCAGCGCATCCGCATAACTCCCGAAGAGCCATATTCCAGAGCTATCATAATCCTGCGAGAGTGGCGCCCATATTGGCCGGCCCGATTTTCGAATCTCGGCATAATATGGATATGGGTTTCTGGTAAATTCCGGATTGTTTACATCTAGTATCATACCCACTCGCTGAACGTTCTGAGCACCGAAATTCCATGATAGCAATTCACGATAGAAGCGCCTTTATCCATATCTCGAATAAACCGTCCTGGCTGTCCGTCACGCTGTGTTTTGCAAGACTGTAATAGGTCTCGCCCTGCTTCCGGATGTTCTTGAAGTGCGATTCCACGGATATTCTGTTTCTATCGCGGACCGGACGGATCGTTTTGATGCCTGACTCGAGCATCCATACCTCTCGTGTCTTCTCGCGAAGTCCGGCCCATGCATGCATGTGGATGATCTGCAACTGGGAAACAAATTCCATTGCAGTAATGAAAGAAAGATGGAACCCCGTACCGTCGGCTCCGGATAAATAAACACTATCCATCGATACCACGGCGGTCAGACTGTCATCGACTATCAGAACTTCCTCTATCCGCCAGGATTCAAGCTTACGACCGCCACCCAAGTAGGGTGATGATAGAGCGACAATATCCGCCGGCCCCAAACGTACAGCCGGCTCAGGGTTCTCTGTCAGGCGGTCCGGCATCTCGTTCATGTTACCCCTGTGATTCATATCAACTCCAGCTGCCCTGGGACAACCGGCATTAGCTAGACCCGTCCAAAATTTTGTATCGATTGGTATACCTCTTCCCGAAACAAACTGGTCACGCAGAGGACGACCAGATCGCCGGAATGTGCCACCTCAAGCGCGAATTTTACGGCTTCTTCTTCGTCGAGCTTCATGTCGATGGCAGAGACCGGAACACCCTGAATGCAAAGCTCGGCTTTCATCAACTCCGGGAGTTCTCCGGGTTCATGCCCCTTCAGCTTTTTCGAGTCACGGCAGATATATCGGTCGAAATGACCCGCGATATGCTTCGCGATTTCTCTGATGGCCTCGACGCGTGACCGGCCCGGGAGTCCGATCAGGAGAATTTTTCTTCCAGCGCAAGCTTGACGGTCCATGAAATCCGCCAATATGCGATAACCATCCGCATTGTGGGCATAGTCGAGGATGACCCGGAAAGGGGTTTCCTGAACAACGTTGAGGCGACCCGGCGCGTTTTCGTAACTGGCGTTGAATTGGCTCAAAGCGAGTCGTATGTCTCTGGTCTGGACACCCAGCAAATAGCTGGCTGCGACCGCCTGCAATGCATTGGAGACATTATGCCTGGCCGTTCCCGCAAACGTAGCGGGAATGTCGTCTACAGGGATGACCGGGAGGATGGCCGCCCCCTCATAAAGCGTGAGCCATTCCCTGCCAGCGTAGGATTCGATGGCAGCGTAAAGGGTTTCTGTATCCCTTTTGTCCCAGCCATGCAGGCTGGAGCGAGCTTTTTCAAGAGAAGTCAGGCAGATTCTTGGCACATTCAGTTCGTCGAACATGCTGCGTGCATATGGGTCGTCGGCATTCAGGACGGCCCCCGACTTCGCCCTCTTGAGTATCGAGAGCTTCAATGAAGCCATCTCATCCAGCGTATTTACGCCGAATTCGCCCAGATGGTCGTCCGATACATTGGTACAAACCCCGATATCGCATGCGTCGTAGGCGAAACCGGTATGCAGAATGGCCCCTCGCGCGGTTTCCAGCACAGCATGGGTTACCCGGGTATCCTGCAATATCTGGTGGTGGAATAAGAAGCCAGAACTGTCTCCCTGTCGGATTTTCTGACCAGCGATGTACACCCCATCGGTGCAAGCCAAACCTGTTACCCCTCCGATCTCGACAAGAATGCTGTTGATCATGCGTGAAGTAGTGGTTTTTCCATTGGTGCCAGTGATGGCGACGATGGGTATTCGGGTCGCCCGACTCGACGGGTAGAGCCAATTCATGAACTCGCCAAGTATGTGGGCGTGGGCCGCCGCGTCTTTGGTTATACGGTCGACCTCCGGCGCAACGGATAGATCCATGACGACACCATATCCCTGCTTGGGAGACTTCGAGAGATCTGGCGTCACCACGGTCAAGGCAAACAAGCCTGTGCCGAGTTCCCGTGCAATGTCATCGCCAAGGCGAAGGTAGTCCCGGTGAGTCAAGCTGTTTTGCCAATGACCGGCATCGGTGATCACCTCCACCAGCGCATTGTTGGCAAAAATCAAATGGTGCTCCTGGCCTTCAACATGGCGTTCGACGATCATTTGTCGACTGGATCGCTGTAACTCATGTACGGCGGACTCTAGTTCCCGGTCCGAGTGAATGATCCACGGCAACCCGCCATCCATTGGCTTGATCGGCTTGACCGATACTGGATAGCCCAGTTTTTTTGCACTGCGTAGCGCCCGTAGCAGGGAGTTACAGTTTTCCGCATCAGGATCCCGCATGGGGAGCGGAGCGTTCAATCTTTCCAGGAAGCGACGCTTCTCGACTGCGTTCTGCCATAGCGCCATGGCCTTGCCGGCTTGATCGAGGCACAGGGTACCATCCAGGACATGCTGCCTGATCCCAAAGCCCAACCGCAGGCCGCCATTCAACCGCACTCGAAAAGGATTCAACGCACGAAAGGGGTAACGGTCACCTTTGGCATAGGGAATACCTCGCTCCAAGGCGAGTTTTATCAGCATATGCGTATCGCCGGGAAGCGCCTTGGTTTCAGCCCGCTTCAGAAATGCCTGTATCTTTTCTTCCAAACTTGAAGGGGCATAGGGTAACTCGTCTCCCTCCAGGGTGATTTGGAGCCTGCCTTCCAGACAGGGAAGCGATCGGAGCACGTCAAGGGCGAGCAACCCAGCCTCCATACCGATGTCGTCGTCGTCATATTCATAGCAGACCGTGGCCAGCATGTCATCATTGGTGAAGCTGGCTTTAAGCCAATCGACCTGGTGATTGCCTGCGCGCTGGAATAACACAGCCAACCCGGCATAGCCGAGGACAAATGGCCGGAAAGCGCTGCCCTCCGCTAAATCAATGTCGTCATAAATCGACTCGTGGGGACTACCTTTGGACAACAAGCCATATCGACTCAATGCGGAGTCAAGCTGATCCAGAAGCAGTCTATTCTTTCCACTCAAATAATCGATTATGTCTGCGTCGCAGCGCAGCGTCTGCTCGAAGACAGTCCGCTCACAGTGGCGATTTGGACCTCGGTAGGTCAGGGTTTCAAGAATAAATATTTTCACTTGTAGCCCGAATAGCGGTGGTTTAAATCACTCGACCGATGATTGGCGTATTTGTTTTTGTGCCTGATTTCTTTTCAGCAGAAAAAACTTTCTACAAGGCATAAACGTCAACGACAGCTGCAGTCTGATGATCCATCTGCTCATCCTCGACAGAGCGCCAGAAGTCGCTCCTGAAAACCTCATCCAGCCGCGCCGCTCCAGACTCGCAAGGCGGCCAGAGCGCAATTTCCGGCATTGTGCCGAAAAATCATGCAATCAGGGCCCGCACCGGGGGGCCCTGGAGCAGATGGATAGGTCGATCAGGCCGGCATGGCCACCTTCGGCAGACGATGCAGCGCGGCTTCGATTTCGTGCTCGGGGTAGGCGTAGTCCTCGAGGTGACCCGAGAAATACTTGTCGTACGAAGCCATGTCGAAGTGGCCGTGGCCGGAGAGGTTGAAGAACAGCACCTTGGGTTCGCCGGTTTCCTTGCAGCGCAGGGCTTCGTCGACGCAGGCGCGGATGGCGTGGCAAGACTCTGGGGCGGGGATGATGCCCTCGGTGCGGGCGAACTGGACGCCGGCTTCGAAGGTGGCGACTTGCGGCACGGCGACGGCTTCGATGATGCCTTCGTGATACAACTGCGAGACCAGGGGCGAGTCGCCGTGGTAGCGCAGGCCGCCGGCGTGGATGCCGGGCGGCATGAAGTCGTGGCCAAGGGTGTACATGAGCATCAGCGGCGTCAGGCCGACAGCATCGCCGAAATCGTAGGCGTAATGGCCCTTGGTGAGGGTCGGGCAGGAGGTCGGCTCGGCGGCGACCAGGCGCACGTTCTTGCCGGCCGCCTTGTCGGCGACGAAGGGGAAGGCGGTGCCGGCAAAGTTGGAACCGCCGCCGCAGCAGGCGAAGACCATGTCGGGATATTCGCCGATCTTCTCGAACTGGCGCTTGGCTTCCAGGCCGATGACGGTCTGGTGCAGGCAGACGTGGTTGAGCACCGAGCCGAGGGCATAGTTGGTGTCCGCGCGGGTGGCGGCTTCTTCCACGGCTTCGGAAATGGCGATGCCCAGCGAACCCTGGGAGTCGGCATCTTCGGCAAGGATCTTGCGGCCGGATTCGGTCATGTTGGTCGGGCTGGCGAAGACCTCGGCACCCCAGGTCTGCATCATCGAACGACGATACGGTTTCTGGCCGTAAGACACCTTGACCATGTAGACGCGCACCTCGATGCCGAACATCTGTCCGGCCAGCGCCAGCGAGCAGCCCCATTGGCCTGCGCCGGTCTCGGTTGACAGGCGCTTGATGCCCGCCTGGGCGTTGTAATAGGCTTGGGCGATCGCGGTGTTGACCTTGTGCGAGCCGGCCGGCGAGACACCTTCATACTTGTAGTAGATCTTCGCCGGCGTGCCCAGGGCAGCTTCCAGGCGGTGGGCGCGGAACATCGGCGACGGCCGGTACATCTTCCAGGCCTCGCGCACCGGGTCGGGGATCGGAATCCAGCGTTCGCTGGCCATTTCCTGCTCGATCAGGGCCATCGGGAAGATCGCCGCCAGGGCGTCCGGGCCCACCGGATTGCCGTCCGGGCCAAGCGGCGGCGCCGGGCGATTGGGCATGTCGGCAACGACGTTGTACCAGTGGGTGGGGATATCGCTCTCGGCGAGCAGGATCTTGGTGTCGGACATTCTCGGTCTCCGGGTTATGAAGTTGCGACGACGCTCCGACGGCTCCCCCGAGTATCGCCAGAGTTCAAGGGCTGAATCGTAAACCCATATCGGCCTGAGTGTCAGGTGCATTCCCTCGCTATACTGATGCTTTTGGGTGAATGCGATGTCCAAAGCCGACCTGACCGAGCATATGCTGTCCAGCGAGACCGTCTACCAAGGCCGTCTGCTGCATGCCAAGCTGGATCGCGTGCGCCTGCCCAACGGCCAGGAATCGTCGCGGGAATACATCATTCACCCGGGCGCGACGGTGATCCTGCCGATGTTCGACAATGGCGACCTGCTCCTGGAGCGGCAGCACCGCTACCCACTGCACCGCGACTTCATCGAACTCCCCGCCGGCAAGATCGATCCGGACGAAGACGACCTGCTCTGCGCCCAACGCGAACTGCTCGAAGAGACCGGCTATGTCGCCGACGACTGGTCCTTTCTGATGACGCAATATCCCTGCATCGGCTACTCCAACGAGCGCCTGGTGTATTTCCTGGCGCGTGGCTTGAAGCATGTCGGTGACGCCCCGGACCACGACGAATTCCTGGAGATCCTCAGGGTTCCCTTCACCGAAGCACTGGATATGGTCCGCGATGGGCGCATCTGCGAGGCCAAGACGGTGATGGGCCTGCTCTGGCTGGACCGCTTTTGACTGACCCGCATCATTATCACGGAGATAAGAAATGAGCATGAAATACGTCTATGCTTTCAACGAAGGCGATGGCAAGAACAAGAAACTGCTGGGCGGCAAGGGCGCCAATCTGTGCGAAATGACCCAGATCGGCCTGCGCGTACCGCCGGGCTTCGTCATCACCACCGAGGCCTGCCTGAACTACCTGGACAGCCCGGACCGGAGCCTGCCCGACGGCGTCATGGAACAAGTGCACGCGCAGATGGCCGAGGTCGAGGCGAAGAGCGGCAAGTCCTTCGGCGGCCGCGTCAACCCGCTGCTGGTTTCGGTACGCTCCGGTTCCGCCATGTCCATGCCGGGCATGATGGATACCATTCTGAACCTGGGCCTGAACGCCGAGACCCTGCAAGGCCTGATCGCGCTGACCGGCAACGAACGCTTCGGCTACGACGCCTACCGACGCTTCATCCAGTTGTTCGGCAAGGTCGCCCTGGGCGTTCCGGAGGAACTCTTCGACGCTGAGTTCGAGACCGTCAAGCACAAGGCTGGCGTCAGCCAGGACGTAGGGCTCCTGGCGCGCGACCTGGCGGAGATCGCCGAGCGTTTCCTGGAGGTCGTCGAACGCCACACCGGCAAGCCTTTCCCGACCGACCCGTACCAGCAACTGGAAATCGCCATCAAGGCGGTGTTCAACTCGTGGCTCGGCAAGCGCGCCGTCGATTACCGGCGCGAGTTCAACATCACCCCGGCAATGGCCAACGGCACGGCGGTGAATGTGGTGACCATGGTCTTCGGCAACATGGGTGACGACTCCGCCACCGGCGTCGGTTTCACGCGCGACCCGGGCACCGGCGAGAACGTCATGTTCGGCGAGTATCTGACCAACGCCCAGGGCGAGGATGTCGTCGCCGGTATCCGCACACCCAAGGCCGTCGCCCAACTGGCCCAGGAGATGCCCGACCTGTATCGCCAGCTGGTGGAATTGCGCAACAGCCTCGAATCCCACTACGCGGAGGTACAGGACTACGAGTACACCATCGAGAAGGGCATCCTCTACTGCCTGCAGACGCGTAACGGCAAGATGAACGCCCACGCCCTGGTGCGCACCTCGGTGGAGATGGTCAAGGATGGATTGATCGACAAGAAGCAGGCGCTGCTGCGCATCCAGCCCGACATGCTGGAACAACTGCTGTTCCCGCATCTCGATCCGAAGGCCGTGGCGCGCGCCGTCGCCAAGGGTCTGCCCGCCTCGCCGGGCGCCGCCTCGGGCATCGCCGTGTTCGACGCCGACCGCGCCGAGAAGATGGGCCGTGCCGGCCAGAAGATCATCCTGGTGCGCGAAGAAACCAAGCCCGAGGACATCCACGGCTTCTTCGCCTCGCAAGGCATCCTGACCTCGCGCGGCGGCAAGACCTCGCACGCCGCCGTCGTCGCGCGCGGCATGGGCAAGCCCTGCGTCGCCGGTGCCGAGGGCATCCATGTCGATGTGCGCATGCGTCAGGCCATCGTCGGCGATAGCGTCTTCCGCGAGGGCGACACCATCACCATCGACGGCTCATCGGGTAACGTCTATCTGGGCGAAGTCCCCATGACCGAGGCCGACTTCACGCCGGAACTGGTCACCCTGCTGCAATGGGCCGACGACGTCGCCCGCCTCCAGGTACGCGCCAACGCCGACAGCCCGATCGATGCCGCGCGCGCCCTGAAGTACGGCGCCAAGGGCATCGGCCTGTGCCGCACCGAGCGCATGTTCAATGCCGTCGAGCGCCTGCCCATCGTCGTCGAGATGATCGTCGCCGAGAATCTGGAAAACCGCCAGGCCGCGCTCGACAAGCTGCTGCCCATCCAGCGCGGCGACTTCAAGGAGATCTTCAAGGTCATGGCGCCGCACGCGGTCACGGTGCGCCTGCTCGATCCGCCGATCCACGAGTTCCTGCCGACCGCCGACCAACTGGTCGACGAGATCGAGGAACTGCGCCATCTGCGCGACACGGCGCGCGGCATGCAGGTGCTCTCCGACGCTGTCGATTTCATGGCACGCGGCCGGGGCAGCCAGGTTCAGCCCCAGTTCCAGCGCAGCGTCGACCCGATGGTGGTCGACGAGGTCATCGAAAAGAAGACCGCCATGTTGCGCAAGGTGCGCGCCCTGTTCGAGGTCAATCCCATGCTCGGCCATCGCGGCGTGCGTCTCGGCCTGACCTCGCCGGAGATCTATTCCATGCAGATCCGCGCCATCCTGGAAGCCGCCGCGGAATGCCAGCGCGAAGGCGTCGAGGTGCATCCGGAAATCATGGTGCCGCAGGTCTGCACCTCGCAGGAGTTGAAGCGCGTCAAGATCCACGTCGACGCCATCCGTCAGGCGGTGGAGGCGCACTACGACGTCAAGCTGGACTTCAAGTTCGGCACCATGATGGAAGTGGTGCGTGCCTGCATGCGCGCCGAAAGCCTGGCGGAGGAAGCCGAGTTCTTCTCGTTCGGCACCAACGACCTGACCCAGGCGACCTTCTCGTTCTCGCGCGAGGACGCCGAGAACAAATTCCTGCCCATGTACAACCAGAACAAGATCCTCCAGGACAACCCCTTCGAGGTTCTCGACCTGAAGGGTGTCGGCCGTCTGATGGAGCTGGCCGTGGGCTGGGGCCGCAGCGTCCGTCCGGAGATGAAAGTGGGCATCTGCGGTGAGCATGGCGGTCATCCGAGCTCCATCGCCTTCTGCCACAAGATCGGCCTGACCTATGTCTCCTGCTCCGGCCCGCGCGTGCCCATCGCCCGCCTGGCGGCGGCGCAGGCCGTTCTGGTCGCCGGCGAGGCGGGTAAGTAGTCGCTGTAAATGCCGCGCGGTTCACGGCGGTCGATGCCCGTTAACGCCCGCGCCATCCCATCTTCCCCCTTGGCAAAGGGGGATCGAGAAAGTTTCTCCGGCGCCTCAGCGTGCAACGGCGTATAAATCCCCCCTAACCCCCCTTTTTCAAAGGGGGGAACAGGCTTCCAAAGCGGGCCGCCCGTCATGCTCCCCTCTTCCCTGAAACGCTACGCCTGGCTGTCCATCGCGGCGGCCCTGGCGACCATCCTCCTGAAGGGTGCCGCCTGGTGGCTCACCGGCTCGGTGGGCCTGCTTTCCGACGCCCTGGAGTCCTTTGTCAATCTTGCCGGGGCCTTCATGGCACTGGCCATGCTCTCCCTGGCCGCGACGCCGGAGGACGAACGGCATGCGCACGGCCATGGCAAAGCCGAATATTTCTCCAGCGCCTTCGAAGGCTTCCTCATCTTCGTCGCCGCCGTCGGCATCGGCTACGCAGCCATACAACGCCTGCTCGACCCCAGCCACTGGAAGCCGTCGGCGTCGGCCTTGGGGTATCGGTGGTGGCTTCGATCATCAATCTGGCGACCGCGCGCACCCTGATGGCCGTCGGACGCCAGCACAACTCCATCACCCTCGAAGCGGATGCACAGCATCTGCTTACCGACGTCTGGACGTCAGTCGGCGTCATCCTCGGTGTCGGCCTGGCCTGGCTGACCGGCTGGCTCTGGCTCGACCCGGTGATCGCCATGGTCGTCGCCCTGAACATCCTCTGGACCGGCTGGCAGTTGCTGGACCGCTCCGCGGCGGGCTTGATGGATGTCTCCCTGCCCGGGGAACAGATCCAGGCGATTGAATCGGTCCTGGAACGCTACCGCCGGCAGGGCCTCGACTTTCATGCCTTGCGGACTCGCCAGGCCGGCACACGTGGCTTCATCACCCTGCATGTCCTGGTGCCTGGCGGCTGGACGGTCCAGGAAGGCCACGATTGGTCGGAGCGCATCGAGACCGACATCCGCGTCGCCTTGCCGCGCGCGCACGTGACCACGCACCTGGAACCCCTGGAAGACCCGGTATCGCAATCCGACGCGGCCCTGGATCGGTCGACAACCTGAGGTTACGGTTTAGCCCAAACCGCACCTTGGCTTTTCCGTCGCGCCGACTTGGCGCATCATGGCCGGGCAAATGATCGCGAGGCGCACCACGACAGACACGCACCGATAAGGACGCCACATGTTCGAATCCGCTGAATTGGGCCACAAACTCAGCAAGGCCGAGTACGAAAAAGAACTTCCCGCGCTGCGCGAGGCCCTGCTCAACACCCAATACGAACTGGTCAGCAAGAAGGGCTTCCAGGTGGTGATCATCGTCAGCGGGGTTGACGGTGGCGGCCGCAGCGAGTCGGTGCATCTGCTCAACGAATGGCTTGACCCGCGCCATGTCGAGACCCACGGCATGGGCTCGCCGTCCGACGAGGAACGCGACCGGCCGGTGATGTGGCGCTTCTGGCGCGCCCTGCCGCCCAAGGGCAAGATCGGCATCTTCCAGGGGTCCTGGTACAGCATGCCGATCCTCAGCCGGGTTTATGGCAACACCAAGTTATCCGATCTCGACGAGTCCATGGAACGCAACATCTTCTTCGAGAAGATGCTCGCCGACGAAGGCGCATTGATCCTGAAATTCTGGTTTCACTTGTCCAAGAGCAACCAGGAAACCCGCCTGAAGGCCCTGGAGAAGGACCCCCTCACCCGCTGGCGCGTCACCGACCGCGACTGGCACCACTACAGCCTGTACGACAAGTTCCAGAAGACCACTGCGCACGTCCTGCGCCTGACCAGCACGGCGCAGGCGCAGTGGTACATCGTCGAGGGCACGGATGAACGTTACCGCAGCCTGATGCTCGGCAAAATTCTCCTCGAATCGCTGCGCCGCCACCTCGACACCGGCCATGCCCCGCCGCACTCCATCGGCGGCCTGCCGAGCCTGCCCAAGGTCGACGACCGGCAGCTGCTGCGCGCCCTGGATATGAACCTCAACGTCGAGAAAAAAGAATACGAAAAGAAGCTGGAGGCGCTGCAGGGCCGGCTCGCCCTGCTCACTCGGGATCCGCGCTTTCAGGAAATTTCGGTGGTCGCCGTCTTCGAAGGCAACGATGCCGCCGGCAAGGGCGGTGCCATTCGGCGTATCACCGGGGCCATGGACGCACGCAGCTATCAGGTTGTCCCCATTGCCGCGCCGACCGAAGAAGAACGCGCCCAGCCCTACATGTGGCGTTTCTGGCGCCACCTGCCGCGCCGCGGCCGGCTCTGCGTATTCGATCGCTCCTGGTATGGCCGCGTGCTGGTGGAGCGCGTCGAGGGCTATTGTTCGGAATACGACTGGATGCGCGCCTACAACGAGATCAACGAGTTCGAGGCACAGCTGATCGAGCATGACATGGTCGTCGTCAAATTCTGGCTGTCCATTTCCAAGGATGAGCAACTCACCCGCTTCAAGGCGCGCGAACAAACCGCCTTCAAGCACTTCAAGATCACCGAGGAAGACTGGCGCAACCGCGAGAAATGGGACGACTACGAGCAGGCCGTCTGCGACATGGTCGACCGCACCAGCACCGAGATCGCCCCCTGGACCCTGGTCGAAGCCAACGACAAACGCTATGCCCGCATCAAGATCCTGAAGACGCTGTGCGATGCGATCGAGAAGGCGCTAAACCGCCGAGGCAAGAAAGCCGACTAACCGAAAAAACCGGCCACCAAGAAGAAGGCTTGATCAAGCGCGGCATGACACCGATGGGGCAGGCAATCCTTGGCCTTGGCGCGACGGCGCGCCAGCCGCGTGGCCTAGAATGAAAGCGGGATAACGCGAAAGGCAAGTGCGCATGCGACTGCACCCCGCTGAAGCCAGATGGTTCGAGACCTATACGGCGCGCGACGACACGGTGCGTGCCGTCGAGGTGCTGGCGAGCACCGGCGTCGTTCAGCTGGAGATCGAGCCGCGTTTTACCGAGTCCACCGACACCGCCAAACTGCGCCATTTCGTCGAGCGCTTCGAGGCACTGGCCGAGCCGGTCGCCGCCAGCCTGCCTGGGGCGGGTCAGTCCGCCGCCACGCTGGTGGGCGACCCAGTGCATATCGCCAATCGGGCAGTGCACACTTTGCGCGTTTGGCTGGCACGTCATGATTTTGTCGATGCGCACCTGGAGCAGTTGCGCGCCGAACACGATGAGCTTGTCCTGCTGGCCGAATGCGTCGAGGCGATGCGCGCCGCCAAACTCGACTTCGACGGCATCTTCACGCCCACCCGTTTCCTGTGCAAATGCCTGTTCGCCTGTCCACGCGGACGCACGCTCGACGCCAGCACCAGCGGTGCCGTCGAGGAGACGGGGAAGGGCCCGCATCACGAATTCCTGTATGTCGCCGCGGCGCCGGAACAGCAGAACCTGATCCAGACGCTGGTCCTCGACCACGGCTGCATCCAGTTCGGCCTGCCTCACTGGCTGACCGGCGACCACGGTTTGCAGCAGCGGCAAATCGTCGAGCATTTGAACCAGAACGTCGCCGAACTGAAACGACTCGAAGCCGAAGCGCATGCCTTGCACAAAGACCCTGAACTCGGACAGGCGTGCGCCAACATTCAGACCCTGCACTGGTTCCTCGACCATGCCCCGGTGTTGCTGGCCCGGCACGCGCTTTGCCACGTCACCGGCTGGTGCACCAGTTCCGACCCGAATTGCCTGTCGTCGGCGCTGTCGAGCGCCGGCATCCAGGCCGTCGTCCGTTTTCCCGAGCCACCGGCCAAGGCAAGCGCGCCGGTGGATTTGCTCAGCAGCTGGTGGGCCTTGCCCTTTCGGCCCTTCCTGCAGCTCTGGGGCGTCCCGGGGCGTGCCGAGATCGATCCGAGCGGCTTGCTGCCGCTGATCGTGCCGCTCCTGTTCGGTTACATGTTCCCGGATGTCGGCCATGGTCTGATTCTGGCGCTGCTCGCCGCCCTTGGCGCGCGCCGCTGGCCGAAACTGCGTTTCCTGATCGCTTGCGGTCTCTCCGCCATGGTCTTCGGCGTGCTCTTCGGCGAGGTGTTCGGCTTCGAAACACTCATCGAGCCCCTCTGGATGCGGCCCTTGGCGCAGCCGATCCAGGTCTTGCTGGTGCCCCTGATCTTCGGCATCGGTCTGATGCTGCTGGGCATGGTGTTCGCCGGCATCGAGGCGCGCTGGCGCGGAGAATTGACTGCGTGGCTGCGCGTCGAGGCGGCGGTGGTCATGCTTTACGTAGCGCTGCTCGCGGCGCAGTTCCAGCCGCTGGCATACTGGCTGAGCGCCGCCGCCTTTCTGCACTATGTCATCGGCAGCCTGTCACTGGCCCGGGGGCGACACGGGCAGGCCCTGCTCACCGCGCTGGGCAATCTGCTGCTGAGTAGCTTCGAACTGGCCATGAACACCTTATCGTTCGTCCGGGTAGGCGCCTTCGCCCTGGCGCACGCGGCGCTGTCCCATGCCATCCTGACGCTGGCCGAGACGGCGCAACAGCCGCTGCTCTGGGGCTTGATCATCCTGCTCGGCACCGTATTCAGCGTGGTCATGGAAGGTTTGCTGGTCTACGTGCAGACCACCCGCCTGGTGTTGTTCGAGTTCTTCACCCAGTTCCTGCACACCGAGGGCAGGCTGTTCCGCCGGACGGCGCACCCGCCCGGAAAACCGGCGGCGGGTACCGCGCCTTACCAGTAGGCGTACAGCACGCCGTCTTCGACCTTGGTCTCGAAGCCCTTCAGCGGGTGCTTGCCCTTGTCGATGCAGGCACCGGTGGTGATATCGAATTTCCAGAGGTGCTTCGGGCAGGTCAGCGTCTTGCCTTCCAGGGCCAGGTGCGGGATGTTGGTGACTTGGTGTGGGCAGTGCGAGTCATAGACCTTGTAGCTTTCGCCCTCGCGGTAGACAAAGACGGTGCGCGTCGCCGTATCCATGCGCTTCACCTCGCCGTCGGCCACCTCGCCGATGGCGACGACCTGGCGCCATTGCGGCTGGGCGTTGATGAGTTCCGGAGAAAACTCGGGGATGCCCATCTCCAGGATGATCTCGGTGGCCCAGACAATCTTCGCCAGCCCCAATGCCGGGAAGGCCATGACCAGGGCGTCGATGATCTCCATGGGCGTGCAGCCCTCGCGCAGGGCACGCATCAGATATTGCTTCAGACCGCCTTCGGTCTGCGAGTGCACCTTGGTGATGACCGAGATCAGGTTGCGCGTCTTCGGATCGAGGTGCTTGCCGCTGTCCTTGAGGAAGGCGAAATAGTGCCCGAGGGCATCGCCGCGTACCTTGACGAGATAATTTAGTGCGTCGCTCATGGTGTTCTCCTGAAATATTGATCCGGATCAATTTTAGCCATATCAAACCACCATGATCAGTGTTTTTTGCGCGGCTCAATCCAGCCAGCGCACCAGATAGAACAACCTGAAGCCTTCCGATGAGCGCGACGGCCCCGAGGCTACCGCGGCGTGAAAACCAGCCTCGGGATGGGCGGCGGCGCGCGCCGCCGCCTCGGTGTCATGCAAGGTGACGCAGTTTTCGGGAAACCGTTTGCGACCCTTGCCGCCCGGGCTGTAGATCACCACATAACGCGGCCGGACAAGCGGCGCCTCGGTGTCGCTGATCAGGCTGGAAATGGCTTCGGCCATCAATGCTCTTTACGCGGGCCCGGCACGAACTGCAACACCTCGGCGTTGCGCGGTTCGTCGACGTAACCCGGGCGCTCGGTGCGCGACAGGCCCAGGGCTTCGGCCAGTTCCGACTCGCGCGCGGCGATCAGGCCCAGGCACATGCGCACGTTCTCCACGGTGTCCTCGGAAAGCGGACTGGGTTGATCGGGGCGCGGCGCGCAGTCGCGCACCACCGAAGTGAGCGTCTTGCGCATGGCGCGCATGATCTGTTGTTCCTTACCGAGTGCTTCTTTATCCATGACCCTCTTTCCAAGTGACATCGACGGGCATTGTCGGGGTCGCTCCGGACAGGGTCAACCTCAACCTTGGCAGGGACTTCGTGCTGTTCGACCGGCATGCGCTCCGGTACCATCGGCAATGGTCCTCTTGTCCCGTCTGGACACCATGTCAAATGCCCCGGAAACCGATTTCAGCACCCTTGCCGTCCTGGTCATCGACGACCATCCGGGCATGCGCGCCTCCTTACGCATGACCCTGAGCAACTTCGGCGTCACCAAGACCGACATGAGCCAGGGCGCCTTCGACGCGGTGCATCGCATCAAGCAGCGCAAATACGACGTCATCGTCTGCGACTACAACCTGGGCGAAGGCCGCGATGGCCAGCAACTCCTCGAAGAACTGCGCCACAGCAAGCTGATCTCCCTGGCCACGGTGTTTCTCATGGTCACGGCGGAACGCACCTACGAGAAAGTGATGTCGGCCGTCGAACTGGCGCCCGACGATTACCTGATCAAGCCATTCACCGCCGAGGCACTGCAACAACGCCTGAACCAAGTGCTCAAGAAAAAAGCCGCCTTCGCGCCGGTCTACCGACTTATGGAAGAGGCTCTGAACGCCGAGGCGGCGACGGTCTGCGACCGGATCGCGGCGCTGAACCCCGCCACACCATCGATGCCTGGCGCCTGAAGGCCGAATTGCTCATCGCCACCGGCCACATCGAGGAGTCCCGCCAGATCTACGAACGGATCCTGGCGATGCGCGCGGTGCCCTGGGCGCGTCTCGGACTCGCCAAAACCCTGTTTCTGCAAGATCAGCAACAGGAAGCCGAAAATTTGCTGCTCGATCTGGTGGACGAGGCGCCCGATTACATGGCCGCCCACGACTATCTCGCGCGCGTCCAGGAGGCGCGCAACGACCTGGATTCGGCCTTGTCGACGTTGAGCCAGGCCGTCGAACGCTCACCCAACATGCTCGGTCGACAACGCGTCCTGGGCGACGTCGCCTACTCGCTCGGCGAGTTGGAGACCGCCGAGCGCGCCTTCAGCACAGTGGTCGCGAAAAATGTCCACTCGATCCTGCGCTCCCCCGAAGACCATGCCCGACTGGCCCGCATCCAGGTCGAACAAGGCAAATTTCAGGAGGCCGGCAGCGTCCTCAAGGAATTGCGCCAGCACTACGCCAACAACCCGCAAGCGGAGTTCGCCGCCAATGTGGTCGAAAGCCTCAAGGAAAGCCGCGCCGGCAACACTGAAGCCGCCGCGCGCCTGATCGAGGACGCCCTGAAGCTCCAGGAAACCCATGGCTTGGCGCCTTCCGAGAATCTCTCCCTGGACCTGGCCGAGGCCTGCCTGAGCAGCGGCAAGGAAGCGCAGGGACTGCACATGATGCAGACGCTGGTCGACAACAACCATGACAACAGCCGGCTGCTGGCCAAGTCGCGCCAGGTGTTCAACAAATTGGACATGGCCGATGCCGGCGAGCGCATCATCAAGGACAGCGTCAAGGCCACGGTCTCATTGAACAACGAGGCGGTGCTGCGTGCCCGCGCCGGCGATCTGGTCGAGGCGGCGGCGATGCTGCGCGACGCGGCCGAGCGCCTGCCCAACAACGTGCAGATCCTGCTCAATGCCGCCCAGGCACAACTCTCACTGATCGCCCGCGACGGCTGGGATGCCGAACTCGCCGGCTACGTCGATCAATACCTCACCCAGGCCCGGCAGCGCAATCCGGAGCATGCCAAACTGATCAAGGTGGACACCATGCGCCGCGACCTGGCGAAAAAATTCGGAGTCAAGCTGCCATGAACCACGCCCCTGCGGAACAACAAACACTGGACCTCACCGCTCTGATGGCCTCGGAGTTCCACGAGCTGAAGAACCAGCTCGGCCACCTGACCCTGACCCTGGGTGAAGTCGCCAGTCAGCATCCCGACCTGACCGACGCCCTGCACGAACCGCGCCTGATCTGCCAACGCATCGCCGATCGTCTGGTGCAGGCACTCACCTTGTACAAGAGCGACCAGGACAGCCTGACACTGAACATCGGCGCGCAATCCCCCAGCGATTTTCTCCAGGAAATCCAGGTTCAGGCCCGCGCCCTGGCCGGCGACAAACTCGACATCGTCTGCCACGCGGAAGCGGCGCCCCCTTTCTGGTTCTTCGACCGCTACCTGGTTGAGATCGCCCTGCTCAACGCCGTGCATAACGCCCTGCAATTCGCCCGTGGCCGAATCGAGATCGGCGCCTCGTCAGACGCTGGCGGCTTGTGTTTTTTTGTACGCGATGACAGCGACGGCTACCCCGGACACATCCTGGCAAACCAGGGCCACGTGCCCGGCAAGGCCGCCAGCGGGACCGGCCTCGGCCTGTTTTTCGCCAACCGGATCGCCCAGGCCCACGAGAACAAGGGCCGCCAAGGCCGCATGACCCTGCGCAACGAGGACGGCGCGGTATTCAGCCTCTGGCTACCCTGAGCGCTGTCACCCATCCCGCTAAAGTGGCGCTCTGGAAAATAGTGGGGGGGGTCGGTTGTCGTTCCTGGCATCAAGCCAGTCTCGCGCAAGACGCAGGGCATCAGAGATAACCAGGTGCATGTCGAGATAACGATAGGTACCAAGACGGCCGATAAAGGTTATCCCCCGGTCTCGTTTGGCCATGTCGATATAGCCTTGAAGGATGCCCATGTCCGCTTCGAGGCGTTTTGGGTAATAAGGGATATCACCTGGCCCGGTCTCCTTGCTGAATTCCCGTGAAATCAGGGTTTTTTCATGGCATTCCCAAGGCACAAGATGCTTGTGTTCCAGTATGCGTGTCCATGGGACACTCAACTGAGTAAAGTTGATTAGCGCATTCCCCTGGAAATCACCATCATGAATCTCGTTATGCCAGTACACGGTCCTGTAGCCCAAGCGACCATCGGTATAGCCGTAAAACTGATCGAGTGCCCCGGAATAGAAAATATGGCTGGCGTCTTTGCGCATGGCGGGATCCCAAGGGGTATTCAGGCTAACCCGGATGCGGGGATGATCCAGCATATTCTCCAGCACCTGGGTGTAGCCTCCCCGGGGAAGCGCCTGATAGGCACTGTCGTAGTAATTGTCGTTGTAATTGAACCGCATAGGCAGACGCTTGAGTATTTGTGCCGGCAATTCAGTTGGCTCACAGCCCCATTGCTTAATGGTGTAGCCCTTGAAAAACGCCTCGTACAGTTCGCGCCCGAGGAATTTTAATGCCTGCTCCTCAAAATTCGCCGGCTCGAGGATCTCGTTTTCGGTCCTGCTGGAAAGAAATATCCTGGCTTCATCCGGAGACAGTGTCTTGGCGAAATATTGGTTTATCGTATGGAGGTTGATAGGCAGGCTGTAGATGCCCGAGCCGGTATTCGCCTTGATCCGGTTAACGAAAGGAACCCAATCGCTGTACCGCTGGAGATAACGCCAAACCTCCTGATTGTCAGTGTGAAAAATGTGCGGGCCGTGCACATGAGCCATTACCCCCGTAACAGGGTCTCGTTCAGTATGGCAATTGCCCCCGACATGGCCACGCATATCGATCACCTGGACGGGCACTCCCGCTTCGGCGAGTTGGCGTGCGAGAACGGATCCCGAGAAACCCGCACCCACGATCAGAATATTGGCCGCGTCATTCAAATTTAAGCACCTGTGCCTCGTGATAGCTTGATTTATTGGCCTGGGGAAACGCTGAAGAATTCGTCATCGCGAGGAGCGCAGCGACGTGGCGATCCATAGGCTGTTGATTTCGCCCCGCAATGACAATGAGCGAATAAATCTGCGTTTTCTAGATGAAAGCCGCTGACTGCGACACTCACGATTTTACTCTGGAACACAGATGCCGAACCGCTGTCGTTTCACCATGGACGCCAGGCAAAATTCTCGGCAGTCGACGCCTCGCATCAACAAAAAACGCGGCCATAAGCCGCGTTTGTCGTTCATGTTCGCCGGAATTTAATTACAGTCACGCAATGCGCTTAACCTCCCCGCTGACGCGGAGAGGTTAACCTTCACTGAGACCCCACCATCCCCTGGCTTCGTTGACGGCGGCGGGTACTCCTTACTTCACCACCTCTTTGAGCTGGTCAAGGATGGCGGGGTTTTCCAGCGTCGAAACGTCGGAGGTGATTTCCTCGCCCTTGGCCAGCGTGCGCAGCAGGCGGCGCATGATCTTGCCGGAGCGGGTTTTCGGCAGGTTGTCGCCGAAGCGGATTTCGTCGGGCTTGGCGATCGGACCGATCTCGTGCCCGACGTGGTTGCGCAGGTCGTTGACGATCTGCTTGGCCTCGTCGCCGACCGGACGCGCCCGCTTCAGCACGACGTAGGCGACGATGGCTTCACCCTTGATGTCGTGCGGCTTGCCGACCACGGCGGCTTCCGCCACCAGCGGATGCGAGACCAACGCGGATTCGATTTCCATCGTGCCCATGCGATGGCCGGACACGTTCAGCACATCGTCGATGCGGCCCATGATGGTGAAGTAGCCGGTGGTGGCATCGCGCACCGCGCCGTCGCCAGCGAGATACAGCTTACCGCCCAGGTCTTCCGGGAAGTAGCTCTTCTTGAAGCGGTCCGGGTCGTTCCAGATGGTGCGGATCATCGACGGCCAGGGGCGCTTGATCACCAGGAAACCGCCCTTGCCCCATTCCACGTCATGGCCGGCCTCGTCGACGACGCTGACCATGATGCCCGGGAAGGGCAGGGTGCAGGAACCCGGCACCAGCGGCGTCACGCCCGGCAGCGGGGTGATGACGTGGCCGCCGGTTTCGGTCTGCCAGAAGGTGTCCATGATCGGGCATTTGCCGCCGCCGATATTGTCGTGGTACCACATCCAGGCTTCCGGATTGATCGGCTCGCCGACCGAGCCCAGCACGCGCAGGCTGGTCAGGTCGAAGTTCTTCGGATGCGCCACTTCCATGTTGGCTTCGCCGGCCTTGATCAGGGAGCGGATCGCGGTCGGCGCGGTGTAGAAGATGTTGACCTTGTGGTCCTGGATCATCTGCCAGAAACGGCCGGCGTTGGGGTAGGTGGGCACGCCCTCGAAGACCATCTGGGTACCACCACAGGCCAGCGGGCCGTAGGTGATGTAGGTGTGGCCGGTCACCCAGCCGATGTCGGCGGTACACCAGAAGACGTCGTTCGGCTTCAGGTCGAAGGTCCACTTCATGGTCAGCACCGCATGCAGCAGGTAGCCGCCGGTGGAGTGCTGCACGCCCTTGGGCTTGCCGGTGGAACCCGAGGTGTAGAGCAGGAACAGCGGATGCTCGGCGTCGACCCATTCCGGCTCGCAGGTTTCCGACTGGCCGGCGACCACATCATGCCACCAGAGGTCGCGTCCCGGAGCCATGACGGCCGGGCCGCCGGTGCGCTGGTAGACCACGACGTTCGTGATCGTGTCACAGCCGCCCAGGGTGAGCGCCTCGTCTACGGCGGGCTTCAGGGGGATATTCTTGCCGCCCCGGCACTGCTCGTCGGCGGTAATGACCAGAACGGCGCCGGCGTCCTCGATACGGTCGCGCAGAGACTGCGCGGAGAAGCCGCCGAAGACCACCGAATGGGTCGCGCCGATGCGCGCGCAGGCCTGCATGGCGACGACGCCCTCGATGGACATGGGCAGGTAGATGATGACCCGGTCGCCCTTCTTGACGCCCAGGCCCTTCAATGCGTTGGCGAACTTGGCGACGCGGCCCAGCAGGTCCTTGTAGGTGACACGGGTGACTTCGCCCTTGTCGGCCTCGAAGATGATGGCGACCTTGTCGCCCAGGCCGGCTTCGACGTTCTTGTCGAGGCAGTTGTAGGACACATTCAGCTTGCCGTCAGGGAACCACTTGTAGAACGGGGCGTTGCTCTCGTCCAGGACTTTGGTGAAGGGTGTTTGCCAGACCAGATGCTCTCTTGGCGAGCCGGCCCCAGTAACCCTCGTAGTCGGCCTCGGCTTCCGCGCAGAGTGCCTTGTAGGCGTCCATGCCTGAGATGGTGGCTTGAGCCTTGAATGCCTCGGTGGGCTCAAACACACGGTTTTCGTGCAGGACGGATTCGATGCTGGACATAATTCTTCTGCTCCTCGACTGGTGGTCAATAATCCAAATTCGCTTCCTCCCCCAAGGAAGGGGCAAAATTAGGCTAATTCCGATGTTTTGGCATTTTGCACTGCACAATAAATCATGATTTTTGCCTCGCTTGACAGCGCCAGAGACTACAGCCGATGGTTAGCGGGCCGTCTGTCGGCGCGATCGGAGCTCGCCGAGTGGCTGACGAAAACAGCCGAGACACCCTGGACACGTGGGGAAATGCTGGCCTTTCTCGCTGCCCACCCGTACACCGACGACGACAGCCTGAAGCGTCAACTGCGCGATCTGCGTCAGCGCGTCATGTCCCGGCTGATCGTCCGCGACCTGGGTGGCGCCGCCGATCTGACCGAGGTGACGCGCACCTGTACGGAACTCGCCGAGGTGACGGTGACGGCGGCGCGCGACTTCATCCACGCCGATCTGGCGAGCCTTCATGGCGAACCGGTCGACGGTCATGGCGCGCCGCAACGGCTGATCGTCGTCGGCATGGGCAAGCTCGGCGGTGTCGAGTTGAACGTCTCGTCGGACATCGACCTCATCTTCGTCTATCCGGAAGACGGCGAAACCCCCGGCCCGCGCCGACTCAGCCATCACGAGTTTTTCACGCGCCTGGGCAAGCGCCTGATCAATGCCATCGGCGAGGCCACCGCCGACGGCTTCGTCTTCCGCGTCGACATGCGCCTGCGCCCCTATGGCGACGGCGGCCCGCTGGCGTCGAGTTTCGCCATGCTGGAAGAGTACTTCTACACCCAGGCCCGCGAGTGGGAGCGCTACGCCTGGATCAAGGGCCGCGCCCTGTGCGGCGAGCGCATCGACGAACTGGAGCAACTGCGCAAACCCTTCGTCTTCCGCAAATACCTCGATTTCGGCGCCTTCGCCGCGATGCGCGACCTGCATGCACAGATCCGCCGCGAGGTCGCCAAGAAGGAGATGGACGACAACATCAAGCTCGGCCCGGGCGGCATCCGCGAGATCGAATTCATCGCCCAGGTGTTCCAGTTGATCCGCGGCGGCAAGACGCCGGCCCTGCAAGTGCGCCCGACGCGCGTCATCCTTGGCCAACTCGCCGCCATGGGACTGCTGCCGGAACAGGCGGTACGCGAACTCGACGAGGCCTACCTGTTCCTGCGCAATCTCGAACATCGCCTGCAATATCTCGACGATGCCCAGACTCAGCGCCTGCCCAAGGCTATCGAGGACAGGCCGAAAGTGGCCAAGTCGATGGGCTTCAGCGATTGGGAAGGCTTCGAGACGCACCTGAACCACCTGCGCAAGAAAGTCGCCGAGCATTTCGAACAAGTCTTCGGCGCCCCCCAGGAAGACCAGACCAGCCACCCGCTGGCCGGGCTGCATGCGCTCCCCGACGAGGTGGCCCTGGCACGACTCGACGAGCTCGGTTTCAGCGACAGCCGCAAGATGCTCGACCTGTTGCGCGAATTCGTCGGCAGCAGTCGCTACGCCGGCCTGCCCGCCACCAACAAGGCCGCCCTGGACAGCCTGCTGCCGCCGCTGATCGATGTCTCGGCACGCCAGTCGCACCCGGATGCCACCCTGGCGCGCATCCTCACCCTGCTGGAAAGCATCAGCCGACGCGCCCCCTACCTGCGTCTCCTGCGCGAGTATCCGCAAACCCTGGCGCAGGTCGCCAAACTGGTCTGCTCCAGCCCCTGGGCAGCGCAGTACCTGACCCGGCAACCGCACCTGCTCGACGAGATGCTCGACGTGCGCACCCTGATGGCGCCGCCGGTCTGGGAACTGAAACGCGCCGAACTGCGCGCCCGCATCGAGGCTTTCCCTGGCGATGTCGAACGACAGATGGACGAACTGCGCCACTTCAAACAGAGCGAGACGTTCCGCCTGCTGGCCCAGGATCTGTCGGGCATGTGGACCGTGGAAAAGCTCTCCGACCAGCTCTCCTATCTCGCCGACCTGCTCCTGGAGCAAACCCTCGAACTGGTCTGGGCCGGGACACCGCGCAAACACCGCGAGCGGCCCGCCTTCGCGGTCATCGCCTACGGCAAGCTGGGCGGCAAGGAACTCGGCTACGCCTCGGACCTGGACATCGTCTTCCTCTACGACGACCCGCACCCGGATGCCCAAGAGGTGTATTCGCGCCTCGGCAAGCGCATGAATACCTGGCTCGGCACGCTCACCTCGGCGGGCATGCTCTACGAGATCGACATGCGCCTGCGCCCGGACGGTGCCTCCGGCCTGCTGGTCAGTTCGGTCGAGGCCTTCGAGGACTACCAGCGCACCCATGCCTGGACCTGGGAACACCAGGCCCTGAGCCGTGCCCGCTACAGTTGCGGCGACCCCGCTGTCGGCACCCGGTTCGACGCCATCCGCGAGACCATCCTGCGCCTGCCGCGCGACAGGGAAAAACTGCGTGCCGACGTCCTGGAGATGCGCCAAAAAATGCACGACGGCCACCGGAATCCAACTGATTCGTACGACCTCAAGCACGACAGCGGCGGCCTGGTCGATGCCGAATTCGCCGTGCAATATCTGGTCCTGGCGTATGCCCACGAGCACCCGGGTCTGACCGCCAACATCGGTAACATCGCCCTGCTGAAACGCTGCGCCGAACTCGGCCTGCTGACGGCTGAAACCGCCCAGGCCGCCGCCGACGCCTACCGCGAACTGCGCCGCATGCAGCACCAGGCGAAACTTCAAGGCGACGAACTCGCGCGCGTCGACCTCGATCTGGTGCCGGGTCATGCCGAGCCGGTGCGGCGACTGTGGGCCGAGGTATTCGGCGTTGAGGCCACGACCGGGGAATCACCGTGACGCCTCGTCCCGCCCCCGATTTGCGGTAAAATTCGCCTTTCGTTAAACGCTTTTCCGGGAGTTTGGCATCATGTCCATGGCCGACCGCGACGGTTTGATTTGGTACGACGGCAATCTGGTGAACTGGCGCGACGCCACGACGCATGTCCTGACCCATACACTGCACTACGGCATGGGCGTTTTCGAGGGCGTGCGCGCCTATCAGACGCCCAAGGGCACGGCGATCTTCCGTCTCAAGGAGCATACCGACCGGCTGTTCCGCTCGGCACATATCCTCGGCATGAAGATGCCCTTCGACAAGGAAACCATCTCCGAGGCGCAACGCAGCGCGGTTCGGGAAAACAACCTGGAGTCGGCCTACATCCGGCCGATGGCGTTCTACGGCGCCGAGGCGATGGGCATTTCCGCCAAGACCCTGTCGACGCATGTCATCGTCGCCGCCTGGCGCTGGGGCGCCTATCTGGGCCAGGAGGCCCTGGAACATGGCATCCGCGTCAAGACCTCGTCCTTCACCCGGCACCACGTCAACATCACCATGTGCAAGGCGAAGGCCAACGGCAACTACATGAACTCGATCCTGGCGCATCGCGAAGCCGAGCATGACGGCTATCAGGAAGCCCTGCTGCTCGACGTCGATGGTTTTGTTGCCGAGGGCTCGGGCGAGAACATCTTCATGATCCGCAACGGCAAGCTCTACACGCCGGACCTGACCTCGGCCCTGGAAGGCATCACCCGCGACACGATCATCCAGCTGGCCGCCGAAGAAGGCTTGCAGGTCATCGAGAAGCGTATCACCCGCGACGAGGTGTACTCCGCCGACGAAGCCTTCTTCACCGGCACCGCCGCCGAGGTGACACCGATCCGCGAACTCGACAACCGCGCCATCGGCGACGGCGACCGCGGCCCGGTGACGGCACGCTTGCAGGCCCGTTATTTCGATTGCGTCCAGGGGCGCGATCCGCGTCATGAGGACTGGCTGACCTATGTCTGAGAACGCCACGAAGCCGCGCGTCGAGACGGTTGTCGAGATCGACGCCGGCGATTTGCCGTTGCATTGCCCGGGACCGAAAAGCACGCTGTGGGATGCGCATCCACGTGTTTTTCTGCCCATCGAAGCCAAGGGCGAGGCGCGCTGCCCGTACTGCGGCACGCTCTACAAACTGAAGAATCCGGGCGCCGCCATAGCGCGCCATTAGAACCGCAGAATCACACAGGGGAACATCGATGAAACGCACGATCTTATTCGCCACCGGGCTGCTGCTCGCCGGCAACGTGTTGGCGCAAATGCCGATGCCGCAACCGACCAAGGAACAGGTGCAGGCCGCCATGATGCGCCAGATGCAGATGATGGCCATCATGTTCGACTATCGAAAATCCCGGTTCGGCTTCGAGGATACCATCTCGGCCATCGCCGCCTCCGCCACGAAACATGGCTGGAGCGTGGGTCAGGTGCACGACATGCAGCCCTCGATGAAACAAAACGGCGTCAGCGACGCCAAGCGCATGAAGGTCCTGGCCACCTGTCCGAAGGATGCCAACGAGCGCCTCGTCCGGGCCAGCCAGGGCAAGCTGCCGCCCCTGCCCTGCCGGATCACGATCTTCGAAGGCAAGGATGGCAAGGCCTATATCGTCCGGATGAATACGGCCTTGCTGGCTCGCGGGCTGAAGGACGAGCCCGCCAGGGTCATGACCGACATCGCCAACGAAGAAGCCGAGGCCTTGAAAGGCATCGTCGAGTAAGCGCGATGGTCAGCGGCAACAAAAAAAGCGCCTAACAAGGCGCTTTTTTTCGGGAGCCCTGAATCAGGCCGTGCGCGAATAGCGCGGGCCGCTCTCCGAGGCCTGTTTCAGGTACGGATCGAAACACATGGCGATATTGCGCAGGAACAGGCGGCCCAGTTCGGTCACCTTGATACGGCTGGCATCGATTTCTACGAAACCGTCAGCGACCAGCGGTTGCAGATCGGTGAGCGCATCGGCGAAATGGCTGGCGAAATCGAGCTGCCAGACGCGACCGAACTCGGCCATATCCAGTTGCATGTCGCACATCACCTTGGTGATGGCGTCGCGGCGCAGTTTGTCCTCCTGGGTCAGGCGCAAGCCGCGTTCGACGGCCAGGCCGCCGGCGCCGATGCGCTCCTGATACTTCTTCAGGTTCTTCTCGTTCTGCATATAGCAATCCGGCGTCTGGCTGATGCTCGACGCGCCAAAGGCGTAGATGTCGCATTCCTTGTGCGTGGTATAGCCTTGGAAGTTGCGCCACAAGGTCCGGGTCTGCTGCGCCTTGACCATCTCGTCATCCGGTTTGGCGAAGTGATCCAGGCCGATGTTGACGTACTTGGCGGCCGCCATGCGTTCGTGGATGAGTTGTTGCAGGTCGAGGCGGGTGGTGAAGTCGGGCAGATCCTTTTCCAGGATCAGCTTCTGATGCTTCTTCATCCAGGGCACATGCGCGTAACCGAACACCGCGAAGCGGTCGGGCGACCACTCCAGGGCCTTGTCCAGGGTATGCGCGAAGCTGGCCACGGTCTGGTGCGGCAGACCGACGATCAGGTCCATGTTGATGCTCTGGAAACCGAGTTCGCGCGCCCAGCCATACACCTGACTGATCAGGCCTTCCGGCTGGACCCGGTTGACCGCCTTCTGCACCCGGTCGTCCAAACCCTGGACGCCCATGGAGAGCCGGTTGTAGCCCGATTCGCGCAAAGCAAGCAGATGGTCGCGGGTCAGTTCCCGGGGGGCGACCTCGCAGCCCATCTCGGCATCCGGCGCCAGATTGAAACGGGCGCGGATCATGGCCATCAGCCGGCGAATATCCTGTGGCCGCAGATAGGTCGGGGTACCGCCGCCAAAGTGCAGTTGCCGCACCTGGCGCGCCGGATCGGTAAGCGCCTGCACGCGCGCCATTTCCATATCCAGAAAGTCCAGATACTGGTAGGCTTTAGTGTAATCACCCGTGGCCACCATATTGCAGCCGCAGTAATAACAAAGGGTGTCGCAGAACGGGATGTGAAAATACAGGGACAGACCGCGCTCCGGGCGCTGCGAGGCGCGCAGTTCTTCGAGCCAGTCCGCCTCGGTAAAGCCGGTATGGAAGTAGGGCGCCGTCGGATACGAAGTGTAACGCGGCCCGGGCTTGCTGTATTTTTCCAGTAAAGCGGTGAGTTCGGTCATGTCGGCTTTTCCATTCAGTCCGGCATTGTAGGCAGGGCAACAGGCGGCAGGCAAGGCAACCAACTCGACGGGGATATCCCCTATATCCATGGCCTTGCGGGGCAGTGCTCTTATACTAATGTCATAGTATATTTATACTAATTTCGTAGACAGTCCGGGATTAATATGGCATAAAGCAATCTAACCTCCCTGACCGCCGCAACGGCGGTTTTTTGCACGGCACCAGTTCGCTGGTGCCGTTTTTTTTGCATGCGACGCTCCAACGATCGGGGATAATCCCGGCGAATGGAGGATGCGCATGGCCTTGGTTCCCAGGGAGATATTCAAGACCTACGATATTCGCGGCATTGTCGGCAAGACGCTGACGCCGGAGATCGTTGCCTCGATCGTGCGCGCCATCGGCACCGAGGCCAGGCACGCGGGTCTGGCGGAGATCGTCGTCGGCCGCGACAGCCGGCTCTCCGGGCCGGAACTGGCGCGTGCGCTGGTATCGGGGCTGCGCGCCACGGGCATGCATGTCGTCGATCTCGGGCAAGTCACCACGCCCATGTGCTACTTCGCCGCGCAGCATCTGGCGACCCAGGCCGGAGTGATGCTTACCGGCTCGCACAACCCCCCGGACTACAATGGCCTGAAAGTGGTCCTGGCCGGCGCAACCTTGTCCGGCGACGCCATCCAGGGGCTGCGCCGGCGCATCGAAACGGACGATTTCGTTCCAGGTTCGGGCCGCTATCGGCAACACGACATCGCCGCGGCCTACACCCAGCGCATCATCGACGACATCAAGCCGGCCCGGCCCATGCGCATCGTCATCGATGCCGGCAATGGCATCGCCGGGGCCTATGCCCCCGGACTCTATCGCGCCCTGGGCTGCACGGTGGATGCCATGTACTGCGACGTCGACGGCCACTTCCCGAACCATCATCCCGACCCTTCGCGGCCGGAAAACCTGGGTGACCTGAGCGCGCGCGTCCAAGCCACGGGCGCCGAAATCGGCCTGGCCTTCGACGGCGACGGCGACCGACTCGGCGTGGTCGGGCCGGATGGCCGCATCCTCTGGCCGGACCGCCAGTTGATGCTGTTCGCCGCCGATGTACTGAGCCGGAGCCCGGGTGGCACGATCATTTTCGACGTCAAATCGACGCGCAACCTGTTCCCCTGGATACGCGCCCACGGCGGCGTACCGCTGCTCTGGAAGACCGGCCATTCCCTGCTCAAGGCCAAACTCAAGGAAACCGGGGCGTTGCTCGCCGGGGAGATGAGCGGCCACATTTTTTTCCAGGAGCGCTGGTACGGCTTCGACGACGGCCTCTATGCCGGTGCCCGGCTGATAGAAATCCTGTCGCGCCAGGCCGATGTCGGCGCGGCCCTGAATGCGCTGCCGGACAGTCTGAACACCCCGGAACTGCAGATCGCCCTGGCCGAGGGCGAAGCGCACCGGCTGATGGCCGAACTTACCGAGCGCGCGGTGTTCGATGGCGCGACCGAGGTGATCAGGCTCGACGGCTTGCGCGTCGAATACGCCGATGGCTTCGGCCTGATGCGCGCCTCGAACACCACGCCGGCGCTCACCCTGCGCTTCGAGGCCGACACGGCCGAGGCCCTGGCACGCATCCAGACGGCATTCCGGGCTATCCTTGCGCGAATCCGACCCGACTTGACCCTACCCTTCTGAGCTACGCATGAACGACAACGCCAATTGCTACGTCTTTCGCGCCGATGGCCACGAGCGCCTGACCATCGACGCCATCAGTGATGCCCTCGCCAGTGCCGATACCTTCGTCTGGCTGGATATCGAGCAACCCGAGCAATGGCTGCTGCAAAAGCTCGCCGAAGAGTTGACCCTGCACGAACTGGTTCTGGAAGACGCCCTGGCGGCGCACCAGCGTCCCAAGATCGAGAACTATCCGGACTCGGTCTTTCTGGCCTTGCAGGCGGCAAGCTGGTGGCAAGGCCGGGTGCACTTCGGTGAAGTGCATGTCTTCTGCGGACGCAACTATCTCTGCGTCGTCCGCCATTCGCCGCGCATCGCCTGCCGCAAGCCGCTGGAACAACTCTTCCAGCCGGCAACCGCCCGATGTGGGGACGGCCTGTACCACGTCCTCGACTGCCTGGTGGATGACTATATGCCCGCCTTCCAGGCTGCCGAGGAACAGCACCGCGCCCTCGAGGAAGCCATGCTTGCCGACGGCTTTCGCGGCAACCGGCTCAGCCAGCTGTACGGCCTGCGCCGCGAGCTGCTTGGCCTGCATGCCATGATCGAACCGATGGACGCCATCTGCATGACCCTGATCCGCGAGCACCCGATGCTGGTCACCAAGGAGTTGAAGGCCTACTACCGCGACATCCATGACCACGTCATGCGGCTGATGCGCAGCCTGGACCGGCTCAGCCATATGCTCGACGACGCCATGCAGCTGAGTATCGCCGCGGTCAGCCTGAAGCAGAACGAATCGGTGCAGAAGCTGGCCGGCTGGGGCGCCATCCTGGCGATCCCCACCCTGGTGTTCAGTCTCTACGGCATGAACTTCGAGGGCATGCCCGAATTGCATTGGCCCTGGGCCTACCCGTTGACCTTACTGGGGACCGGCATGGCCTGTTTCGTCCTGTATCGTCGACTGAAACGGGACGGCTGGGTTTAAGCCCGACCGGGCAACCGGTATCATGGCGCATCTTCGCTTCTGCAAGGCACGATAAACCATGCAAGCCCCTCAGGTCGGAATCATCATGGGCAGCGTCAGCGACTGGGACACCATGCGCCACGCCGCCGATATCCTGGACAGCCTCGGTGTCGCCTACGAAAAACGGGTGGTATCGGCGCATCGCACTCCGGATCTGCTGTTTGAATATGCCGAAAGCGCAGTGGCGCGCGGCCTGAAATGCATCATCGCCGGGGCCGGTGGCGCCGCCCACCTGCCGGGCATGACCGCCGCCAAGACACACCTGCCGGTGCTGGGCGTGCCGGTCCAGTCGCGCGCCCTGAAGGGCATCGACTCGCTGTTGTCCATCGTCCAGATGCCCAAGGGCATTCCAGTGGCGACCTTCGCCATCGGCGAGGCCGGGGCCGCCAACGCCGCCCTGTTCGCCGCCGCCCTGCTGGCCGGCGAAGACGCCGGCATCCGCGAACGTTTGCAAGCCTTCCGCCAGCGCCAGACCGAGTCCGTCCTGGCCATGGATCTGCCCGAGGATCGACCCGCATGATCCTGCCCGGTCCGATCCTGCCCGGCGCGACGCTGGGCGTCCTCGGCGGCGGCCAGCTTGGCCGGATGTTCACCACCGCCGCCCAGACCATGGGTTACAAGGTCGTCGTTCTGGATCCCGACCCGGCGAGCCCGGCCGGCAAGCTCGCCGATATCCACCTCAAGGCCGACTACCGCGACGCCGCCAGCCTGCTGCACATGGGCGGGTTGTGCGCCGCCGTCACCACCGAATTCGAGAACGTTCCGGCCACCTCCCTGGAGATGCTCGCCAAGCACTGCACTGTCGCGCCCTCGCCCAGCGCCGTCGCCGTCGCCCAGGACCGCCTTCTGGAAAAGACCCGCGCCCAGGAGTTCGGCTGCGCCACGGCGCCTTTCGCCAACATCGAGGACGAAGGCTTTCTGGTGCATGCCTGGTCGACGCTGGGCGGACCGGCATTGCTCAAGACGCGCCGCCTGGGTTACGACGGCAAGGGGACAGGCGCGCGTCGACAGTCTGGATGCCCTGGTGGCGGCCTTCGAGCACTTCGGCCGGGTGCCCTGCCTCCTCGAAGGCCTGTTGCCGCTGGCCCAGGAAGTCTCGGTCGTCCTGGCACGCAACCGGGACGGTCAGATCGCCTTCTTCCCCCTGTCGGAAAACCACCACCGCGACGGCATCCTCGACACCAGCATTGTCCCGGCGCGCGTTCCGGAGGCGCTGGCTGACCAGGCACGCGGCATGGCGGCGCGCATCGCTGATGGCCTGGACTATGTCGGCACCCTGGCCGTCGAATTCTTCATCCTCGACGATGGCCGCATCGTCTTCAACGAAATGGCGCCACGCCCGCACAACAGCGGCCACTACACCCTGGATGCCTGCCTCACCGACCAGTTCCAGCAGCAGGTCCGCGCGCTGTGTGGCTTGCCCCTGGGCGACCCGCGCCAGTTGTCGCCGGTGGTCATGGGCAACATCCTGGGCGATATCTGGCAGCCGGTTCCGGCCGGGACAAACTATTGGCCCACCCCTGGCGTACAACTGCATCTCTACGGCAAGGCCGAAGCCCGGGCGGCCGGAAGATGGGGCACTACAACTGCCTGGCGCCAACGCTGGAAGCCGCCGTCGCCCTTGCGGAGTGCACCCGCGCCGAGCTCGGCATCGGCTAGCCAGGCTGACTCCGCGCTGATGGCCGTTTATCTGACGGCCACTTCCTCGGCGACCAGGGTGATCTGTTTACCCTTCTGATCCAGGGTGCGCACCTGCACCGGCAGGTAGGCCGTATTCCGGTCCAGCCAGACATCCAGCGTGCCCGCCCCTTCGCGCCCCCCTTGCAGGTGCAAGGTCTCGACACTTCGCCCCGGCAAGTTCAGGCGTTCCTCGCCGATGAATTTGAAGCGATAGGTTTGCAGCTTGCGGCCGTTGCTCACGGCCAGGCTGAATTCGCTCTCGGTCTCGCGCGCCGTGGCCGCCAACTGAAAAGGAAAACTCAGCAGATCCTGGGCCTGGGGAATCAGCGCGACGCTGCCCCGATTGCCGCTCAGGACGAGTTGGTTCTGCGCCCAGAGAAAACGCGCCGCATCCTGGCGGCGCTCGCCCTTGTGCTCCCAGTATTGTTCCGGCTGAAGGCCGCCGGCGTTGACCTCGCCCTCGCTGACCTGAGTGATGCGCCCACTGACGAACAGGCTTGCCAGACCCTTCGCTTCAAGCGTGCTGACCAGGGAGTAACGCCCGTTCTGGCTTTGCCAGAGGTAGCGTGCCTCGCCGGCCGTGAAAGCGGCATCGCCGTATTGCACGGCATAGCGGATCTCGACGCGCCCCGGCAGGCTGCGCAGGGCAGGTCGTGCCGGCCGGGCCTCGGGCGTGGGTTCGACCTTCACTTCGGGTTTGGCTTCCACCACGGGCGTGGGTGTCGGCATAGGCGGCGTTTCGACGCTCGGCGGGGGTGGCTCGGGGACAGGCTGTACGCTGGGCGGCGCGGCGGGCGGCTCGGGCGCCGGCATAGGCAACGGCGGCACGGGAGGTTCCGGTTGCGCCTCGACTGGCGGAGTTGACGCATCGGCCTGGATGGCGGGCGCCACCGGCGCTTGCCGGGATTCGACGAGTGGCGCCAGACTGGCCTCGATGGGAAAGCCGATCTCGTCCGGCACGGCGGTCCGGAGGCGCCCGGTCGCGGCCAGGATGGCCAGATGCGCCGCCAGGGAAACCGCCAAAGCCGCGAGCAGGGGGCGTTCGGCCAACATTTCCGCGGGAGTCAGCCGGCGTCGGGCGCCGGCGAAATCATGGCGACAGACGGCACGGCGGCCGCATCCAGCGAGACGCGGCCATCCGCGCGCAGATGCAGCCGGCCTTGCGCGAACCAGCGAATGGCCATGGGGAAGATAAGGTGTTCCTGGGCCAGGACACGTGCCGCCAGGCTGGCCTCGGTGTCATCGGCCTGCACCGGTACGGCGGCCTGGACAACGATGGGGCCGACATCGACCTCGGGAGTGACGAAATGTACCGTGCAGCCGTGGATCTTGACCCCCGCCTGGAGTGCCTTGCGGTGGGTATGCAATCCAGGGAAGGACGGCAGCAGCGCCGGGTGGATGTTGATCATGCGTCCCGTATAGCGACGCACGAAGCCTTCGGTGAGCACGCGCATGAAACCGGCGAGGATCAGCAGATCCGGGGCATGGCGGTCGATGGCCTCGGCCAGGGCAGCGTCGAAGGCGGTGCGATCCGGGTAAGCACGGTGATCGACCACCGCCGTGGCGACACCGAAGCCGCGCGCCGTCTCCAGCCCATGCGCCGCCGGGTGTTGCTGATGACGGCGGCGAACTCGACCGGCAGGTCGGCCCGCAGCAGCGCCTCCATGTTGCTGCCGCGTCCTGAGATCAGGACGACGGCGCGGGTCACACCACAACCGTTTGCGGCTGATCCTCGCCGCGCGCGACGATGGCGCCCAGGTGGTACACCGTCTCGCCCTGCTCGGCGAGGAATTTCGCGGCACGCTCGACATCGGCGTTATCGACCACCAGCACCATGCCGATGCCGCAGTTGAAGGTGCGGTGCATCTCGCGCTCGGCGACGTTGCCTTTTTCCATCAGCCACTGGAATACCGGCGGCATCTCCCAGGCGGCCTTGTTGAGCACCGCGCACAGGTCTTCGCGCAGGATGCGCGGCACATTTTCCAGCAGCCCACCGCCGGTGATGTGCGCCATGCCCTTGACGTTCACCTGCTTCATCAGCGCCAGCAAGGGTTTGACGTAGATGCGCGTCGGTTCCAGCAACACCTCGCCCAGCGGCCGACCGTGAAAATCGGCGCGCAGATCGGCGCCACTCACCTCGACAATCTTGCGAATCAGCGAATAGCCGTTGGAATGCGGACCGCTCGAGGCCAGTCCCAGCACCGCATCGCCGGGCTTGATGTCGGTGCCGCCGATGAGCTTCGATTTTTCCGCGACCCCCACGGCGAAGCCGGCCAGGTCGTACTCGCCGAGGGGATACATCCCGGGCATTTCAGCCGTCTCGCCACCGATCAGGGCACAGCCGGCCAGTTCGCAGCCTTTGGCGATGCCGCTGACGACCTGCTCGCCGACATCGACATCGAGCTTGCCGCAGGCGAAATAATCCAGGAAAAACAGCGGCTCCGCGCCTTGCACCAGAATATCGTTGACACTCATCGCCACCAGATCCTGGCCGATGGTGTCGTGTTTGTCGAGTTGAAAGGCCAGCTTCAGCTTGGTACCGACACCATCGGTGCCCGAGACCAGCACCGGCTCCTTGTAGTTCTTGGGCAGTTCCATCAGCGCGCCGAAGCCGCCGATGCCGCCCAGCACCTCGGGACGCAAGGTACGCCGGGCCAAGGGCTTGATACGGTCGACCAGGGCATCGCCGGCATCGATGTCGACACCGGCATCACGATAGGACAGGGAAGTGGGTGCGCTCACAGAGGTATCGCCAGGCTCGTTGAAAGGCAATATTCTACCGCACATGGACCTGACCCCGCCTTCCACCCGTACCCTGCTGTCACTGCTGGTCGCCGCCATCGCGGGTTACCTGCTCTATACCCTGACGCCGATCCTGACCCCCTTCATGATCGCCGCCATCATCGCCTATATCTGCGACCCGCTGGTCGACCGGCTGGAGGCGAAAAAGCGCTCGCGCACCCTGGGCACCCTCCTGGTCCTGCTGGCGCTGCTGCTGGTTTTCGTCATCCTCGTCGCCGTGCTGATCCCGATGATCCAGGCACAGACCCGGCTGTTGATGCAGCAGGTGCCGCTGCTCATCGAATGGGGCCGCGCGACCCTGCTGCCCTGGCTACAAAGCACCTTTGGCGTCGACCTGATGCAGGACCAGACCGAGATGCTCGACTGGGCCAAGGCGCACCTCGCCGAACTCGGCCAGCTTACCGCCTACCTGCCCAACCTGAAGGACAGCGGCCTTTTGCTGCTGGGGTTCATCAGCAACCTGCTGCTGGTGCCGCTGGTGACCTTTTACCTGTTGCGCGACTGGGACATCGCCGTGGCCAAAACCGCCGAGTGGATACCCGGTTCGATGCGGCCCAGGGTAGAGGGGATCGCCCGCGAGATCGATGCCGTGCTCTCCGAATTCATCCGTGGGCAGCTGTCGGTCATCGCCATCATGGTGCTGTTCTACGCCATCGGCCTGTGGCTCGCCGGTCTGGACTACGCCCTGGCCGTCGGCCTGATCGCCGGCGTTCTGGTCTTCGTCCCCTACCTGGGCGTGGTCGTCGGCGTCATCCTCGGCACCCTCGCCGCCCTCGCCCAGGGCGCCGGGTTCTACGGCCTGCTGCCGATCTGGGGCGTCTTCGCGGTCGGCCAGTTGCTCGAAGGCATGGTCATCACCCCCTGGCTGGTCGGTGACCGCGTCGGCCTGCATCCCGTCGCCGTGATCTTCGCCCTCATGGCCTTCGGCCAGCTCTTCGGTTTCTTCGGCGTCCTGCTGGCCATCCCCGCGTCAGCGGCGCTGCTGGTGGCGTTGCGCCACCTGAAACCGGATTAATCCTCGCGCCGAAAATCGCCCTCGATGACATCGTCGTTGGCCGCGCGCGGTCCGGCCGGCTGTCTGCCGACACCCGGAACGGGCGCGGTCGGGCCACCGAAAAACAGGCTGGAAACCAGCAGGAGCAAGGCGATGGCATCGGTGATGACGCCCGGAATGATCAGCAGAGCTGCGGCGATAAAGCGCAGACCGCTGCCGGTCAGTACCGCGAATGGAACGCTACCGTTCGCCAGCGACGCAACCATGCGCGGCAGGAAGGCCAAGCGTTCCAGGGCCATCAGCCAGAGACCGGCAAGACCGGCGAGGGCGAGCCAAACCAGGGTCCACCAGCCGGCAACCTGCCATATCTGGTAGATACCCACCAGTTCCAGCACGGGAAGCGCGAACGCTATAATGGCCAGAAATGTCCCGATCCAACGTAAACCCATGCGATCCTCTCCGGTCACCCTAGTCCTTACCACCTTACCCGATCAAGAAAGCGCCCGCCAACTGGCGCGTCTGCTGGTGGAAAAGCGACTGGCCGCCTGTGTCAACGTACTCGCGCCTTGCCATTCGGTGTATCACTGGCAAGGCGCGTTGCAGGAAAATGGGGAGATTCCGCTGATAATCAAGACCACGCCGGAACGCTACAACCAACTTGAAGCCTTCCTCAGCGAGCACCATCCCTACGAAACCCCGGAGATCCTCGCCCTGGACCCTGTCCAAGGGCTGCCTGACTATCTGGCCTGGGTCACCCGCGAGACTCAACCTTAGGATCCTACATGACGCGTCTCCTTCTACTTGCGCTCCTCCTGCTGGCCTCACCCTGGCTGAGGGCCGCCGACGATGAACTGCTGGAGCCGGAAAAGGCCTTCCGCTTCAGTGCCGAGGTGGTCAAGCCGGACATGATCGAGGGACAGTTCCGGGTTGCAAAAGGCTATTACCTGTACCAGAACAAGCTCAAGTTCAGCGCCCAGGGCGCCAGGCTGGGCAAGCCCACCCTGCCCACCGGCAAGTCCAAGGAGGACGAAACCTTCGGCAAGGTCGATGTCTACACCCACGACTTCCGGGTACGCATCCCCGTCAGCGCCACCAAGCCCTTCACCCTGACAGCCGCGTTTCAGGGCTGCGCCGAAGTCGGTGTCTGTTACCCGCCACAGGCCACTTCGATAACCCTGCAACCGCTGACCCAGGAAGAGAAGGCCGCGAAAGAAGCCATAAACGACAAGGCCCCGGTCAAACCCGAAGTCGAAGCCAAATCCGAAACCAAACCCGAAACCACCACCGAGCCGAAACCCGCGGCCAAGGTCACTCCCCCGGCTCCAGCCGCCAGTACGGCTGCCGCCGCGGGGCAGAGCCAGAGTCCGGAACTGATCGCACGCCTGAAGCAACTGGCCGGCGATGCCATCCAGGCGGAACCCGAATTCCTGCCGCCGGAAGAAGCCTTCAAGCTCGCCGTGACCGCCAGCCAGGACGGCATGCTCCAGGCGAACTACAGCATCGCCCCCGAGCATTATCTCTACCGCGACAAACTCAAGTTGAGCGTCATGACGCCGGCAGGCGTGCAGGTGGAGCCGCCGAAGCTGCCACCGGCCGATGAAAAAGACGATCCGAATTTCGGCAAGATGTTCGTCTATCACCAATCGTTCAGCACCACCAGCCGCCTCCTCGGCCTGCCGCCTGGCACGAAACAGATTCTCGTCGAAGCCAGCTTCCAGGGCTGTAGCGAGAAGGGCATCTGCTATCCGCCCATGGATAAAAGCATTACGGTCGACCTGAGCGCCGCCGCGCCGGTAGCCGCCGCGGCCGTACCCGCGACGACCGGTACCAGCGCCGACAGCTCGGAGAGTGGCCAGATCGCCGCGTTGCTGAAAGGCGGCAATTTCTGGCTGATCGTCGTCAGCTTCTTCGGCTTCGGCCTGTTGCTGTCGCTGACGCCCTGCGTCTTCCCGATGATCCCCATCCTGTCCGGCATCATCGTCGGCCAGGGCAAGGGCGTCACCAAGCGGCGCGGCTTGGTCCTGTCGCTGGCTTACGTGCTCGGCATGGCGGTCACCTACGCCCTGGCCGGCGTCGCCGCCGGCATGTCCGGCACACTGATTTCCAACGCCCTGCAGAACCCCTGGGCACTGGGCTTTGGCGCGCTGATCTTCGTCGGCCTGGCCTTCTCGATGTTCGGCTTCTACGAACTGCAACTGCCCAGCTTCATGCAAAGCCGCTTCAGCGATGCCAGTAACCGCATGCAGGGCGGCAAGCTCACCGGTGTCTTCATGATGGGCGCCTTCTCGGCGCTGATCGTCGGGCCTTGCGTTGCCGCGCCGCTGGCCGGCGCCCTGCTCTACATCGGCCAGAGCGGCGACGTCGTCCTGGGTGGCGTTTCATTGTTCTCGCTTGCCCTGGGCATGGGTGTACCGCTGCTTCTGGTCGGCATCGCCGGCGGCGCGCTGCTGCCACGCGCCGGCGCCTGGATGGAGGCGGTGAAGAAATTCTTCGGCGTCATGATGATCGCCATCGCCATCTGGCTGATCTCGCCGATGCTCCCCGAGGTGCTGCCGATGATCCTCTGGGCCGGCCTGCTGATCATCTCCGGCATCTTCCTCAAGGCCATCGAACCGCTGGCGGTCAACGCCAGCGGCTGGCTGCGCTTCTGGAAAGGCTTCGGCATCATCACCCTGGTCGCCGGCATCGCCATCCTGCTCGGTGCCCTGGGCGGCAGCCGCGACATCCTCCAGCCGCTGTCGGTATTCAAGGGCGGGGCGAGCGGTGCCGCGCAGACCGAAGGCCATATGACCTTCCAGCGGGTGAAGTCCGTCACCGAGCTTGATCAGGCCGTACAGTCGGCCAAGGGTCGCTATGTCATGCTCGACTTCTATGCCGACTGGTGCGTGTCCTGCAAGGAGATGGACAAGTTCACCTTCTCCGACCCGAAGGTGCAGGCGCGCCTCAAGGACGTGGTGTTGTTGCAAGCCGACGTCACCGGCAACACCGCCGACGACAAGGCCTTGCTGAAGCGCTTCAGCCTGTTCGGCCCGCCCGGCATGATCTTCTTCGACAAGGCCGGTGCCGAGATCCCCTACCGCGTCATCGGCTACGAACCCGCCGAGAAGTTTCTGGCCAGCCTGGACAAGGCCATCCCGTAATTGAAGCCGCCTCTCGTCTCGGGCCTGGGCCTCGGGATCGTCCTGGCCCGGATGCGCCGCTTCGCATGCCACCACTTCGCACCGCCCGGCCTGGCGCGGCCTCGGCGATGAGCAGCGCACCCGTCAAACCGCCACGCGGCCTGATGACCCAGACCGGCAAGGCGATCCACGATTTCGCCATGATTCAGGATGGCGACCGGGTACTGCTCGGCCTCTCGGGCGGCAAGGACAGTCTGGCGTTGCTGCATATCCTGAACAACCTGCGCCAGCGCGCCCCGGTGAAGTTCGAACTCGCCGCCTGCACCGTCGACCCGCAATCGCCGGAATACGATCCGAGCCCGCTCAAACCTTACATGGCGGCCCTGGGCATCCCCTATTTCTACGAAAGCCAGAACATCGTCGAACAGGCGGGAGCGCATATGCAGGGCGGTTCCTTCTGCGCCTACTGTTCGAGAATGCGCCGGGGCATCCTCTACCGCGTCGCCCGCGACCATGGCTACAACGTCCTGGCCCTGGCGCAACACCTCGACGATCTCGCCGAAACCTTCATGATGTCGATTTTCTTCGGCGGCACGCTGCGCACCATGCAGGCGCGCTATCTCAACGATGCCGGCGACATCCGCATCATCCGGCCGCTGGTCTACGCCCGCGAGCGCCAGACGCGCGATTTCGCCAGGAACGCCGGCCTGCCCGTGATCCATGAAAACTGCCCGGCCTGCTTCGCCATGCCCATGCAGCGCTACCAGATGAAGCAACTGCTCGCCGACCAGGAAAAGCGGCACAACAACCTGTTCGCCAGTTTGCTGACCGCGATGAAACCCATCATGTCGGGGATCAACAAGGGGGATAAATTAGGCATGCACCCACAGCCGTGATGGCCTGAAGATCCGCGCCTCTCTGGATATTTGCACCGCTGGCTATCGGGCTGGTCATACCATCTCTGGAAATTTTCATTCTTGAGATAGCCGATCTCACGTCTGCCCGACTTTCGCCAGCTGCCAAAACAAGCATGCATGACTTCAGGGTATCGAGTCGATGGCAGCACCCTCACGGGTTTGTCTTGGCTGGTAATCGCCATCCTCAGGCTCCAGGCGGCAAGGTCACATCCCCCCCCACCTTACTGGTCTGTGCTGACACGGAGAACCAGACCATCGAGCGCAATGAGGGCAACAACGTCTGCGAATTCATCTGGCTGGACGACCTAAGGTATAGGCGAGGTCGCCGAACCACGCTTGAATAGGTGACACCCCCGATGGGGAGGGCGGCCCCCTTCCCCCGCCGCTTGTTTTTTCAGAGGCGCGCTCACATACTCTGCGCGACCGCGCATATGGACACATGCGGGCTGTGTCAGTTTTTCAAATTAATAAACAAGGGGATACGATGAACACGATGCTGAAGTCACTACTTCTTTTCCTGACCTGTCTGGGGCTGTCGCTACCACTGCGGGCCGAACCCCGCTGGCCACCCCAAACTGCCCCACTTATGGCCGGTCAAACTGCTCCAGGCAGGACGGTCGGATTATGCCTGCTCAGGGGTGACGGCGATACGTGCGGCGGCCTCCTTGAGGCGGTAGCTTCGGCCTTCGAATTCAAGCATTGAGCAGCGGTGCATGAGGCGGTCGAGGATGGTGGTGGCCATGGTGGCGTCACCGAGGCATCTGCCCCAATCCTGCACCACCCGGTTGGAGGTGATGACGATGGCCCGGCGCAGTTTGTAGCGCTGGTGGACGATGGCCTGCAGGAGCTCGGCGCTCACGTCAGCGATGCGTCGGGCCAGGAACAGATCGTCGAGGATCAGGAGATCCGGCTCGATCCACCCCTTGAGCAAGCCGGCCTGTTCCGGGGCGCTGGCCAGGCCATAACGGGCGAACTCCGTGTCGGCCTCGACATGCCGGACGTCATAGCCTTGCAGGGTGGCCTGGTAGGCCACCGCCTTGGCGACATGGCTCTTGCCGGTGCCGGGCTTGCCGATGATCAGGGCGTTGGCGCCCTCGCCGACGAACTTCAGGGTATGCAGCTCGAAGCAGGCGGCGCGTGGCAGCTTGGGGTTGAAGCGCCAGTCGAAGTCCGCCAGCGTGGGGCGCTCGTCGAGGCCGGAGCGCTTGTAGCGGCGTTCGGTCAGGCGCGAGCGCCGCCGATCGAGTTCGTCCTGAAGCAGGTTGGCGAGGGTCTCCAGGGAAGGGCGGCTGGCCGACCTGGGCCTCCATCACGCGGGTGGACAGGGTGTCGGCCATGCCGGACAGGCGCAGCTGGCGCAGGGTGCGTTCGATTTCGATCAGGTTCATGGTTGGCTGCCTTCGAGGGATGGGGTGGTGGCGGCGGCGGAGGCGATCTGAGTGAAGAGATCGCCGTACTCGTCGGTGTCGCGGATGAGGGTGTGCGCCTGGGTCAATGCCGATGGCGAGGGTGCCGGAGAGTCGGCCTGGAGGGTGGCCAAGGCCTCGGCCACCCGCCGCTCGGTCAGTGCCTTGACGTGCCGGTAGCTGTACACGCCCTGCTCGATGGCGGCGGCACAGGCGGCATCGAGCAGGTGGTTCGGGTAGCGCTTGGCGAGGTTGACGATGCCCCAGAGCTTGCGCTGTCCGACCCGGCCCTCGAGGGCGAAGAGCCGCTCGCATAACTGCGCGGCGTGGGGCCGATCACCTTGGCCTGATCGAGGATGTAGCGGGTTTCCCGGGCGGGGTTGAATACCCGTTCGGCGGCCGGCAGCACGACGGAACCGGGGCGATCGGCGCGGGCGTGGGTGCGCAGCAAGGCGTGGCTGCGCAAGTCCCGGATCTCGATGCGGCGCTCGAACAGGCGCACCAGCACCTTCGAGCCGATGGCGGCGGGCCGGGCGGCGTAGCTGCTATGGTCGACGCGCACGCAGCTGTCATCGCACACGGTGCGCGGCATCTCGGTGAAGTACTGCATGCCGGTGGCGGGCAGCGGCTGCAAGTGACCCCGCTCCTCCTCGAACATGGCCTGCACCTGGCGGCGTTCGCTGCCGTGGATGCGCGAGGCGGCCCATTTGCACTCCCAGTGCTCCAGGAAGGTGTTCTGCTCCTCGATCGATTCGAAGCGCCGTCCCTTGAGCGCGGTGGACTGGGTATGCTGGATGGCATTCTCGACCGTGCCCTTGCGGTTCGGGTCGCGTACCCGGGCCGGATCGGCCACCACCTCGTAGTGCTTGAGCGTGGCGGCGAAGACCGGGTTGAGCTCGGGCTCGTACAGGTCGGGCTTGAGCACCCCCTCCTTCAGGTTGTCGAGGACCACGTAGCGGCAGGAACCGCCGAAGTAGCGCCAGGCCTGCTCATGCAGTTCGGCCCAGACCTGCTGGCCGGACGTCCAAACCACGCGGCGGAAGCTGCGCCGCGAGTAGCGCAAGGTGGCGACGAACAGGCGGGGCTTGCGGTAGCGGTCGGTGCCGAGCACCCGGGTGGGCGCGCCTTCGCCGTAATCGACCTGCATCTCCTCGCCGGGCAGGAAACTCAGCCGGTCGAACTGCTCGGGTTCCTTGTGGCAGAGATGGGCGATGAAGCGCTTGACCGAGTTGTAGGCGCCTTCGAAGCCGTGCCGGTCGACCAGGTCCTGGTAGATCGCGGTGGCGTTACGGCCCAGTGGGACCTGGGCCTCGATGAAGATACGGTGGGGTTCGCACTTGGAGGTGGCCGCCTGAGGTGACCCCGGTGGCCGGGGTGGAGCAGTTTGACCGGCCGGGTCGGTGGCCACCCGGGGCCGTTTGCCGGATCAGCGTCAAAGCGTTGCTGGTAGGCGCGGATGGTGTGGCGGGAAATCCCCGTCACCCGTTCGATCTCGCGCTGGCTGGCGCCGCCCTTGAGCAGCGTCCAGATCGTGGTTTGCAGGTGTGGTTTCAAGACGTTCACTCCGTTGATCCCCTCGGGCCATGAGGGGGTGGAAGGTAACGTCCTGCCAGTCAGGCTTATGGCACCAAATTCACTGGCACCAACTCGTCAGATCCCCATGGCCAGGGTGGAGCAGTTTGGGTGGCCATAAGTGGGGCAGTTTGGGTGGCCGCCGGGGGCCGAATGGCTTTTCGCCACCCAGGTCATCATCCAGTCGGGGCCGGTCGCCGGCAACGAACTCTGGCGGTTCGATTCGGCCAACCCGGGATTTGTGGTCGACGTACCCATCACGGGTACGGTAAATGCCCTGGATACCATGGCCGCTCTTGATTTCCGGCCCTCCACGGGTGAGCTCTATGGCCTGGGGGTATACGACGACATCTATGTTGGCGGCAGTTCCGGCAACCATGTCCTGCGCTTGTATCGCATCAATCCGCTGACCGGCGCGGCTACCGTGGTCAATGCGGCGGGGGTCACCGTTACCGCAACCGGTTCTTACGGCATGAGCTTCAACAGCAGCGACGAGGTCCGCATTGTGAGCAGTGGCGGCCTGAACATCCGCCTCAGCCCGACGACGGGCAACTTGATTGGCACGGACACCGATCTGGCCTTTGTCGCCGGCGACCCGGGACTGGGAATGTCTTCGCCTGTCCCGTTCGTCACGGCGATTGGCCAGGATGCGGCCGGAACGCTATGGGGCATCGATTCCCGTACCAATCACGATATCTTCGTGCGCATTGGCGATGCGAACGGAGCGCCCACGTCGCCGAATAGCGGCGAGGTCCACACTATCGGTTCGCTGGGGGTCAACCCTGCGGCGGACTACAATATCGGCCTGGACATCTCGCCGGTTTCCGGCACCGCCTACGCGTTTGCTTCCGCGGGCAGTGACACGCTTTACACCGTCAATTTGGGCACCGGCGCCATGACCAGTGTCGGCGCGATCGGCAGTACGGGAGCGCTGGAAGGTTTTGCGGTAGCGCCCGCCGACTTCACTGTCCCGGCGGCGGCCCAATATCCGGTACCCGCGCTTGGGGGTATCGGCACCGTCAGCCTGCTCGTCCTCCTGGCCGCGATGGGCATGTGGCTCGTCCGCAGGCGGATGTCCGCCTGAGCAGGGATCGGCCCTGACCGACCTTCGTTGCTTGATCCGGCGGCGCCCCAACGGGCGCTGCCCCCCACAGCGAACAAGTGCCACAAAGAGCAACAGAGGACAGCCAGTAACCGGTCATGCACGATTCCAAGGCGGCGATGATGGCCCCGCCAATGCTCAATACAACTCCATGCCGTTCGCGGGCGCCGACCACGCCCATTTCTTCACACTCTGGCCGGGGTCTCTGAAATCGCGCATGACGGCGGGCATAGTGAACAATGCTCTGACCATGACGTGGCGCCGCCGGGCCTGACCCATCATTCGGATCAAGGTGGCAGGCCCTCCGGGCCAAGCCCAACGGGTTCGGCGTGCACTGCTCGATGAGCCTGTAAGGAAACCGGCGGGAGCGCACAGCCTGCCCTCGGGGTACAACGCTCCAACCGATAACAGATTCAAAAGCTTAATGAACAAGCGCGTGCATGGTGTGCGCTAAGCGACACGGGCCAACATGAATTCCGAGGCATTCGAGCACATCGAGACGCTCTGCAATCGCATACGTCTTCACTCGACCCTCGGCTATCGGTCGCCGGCTCGGTTTTTTGCAGGATTGGCGACTGGCTCAACAACAGGGAAAACAGGTTGCACGAGAGTCACCCTTTGGAAAACGAATAACCAGGGGAACCTCGGTTCATCGCCAGCGCAATGTGACGTAACGGCTCCGGCCGTTATCGTACAGACGCAGCAGGACGCTGCCTTCCGACTCATCCAGGGCAGCAGTGAATTCAGCGGGATTGCCGACCGGCTTGCGGTTCGCTTCAAGGATCAGCGTACCGGGCACGACGCCCGCCAAGGCCGCGAGCGACCCCGGCTCGACACCTGTGACCAACACCGCTCCGGCGATGCGCATACGCCGGGCTTCCTCCTGGGAGAGGGCGCGCACACCGATGCCGACGGTCTTGGCTGCTTCCGCGCCTTGCAAAGCCGCCTCGTCGAGACGCGCCACCTGAACCGGCAACTCCAGACGCCGTCCGTCACGCAGCACACCCAGCAGTACCTTGGAGCCGGGCTTCGCCAGCGCCGCGTAGTTGCGGTACTGGCCGCCGTCGCTGAGCGCGATGCCATCGAACTGGCTGAGCACATCTCCGGGTTTGACGCCGGCCTGCTCGGCGGGCGATCCCGGATTCACCTGGTTGATCAGCACGCCGCGCGTCTCCTTGAGACGCAGCGCCTCGGCCAGTTCGGCGCTGAGCGGCTGTACGGCAAGGCCGATGTAGCCGCGCACGACCTTGCCCTGACCGACCAGTTGCTCGGCGATGACGCGCGCCAGGTTGCTCGGAATGGCAAAGCCGACGCCCATGTAGCCGCCGCTGCGCGAGAAAATGGCCGTGTTCATGCCGACCACCTCGCCGTCCAGATTGAGCAGCGGTCCGCCCGAGTTGCCGGGGTTGATGGCGGCATCGGTCTGGATGAAGTCCTCGTAGGTGTTGATGCCCAGGCTGGTACGCCCCTTGGCGCTGACCACGCCGGTGGTCAGGGTATGCGACAGGCCGAAGGGATTGCCCATGGCGACGACCCACTCGCCCACTTCGAGACGCGCCGAATCGCCCCACTTCAGCGCCGGCAGGCCGCGCCCGGCGATCTCCAGGACCGCGACATCGGACTTCACGTCGGCGCCCTTCAGCTTGGCCTCGTACTCGCGGCCATCCTGGAAACGAACCGTGATGCGCTGAGCCTCTTCGACGACATGCTGGTTGGTGAGGATGTGGCTGACCTCGCCCGCCTGGGCGAAGACAAACCCCGACCCCTGGCTGACGGCACGTCGGGGTTTGCGCGGCGCCGGCCGGCTGGGCGAGCCGAGGCCGCCCAGACCGCCGAAATCGTCGCCGAAAAAGCGTCGGAACAGGTCGTCATGGAACGGCCAGTCGTCGCGCGTGACACGCTCGGCCTCGGCGCGTCCCTCGACCTGGATGAAGACCACCGACGGCGCGACCTTCTTGGCCACGGCCGAAAAGGCCTTGCCGGTCTGGCGCAGGTTATCCAGCGCCGCGTCGTCGGCCACGGCGAGCGTGCCGGCGAGGCAGCCGGCCAACAACCATACGAAGCGCATTTCATTTCCCTCCTGGGCACGATCAACTTCAGGAAATGATGGCTGAGCGACCCGTTTTCAAGGACTTGAAGCCCGCCCGTTTATCCCTACATCGGTGGCATGAGCGTCTGGGTGGACGCTCGAATCAACCGCTAAGGAGATGACATGATGTATCGCTCACTGTTCCCCCGCGACCTGTTCGCGGAACTCGACCGCCTGCAGCGCGAGATGCAGCAATCCTATGACCTGTCGCCGAGCATACGCGGCCTGTCGCGCGGCGGATTCCCCGCCATGAATGTCGGCGGCACCGCCCAGTCGGTGGAAATCTACGCCTTCGCCCCGGGCATCGACCCGGCCAGTCTGGACGTGCAGATCGAGAAAGGCGTTCTGACCATCGCCGGCGAGCGCAAGGCCGAGCCGGTCCCCGAAAAGGCCGCCGAACACATCGACGAGCGCTTCGCGGGCCACTTCCGCCGGGTGGTCAGCCTGCCCGACGATGTCGACGCCAATGCCGTCAACGCCACCTACCGCGACGGTGTGCTGCACATCAGCATCGCCCGTCAGGCCGCCGCGCAGCCCCGGCGCATCGCCATTCAGTAAGGAGGAATCACCATGAGCGACAGCAAGACCCAGGAAACCCCGCGCAACGAAGCCACCCTGATGCCGCCGGTGGACGTTATCGAGGATGCCAGCGGCATCACCTTGTATGCCGACCTGCCCGGCGTCCCCAAGGACAAGCTCAACCTGCACGTCGAAGCCGACACCCTGACCATCGAGGCCGATCTCGCCCTGGACATGCCCGAGGGCATGGAGCCGAGCCACGCGGAAGTCAGCCTGCCGCGCTATCGGCGCGTCTTCACCCTGTCCAAGGAGCTCGACAGCGCCAAGGTCGGCGCCGAGTTCAACCACGGCGTGCTCAAGCTGCGCATCCCGAAGGCGGAACATGCGCAGCCGAGGAAGATCGAGGTGCGGGTGGAGTAACCCCCCCCACGCCCGCCCGGCCTAGGCCGGGACTTCCTCCGGGAGCGCCTCAGCGGGCGCCGCGAGCAGCGCGCGGATGAGTTGTTCGCGTTGGTTGATGCCCAGCTTCTCGTAGGTCCGGCGAACATAGCTCACCGCCGTATTCCGCGTCAGGTCGAGATGCTCGGCGATCGCCTCGTAACCATAGCCGGCGCCGAGCAGCACGGCGATCTGACGTTCCCGGCTGGACAACGGAAAGCGTTCCGACTCCAGCCACAGCCGCGACGCGATGGAGCCGCGCCGGCGTACCGTCACGGCCACCGTCGAGGTGGCCCCGGCGATATGGGTGCGCATCAGCGCCGGCCTGAATCCGAACTGGCCACGATGGTTCTGGAGGATGATCTCGCCGGCGTCCGCCGCCGACGCGGCGCGTGCGGCCAGGCTGGCGGGCAATGTCGCGCGCGTCGCGTGCGGTTGTTGTCCCGTGCCGTTATGGCGCGTGGCTTCGTGGAACAGGCGCAGCCCGACCAGGCATCCGTGCAGGATGGCGCCCTCGCGGTCCAGCACCAGCACGCCCTGGCCGACGCTGTCCGCCGCATCGCCGTTCACCAGCCTGCCAAGGCGTTCGAGTTCCAGGGCATGCGCGAGGTAGCGGGCCATGCGCAGCAGGACCTGTTCTTCGTCCGCGGAGAAGGCCGCACTGCCTTCGGGGCGGGAAACGGAGATCGTGCCGTGGCGCTGCTCGCCCTCGATCACGGCCACGCGCGCGCCATGGCGCAGGCCGAGGGGCTGGAAGATGCGCGCATAGAGCGCCGTATCGAAGAAGCGCGAACCGGGCGCGGAATAATTCACCAGCGGAATCCGGTCGCGCAGCATCTCGGTGAAGGTCGGTCCGGCCTCGCCTTCGAGGCGGTCGTGGAATTCCTCGGCGTAGACCCGGGCATACTCGTCCGGAATCGGATCCTTCATGTAGCAATCGATCACCGCGAACTGCGCGTTCGCCCGAGTGAAGCAGAAATAGGTGCCTGGCATGATCCGTTCCATCAGGTCGACGGCGATTGGCACCAGTTCGTTGGCCGGCAAGCCCAGGGTGCACAGGCTTTCGTATTCCCTCATCAGTTTTTTCATGGTCCTCCTCGGTGCCGGGCATGGCGCGCAACCGGAATAGTGTAGTGGCAGTGACTGACGTTTTACCACCTTGCAGGGTGGCATACGCGCACGAAGGCTTTGGCGAGAATCGCCTCGTTCGCGACAGACCGTTTCCCCGGGAGAAAGCCCTATCCATGAAAAATTCGATCCATCACCCCCGCCCCCTGCTGGTCGCCCTGGCCGCCGCCTTCCTCTCCCTGCCCGCCGGGGCCGCCACGTTCACGGTGAACAACGCCGGCGACGCCGCCGATGCCACGCCCGGCGACGGCAATTGCGCCACCGCCGGCGCCGTCTGCACCCTGCGCGCGGCGATCGAGGAGGCGAACGCCCTGGCCGGCGCCGACAACATCCACTTCAACATCGTCGGCGGCGGCGCGGTCACCATCTCCAAGACTACCGACCTGCCGAACATCACCAGCGTCATCCATATCGACGGCACTACGCAGCCGGGCGCCAGCGCCAACACCCTGGCCACGGGGAACAACGCCGTGCTCCTGATTCGCTACGACGGCGGCGCGTCCAGCGGAAACGGCTTCCATTTCACCGTGGGCAGCGGCGGTTCCAGCCTGCGCGGCCTGATCCTGAGCGGTCATACCGCCAATGCCATTCTCGTCGACTTTTCGGCGGGCACCACCATCGCCGGCAACTTCATCGGCACCGACGCCACCGGGACCAACCTGCACAACAACAACGGCATCTTCATGCTGGACGACGCCGACAACCATATGATCGGCGGCCCCAACCCGGCGGATCGCAACGTCATCGCCAACAACCTGACGACCGGCATCACCGTCGGCAATGCCACCAGCCTGGGCAACACCCTGCGCAACAACTATATCGGCACCGCCCCGGACGGCGTGACGGCGCGCAGGAACGGCCTGTATGGAATCTTCATCAACAGCGCGCCCGCCAGCATCGTGCGCGACAACGTCATCACCTCCGAGAATGCCGCGATCATCGTGTCCAACGGCGGCACCAACCAGACCAGCATCCTCGGCAATCTCATCGGCGTGGGCGCCGACGGCGCCGCCAACCTCGGCGGGTATCGCGGCATCCATGTGACCAGCGGCAACTCGGGCGCACCGCAGATGACAACCATCGGTGGCGTGGCGGCCGGCGAGGGCAATGTCATCGCCAACATGACCGACGCGGGCATCTTCGTCGACCGCACCAGCCTGGCCCATCCATACCCCACCAATGTCTTGATACGCGGCAATTCCATCCACGGCAACGGCGGCATGGGCATCGACCTGGCCGACTCGGCGAGCGCCACCGGGGTGGGCGTGCCCAATGCAAACGATGCGAACGACGCGGACACCGGTGCCAACGATTTCCAGAATTTCCCCATACCCACCTCGGCCACGACCGACGGTGTGACGACCACCGTTGCACTGGCCTATGGTTCCTACGCGGTGGGGATTTTTCCGTGGATGTCTATTCCTCGCCGAGTTGCGACGGCAACGGGCACGGGGAGGGCCGCGTCTTTCTGGGCACGGCGAGCATCGCAACCGACGGCGACGGCCAAGCCAGCGTCACGATCCCGGGGCTGCCGGCGACCACGGTAGGTCACTTCATCACGCTCACCGCCACCGACACCCTGATATTGAGCACCTCCGAATTCTCCACCTGCCGGGCCATCACGGCCGCCAGCGCGGCGACGGCACACCCGGTGCCCGTGTTCGGCACGCTGGGCCAGGTCCTGGCCAGCCTGCTTCTGGGTCTGGGCGGATTATTCCTGCGACGCCGACAAGCCGATGGCGAGGCATGACTGTCTCACCGCACAGCGTGGTACGCTTTCGCTGTGATTCCATATCTGGAACCGTGCGACATCCTGAGGGAGCGAGCTGATGCTCAGGCAAATCATCTCTTGGCCTGGGATCGTGGCCACACTGATCCTGAGCGCCTGCGGGTCGAGCGCACACCAAGACGCGCCCCCCACGGTCCCTGACCGTGTCGACCGGCTCGGCGAGATCGAGGTGGTCACCCACACCCATACGGCGCGCAACGCCAACCACGACACCTGGGGACAGTACCAGGACTGGTCGTTGCGCTGGCGCGGCCAGCCGCTGGAGATCGCCAGCGTCGGCGGCATGTGGCTCGACAAGCCGACCCGGGAGCACGCCGTCCATTCCGTTTTCGTGGTCGGCGCGACGGAACGAGACGATCTGCTGGTGCTGGTCGGCGATCCGAACAATGCCGCCGTGTTCCATCGCATCAGCCAGGATGGCGGCCAACTGGCGTCGCCCTTGGCGTGCAAGACATTCGGCGGCGACAACGCCGTGCGCGTGCTCGAAGGCCCGCAGTCCGGCGCGCTCTACCAGGGCCCGAACTACCGGTCCCTGAGCGGGCCGAGCCAACTGCTTCTGGGCCGCCACTGCGTATACGACACGGCCACCCGTCGGAGCGCCGCGGTCCCCGAATTGCCGAGCGGCTACGCCTTTCCCTACGGCGCCAGCGCGGTCGCGTTGTCGCCGGATCGTCGTTCCCTGGCACGCGTGGCGAGTATCGAGGACCGGATCGAGGCCGTGGTGGCGGAATTGGACGGACAGGATTGGCGCCGCTTGCCCATCGACCCGGCGCGCATGCGTTATGTGCGCTTCGAGGACATCGATCCGGCCTGGATCCTGCATCACTTCGAATGGCGTCGCGGTCCCGACGGTCGCGACCGTCTGCGCGAACGCCCCGGCTTCAAGCCCCTGGCGTGGCGCGGCGCGTACCTTTCCGGCTCGGCGCAGTACAACGTGCCGCACTTGGCCGCCGACCAGACCGAGACCTTCACCGATTTCCTGTCCCGCTTCCCCAACGCCAAGCGCCTGCCCGACTATCGCTGGGAGCACTCCGGACAGGTCGACCGGCGTGTCGAGATCGAGCAGGAGACCGTGGTGGTGATGTCCGACGGCTTCTATGTCAGTCTGACGGGCAAACCGTACTGGCCGGGTCAGCCGGGCGATCCTAAGCTCCAGGAGGCCCTGGTCCGCCGCCTGGGCGCCGCCTTCGACGCCGAACTGGCCAGCGGCCGGCACGACGCCCTCTTCGCCACCGCCCCGAAGCCGCGATAAGGCCGGGGCGGTTGTTTCACGCGTAATCGCCGGGAGGCAGATAGAGCGGATAGAGGATGCTTTCCTCGGTTTCGATGCGCCGGGTGAGCACCGCGCCGACCTCTTTCAGGTCGCGCTCGAACACCGACCACTGAGCGTCGTCCCAATTCCTGTCGCCGGTATAGCGCGTCAGGAAGTCCGTGACCGCCAGGCCGATGTGGTGCATCTCGCGCGAGAACTGATGCACGATGGCCGTGCTGTCCTCGTCGCCTTGCAGGCTGTGCTTGAGGTAGACGTAGAGCCGGATATTTTCCTTGAGGATGTGGCCGCGCAGGGCATCGCCGAATTGCGCAAGCGTCACCCGCCAGCGCGCGCCATCACGCCGGGTCCACACCCGACGCCGTCGCCGCGCGTCGCCAGCCCAGCAACCGCTTGACGGCCTCGCGCGCATCGTCGACATAGGTGAATACCACCGGAATCACCAGCAGGCTGAGGAAGGTGGAGGTGATCAGGCCGCCGATGACGACGATGGCCATGGGCGCGCGGAAGCTGGGGTCGGTGCCCAGGCCGATGGCTATGGGCATCATGCCGGCGCCCATGGCGACGGTGGTCATGACGATGGGCCGGGCGCGCTTGCGGCAGGCGTCGATAAGCGCCTCCCAACGATTCAGTCCGTGGTCGCGGCGCGCCAGGATGACGTAGTCGATGAGCAGGATGGAGTTCTTGGTGGCGATGCCCATGAGCATGATCAGGCCGATCATCGATGGCATGGACAGCGCGGTGTGGGTGACGAACAGGGCCAGGAAAGCCCCCGGGATGGACAGCACCAAGGCGGCGAGGATCGTGGTCGGCTGAACGAAATCGCGGAACAGCAGCACCAGGACGATGTAGATACACATGACGCCGGTGAACATCGCCAAGCTGAAGCTGGCGAACAGTTCGCCCATGGCCTCGGCGTCGCCGACCGTGGTCTGCATGACCCCCGCCGGCAGATTCTTCAGACTGGGCAGAGCCAGAGCGTGCTTTTCCACTTCACCCAGCGGCTGCTGATTCAGTTCGATCTCGAAATTGATGTTGCGCAAGCGGTCGTAGCGGTCGATCTGCGCCGGGCCGCTGTCCAGCGTCAGGCTGGCGACGTTGCCGATGGCCACCGGGCCATGCGCGCCGGGCACGGTCAGACGTGACAGGAGGGCGACATCCTGGCGCGCCTCGGGCGGCAGACGGACGACGATGGGGATCTGCCGCTGTGCCAGATTGAGCTTTGCCAGGCCCTGGTCGTAGTCGCCGGCGGTGGCAATGCGCAGGGTATCGGCAATGGCCGCCGAGGTCACACCCAGGTCGGCGGCCTTGGCGAAATCGGGGCGTACCACCAGTTCCGGGCGCACCAGACTGGCGGTCGTGACCACATTGCCAATGCCCGGAATGGTGCGCAGTTCGCGCTCGACCTTCTGGGCGTGTTCGGCCAGCAGCGGGCCGTTTTCGCTGGCCAGGACCAGGATGTATTTCTCGTTGGAACCGCCCAGGCCTACGTTGATCCGTGTCCCGGGCAAAGCGGACAAGGCCTGGCGCAGCTCCGCCTCGATGGCCTGCTTGCGGACGCCGCCCCGTTCGCCGCGCGGTGTCATGTTGATGGTCAGTGTCGCCTTGCGCGTCTCGGCGGCGCCACGCGGCGCGAACGGGTCGGAGCCGGCGGCGCCACCGCCCACCGCTGTGTAGACCATCTTGACGTGCGGATTTTTCTCGACGATAGCGCGCGCCTGCTCGGCGATGGCCAATGTCTGGCCATAGGTGCTCCCTGGCGGCAGCGACAGGTACGCCTGGGTCTGCGACAGGTCGTCCGGCGGCACGAAGCCGGTGGGCAACAGCGGCACCAGGGCGAAGGAGCCGAAGAAAAAGACAAGGCCGCCCAGAGTGGTGAGGATGCGATGCTTCAGACACCATGCCGCCCAGCCGAGATAGATGCGCAGCCAGGCGGGCTGATCGTGCATCTGTTTCGGCGGACGCAGGACGTAGGCGGCCATCATCGGCGTCAGCAGGCGCGCCACGACCAGTGAGAAGAATACCGAGATCGCCGCCGTCCAGCCGAACTGGACGAAGAACTTGCCGGCGACGCCACTCATGAAGGCGGTCGGCAGGAACACCGCGATCAGGGTGAAGGACGTGGCGATGACCGCCAGGCCGATTTCGTTGGCCGCTTCCATCGCCGCTTGGTAGGGTGTCTTGCCCATGCGCAGGTGGCGCATGATGTTCTCGATCTCGACGATGGCGTCGTCGACCAGAATACCCACCACCAGCGACAGGCTCAGCAGGGTAACGACGTTCAAGGTGAAGTCGAGCAGGTACATCGCCGCGAAGGTCGGGATGATGGACAGCGGCAGCGCCGTGGCGGCCACCAGCGTGGCGCGCCAGTCGCGCAGGAACAGCCAGACCACCAGCACGGCGAGCAGCGCGCCTTCGATCAGCAGGGACATGGAACCGTCGAAGTTCTCCTGAACCGGGTCGACGAAGTTGAAGGCCTCGACGATGGCGATGTCCGGGTGCTCCGCCTTGAGCTTCTCCAGTACGGCGCGCACGCCCTCGGCGACGCCCACCTCGCTGGCGCCCCGGCTGCGGACGATCTCGAAGCCGACCACCGGCTGGCCGTTGAGCAATGCCGTGGAACGACGCTCGGCGACGGTATCGGCGACGCGCGCCACCTGATCGAGGCGGATATGCCGGCCATCCGCCAGGGCGATCTCCATGCGCGCCAGTTCCTCGGCGGACTGTACCGTGGCGATGGTGCGCAGCGATTGCTCGGCGCCGCCGATATCGGCACGCCCGCCCGAGGCATCCTGCTGGATCAGGCGCAACTGGCGCGAGATGTCCGCGGCGGTGGCGTTCAGGGCCAGTAGCCTGGCCGGGTCGATCTCGATGCTGACCTCGCGGTTGACGCCCCCCACCCGGGACACCGCGCCGACGCCGGGCACCGCAAGCATCTTCTTGGTGACCGCATTGTCGACGAACCAGGAGAGCGCCTCGTCGTCCATGCGACTGGAAGCCACGGTGTACGTCAGGATCGGCGAGCCGGCCAGGTTGACCTTGCTGATCACCGGATCGCGCAGGTCGCCGGGCAGGTCGGAGCGGATTCGCGACACCGCGTCGCGGACATCGTCGACGGCCTCCTGGGATGGCTTTTCCAGGCGGAACTCGACGGTGATCGTCGCGACGCCGTCCTGCACCGTGGTGTAGATATGCTTCACGCCTTGCAGCGTCGCCGCCGAGTTTTCGATCTTGCGCGCCACCTCGGTTTCCATCTGCGCCGGTGCCGCGCCGGGTAGCGAGGCCGTGACCGTGACAGTGGGCAAGTCGATATCCATGAACTGCTGGATGCGCATCGCCTTGAAAGCCATGACGCCCAGTACCGTCAACAAGGCAAACAGCAGGATCGCCGGGATCGGATTACGGATCGACCAGGAGGAGACGTTCATCGTGGCCATGTCTACACACGCTCAACGGTAGGAGCGACCTCCTGGCCGCGATTGCCGTGGTTCGCGGCCAGGAGGCCGCTCCTACACAAGCGCATCATGAATGCCGGCTCATTTCGCCGCCGACGCTCCGACGACGCGCACCGTATCGCCATCGGCAAGGAACCCGGCGCCGGTGGCGGCGACGCGCGCCGCCGGATCGAGTCCGGCGAGGATCTCGATGCGTTCCCCGAAGCGTCTGCCCACCGCCACCTTGGTCTGCGCCACTTTGTAGTCGTTGCCGACACGAAAAACATAGGCGAAGCCCTCGCGCAGCAGCACCGCGGTCTGCGGCAAGGTCAGCGCGGGTGCCGCGCCGAGATCGAACTCCCGCGCGCGAACATGCCGGCGCGCACGGCGGCATCAACCGCCGGCAGATCCACATAGACCAGACCATTGCGCGTTTGCGGATCGACCGTCGGGCCGATGCCGCGCACCCGACCGGCGACCTTGGCGCCATTCGGCGCGGTCAGCGCCGCCGCCATGCCCGGTTTGACCCTGGCAAGATCGGCCTCGGGCAGTTCGGCGCGCCACTCCAGGCGGCCGCCGCGTATCAGGCGGAACAACTCGACACCGGGTTGCGCCAGGGAACCGAGCGTCGCGGCGCGCGCCGAGATCACTCCCGCATCCGGGGCATGCACCCGGGTTTGCGCCAAACGCACTTCGTCGGCCTGCAAGCGCGCGCGTGCCGCATTCAGGCGGGCCAGCGCGGTCTGTTCGCCGGTCAGGTATTGATTGGCCAGCTGGGTGCTGTAAAAGCCCGAGGCGACCAATTGCCGGGCGCGTTCGGCATTGGCCTGGGCGTCGGCCAGACTGGCTTCCGCCTCGGCGACCGAAGCTCGGCTCTGGGCCGCCTCGGCAGCCACCGTGTCGCTGGAGATACGCGCCAGGAGTTGCCCCTTGCGTACCGTATCGCCGACGTTGACCAGCACTTCGGTGAGTCGGTAATTGCTGATCTCGGCGCTGATCACCGACTCCTGCCAGGCCACGATGTTGCCGTTCGCGGCAAGCAGACGTGGCCATTGCTCGCGTTCCGGGGCGATCAGATTGACGCTCAGGGCCGGTTTGGCGGCGGCGCTTTTCGCGCGCTCGGCGACCTTGGGCTCAGACTCGGCCTGGGGCGGTCGCAGCCCATACCAGACTCCCAGCGCCGCGAGCAGCAGGAGGCTGGCGAGCCCCCACTTCATACGCGACGAAGTCCGAGAAGACAAAGACATGATTCTTCCTGTGTCGAGTTAACCGGCATGCGCAGTAGCGCGAATCCGCGCCGCGCAGGCGGGCGCCATTCGCTGATGCCGTGATGCAGCATAGCACAACGCTGTCTCCCCAATTCGAGGCCACGCCGCACCCGCGGCGATCGCCGCGGGTGCATGACATCGGCCTTGCGGATAGTCATGTCTATAATGGCGCAACATTTGCTCGACGACCTGAAGGTGACTCGATGGCAATGAAAATGCGCACCAAGCTGACGCTCACGGTCAGCTTATTGCTCGCCTGCCTGCTGGCCGGGGGCGCGGCGGTCACCGTGGATCGATTCCGGCAGGCGCTGGTGGCGGAAATCTTCCGGGGCCAGTTCGCCATGCTGTCCTCGGCCGCCGAGGAACTGGATACGCGCATGGCCACGGCGCACCTGACCCTGGTCGCGGCGGCCGCCTCCATTCCACATGACACCCTGGCCGACCCCGACACGCTTCAGACGCTCCTCGACAAGCGGGACGATCTGCACCGTATTTTCGACAACCACATATTCATCTTCACGCCCGAGGGGCGCATGCACGTCGAGTCGCCGTTCGCGCCAAACCGGCGCGGCAAGGACTATGCGTACCGGGAATACTTCAGGAACACCGTGGCGACGGGCAAACCGTACCTCTCGAATCCCTACATCTCCACGCAGGCACACAAGCATCCGGTGATCATGATGACCGCGCCAATCTACTCCGCCGACGGCAAACTGCTGGCGATCCTGGGGGCCAGCCTCGACCTGATGCGCGACAACTTCCTCGGCAAACTCACGGAACGCAAAATCGGCCAGACAGGCTATTTCTACCTGACCACCGGCGACCGGATCATGGTCATGCATCCGGACAAGCAGCGCATCTTCAAGCCTGTACCGGTCGGCGGCAATGCCGCCTACGACGACGCCATCAACGGCTTTCAGGGAACGCGCGAAACGATAAACACCTACAACAAGCACATGTACGCGACTTTCAAGCGCCTGCGGCAAAAACCCTGGGTACTGGCGGTGAACTATCCGATCGACGAGGCCCTCGCCCCGGTCGCCGACTTCAAGTTGACCATCCTGCTGTTCTCCCTGTTTGCCCTGATCGCCAGCGCGCTACTGATCCATTGGCTGATGGGACGTCTGTTGCTGCCTGTCCTGGCCTTGACGCGCCACATGTCGACGATTTCCGGCAAAGTCGGCGCGGCGCGCGTACTGCCGGTCACCAGCGCCGACGAGGCTGGCCAACTGACCCACTCGTTCAACGCCATGGTCACCGCGCTGGACGCCCAGGAGCAGGCGCTGGCCGACAAGGAGGCGCTGTATCGCACGGTGGTGCGCTTCGCCACCGATTTCATCTTCTGGCGCGCGCCGGACGGCCATATCCGCTATGTCTCGGAGAATGCCGAGAAGGTCACGGGCTACCCACCCGAAGCCTTCCACGCCCACCCCGCACTGCTCGACGAAATCATCCACCCCGAAGACAAAGAGGCCTGGCGGCGACGTCGCGGCGATGTCGACAAGACCGGCGATGCCGCGCCTCAGGACTTCCGCATCGTCATGCCCTCCGGCGAGGTGCGCTGGATCAGCCATCTCTGCCAGAAGGTCATCGGCGAGGACGGCGCCGACGCGGGGGTACGCGGCAGCCATAGCGACATTACCGCGCGCAAGCAGTCCGAGTCGCGCCAGCGTCTGGCCGGCGCGGTTTTCGAGTCGGCGCATGAGGCGATCCTGGTCGCCGATCACAACAACGCGATTGTCGCGGTCAATCCGGCCTTCACCAAAATCACCGGCTACAGCGAAAAAGAGGTCGTCGGCAACAACCCGCGCTTACTGAAGTCCGGCGACACGCCTCTGGAAACGTACGCCGCCATGTGGCGCGATCTCCGGCTGCACGGCTACTGGCAGGGCGAATTCTCGAACCGGCGCAAGGACGGCATGGTCTATGACGTGCTCGCGGCGATCAGCGCCGTGCGCGACGAGCAGGGCCGGCTGACCCATTACGTCGGCATCGAGTCGGATATCTCGGCCATGAAGGCCGCCGAGGAGCGTATCGAGCACCTGGCCTACCACGATGCCCTGACCGGACTGCCGAATCGCCTGTTGTTGCTGGAACGGGCGGCCCTCGCCCTGGCGCTCGCCGCCCGGCGCCGCGAATCGGCGGCGGTCCTGTTCCTCGACCTGGACCGCTTCAAGGAGGTCAATGACTCGCTGGGACACGCCGCCGGCGATGCCTTGCTGATCGAGGCAGGCCAGCGGCTGGCCAGCCTGACCCGCGGAACCGATACGGTCAGCCGGCTGGGCGGCGACGAATTCGTCGTCCTGCTACCGGGTGTCGACCAGTCCGGCGCCCAGGAAGTCTCGGACAAGGTGCTCGCCAGCATGAGCACCCCATTCAGCGTCGAAGGGCACAGCCTGAGCCTGTCCACCTCGATTGGCATCGCCCTGTTCCCGAAGGACGGCGCCGACATGGGTGAATTGCTGAAAAACGCCGATACCGCCTTGTATCGGGCCAAGCAGGAAGGCCGCAACACCCTGGTGTTCTACAACCGCGAAATGAATGTCGCCACATTCGAGAAGCTGGTCCTGGAATCCGAACTGAAAGCGGCGATCCAGAAGGGTGAACTGGTGACCTATTACCAGCCCAAGGTTCGCCTCAAGGACGAGCACCTCGTCGGCGCCGAAGCCCTGGTCCGCTGGCGCCATCCCCAGCATGGCTTGATCCCCCCCGGCCAGTTCATCCCGGTCGCCGAAACCAGCGGCCTGATCGACGACCTCTGCCGATGGGTGCTCGGCGATGTCTGTCGGCAGCTCGCCGAGTGGCGCCGGGAAGGACTCCGACCGGTGACCGTCGCGGTCAACCTGTCGCCGCGAAATTTCCGTGGCGCACAGCTGATCAAGAATCTGCAAAGCCTGATCGTCGCCCACGATCTGCCCGCCTCGGCCCTGGAGCTGGAGTTGACCGAGTCGACCCTGCTTGACGCCGGCGAACAGGTACTCAGCAATCTGCTGGCCATCAAGCATCTGGGCATCGGCCTGGCGATCGACGATTTCGGCACCGGGTATTCCAGCCTGGGCTATCTGCGGCGTCTGCCGATCAGCGCCCTTAAGATCGACCAAAGCTTCGTGCGCGACCTGGAAACCGATCTGGACGACCGTACCCTGGCCGGCTCCATCATCGCCCTGGGCAACAGCCTGGGGCTGGGCGTCATCGCCGAGGGCCTGGAGACCACCGCGCAGCGCGACATCCTCATGGAACTGGGCTGCCAGGTCGGTCAGGGCTTCCTGTACAGCCGGCCGATCCCGGCGCAGGAATTCCGCGCCTGGGTCGCCGCCGAGGGGCCACCCGGACTTCCCGGCGCAACAGAAAATTGACCTCTTGAGATCCCGGATCGGCCCAAGGGCTCGATCCGGGTCGAGCGGATTCCGAAAGCGAGAACCCGCGGGTGCCGGACGGGCACCCCTGAAGTCGCTTAAGCGCGCGCGGGAACCGCGCAGAACATGTCGTCCTTGGCTGCGTCGCCGAGACGCTCGTAGATGGCGGCGATGGCCTGATCCTCGGTAGCGAAGATGTTGGCCTGGCTGATCAGATCGAACAGGCCGGTGCTGCGCATCACGTCGAGCACCTGTTTTTTCAGGCCGGAGAAGATGATTTCCATGTCATTGTCGCGCAAGCGCTCCACCAGGTGATGCACCACCTCCTCGCCCGAGGCATCCAGCTGGTTGATGGCGTCGCCGACCACCAGGACATACTTGGCGTTCGGTTTGTTGGCAACGGCCTCCAGCACGGTATCCTCGAAATAGGCCACGTTGGCGAAGTAGAGCGAACCGTCGAAACGCATCGCAATGATGTGCGGGCTGGTCGGCAGGTCCGGGTTCACCTTGATGTCGCGCAGGGTGCCGTCATGGAAGCGGCCGAGCTGGGCGACGCGCGGCTTCATGGTCCGGTACAGGTAGAGAATGATCGCCAGGCTGGCGCCGATCAGGATGCCCTTGTCGAGGTGCGGTGCGGCGATCAGGGTGATGGCGAAAGTGACCCCGGCGACGATGCCATCGAACTTGCTCGCCTGCCAGGTGTGCTTCAGCGCCTTGGGCGTGATCAGGCTGGTGACCGCCAGGAGAATGATCACCGCCAGGGTGGCCTTGGGCAGGTGGTACAGGTATTCCGTCAGGAACAGCAGGGTGACAGCCACGAACAGGCCGTTGAACACCATGGCGAAGCCGGTCTTGGCGCCCGCCTGCAGATTGATCGCCGAGCCGGTGAACGAGCCGCAGGCCGGGTAGGACTGGAAGAAGGAACCGCCGATATTGGCCAGGCCCTGGCCGATCAGCTCCTGGTTCGGGTCAAGGCGCTGCTTGGTCTGCGCCGCCAGCGCCTTGGCCATGGAGATCGACTCCATGAAAGCCACCAGGGCGATGATGAAGGCCGCCGAGAGCAGCTGCATGATGGCGTCCAGGCCCAGCGGCGGCAGGCGGAAGGCGGGCAGGCCGGACGGAATCTTGCCGACCACGTCGCCGCCGCCAGCGAAGCGCACCTCGCCCTTCTCGATCTTCTTGACGTGCCAATGGCGCCCGTCGGTCTCGACCCCGGCAGGTACGCTGCCGGCGACATACAACGTGGCGGTTTCTTTTTCCGAGGCCTGGGCGCGCTCGAACTCGATCAGGCGGATGCCGCGCATGCGCTGCTTGTTCTGGGCTTCCAGCCCGGCGATATCGAGCTTCATCAGGTCCAGTTCATGACGCAGATCGGCGATACCGCGGGCGTCGTGCGCCTTCTCGAGCTGGCGCAACTGGCTGGACAGGGTGGTGGCGTTTGCCGTCATTTCGTCGATCTGCTTGCTGGTCAGTGCATAGGAACTGACCAGTTCGCGCGCCGTCGGATCGGCGATGTGCTCGGGCAGGCCCTTGGTCTTGTGCTCGAAACCCAGACTGGCGCTGACGACGATGGTGACCACGACGGCGATCAACACGCTCAGCTTGGACAGCGCCGGGATCTTCTTCAGGCCGAGCATCAGGACCAGGGCAAAGGCCGACATGGCCAGGGTAGGCAGATGCGTTTGCGGCAGATAGCCGAACATCTCCCAGATGTCTTTCAGGAATGAATCGCTTCGGCCCTTGGGAATGCCCAGAAGCATGTCCAGCTGCGATAACGCAATGATGATCGCCGCCGCATTCATGAAACCGAGAATCACCGGATGCGACACGAAATTGACGATGGTGCCGAGCTTGAATACGCCCAAGGCCAGCTGGATGATGCCCACCATCAATGCCAGCAGCAGGGCCAGGCCGATGAATTCCTCGCTGTATGGCACCGCGAATGGCGTGATGGCGGCGGCGGTCATCAGTGAAACGATGGCCACCGGGCCGGTGGCCAGCTGCCGGGAGGAACCCCAGAGCGCGCCCAGGATGGCCGGCACAAGCGCGACGTACAGGCCGAAATAGACGGGCAGGCCGGACAACTGCGCATACGCCATCGCCTTGGGAACCAGCACCAGCGCCCCGGTGATGCCGGCGATCATATCGCCGCGCAGCAGCGTGGCCGAAATGGGGAACCAATCAAGGAATGGGAAGAAGCGCTGGAGCCACGTGTTCGTCATGATGGATTTGCTCACTAGAAAAACGGCCGCCTGAGGCGACCGTTTCGATATGCAATGGATGTATTGCTTCAAGTAGCGCATTCTAACAAAGGGATGACCTGGCCCGGATAAGTTGTTTTTATTGATCTATCAACACCTTCTGATATGGCCGACGCGGCAACCCACATCCGATATCAATGGATTGGCCCAACACTTGCGTGGGGGGGAGGCATGCACGACAGCCAAGCCCTTGCCATCCTCATCGTCGAGGACAACGCCGACCTCGCCGCCAACATCGCCGACTACCTTGAAGCCCGGGGTCATCTGGTCGACGTCGCCCTGGACGGCATCACCGGACTGCACCTCGCCGTCAGCCAGCCGCACGACATCATCGTCCTCGATCTGATGCTGCCCGGCATGAATGGGCTGACCCTGTGCCGCCGGCTGCGCCAGGATGCCCAGTCGAGCGTGCCGGTGCTCATGCTCACGGCACGCGCCACGCTGGACGACAAGATCGCCGGTTTCGCCGAAGGCGCCGACGATTATCTGGTCAAGCCCTTCGAGTTGCGCGAACTGGAACTGCGCCTGCAGGCCCTGGCCCGCCGCGCCCGCACCGGCGGCACGCTGCGCCGCCTGAAAGTGGCCGACCTGGTCTTCGATCTCGACACGCTGGCCATCAACCGGGCCGGCCGGCCGATCAGCCTGGCGGCCCTGCCCATGAAAATCCTGGAACTGCTGATGAAGCGCACGCCCCAGGTGGTCTGGCGGCGCGAGATCGAGCAGGCGGTGTGGGGCGACAATCCGCCCGACAGCGATGCCCTGCGCGTGCACATGCACACCCTGCGCAGCGCCATCGACGGGCAGGAAGGGCAGCCACTGCTGCACACCATCCGGGGCGTGGGATACCAGTTGAAGGCGCCGGAATGAGGCAGGCACTTCGATCCGCCAGTCTGCGCAGCCGCGTCGCCCTGTTCTTCGCGCTCTTCGGCGCCTTGTTGAGCCTGCTGATGGCCTTCATGCTCTACCAGTCGGCGCACGACCTCGGCCAGCGCCTGATCGACGAAACCCTGACCGCGGAGCTGGACGACTACATGGCCCGGCGCGAGCGCAACCCACATTCTTTGCCGCCCTCCACGGTCATCGTGCAGGGCTACGTCAAGGACGCGGCAGGCAATGGCGACGTGCCAGCCTACCTCTCCGGCCTGCCGGACGGCCGTCATAACGTCAGCGTAGGCCAGCTGGCCTACCGGGTCGCGGTGCTGGAGCGCCAGGGCGAGCGCTATTTCCTGCTCTACGACATCTCCCTGCAACAACGGCGCGAACAGCGTTTCGCCCTGCAACTGGGCCTCATCGCCATCGTCATGACCCTGGTCTCCGCCTTGGGCGGCGTCTGGCTCTCGCGCACCGTCGTCGCGCCGGTATCGGAACTCGCGGCGCGGGTGCGCCATCGCGGCGTCGAAGACTGGGAACGCTCCCTGTCCGACGAATTTCCCGGCGGCGAGGTCGGTGAACTGGCGCGTGTCTTCGACCGTCAGCTCATCCGCATGCGCGCCTTCATCGAGCGCGAGCGGGCCTTTGGCGCCGACGTCAGCCACGAACTGCGCACCGCGCTGGCCGTAATCCTGAGCGCCACGGAGGTTCTGCTCTCCGACGAACGTCTGAACGACAAACAGAAGGCGCGCATCGGCCGCATCGAGCGCGCCGCCCGCGACATGGCCGAACTCGGCACGGCCCTCCTGCTCATGGCGCGCGAGGAGCGCAGCCAGGCCATGGGCGGCACCAGTTCGCTGTCAGAAGTCGTCGAGGAGGCTGTCGCCAAGCACCGCCACCTGCTCGGCCACAAACCCGTCGAGATCGAGGTGCACACCAACCCCGGTCTCATCCTCGCCGCCGATCGGGGTGTCCTCGACATCCTGGTCAGCAATCTCATCCGCAACGCCTTCGCCTATACCGCCGCCGGCACCGTCGCCATCGTCCAGGACGCGCATTCCCTCACCGTGTCGGACACCGGAAAAGGCATCCCGGGCGGTGCTGTCGATCAGGTCTTCCTGCGCCACTTCCGGGACATGACCAGTGAAGGCGCCGGTATCGGCCTGTCGCTGGTGAAGCGCATCTGCGACCGCTACGGCTGGCGCGTGCGCCTGGATAGCGGCGCAGCGCGTGGAACAACGGTGACAGTGGAGTTTTCCTGAGCGCGACAGATGGAAATAGGCACCGCTCATCATGATCGCAAACGGCCCCAGTCGTTAACCCCCGCTTGATCTTCACTTAACCTCCCATTAACGCCCCCGGGCGGACACTCCAGGCATCGTTACCGGCTGGAGACTTCCATGTATGCATCCCACGCACCGTCAGGTGGCTGGCCCATCACTCTGGAGTGGTCGAGCCTGTTTCCCTTCCTGCGCTGGCGCGAACGCGTCTCCCGCGCGTCGACCCGCGACGACCTGATGGCGGGTCTGACCGGGGCCTTGATCGTCCTGCCGCAGGCGGTGGCCTTCGCGACCATCGCCGGCCTGCCACCGGAGTTCGGGCTTTACGCGGCGATGGTGCCGACGGTGGTGGCCGCGCTGTTCGGCTCAAGCTGGCATCTGGTCTCCGGGCCGACGACGGCGATCTCCATCGCTGTATTCGATTCGGTAAGCCCCTATGCACCGCCCGGGTCACAGGAGTTCATCAGTCTGGTGCTGACCCTGACCTTCCTGACCGGCATGTTCCAGCTGGTACTCGGTCTGGCGCGCATGGGCGTGTTGGTCAATTTCATCTCGCACACCGTGGTCATCGGCTTTACCGCGGGCGCGGCACTCCTGATCGCCGGCAGCCAGATCAAGAATTTCTTCGGCGTCGACATTCCACGCGGCACGCCGTTCTTCGGCACACTGCAACTCTTCTTCCAGCAGATCGACGAGATCAACCCCTATGTCCTGGCGGTCAGTGTCGTGACGCTGGCGACTGGCATCCTGATAAAGCGCTTCCTGCCCAAAGTGCCGTACATGATCGCCGCCATGGTCTTGGGCAGCCTGTTCTCTGCGGGCCTGAATACGTGGTACAGCCCGGCGGTCACCGGCATTCGCGTGGTCGGGGCCTTGCCCGCCGGGCTGCCGCCGTTGTCCATGCCGGACTTCTCGTTGCATGGCCTGTCGACCATGCTCTTTCCCAGCCTGATCATCACCCTGCTGGCCTTGACCGAAGCCGTATCCATCTCGCGCGCCGTCGCCTCGAAGTCGGGACAGCAGATCGACGGCAACCAGGAATTCATCGGCCAGGGACTGTCGAACCTGGTGGGCAGCTTCTTCTCCGGCTATGCCGCGTCCGGTTCCTTCAACCGTAGCGGCGTCAACTTCGCCGCCGGGGCACGCACACCGCTTGCGGCGGTGTTCGCATCGATCTTCCTGCTGGTCATCCTGTTCCTGGTCGCACCGCTGGCCGCCTACCTGCCCACCGCCGCCATGGCCGGCATCCTGTTCCTGGTCGCCTGGGGGCTGATCGACACCCATCACATCAAGCTGCTGCCACGCATCGACCGGCAGGAGACCCTGGTGCTCTGGCTGACCCTGATCGGCACGCTGGTCGATCTGGAGAAAGGCATTTTCCTGGGCATCGCCCTCTCTCTGGCGCTGTATCTGTATCGCACCTCACGACCGAGCATGGAAGTGGTGGTGCCCGATCCGGATCCGGACAGTTACCACTACGTCGCCGCCACCGATAAACCGGAATGCCCACAGATCAGACTGATGCGACTGAACGGCTCGATCTTCTTCGGCGCCGTCGCGCATCTGCGGCAGCAGGCTCAGGAAATGCTCGAACTGGAGCCCAAGCGCAAACACCTCGTGGTGATGGCCAGCGGCATCAACTTCGTCGACCTCGCCGGGGCGGAGTTCCTGGCCGAAGAGGCCCGGCGACGCCGCCTGGCGGGCGGCAGCCTGTCGTTCTACCGGATGAAGGACAGTGTCGCCGAAACGCTGCGCCGGGGCGGATTCATGGACGCCATCGGCGAGGAGCATCTCCATCCGGCCAAGTCGCGCCCGGCCGAAGCGATCTTCCCAAACCTGGACATGGACATATGCGCCAAGTGCGCGCAACGACTGTTCCGCCCGTGTCACGACGTCGCACGGGCCGACGTTGCGGAGGCCATCGAACTTTCAGAAGGAGTCGCAACATGAAAACCTACCGACGTATCCTGGTGACCCTGCCGACCGACGGCCGGGCCGAAACCCTATTGCATCGCGCCGCTGAACAACTGGCCGGAAGCCGGGCCCAACTGCTGGTCCTGCAGGTCCTGGATACGCGCAGCGGCATCGAACCGGACGGTCCGGCAGCCAATCTTCCGAGGGAGCACATGGCCAGACGTTTGCCGGCGGCAAAACAGCGATTGGATCTATTGCTGGCCAGACATGACCTGGCCTGGGCCGAGGCGCGTATCGTCTGCGGCGAGCCCAACACGGTCATCGGCCAGTGCGTGCGCGACTGGCGCCCGGATCTGGTCGTCGCCTGTGCCAGCTTGTGGTCGCGCGACTACTCACTGCCTTCGGGTCGCGACAGCCCGGACGTGCTGAGCGTGAAATGCCATGGGCTATTCAGCCGGCTGGGTGAGGCCTTGGGTCATGCCGCGCAGGGTCATGCCTGACAATACAGCATCCATACGCAACATCAGGGTTGCATCCAGCAACTTATCTCCCGGCAGGACTACAATCTCTCCCTGTTGAAAACGGCCAGACCGGCCGCCTGGAGAAAGAGCCATGATCCGACGCAACCCCAACGGCGATGCCCCTGTCGTCCACGAAACCGCCTTCGTCGACCCCACCGCCATTCTGTGCGGCAAGGTCATCGTCGAGGAAAACGTTTTCATCGGCCCTTACGCCGTGATCCGCGCCGACGAAGTGAACGAACATGGCGATATGGAGCCGATCATCATTGGCGCCAATTCCAACATCCAGGATGGTGTCGTCATCCACTGCAAGGCCGGTGGCGGTGTCACCATCGGGCGTGAAACCTCCATCGCCCACCGTTCGATCGTCCACGGCCCGTGCGAAGTCGGCGACAACTGCTTCATCGGCTTCAATTCCGTGCTCTACAACTGTGTTGTCGGCGAGGGCACGGTGGTGCGCCATAACTCCGTCGTGGAAGGTTGCCGGGTACCGCCCGGTTTCTATATCCCCTCGACCTGCAACATTCACTCCGACGCCGAACTGGCGACCATCACCCCGGTCACCCCGGATCAGGCGGGCTTTTCGGAAAGTGTCGCCCAAGCGAATCTGGAATTGGTCCGCGGCTACAAGCGGATACGCAACGAGTTCTGATAGCCGAAGGCTATAGCTGCTGGCCAAGGACACCGCTGCTCGTGGCTCAAAGCCGATGCAAGGCGGCGCGGATGCGTTGTATGGTGTCTTCGACGCGTGCCTTGCCGGATACCTCCAGGCCGAGGCCGCGGGCAATGGCATTGATCCTGGCCGGGTTGAGCGGAATGCCGCCGGCGTCGATGGCGCGGATCAGGGCTTGCGCCTGGCGGATCTCATCGACCGGTGCCGGCTTCTCGTCCAGCAGGCCACGCAGCCAGGCTGGAAGGATGCCCTTGCCGAGACGCGCCATGGATCTCAGCCCTTCTCGACGTTGTAGCGTTTCAGCTTGCGCCACAGCTACACCCGGTCGATGCCGAGCATCTGCGCCGCCAGGGTCTGGTTGCCGTTGGCCTCGTCGAGCACCCATAGGATGTATTCCCGTTCCTGATCTTCCAGCGTCGGCACCTGACCGTCCTTGCGCCGGAAGGCGCGGATGGTCAGGTCGCGCAGGTCGTCGGGCAGGTGCGCGGCTTCCAGGGTATCGCCCTGGCACAGGGCGACACCGCGCTCGACGATGTTCTCCAGTTCGCGCACATTGCCCGGGAAGTCGTAGGTCTTCAGCAGGGCCAGCGACTCATCCGAGAAGCCACGAATGGACTTGCCCATGAGCGGCGCGGAACGGGACAGGAAGTGATGCGCCAGCAGGGGGATGTCCTCTCTTCTTTGCGACAGTGGCGGGATGTGCAGATTGACGACGTTGAGGCGGAACCAGAGATCCTGGCGGAAACGGCCCTCGGCCACCCATTCCTTCATGTCGCGGTTGCTGGCCGCGACAAAACGCGCGTCCACCTTGACCGGTCGGGTGCTGCCCAAAGGCTGGACCTCTTTTTCCTGGATGACGCGCAGCAGCTTGACCTGCATCGCCGGCGACATCTCGGTGATCTCGTCGAGGAATAGCGTGCCGCCGTCGGCGGCCTCGATCAGGCCTTTCTTGCCGGTGGCGCCGGTGAAGGCGCCCTTCTCGTTGCCGAACAGTTCGTTGGCGAGCAGATCTTCGTTGAAAGCGCCGCAGTTGACGGCGACGAAGGGGCCCTCCGGGTGGGTGCCGTGCTCGTGCAGGTAACGTGCGAATAGCTCCTTGCCGGTCCCGGACTCGCCGGTGATGAGGATGTTGCAGCCGGTGGGCGCGACCTGACGGGTCATCTCCAGAAGCTTCTGCATGGCACCGTCGCGGGTGATGATGCGCGTCCGCCCCTGCACGGCGGCGAGCTGCTCGCGCAGAGCCTGGTTCTCGCGCTTCAGACGGATCTTTTCCAGGGCCTCGGCGACGGTCTGGCGCACCTCGTCGAGGCGGAAGGGCTTGGCGACATAGTGGAAAGCGCCTTCCTTCATCGCCTCGACCGCCGACTCCAGGGTGGCGTAGCCGGTGATCATGATCACCTCGATGTCCGGGTGGTTGGCCTTGCAGCGGCGCAGCACCTGCATGCCGTCGACCTTCTCCATCTTCAGGTCGGTAAGCACCACGTCGAAGGGCTGGCTGTCGAGCAGGTTGAGCGCCTGGCCGCCACTCTGGGTGGCGGTCACTTGATAGCCCTCCTTGGTCAGCACGTGTTCCAGGTTGCGCAGGGCGATCTTTTCGTCGTCGACGATGAGGAGTCGGGCGGTCATGGTTTTTCGGTTTCTTTCGCAAGGTTGTCGAGTGGCAGGCGGATATGGAAACAGGCGCCGCCGTCCGGTGGATTGGCGACGCCGATGCAGCCACCGTGTTCCTCGATGATCTCGTGGACGATGAACAAGCCGAGGCCATTGCCCTGGCCGATCGGCTTGGTGGTGAAGAAGGGGTCGAACACCCTGGGCAGAAGCGCCGCCGGGATGCCCGGGCCGCTATCGGCGAAGGTGATGTCGACGACTTGCGTGCCCGGACGGCAGGTTCCCAGCAGCGCCGGGAAGACACCCTCGGTACCGCTGCCGGCAACACCGCGACGCGCCGCGATGCGCAACTCGCCGTAGTCGCCCATGGCCTCCAGGGCATTGCCGATCAGGTTCAGGAAGGCCTGTTGCAGACGTGGCCGGTCGGCGGCCACGGCAAGATCGGCGGGGATATCCAGACTGACCTCGATACCGGGAGGCCGCTGGCTCTTCAGAAAGCGCAGGGTCTCGTCGAGCAGCTCGGCGAGCTTCACCGGCTGGCTGCTGAAATCGCGGTCGCGGGCGTAGTCCAGCAGGGAGCGGACAATCTTCGCGGCACGCCGGGTCTCCTGGTCGATGTCGGCAAGCAGTTCACGGCGAAACTCCGGATCGGTCTCGCCGGCTTGGTTAAGAATTTGAGCCGAGGTGGAAATATTCGAGAGCGGATTGTTCAACTCATGGGCGACCCCGGAGAGCAACGTGCCCAGGGATGCCAGCTTTTCGGCGCGCACCAGGGTGTGCTGGCGACGTTCCAGTTCATCGAGCACCCGATTGAAGGCCTCGGTCAGGCCGATCAGTTCGCGTTCGCTGAAATCCGCCGGCAGGCGGTCGAGCCGACCCTGGGCGATGGCCTCCATGCGTGTTTCCATGGCCTTCAACGGGCGCGCCACGCGGATCGCCAGAAGCATGCCCGTCAGAACCAGCAACCCGAGAACCACGGCGACGGAGATCAGCAAGTTGTGCCGGTGCGTATCCAGGGCATCGTGCAAGGACTGGCGTTCGCGCGCCGCCAAGCCTTCGGCGGCGGTGACGATGCGCTTGCCGAGGCTGCGTACCGCGCCGGCGAGACGCTCGTCAGCCGGCGTCCGAGCGTACCCGGCCATGAGACGTTCGTATTCGGCCAGATCCCGCGACAGTGCCTGCGCTACGCCCGCCCCCGCCAGGGACGCGAACATCGGCCCGTTGCGCAACAAAAGATTCTGGGCATGCGCCGTGTAGCGCGTGTTTTCGGCCAAATCACGGGGCTGGCCGTAGAGAAAATGGTTTTTCTCGAAACGGCGAATCTCCAGTGTGGCATCGAAAAACTCCGCCACCTGGCTGCCGGCGCGTACCTTGCCGGTAATCAGGTTCAACTCGACCAGCGCAATCAGCAGCAGCCCGACCGCCAGAGCGGCGAGAGCCAGGTAGGCGAGGATGATCTTTCCTTGCAGCGAACGCATGTTGCAATTTTATCATTTGTTGCAGTTAGCAACAAAATATTCCACGGGTAACTCGTTGTTTTGTTAAAACACGGTTAAACCCCATGAATGGTGGCTGCATAATGCAGCTATTTGGTATAAACGCGCGCCGCCTTGATATTTTTTATACATAAATATCATAGTGTTATGTGTTTTTTATCGTGTGGCATGGTTTCTGCTATTAGCGTTCCGTTTACGGAGAAAACCATGCGTGCCCTGCTGTCATTTTTCAAAGATCTGTTCAAAGCGATTACCTCTCCCGGCGCCCCCTTGCCGGATGGCTCCTGCTGTCTGGAACGCCACACGCATCTGCGATGACCCAACGCCGTGTCCTGCTCGCCCTGCGCCAGGCTTCGCAGGTGGATCGCCTGCTGTCCGTGGCGACCGGCCTGTGCCGGCGCATGGAGGCCGAACTGGAAGTGTTGGCGGATCCCGCCCGGTCCGACTGGGCCGAGCTGGAAAGCCGCATCGACAGCCTGCGTCAGACAGGCTCCCCGGCGCGCTTGACCCCGCTGCCTGGGATTGACGCCAAGGCGGTGGTCGAACATGCGCGCGGACATGAATGCGTGATCAGCGTCGTTGTCGGTCGGCCCAAGGCCTGGGCCAAGGAAGGACCGGATCCCTGGGGCCGACTCGATTGCCCCCTGGTCGCCGCCACCGATCACCCTGATTGGCCCGAAGAAACCTAGAAAGCCAGATATGAACAAGTTCGCCAGTTACCTCCCTTTCCTGCGCTGGTTTCCAGTCAAGGCCGACACGCTGAAGATGGATTTCATCGCCGGCATCACCGTGGCCCTGGTGCTGATCCCGCAATCCATGGCCTATGCCCAGCTGGCCGGCCTGCCCGCTTACTACGGGCTCTACGCCGCATTCCTGCCGGTGGCCATCGCCTCGATGTTCGGCTCGTCGAACTTCCTGGGCACCGGTCCGGTGGCCGTGGTCTCGCTGTTGACCGCTTCGTCGCTGGCGCCCCTGGCCGCGCCGGGGTCCGATCAGTTCATCGCCCTGGCCATCCTGCTTGCCTTGCTGGTGGGTATCGTCCAATTGACTTTGGGCGTGTTCAAGCTGGGCGTGGTGGTGAATTTCCTGTCGCACCCGGTCATTGTCGGCTTCACCAATGCGGCCGCTATCATCATCGGCCTCTCGCAGGTTTCCAAGCTGTTCGGCGTCTCGATGGGACGTTCCGAGCACTTCCTGAACGATATCTGGGGAGTCCTGGTGCAGATCGGCGACACCCACCTGCCGACGCTGGGCATGGGCATCATGGCCATCGCCATCATGTGGGCGGTGAAGCGCTTCAAGCCGAAGTGGCCGGGCGTGCTCATCGCCGTGGTCATCGCCACGACACTGTCCTGGGCCATCGGCTTCGAACAAAACGCGCCCGGGAAGATCGACCAGATCGCCGAAGCCGAACTCCAGGCCAGCGTCGTCGCGGTCGCCACGGCGACCCGGCGTCAGGATGAACTGGCCGCCAGCAAGGCCGCCAAGGCATCCGAGCTGAAACAGGCGCAGCACGACGGCGGCATGCATAGCCAACTTGCGGCACGCGTCGAATACGAGCTGGAACTCGCCGATATCGAAGCGAAGCAGGCTGAAGCCGAGGCGGGAAAACTGAAGAAGGAATTGCGCAAGGTCACCGTGGTGCGCGCGGTGGATGCCAGCGGTGCACTACTGGGCATCTACCCGGCGGACAAACTGCCCGCCGGCATGAACAGCGATGGCCATGGCTATCGCATTCGCAGCATCAAGGGCGAGCAGTTCAAGCTGGTCGGCGGTGGCGAGGTGGTTGGCAAGATCCCCGAGGGACTGCCCGCCGTGCAGATGCCCAGGCTGAGCTTCGACGGCATCATGTCGCTGCTCTCCGCGGCCATCGTCATCTCCCTGGTCGGTTTCATGGAGGCCATCTCCATCGCCAAGGCGCTGGCGACCAAGGCCAAGCAGAAGGTCGACCCCAACCAGGAACTGGTCGGCCAGGGTCTGGCCAATCTCATCGGCAGCTTCACCCAGGCCTTTCCGGTCTCGGGTTCCTTCTCGCGCTCGGCGGTCAACTTCAACGCCGGCGCAAAAACCGGCATGGCAGCGGTGATCACTGCCAGCTTCGTGCTGCTCGCCCTGCTGTTCCTGACGCCATTGCTGTATCACCTGCCGCAGGCGGTGCTGGCGGCGATCATCATCATGGCGGTGATCGGCCTGGTGAACTTCGACGCCATCAAGCACGCCTGGCATGCCAGCAAGCACGACGGCATCGCCGCCGGCGTCACCTTCATCGCCACCCTGCTGGTCGCGCCGCACCTGGACAAGGGCATCATGATCGGCGCCGGCCTGGCCATCCTGCTCTACCTGTACCGCACCATGACGCCGCGCGTCGCCCAGCTCGGTCGCTTCAGCGATGGCACACTGCGCGACATCAAGGTCAACCCGGATCTGCCGACCAGCCCGCACATCATCGCCATGCGCTTCGATGGCTCACTGTATTTCGCCAATGTCGCCTACTTCGAGGACACCATCCTCGAAGCGGTCGCGGCCAAGCCAAACGCGAAATACCTGCTGGTGGTGGGCGACGCCATCAACCAGCTCGACGCCTCGGGCGAGGAAGTGGTACACCACCTGGTAGAGCGCCTGCGCGACGCCGGCATCCAGATCGTCTTTTCCGGTCTGAAGAAACAGGTGCTGGACGTCATGCGCCATACTGGCCTGTTCGACCTGATCAGCCAGGCGAACATCTTCGCCACCGAGGACCAGGCCATCGCCGCGATCTACGAACGCCTGGGCGATGAGGCGGCGGACGATCTGTTTTGCTCCTTGAAGCCCGTGGCGCAATAAGGGACTATTGACATGCCCGATGCCGGCGCTAAAAAACCCACAACGATCCCCATGAGCCATGACCCCATTTGATATGATCCCTTTGCAATGGGCATGGGGCATCGTCCTGTACTGGCTGTTGCTGGGCGGCGCCAGTCTGCTGGCACGCCACGTCAGCGGCCTGGTCACCGACCTGATATTCCCGCTCAGCGCGCTCGGCGCCCTGGTCATGGCACTGGTCGGGGGCTCGGCACTGATACTGCCGGTAAGCCACTTCATCCTGCCCATCGGCCTGCCCGATCTGCCTTTCCATTTGCGCCTGGATGCCCTGTCGGGTTTCTTTTTGCTGCTGCTCGGCTCGGCCGCGTTCGGCGTGACGGTCTATGCCATGGGCTATTTCCGGAGCATGGCGGATGACCAGGTCGGCTTGCTGGCGCTCTGGTTCAACCTGTTCCTGGCCGGGATGGCCCTGGTGCTGCTGGCCGACGACGCTTACGCCTTCATGGTGGCCTGGGAAGTCATGGCCTTGTCGTCGTATTTCCTGGTGACCACCGACCACCAGATTCCCGACATCCGCCGCGCCGGGTTTCTCTATCTGCTGATCGCCCACGTCGGCGCGGTCTCGCTGCTGCTCTGCTTCGGCGTCTTGCAGGGCGGCCATGGCGCCTACACTTTCGATTACATGCGTCTGGCGGAAATGACACCATTCTGGGCCTCGGTCGCTTTTCTGCTGGCCTTGTTCGGCTTCGGCGCCAAGGCCGGCCTGGTGCCGATGCACGTCTGGCTGCCCGAGGCACACCCGGCGGCGCCGTCGCCGGTCTCGGCGCTGATGTCCGGCATCATGCTCAAGACCGCCATCTACGGTCTGTTGCGCATCACCTTCGACCTGCTCAACCTCCAGATCGGCTGGTGGGGCACGCTGGCCCTCGGCCTGGGCCTGCTGACCGCCCTGTACGGCGTCATCTTCGCCGCCGTACAGTCGGACATGAAGCGCCTGCTGGCCTGGTCGTCCATCGAAAACATCGGCATCATCGTCGCCGCCTTTGGCCTGACGCTGATCTTCTACACTGACGGCAAGGGCGGCCTGGCGGCGCTGAGCATGACCGCGTTGCTCTACCATGCGCTGAATCACGCCTTCTTCAAGAGCCTGCTGTTCATCGGCACCGGCTCGGTTCTGCACGCCACCCACGAGCGGCGCATGGGCCACCTTGGCGGCCTGATGCGCTACATGCCCTGGACCGCCTGGCTGACCCTGGTGGGCGCCCTGGCCATCGCCGGCCTGCCGCCGCTTAACGGCTTCATTTCCGAGTGGCTGCTGTTGCAGGCTTTCCTGCTGACGCCCGGACTGAGCCAACCCTATCTGAACATGGTCATCCCCGTGGCCGCCGCCGCCGTCGCCCTGGCCGCCGCCCTGGCCGCCTACGTCATGGTCAAGTTCTTCGGCATCATCTTCCTCGGTCAGCCACGCGACCCGGCGCTGCACCAGGCGCGCGAAGCCAGTTGGCCGGAGCGCCTGGGCATGCTCTGGCTGGCCGCCGGCTGCGTCCTGCTCGGCCTGCTGCCGGTGCAGGTCACCGCCGCCCTGGCACCGGTGGTGCGCCTGCTCACCGGCCAGACGCTGGTCAACGACGGCAGCTGGCTGGTCCTGGCACCGGTGTCGGCCGAGCGCGCCAGTTACGCGCCGCTGATCTTCTTCGCCGTGGTGGCGGTGGTATTGCTGCTGACCTTCGTCTGGGTCCGCAAGGTCTACCATGGTCGCATTCGCCGCGCCGACCCGTGGGATTGCGGCTACCTGGAACAGGACGCGCGCATGCAGGACACCGCCGAGGGCTTCGGCCAGCCGATCCGGCAGATCTTTGAAGCCTTCATGCGCGTCGAACGCGAACGCCCCGACCCCTTCGACCGCAAGCCGCGCTACAGCTCGGCCTCGCTGGATCAGATCTGGTTCGTCCTCTACGAGCCGATCGCCAGGCTGGCGAGCTGGGTCTCCGACAAGGTCGGCAGGCTGCAACATGGCCGCATCCAGTGGTATCTGATCTACAGCTTCGCCACGCTGATCTTCCTGCTTGTTTTTGTGACGCGGTGAAACCATGACCACCGGCATCCTCCTGCAAATCGCCCAGACCCTCGCCGCCATCCTCCTGGCGCCCCTGCTCATGGGCTGGGTCAACCAGTGCCGCGCCTGGCTGCAAGGCCGCTCGGCGCCGCCCATCAGCCAGCCCTACCGCACCCTGCGCAAGCTGTTCCAGAAGGACGCGGTGATCGCCCACAACGCTTCGCCGCTGTTCCGCTTCGCGCCCTACATGGTGTTCGCCTGCATGGCCCTGGCGGCGGGCATCGTCCCGACCATCGCCAACGACCTGCCGTTCTCGCCGGCGGCCGACGCCATCGCTCTGGTCGGTGTCTTCGCCCTGGCACGCGTTTTCCTGGCACTGGCGGCGATGGATATCGGCACCTCCTTCGGCAGCCTCGGCGCCCGACGCGAAATGCTGGTCGCCTTTCTCGCCGAACCCGCCTTGCTGATGGTGTTCTTCACCGCCAGCCTGATCTCGCAATCCACCGAACTGCCGGTCATCGTCCAGACCCTGGCGCACAAGGAATTCGTCATCTACCCGAGCATGGCCTTCGCGGCGGTGGCGTTCTGGATGATCTCGGTGGCGGAAAACGCCCGCATCCCGGTGGATAACCCGACCACCCACCTCGAACTGACCATGATCCATGAGGCGATGATCCTGGAGTACTCCGCGCGCCACCTGGCGCTGATCGAGTGGGCGGTGGCGCTGAAGCTGTTTACCTATTCGGCCCTGGGCATCGCCCTGTTCCTGCCCTGGGGTATCGCCCCGCAGGGCGATCTGAGCGCATTGCCGCTGGCTGTACTCGTGCTGTTATTGAAGATGCTGCTTGGGGGCACGGTGTTGTCGTTCATGGAAGCGATCTCCGCCAAGGTCCGCCTCTTCCGCGCCCCCGAGTTCCTCGGCACCGCCTTCCTTCTCGGTGTGCTGGGGATGCTGATCCATTTCCTGCTGGAGGTCTGAAAGCCTGTGAATTCATCTACTGCGCGTCCCGATAGCTGCGTTGGGCGGTGCTCGCTCCTCGCCTATCTATCCGATATGTCTCGTCGCTGCGCTCCGTCCGCCTTGCTCTCGGGCCGCTCGCTACGATGTATTCACAGGCTTTGAGATGACCCTGTCGCTGACCTACCACCTGCAAGTCATCAACCTGCTGGCCGCGTTGCTGCTGCTGATCTCCTTCGCCATGCTGTCGCAGCGGCGCATCGTCGGCCTGATCACACTGTTTGCCTGGCAGGGCGCGGCGCTGTCGGCGTCTACCGCGATTGTCGCGTGGTCCACCGGCCAGCATCATCTGTATTACTCGGCGGCACTGACCCTGGTCCTGAAGGTGATCGCCATGCCCTGGTTCTTCTACCGGCTGGTGAAGAAACTCGATGTCGATCGCGATGTCGAGCCGATGATCAATATCCCCACCACCATGCTCATCGGCATCGTCCTGGTGATCTTCGCTTTCAATCTGGCCATGCCCATATCGCAGATGTCCGGCACGGTGATGCGTTCCACTCTGGGCATCGCCATGGCCACGGTACTGCTCGCCTTCCTGATGATGATCACGCGCAGCAAGGCCATCCCCCAGGTGATCGGCTTCCTGGCCATGGAAAACGGCCTGTTCTTCGCCGCCACCAGCGCCACCTACGGCATGCCGCTGGTGGTCGAGATGGGTGTCGCCCTCGATGTACTGGTGGGCGTCTTCGTGCTGGGCATCTTCTTCTTCCAGATCCGCGAGACCTTCGATTCGCTGGACCTGAAACACATGGAAAAGCTGAAAGAAAAATAAATGGAAATCTACTGGGTACTCGGCATCCCGCTGGTCGGCGGGATCTTCCTGGCGCTCTGGGGCAGCCGGGGTAACGCGCCGGAAATCAACGCCTTCTTCAGCCTGCTGACGCTGATCGCCGCCAGCATCCTGACCGCGCGCATCGTCGCCGACGGGCCGATGATCGTCGGTGGCGAGGGCTGGTTCTTCATCGATTCCTTCAATGTCTTCCTGGTGACGCTGACCGCCTTCGTGGCGTTCACCACGTCGCTGTTCTCGCGGCCCTACATGCGCATCGAGAAGGAGCACAGCCGGCTCAACGACAAGCGCCTGCGCCTCTACCACAGCAGCTACCAGATCTTCATCGGCGCCATGCTGCTGGCCCTGACCACCAACAACATGGGCATCCTCTGGGTGTCGATGGAAGCCGCCACCCTGGCGACCGTCCTGCTGGTCTCGCTGTATCGCACGCCGGCCTCGCTGGAGGCCGCCTGGAAGTACTTCATCCTCTGCGGCGTCGGCATTGCCCAGGCCCTGTTCGGCACCATCCTGCTCTATTTCGCCGCCGAGAAAGTGCTTGGCTCGGGCGGCACGGCGCTGCTCTGGACCCATCTCAACGAAGTGAAGGGCCAGCTTGAACCGACCGTGCTGCAACTGGCCTTCGTCTTCCTTTTGGTCGGCTACGGCACCAAGGTCGGCCTGGCGCCGCTGCACAACTGGCTGCCGGACGCCCATGCCGAAGGTCCGACGCCGGTCTCGGCCGTGCTCTCCGGCCTGCTCCTCAACGTTGCCCTGTACGCGGTGATGCGTTCCAAGGTGCTGGTCGATGGCGCCCTGGGCAACGACCTCGCCGGCAACCTGATGATGGGTTTCGGCTTGCTCTCGGTGGTGCTCGCCGCCTTCCTGATAAAACGCCAGACCGACGTCAAGCGCATGTTCGCCTATTCGTCGATCGAACACATGGGCCTGGTCACCTTCGCCTTCGGCATGGGCGGCCCGGTGGCGAGTTTCGCCGGCTTGCTGCACATGACCATGCATTCGCTGACCAAGTCAGCCATCTTCTTCGCCGTCGGTCATGCCACGCAGAGTGCCGGCACCCAGTTGATGGCAGGTATCCGCGGCCTGATCAAGACCAATCCGACCATCGGCTGGGGCCTGATGCTGGGCACCGTGGCCATCCTGGGGGTGCCGCCCTTCGGCGTCTTCGCCAGCGAGTTCCTGATCATCACCACGGCCATGCACGAGCACGCCTGGGCGACGCCGTTCCTGCTCACGGCGCTGGGCGTCGCCTTCGCCTCGATCTTCGGCAAGGTCCAGCCCATGGTATTCGGCGAGACCGAGCTGCCCAGGCTGCCTTATCAGCCCGCCCTGACGCCAGTGTTCATGCACCTGGCCCTGGTGCTGATGCTCGGCCTGTTCATCCCGCCCTACCTCGCGGACTGGTACCGCCAGGCCGCCGCCTTGCTGGGAGGTTGAGATGACCCGAATCGGTACGCACGACTGGAATCTCGAAGCACAGGCCCAACACATCTGGCGCATCCGGCCCGAAGTCGGCCAGCTCAGTACCCTGGCGCGCGACGTCAAGGATGCCGGCGGCCAGCTCGTCGCCCTGTGGGGCTCGGATGATCGGTCAAGCCATAACGGCTACGGCCTCCACACCGCCTTCATCACCGCTGCCGGCCTGGTCTGGGCGAGTGTCGGCCTGCCCGAGGACGCTCCTGCGTACCCCGACCTGGCGACGCTTTTCCCCCAGGCAGACCGCATGCAGCGCGCCACCTTCGATCTGCTCGGCATCCGCGCCGAGGGCGCCGTCGACGACCGCAAGTGGCTGCGCCACAGCGCCTGGGCGGCCGACAGTTTCCCGCTGCGCAAGGATTTCTCGGCCCAGCCTCTGGCGCCCTATCCGGCGCACAGCGATGCCTACGCATTCATTCGTGTCGAAGGCGATGGCGTCCACGAAATCCCGGTCGGGCCGATCCACGCTGGCGTCATCGAGCCGGGGCATTTCCGCTTCTCGATCATCGGCGACCGGGTACTGAAACTGGAACAACGCCTCGGCTACACCCACCAGGGTGTCGAAAAACGCTTTGAAGGCATGGATCTCGACAGTGGCGCTCGGCTCGCCGGCCGCGTTTCGGGCGATTCGCACAGCGCCTACGCCTGGGCCTATTGCATGGCGGTGGAACAGGCCACGTCCTGCAACGTGCCGGAGCGTGCCGTCTGGCTGCGCGCCCTGTTCCTGGAGATCGAACGGGTCGCCAATCACCTCGGCGACCTCGGCTATCTCGGCAACGATGTCGCCCTGTCTTTCGGCTTCATGCAGTTCTGGCGCCTGAAGGAAGACTGGCTGCGCCTCACCGCCAAGATGTTCGGCCATCGCTATCTCTTCGATTGCATCGTCCCGGGCGGTGTCGCGGTCGACCTGGGCGACGATGGCTACGCCATGAACCGGTTGGTGCACCGCCTGATCGACGAAGTGGCCGAGCTGAAGCATGTTTACGACGAACATGCGACCTTGCAGGACCGCTTCGCCAACACCGGCATCTGCAAGCCGGACATGGCGGCGCGCCTCGGCCTCACCGGCCTGGCCGGACGTGGCAGCGCCCAGGCCTGGGACGCGCGCGTGCAATTCCCGCAGTCGCCATACGACAGTCTCGACGTGACCATGGCGACGCAGCGCAAGGGCGACGTCCTGGCCCGCGCCGAGGTGCGTTTCGCCGAGGTATTCGAGTCGCTGCGCCTGATCCACGATATCCTCAAACGCATGCCGGCGGGCCCGATCCGTCAAGCGCTGGCGCCGACCCAAAGTGCCTGCGAAGGCATTGGCTGGGTCGAAGGCTGGCGCGGCGAAATCATCGTCGCCGTCTCGATCGGCGCCAACGGCAAGCTGGAGCGCGTGCATCCGCATGACCCTTCCTGGCAGAACTGGCCGCTGCTCGAAATCGGCATCCTCGGTAACATCGTTCCCGACTTCCCGCTGATCAACAAATCGTTCAACCTCAGCTACTCCGGGCAGGATCTATGAGTATCTATCCGAGAGAAATACGGCTCTGCGCTGGAGCCGATTTTGGATGCAGCCCGCGAAGCAAGTCGCGCGGTTGTGTCATTCACAACAAGCGGCTTGCGACAAAGGGGGGCGCCAAAATCGGCTCCAGCCCGGAGGGTTGCCTCGTATCCGTGCGTCTGCGGCGTTGCGAGGCTTGGGAATGGAATAACCATTCCCCGCGCCTCGCGCCTTGCATCCATCGCGGATACGAGGCAACGCAGAACCGTATTTCTCTCGGATAGATACTCTTATGGCGACGCACCTGATCCTCAAGAAAATCTTCAAGACCGGCATCGTCTCCGAAGCCCCGCCCGAGGCCGATACCTCCCTGCGTACCCGCGAACAGGAACTGCACGCCGAGATTCTCAAGGTCTTCGGCGCGGCGGTCAGTATTCGCCACGTCGACGCTGGCTCCTGCAACGGCTGCGAACTGGAGGTCCATGCCATCAACGGCGCGCATTACAACATCGAGGGCATGGGCGTGAAATTCGCCGCCAGCCCGCGCCATGTCGATGTACTGCTGGTCACCGGGCCGGTATCGCGTCATCTCGAAACCGCCTTGAAGCGCACCTACGACGCCACGCCCGAGCCCAAGTGGGTGGTGGCCATGGGCGATTGCGCCGCCGGTTGCGGCATGGCCGGGGCGATGTTCGGCGAGAACTACGCCTCGTGCGGCAAGATCGCCAACGTTATCCCGGTCGATGTCGAAGTGCCTGGCTGCCCGCCCGACCCGGTCACCCTTCTGCGTGGCATCCTCGCGGCAGTCAGCCAGTCGCGCTAAACCAGCCCATGGGACGGGTCCACTCGCCGGCCACCGGCGCGCCAGAAAAAAAGCCATCGGCGATCAGCCGATGGCTTCCGATACAGCCCACCGTTGTATAGTCCGGCGGGCACTCGACGTAGCGTCGAGTGTTTGCCTGCCCGATTACTTGTTGACCGGCGAGTTCGGGTCGAACAGATAGGCCAAGATGTCAGCGATCTGGGCTTGCGACAGCACCCCCGATGCGCCCATTCTCGGCATGTTGGTGCAGGCGAAGTAGACGTGCGGGTTGTAGATCACATCGTAGGCGTACTTCAGCGTGTCCGGATCCATGCCGCGAATCTTGCCGAAGCCGGTGAGGCTCGGGCCGATGTCGCCGCCGGTACGATCGGTGGCGATCTGGTGGCAGTTGTAGCAGTTGCCACCCGGCGTGCCCTTGGCGTGGTTGTCCGGGTTGTGGGCGGTGCGGTAACCGTAACCGGACCAGGCCAGTTCACGACCTTTTTTCCAGTCGCCCAGCTTGATGCCGCCTTCCGGGTATTTGATCGTCGACGCCGCCAGCGCCATGATCTTTTCACGGCTCTTGTCGTCGATTTCCTTACCCTTGCCCAGGGAACAGGCCTTCTGAATCTCGTCCTGGACGAGGCGCGCGCGACCCGTGGTGCCTTCCTGGGTCGGCTGTTTCAGGTCATAGCCTTCAGCTTCGAAGATCAGATATTCAGCCAGCTCGGCCGGGCTCATGGCCGTGTAATCGACCTTCTTGGCGACAACCGCCGGAGCAGCCGGCGCCGCGGCAGGGGCCGCCGCGGGTGCGGTGGCTTGAGGCGCAACCGACTTGCCGGTGTTGGTCGCGGCACAGCCGCCGGCGATGAGCAGCAACGATACAGCGGCTACAGCCGCAATGGGGGTCTTCTTGAACATGGATTGAGTCTCCTCTCGATTCGGCGATTAGCGTTTCAGGTCGGGCAGGATGGCCGGTTCACCACGTGCAGCGTCGGTCCAGAAGGAGATCAGCGCAATCGAGGCATCGGAGCCATTCTTGATGTTCGGATAACGCATCTGCCAGAGGCATTCGAGGACGCGATGCTGGCTGCTGCGGACTTCGTCATGACTGGTGCGTTGCGACGGCCAGGAGATCGCCTTGGTCATGTCCGCGGCGTCGTACACGCTCGGCAATACCGAAGCGCGGATGCGCTTGCCGGTCTGCGTGTGGCAGGTGGCGCAACTGAAGTCCATGGTGCCGGAACGGCGGTAGAACATCACCTCGCCGGCATCGCGCATCGCCTTTTCCAGAGGATGCTGCATCGGCGGATTCCAGGGGATGCCGCTCGATTTGCTGGCGATATAGGTTTGCAGCTTCATGATGTCGGATTTAGAACCATGCTTCTGCTTGATGGCCGCATCGTCATTGGTGAAGCCTTGCAGGGTCTTCATGCAATGGAGCAGGCGGGTCTCCAGATCCATGACCTTGCCGGTGTCGGCGAAGTAGCGCGGCAACTCGGCGTGAGCGCCGTCTAGCACCCCGGGGCCTTTGCCGAAATCGCACTGTTCCAGCGAAGCGTTCTTGGGGCCGCGCGCCTGTTTGAAAAGTGCCTCGCCGGCCTCGGCTACCAGCCACGCCGGGTTGTCCGGCAACATCATGATGTTTTGCGGGCTTTGCGTCAGGTAAACAGAGTTGTTGGTTTTCTTGATCAGGCCATCCAGGACCTCTTCCGGCAACTGGCCGGAGCCGGCATTGGACGAAGCCACCACGGCCAGTACGACCGGTAGTACATGCAAGGTTTTATTAAACATAGTCTCCTCCTTCGGTAGGAAAAAAAACGATCGACCTCACACTCAGTCATCCTCGGTGCAACTGGCGTAACCTGAGGGTGCGGAAGTCTTGCTAGGCTAAGCCATTCGTAATATGAAAGGGATAGGCAATTCAGTCTAGTGCGCATGGCCCCGACATACCGCGCGACGTGCCCCGGATGATGCCCCGCCGCCTATAATCCGAGCGGCGCAACCCACACTCCGGCCATGAATATCATCGTCCTCAAGACCGTCTTCCTGCTGGTCCTGTCCAACCTGTTCATGACCATCGCCTGGTACGCCCATCTCAAGCACCTCAACGACAAGCCGTGGTGGATCGCCGCCTTGCTTAGCTGGGGCGTCGCCCTGTTCGAATACCTCTTGCAGGTGCCGGCGAACCGCATCGGCTATACCGTGCTGAGCCTGCCGCAACTGAAGATCATGCAGGAGGTCATCACCCTGGCGGTGTTCGTCCCCTTCGCGGTGTTCTACATGCATGAGCCGGTAAAACTGGATTTCCTCTGGGCCGGACTCTGCCTGATGGGCGCGGTATATTTCATCTTCCGGGGCGCCTGAGCGCGCCTGCCGGGCCAATCGCCGGAAGCGCCCCAGAAACACCCCAGAATCGCCTTGGCACGGTAGAATCCCGGCTTTGATTTTTCGGGCTTTTTCACCATGTTCGCCGCCGACCACACCATCAAGAATACCGATCCCGAGCTGTACGCCGCCATCCAGGCCGAAGCCCAGCGCCAGGAAGACCACATCGAGCTGATCGCTTCGGAAAACTACACCAGCCCGGCGGTGATGGAAGCCCAGGGCTCCTGCCTGACCAACAAATACGCCGAGGGCTACCCCGGCAAGCGGAATTACGGCGGCTGCGAGTACGTCGACAAGGTCGAGCAGTTGGCCATCGACCGGGCCAAGAAGCTGTTCGGCGCCGACGCCGCCAACGTCCAGCCAAACTCCGGTTCGCAGGCCAACCAGGCGGTGTTCATGGCCTTCCTCAAGCCGGGCGACACCATCATGGGCATGAGCCTGGCCGAAGGCGGCCACCTCACCCACGGCATGGCGCTGAACATGTCCGGCAAGTGGTTCAACGTGGTCGCCTACGGTCTCGACAAGAACGAAGACATCGACTACACCGCCATGGAAGCCAAGGCGCGCGAGCACAAGCCGAAACTGATCATCGCCGGCGCCTCGGCGTTCGCCCTGCGCATCGATTTCGAGCGCTTCGCCAAGATCGCCAAGGAAATCGGCGCGATCTTCATGGTCGACATGGCCCACTACGCCGGCCTGATCGCCGCCGGCGTCTACCCCAACCCGGTGCCGCACGCCGACGTCGTCACCTCGACCACCCACAAGACCCTGCGCGGGCCGCGCGGCGGCATCATCCTGATGAAGGCCGAGCATGAGAAGGCGCTCAACTCGGCGATCTTCCCCGGCCTGCAAGGCGGCCCGCTGGAGCATGTCATCGCCGGCAAGGCCGTCGCCTTCAAGGAAGCCGGCACCAAGGAATTCAAGCACTACCAAGAACAGGTGGTCGCCAATGCCCGCGTCATGTGCAAGGTGCTGTCCGAGCGCGGCCTGCGCATCGTCTCCGGGCGCACCGAATCGCATGTCTTCCTGGTCGACCTGCAAGCCAAGAACCTGACCGGCAAGGACGCCGATGCCGCCCTCGGCCGCGCCCACATCACGGTCAACAAGAATGCCATCCCCAACGATCCGCAGAAGCCCTTCGTCACCTCCGGCATGCGCATCGGCACCCCGGCGATGACCACGCGCGGCTTCAAGGAAATCCAGGCCGAGCGTTTGGCGCACTTGGTCGCCGACATCCTCGATGCTCCGAACGACGAAAAGGTCACCGAGCGGGTCAAGGCCGAAGTTGCCAAGCTCACGGCGGCATTCCCCGTTTATGGAAAGTGACAACGAGACGCGTGACAAAGTGACAAAAGACGTCACTCTGTCACTCTGTCACTCGGTCACTCGGTCACCGCCATGAAATGTCCCTTCTGCGGCTCCCTCGACACCCAGGTGATCGAAACCCGCCTGGCGGAAGATGGCTTGTCCATCCGCCGCCGGCGCCGTTGCCAGAGTTGCGACAAGCGCTTCACGACCTATGAAACCGCCGACGTCCGCCTGCCCCAGGTGGTCAAGAGCAACGGCACGCGCGAGGAGTTCTCCGAAACCAAGCTGCGCGAAGGCTTCAAGCGTGCCTTGCATAAACGTCCGGTGTCCGCGCCCCTGGTCGACGAAGCCGTCTCGGGCATCCGCCAGCGCCTGCTGACCCTGGGCGAGCGCGAAATCCCGGCGCGCGATCTCGGCGAGATGGTCATGCACGCCCTGAAGAAGCTCGACAAGGTCGCCTACATCCGCTTCGCCTCGGTCTACCGCAGCTTCCAGGACATCGACGACTTCCGCGACGCAATCCGCGAAGTGGATAAGTAAGGCGTCCCGATTGTCTTTCGAATCCCCAGCCATTTGCCCCCCTTTGCAAAAGGGGGGCTGGGGGGATTTAACGGCGCATCCACGGGTGAGACGCCCAATTCACGGGCGACACGCTAACCATGTTCACCGCCGCCGACCACGCCCACATGGCGCGCGCCCTGCGCCTCGCCGAACGCGGTCTGTGGACGACCACGCCCAACCCGCGCGTCGGCTGCGTCATCGTCAAGGCGGGCGAAGTGGTCGGCGAAGGCTGGCACGTCCGTGCCGGCGAACCGCATGCCGAGGTCCATGCCTTGCGCGCCGCCGGTGACAAGGCGCGCGGCGCCACCGCCTACGTCACTCTGGAGCCGTGCAGCCACCACGGCCGCACCCCGCCCTGCGCCGAAGCACTGATCGACGCCGGCCTCGCCCGGGTCGTCGCTGCCATGACCGACCCGAACCCGCAGGTCGCCGGCCAGGGCATGCAACTGCTGACGCTGGCCGGCCTCCGTGCCGAGGTCGGCCTGCTCGAAGCTGAGGCGTGCGAGCTGAATATCGGCTTCATCAGCCGCATGACCCGGCATCGCCCCTGGTTGCGCCTGAAGACGGCGTCCTCGCTGGACGGCCGGACGGCGCTCGCCAACGGCGCCTCGCAGTGGATCACCGGGCCGGCGGCGCGCGCCGACGTGCAGCGCTGGCGCGCCCGCGCCTGCGCCATCCTCACCGGCATCGGCACGGTGCGCGCCGACGACCCGCGGATGAACGTGCGCGAGTTCGACACCCCGCGCCAGCCGCTCCGGGTGATCGTCGACAGTGGCTTGAACACGCCGCCCGGGTCGCGCATCCTCGGCGCCAACACCCTGGTGGTCGGCATCGATCCGCAACGGCGCGCCGCCATCGAGGCCAGCGGCGCCGAAGTCCTGCTGATGGCGCCGGGCCCGGACGGCCGCATCGACCTGCCCCTGCTGCTCGCCGAACTCGCCCGGCGCGGCTGCAACGAAATCCACGCCGAAGCCGGCGCCACCCTCAACGGCGCCCTGCTGCGCGCCGGCCTGGTCGACGAATGGCTCGCCTACCTGGCGCCCGTGGCCATGGGCAACCCGGCGCGCGGCCTGTTCGACGTGCCGGAACTGACTGCCATGTCGGCCTGCCCGCGCTTCAAGACCCAAGACCTGCGCCAGCTCGGCGACGACATCCGACTGACCTTGCGGCCGGCCACGTGATATAAACAGGCAGGGACAATCACGGGGAGAGAGTGGTGGCCGCCAAAGAAGCCAAGGCCCGCATCAAGATCAACAAACTGCTTGAGGAAGCCGGCTGGCGTTTCTTCGACGACGCCCACGGCAAGGCCAATGTCGTCCTGGAGCCGAACGTCAAACTGACCAAGGCCAAGTTTGACGCCCTGGGCGATAACTTCGAGACCACCAGCAACGGCTTCATCGACTTCTTGCTTTTGGATGAAAACGGCTTTCCCCTGGTTGTTCTCGAAGCCAAGGCCGAGGACAAGAACCCGCTCATCGGCAAGGAACAGGCCCGCAAATACGCCAAATCCCAGAAGTGTCGTTTCGTCATGCTCTCCAACGGCAACCTGCATTACTTCTGGGATTTGGAGCAGGGCAACCCGCACATCATCACCCGCTTCCCCGGTCCGGACTCCATCAAGGGTTACCACCGCTTCCAGCCCAACCCGCAGCGACTCATCAGCGAACTGGTCAGCAAGGATTACATCGCCCTGACCCAGATGCCGACCTATGCCAACGAGGCAGGTTGGAAGAACGACAGTGAACGTCCGGCCTTCATCGAGAAAAACCGCCTGCGCTTCATGCGCGATTACCAGAAGCGGGCCGTGCTAGCGATTCAGGATGCCGTGGCCGAGGGCACGAGTCGCTTCCTGTTCGAGATGGCCACCGGTACGGGCAAGACGCTCACCGCCGCAGCCGTCATCAAGCTGTTCCTGCGCACCGGCAACGCCAGCCGCGTGCTGTTTCTGGTGGACCGGCTGGAGCTGGAAGACCAGGCCAACAAGGCTTTCATTTTCCTGCTCAAGAACGACTACACCTCCGTCGTCTACAAGGAACGCCGCGACGACTGGCGCAAGGCGGAAATCGTCGTTACCACGGTCCAGTCGCTCCTGTTCAACGACAAATACCGGCGGCTTTTCTCACCCACCGATTTCGACCTGGTAATTTCCGATGAAGCCCACCGCTCCATTGGCGGCAACGCCCGTGCTGTGTTCGAGTATTTCGTCGGCTACAAGCTGGGCCTGACCGCCACGCCCAAGGACTACCTGAAGAAGTTCGACAACGCCAGCCCAACCACCCGCGATCCCCGCGAACTGGAGCGCCGTCTGTTGCTCGACACCTACCGTACCTTCGGCTGCGAGACCGGCGATCCGACTTTCCGCTACTCCCTCCTGGACGGCGTGCGGGAAGGCTTCCTGATCAACCCATTCGTGGTCGATGCCCGCACCGAGATCACCACCCAACTGCTATCGGATCAGGGCTATGCGGTGATGGCTGTAACCGATAACGGCGAAAACGCCGAGCAAACCTTCTACCAGAAAGACTTCGAGAAGAAATTCTTCTCCGAGGCCACCAATCGGGTGTTCTGCGAGACCTTCCTGAACAACGCCCTGCGCGACCCCATCAGCGGCGAGATCGGCAAGGCCATCATCTTTTCCGTCAGCCAGAACCACGCAGCCAAACTGACCCAGACCCTCAACGAACTGGCCGACGCCCTGTTCCCCGGCAAGTACCAGTCCGACTTCGCCGTCCAGGTGACCTCCCTCATTCCCGGCGCCCAGCAATACACCATCAACTTCACCAACAACAATCTGATGGGTTCGGCCAACTTCCTGGACAGCTACAAGACCAGCAAGGCGCGCGTCTGCGTCACGGTCGGCATGATGACCACCGGCTACGACTGCCCGGACATCCTCAACCTGGCTCTGATGCGCCCCGTGTTCTCCCCGTCGGACTTCGTGCAGATGAAAGGGCGCGGCACCCGCAAGCACAACTTCCTGGAACACCTGTTCGATCCCGCCCTGAAAGCCGAGTTGACCGAAAACGGCGGCAAGCAGGACAAGACCAGTTTCAAGCTGTTTGACTTCTTCGCTGTCTGCGAATACTTCGAGACCCAATTCGACTACGACGAAGTGCTGAAACTGCCGCGCCCCGGCAATGGCGGCGATGGTCCGGAACCGCCACCGCCGCCACCGCCCCCCAGCGGGTACGAGAATTTCAGCCCAGACAGCCTGTACTCCATGAAACAGGAGCAAGTCGGCTACGAAGGCATGAAGGTAGACCGCATGTTCTTCCAGCGCTTCGAGGAAAAGGTCAAGGAAGACACCACCCTCCAGGAGTTCATCGAAGCCGAGCATTGGGATCAAGCCATGGAGCATGTCGTCAGCAACCTGTTCGACAAACCCGAGGAATACTTCAACCTGGAGAAGCTGCGCCGCGCCGCCAGCGTGGACCGCCGCCTCACCCTGCGGGAAATCCTGGAAAAGATTTTCGGGCTGATTCCCTACTTCAAATCCAAGGACGAGCTGCTGGACGACGAATTCCAGAAATTCCTGCTCGACTGCCCGCCCAAAGAACTCGACCAGCACGCCGACTCCATCGTCGCCCTCAAGTATTTCTTCAAGGCGTATGCCACCGACAAGGGCCTGCGCGAGATCATCGAGCGCGGCAAATTCACCGACCTCAACGTCCACCCGGCCTTCGGCATGGCCGACTACAAGGCCGTCCCCAAGGAATGGCGCAACAAGATTCCCGAGTACGTGAGGGATTACGTGCCGCTCAATCAGTTCATGCAATAGGAAACCGTAGCCACAATGCTCGACACCGACACCAAGCGCCGTATCGACTCCTGCCGCGACATCCTGGTCGGCAAGGTGCCCGACCCAAAGTCGCAGGTCGAACAGATCACCATCGCCCTCATCTACAAGTTCATGGACGACATGGACGCCGAGGCCGAAGAACTCGGCGGCGCGCGCAGCTTCTTCGCCAACGGCTATGCCAGATACGGCTGGGCCAGACTCATGGCCCCCAGCCTGGGCGGCCACGATGTCCTGAACCTGTATTCCGAGGCCATCGGCAAGATGACCGAGAACCCCGGCATTCCGCCCCTGTTCCGCGACATCTTCAAGAACGCCTATCTGCCCTATCGCGACCCGGAAACCCTGCGCATCTTCCTGAAGGAAATCAACGGTTTCAGTTACGACCATTCCGAGCGCCTGGGCGACGCCTTCGAATACCTGCTCTCCGTGCTGGGCAGCCAGGGCGACGCCGGCCAGTTCCGCACCCCGCGCCACATCATCGACTTCATGGTCGAGGTCATAGCCCCGAAGAAAAACGAAACCATCCTCGACCCCGCCTGCGGCACGGCCGGCTTCCTGATCTCCGCCTGGAAGCACATTCTCAAGCAGAACACCACTCCCTCCCCCCTGGAGGGAGGGCCGGGGAGAGGGGGGCAAGTCGCGTGCAGGCGACCTCCTCACCCCCGACGAACGCCAACACCTCGCCGCCAACATCCTCGGCTACGACATTTCCCCAGACATGGTGCGCCTGTCCCTGGTCAACATGTATTTGCATGGTTTCACCAACCCGCACATCGCCGAGTACGACACACTGACCAGCGAAGACAAGTGGAACGAAACTGCCGACGTCATCCTCGCCAACCCGCCGTTCATGTCGCCGAAAGGCGGCATCAAACCGCACAAGCGTTTCTCCATCCAGGCCAAGCGCAGCGAAGTGCTGTTCGTCGATTACATGGCCGAACACCTGCGCCCCAACGGCCGCGCCGCCATCATCGTGCCGGAAGGCATCATCTTCCAGAGCCAGACCGCCTATAAAGACCTGCGCAAGATGCTCGTGGCCAACAGCCTCGTCGCTGTCGTCTCCCTGCCAGCGGGCTGTTTCAATCCCTACTCCGGCGTGAAGACATCCATCCTAATCCTCGACAAAGCCTTGGCCCGGCGTAGCGACACCATCGCCTTCTTCAAGGTGGAAAACGACGGCTTCGGTCTTGGCGCTCAGCGCCGATCCATCGACAAGAACGACCTGCCCCAGGTCAAGGCCGAACTCTTTGACTACCTCCAGGCATTACGCAATCAGCAACCCACCGCAGATCTCCAGCCGACCTGCGGGCTGATCGTTCCGAAGGAAAAGATCGCCGCGAATGGCGACTACAACCTGAGCGGGGAGCGGTATCGGGAGGGAACAGCCTCCAATCATTCCTTCCCGCTCGTCTCTCTCGGCGAAGAGAACCTCTTCCGCGTGGAAAGCGGTGGCACGCCCAAGTCCGACGTGGAGGAGTATTGGGGCGGTGGTATCCCTTGGGCGACGCTTGTTGATCTTCCTGCGACCGACTTTATTTCTGAAATCACTGCGACGAAACGGACAATTTCCGACAAAGGCTTGCGTGAATCTTCCGCGAAGATGATCCCGGCTAATTCGGTCGTTGTCTCGACTCGCGCGACCATTGGCCGCATCGCCATCAACCGTGTCCCCATCGCTACGAATCAAGGCTTCAAGAATGTAGTGATCGAAGATTCAGCGCGAGCAGTGCCGGAATTTGTGGCACTCGCACTTACCAAGCTCGTGCCGACAATGGAAGCTTGGGCGACGGGCGGAACGTTCGCGGAAATTTCCAAATCCAAATTCTGCGAACTCCAAATTCCCCTGCCACCGCTGGAAGTGCAGAAGGAAATCGTGGCGGAGATCGAGGGTTACCAGAAAGTCATCAACGGCGCTCGCGCCGTCCTCGACCACTACCGCCCCCACATCCCCATCCACCCCGATTGGCCGTTGGTTCGGCTTGCCGACGTTTGCGAGACTATTACTGACGGTGACCACCAGCCTCCGCCGAAGGCTTCCGAAGGTGTTCCATTCGTAACGATCACGAACATCAACGATGATCACCAATTGGACTTCACGAAGACCTTCTTCGTCCCCGAGTCCTATTACGAAAACCTGAGTGCGACCAGAAAACCTCAGCCTGGGGACGTCCTCTATACGGTCACGGGGTCGTATGGCATTCCAGTATTGGTGCCCGAAGATGTTAGGTTTTGCTTCCAGCGCCACATCGCTCTGATCCGAACTGGGCCGCAACTTCTCAACACCTTTTTGCACTCACTGCTAGCATCCCCTTTCATGCTGCAACAAGGGCATGCAGCCGCCACTGGCGTGGCGCAAAAGACGGTTTCTCTGAACTCGCTTCGTAATTTCATTATCCCGCTCCCACCCCTCGCCACCCAGCAAGCCATCGTCGCCGAGATCGAAGCCGAGCAAGCCCTGGTCGCCGCCAACCGCGAACTGATCGCCCGCTTCGAGAAGAAAATCCAGTCCACCCTAGCCCGCGTCTGGGGCGAATCAGGCAATACCGAGAGCATGACGTAGGTTGGGTTAGCGGCTTGCCGCGTAACCCAACATCTCCGCACCTTGTCGGGTTACGGCCTGCGGCCTAACCCAACCTACGGCTTCGGCCCGAACAGCTTCTTGAACGCGGTGTGCTTCGCGTCCCGCCAGGTGCGCGGCAGGTCGTCGTTGTTTTCCAGCGCCGTGTAGATTTCCCGGACCCGGTCATTGTCGATTGCTTTGGCGCCGAGCATCTTTTTCAGCAGTTCGTGGCCGTGCCAGATGTCGATGTCGAACACGTGGGCGAGCTTGTGCATGCCCAAGTCGTCTGTGACGACGATGGCGGGCCGAATGAGTCCGAAGGCCAGCAGGAAACAGTCGGTCGGCGAGGGCGGCGAGCGGCCCTGCGTGGTGTATTCGCGCGCGTTGGCCAGGACATGCTCGCGTAGTACGCTGGTGGCGGCTTCGATTTGCTCGCGCTCCGCCGGGCTTAGCCGGACTTGTTTCGACAGCCGCTCGGCGGTGAGGTCGATGTCGGAAAACCAGGGGTAGCTGAATTTCAGGCGCGGATTCTTGCGGACTTCGTCCTCGACCTGTTTGAGGATGGTGAGGACATAGTGCTTCTGACCGAATGGAATACCGAGCAGGGGGCGAATACGCTTGGCCAGACGCAAATAGGCGTTGGTATCAAGCAACGCCAGGGTCAACGGCGCAGTTCCTCATGCAGCGCCATGGCGTCTTGCAGCGGGGTGTCGAGCACTTGCTGGATGTAGGCGGGACCAGTGCCGTTTTCGACGATCATGCGCTTCAATGCATGGAAGAAGCTGGTCTGGAAGGTGTTTTCGCTGGCGGCGATATAGCGCTCAGGCGCCGGCGGCGCCGGGTCGAACAGGGCGGTGCTGACCAACGGCCAGCGCCGACTGTTGCGCAAGGCATGCAGCATGTTTTCTTCAATGTTCAGAGCGGGCTGACCAGTCGCCTTGACGTATTGCTGGGTTTGTTGGTAGACGGTGTAGAGCGAAATCATGTGGCTTGCCGCGAGCCCCATCAGGACATTCAATTGCAGATCCGGCCTTTTTTCCTGGCTGGCCGCGCGGTAAGCCGGTTCGGCGCAAGCTTTGGGGAAGAGGAGGGCGCCTGCGAAGGCATCCGCGAAGTCCTCTCCAGGGTCGGTGCCGGAGAGTTCGGGCGTGAGCACATGGGCCAACTCGTGCGCCATCCAGAATTTGAAGTCTTCCAGATGGGTGTCCAGATTCAAAAAGATGAAGGTGACATCCTCTTCCGGCAGGCGGATATGCAGGGCGTTTTCATGATTGCCCTTGTCGCCCCAAAGGACCGGAACCAGGACGGCGCCACATTCCTTGAATTCTCCGATCAGATGCTCGTAGCCCAATACGGCTTGCTCGCCGATGCCCAGACGATTGCGTGTTTGCGAGACGATGGTCTGGAGCTTGTCGTAGTCGGTGGCGGGCGAAGTGATCAGGGTGCGCAAGGCTTGCTGTTCGGGCAGGTGCGCGACCAGCGGTTTGAGCAGCATGCCGATGCCTTCGGCTTTGCTGAGATGCGCGGCGGTGGTCTTGGCGTTCGCCTTCTTGCGGTAGGCAATGATGGGCCGGCCTCGCATATCCGCGCGCACAAGCTGATCGAAGGTCATGCTCAGGGTGGTGGCAAGTTTCAGCAGTGAAGCCGGGCGAGGAAAGTCCTTGCCTTTCAGCCAGTTGGTAACCGCTTGAGAAGACACGCCGACCTTGTTGGCCAACTCTTTTTGAGTCATCCCCCGGCCATCAAGCGTGCTTTGGATTGCATCGGAATTCAGAACTTTTTCCATATCTGAATTATTAGGCCTGCAAAGTGCACAATCAAGTTTAATCAAGTTTTCATGTGTCATTTCGTTGCCGACTGTCGCTCATTTTTCGATACAGTCTGGATAGACTGAACAGCACTATTTTTTTGAGAGAAAAAGCTTGAGCACGTTCAAAGACCACTTCTCCGCCAACCCGGCGGGCTATGCCGATTACCGGCCGCGCTATCCCGAGGCCCTGTTCGACTGGCTCGCCGAGCAGTGCGCCGGGCATAACCTTGCCTGGGACTGCGCCACCGGCAGCGGCCAGGCGGCGGTGGCCCTGGCGGGGCGGTTTGAACGAGTCATCGCCAGCGATGCCAGCGCGACGCAGATCGAACATGCTGAGGCGCATCCGGGCGTCGACTACCGGGTGGCACTGGCCGAGGCGTGCGGCCTGCCGGCGGCCAGCGTCGATCTGCTGACCGTCGCCCAGGCGGCGCACTGGTTCGATCTCGATGCCTTTTATGGCGAGGCCCGCCGGGTCTTGAAACCGGGCGGCGTGCTCGCCCTGTGGGGCTACGAAAAGCTGCGCCTGGAGCCAGCCCTGGCGTCTGTCGTCGGCCGGCTTTACCACGACGAACTGGACGGTTTCTGGCCGCCCGAGCGGGCCCTGGTCGAATCGGGCTACCGCGACCTGGCATTTCCCTTCGTGGCCATCGATACTCCTGAATTCGCCATGACGACGGACTGGAGCCTGGACCAACTGATCGGCTATTTCGGCACCTGGTCGGCGGTGAAGAACTACCGCCAGGCGCGCGGCACGGACCCATTGCCGGCGGTGCGCGCCGTCTTGGAACCGCTTTGGGGTTCTCCGGACACCCGTAAAAACATACAATGGCCGCTTTTCCTGCGCGTCGGTCGAATCTGACGGCGCGTTTTCAAGGTCACGGAATCCTCATCATGTTTACAGGCATCATCCAGGCGGTCGGCCATATCAGTCATCTCGTCGAGAACAAGGGCGGCGATGCGCGCGTCAGCGTCGCCGCGACCGGCCTGGACATGGGCGACGTCAAGCTGGGCGATTCGATCGCCTGCAGCGGCGTCTGCCTGACCGTCGTCGAGCTGACGCCGGGCGGCTTCGGCGTCGACGTCTCGGGTGAGACCTTCAATTGCACCATCGGCTTCGCGCCCGGCGAGCGCATCAACATGGAAAAGGCGATGCGTCTCTCCGACCGGCTGGGTGGCCATCTGGTCTCCGGGCACGTCGACGGCGTCGGCGAGGTGATCCATTTCGCGCCGGTGGCGAGCGGCGGCGACGACATGAGCTGGCGCCTGGACATCCGCGCACCGGGCCATCTGGCGCGCTACCTGGCGCCGAAGGGCTCGATCGCCGTGAACGGCGTGTCGCTGACCGTGAATCAGGTCGACGCCGCCGATTTTTCCATCAACCTGATCCCGCATACCCTGGAGCAGACCATGCTCAAGGACCTCAAGCCGGGCACCCGGGTGAACCTCGAAGCCGACATGCTGGCGCGCTACGCCGACCGCCTGATGGCCTACATGAATGTGAACGACAAGGACTGACATGAGCCTCGCCCCCATTACCGAAATCGTCGCGGAGCTGAAGGCTGGCCGCATGGTCATCCTGGTCGACGAAGAAGACCGCGAGAACGAAGGCGATCTGGTCATGGCAGCCGAACACGTCACGCCGGAAGCCATCAACTTCATGGTCAAGCACGCCCGTGGCCTGGTCTGCCTGACGCTCACCGATGCCCGCTGCCGGCAACTTGGCCTGAAGCAGATGGTCAGCGACAACCAGACGCCACACGGCACCGCCTTCACCGTCTCCATCGAGGCGGCGAGCGGCGTCACCACCGGCATTTCCGCCGCCGACCGGGCGATCACCATCCAGGCCGCCGTGGCCAAGCGCGCCTTGCCAGACGACATCATCCAGCCAGGCCATATCTTCCCGCTGCGTGCCCAGCCGGGCCGTGTTCTGGTACGTGCCGGACATCCCGAGGCGGGCTGCGATCTGATGGGCATGGCCGGACTGGAGCCGGCCTCGGTGATCTGCGAGATTCTCAAGGAAGACGGCACCATGGCGCGCCTGCCCGACCTGGTCGAGTTCGGCAAGGAACACGGTCTGAAGATCGGCGCCATCGCCGACCTGATCCATTACCGTGCCGCCAACGAGCGTCTGGTGGAACGCGAAGGTGAGCGCGACATCGCCACACCCTACGGCAACTTCCGCCTGGCGGTGTTCCGCGACAAGATCAGCCGGGCAACGCATCTGGCGCTGACCTGCGGCACGATCCGCGCCGACAGTGAAACCCTGGTGCGCGTCCATGAGCCGGTGTCGCTGATCGATGTCCTCGATGTCGGCGGCTCGGGCCACGCCTATTCCGTGCCCGCCGCCCTGAAGATCCTCGCCGAGGCCGCCGCCAAGGGAACCGCCGGGGCCATCGTCCTGCTGCATCGTCCCGAATCGGCGGACGATCTGGCGGAACGCGCCCTGCCCGCGAGCGCCGTCCCGGCGGCGCGCAAATTCGACCTGCGCAACTACGGCACGGGTGCGCAAATCCTGCGCGACCTGGGCGTCGGCAAGATGAAACTGCTCGCCACGCCGCGCAAGATGCCCGCCATGGACGGCTTCGGGCTCGAAGTCACCGGCTATCTGGAACAAGGAGAATACTGATGGGACGCTTCAACAATATCGCCGAGATCGAACCCAACCTGGACGGTACCGGGCTGCGCATCGGCATGGCCATGAGTCGCTTCAACATCGACATCTGCGAAGGTTTGCTCTCCGCCGCCGTCACCGCGCTGATCAAGGCCGGCGTGAAGACCCAGGACATGACCCTGACCACCGTACCGGGCGCGCTGGAGCTGCCTCTGCTGCTGAAAAAAATGGCCGAGACCGGTAAATTCGACGCGCTGATCGCCCTGGGCGCGGTGGTGCGCGGCGATACCTACCACTTCGAAATCGTCTCCAACGAGATGGCCAGCGGCATTACGCGCGTCGCGCTGGATACCGGCGTGCCCATCGCCAATGCCGTGCTCACGACCGACACCGACCACCAGGCGACCGCGCGCATGTCCGAGAAGGGCAATGACGCCGCGCTTTGCGCCATCGAAATGGCGCGTCTGTTGCAGGCCCTATGAGCAAGACCCGGGGTAGCCGCCGCACCTCCCGCGAGTTCGCGCTGCGCGGCATGTACCAATGGTTCATGGCCGGCGGCAATCTGGCCAGCCTGATCGTCATGGCGGAAGAGGCCGACCACTATGCCACCGCCAATGCCGAGTATTTCCATGCCTTGATGGAGGGCGTGCTGAAGGAACGCGAAAAACTCGATGCCGCTCTCGCGCCGCTCCTGGACCGCGCCGTCGGCGAACTGTCGCCCATCGAGCATGCCGCCCTGCTGGTCGGCGCCTACGAACTGACGCACTGCCTGGACGTGCCCTACAAGGTGGCGATCAACGAGTCCGTCGAGCTCGCCAAGAAATACGGCGGCACCGATGGCCACAAATACATCAATGGCGTCCTCGACAAGTTCGCCAAGCTGGCGCGTCCGGTCGAGATGCAGGCCGCCGCACGGCGCGGATAATCGTCTCCGGGCACGCGCATGCCCTCCGAATTCGATCTCATCGCCCGTTTCTTCACCCGCCCCAGCCGACATGCCGTGCTTGGGGTAGGCGATGACGCCGCGCTGATCGAGCCGACACCGGGCAGGCAACTGGCGATTTCCGCCGACATGCTGGTTGCTGGCCGGCACTTCCATGCCGACGCCGATCCCGAAACGCTCGGCCACAAGGCGCTCGCCGTCAACCTCTCCGACATGGCCGCGATGGGCGCCGTGCCGCGCTGGGCGCTGCTGGCCCTGGCCCTTCCCGAGGCCGACGAAGCCTGGCTGGCGGCGTTCTCGCGGGGTTTTCTCGACCTGGCCGAAGCGCACGGCGTCGAACTGATCGGTGGCGACACGACACGCGGACCGCTGAACCTGAGCGTCACCATTCTCGGCGAGGTCGAACCGGGAAAGGCACTGCGTCGCGATGCCGCGCAAGTTGGCGACGATATCTGGGTCTCCGGCGAACTGGGGGGGGCGGCTCTGGGCTTGCGCCACCTGAGCGGCGCGGGACTGCTCGACTCGCGGGATGCGCTGGACTGCCTGGAGCGTCTGCACCGGCCGCAACCTCGCGTTGCGCTGGGGCGCGCCCTCGCTGGCCTGGCGCGCGCCGCCATCGACATCTCCGACGGCCTGCTGGCCGATTTGGGGCATATCCTGGAGCGTTCCGGTGTCGGCGCGCGCCTGGAACTGGCAAGGATACCCAACGCGCCGGCACTGGCCAGACACGCCGACTTGATTGACGACTGCGCCCTGAATGGCGGCGACGATTACGAGCTTTGTTTCACGGCGCCCGGAACACGCCGCGAAGCGGTACTCGACGCCGCCCGCGCGGTAGCCATACCCGTCAGCCTGGTCGGCGAAATCGTCCATGCCGGCGGTCTGACCGTGGTCGACGCACACGGTGCCGCCCGCAACATCCAGGCCAGGGGATACGACCACTTCGGCCCGGGCAGCCCGCCCGTCTAACGGATCTTCGTCGTGGCGCGGGTCGCCACGCCAGACTTCGCCTTCGGTTTTGACCTTGTCTTCGCCTTCAGCTTTTTCGCGCGCGCGGTCCCGGCGGCGGGCGGATCGGTTTCGATCTCGGCGAAATTCACGGGCGACGCCACCGGCTGTAGCAAGCCCATCATGCCCAGTGTGCTGTAACACACGCCGAGCCAGCGCGGCACGTTATCGGGATCGTTGCCCGAACTCGACCAGACCGACATGTCGGTAAGCGCGCCAGTGCGCCAGGTGCCTGTCTCGTTGAGGGCGAGCGTAGGGCGAAACTCGCTGGGGGTCTCGTCGGTCATTGCCGTGTCGCGCAGCGGATCGACGAAGTAGGTGGTGTTGCCGGGTCCGCGCAGCGCCAGCATGATATGCGGCACGGGCTCATCGAGGGTGCGTATCCTGCCGAAGAACATGCGCATGTCGCCAGGCGGGACGCCCATGCCGCGCAAAGTGAAGTAGTAGGCCGTGACCAGATCGAGCAGATCGCCCGAACCCTTCCTGAGCAATTCGGCGGGCGTCGCCCAATGGCCATCCGGGTTGGTGTCCGGGCTCCAGGCGACATTCGTGAACAGGATGCGGGTACGCATGACCTTGCTCGGCAAGCTGAGCGTCTGACCCGCGTGCATGGCATGCAGCCATTCGGCCTGGCTGGGCAGTTCCGGCGCGGCGATCGCCCACACCCGCGACGCCAGCACGACGCAGACGAGGCCCAGCAGCAGCCGCATCAACGCGTAAATCCCGTCGCGCGCCGCGTCGCGGTGAAGGCCAATCCATGCATTCGTCGTCTCCCCCGTTCGGGTGGTTGTTTTCCGGGCAGATTGAACCCGATCGCCGAGCAGGTTAAACACCAGCGCACGATTTCGCAATATTTTCAGCACTCAGGGCAGGCCAGCCCGCAAGTTGCCGGAGCGTTGTAACAATTCTGCAATATACTTGCCGCTTATGCACATGGCCTCAAGGCGACTCAAATGAGTGAGTTCCCTGCATGCCATGTTCGCCGATCTGGAAGGAGTCTTGGATGTTCAGCAGCATGATGCCTCAGCGCCGGGAGTTCCACGATCTGCTGGCCTCGCAGGGTGATGGCTGCGTCGAATGCCGTGCTTCGACTGGTAAACGCGCTCGGCACCGATTCTGGCGAAACCAGCGAGCTGATCAAGGAAGTCGATCTGAACGAACTGAGTGGCGACAAGATCAAGGCCGACCTGATCGCCTTGCTGCACAAATCATTCATCACTCCGATCAGTCGCGACGACATCCATACCCTGACCGTCGAACTGGACAAGATCCTCGACGCTTTGCAGGATGTCGCCACGGCCGTGGGCATGTACCACATCCAGGATGCCACGCCCGAAGCGCGCGAACTTGCCTCGCTCGGCGCCGATGCATGCCAACGCCTGAACCGGGCGGAGATCGCGCTCTCCGACAAGGACCGCAAGAAGGATGCCCTGGTCTATTGCCAGGAAGTCGACAGCATCGGGACGAAGGCCGACAAGGTGTTCAAGAAGGCGATCACCCGGCTATCCGCCAATGAGAGCGGCATCTGGGCGGCCATGAAACTGAAAGAGTTCTACTTCCTATTGGAAAGCGTGCTCGACTACTGCGAAGACGCCGCCAAGACCATCGGCATCACTGGCTGCTCTTGAACAGCGCAGGCGCGGCGACGACCGACGTCGAGACGCTGCCATCCTGGGTGATTTATTCCTGTTACTTCGCCATCGCCTGGGGCACCTATCTGGGCGGCTGGCGCATCGTCAAAACCATGGGCACGAAGCTCACCAAGCTGAACACCGTCAGCGGTTCCTGTGCCTCGATGGGCGGCGCCATCAGTCTGGGGCTGGCGACGCTGGGCGGCATCCCGGTGTCGACCACGCACACCATCGCCGGCGCCATCGCCGGCTCCGGCGCCGCGCACAACGTCAAACGGGTACGCTGGGACATCGCCAGCAATCTCGCCGTCGCCTGGGTATTGACCATTCCGGCCAGCGCCCTGATCGCCGCCGTCTTCTGGTGGCTGGGCAACAAATTACTGTAGGTGATCAGGCGTGAGATAAATACAGGGGATGTTGTGAGATAAACGCGGGAAGAGGCGGGAAGAACTGGTTCTATCGGGGATGGAAAATCAAAACGAGTTGCAGAGGATGCAACAGGTCAAACAGGGTCGGTTTCGGTAAAGAGATCGCCGTGGCGATCGTCTAGGTCTTGTCGGTGCATTGCCTTGACGATCCGGTAGATGTGCTGCTCGGAGACGTTGTGTCGGCGAGCGAGTTCCTTGTGATTGTGGCCGGTGAATTCGGCGTATATCTGGCGGTCGCGTTTCGAGAGGAACAGGAACTTACCCTTGGGAAAATAGATGAGCTGGCCGCCCCAGTGTTCGGCCATGGCGCAGGCGATCGACTCGCCGATCTGGGCGGCGTGCTCGGCGTCGAGGTGATGGACGATGGCCTGGGATATCCGATCAGCCAGGTCAGTGAGCAGCTCGGTACCAGGTTTTTCAGCGGCCATCGGAATCCTTGAGTATTGCGGTCAATCGGGCCAGGGTCTGAAGGGTTTCTGCCCACGGGTTGTCGGCAGTGTGGAGGCCTGGCGCGGCGATCTGAGCGCCGCACCATTCGATGCCGACGTTACCTTGGCGGCCGGTGGCGACGAGCTGCTCGGAGAGTTCGATCCAGGCCGCAGTGAGGCGCTTCTTATGCTGCTTGGCCAGCTGGGCGATGACGCCGCGTAGTGCGTTGTCAGGCACCCAGGCGAGGCGCTTGATAGCCTCTGTGCGGTTACCGCCGGTGATGTTCTCGGCGATCTTGTCGGCGTAGGCCCAGGGCAGGGCCATATCGGTCAGCAGGGCTTCGATCTTGGCGAGCATGGGCTCGCGGTCGAGGGTCTTCGGCGCGCCGGCGCCGGGTGCGCGACTGCGGATAAACACGGTGGATGTAGTCAGGACGCGGCCGCACTCGTCGATGCCGAGGTCAGGGTGCTGCGTTTGCCGCGTGCTTGGCCGGCGATAATGTCGCGGCGCTCGGACTCGGATATCCCGGCTTTGCGCGAAGCGGCGTGGACGGCGCGGCGGCGGGCGGCGAGGCGCGGATCGATAGCCATCACACCCCCAGACGATAGAGCCAGATGCCACGGCGGCAGCGGCTGGTGATGGGGATGCCCTGGGCGCGCAGCTCGGTGATGATCGAGTTGACGGCGCAGACGTCGGCCAGGCGGATGATCTCGCGCGTGCTGTACTCGGCGCCATCCGATAGCAGGCGGAGGACGCGCTGTAGGCGCTTGGAGGTCTTGAGGCGGGCGTAGCGGATCACATTGGTCTCCTGGTGGCGTTCCCCCGGACGGCCCGGTGTTCCAGGCCGTCGAGGTGAGCGTCAGGCGATGGCGTCGAGCAGTGCTTTCGAGGGCACGAACTTGGCCGTGTTCTTGGCGGGGACGTCGATCTCGGCGCCGGTGGCCGGGTTGACGCCCTTCCGCGCGGCGCGGGTGGCCGCCTTGAGCTTGCCGAGGCCGGGAAGCGGGATCTCGCCGGTCTCCAGCTTCATCTGCTCGGTGGCAACATCGCCGAGGCTGCGCAGGCAGGCTTCGATCTCGTTTTTCTGGAGGCCGCTATCTTTATGCGCGGTGCTGCGTTGCTGGATGGCGGTGATGAGTTCGTTGAGGTTCATACGTTGCTCCTTTCGTGAGCGGGTTGGGGAAAACTTGTCCACTTGATCAAGTAGCCGGAAACCGTGTTGCTGCCGTACTGACAAAGGAAGAAATCGAAGAAGTCGTCGGCGCTGTTGAATCCGTCGGCCTTAGCCAGGGCCTCGATCTCGTCGGCGTCTAGGACATCCCAGTAGTTGCCACGGATCATTTGCACCACCCCCGTGCGTGGCGATATCGAAATGGCCTCGACCGACGTACAAGCCACCTTGCCCAGCAGCTTCTTGGCTTCCTTGGTGCGCAGGCCTTGGTAAAGCTGCAACGCCTCACCGACCTTCGGCGGTCGGCGCTTGCCACGTGCGCGGATGGTCTGGCACTTGGCGCCAGACTGGATGGCCGGCGCGAACCGCTCCTTGAAGTTGTAGGCGACCATTATTCCTCCGCGTCTTCCGTGGCCGACTTGATGAGCGCCTCGACCAGTTTGTCGACGGCGCTGTCGGCGGGTTTGATTACGACCTGGTCGCCGGCGTCGGTGACGTGGACGCCGATCTTCTTCAGCTCTGCGGTGCTGAGGTTGTTCAGGGCGTCCTTGACGGGCTTTTCCTCGGTGGCGATCAGGGTGTCGGCCTGGTCCGGGAGGTGCTTGCGGATTAGGTCGCAGACGCGGGCGTTGTCGCCGATCTCCAGCTTGCCCTTGCCCTTCTGGTAGCCGAGCTTGATGCCGTGCAGCACCACGGTTCGGGGGCGCGTGAACAGTGTCGGCGCGTCCTCGATGCAGGCTTTGAGCGCGTCGTGACGTTCGGAGGCCTCGGCGACCGCTTTTTTCAGGCGCTTCATATTGCGGCGCTTGATGTCTTCGATCTCACCGTTCATGGTGAGGACGATGTCGGACAGCACTTCGCGCGCGGTGGCGTAGTGCTTGGCCTTGGATTCGATGTCGGCAAGGGTCATGCCTTGGCTCCTTTATTGACGATGGATTTCGCCTTTGCGAGCGAGGCGATGGCGGTTTCCGGGTTGTAGGTGGGTTCGGCCTTGGGTTCGGGCACGAAGGGCTGGTGCGCGGCGCTGGTGCCGATGGGCGTGGCGCCGGTGGCTCGGGTCTGCTGGTCGCGTTCGCGCTGGGCGTCGGCCTTGTTGGCGATGCCGGCGACGATGCGGTACAGGTAGTTGTGGGTCTTCATCGGCAGGTCGAGCTTGGCGCGGCCGTCGATCATCTGGCCGATGGCTTCGCGCCAGTAGTCGAGTGGCGCCGGCCAGACGCGGCCGTCGAACTGGAGCTTGCCCGCAGTGATGTGCGGCAGCAGCTCGGCGAGCAGCTTGTGGCGGCGCTTGGCGAGCATGGAGCGCTCGCCCGGACGGAACAGGCGCAGGTACTGCTGCAGCTCGGCGGCGATCTCGCGCGGCATGGCGAGGGCCGCGAGATCCTCGGCGCCGGCCTCGGCCTCGGCCATGAAGGCCTCGGGCGAGCCGTAGCAGCCGCAGGATGGGCAGACGAGCTTCATCCGCGCAACCTGTGTACGACCCCGGTCGGGGTTTCTTCGAGCACGCCGGTCGGCGTAGTCCTGGGGCCGGGCTTCGGGGAGTCCGGGCCCGAAAGGGGGATGAACCCAGTGCCTTTGTTCGACCCGGAGACCTTCATCGCGTCGACTTCGACCTTGGCCGAATTGATGATGGTCTGCGCGACGTCGTTGACGGCGCGGGCACGGTCGATGTCCATCGGGTTTTTCGCGCTCTTGAGGCTGCGCAGCGTCTCGAAAGCTCGTCGCGCAGCGCCTGGATGGTGTTTTCAGCCATGTGTTTTCTCCAGTCTTTTGATGCGGCGCGTGACGGCGCCGCGCAGTTGCGTCACCTGAAATATTTCCTTCGGGTAGTTGTGGATGGTGTGGCGCTTCAGCCAGTCGGCACGAGACACCATCTCCAGGTTCTCGGCCGACGTATTCATGCGGTTGCCATCCAGGAAGTGCAGCAGATGGCCGGGCGGTAGCGGGCCGTGCACGGCCTCCCAGTTGAGGATATGCACCAGGCGCCAGCGCTTGTGCATGACGCCGCTGTCGCTGATCTTGCGATAGAGGTAGCCGTCACGGACTTCCTCGCTGCCGATCGGGCGGTAGATTTTCGCCGCGTTGCCGGTGCGATTGCCGGGCTTGAACTGCGTGGACTTGCCGCCCAGGGTGAGGCCCTTTTGCCTTTGTTCCAGGCCGTGTGGCCGGGCTTGAAACGGCTGGGGTTTCCCGTTTCTGCGGTCAGTCTGCCGTTGTCCGGGTTGGCGTGGAAGGCCGCGCTCTTCTTGAGCCCAAACGCATAGGCTTTTTTGTAAATCGCGTGAACCGGCACGCCGATCTCGGCCGCCAGGACGGCGGCTTTTTCGTCAGGGTACCGGGCGCGCAGCAGATCGAGCTGCCCGGCTGTCCATGCGTGGTAATCCTTTTCATGTTTGCGCAGACCGAGCGCCTGCGCCTTGCATTTGATCGATTCCCGGCTGCGCAGAAAGAGCTTTTCCAGGGTGGAGGACGGCTCGACCGGATACAACTTGATCAGCGCCTCGACTTCGAAGTCTTGCCACGGGTTACCCATGGCGCGCCTCCTCGGGCTGGATGGCGATCTGGTCGCAGATGGCTAGCGCGGAGGTGTAGACGTTCAGGCGCTTGCACCACCAGGTGGTGATGTTGCCGGTCATGCGGCGCTCTACGTGCGCGCAGCGCTGGCAGGCGTCGTCTCGGCGGGTGGCCGATATCCAGTTGAATGCCCGCTTGGCGGTGTTGATGGTGCCCATCATCAGTTGCGCTCCTCTAACAGGGCCAGGACGGCGGGCGGCAGCGTGCCCACCGGTGCTGGCGCTTCGGCGCCGCGATCCGGTGCGACCCGCCGCGCCACCACGGCTTGCGGGACGGCGCAGAGGGCGCGCTCGGGCAGGTACCAGGTGGCGCCGCGCGGCAGGCGGGCGCCGCTGAGTTCGCCGTACCACTGGCCGTGGCGGTATTCGTAGGTCTCGTCGGCCAGATGTACCAGCGGCTCGGTCTCCTCGTCGGCGATGACCAGAATCAGGGCGGTGGTCAGCTCGCCGGTTTCGGGCGGCTGGCTGATCGGGAAGAGTTTGAGGTGGTCGGTGTAAAGGATGGTGCCCATCAGTTTCCCCTTTCCATCCAACCGACGAAGACGTTGCGGTAGTTGATCAGCTGGCCTTTGCGCCAGCGCTGTCCTTCGTCGTCGATGCCGTGGGCGCACCAGGCGGCTTTGCCGTCTTTGCACAGGTTGGCCAGGCGGACGCTCGGCGCGAGGTAGACGAAGGGCTGGCCCGGGCCGATGCCGGCCGCCAGGATGGTGTGGCCTTCACCGGCGAGCATGGGGATGGCCTGCTCCAGGATGGCGCGCTGGGCGCGGATGCGGGCGGCGAGTTCGTCGCGGCTGGTGATGGGGGTGGGCTTCAGGGTTTGATGCAGGCAATCAAGCATGGCTGGGCTCCTGTTCGAAGCGGTTGACGAAGTCGCGCAGGCGGGCGATGTCGCCGCGCTCCAGGACGATGGTTTGTTCGCCGGTGGTGATGGTGAGACTGCCGTCGTCGGCGACGAGGTAGCGCGGTACTGGGGTCTGGCGCAGCAGGTAGGCGGGGATTTGGATGGCGAGCTTGTCCATGTCAGGCCTCCTTGCCAGTGGACGGGTACAGGGCTTCGATGGTCTTGCCGGTGACCATGGGCATGCCCAGGTCGGCGGCTTTGTTCATCGCCCGGGTGATGTCGACGTTGACGCGCAGCGGGTAGACCATGGAGAACTGTTTCTTACCCTCTTCGCGGCGCAGTTTGAGGCGCAGCGTGTCGCAGACGTCCGGCGCGAGGATCTCGGACATGGCCTTGCCGACGCGCTTGAACTTCTTCTCAAGGTAGCCGTCGAGGTCGGCGCCGAGCGGGTCGAGGGTGGCGATCTCCAGGCGGTTGATCAGCTCGCGGGCTTCGTATCGGTAGGCGTCGAGCTTGGTCTGCAGTTCGGGCTGGGCAATCAGGACGATGCCCAGCAGGTGCCGGTGGCCGGTGACGATTTCCCAGTAGCGCTTGAGCAACTTGAGGGTGTGGATGCTGAGATCGTGCCCTTCTTCGATGATCAGCACATGGCGCATGCCGGCACGGTCGCTCTCCTTGAGCAGCGTTTGCGCCTGGCGCTCCTTGCCCTCGGTGGTGCGGCGCACCTTCGCGTCTTTGCCGGCGATGTCGTAAATGATGGCTTCCGTGATCATGCTCGACGTGAGCTTCTGCTTATCGATCACCTTGGGTTGTATGACGCGGATGGATTGGTCTTCGGCCGACTCGATCGTTTCGATGACGTCGCGCGCGATTTCGCTCTTGCCGGCGCCCGACTCGCCAATGACGGCCATCATGCTGCCGTTGCGGGCGGCCCAGAGCATGGCTTCGCGGACCTCTCGGAAGTTCAGCGAGAAGAACAGATCGTCGCCGCTCATGACGTCGTTTTGAATGGGTCGCGGGATAATCCGAAGTGTTTCTTGGTGGCGGGGTGAAGCATTTCACGGGTCTCCGATTCTTCGATGGCGCGGGGCCGGTGGGTGTTTGCATAGGCGCGGTGCTTGGCTGGGTTGCCCATGTGCGCCGGGTTGGCGGGGTCGATTTCCCAGATGTCGACCAGCTCATCGTCGTCGACGCCGGCCTCGCGGAGCATGGTCTCGGTTACGCGGATGATCTCCTCGCGTGGCGTGACCACCGGCCATACGCCGTGATTGATGAGCATGTTCATGGCGACGCGCGACAGGGGGCGCCCGTTCGGTTGGCGGATGGCCTCGGCCAGTTCGCCCTGGCTGAGACCGTGCCGGACCAGCAGCGCGCCCAGGCGCAGGGGTGCGTGGGTGCCGGGTTTGATGCTAGGCATGACGCGCCTCGTCACGGTCGATGCGCTCGATTTCCGCCAGGATCAAGGCGGCGGCACGCACCAAATCTTCGCGCGGCGTTTTCGGCTTCCACCACGCCGCGCCGAGCGCCCAGAAAGATGGCGCCCCATCAAGCGGTTTGCCAATTTTAGGGTTTAGAACATAGCTCGCATTCAACGCATAAGACGCTGCTCCAGCGGCAATGACGCCTGGGTTATATCTATCGTCGTAGACTGCGTCGAAGCCGTGTTCGTGGATCTGCCTATGCCGCTCTTCAAGGATGTCGCCCAGCGCGGTATTGACCAACTCACCGTAGCTGTTGTAAACCTCGACGAATCTCTGGACCTCGAAGGCCGCGTCGAGCAACTTATCGATTACCTCTTTCATGTAAACTCTCCTTGCTTCTCCGGCGGCCTCAGCCGCCAACTCGATTCGGGCCGGGCTCCTACCCCCGGCTCGAATCACCTACCGCACCAGCGCCAGTCGTGGCGTGATGCCGGTCTCTTCCGCCACCCCGAGCAGCTCGTCGGCCAGCGCTTCAAGCGCGGCTTCCTGCTCGCCATTCGGGCGTAGCGTGGTCATTTGCTTCCAGTGGTCGGCGGTCCAGCGGACGCCGCGTCCCTGGAAAATCTCGCGCAGGGCTTCGGCCATGGCGACGTGGTCGAGGGGGCGCAGCTCCACACGAATGGCGTCTTCCATCAGCCGGATGCCGCGCTTGGGTAGATAGGTGGGTAGTACGGTGTCTGTGGTCGGCTTGAACGGGTCGATCTGGCCGTCGAACGCCACCATCTTTCCTTTGCGCTTGGCCTGTGCCGCCTCCAGGGTGTCGGTGCCGGTCACCATCAATTCGATGTCCTTGGCCTGGCGTTGCGCGGCCGTGTCGGCGTGCCGCGCGTAGCGTTCGCCGATGACCACCGCGTCTTCGCGGAAGCCGACGTCATTGCGGCGCACCGGCTCGACGACGTGGTACACCTCGTGCCCGTTGGCGTCGGTCAGTACCACTTGAGCCGCCTCGGGGCGCCACGGGTTGCGCACTACCATCACCTTGGCGCCAACAATCAGATTGGCGGCGTCAATCAGGGGCGATACGTCGTATTCCTGCCCGAGAAAATCGATGGTTAGGGTCGGCTTGACGGTGCGGCTGAGGGGCGCGGTATGCGCCAACTCGCGGCAGAGCGCTTCATCCGGCGCGATGCGCAATTGCTCCGGCGTAATGCTCAGCCACACGCCATAACGGGTGCGCTTGTGCCGGCTGTGCACGGCCGTGGCGTTGAATACTCGCATCCAGCGCCAGGCCTCTTCGTTCAGGGCTTCAAGGCTTTCGACGGCGCGGAATTTCAGGCCGGACTCGAACTTGCACTCGACGTTATCGTTGCCCTTCTCGACCTGGCCTTTGGCTCGGGGGTTGCCCGGTTTGTTGATCTGGACATGGACCTGAAGACTTTTGCTCAGGTTGCGGAAGACCGCGCCGGTGTTGGCGCTACCGGGGTCGAGCATGGCCATATAGGGCACGCCGTGGAGCGGGTCGTGCTCGTGGCGCTTTTGGATGGCGTGAATAAACACGTTGGCGAGGTTCTCGCCGCTCTCGGCGCCGAGGACATACTCGATGTAATAGCTGTCGCTGTAATGGTCGGTGACCACGTAGCGCCAAACGCGATCCAGGGCGATCTTGAGCAGGTTGCGAGGCTTGTTCTTGTAGAACTCTTTCGCGCCCATCACCTGGAGGCCCTGGTTGGCATCCGCCTCGCGGCGCAGGTAATAAAGCACGCACAGCGAGGCGTCGATTTGCCAGACGTGGTTGGGGTGCAGGCTCTGCATTTCCGTCACGGGCGCCGGCGCGAGCAGCTGATCCGGATGCAGTTTGTACAGGCGCAGCGCCCGGGCCACGGTCCCCGCTGTCAGGCGCGTGACTTCGCCGGTTTCCTCGTCGACGATGCGCCGGTCGATCTTGCCATTGGCCTCCAGAATCGAGACGGCCTGATCGATGCTCATCAGGCGCTTGCCGTTGCGGCGGCACGATTCCAGGAGGACCGCCGAGATCATCTTGGCGTCATCGTATGAGAGGGCCGTCGTGCCTGCGTCGGAGCGTTGCTTGCGCTGAATTTTCATGATGGCTTCGTCGAGCTTGCGGTGAAGGGTGGCGAGACTGATGCCGATGTCCTTGGCTTGCCTGGCTAGATACTCGGTCTTCTGGCCGTGCGGCAGCGCGCGGTAGCGCTGGCCGATGCTTACGAGTCTTTCCGTCAGGGCTGCGGACATGGCGAGGGCTCAGGTCAAATCGCAAATCGGGATGCGCTTTTCGATGCGCTCCTGGATGTCGGCGATGGTTTCCAGGGTGATGTCCAGATAGGCCTGCTCCTGGTCTGACAATTCGCCGCCCCGGCCGGATATGGATGCCTGGGCAATCCGCAGGTTATCCACGGCGTAGAGCGTGTCGGCATAAATTTGGCGCAACTCGTCGCGGTGAGCCGCCATGGCGCGGGCTAGTTCCTCATTGAACATGACCGGCCTCCTTCGCCAGTGCCGCCGCGACCACCGCGTCGGCATCGAAGTCGTCGCGGGTCCAGTCGGGGCGTTCGTCGCCATCCGGAACAGCCTTGACGTTGTGCTTGTTGCGCACCGCGAGCAGCGCCCGCTCGATGCCGAACAACAGGCCGGACATGAATTCCTCGTGGGTGCAGTTGTGCGCCTGCGCGTGGTCCGCGAGGGCATCGAAGGCGGTCATTAGATCGGTGTTGATCAGCCCTTCGATCTGGTAGCCGACGCCAGCCACTTCCTGACGCAGATCCGCGCCGACCTCGTCAGGCGTCATGGAATCCAGGCGCCGGCGAAGCTTGGCCATTTCACGCTGCTGGTCGTTGATGATCCGTTCCTTCGTCTCGGATACCTTGACCAGGCCCTCGTAGTTGGCTTGAGCCTCTTCAACTTCTTTGTGCAACCCGGCTTTCTCGGCGGCGTGCTTGGCGATGATGCTTTCAGCCAGATCTATGAAGCTGTCCTTGTCACCAGACTGGGCGACTTCGATCAGGGCTGTTTTCTCGTCCGTCGGTAGTTGCCGGTATTGCCGCAGTTCGCGGTACCCGGCGCCAATGGCGCTCAGGTGGTTGAGCGCGTCCTCACCGAATACAGCTAGGTTTGTCAGGTCTTCGTCGACCTTCGTCCTGCTCGACCCGATCGCCCGGCAAAATCCATCCCAAGTGCCGACGTCGGCAATTTCATCACCATCCTTGTCGTGCGCTGTTTTGCCGCGCAGGGCGCGATACAGCTTGGATTCCTTGATGTATGCCAGTTTTTGCAAACTGACGACCGTCGTCAGTTTTGATACCGCGTCGGCCATCTGAATCTGCCCCCACATCTGGTTCATGAGGTCGCGTTCGGCGGTGTAATTATTCGTGGCAACAGACAGCGCATCCGTAGCCGTCATGTCCTGTTTAAGTGCCTCACTGGCTTCAGGCAATTGCGACTTCGTGATGGTTTCGCGTGGCATGCGGGCCATGTTTTCTCCTAGGCAGGTTGGCGTGTATAGCGCTGGTTGATGTCGTCGAGCTGGCGCTGGCTGCGTTCTACGTGATGCATGAAAGCCAGCGCGATCTGCACGATCTTCGGCCCCAGCCTCCACCGCCCCGTCTCCAGGATCGGCTCGGCCAGTCCGCTGGCCTGGAGCACGCGCAGGTCGCGGGTGATGTTGTCGGCGCTGGTGCCCACGGCCTTGGCGATTTCGCTTGGCGACATGCCCATGAATTCGTGGCCGGCCAGGGCCTTCAGGACTTCATACCCGCGCGACTGGGCGGCGTTGGTGTAGGTGCGCGGCTCAGTCATGGGTCAGCTCCAGCTCCGGTTGGCGCTCCTTGATGACGTTCTCGCGGTGCCAGGCGAGCCCCTCCAGCGCGGCGTTGATTTCGGCGCCAACTTGATCGGTATCCATTTGCCCGTGGGCAAAGCCCAGGAGCGCCCCGACTGCATCGTTAAGCACGGCTTGAAGCCGCTTGATGTCTTCGCCTTCCGGCATGCGGCCGATGGGTATGTCGATCAGCAGCTTGCCCGAGGCGTGAGCCAGGTAGCGCGTGACGAAGTCGCAGCCGCAGGCGTGTTCAAAGCTGAGGATCTTCCGGCCAGGGAGGCTGCCTTCACGCTCCCAGCCATACCGTCCACTTGCTGTTCTCCCCAGCCAACTCGGCGACTCTGTCAACGGTGCGCCGGTGGCGTTGTAATGCGTATTCGAGCGCGCCCTCAATGGCTTCGGCCATGGTGCGCGGGTTGAAGGTCTTCCAATTGCGGCGGGTCATTTGTGGGTGTCTCCGGGACGGGGGTGGCAAACAAAGCGCACGTTTGCGCCTATGCAATGGCGTTGCAGTGCATACAATTCGGGGCGTAACATCTGAGAAGCGGAGGCGGTCGCGAGCGACAACGAACTGCGGCAAGAAATCGAGCGATTGCGCGACGAAATAGACCGGGTCGATGACTTTGCAACGGGAGTGTTCCAGGCGCTGCATGACGTGCTGGCGTACCTTTTGCCGACACAACCTGATTTGGCGCGACAGCTGATGCCGCTATGGCGTGAGGCAGCGGTCCGGCATGACGAAGTTCGGGGCAGCACCGGTCAGCTGGACAACCTGAACGAAACGGTCGAGCGGCTTGAGCCGCGCAAGATGCTGTACAGGATGTTTGATGTCGCCGGGCTATGGCCTCGGCCTGAGAAAGGTTGATGATGCATTTGCCGTTGGCACGCGTGCCTTCGCGGACCAGTGCGAACGGGTCGATGACGCCGGCGAAAGGGATGTGGGTCATGGTGTTAGTGCGCTGCGGTTGCCGCGACCACGCCCAACATGCCAGTGCGGGTAATGCCGATCTGTGCGTCGGCCTGCTCGGCGAGGTAGTTGACCTGGTCAAGGAACATGTCGGCGCGTGCGTCGGCCCAGTCGGCTTCGCGCCTGGCCTCGTTCAGTTCGGCTTCCAGCGCCTCGATGCGCGCGTCTTGTTCGACGCAGACCTGGCGCAGGTGCTCCAATTCCGGCGCGCTCAAGGCGGCGGCGTAGTTTGGCGATGTCGGGGTTTTGCATGGCGGCCTCAGGCGGCGAGTTTGATGGAATCGGGTGCGGGCTTGAGTCCGAGCAGGACAGCCGCGCGGTGTGCCTCGCCGCGATGGCCCTTGAGTTGGCCACGTAAGAGGTCGCGCGCAGCCTGGTACGAGACGTTGTTCTCCGTGCAGAGGGATTTGAGGCAGATGCCCTTGGCCCGCAGCTCGGCGCGCTTCGCGGCAAGTTTTTTTGCGGTCATGGTTACGTCCTTGTAAGTGGCGTTACGAGTAATAAACGGTGCATGTGTGGGAAATTATGGGAACCAATCGGTTCCCTGTCAAGGGGTTTTATGGAACATACGGTTTCTCTTTGTGATCGACTGCGCGAGGAGCGCAACAGGCAGGGCTTGAGTCAGCCTGCATGGGGAGAAATTGCCGGTGTCACGAAGAAAACGCAGATGCTTTATGAGGCGGGTGATCGGATGCCCGATGCGGCCTACTTGGCCGCCATCGCCGCCGCCGGCGCCGACATCCAATACATCGTCACCGGCATCCGCAGCGCGCAGGCGCTCAGCCGCGACGAGGTCGAGCTACTGGAGACCTACCGCGCGGCGCCGCTTGCCGTGAAAGCGGCGGCCATTGGCGCGCTGCAAAGCGGTTCGGCGTCGCCAACCCAATCAAAACAAGTTGTTCACGGCTCGGTCGGCCAGCTGGCGGCCGGGGATGTTGTCAACCACGAGGGAGTGAAAATTGAAACCGGGAAAACCGAGAAATCAGGAGGTCGGCGGAAACGCTGAGCAGGTCGCTGGCCGCGATATTGTCCATGCCGCCGAGGCCGCTGGCGTCAGGGTGGATGTGACGGTAAGCGGCAACAACATCAGGATCGGCGCGGTGTATGCGCATTCGACCGTGCATATTGTCATTCAGCCTGACGGCCGCGAGTCATGACCGGGTGGGTATTGTCCGCGTGCGTGGCTGCCGCGACGGCTGGGTGCGTGGCGGCGCCTGTGCAAACGTCGCCGGAGCCCACGGCGGCGCCCGCCGAGGCCAGGCGCTGCGAACCGGGCAAGCTGACATGCCGCCACATGCGGGATTGCGATGAGGCGCTGTATTACCTGCGAGAATGCGGCGTGTCGAAACTGGATAAAGACAAGGACGGTGTGCCATGCGAATCGCTCTGCTTGCGTTGATCCTCGTGCTGCCTATTCTGTCGTGGGCGGCCGAGCTCTCGGGCCGCGTGGTCGGCGTCACGGATGGCGACACCGTCACATTGCTCGCCGCCGGCAACGTCCAGGAGAAGATCAGGCTATCCGGCATCGACGCGCCGGAGAAAGGCCAGCCTTACGGCGAAGCCTCGAAACAAGCTTTGTCTGGGTTGGTCTACGGCAAGGACGTCGTGGTCGACTGGGCCAAGCGGGACCGTTACGGTCGCATCGTCGGCAAGGTGCTCGTCGATGGCCGTGACGCCTGCCTGGATCAGGCGCGCGCGGGCCTGGCCTGGCACTTCAAGCGCTACGAAAACGAGCAGTCGCCCGAGGATCGCGTCAGTTATGCGGCGGCCGAGGTGGCGTCGCGGGCGGCGAGGGTTGGTCTGTGGGCCGATCCGGCGCCGATGGCGCCTTGGGATTGGCGGAAGCGCTGAGCGGGCGTATGCTTGGCGCGCCTCGCGGGTTTCGATCATTTTGCCGGCGCCGGCAAAATGGTCTGGTTTAGCGCCCGCTAAAAGACCCATCTCCATCACCCGCCTACTCTGGGCGGGTGAACTGCGAAACCTGCAAATCCTTCTCTCTTCCTGACCCCGGCCCCGGTGTGGCGCCGGGCTTTGGCAAGTGCGCGCACATGGCCGCTGAGTCGTGGCGCTGGGTGTCGTCTGAATCCCTTTGTCGTTTCACGCCGTCGCGCCATGAGGCCCGGTCATGATCACAGCGGCGCAGTTGCTGAAGATCATGCCCAACGCCGGTACTCGGGCGGCCTTGTATGCGCCGCACCTGGCGAATGCCATGGTCGAGTTCCACATCGATTCCCCGGCCCGCCAGGCGGCGTTTTTGGCGCAGGTGGCACATGAGTCTGGCGAGCTGCGTTATGTGCGCGAGCTGGCCAGCGGCGCGGCCTATGAGGGCCGCAAGGATTTGGGCAATACCCAGCCGGGCGACGGCCCGCGCTTCCGGGGCCGGGGGTTGATCCAGATTACCGGCCGGGCGAATTACCGGGACTGCTCGCGGGCGCTGTTCGACATCGAATCCATATTGCTCAATGAGCCGGAGCGGCTTGAGCTACCCGGCGAGGCCTGCCGCTCGGCGGCATGGTTCTGGTGGTCGCGCGTGTTCAATCCGCTGGCCGATGCCGGCAAGTTCCGCGAGATCACGCGAAGGATCAATGGTGGTTACAACGGCCTGGCTGATCGCGAGCGCTATTGGGCGCGGGCCAAAACTGTGCTGGGGGTGGCATGAGCGACGAGAAAATACTGGCCGTCGCCCTGGGGCTGGCGAAGCCGTGGTGGCAATCGAAGATTCTCTGGGTCAACGCCATCGCGGCGGCACTGATGGCCCTGGAGGGCGTCACCGGTGTCATTCAGCCCTACGTGCCGGTGAACGTGTACGTGGTGTTCGCCGTGCTGTTGCCGGTCGTGAACGCGCTACTGCGCGTGATCGCGACGCAGGCCTTGACGATGGGGCAGGATCAATGACCAACGCTGATCTGTTCCTGGTAGTCCTGGTGTGCGGGTTTGTACTGGGCATGGTTGTCGGCTATGTCCTGGGGCGCGCGCAATGAGTCGCGCCTATCTGCTGCTGATTCTGTTCGGCCTGCTGGTGGCGGTGGGTGCCGTCGGATACCGCAAGGGTTACCAGGCGCACGCCACCCAGACCAAGGCTGAGCTGGCAGACCACCTCGGCCGAGCCATCGATCAGGCCAACCAGGTGGCAGCCCAGGACCGCGAAATCATGCTGGCTGGCGACGCCCGTGTCGCTCAGGTGCGGACGGTATTCAGGACCATCGATAGAGAGGTGACCCGTTATGTGCATGCGCATGCTGCTGATGCTGTGCCTTGTCTGGATGCTCGGGGCGTGTGCCTCTGGGCCGCAGTCAACGCCGGCCGTATCCAGGACGCCGCCTGTGACGGCGTCGACGCTGGACCGGTATCCAAAGCAACTGCCGCCGCCGGTGTCGGCCAAGGGGCCGGACCTGCTGGCGGATCACCAGCGCTTGGGGCAGCTGTACCACGAGTTGCGGGCGGAAGCGGAAACGTGGATCGCGTGGATGCTGGCCGGCCCCCCTACTGGGGGTGGCGGTGACCGATGAAATCGACCGTGCGCAAGCCCTGGAAGAGGCGCAGCGCGAGGATGCCCTGGCCGCCCATCGGCGCCGGGTGCATGGCGAAGATGGCGAACTTGACGATTGGGAACACACCTCGGCGCGTTGGTGCATTGATTGCGGTGTGCCTATCCCATGGGAACGTCGGCGCGCGGTACCGGGCGTGACACGTTGTATCGACTGCCAGGAACTGGCGGAAAGGAGATGATCATGAAACGACTATCCCTGTATGGCGCGGCACTGTTGGCCGCGTTGGCATTGATTGGGTGCGCCAGCCCGCAGGTGGTGCAAAGCGACGCCCAGGCCGGTGCTGTGCGGGCACGCGCCGAGGCGGACAAGGCGCGATCCGAGGCCGATAAGGCCTACATCGAGGGCCTAGAGACGATGTCCGCCGGGGCTGGTGATGGGCCGCGTCTCGCAGCGATTATGGCGGCGTTTACCTCACGGCAATCCCTGGCTCAGAGCCCGCCCGTGCAGATTCCCGTCGTGGCACGCCAGCCAGATCTGTTCGACCGAGGCTTCCAGCTCTTTGACTTCCTGCTGCGCGGCTACCAGGTGGAACGGGGCGCGGCGGTGAGCATGCGGCAAAGCGATAACGCGCGAGACATGCAGCTCGGGGCGTACGGGGCGATGGAAAAGCTGGGCGAGCAGATCCAGGCGCCCGCTGCACCCCAGGCGAACGAGACGACGATGACTTGGACCACCCTGACCCAGACGGCCAGCGGCGCCGGCGCGGCGGCGGGGGGCGGTGCCGGCAGCTACTCGGCGGCATCCCTGGCCGGGCCAGGCGTGATCGGCGGGGGCAGCTATACCGCCAACCCGAACACGCAGACCACGAGCGGCAGCTACAACCCGGCGCGCACCACCACGCAGGGGGCGCCGTGACCGTCCAGATCGAACTGTGGCACCTCATCACGCTGCTGATCGCCTTCCTTGGTTTCGTCGCGGGGGCGTTCAAGCTGCTCCTCGGGCAGATCGATAAGCGCCTGGATGGTCGATTCGACGCCATGGAAAAGGCGCGGGCAGAGTCTCAGTCGCGCTGGGCCGAGAAGTTTGACGAAATCGCCGAGCAGAGCCGGCGTGAGGAAAACGAGTGGAAGCGCGTCGAACGGGACTTCCTGAAATTCCAGGCGGATCTGCCAGTGCGCTTCGTGATGCGTGAGGACTATATCCGTGGCCAGAGTGTGATCGAGGCCAAGCTCGACGCCCTCGCCAGCAAGCTTGAAGTTGTGCAACTGCAAGGGGCAAAAAAATGACCATCGACCAGGCCAAGGTGCGCCGCGAAAACATGCGCTGGCAGATCCTGCTGACGCTCAACAATGCCCGGCCCATCGGCGCCTATGAGGAGGTGGTCCTGTCTGTGGTCCAGGCCATGTATCTGGATGCCACCCCGCTTGAGCTGCGCCGCGAGATCGACTACCTGGCCGATCGCAAGCTGGTGGCTGTAGTCAAGGAGCCCTCGGGCCGCTGGTTCGCGGACCTGACACGCTACGGCATCGATGTCGCGGAATACACCGTCGACGTGGATGCCGGCATTGCCCGGCCAGTGAAGTACTGGGGGGGCTGAGATGCCCAAGCGCAAGGCCGTGGAGGGTCTGCCGAACGAGGTGAAGGCCTGGCTGGATGGCGCCCTGGTCGAGGGCAACTTTTCCGGCTACGAGCGCCTCGCGGCGGAGCTGAAGGCGCGCGGCTTCGAGATCGGAAAGAGTGCGGTGCATCGCTACGGACAGGAATTCGAGGAGCGCCTGAAGGCGTTGCGCATCGTCACCGAGCAGGCGCGCGCAGTCGTGGAGCACAGCCCTGACGAGGAGGACGCAGTCACCCAGGCCCTGGTGCGACTGACCCAGGAAAAGCTGTTCACGGTGCTGATGGACATGCAGGTCGACCCGGAGAAGGTGAACCTTTCCGGCATCACCCGCAGCATCGCCGAATTGGCCCGCTCCAGTGTCACCGTGAAGAAGTGGGCCGCCGAGGCGCGCGCCAAGATTGCCGCCAAGATGACCGAGCTGGAAGGCCAGGCCAAGGCCGGCAAGGGCCGGCTTGATCCCGAGACGCTGCGCATCGTCCGCGAGGAAATCTATGGCCTCGTTTGACCAGGTCTACACGCACAAAGGTTGGTTCGGCATTTGTCCGGTCTGGCTGGCCGACATCGACACCGATTGTCCCGCCGTGTGGCCCCGTTATGGCCTGCAATTTCTGCTTGGCGCCAGCGAATTGTTGTACGGGGGCATGATCTGGCTGCTTACTGCGATGAATCCGGACGCAGAGCCACTGTTCCCTATCGTCATTACTGGCGAGCTGCGGCGGCCCAAGGTGATTCGTCATGACTGACCAGGTTGGAGCTGCCGTCCGCTTGTACTTGTACCAACAGCGTTGGCTCAGGGACAAGGCGCGTTTCAAGATCGGCATGTTTGCGCGCCAGACCGGCAAGACCTTCACGACCACGCTGGACGTGGTCGACGACTGTTATGAGATGGAGGCGCATGGCCGGCGCACCCGTTGGGTCATCCTCAGCCGGGGCGAGCGCCAAGCCAAGGAGGCGATGGAGGAAGGCGTGAAGAAACACGCCAAGGCCTATGGCATGGCGATCCAGGAGATCGAGGGCACCTATCGCGGCGAGGATGGCGCCAGCTACACCATGCTTGATATCGTCCTTCCGGGCGGCTCGAAGATCACCGCGTTGCCGGCCAATCCGGACACCGCGCGGGGTTTCAGCGCCAACGTGTTCCTGGACGAATTCGCGTTCCATGCCGACAGCCGGAAGATCTGGGCGGCGCTGTTTCCGGTCATCAGCAATGGCTACAAGCTGCGCGTCACCAGCACCCCGAACGGCAAGGGCAACAAGTTCTATGACCTGATGACCAACGAGGACGGCATCTGGTCGAAGCATATCGTCGATATCTACCAGGCCGTGAAGGATGGCCTGCCGCGCGACATCGACGAGCTGCGCCGCGCCCTCGACGACGCCGACGCCTGGCAGCAGGAATACGAACTCAAGTGGCTTGACGAGGCGAGCGCCTGGCTCAGCTACGACCTGATCAACGGCGTCGAGCACGACGCCGCAGGCAAGCCTGAGCACTACCAGGGCGGGCCGTGCTTCGTCGGCGTCGACATCGCCGCGCGCCACGACCTGTTCGTCATCTGGGTCCTGGAGCTGGTCGGCGACGTGCTGTGGACCCGCGAGATCGTCGAGCGCAAGCGCATCAGCTTCGCTGAGCAGGACGCCTTGCTCGACGAGGTATTCCGCCGCTACCGCGTGGCGCGTTGCTGCATGGACCAGACCGGCATGGGCGAAAAGCCGGTCGAGGACGCCAAGCGTCGGCACGGCAGCCTGCGCGTCGAGGGCGTGCTGTTCACCGCGCCGAACAAGCTGACCATGGCGACGCAGGGCAAGGAAGCCTTCGAAGACCGGAAGATTCGCATCCCGCTCGGCAATGCCTCGCTGCGCGCCGATCTGCACAAGCTGCAGAAGGTGGTCGGACCGACCGGCACACCGCGCTTCGTCGCCGACAGCGACAGCACCGGCCACGCCGACCGGGCCTGGGCGTGCTTCCTGGCGTGCAACGCTGCCGGCGCCGGTGGGCAACCCGCCGCCGGCGAGACCGTCGAGGCCGCCCAGGACACCTTCACCCCTGAGGCCCTCACCCCAGAGGGTGGTCGCGGAATTATTGGCCTGAGACGGCCCGCAAGGTTTCGGGATAGGCATACCCCTATCCCAGGGGGTAAACGTGGCTTCTGACGCTGTCATGACACGTCGCTGCGCCCTTTCGATGGAGGTGATGAGATGGGTTTGATGGATAAAATCTTGGAATGGGTGAGTCTCCCCCCTCTCGTCCGTGAGGACGCCCCTAACCCTCTGCCCCCGGGGAAAGAGGGGGCGACGTTCCGCGAGGCCTACGGTGTCACCGTCGACGACGACGATGACCAATGGCGCCGGCTGACCGGCGACAGCAGCCGCGATCTGTCGCCCATGTCGCAGCAGCGTATGCGCGAGATCGCCCTTTACCTGTGGGAGACCAACCTGCTCGGCAATCGAATCGTCGAGTTGCCGGTGGCCTACCTGCTCGCCGAGGGCGTGCGCCTGGCGTGCGACGACGAGGCGTCCCAGGATCTGCTCGACCGCTTCTGGCGCGACCCGATCAACCAGATGGACATCAAGCTGCCGAAGAAGGTGCGCGAACTGGCGATCTATGGCGAGCAGTGCTATCCGGTGTTCATCAACGAGCGATCCGGCGCGGTGCGGCTGGGCTATCTCGATCCGGGGCTGATCGAGACCGTGGTAGTCGACCCGGACAACCCCGAGCAGGCCGTCGGCATCGTCACCGTCAAGGACAAGAAGGGCCAGGCGCGGCGCTACAAGGTCATCGTCAACGGCCCCGACGAGGAGTTGTTTACCCAGCGCACCCAGGCCATCCGCGAGACGTTCACGGATGGTGAGGCGTTCTGGTTCACGGTCAACGATTTGAGCAACGGCCGGCGCGGCCGGTCGGACTTGCTCGCCCAGGCCGATTGGCTGGACGGCTATGACGGCTATTTGTTCGGAGAGCTGGACCGGGCGCAGTTCATGCGGGCGTTCATCTGGGATGTGACGTTGACCGGCGCCACGCCTGACGAGGTGATGGCCCGCGCCAAGAACATCGTCGCGCCGCGCCCGGGTAGCGTGCGCGTGCATAACGAGGCCGAGGCCTGGAAGCCGGAGACCCCGGACCTAAAAGCCCAGGACGGTGCCGAGGGCGCACGGCTGTTCCGCAACCATGTTTTAGGGGGTGCAACGATCCCCGAGCATTGGTTCGGCGGTGGCGGCGACGTGAACCGCGCCGTGGGTGCCGAGATGGGCGAGCCGACGTTCAAGATGTTCAGCATGCGGCAGAAGATCGTGAAGTACATGCTCGAACAGATCGGCGTCTATGTGCTGCGGCGCGCGGCGATGGCCAAGGACGGCAAGGAGCCGGATATCCACGACGAGGCCTTGCAGGTTGAGGCGATTTTCCCGGAGCTGACCGCCAAGGACACCAGCAAGTACGCCGCCGCGCTGCAACAGGTGGTCGTGGCTTGTGCCCTCGCCATGGAGAAGGGGCTGATCACCAAGACGCTGGCGCTACAGATCATCGGCGCCATCTCGGGCCGGTTGGGCGTGGAGATCGATGCCGAGGATGAGCTAAAGAAGGCTGTCGCGGAGGCGAGTACTGCCGCCGACGACGATGTGTTTACTACGAACGAAGGAGATGAGTGATGGCTATGAAACGCACGGGTAATGAACTCGCGGACCTGGTGCGCATCGCGCCGCAGCACGACACCAACGGCAACCCGGTGCCTCCGGGCCTTGCCGTCACCCACACCCACACCGCCGCCGGCCTGCTCGCCACCAGCACGCAGACTGACGGCACGGACACCTGGGTGCGCACCATGACCTACGATGCGGCCGGCAACCGCACGGGCGATAGCGGCTGGGTGGCGCAATGATGCGCGATCCGGTCGAGACTATCCTGCTGGCTCAGGACGCGGCCAGCCATCTGGCGCGGCTGTCCAAGGCGTTTGCCAAGGCCGATGCCGCATCCGTGGCTTTCAGCAAGACCGGCGCGGGCACGGTCAGCCTTAAGGCCGGCACCACAGTCGCTGTGGCGGGTGTGCTGCTGCGGTTCGCCGCCGACACCCCGGTCACCATGCCCGCGCTGACGGCCGGAACCGACTACGCCATCTATGCCTGCGTCGACGGTGCGCTGATCGCCAGCGCCAACTGGTCGGCGCCGGATGGCTACACCACCGGTAATAGCCGCAAGATCGGTGGGTTCCACTACGCGCCCGGCGGTAACGCCGCCGCGCAGGCAGGTGGCGACACCACGCCGGCAATCAATGAGTACAGCCTCTGGGATATCAAGTTCCGCCCAGCCTGTGCCGATCCGCGCGGCATGGCCCTGGTCGGCGGCGCGTTCTGGTCCGATATCTACCTGCTCGGCGTCAACCATCACGTCGACGGCAGTAGTCGGTACAACGTCACCATCGCCGACGGTTCCTCGCCGCCCAAGGTGCCGTCCAGGTTTGGCGGCGACGGCTCGACGGCCTACAGCAACCTCAATTGGTGGGTGGCGGGCGAAGTCATGCGATCGCACGGCAAGCGCCTACCGACCTACTCCGAGTTCGCGGCCTTGGCCTACGGCACAACCGAGGCGGCTTCTGGCGGCACCGATCCGGTGTCGACCATCCTGCGCGCCGCATCGACCAGCAAATGGGGCGTCACGCTCTCCACGGGCAACCTGTGGGTATGGGGTGATGAATTTGGCGGTGGCGCCGCAGCGGCATCCTGGACGGCCAATACCATTGGCCGTGGCTCAACCTACCAGATGGAAAACGCGGCGCTCTTCGGGGGCCACTGGGGCGACGGCTCGTACTCCGGTTCGCGCGCGTCGCTCTGGGGCCTCTCGCCCCCGGACTCGGCCGGCAGCATCGGGGTGCGCGGCGTCTGTGACCACGTGACACTTGATTGAGGCGGCGACAGCCGCCGGGGATGAGCATGAGGCCTGAAAAGGATGTGCAACAAAGCTATGACCAGATGGCGATCGTTGAGAAATACGAGACGGTCATCGCTTACCTGTACCCGATCGCCCAGAACATCGGGCGCCGGCATGGTGTTGCCAAGGTCATGTTCATCGAATGCCTGCTGGAGCAGGTGAAACTAATTATTGAGGCCGGTAAGTCCGGGCAAGTTTCCCGCCTCTACATCGCGGATGCGGGCCTTGCGCATCTGCGATTCTGGCTGCGGTTTCTGTCGAGTGGGCAGGTTCGGGGTTTGACGCCTCACCAGGTCGAGACAGCGCAAGTGCTGATCGCCGAGGTGGGCCGTTTGCTCGGCGCCTGGATCGCGAAACAGAAAGGCAGGGGGTAGCATGGGTAAATTCGCGGCGCTCTTCGGGGGCAACTGGAACAACGGCTCGAACTCCGGTTCGCGCGCGTCGAACTGGAACAACTCGCCCACGAACTCGAACGACAACATCGGGGTGCGCGGCGTCTGTGAGGGCACGGAATCTGCAGTACCAGCGCTCTGCCATCGTTACGGCGTGGCAGGCCGGCCAGTTTCCATGTGGTCAGCCATGCTGTCCTGCTACGGCAAATACCCTTGGGGGTCTGGTAGAGCGCCTAGTAGCCACCGTGTTGTGGCGAACGGCGCGGCCAGCTTTGTTATGCCTAAGCGCCACGGCAATCTGATCGATCACATCGCCGAAATGGATAACCTGCGCCGCGCCTACGAGCAGACGGCGCGCGGCAAGCGCATGACCTGGGGTTATCTGGAGTTCAAGGAATACGCGGCAACCAACCTGCGGCAAATTCAGGCGCAGTTGCTCGACGGCACCTGGCGCCAGGGCGCGTACCGGCAATTTACCGTCTATGAACCCAAGCCCAGACTGATCTCGGCCTTGGATTTTTGCGACCGACTTGTCCAGCACGCCCTGGTCAATATCATTGGCCCCATCTTCGAGGCCGGGCTGCTGCCGCACACCATGGCCTGTCGCAAGGGGCTGGGGACTCACGCCGGTGTTCGGCGCGTCCAGTCATTGCTGCGCAGCACTCAGGCAACACACTTTCTCAAGACCGACTACAGCAAGTTCTTTCCGTCGATTGATCGCGCGCGGCTGCACTACCTGATCCGCCGCAAGATCAAGTGCCGCCAGACGCTCAACCTGATCGAGCAGATGGTGCCGCCATCCGGACGGGGTCTGCCGATCGGTAGCCTGACCAGCCAGCTGTTTGCCAACGTCTACGTGGACGTCATCGACCGGTTCATCCATTTCGACCTGGGCGCGAAACACTGGACTCGGTACATGGATGACATCGTGATCCTGTCGTCGAACCCTTACGAGCTGCGCGCCTGGTTTGAAGAGATTCAACGGGTGAGCGCGGAGCGCTGGGCCTTGGCATCAGCAAATGGCAGGTGTCGCCTATTTCGCGCGGCATCAACTTCCTGGGCTTCCGCATCTGGCCGCGCCACAAGCTGCTGCGCAAGCAGTCGGTCATCGGCGCCAAGCGGAAAATCCTGCGTTACCAACAGCACGCCGACGGCGGCGCGCTTGACCGCTTCGTCGCGTCGTGGCGCGGCCACGCCGCTCACGCGGACACCTGCAACCTATTCAATCACCTGGAGAACCGCTATGGAATCTGCTGTCATCAACACCCGCACTGACCTGGATGCGCTGGCCGGCACCCCGGCCCATGCCGATTTTATGGGCCAGCTATCAGCCACCTTGTGGCGCCTGGAGCTGGACGCCGAGGCCGGCACCTGGCGCGTGATCGAGGATGATTCGGTGATCGCCCGATATGGGCTGACGCGTGCGGATTTCCCGGCCGCGCAGGCGCCGGTGCCGCCCGAGTATGTGGCACCGGTCGCCGAGGTGCCGGCCGCTGTCTCGATGCGCCAGGCACGACTCGCGCTACTGGGCGCCGGGCTATTGGCCTCAGTCAACGCCGCGCTTGCGGCGATGCCCGGCGCCGCAGGCGAGGCCGCGCGCATCGAGTGGGAATATGCCCACGAGATCCGCCGTGATTCGCCGCTGGTGGCGGGGCTGAGTGGGGCGCTGGCGATCAGCGGCGAGCAGCTCGATGCGCTGTTTGTGGCGGCGGCGGGGCTGTGATATCCCGGTTTGGCCGACTACTGATCTGGCTGGGCTCGCTGGCGCTGGTGCTGCTGGCCAACCTGATCGCGCCGATCTCCATCCTGCGTGGTGGCGCGCGCGGCTGGGCGGTGGTGCAGTCCAACGACATGGCGCTCAATGCCGCACTGGGCGGTAGTCCGCGTGAGTATATTTCCACGCGGTGCGCCCGCGCCCGCGCCGCCGGCAAGTGGTGGGGCAGGCTGATGTGCCGCCTCATCGACGCGGCCGACCCCGGCCACTGCGACCGATTCCTGCGCCACTGAACCCGCTCACATGACCGACGCCGAACGCGACCGCGAATACCGCAAGGCGCAGAACGCTATCCTCAAGCGCCGCGCGGCGCTGCTGAAGCAGACGGCGGCCGAGGTGGTCGATCTGCTGAAGCGTGCGTCCCGTGACATCAAGCTGGTCCTGGCGGATTCGCCCACCGAATATCAGGCGTGGTATCTGCCCCAGCTGCAGGCGGAGATCGACCGGGTGACGGCGCTGTTGGGTAACCAGTCGGCCTCGGTGTTGACGGGCGCGGCGGATGAGGCGTGGTCGCTCGGTCAGGCGTTCGTTACCGAGCCGCTCGCCGCCGGCGGGTTGTCCTTGGTCGGCCGGATTCCACTGCTGGATCCACGCCAGCTCCTGGCGATGCGCAGCTTCATGGTCGATCGGATCAAGGATGTCTCGGCGGTCGCGGCCAGCGCGATCAAGAGCGAGCTGGGCATGGTGGTGATCGGCGCGCGGCCAATCTCCGACGCGATCGGCAATGTCCAGAAACACCTGGGCGGCGCCAGCCGGACGCGCGCTACGACCATCGTGCGCACCGAGGTGTCGCGGGTGTTCGGGGTGGCGGCGAATGAGCGGATTCAGCAGGCGGTCGCCGACGGCGTCGAGATGGACAAGGTCTGGCGGCGCAGCGGCAAGCTGCACCCACGTGTCAGCCACGCCCTGGCGGATGGCCAGCGTGTCGCCTACGACCAGCCGTTCCTGGTTGGCGGCGTGGCCATCATGTACCCGCACGATCCGGCGGCGCCGGCGAGCCATACCATCAACTGCGGCTGCGTGATGATTCCCCGGCCGCGCGGCTGGGCGTCGACGAAGCCCGACCACAAGCCGTTCACCGAGGACGAACTGCGCCGCAACCCGAAGCTGCGCGCGATCGTCGAGGGCAAGGACGGACCGACGCTGCGCGAGCTCTCGGGCGGTGCGGGCGTGGCGGGCACGGTTGGCAAGAAGGCGGCCGGCGCCGCGATCAAGGCCGCGTCAGGGAGCGTGGCGACAGAGGCATACACGGTGGCCAAGGCCGGCGGCGCCCATGCCGGCTATCTTTCGAACTACTACGACTTGCCGGACCATCTGATCCAGAAGGCCATCCGCTCCACGGAGAAGCAGATCGCCAACCACGAGGCGTGGATCGCCAATCCTGCGACCAAGTTGAAAGACCTGTCGAAGTTCGACGCCGAGCAGGTGCGGCGTTATGTCGACGACAAGTGGCCGGCCGACATCAAGCGCCAGCGCGAGCATGTGTCTATACTGGAGGGGATTTTGAAGGAGCGTGAGCATGGCAAAGATTGATGCGCGACAAGTGGTGTTGGAAGAGCTGTTGACGGCGGCAATCAAGGCCGGGCGCCAGGCTGCCCAGAAATACCGCGCCAGCGGCGACCGCTTCGAGGAAGGGCGCGCCTTCGCCCTGTACGATCTGATTACCGTCGCCCAGGAGCAGGCCGGCCATCTGGGCATCGAGTTCGCCGACAAGACCCTGGCCGAGTTCGATCCGGACAAGGAATTGTTGCTGGCCAAGCCCAAGGCCGCCTGACTCGCCGCCACCCTCAGCGAACCGCCTTCGGGTGGTTTCTTGTTTTTAAGCCCCGCTAAAAGACCCCCGCCACACCTCTCCCGATACTGGCCCCTGATCTGTTTGATTCCTCAACACAACCAGGAGCTGGAAGATGGCCGAGACCAAGAATGCTGCCGCGCCCGAGGCGACGGCCGAAGCGCCGAAAGGTATGACCGCCGCCCAGGCGGCGAAGCTGGTGACCCGCGACGTGCCCGTGCTGGGCAAGGACGGCAAGCCGACCGGCGAGACGGCCAAGAAGGCCATCAAGGCCGACGAGGTGCTGTCCTTCCGTGACTACGGCGACCGTGTCGTCGTGGTGACCGTCGACGGTCAGAAGTTCACCGGCGAGAAGGCGGCCAAGTAATGCCGATTCCTGCAACGGGTTTGCACGGTGCGCAACTGCGCGAAGCCGTGGCGACCGAGTTAAGCGCCGTGGTCCGCCTGGTCCAGCAGGCGCTGGTCGCGCGCATCTACCCGGGCCGCTCGGATGTCTACATCGGGTTGGAAGCGGTCTACCCGGACCGCGCCGTCGTGGTGCAGAACGGCCGCTTCTATGCCTACCCCTACACCTTGAGCGACGACAACCAGGTCACCCTGGGCGAGCCTGCCGAGGTAGTGCTCGATCACAAGCCGGTAACGCTGCGTGAGGCGGTGTTCCTGGAGGCGGTCGGGGAGGCCGATTCCGGCAAGTGGCTGATCCGCGTCATGCGCTCTGGCCTGTCGGCCAACGGCAACTTCTACCCGGACACGGTGCTGCGTGAGTCGGCGCCGCTGTTCGAGGGCGCGCGTGTGTTCATCAAGTCCGATGCCGAGCATGTCAAGGGCGGCGGCAAGGACGTTCGCAACCTGGTTGGCGGCCTGTCCGGCGTCAAGTTCGTGGAAGGAGGTGGACCCGATCTAGGCGAGATTCAGGCGCTGCTGACCCTGATCGAGCCGTCCGGCGATGTCGCCGTCAAATTGCGCGAGGCCGCTGCCCGTGGTCTCGCCGGCCTGTTCGGCTTCAGCATCGACGCCGATGGCACCGCCAAAACCCAGCTGCGCGAAGGCCGCAAGGTGCGTGTCGCGCAATCCATTACCCGTGTCAGTTCCGTGGATCTGATCGTCGAGCCGGCCGCCGGCGGCGAGCTGATCCGTATGGTCGAGTCAACCCACCCCCAGGAGGATCGCGATATGTCGCTGCGCCAGAAAATGTTGGACACCATCAAGGCCAAGGCGCCCAGCGCCTACGCCAAACTCAACCCCGAAACCGCATCCGACGATGATCTGGAAGTCGCGTATCGCGAGGCCGTGAATACCCGTGAAGAAGGGGGCGCTGGCCCCGACCGTAGTCCCGCCGGCGGAGCCAACGCCGGCGGTCTGGGCCAGGTCGAGGAGCGCATCCGCATGGTTGAGGCCCGCGCTGACATGCGCGCCGCTGTGGCCGGCTGCAACCTGCCGGACGCCGCCAGGACCGCATCCGCGTCGACTTCGAGCGCCGCGAGCGCTTTGTCGAGGCGGACGTGACGGCCGCCATCGAAGGCGAGCGCAGCTACCTGGCCAAGTTCACCGAGTCCGGCAAGATCAATCTGGGCGAGTGGGATTCCGGCGCCCGCGCCGAGGACCGCAGCGTCAAGATGGCCGGCATGCTGGATGCGTTCTTCGATCCGGCGCATAAGGATCACGGCGCGGTGCAGTCCTTCAAAGAGGCCTACATCGAGATGACCGGCGACCGCCGTGTCACCGGCCGCATCGACGACATGGACCGCGCCAAGCTGCGTGAGTCGGCCGGCTTCCGTGAGGCCCTGGACTCGACCAGCTTCGCCGACGTGCTGGGCGACAGCATGACCCGGCGCATGGTCGCCGACTACCGCGCCCCCAGCGTCTATGACGTGTGGCGCCAGCTGGCCACCACGACACCAGTCGGCGACTTCCGTACCCAGGAGCGCACGCGCTTCGGCGGTTACGGCGATCTGCCGGCGGTGGCGCAGTCCGGCTCCTATGACGCACTGACCAGCCCGGGCGACGAGAAGGCCTCTTACGCGGTCACCAAGCGCGGTGGTACCGAGACGGTGACACTGGAGATGATCAAGAACGATGATGTCGGCTCGATCCGCCAGATCCCGGTGAAGTTGTCGCGCGCCGCGAAGCGCACGCTGAGCAAGTTCGTTCTGGACTTCATCCGCTCCAATCCGACCATCTACGACACCAAGGCTCTCTTCCATGCGGACCATGGCAACCTTGGCTCTGCGGCTTTGGACGCCACGAGCTGGGCCGCCGCGCGCCTGGCGATGTTGAAACAGACCGAGGCCGGCAGCAGCGACCGCCTGGGCATCGGCCCGCGCAACCTGTGGGTGCCGTCCGATCTGGAGGCCACGGCGCACGACATCTTCAAGCGGTCGACCAACAACGACGCCACCTTTATCCAGTCGCTCATGCCGGCCATCATCCCGGTGTGGTACTGGACGGATGCCAGTGACTGGGCCGCGAGCGCTGACTTCAACGATATCCCGACCATCGAACTCGGCTTCCTCGACGGCAACCAGGAACCGGAGATGTTCGTTCAGGACAACCCGAGCGTCGGCAGCATGTTCACCAACGACAAGCTGACCTACAAGATTCGGCACATCTACGGCGGCAACGTCCTGGATTACCGGGGTCTGTATAAAGCTGTCGTCGCCTGATCGCCGAGTAGCTGAGCCATGGCCCTGACGGACTACCAGACCCTGGTCGATGACCTGGTGCGCGACGACGCGGGCAAGATCGCCACGCCGCAGCGCGACCGGGCCATCGGCCTGGCGGTGGTCCGTTATGGCCAGGATCGGCCGCTGACCACGATGGAGGATGTCGCGGCCGACGGTTCGTCGTACCTGCCGCTGCCGGCGGCGTGGGACGATGGCGGCTCGGCGTTGATGAGCCTGGAATACCCGATCGGCGAGTGGCCGGTCTCGTATCTGGCCCACGATGCCTATGGCGTGGCGCATGGGCCGATGGGCGACGAGATTCGTCTGGCCGGCCACATCCAGGTCGGCGCCCTGGTGCGGGCGATGTTCACCCTGGGGCACACCCTGGATGAATCGACCGATACCGTGCCGGATGCCGACCGCGAGGCTGTAGCGCTGTACGCCTCGGCGATCCTGATGGACCAGTTGGCCAGCCTGTATTCCGGGGATGGCGACAGCACCATCAGCGCCGACAGCGTCGAGCACCGCAGCCAGGCGCAGGAATACGCGGCACGCGCCCGTGGCTTCCGTACCCGCTATTTCGACGCCCTGGGCATCGACCCGAAACGCCAGGTGGCGGCGTGCGCGGTGGTCAACCTGGACCTGTCAAATAGCCTCGGCCGCGACCGGCTGACGCACCCGAAGCGGTACCGCTGATGGGACAGCTCGACCAAGTCGCCACCATCAAGCTGGAAGGCTGGGAGCGCCTGGAGCGCGCCATGCAGACCGCGCCGGCCGTGGTCGACGCGGAACTGAAGGCGTTCACGGCCGCCGCGCTGATGTTCCTGGAGGGTGAGGTCAAGGACCGCACGCCCCAGGGCGCACATGGTCACCTGGCGCAGAGCGTCACCAGCGAGGCGGGCGGCGGCCTGGCTGATGGCATCCTCGGTGTCGTCAGCTCGGCGCTGCCCTATGCGATCCCGGTCGAGCTGGGCACCAAGCCGCACATGCCGCCGATTCTGCCCCTGATGGAGTGGGTGCAGCACAAGCTGGGCGCGGGCAAGAACATGAACGAGATCGAATCCATCGCCCGGCGTATCGCCTGGAAGATCAAGCATCACGGCACGAAGGGCGCGTTCATGTTCAAGGGCGCGTTCGACGCCGGCCAGGATGAGGTCAAGCGCCAGTTCCTGGCCACAATGAACCGCATCCTGACGCGCGTGGAGGGCACGGCATGACCGATATCGTCGCCCTGCACCGCGCCGCCATCGTCGCGACGATGCAGACCGTGCCGGGGATTGGCCAGGTCCACGGCTACGAGCGTTACGCCAAGCAGGACGCGGCCTTCCGCGACCTGTACAAGTCCGGCGATCGCATCCTCGGCTGGCACGTGCGCCGCGTCTCGACGCGCGAAACCAGTGAAGCCCTGGGCCGCTACCACGGCCAGATCGGCTGGCGAATTCGCGGCTTTATGTCCATCGACGACGCGGCGGCCAGCGAACAGGCCTTCGACACCCTGATAGACGCGCTGCGCGATGCGTTCCGTGCAGACGAGTCCCTCGGCGGCGCGGTCGATTCCACCCTCGAACCAGACTCCAACCAGGTCGGACTTCAGCTCGACGACTCCGGCCCGGTGATGTTCGCCGGCGTGCTCTGCCACGGCTGCACGCTGTCCCTGACCACCCTTTACCCCCTGTGAGGCCACCATGAAGCATGCCAAATCGCCCGCCAACGGCCGCGTCTACGACGAGAAGACCCACCAGTGGAGGGATGCCGGCGAGGCGCCGGCCAAGGCCGCGCGCCGGGCCAGGACTACACCCGATCCGAAGACCGACGCGGCGCCTGCCGCCGAGGACGGTGCGGCCACCGGCACGGCCGAAACCCATCAATCCGCCGAGGAGTAAACCATGGCACGTTATGACCGTAAGGCCGCGATCCTCTTTAAGCTGCAGAGCGCCGCCGGCGTCGACGCCGCGCCATCGGGCGCCGCCAATGCCGTGCTGCTCGCCGGCCCACCGAAAATCACGCCACTCAACAGCAGCAACATCAAGCGCGACCTGATTCGCCCGTTCTTCGGTGGCTCGGAAGAGCTGATCGGCTCCACCTACGTGCAAGTCGAACTGGCCGTCGAATACGTCCACTCCGGGACGTCCGATGTCGTGGCCGCGTGGGATCCGCTGCTGCAGGTGTGCGGCTTCTCGGCCAGGGCGATTCTGGCTACACCGAATCGTGTCGAGCACAACCTGCTCACGGATTACGACACCTGGAAGCTGGGCACGATGTATTACCACGACGACGGCGTGCTGCATAAGCTGCTGGACTGCAAAGGGACGTTCTCGCTGAAACAGAAGATCGGCGCGACACCCAAGATCATGTTCAAGATCATGGGCCTGGACGGCGGCATCGTTACGGCGTCGAATCCGGTCCAGACCCTGAGCGCCTGGAAGCTGCCGCAAGCCGTTACGGACGCCAATTCGGGCGCGCTGGTGCTCGGCGGTGCCTACGCCGCCGGCGCCATCACCGGCGGCACGGAATACGTCAGTGATGGCCTGGACTTCGATCTGGGTAACGCGCTCGAGTTCGTCGATCTCCTCGGTACCGCGACCGAGCCCGGACAATCCGTGGATGTCTCGGATCGAGCCGGCAAGTCGAAGCTCATGCTGAGCCTCACCGCCGCCCAGGAAGTCTCGTTCATGGCGGCGGTCAAGGCGTGCACCACTCAGTCGATCGGTCTGGTGCACGGCACCGCGTCGGGCTACAAGATGCTGACCTACCTGGGCCAGGCGCAGCTGATCAACCCCACCAAAGAAAACATCAAGGGCCGGCGCATGATCGGGTTCGACGTCAACGTCAACCCGTCCAGCGCCGGAAACGACGAGGTCAAGCTGGTCGGCCTGTAACCGCCAAAATCAACCACCCAGGGCGGAGGCGAGCTTCCGCCCTTTTGCACAGGAGCAAACCATGTTTCGTCTAGGCCAGAGCAATCAGTTCAGCTACCCCGTCAACGTCGAGATCGTCGGCGACAACGGCGCTCGCAAGACGCATACGTTTACCGGCATCTTCAAGCGCATCGACCGCGATGAGTTCGATGGCATCGTCGACCAGGTTCGTTCTGGCGACATGAAAGACCGCGACGTGGTCGACCGCGTGCTGCTTGGCTGGAAAGACGTCCAGGACGCGGACGGCAACGATCTGCCCTACGACGAGACAGGCAAGGCCGAGCTTTTTAGCGTGCTGCCCGTGGTGCCGGCGATTGCGTCGGCCTTCCTGGAGGCCAACACGCCCAAGGGCCGGGCAAAAAACTGATGGACGTGGCCCGCCACTGGGCCGGTGGCGGGAGCACGTTGAACGCGGATGCGGCGGCCTTCGGCCTGGTCATCGAGGGCGCCGACGAGGAAGACGACGAGGTCGAGATATGGCCGGAAAACAGGGTAACCGTGGACGCCTTTCTGGCCTGCCAGACGCAGTGGTCGGTAAACGAGTTTTCCGGGACGTACACCGGCCTGCGCTACGCGGATGTCGCGGCCGCGCTGGACATGCTCGGCGTCGTGGACAAGCGCGAGGTGTTCTGGGGTATTCGCACCATGGAACGGGAAGCGCTGGACGTGTTGAGATCGCTTAAGGCTTGATGTCATGACCTTCCGTATCGGCATCGAACTCGGCCTGACCGGCGCCAGCCAGGTCAAGGATGGCCTGAAGGACATCGGCGGCGCCGCCAAGGATCTCGCCGGCGAATTCAGTAAAGGCCTGAAGGACGGCATGGACCAGGCTGTGCGCGAGATGAACCGGCCCATGGAAGAGTTGAAGACCATGGCCAACGCGGCCGCCAAGGCGCTGGACATCCGCCCGGACTGGAAGATCCGGGAGGAGATCGATAAAACCCGCAAGGCGTATGACGATCTGAAGTCGAGTGGCCTGGCCACGACCAACGAACTGGCGCGCGCCAAGGACGCGATGAAGTCGAAGGTCGGCGAGCTGCGCCAGGAGATGGGCAAGTGGTCTGGTGACTGGGATGAGATCGCCGGCAAACTGGATCGGTTCGGCTCGAAACTCCAGTCGATTGGCGCAAAGTCGATGATCGCGGGGGCCCCGGCTATCCTGGCCGGGAAAAACAGTATCGAGGCCGAGCACAGCCTGGCCGGCATCGCCAACACCTCGGGCATCGACCCGGCGCGCGCCGAGCAGACCGTCGCGGCCTGGAAAGCGAAGATCGCCGAGTTGTCGGTGTTCACGAACCAGAAGCAATCCGAGTTGGTCGAGGCCATGGGCGTGATGGTGAGCCGTGGCCTGGACCCGGAGAAGGCGCTGGCCATGCTGGGCCCCATCGGCAACGCGGCGACGGCCACCGGCGGCAAGATCGACGACATCGCGCGCACGCTCTACGCCACCTACGACAACCTGAAGGTGCCGATTGACCAGGCCGCCAAGACTCTGGATGTCCTGGCTACGGCCGGTAACCGGGGCGCCTTCGAGCTGAAGGACATGGCGCAGTACCTGCCCAGCCTGACGGCGATTGCTGGTTCGCTGAAAATGACCGGCGTCGAGGCCACGGCCCAGATCGCGGCCGCCGCTCAAGTGGCCATGAAGGGCGCCGGAGATGCCTCGCAAGCCGCGAACAACCTCCAGAATTTCCTGCTCAAGCTGTCCGCGCCGGACACGATGGAGTCATTCAAGAAGGCCGGCATCAACCTCTCCGCCGAGATCAAGAAGGGCCTGGACAGCGGCGACCTGATCGGCCATATCGCCGGCGTGGTGCAGCAGGCCACCAACGGCGACGCCGAGAAGATCAGCACTCTGTTCCGCGATGCCCAGGCGAAGCAGTTCATCACGCCGATGCTGGCGAACATCGACGAGTACAAGGCGATCCGCGACCAGGCCCTGGCGGCCGTGGGCACCATCGACAAGCAGAAGGCCGTGATGGAAAAGACCACGGAGGAGAAATTCAAGGGCATCGGCATCAGCTTCGACGCGGCCATCGAGAAATCCAGCCTGTTTCAGGGCGTCCTGGACAAGATCAAAGGCACGGCCGACTGGTTCGCCGCCAATCCGGCGGTGTTCGAGCCTATTGCCACGGTGGTCACCGCCCTAGCCGTGGGCGGCGCCGGCCTGGCCGCTGCTGGCGTGGCCTTGCCGGCGATCGCCACGGGCATGGTCGCCATCGGCGCCGCCGGCCCGGCACTTGTGCTCGCCGCGCCGGCGATCGCCACGATTCTCGGCGTTGTGGCGGCGTGGAAGGTTGGCGAAGCCTTTGGTACATGGATTTATGATCAGATCACCAAAATTAATGAGGCGGTTGGTGGCGAAAAGGGCGCGACGCTAGGAACGTCTTTATATGACCTGATTGAGGGGCCGGACGGCATACAGTCATGGCCTGGCAAGATCAAGGCCAAGGCGAGCGAATGGGCCGACGCCGGCGGCGCGCTACTCGACTCTCTCAAGGAGGGCATCAAGGCGAAAGCCGGTGAACTGCTCAACGGCCTCGGAATCGTCGCCCAGCTCGAAAAGGGCATCAAGATCGTCAGCGGCACCGTCGCTGGCTGGTACAAGGTCGGTGCCGATCTGATCGACGGCCTATGGGAAGGCATCAAGGCGACGATGCGCAAGCCCCTGGAAGCCATCGGCGACCTCGCCAAGAAGCTACCGCAATGGGCAAAGGACTTGCTCGGTATCAAATCCCCGTCGCGGGTCTTCATGGCCATCGGTCAGGATGTCGGCGCCGGCCTGGTGGTCGGCATCGCCGACACCGAGGAAGAGGTTCGCAAGGCTGTCGAGGGCTTGGGTCACGCGGCCATCTATGCCGGCGACGCCATGACGCTCAAGTTCATCGAGGAGCAGGAGCGGGCCATTCTGGAGTTGTCCGGCGCCCTGGATACACTCTCCGCCTCGGCCGCTGCCGGTGGCGCGCAGACCCGCGATTGGGTCGGCCGCTTCCTGCCCGCCGACGCCGCCCAGGCCGCCGTCGAGGAGATGCAACGAGCCGAAGAGGCTGTCGGCCAGTCCTTGACCGACTCCATTATGCGCGGGCTGGAAGGCGGCATGGATTGGGTCGAGACATTCACCGCCAAGCTGAAAGAGGTATTCGGCGCGATGGTGCTCCGCCCGATCATCCAGCCCATCGCCGCCGCCGGCAAAGAGATACTGACCGGCTCCATCGGCCTGGCGGCCAGCAGCTTCGCCAACGCTTCGACCGGCGTCATGGGCGGGGTCGGTAGCGCGTTATCGTCTTTCTTCACGCCCGGCGCCATTGCCGCCGGCATGAGCACCGGCTTCGGTCTGGCGGCCGCCAACATCGGCGCCGCCGGCTACTTTGGCGGATTCGGCGCCAACATGGCGCTGGCGGGATCGTCGCTGGGTACGGGCGCCATCGGCACCGCCATCGGCGCCGCCGCGCCGTATCTGCTGCCTGTCCTGGCCATTGCATCGCTGCTCGGCAACAACGAGCCAAGCGACAAAACGGCGTGGGGACACGTCGACCTCGGGTCGGGCGATACCAGCAACGTGGGCGGCATGACCGGCAAGAAGGCGCCCCGCGAGGAAACAAAGACCGCGCGGGATGCCATGCTGGCCACGGCCGGCAGCTATGCGGAAATCATCCGGGCCATGGGGGGCGACATCGCCGGAGAGTTGCGGCTCTCTACGGGGGAGCGCGACGGCTTGCGGGCGGACTTCGGCGCGGACGGGTCGCGGGAGATCGTGGACACCGACACCGATAAATTCTTTACGCGCCTATTCGACGCCATGACCGAGCGCGCCGAGGGGCTGTCGGACAGCCTGCGCACCCTGTTGAGCAACTTCGACGGCACGGCCGACGAAACGCTGGAGTTCGCGACGGCAATCAAGTCCCTCATGGATTACACCAACGCCGATCCTATCGGCGAGGCGATGGAGCAGATCAGACTGGCCGGCCGCACCACCTACCAGGCCTGGCAGGACGCCGGGACGGAAGTTCGGGATCTCGCTGCTGGTTTTGACGGGACGCTGGCGACGGCGCAGGCATTGAGCGGCGCCACCGTCAGCATGTACCAGACGGAGCTGTCGCTGGTCGGCCAGATTCAGGGCATGCTCGCCTCGACCTCGGCCATGTTCGGCGACTCGATTCGCACCATCGAGCTATCGATACTGGACAGCGCCGGGAAATACGATTACATGCGCGCCGAAATAGACGCGGCTTTCGGCAGCCTACAAACGGCAGTCGACCCGCAGGTCATCGGCGATCTAGCCAGCCAGATCAACCGGCTGGCGATGGAGTCATACGGGTTGCTAGACGCCGGCCAGCGTACAGAGGCAGCGCCCGATTATGTGGCCTATCTGCGCGAGGTCAACACGTTGACGGTCGAGCGTCTGGACGTTTCCCAGACCCAAATAGAGAGCCAGCACGCGGCCATGGCGAGCGCGATCGAGTCGGCCATGGAGCGGGTGGCGGCTCGCATGCAGGGCGCTGCGGACACCATGCAGGCGGCGGCTAGTACGCCTGTCACCGTGACCAGCAAAGTGGATGTCGATGTCGTGGTGGACATGCCAGCAGACGTGGAAGTGAGGGTGGCATGAGTCGCGACCTGTCTACGGCGTTTATCGCGGCCGGCCAGGCCCGCGTCGCGGATCCGGCCTATTTGATCGAGATCGTGTGGTCGGCGACGCTGACCAGCCGGTTTTCGAGTCGGGGTGATCAGAGCTGGAATGGCGTTACGTGGCAGTCGGGAAGGGTCGCCAAATTCCAGCCGCTCCCTTGGGACGGTGCCGGCGGCCGTGGGCGGCTGGATCTGTTGAATGCCGATTATCTGATCGGCGCCATCGTCGGCAACCAGGTGTGCTCGGATGTGCCGGTACGCGCGTGGATTTTCTACGGCGATGATCCTGCTGTCGGCGATGTGCTGCGATTGCCCGACGCGGCCATCGATTCGGTACCAGACATCGGCGCGATCGTGCGCCTTGACCTGGCCGCCGACAACATGGGCATGCTTTACAGCCCGCGCCAGTGGATTGGGCCGGGGGTCGGCGTCAACCATGTCGACCCACCCGGGACCGTGATCCACTGGGGCGAGCAACGTATGGTTATCGGCTCGGAGGGAAGGTAAATGCCATACCCTGTATATCCCGATCTGCCCACGGCCAGAGGGTCCGACCCGGAGATCGCTTCCGGCCTCGAGCTGTTCGAGGCCGAGGACGGATCGGTGATGGGCGCCAGTCTGTGGGGCCATGACCGGGCCAAGAAAATTCCCATCCATCACCCCGGATTGACCGAGGCGCAGCGGGATACGCTGGAGGCGTTCTATGCGGCGAACAAGTGGGTGGAGATCGAGTACGTCAGCCCGACCGATTTGGTGTCGCGGATTTGTCTGTTTGTCCAACCCCCCAGGTTTAAGCGGCTGGCTGGCACGCGTTGGGACTACGACGTCGAATTGAGGGAGGTGTGATGGCGTATACGCCACCCACCTATGCGCACCTCCCGAACGTTGATTGGTCGGTCAGCCAGGTGGTATCCGTACCTGCCGTGCGTTCCGATAACGGGGCCGCCGGCCCGGCCGCGCGTGCCGATCTTGAAGCCGTGGCCAGCAAGCCCGGGGATGTCCAGGCAATAGCCAGCGGCGGGCGGTCGCCTCTTCGGGCGCTGTATGGCGAGCCATGGGTCGGGGCGCAGCAAGCGAAGTATGTGGTCTATCAAGGGTGGCTGGTCATCCTCTGCATTTGGGGCTATGGGCCAATCGACGGGGTCCAGCAGCTTTACATCGGCGATCAACCTGCGCCGGCGGGGGTGCTGTCAACGCACTACACCGGGGCGGCCGGCCAAGGGATCGACCCCACGCTGGCGGCCGCGCTGGCCGCCCAGGGGGTGGTCTATACAGATACCTTGCCAGGCCTCGCTTACTCCGTTGTCCGTGTGCCGAAAAACCTGGTCAGCGGGGTACCTGCCGTGTCGGCACGGATCAAGGGGTTGTTGTTGTACGACCCGCGCATCGACGCTACGGTTTGGTCGGATAACCCCGGCCTGGCGCTGGCGGATTTCGACGCCTCGACGCGTTACGGCATGGGGCGAGACGTCGACTGGGATAGTGCGGCCACCCTGGCGGATCATAGCGACACGCTCGTCGGCGGGGAGCGTCGCAACACCATTAACCTGGTCATCGATCAAGTCCAGGAATCGCGTGCGTGGCGTGAGGCGATACGCACCTACGCGGAAGCGTGGATCCACCCCGAGGGGGGCCTGGATATCTTCGTGGTGGACGGCCCGTCCGACTCGGTGTTGGATATCGATGCATCAATGATGTTGGCGGGCTCGTTTAAGCCCACCAGACCGAGCCGGCGGGCGAATTCTCCAAACGCGGTATCCGTGCGCTATACGGATCGGTCCGTGACCCCGTGGGCCGAGCACGAGGCGACCGAATTCGCGCCGGGGGTGGAGAGTGGCGCCGTGCCTCGGCGGCCATCCAGTGTCAGCTTGTTTGGTATTCATCGGCGTGGCCAGGCCACACGGGCGGCCGTGCAGCGGTTGAACTGGTTCCATCTCGCCGATCTGGCAATGGAGTGGGTGGGGTTCGACTACGCGCTGAAACTCCGGCGCGGCGATGTGGTGCGGGTGTCGCATCCATACGGCTACACACTGAAGCGGATGCGCATCGTGGACATTTCGGCCGTGGCGGCTCGGCGCTGGCGCATCACGGTGCGGGAGTACGACCCGGCGATGTTCAGCGATGCCGTGGCGAGCGAGCCGACCTATCCGGATACCAGCCTGCCCGACCCGGCCGACCCGCCGGCGGTCACCGGCCTGACGCTGACCGAGGAGGTCTACGAGCGGGAGTCCGGGTGGTACGACACCCGTATCCGGGCCACCTGGGACAACCCAGATTATCCCTACATCGAGGAATTCAGGGTCGAGATGCTGGATGGTGCGACGCTGATTCAATCCGGTTCGCCGACGTCGGCGGAGTGGGTGTCTCCGGCTGTGCGCGAGGGGCGACATATACGGTCCGGGTGGCCGTGGTGACCTGGGTTGGGGCCGCCAGCGATTGGGTTGCGGATACGGTCACGGCGCAGGGGGAAATATCTGCCGCCGCAACCGGTGCCGTGGATCGAGGCGACCGAGTTCGGCGGGACGGTCTATGCGACTTGGGCGCGCGGGATCGACAAGGACACGCTGCGGTATGAGTTGCGCTATGGCCTGGTGGGTGGCACCTGGGCTTCGGCCACGGTGCTGGACGTGATTGATGGGTTGAGCGCACAGATCAATACCATCCCGGCGGGCACGTGGGCGCTGTACGTAGACGATCTCGACAGCGTGCAGAACTACTCCGGCGCCCCGGCCACGACCACTGTCACGGTCACCCTGGACGTGAATGCCTATCTGGCCGCTGAGCACAGCCACAGCGCGCCGACCGTGGCCGGAATGTCGGAGTACCGCCTGGGCCCCACCGACCCACACCGGTATTGGTTGTCCGAGGATGCGCGCACCCGGACATCAAGCTGCCGGGCCTGCTGGATGCCTACGATGCGGCGGACCTGGCGACGTATCACGACGGGTCGCCTTCGTCTGGTTGGGCGAGGCGGAGGATTTCGAGATCTCCGGGTTGGCCGGCACCTGGCGCGGCATCGGGGACATCACAGTCCACGCCGGCGAGGCGAGTAGCCATATCGAGGTGTCGCCAGATGCGACGTCTTGGGATCGCGGGATCAGTAGTTCGATGTTGGCCACGGGGCGTTTTGCCCGACACCTGCACCAGTCAGATTCGGGGGTGTTCGGCGTGGCGCTGGACACCCAGGAGCCTACGGGCCAGGGCGTAAGGCTGGATGTGATCCCACGGACGTACACGGGCACCGGCGCCAGCAGCGCGAGCGCGGCGACAACGATCACGCTTGAGGCTCCGTGCGCGAAGTTCACCGAAATCATGATCACCCCAATCGGCGCGACAGAGCGCGCCAGCGCGGTGGATAACCTGATTACTGGCG
>JADJCP010000002.1 GCA_016703155.1 Hydrogenophilales bacterium
GAGGACATGATGCGAATCGCATAGAGAAATAGCCGATCGGTTCCAGAGTATGCAGACAAAAGCTGATCGTATGCCGATCCGATATCACGCGCGGCTGGATCAGGGCCGATCTCAATCGTACTGGGGCGACTGTAGAGCCCGCCCCCCGCCTCGACGCGTTGATCGCGGGACCAGCGCTCGCACAGAGCCGTCCAGTTCCTCGCCTCCCCATGCTCGACATCGGTCATCGCGCCCGTGGGCACCAAGCAAACGTCAACCACGACGCTCGATGCAAACTCCTTGAGCAAGGCACCGCAGGCCGTGATCATGCTGTTGATCGTGGGGACGAAAGCATCGGGACGGTAGTAAAACGAGAACCCGCAGACTGCCGGATCGTGCCAGGTTTGCACCAGTTTTTCCGGCTTGAGCACCTCGATGATCGATGATATCGCGCAACTCGATAGATGCATCTAGCGTCGGATCGCAGCCCGGGCCGGATATGCCCTCTATGCGGTACTCACGTGGAAATGCTGCGGTTACCACCTGCCTGAAGCGCCCTGCGGCCACAAGCGCGGCGCTCCTGCTCGTTGCGAATGCCCTTCCGATGAGCAGGATGCGTATACGCCTGGTTCCGTCAGTCGTCGGCACGAGGCAGTATCGAAGGGAAAGGCCGGTATATGGGCCCAACTGATGCAGAGCAGACAGGAACTGGGCCTGCTTGTTCGCCATTGCAGCGATACGCTGTGATTCATCCAGCCGCGCGAGGTCCGGGAAACGTGCAGCACTGAAGTCCGGGACGGACGGAATCTCAAACACCGTCTGTGCGACAAAGCCCTCGACGACCTCAACCCCTGTCTCACCCGCATGGCGTGCCCCACCCCAAGCAGCGAGTTTCACCCCACCCTCGACCCGGTGCGCAAGGACATCCTCGGTCACTTCGGACAACATCTTTAGACTCTCAGACTACCGATTCGGCTGCGTCGGTGACTTTGTACTTGGGGCACGGGTCTGGTTATCGCTGCCGGAGGAAGAAGCCGCCGCGCCCCCCTCGATACGGACCACTTGCGCACCACTCTCCACGATGTCGTCGACCACATTTTGGTAGACAGCTTTCATCGCGGTGCAAAACAGGCGCATGTCATCAATTTTGTAGGTGCGCGATTGGCGCTCGACAGCCATCTTCATGGCGGACATGGCCTGCTTGGCGACCATGTCCGAGGTATGGGATTTTTTCTCCTCCAGGTAGCGCCAGACTCCAAATGCCGCCGCTGCGAAACCCACCAACGCGAACATGCTTTTGTGTATCGCTAAGCCTATCAAGATGGCCAGTGCTCCTCCGAACAGCGCAAACTTAACGTAATCCGGTATCACGAACGCCTTTTCTTCCTCGACGGGAGTGGGCTCCATACCAATCGAAACGTGAATGTTCGCCCACCGGCCCATATAGTCGAGCCCGAAGATAACCTTGATGTCCTGGAACACGTGCCCGCGCAGCGACGCGACAATCCGCTCGCGCGACTCCTTCTCGTCCTTGATCCAGCGCGCCTTGACCAGTTTCACATCGACGGGAACCTCATAAGTCTCCATCGCGTTTAGTACGCGGCGGTGAAGCTCAGTCATGCTTAATGTGCGATCCGTGTGAGCCAGATGAGTACTCTGCTCGTCCATCACGATGGTAGGACGACGCTTCCTGGTTCGACCTTTCCTCGCTCTCGGTGAAGTCCCAGATCTGCTCTCCCGCTCGCATCACGAGGATTTCCCCCGCGCTCGAAACGTTGGAGAAAGTTTTTTGGGCCATTACAGGCTGCGCGGGCGTCATGGATGACACCGCAGTCACCGGCTCAGGTATTGAATTCACACTTTCCTCATCTAGCTGACTCGCAGGTGTTGGCGCTGCTGGCGTCTGCAAGGTGCCGCAGAAATAGCAGAACCTGCTGTCGGGTTCCAGTTCCTGGTCACAACTCGGGTTTATGCATCGCATACCAACCTCCTAACAGATGTTCATGAGTTTCTAATTTCAACCATGACGCGGCGGGAATAACCACGCGGGCCGGGTTGTTGCTTTTACCGCTGCTCCCTAGCTATGCTCGGGCACTCTGGAACCGACCCCACCGGTCTGGAGCGCAGTGCTTCCATTTCGCCCGCTCGACGCATAGCACTCGCTCTATAAGTTCTCTCCGCGGGCACTGATCGATGTCCTTTGCCAGTAACTCGCGCCAACTCGCCGGACGATAGTTTTCATGCACTGGAGGGACTGCGGCCTTCACTTCTGTTGGTGCTCGCTCGGGCGCGGGCGGCAGTGCCTGGTGCGTGGCCTGTGTGGTTGGGGTGCTAGCCACACCATTATTGCCCATGGTCGTACGCGATCTGTCTGTGGCGGGAGCCGCTGCACTGTATGGCACATGGTCGCTGACTTGCGTTGCCTGCTGAGGTTGCGCTTCGACAGACGTGGCAGGTGCAAGCGTCCCAGAAGATGGCGCAATCGCACCCACGCCTTGCGTTTCCGGGGAGCTAGACGCTGTCGTTCTATCCACCGATGAAGATGTGGCAGCGAGCCCAGCCGGCGTGGCCACGGTCGATACTGTTGACGGTTCCACAGAATTGCCGGCATTAATTAAGATGTAAGCTACCACCCCGATAATGGAGATAGCTACCAGCGCAGCGGTGGTCAACGGCAACCATGTAGTCTTCTCTGCGGGTCCGTCGGCAGCCGAGACAGGTGCGGACACTTCGACTTTCTCTGTCGGGCGCGATGGTTCGGGCAATGGTGTCCGAGATGGGGCGAGAAATAATGGGGACGCCTGGGCAGGCGACGGTATTGGCACGCTTGGTGCTGGGTGCGCCGACCTTGAAGGAGAAGTTGGCGAATCACCTGTCGAGGCACTCGCTGGTAGCGAACTTTGCGGAACCACCAGGGATGGTATTTGTTCGGCCACAGCTACTGGCATCGCAGCGGGTGCAGTCTGAGGACTTATGCCGAAGCGTGTACCGCACTTCATGCAGAAGGCAGCCCCTCTTTGTTTACCGAACCGCACTGCGGGCAGAAACGTCGGCTGATGATGGCAGTCGGTTTCGCCTTTGTGAGTTCCCTGCCACATCCTCGGCAGAAGCGCGCAACTGCTTCGTTGTTCTCGGTCCTGCAGCGGTCACATTGCATGCACTACCTCATTATGGCGACGGCCATCACACAGACAATCGCTTCATGTACCGTATAACTCAAGGACATAATGAATTCACCGATCAGTGTCCCTGTTCTGCTTATGGTGCATGATTGATTTATTAAGTCTATGTGGCTGACGTTTATTCTACAAGCAAGTCGAAATGGAGTTCCTGAACGTGAACTTGCCAATCAGCGTTTCGCGTCAACCATGGTTTTCTTGAAAAGCACGTGCATGTTCAATGGCCCGTAGGTCGGTGGCGGGTAATCGAAGGTGGCAATCAATGTATCGCTGCTGAGCATGCGAATGGCCGTCCTGCCGCTTTGGTCACGCAGGTTGGTAATGTCGCCGCACTGAGTTGAGAGTGTAACGGCTGATTTCGGCTTGCCCATCGCGCAATACCAGGCCTTAACCAAGTAGGTGTGGTTATCCCCCCTGGCGATTTTGATGCAATTTACGCCATCATCACGCCAGCTCCCAATGATGCTTTCTGGGGCCAAACCTTTGGGGATGGGGTTCTGCATCGTCTGCGCGGTACAGAGTTGAGACTCGGTGGCCTGAAGTTGGCCGAATAATCGGCCTATCGTCTGTTGTGCTTCCTGTTCGGAGGCATTTTTCGTGTCGAGCTCTCGCTTCAGCGTTTCGTTGACCGAGCCTAGATGCATGGCAACTGCCAGCGAGGACAGGGCGATGATGGCGATGGCAAGGATGGATACGCCTTGAGCCCAAGTTCTGGCCAATACCGAGCCGATGCCTGCACCTTTACTCACAGCACTATCTTCAGGCTGTATATCCCTGGCACAAGCCGCGACCGACAGCATCGCCTGGATGGGCTCTCTTGGCGAGAGGTAACTCAGTAAGGCGCTCATGCCAAGCAGAACCGCAGGAATCACGATGAACTGATTGAATCCCGTGACAAGAATGAGTGCCAAGGCAGAAAACGCCAACAACGCCGCCCCGATGCGTGGCCTTGTAATTACGAGACAAGCGCCCATCAACCCCATTATTGGCAGGAAAACACCTGACATGCCTCGGATCACGCCAAAACCGCCTTGGGTGTATCCATCCGTTATTGCCGGCAGAATGCCAATGGATCCAAGTCCGATTCCCAGGGCGAGAATGCTTCCGAGTATCCCGAAAATGAGCGCGCTGATCTTCATGACTTCCTCCTGTCGTGCGGACTACCCGCACTCACGGTAACGGCGGAATGTCGGATTTTTTGCACCCCCCCGGGAAAAATCTATGGAAAAGCCCCTGTAGCGGGTTTATGGCGCTAATTCGGCAGGTAGGGCAAGCCTACCGCCGGGACTGGCTGCCTGATAGGGCGCTTCCAGATGCGCGCCATGGCTTTTCATCATAGGCCATGCATACGTGATCCGCTTCACTGCATCAAAGACCGTGATCAGTTACATCCGCTTTGACGTATTCCGCGAGACCACTTCGTGCAACCAACTTTGGATGTACATCCGAGATCTGGAAGTCGCATCGCTACGGGATGACAGCCCGAAACTGAAGCGCACTTCAGGACAGGTCTGTATGCGTTTAACAGATACATAAGGGAGCGTAGCTCGCCGCTGGCAGATAAACACATAGCTATTGCCAGTAGCGGGATGAGTTTGAGTGGCTGGATATCCCACGCGCCCTGATGCCCGTGACGATGTAGCGGTGGTGCAGGCAATCCTGGAAACACCGCCAATAAAGCCAACAACGGTAGGGAGCTGTCGCTTACATGCGATTTTTCAGGAGAATAACGTGGTAAATCCAGCTGAATACCTCAACTATTTTGACGAGCTACCGTATGTCGTCGCCGTTGCTACCGAGACCATGGGGCTAAGTCCGCCCAAGATCGACCAAGGTGCGATGAGCCCCTCCGATCTCATGGATAGGGCCGAGTCGGCTATCTCAAAATATCCGGTTCACGCCTACGAGACCGGGCTCGTCGCCTTGCTCATGCTGGCCGATTGGCTGATCGCCGACACCGCTGGTCGACGCCTATTGCGTGAGCAATTTCAGCGCATCGGCGCGGTAATACAGGATGTCGAGAATGCAGGAGGCCATTCGCGGCTGTCTTGATTAGCGCACGCGCGCCAAAACAAGGTTACGGGAGTACCAGAGGCGGCATCACCGCCCTGAAGTGTATCGGTCAACACAAAAGAACAAGCTCCGACACGACCAGGAAGGTAACTTTCATACGAGTCCAACCGCTCGCCATGCAAGGCTCGCATGTCTCTGATGACGCGAACCAGGATGGGTAGTCCTCCTGGCGCCCAAGGGCTCCGACTCACGCCAGGCGCAACGACCGATGAGTACGCCCGCAACCCCTTAGACCGATGGCTCCCTAGAACCATTCGATCCGGACAGAACAGCGGGATTTATCGCTAGACGCATTGGGATACATCGCTTGCCTGCACGCATATAATGAATGGATGAGCACCAACGCCATCCCCGATTCCAAGTATGTCTTACTCATCCCTGCGTACGGGTGTCGGACCAAGTCAGCCTTGAGAATCCACGCCTCCCGAGGATTGAGAAAAAGCCGCCCACGCCTCGTAAGCTCGCTCCCGAGCAGCAGGAACTGATCGATATCCGCAAGCAATGCAATCTGTCCCAGGCTCAGTTCGCTGACGAGTTGGGCATTGGCGTACCGCGCCTATCATCCTACGAGCACGGTCGCACCGGGAGCATCCCGGAATGGATCATGCAGGCCGCGCGCGCCCTCGCCCAGAACCAAGGTCTTGCCCAGGAACAGGCTCAGAAGCGCTTCGCTGGCCTCGATATGCCCGAGATACTGACCCGCTGGGGCGAGCGCCTGGATGTCCCCTATGAGGATAACCGCCGCCTGGCCGCGCTACTCGGTACCACCGTCCCCACCCTCACCCGCTGGAAAAACGGTCTGACCCGACCACGCCTGCAATCCCTGCTCTTCCACGAACAGATGGTCGAGCAGGCACGCTTGAAGCTCTCGAAGCAAGCCGAATGCATCGACGGGTTGGCTCAGGACCGCCTCGACGGTGCTTCCGATACTTGACCCGGCTGTTAACGGCGGTCAGATTCCGTAGAAATCTGGCGTTTAGCGCCTGGCGGTGGCGCAGGGCGGCGGCAGTTGGCATCGGAGCCGCTTCGCAATGGCGACCATTCAATGGGCGCCACTGTTATCGTCGGTCTGAACTTCGGCTATGCAGCGGCTGTACCGTTACCGTCAATCAGATACTGGTCAACGAACAGCGTCTAACGCGCCGTCAACGTCACGCCAGCAACCTTACATTCAGTCCAGCCACCCGCGTAAAAGCCGTGTCGCCGGTGAAGAACAGATGGTCTTCGCCAAGCTGTAGGCATGAGGCTGCTTGCAGGGCATCCGGAGTGCGGATTCCATGTCGAGCGCGAATCACCGTGGCCAACTCGACGACATCCTTGTTTAGCTCCACCCAGATCAAGTCCGGGCGGCTAAAGAAGGCATCGTATTTAGCCAGTGTGGTGTGCTCATCCAAGCGCATCGGACGGATGCGGCATTCCAACCACGACAAGCGACTGACAGCCGCCCCCAGTTCGGGATGATCATCCGTCACCGCTCTCAATGCTGCACGCACCCGATTACCGAACGGCTCTGCGCCCTCGACCAGGTAGATCAGGGCATTGGCATCAAAGAATGCAATCAAGACTCGCCCCAACCGTCGCGATCCGCTTGGATTTCGGCATCGATCTCGGTCTTGGTACGAGCGCCCGCAGGCTGGCTGAGCAGCCACTGCAACGCGCTGACACCGGCTGGGGTAGCGGGTTTGCCATGTACCAGGCGTTCGTACTCCTCCTCGGACAGGACGACAGCTGCTGGGCGATTACGCTTCAAGATATGTAGCGGACCTTGGCGCAAGCCATCCTCGATGGCGGCCATGCCACGGCGCTTGATTTCGGCGGTGGTGATGATATTCATAGCGATTCCAGTACTAGTAATGTGTGCATATCGCAGTTATTAGTACCAATATTAGCTTATTAAGTACCGTTTATCCAACATGGTCCGTGCGAAAAAATGAGGTGCGCTGATCCGGCTCATATCTCGGACTCGGCTGCCCAACGAAATAAGTCCATAGGGTGAAAGCCTGGCAGGCAGGTCACACCGCCATTATCTGCCGCCAAATTTCTACGGATTTACGCCGCCGGCAACACCCGGATTGATGATCCGACTGTGGGTGGCTGACGAGAACGGACATTCCATGCCGATCAGTGTATAAACTGCTACCAACGCACCGTATAGAGTCATGCAATAGGTGACCCCATGGCAGAGAAAAGCAAAGTGAAGGCCAGCCGACAGCCCCGTAAAGTCGTCGCGACGCCTCAAGCCACTGTGATCGAGAGCCCGATTGGCGCAGCGCTCATTGCCGCGCTTTGGGAGCGCATGGGCGAACGCACGCACACACCGAAGGAGTTGGCCGAGGCGCTCGGCATCACCTACGTCTACCTCATGGCCTTGGCACGTAGCGAGAAGCCCATCCAGCAAATCGGCCGCGAGGTATTGAAGCGCGCTGCGGACTATCTGAATATCCCGGTCGCCCAGGCCTACCTGTTGGCTGGAGCCCTGACGCCCGAGGATTTCGTCCTGTTGCCGTCGCTCGACGAACGCATCGAACGTGTTCGCGAGGCCATGACTCACGACGCCATGTGGTGTGGCCTGGCACTGACCGACGAGGTCTGGCGGAAGACACCGCAGGAAGCACGACTTCTGATCTGCATGCTCTACGAACAGTCCGCCAAAACCACTTGGCTTGAGTGGACGCTGGTACCAAAAGGTACGACAGCCAGGGTCAAGCGGGCGTCGTAAACCGGCTTAACCGGTAGATCAACGGGAATAGCTGCGCGACTCCGAAGACGCGTAGCGCCGCAAGATACACTTCCAGCCATTGCGTGCGACGACCGCCTCAAGAAGGATGTCCAAGTACTCGTCGGCATCGACTCGGTCATCCGGAGGCATATCACCTTCTTCCAACTCGGCAAGTAATCGACACCGACCCTTCGGCCCGTCGACCAACTCGCGTATACGGCTATAAGCCTCGCAGGCATAAGCAAAGGTCTCGCGCTTGGTGTACTGAATCTCCAGCAGCCAAGGCCTACGCCGGGTTTCAGGCAATCCGATTGTGGCGCGCTTGCGGTTGTGGAGGATGTGCGCCGTCGCGTGAATCAGGAAATCATCGAAGTGGCCGGATTGATCCAGATATCGTGCCGACAGATAGCAGGTCGTGCCAATGCTCATGCCCGCAAGACAGGGCGCGCCTTCCGACAGGAGTATGGCATCGTTGCCTGCAAGATACAGATTCGCCAGGTCCCAGGCCGTGCCCAGCATCGGGGTCTGCTCCAGCACCTCCACGATTGTGTTCGGGTCCAGCAAAACGACTGAATTCGCGAGCAGGTCCAGAACCGCCGCTTGCTCGCGGACGGGGAACAAGCCACGCACCATGGGCGTAACCTTCCTTCGTGCAAAGTCCACGACATCGGTGCCAACCAGGCCTTTCTGCTGTAGGGCTGACGGCGTCCGGCTGCGTACCTCGGCAATGAGCGCCTTGCGCAATACGGCATCACCCAATTGGACACAGGCATGGACGTGATCTCCAGGCCATGCCCGGAACAGCGGGTCGTGCTCGCCATGGCGAAGGTAGCGCTCGATCTCCTGCTCTGGCGTTACCCGCATTTCATTCACTCTTTTGCGCCATCGCCCTCATGGTCCACCGCGAGCCTGAGCTTGGGGCTGCTATGGAAGGTGGTGACCCGACGCGCACGGATGGGAACCGCCTCGCCGGTCTTGGGATTGCTCCCCGGACGAGGTGACTTGTCACGTAGCTGAAAGCTGCCAAAACCCGGCAATTTCACTTCTGTGCCACGCTCCAATCCCAGGCTGATTTCCTCGAAGAAATCCTCGACGAACTCCTTCGCCTCGCGCTTGTTCAGACCGATCTGGTCGCAAAGCAATTCACACAATTCCGCCTTGGTCAGAGACATACCCGTTTTCCTGTTGATAACATTGATGTCTACACAAAACCTTGGATCAGACGCTGGTCTTCAGGTCGGCAAGCGTGATCATCAGGGTCATCGGATCCAAGGGCGAGGATTCGAAACCCACCTGCTCGTAAAATGCCTTGGCTTCGCTGGACAAGGCGTGAGTAATGACGCCGCGGATGCCGATGGTATCGGCGGCCTGAATCACCCGCAGTGCGGCATCGCGTACCAAGGCCCGTCCCAGTTCCCTGCCCTGCCACGCCTTGTCCACGGCCAGGCGCTCCAGCACCACGACGGGAATCGGGTTCGGCATATTCCGGCGTAGGCGGCCCGAGGCTTCTTCCACGGTGATGGCGCTCGACGCCAGGGCGTAATTCGCCATGACACGGCGCCCCTCACAGGCGACGAAGGTGCGCGATGCACCGGAGTGCTGGTTTTTCAGGGCGCGGCGTTTCAGCCAGGTGTCCAGACTCGCCACGCCCGAGGCGAAGGCTTCGATATCGTGGTGAACGGCGAGCGGCTCGGGTGCCGAAACCGTCATGCCTCATCCCAGGGTGCTGGGGTCTGCATGGTTTTGCGCAGCCGCTCATTGGGGCCAGGAGCCTGGTCCAGGCGAGCCAGAAACGCGGCGTAGGCCTCCTGGCTGGCGACGATAAGCCTCTGATCGAGCAAAATCTCTTCGGTCGCCAGCCGCGCAGCCTCCAAGATGAAATCCGTTCGCGTCTTGCCGCGTGCCTTGGCGGCACGGTCGATCAAACCCCGTTGCTCGGGCTTGATGCGGATATTCAGCGACTCACGCTTGCTCGGAATTTCCTGGGTTGTAGACATGACGGCAGCCTCCATAGGGTGATGCCAAGCATAGCCAAGCATACCGACGTTGTCGTTACAGATCACCGACCTGCCCTTTCGTCGCGGCAAAACAAACACCCACGGGAGCCCGAACACGAAACAAGAAAAAACCATATAATGTTATATGTATGCGCAATGGTTTATTATAATAACGCGCATTCGAATTGCCTGCCCCAAGGCCCGCCAGGCTCACCGGGCCTCGGCGTATACATACATCATCAGCAGGAGGTGCATGTGGTCATTCTGAGTATCGTGGGAACCAAGGGCGGCATCGGCAAGACCACCCTCACTGCCAACCTGGGGGCGCTCGCGGCCGATATGGGCCTGCGCGTACTGCTGGTCGATGCCGATATCCAGGGATCGCTGTCGAAGTTCTACCCGCTTGGGCGTCCCGCGCAGGATGGCCTGACCTCGGTCATCTTGAGCGGACGCGTCTCGGAAGCCGCGGTGACGACGACGATCTGGGACCGACTCGACATCATCGTCTGCGACGCGCCGCGCCGTAAGTTTTCCGGGGTCGAGACGACCGACCTGGAGCAATTCATCCAGGGGCGTATCGATGCCCCGATGATCCTGCGCAAGGCCTTGCGTTCGCCGATCATCGAAGACCATTACGATCTGGTGTTCGTCGATACGCCAGGCGCCCAAGGCCCTTTGCTCTATACGGCGGCCTTGTCGGCACACCGGCTGATCTCGCCGATCATGCCGGAGACGCCCAGCGCACGGGAATTCCGCACCGGCACCATCGAGTTGCTGGTCAAGCTGGAGGAGGCCCAGGCCCTGGGCATCGCCCCTGGCCCGCTCACCGCCGTTCTGAACCGCGTCGGCCATACCAATGACGCCAAGCAGATCACCCAGGAGATCCGCGACAGCTATCTGCAAATGAAAGGCCTGGTCACGGTCGCCGACACCATGATCCCGGCGAGTGTGGCCTACAACGAAGCGGCAACGGCGCAACTCCCCGTGCACCGCCTGAAGCGACGTGCTGATCGCGGGACTGCACCCTTCGACACGATGCACCGATTGGTCTGGGAGTTGATCCCCTCGCTCCAGGGGGTCTATGCCGGCGGCTTCTCCGAAGACGGGACCGAGACATGATGGCGAAAGCGCCCTCCCCTCCGCCAGTCCCTGTCGATGACGCGGCCCGCAGAACCCTGATGCGTACACCGACTCGGCCCGAAGGCGCCAAATCGATCTCGCCGGATGAACTCAGGGCACGCATGGTGAAAGAGGCCCTGAATAGCCCGCTGCCCGCCGACAACAGCCGACAGTTGGAGATCCCGCAGGATAGCCAGATGACCTTGCCGGTGACGGAGATTCTGCCTTACGACAGGAATCCCCGGAAACGCCGCAATGATGAATATGACGCCATCAAGGCATCGATCCAGGCCACCAAACGTCTGACCAGTCCGCTCGTGGTCACCCGGCGCCCCGGCCAGGACAAATACATGGTCGGCAAGGGGGGCAATACCCGCTTGAGCGCCCTCCAGGAGTTATATGCCGAAACCGGAGACAGTGCCTTCCTGTATGTCGTCGTGACCTACGTGCCCTGGGAGTCCGAGTCAGCCACCCTCGCCGCCCACCTTGTGGAAAACGAACTGCGCGGCGAGATGATCTTCTGGGACAAGGCCAACGCCTATGCCGAGATGAAACGCCTGATCGAGACCGAGTCCGGCAGCCACCTCTCGGCGCGAGCCCTCGAACAGGCCCTGAAGGCGCGTGGCCTGCCCCTGGGACGGGCCATCCTTGGCTATTTCGCGTTTGCCGTCGAACAGCTGTCCGCCCTCGGGGACGCGGCAAGCACCTTGTCGATCCCGAAGGTTCGAGAGTTGCAACCCGCCTTCCTGGCCACCGAGCGGCTGATGAAGCACGCCCAGCAACATGACGCCTGGGCGGCCGTGCGTGACCCGGCCCTGCGGGACGCCGAGCAAGCCTGGTTGGTGACCGGTGTTCTGGACGTCGCCAAGATCGTCGAGGGCCTCGATCAAAGCGTGGCGACCTTGCTGGGCGAACCGGTCGAGATCGTGCGACTGACGCGCGATCTCGGCCAGCGCTTCCCGAACGAGGACTGCGCCAGCCTGCTGGCACAAGCCAGGCTGCAACTCCAACCGACCCTACCCGACTCAAGAAACCCTCAGGCCGCTCTTCATAGCAACTCGACCGTCGTCAAACCGGCCCAACCGCCTGCTGCGGCTTCACCGATCCCAGTTGCCATCAAGATCGGCCAAGCCAGCCCTCTCAGTCAGGTTCAGGAACTGGCGACTCACTTTGCCCGAATGAACCAGGTGGCCGACTGCCTACGCCTTAGCGCGGCCTGGCCCACGGGGTTCTATATGGAGATTCCGGAGAACGACGAGCCCATCGACCTGACAGTGAACGGCGCCGACCGGTATTACGGCTGGTGGATGCTGGCGATGCTCTCGCAGCAACTCGACGACGCCTGGTCCGGCCTGATGCCGGAAGACTCCACCTGGCGCCAGGCGCAGCGGCAAGAGCATGGCCGGGACGAATATGCCCTGCAGCATTACATGGACACCATCCTCGGTATGCCTATCGATCCTCTGAGCCTGGGTAAGCGCCTCTTGCTAGGCCTGGATTCAATCGCCCTCTGGCTCGATCTGGTGCGCGCCGTCTCAAGTCTACGCGTCGGTGCTGCAGAGCGCTTCGCCGTCAAGGGAGACACCATATGAACGCACGGACAGCCGACCCCCATACGGCCGAACGGCAAAGCCCCGAGGGCACGGCTGGACGCCTGCCCGGCATCCCCATCGGCGATGGTCGGCAGGTTCTGGCCCTTCTCCAGCACGTCGCCGACCGCGCCGACCAGGGCCAGGATCTGGACATCTTGTTGAGCCAATTGAGCCCGTCCACCCTGGACGCACTACGCCGTTTACCCATCACTGATCTGCTGCGCCTAGCACAGCAGCGGCCGCCGTTCTGCTCGGTCGTCTTCGACGAGCCCATGCTCAAGCTGGCCATGCACCGACTGCAGATCATCAGTCAGCAGCAAGAGCAGACGCTCTGGTTCATGCGCCGAGGCGCCCCAGCGGCCATGATGCTGGAACTCTTCGGTCTGCATGATCTGGCCTACCGGCGCCTGCGCGCCGTGGTTAAGCTGGATACCCGGCGCGGGCGTACTCCGAAGCTCGACACGCAGACCTATAACGAGGTCATTCGACAATGGCAGCGGACGCGTGGACTTGGGAACGACATGGCGGCGCGCTTCCGCATCCTGGCCGAGCGCTTCCCGGAAGCGCCTATCGCGGCACTCTGGGCGGCGACCCGTGGAGCCGGCCAATGAAAAACCCTCACGACCAGCCCGAATTGGCCACCCGCGCAGAGTCACGCCTTCTGTCACCGGGATTGCTTCTGGAACTCTACGATGCCCCAGTCGCCTTCCATCGCGCCTTCATTGAACTGGGCGGCAGCGTGACTGCCGCTCTTTTCCTGTCATGCGCCTGTCAGGAGGCCGCCGAACTGCCCGAGGAATCCGACGCCTGGCTGCGTCTGAGCACCGAGGCCTGGCGCAAGATCACCGGCCTGACTCGGCATGAACTGGACACGGCTCGACGCCACTTACGCACCCAAGGCCTGATCGAGGAACGCCGGGTCGGCATGCCGGCACGCCTGGAGATACGCATCGAGGTCGGACGTCTCCTGGCACGCCTGAAAGACCAGGCCTCAGGGAAATATACCGGACTGGCGGAGATCGACTATGTCGTCAGGGCTTGACTCGAAGCCGTCAGATCCGACGCCAGCCTGCCCCAAGGCAGGTGGCGGCCTGGAACGACCGGGAGGTCTGGCCTGAGATCATGACTCGCACCCCGAGCCCATTGCCGCTGAGCCGTACAACACCACACCAGATACCTCTGGGCCTGAACCAGCTTCATGAAGCCACCGTGCTTCTCGGGCAGCGCTGCGTCGCCTATCACCCGAAGCTGGCGCAGCTCACCGGGCGCGTGACGGCAGGATTGATGCTCTCCCAGGCCATCTACTGGACCCGGAAACTAGCGCTCGCGGAACCGGCCCGACTGGGCTGGTTCTGGAAGACACGGGACGACTGGCGCAGTGAAACCGGATTGTCTCGGCGGGAACAGGACAGCGCACGACTCGCCCTGAAACAGCTCGAACTGTGGCAGGAGCGGCGTGTCGGCATGCCCGCCAAGGTCTGGTATCGCGTCGATCTGGATACACTGGGCCGACGCCTGGAGCCGGAGCTATTCAACGTCTGGGATTGGCGCAACGAACGTGCCCTGCTGCAACTGCTCGGGCGACCCTATCTGTTCTACCGCAGTCTCTCGGAGATTACCGGCGCCGCCACGGCGGCGTTGCTGATGTCGAATCTGCTGGCCCAGGAGCGCGCCCTGCTGAAGACCGGCGAGGCACTCGCCGGCTGGCGCAGATATCAGTTCGACCACCTGCTCAGGCACACCGGCCTGAGCCGCCATGAGCTGGATCATGCCCGGCGTCTGCTGCGCCAGGGCGCGCTCGTCGCTGAGCGGCGGATCGGCCTGCCGCCTCGGGTCGAATGGCAGATCCGACTGGAGCACCTGTGCGCGCTGCTGGCGGCTGGCAACAGCCGCCCTGGGGCAGACGACACGGTCCTGCGCCAACCGATCACCCCGACCACTGAGCCCACCCTGGGTGAATTATCCGGAAACGTACCGTCAAGTAGTCTGGAAAATCAGTTACTGGAGTTGCGCACAATGGCCATCCAGACCGCCGGATTCCGGCACGCTGATTTCGCGGAAACGAGCCCACTGGATTTGCCAAACCGTACCGACTGGCGTTCCGGAAACGTACCGACTGTCTGGGCGGATTCCGTGTCGCCAGATGGGCGCTTTCCGGAAAATCTTTATGTATTTAAGACTACAGGTTTTAAAACACCACCCCCAACGCCCGCAGCCAGCGCGGAGGCCAACCAGATACAGGCGTCCAGTTCCGGGGGGAGGTGGTTCGAGGATCTGATTTGGCCTCAAAGCCTGCGCCCCGAGGAACGCGAATCCGCGTGTCGCTTGCTAGCGCCGGTAGCGAGCCAGGCTCAGTTGCTTCTGGACGAGCTGGCTGGGCAAGCCTTGCAGCACAAGCGGATCGATCAACCGCTCAACTATCTCTCGGTGCTGGCACGCAAGGCCGTGGCTGGTGAGTTCATCCCGACGACGGCGCAGCGTGAACTGGCTCGGCGTGAAGCGTTCCGCCACGAACGTGATGCCCCGGCCACCGAGCCACGGGTGGGCGCAGCGGATCGCCGCCAGCACGTCAGGGATGGCCTGGCTACCCTGCGCGCCTTCATGGCCGAGCGGATGGGGTCAAGGCAGATCGAATGATGGGGGCAACGCTCAACCGTGCTGGCTGGCCGGGATGGCTACAGTGTAGCCAGCCGAGGAGTGGTGTCATGGGGTGGCTACAGTGTAGCCACCTGGAGCCAGGCAAGACCGGCAACGGTCGAGGCCGGGACAAGGTAAACAAACGACGGAGGACGATGGAATGGATGCTCTAGCGAAAGCGAACCCGGCGATGGCGGACAAGTTCGACCCGGACGAGGCAAGACGGCTATTGGGCCGGTTTCTGGACCTGGATCAGGATGTACCGACACATCACAGCTTGTACCCGCTTTACCAGCAACTGTTGAGCTGGGAGGACGAGCAGGAACGCAGTAAGCGCGCCTACGCCGAGCGGCTCGGCGCTGACAAGGGCGTCAGCCGAGACGAGGCCAGGACGATGCTGGCCATCGGCAGCCTGGATTCGGACGACGATTACATGCTGGTGCATACCCACCATGCCCTGCGCATGTTTCTTGGACGCGGCCGCGATCCGGATGACAAAATCCCGAGGATCCCGGGCGCCAAGTCTGTCGGTTCCGCGCTGCGTGACCTCTGGCTGCTGTCCCATCAGGATCATCCCTACGCCGACTGGAAACTGATTCTGTCGGAGTATGAGTTCGACGACCTGCTACAGCAGTTGGCTAAGGCCACCCAGGAGGCCAAGGCGCGTATCGACAGCCTGCAAGCCTCGGGGCTGCATCTATCGATCCTGAAGAGCCGCGAACCGGCCAAGGTTAGCCTGGGTTTCCGCTCACCGTACGGCTTCATGATCTGCAAGCTGGTCATGGATTTCGACTTGTATGTCCGGGTCGTCAAAACCCTGGCCGGCCGCAACCTGATAGGCAGCGCCGAGGAACGCGCGATGATCAACGCGCAATTGCGCCTGTTCCGGGCCTTCTACGAGCGCGTCTTTCGTCTTCAGAACGTGCTCCGGATCCCCACTTTCGTCTCGCTCACCCGCGAGGACGTGCGTAATCCCAGGACCGTCGAGATTCGCGATCGGGTTCAGGCCTTGTCGGAGATCTGGCCGGGACTCCCCAACGACGTCCTGGAACGCAGAAAACTACCCAGGCACGCCAGAGTGATCTACAGGGAGCCGGTGCGCTCCAGCGACGCGAAGGCCGAAGACGACGTGAATGCGGACCTGTTGCTGTGAGCCAGGCGATGAGCATGGTGTCGAACTCGATCGTCAAGGCGCTGTGGCGACCGACCTTCGTTCAGTCATACCAACCGGCACCGCAAAGGGTTTTAAGGGTAAGGGACGCGCGCGACCTGCGCGCGTCGGCCAACTTGGAGCAAGGGCATTCGAGTGAATCATGGTCGAGGGTGAAGGCACGTACCTCGGGCTTGATGCGTTAGCCGCGCTCTGGACGGCCCAGGACGGGGCGAGCCTGATGAGACGCAGTGGCCGACTGGCACTGGATTTGTCGGAACTGCTCGGCGAGATCGAAACGGAGATGGCCCAGTGCTGCGCGCTAACCCAGGCAGACAACGGCGTGGGCTTGCGCTTGACGTTGCAACGACGCGCCACGGGGGCGGTATCGCTGCGCTGGAAGACAGAGCGACTACGTAGCTTGTCGGCCCAGGAACTTGTCCGTCGTGTGGCTGACCTGCCCGTTGAGGCGGGCCGATGGTATGCCACGTTGACCGTCAAAGTCAGGTGGCTTAACGCCAGAGAACGTCTGGTGCGCCATGCGCGCGGTAGTACGCGACCTTTCCTCGGAGAGGGATTTCGATGCATTGATTAGGAGGTACACACCATGAGCAATACCTTTGTCGGTACGGGCAACCTGGGCGCCGCGCCCACCCTGAAGCATGTCCCTGGTGAACGGCGAGGACCACGCCGTCTGCGAATTACGGGTTTTTTCGACGAGTACAGCCGAGACGAACACGGTGAACTTCAGCAGAGCGGCGGATTCTGGCTGACCGGCTCGATCTGGGATCGGCGTGCCGAGGCGGCGGCCAAGTTATTGCGCAAGGGCGCGCGGGTCAGCATCGAGGGCCGATTGCGGGAGGAAACCTGGCAGGACAAGACCACGGGTGAAGATCAGTCCGATTTCAGATTGGCCGTGGACGACGTCTTCCTGGCCCTGTCACGCATCGAGTCGGTTCAATTCAAGGAGAAGGCAGGCGCAGTCGAGGACGCACCTGCTTGATGGGCTTGGCGTCGCCAGGGTGCGAACCTGACTCATCAGCCGCCCCAAGCCACTTGGGGCGGCCAAGATAGTGGTCACAAGGTGCTAACTAGCCCAGGAATCCATGAGAGAGGGCGAACATGCTATCGCTGAATCAGGAACAGTCTTTGCTGAATGCGTTGGTATGGGATCTGGTGCAGGAAAGCCGGGGCAACCACCGTGTTGCCGAGGCGTGTTTCGAGGGTTATCGGGTGACGGTGAGCCACCGATTCGATAGGTTACGCGTTGCTCTTTACGAATCCGGGACCTTGGTCGATGTAGCCTGGGAAAGTGTGCACCACTCGGAGGATCATGCCTGAGTTATCCACAGATTTTGTGGGCAAGCCTGTGGATAAGACCCCAAACGTCATGTGACTGTAACGCTCCGCAACGGTTGCCCAGAAATGTGGCGACTAGATCGCCAATACAACGGATCAACCAATACGACCCGTTGCCGAGATTCAACGGCAGGTAGCAGAGTACAGCCGCCATACCAGCCCTCTGCTCACCGATAAGTCCTTGGCCAATTCTGCCGTTGGTGGACGTTATCGGAATCTCATCCAACGTCGTCTTTGCGGATGTCCTTACCAAGAGCGGCTCTCGGCCATCGGACTAAACCGCTCGCGCGTTAGGGGTGGTTCTGGCTGAGCGGTGCGGTACGGCTGAGGTAGTGGCCCGCAAAGCCTACGTTGTGGAATGAGGCAATCCGCCTCGTTTCATGACTGGAGGCCCATGATGAGCACGACCCCTCACCCCATCAGCCCGCTGCGCCAGCGCATGCTGGATGACATGCGGATGCGCAAGCTCGCACCCAAGACCCAGAGCCATTACCTCCGGGCCGTGCGCTGTTTCGCCCAGTACCTTGGCCGCTCGCCCGACACCGCCACGATCGACGATCTGCGCCGCTACCAGTTGCACCTGGTCGATACGGGCACTTCGCCCATCTCGCTCAACGCGGCGATCACGGGACTGAAGTTCTTTTGCGATGTCACCCTCCGGCAACCTGGGCTGATGGCCGGAATGGAACCGGTACGGGTACCGCGCACCCTGCCCGTGGTACTGAGCCGCGAGGAAGTCGCCCGCCTGATTGAGGCGGCCGGCAACCTCAAGCACCAGACCGCCCTGGCAGTCGCCTACGGTGCCGGCCTGCGTGTTAGCGAAGTGGTCGCGCTCAAGGTGGGTGACATCGACAGCCAGCGCATGACGCTTCGGGTTGAACAGGGCAAGGGCGGAAAGGATCGTTACGCCTTGCTCTCGCCGGTGCTACTAGGCCGGTTGCGTGCCTGGTGGCGGGTGGCACGCGCCCAAGGCAAGATGCCCGACGGCGGCTGGCTGTTTCCGGGGATGAGTCCCATTGACCACCTGAGCACCCGGCAGTTAAGCCGGGCGGTGCACATCGCCGCCCAAGCCGCGAACCTCGACAAGCGGGTATCCATGCACACCCTTCGGCACTCCTTCGCCACCCATCTCCTGGAAGCCAAGGTCGACATCCGCCTGATACAGGTCCTGCTTGGGCACAAGAAACTCGACTATCTCCCGCGCCGGACTATGTCCCGCAGCATTTGCAAACACCAATAGCCGGGCATGCACATGCACTTCGCGGGACATAGGTGGCCGCGCTACAAGCCCTTGAGGAACGCGAGTAGCGGATCATCGGGCCGATATCGGCCAGGCTTGACGTCTGGTGGCTTCGTCTTGCCCAGAACAGCCTGCTTCATCGCCAAATCGGCATCCAGATAGATCTGAGTCGTCTCGATCGACTCATGCCCGAGCCATAGTGCGATCGTCGATTGCTCAACGCCCTCTTGCAGCAAGTCCATGGCAGTCGTGTGACGCAGCACGTGTGGGCTCACACGCTTGCTCTTCAGTGACGGGCATTTCTCAGCGGCGGTTCTGACGTGCTTGTTGAGCAGGTAGTGCACGCCGTGAGAACTCAGAATGCCACCGCGTGCGTTCGGGAACAGCGGCTGGTCCTCAGTCAGCGGCGGTTCTCGTGACCACGCGGCCAGTACTACGCGCGTGTTCTTGCTCAGTGGCGTGCACCGTTCCTTGCGTCCCTTGCCGATGACCCGGACGTGGGCACCAACGCCGACGTGCAGATCATCATGCTTCAGGCTTGTCAGCTCCGACAGCCTCAACCCGGTCTGCACAGCCAGCAGCAGCAATGCGTGATCACGGCGACCCGACCAGTTTCGCTGATCCGGCGCAGCAAGCAGTGCGTCAACCTCCTGACGGTTGAGGAATGGCACCAGCCCGCGCGTGAACCGCTTGGCCGGGATTGCCAGAACGCGTTGGATCTGTGCCGAGTGCGTCGGCGCTTCGAACGCCGCGAAGCGGAAGAACGAGTGCACAGCCGTCAACCGCAGGTTGCGCGTGCGGGCGGTAATGCCACGTGCCCGCTCCATTTCGTCAAGGAAGGCCATCACCAGCGGCGCATCAATGTCGTCCAGCGCCAGTGCCGAGGGTGTCTTGCGCAGACGTTTGTGCACGAATTGCAGCAGCATCTTGAAGGTGTCGCGGTACGAAGCAATCGTGTGCGCACTGGCTTGGCGCTGCTGCATCAGGCGCTGGGTAAAGAACCGCTCCAGGAGAACACCGAAATTGGGTTGGTCACTCATGACGACTCTCCCCAGCGCCGCTCCAGCCGGACCATCGCTTGGGCCATCAACTCGGGGTTGGCGCTCAGGTACCAGTAGGTGCCAGATATGCAGACGTGCCCGAGGTAGGTCGACAGCAGCGGCATCTCACGCCCTGGGTCCTTGTCCGCCTGGTACCACCGCGTCAGTGTCTGAACGGCGAAGCGATGCCTGAAGTCATGCAGCCGTGGCCCCTTGCTCGCACCGACCGCGCGCAGGCCCGTGTTGTGTGACAGCGTGTAGAAGGTTCGATGGACATGGCCGCTGTCGAGGCGAGTGCCGCGACGCGAGACGAACACGTAGGTGGAGACTGGATAGTGGAAGAACTGGTCGCGACGGGTGAGGTAGTCGGCCAGTACTGCGCAGACGGACGAATGAATTGGCACCAGCCGCCACTGACCGAACTTGGCGCCACGAATCGTCAGGACCGCCTGCTTGAGGTCGACGTCGGCAAGCTTGAGATTCAGCGCTTCGGACAGGCGCATGCCCGTTACACTGAGCAGGCCGATCAAGCCGTGGAACACCCACGGGCGGAGCGGCGTCGACGGCCAGGCTACAGGAAGTTCCAACGCCGCATCCAACAGCCGCCTGATCTCGTCCTCGGTGTACAGGTGTGGTCTGGCGCGCGTGGAGTGGTGTGGCAATAGGCCGAGCGGAGGGATCTCCGTGCGACTGTCGGTGGCGCTGCGATGGCGGGCGAAGCCGCGCACGAAGCAAAGCCGGCGGGCCCACTCGGCGGGTTGTACCGATGCACATTGAGCCCACTCAACCGCCAGGCGGACGCTGATGTGCTCGGCGTAGTGCTCTTCCATGAAGCTGACGAACCGCGGCAACAACAGCCCTTCGTCGTGCATCTTGTAGCCCAGCCCTCGGCGCAGATCGATGTATTCCTGCATGGCTTCGCGCAAGGTGTTCATCGTGCACTCCCGGGCCAGGCCATGACCACGGTTCGCAACGCATCCAGATCTACCTTGGCATAGATGCTGGTGGTCTGTGGGCTGCGGTGGCGCAGCACCTGGCCGATCTCGGGCAGCGACGCGCCTTGTTGCAGCATGTGAGCGGCCAAGGCATGCCGGAACTGATGCGAGCCACGATGCGGTGCGTCGACCTTAGCCCGCTCAAGCGCGTAGCGCACGATTGAGCCCACGCCATCGGATCCGTCCAGCAGACCGCGGATCGGCGCCATAGAACGAAGGAAGAGATGTCGGTCCCCCACAGGTCGGTCGACCGTGCTGCAGATACGCGGCAATGGCAGTGCCAACATCGGCGGGCAGCGGCAGTAAGCTCTGTCGTCCACCCTTGCCGTGAATGCGCAGTTGCGCCAGGTCCCAGTCAATGTCGTCCAGAGTCAGTCTGATGATCTCGCAGGCGCGCAGCCCGAGACGCGCCAGAAGCAGCAGGACAGCACGATCACGTAGGCCAACCGCGGTCAATCGGTTGCAGCTGTCGATAGCGCGCTGTGCGTGCTCGGCAGCGATCGCCTTGGGAATCGGCGGCGTGGTCGTCCAGGTGGCGACGGACGGTACGCTGGCGGCGAGCCCGGCTGAGACTTCGCCCCGGAACTCGCAGAAGCGCAGGAAAGACCGCAACGCCTTGGCAACACCCTTCACAGCCGGGGGGGCCATGCGCTTCGACTCTTGTCGAACGAACGCGATAGAGTCGCTCGGGCAAAGGTCATGCAGGCAGACCTCCGCTTGCCCGAAGCGCCAGACCAGGAACTGCCGGGCCAGTCTGATGTAGGTGTCAACGGAGGCCGCCGCCAGCCCTTGATTGCGTTGTAGGTGTTGCGCGAAGTCGGTAGCGACGAGGTCAACAGCCGTCGTGCATGAAGCAGCGGCAGCGCAGAGCCCTCGCTCACGCAGAAATAGCAGCAGTAGTGTCAGCGCTTGTCGCCCTGGCGGCGCGTCTCAGTGCGTCGCGAGCGGCGCCGAGCCCGACTGCGCTGAAATCGTTCGATGTCGTCGTCAGTCAGTACTTCAACGTCAATGCCGCGCTCCTCGAACCATCGGCCAAAAGCCAATGCGTGTCTCGCCACGATGCAGGCGTAGCCCGCCGAGTATTGTTGACTGCTCAGCCAGGTGACGAACGAGCCGAGGTGCTCAGCAGACGTGCCGCCAATCGCGCGGACCCGCGCATCGGCTATCTCGTAGGAATGCTCCATGATGACCTCCTTGAGGGCGGAATTGCCCGACAACGAGGATGACAATGTTCAGCGAACATCGTAGGCAGCCTTAGGTAGATCAGGGCGTCAAGTCCGCACGGGACATAGTTCGGTGCGGGAGATAGTCCAGCCTATGTACTGAAGTCCATAGGCTGGAAACCACCGCCCTGTATGCCCAAGTGGCCACCGATCTGCTGCGCGAAGTGATCAGCCCGCTGGAACGACTCTACCCCATGTAAGGGGCGCCCATGGGGCGCGCCGCCCTGGAGGTCGCGGACATCTTCCGCGCGCATGGGCCGTCCTGGCGCAGTGAACAGGCGGGGCACCTGAGCCTCGCGCAACTGAAGGTCATGTCGGCCATCGAACAGTGCCGCAGCGCGGCGCTGGGGGGACACCTGCTGCATTGCGATGCCTGCGGCGAGGTCGAGATCAGTTACAACTCGTGCCGCAACCGGCACTGCCCGAAATGCCAGGGTCGCGCCGCGAGGCATTGGCTGGACGCCAGAATGGCCGATCTCTTGCCGGTCGAGTATTACCATGTGGTGTTCACCCTGCCGGCACCGCTCAGTTCCCTGGCTTATCACAACAAGGCGGTGCTCTACGGCCTGCTGTTCGAGGTGGCGGCCGAGACCCTGACCAGGATCGCGGCAGACCCGAAGCACCTGGGCGCGCGGATCGGCACCACCCTGGTCCTGCATACCTGGGGCTCGGCCATGACGCATCACCCGCACGTGCATGGCATCGTGCCCGGCGGTGGCGTGTCCCTGGACGGTGAACGCTGGGTGGCCTGTCGGCCCGGCTTCTTCCTGCCGGTGCGCGTTCTCTCCCGGCTGTTCCGGCGGCGCTTTCTGGAAGAACTGAAGAAGGTGCATGGCCGCGGTCGGCTCCAGTTCTTCGGCGAGTTCGCCGGCCTGTCTGACCCCCACGCCTTTGCCGAGTGGCTTGCCCCTCTACGGAAACAGGAGTGGGTGGTCTATGCCAAGCGCCCCTTCGCTGGACCCGAAGCGGTGCTCGCCTATCTGTCACGCTATACCCACCGAGTGGCGATTTCCAACCGCCGGCTCGTCTCGCTGGATGCGCGCGGTGTGGCCTTCCGCTACAAGGACTACCGGGCCAGGAGCGGCCTACGTATGAAGACCATGACGCTCGCCCCAGAGGAGTTCATGCGCCGCTTTCTGCTGCATGTACTGCCCACCGGGTTTCACCGCATCAGTCATTACGGCCTCTTGGCCAATGCCGGGCGGCGGGCGAATCTGGCCCGGGTGCGCGACCTACTTCAGATCCCTGCTGACCCCACGACGGAGTCCAATGACGCATCGGCATCCAATCGTCCACCGACCTTCGTCTGCCCGCACTGCGGTGCGCCGATGAGGGTGGTCGAGTTCCTGCCGCGCGGCCAGCCGATCCGGGCACCACCGCCCCGGCAGGGGGCGCCATGATCTCCCGGCCACGGCCCATCCCTCCAACGACGCGTCATCCAGATTGGCGGTCAGGGAGGGCTTTGGCCGACAGGTGCCAGGCCGGCTTCGGTGACCCACAGAACAAGCTCACTTACAGGGTGCTTGGCTACCGCACGGCCAAATCGCCAGTTCCGCATCGGCGAGTTGGGCCCTATTCCCTGCCAATGTGCGACCAACCCGCCCAGCCAGACATTCAAATCCCCATAGCCCTGCGGTAATTCAACCCCCACCACCTTCGCCCGCGGTTTCCTCCCTCGAGGCTTCTCCGCCGCCTGCCCGGTCAGGGCATCAGGTCATCACACGATCGTGCGCAGGGGCAGGCATCGGACAAGCCTTAACACAAGCGGAAATTCGTCCTCACCGGATAGCTGCCACTGGAACGGCCGCTTCACTCTGCAACCTGTCAGTTCACCAACTCCAGTTCATGGCATGCGCCTCCCATTCAGTTCTGCCTAGTGCGTTCTGGATTCGTGTCGGAGGCAAGCCACAGCGGTCCTGATACCAGAGGAACAGGGCGGAACTGTAATTGTTGCCGGCCACCATGGAACCGGAGTCAAACAGGGCAACCGTCAGGACTGACGGCATGAACTCGCAAACCCGATCATTAGCGGCTTTCAGAAGCCGACCCGATGTCTCGTCTCTGCGCGTGTAGGCCACTGGCGGTATCAATATCGGCCCAAGGTGGAACCCACAATGGGCCACCCCCCAGCGCCTAGCCATGCTCAGGTGGGCCTGGATCAGACGCCGGTTGAATTCTCGCTCGGGTAAGCCTGGTAATGGCGTTCGGTAAGTCCGTAATTGCTGCAAGCCCTGCAACTCGATTATTCGACCTAATTGCAGCTGCAAGCGATAACCCCCCATAGGGCTCGATTCTGTTCCGTGTCATCAGAATCATGGGCTAATCCTGAAACCACACACAGACAGCGATCCTCGGCACACACGCGACAAGATATGTCGTGTTATCGCGCGCAACTCCACGACTACAACCACGTCCTATTTCGTCGCGCATAGGCTTATCCTCAGTTGTCAGGCGTAGTAAGGCCCCTGATACTCCCACCCCACTGATGCTCATAAGGCTTGCAGATGCCTGCCAACGAAAAACGCCATACCCTGCTACGGCAATGGGAACTGCTCAAAGCCCTGCCTTCCTTTCAGGAGAACGCCACCGGCAAAGCTGCCAAGGCGTTGATGTACGACCTTCAGGCGGCGGGCTTCGACGTCGATCTGCGCACCGTGCAGCGAGACTTGCAGGATCTATCCAGCCTTTTCCCGATTGAAGCGAATGACAAAAGCAAGCCGTTCGGCTGGCGCTGGGCGAGGCAGGCGCATATCGGCATGCCCGGCCTCACCGTGGGTGAAGCGGTGGCGTTGAAACTGGTCGAAGACCATCTGCGACAATTGCTGCCGCCCGCGCTGATGAACGGCATGGGTGGCTTGTTCAAGCAAGCGGGCTTGCGGCTAGAGGCGTTGCACGGCGAGAACCCCACGGCGGATTGGCCCCCCAAAGTGAAGTCTGTTCCGGCGTCGCAGCCGATGCTGCCTCCCGCCGTCGATGAGGCGATCCAGGCCGAAATTTCCATGGCCTTGTTGGCAGGTCGGCAGATCCACGCGACCTATCGGCCGGCGACCAGCGAGGAGAGCAAGGAATACATATTGCATCCCCTCGGTCTGGTGTTGCGTGGCGCGGTCCTGTATCTCGTTGCTACCGCCTTCGGCTATCAAGATGCGCGAACGTATGCCGTGCATCGATTTGAGAGGGTTGAACGTTTACTTGACCCCATCGCAATCCCTCCGGGCTTCGATCTGGATCGGGAACTGGCAAAGGGCATGGCTCAGTTTGGCGACTGGGGCGATCCCATGACCATCCAGCTTCGTTGCCACCCGGACCTGGCATTCCATCTGGGTGAAACCCCCCTGGCTACGGATCAGCGCATGACCGATGCCGGCGAGGGCCACATGCATGTGACCGCCACGGTCAACAACACCTGGCAATTACGCTGGTGGTTGCTGTCTCAGGGGGCGAAGGTGAAAGTGCTAGCACCAGAGTGGCTGGTAAGAGAAGTGGCCACCGATGTATCTATGATGGCGGATCAGTACCGCTGATATCAGATTGCACATTCTTGACTGGGCAACATAATGAACGCAGGGTTATTGGGCGCCTTGGCGCTACGGTTCTCCACCTCACCAGAAAATCTGGCTACAGAAGGGCTGCTTTATGTTTTGCATAGCTCTCTCGCATCCAGATCAGCTTTCGAAGACATCATACGGACTTGCGATGTCGAAACAGAATCAGACCTACGTTACGACACACAACGCATAGGGGATGGTGGCGAGATTCCAGACATGGTGGCATTGGATAAATCAGGTAGAGAGCGATTAATTGTCGAAGCGAAATTTTGGGCATCGTTGACTGACAATCAACCGGTTAGGTATTTAGACAGATTGCCTGTTGGTCTACCAGGGTTGCTGCTGTTCATAACACCCTCGGCACGCTTCGGCACACTCTGGCCGGAACTGATCAGACGCTGCGTGGAGGCGGGTCAACTGGCCGAGAATTCCTGCCCTTTCATAGAAAATCACGTTCTCCGAGCCGTTAGAGTCAGTGAGCATCATGCCCTCGCAATGGTGAGTTGGCGGGAATTATGCATGCGCTTGAAATTGGCCTGCCAAGACCAGGGAGATTTCAGCGCTATAGCGAGTATTGATCAACTGGCTGGGCTGTGCGAAAGGATGGACGCAAATGCATTTCTGCCCCTAACTTCAGAGGAATTGGGTTCCGGTTTGGGGCGAAGATATAAGCAGTTCATCGACCTCGCTTCAAAGGCCGTTGACAGGGCCATTGCGCTGAACGTTGCGGCAAGACCAACTGGACGGAACAGATCAGGTGGTTGGTATCCACTTGTTCTCTGTGGAAACCCGGCTTATGTCTGCTTCAACCCCGATTTATGGGAGCAGTACGCCGAGACACCGCTGTGGTTGAGGATCGATAACCCTGATGATTCCAGGCTAGCGCATGTGTTGGACAACTTGCTTAGCCACGCATGCTTCATGAACGGCATTAAAGCGATTCGCAAGTTGGATGATGGCAGGTTATGGATCCCGCTATATCCAGTTATTGGCAAGGAAGAAACTGCCGTCCTTGATGACTTGGTTGACCAACTTCGTGTGGTATCGGATGTAATTTCATCTGCAGGAATTCAGGCTAAAGCCCCTCCGAACTCAATGTGCCAAGATGCCAATAATGTCCGCCAACAAAAACGGGCCAGCTTGAACGCACCACTGTCACCAACTCCAATCGCACGCATTGGGCTCCCAGTCCAATGTGCGCAATGCCGTTACCACCCGCTGTGTAGGCAGCCCCCAACGATTCTGATACCACACCACCAGTACCGAGCTACACATAATCGAGGATCGACCCCGACTGAATCGAAGATGGCAAACGTCACGATGGTTGGCAGCGCTTCGAGTGGCCCTCTAGGGTCTGATGCTTGGTGCGGAATGGGCGATAACCTGGGCTCGATCAATACTGGCGCCAAAGGCAACGAAAGCTGTTCTGCCCATTCCCTAGCCCATCGCAGGTGCCATTCGATGAATTCGCTGTTGAGATCCCGGTATGGCGTACCGAAGAGCATCAATTCGTATGTATGCCGCTGGATATGACACCTGAGTTCGATGTTCCGGCCCATAGTTTGATCGAGGGAATAGCGGCCCACGCAGAGTGGGTGTGGTTTCTTCGTTTTCATAAATTTGCCAGCGAATGTCCAAACATGTCTTTACCTTATCAACCGGCGCGACAGGATATGTCGTGCCGAATGATGGTGCAGGCATCTCCAGGAAGGATTGTTTGCGTCTCATCCCGTCGCAGCCTCCGGCAACCTATCCGTGACGGAGCGTTGGGCTCCCGATCCGATGATGTTGAACGAAAGGGGGAAGGCGATGAGCGATGCAACCAATGCGCCCGAGAAGGGCAGCAAACTCAAGAAAGGCTTGGCGATTTTCGTGGTGCTGGCGGTGATCGGCACCATTTTTGGTGGGCCCACAGTCAAGATCGAGGGTGGCACCGCCAAGGTGAGCCAGACCGTGATGCATGGCATCGGCTTGAAGCATGGGGCGTCCTACTTGCTGGATGCCGTCTTTGAGGCGGTTCATGCCCACCCGGAAATCACGCGCCTGGAGGCGACGCTCTATGTCCAGGCATTGGGCTTGTCTGATCGGTATGGCAACGCCATGAAGGACGATGTGGCCATTGGCCAGGTCGTCTTCGAACGTCCGGCTATCGAGGAATTCCTGAAATTCAAGGAGAAATCGGCCCTCACCCAGGACGATTATTTCAAGTCCCTGGTCGCAACGCAGCTCAGCATCCAAGGCAACACCTATCTACTGGAATAAGGCCATCCGCATGACACCCACTGAGATTAGACGGGGTCGCATCAATCCCCTGTTCAGATACGTCCTTTGGGCAGGCCGATTAGATGGCATATACGGGCATACCGAATCGACGATCGGGGCGGGTGTCGCCAGCCTGGAAACCTGCGTGCAATCGGCGATCCCGGTCAAGGCTGCCGTAGCGACTGCATTGCGTGGGATCTATGCCACCGTTCAGGCTCACGCCGAAGTTCGACACATCCAGGCGGCATTGAAGGTGTACTGCCTTGGATGGACTGACCGCTACGGGAATCCCCTGACGTCCGACTTCCCGCTTGGGGTGGTCGAGTGGGACGGCGAGGTGATCGAAGACATCGGTCGATACCGGAACGCGGACGTCTTCGCGTCTGCGCCGACCTACCAGTCCCGATGGGTCAAGGCTATCAAGACCTCGCCATATTACCGACTGGTCCTGGCTAGATGACGCCGGCCGCCTTGGCAATGACGGGAATCGGCGCCGCGCCGACCACTTCCCATGACGCTTCATAGCCACCCAGATACGGCCTGAAGTGTCGTCCATCGAAATACCAAGCGGCACGTAAATCCCCGGATTCGGGTTGCAGCACTCGGCCATCATAGCGCCAGCCGAGTGTCCCACCCAGGTAGGGATCGAGCCGGTGACCATCGAAGCGCCAAGCCTGGCGAAGACTACCCTGGGCGGGGCGCAGGACGTTCTCCTCGTACACCCAGTCATCCACGGGTATGCCTCGCCACCGGCGCAGGATCCGACCGTCGTACTGCCAGGCGCGATTCATTCCACCAGAAACGGGTTGAATCAGGGTTTGACGGCTCGCGAAGCTGGCCAGCGGCCAGGTCATCAGAGCCAGCAGAAACTCACGCCGGCGAATCACGAATACACCTGTACTGCTGAAGGTGGTTTAACGATTCAAACCGCATGAATTCTCCCTTGAATGCAAGCTTGGTCGTTCCAACCGGCCCATGGCGGTTCTTGCCGATCAATATTTCCGCGACACCCTTGTCGGCACTGTCATTGACATAAACCTCATCGCGATAGATAAACAAAACCAGATCAGCGTCCCTTTCCAATGCGCCGACTTCCCGGAGGTCGGCCATGACCGGGCGAAGGTTCATGCGACGCTCCAGTCTTCGATGCAGCTGGCATGTAACTATGATTGGCACGTTCAATGTCTTTGCCAACGCCTTCAAGGATCGGGTGATGTTCGATAATTGCTTGGCACGTTTGTTGTCACCCACACCTACCATCAATTGCAGGTAGTCAATGACGAGCAGGCCCAGCCGTTGGTCTGTTCTATTCATGGCCAAGTGGCTTGCTATACGGCTTATGTCAAAAACGGTTCGAGCCCCGTCATCAATATATAGCGGCGCCCCCCGTAATCTTTCTGCTGCGGCGGACAGCTTCGCCCAGTCTTCGGGGTCAAGACGCCCAGTCCGCATTATGTGCTGATCAACCGGTGCTAGAGTACCGAGCATGTGTAGCATTATCTGAACCGAGGACATTTCTATCGAGAACATAACGACAGGGAGCCCGGTGTCTAGTAGCACATTCATAGCCATGCAGCGCGCCAGTGATGTTTTTCCCATGCTTGGGCGTCCAGCGATGATCATCAGTTCGCCCGGCTGCAATCCGGACGTCATCAGATCAAGTTCACTGAACCCAGTGGGAATCCCAATTATTTTCCTGTTTTCCGGGCGCGGCAGTTGTTTGAGCCGAGCCATTGCTTCCTGCAGGAGGTGTTCCGTGTGCTGAAACTCGGCTTCGATTTGGTGACCTGGATTCTTACTATGGTCAGAATCAGCGTTGGCTTGTGAGGTATGGTCGCGTTTTCGAGTGTTCATGGGCACTTCTTGTTTATTGGTTGAGACTGCAACCCGAAACGCATGGTAAGCGTCGCATTCACGCCCTCATGAGAATGTACCGCCCGGCTTTAACTGAGTACCCCCTGCGAGTTGGCAGCACCCTGACAGCAGAATCGTCACCCTGGTTAGGTTATGGGCGAGCAGATCATCATGCACGGTCCCAATCACCACCGGCGTTTCGCGTCTGAGCGCGTACTTCACGGTGTGCTCGACCTGGGCCATTTCCTGCCGCGATACTCCACCATTGGAGTGAATGACCACGACGGCACCTTTGGCCCGTCGTTTCAAGCGGTCGCCCCCCAGATAGGGAGACGACAGCGCAATCCGGGTGGCATCAGCGATGCGCCTATCTCCACCGGCGATGGCGTTACTCGCAAGACCGAACCCAGCTTCAGCCAGGATGCCGTCCACGGCTGCGGTTTCGGCAGGAAAGTCCCCCGGCGATGCATGCGTTTCGATCAGCGACCGGGTGGCTTGAACTATCTGCCGATTACTACTATGGAAAGCCTCAAGGATAATGCGCGGCGACTTGGGCAAACGTTGATGCCTGGCTTCTGGATCATGCGCGCATCGACCGGCTTCATTGGGGACCATGATCCTGGTGTCGGCATACTGATTCAGCGACTCATGTGCATAGCGGGCCTGTTGGTATCGCGGTGCAAACAAGGGGGCCCATTTGCCAACCGGGTCTAACGTCGGCTCGAACAAGAAGGGATGGGTAACGATCGCGGTGGTGTGGTAATCCCCCCAAAAAACCATCGCTATCAGAAGTAGAATTTTCTCCAAACCCGACGAGGAAGTTTTACATGAAGCGATCCCGATTCACCGACAGTCAGATCATTGCCATCCTGAAGCAAGCGGAGGGTGGCAGCCCGGTGCCGGAGCTCTGCCGCGAGCACGGCATCAGTTCCGCGACCTTCTACAAATGGCGGGCCAAGTTTGGCGGCATGGATGCCTCGCTGATGGCCCGGCTCAAGGAACTCGAAGACGAGAACCGGCGGCTCAAGAAGATGTATGCCGAGGAGCGCCTCAAGGCCGAGATTGTCCAGGAGGCCCTCCAAAAAAAGTGGTGAAGCCATCTCGCCGACGCGAGATGGCACAGAAGGCGGTTCAGACTGCCGGCGCCAGCGTCCGGCTGGTCTGCCGTGCCTTCGGTATCAGCGAAGCGTGTTATCGCTATCAGGCCCGGCTTTCGACCGAGAATGCCAAGATCGCCGACCGGCTGATCCGCCTCACTCATAACCAACGCAACTGGGGGTTCGGGCTGTGCTTTCTCTATCTACGCAACGTCAAAGGCCACCGCTGGAACCACAAGCGGGTGTACCGGATATACCGCGAACTGGAGTTGAACCTACGCATCAAGCCGAAGAAACGGATCGTGCGCGAGAAGCCCGAGCCGTTGGCCGTGCCGGAGGCGATCAACCAATGCTGGTCGATGGACTTCATGCACGACCAGTTGGCCGACGGGCGCCGCTTCCGGCTGTTCAATGTGATCGACGACTTCAACCGGGAGGCGCTGAGCATCGACATCGACCTGTCGCTACCGGCGGAGCGTGTCGTGCGCGCCCTGGACCAAATCATCGAATGGCGTGGTAAGCCGGTGGCGATCCGTAGCGACAACGGCCCGGAATATATCGGTCACACGATGATTGAATGGGCCGAGAAGCGGGGGATTCGACTGGACCATATCCAGCCGGGCAAGCCGCAGCAGAATGCCTATGTCGAACGCTACAACCGGACGGTTCGCTATGACTGGCTGGGGCATTACCTGTTCGAGAGCATCGCCGAGGCTCAGGACTTCGCAACCAACTGGATGTGGACCTACAATCATGAGCGCCCGAACATGGCCTTGGGCGGCATCACCCCAAAACAGAAGTTGGCCAGGACTCAGTGACCTCTACTTCTGGGGGCGATGGAAAATGGGGGGATTACCGTGTGGATTCCCATGCCTCTCGCGGTTTCCGCAACTATGGGCGCGAGAATCGTGCCAGTACGTCCACCTATCCCTGCAACGATGAATAACCGTTTCACACCGTCCAGGTCTTGGCTGATCCTGCGCTTGAATTCTGTGGGGTTATCAATCCGCTTGATGAGTGGCATGCCATCAATATCGACTGGACGGACGTCTTCACAGCGCCTATGCACACAAGGCTCGTGACTCTCAGACGGGGACCCGTCGGGACTGTCGTAGATCCTGAATCGGGCAATCGAACCTAGCCGCTCGGTTGCCAAATCACGCACAAAGGTGGTTCCTGCGCCGCCGAGACCGGCGACCAAGATGTCGGAGCGGGTCAGGGCGGGATTGGTTGAGTTTGGCGCATGCGTTGATGCCGGGGTTGACCGGGCAAGCGCAATGGCACTGCCAGGGAAGGCCTGTAGCAGAGCCATCGAAAGACTGGATTGCAAGAAGGTTCGTCGGTCCATGATATGTCCATGCTTGATCCTGGAGTTGTCATGATTCCTGAGCGTGCGACGAATCCTGTCGCTGCCGATAGTTGTGTTTCCGTGTAGTTCTCTCGCACACAGGAGCGATCTGATCGCTAATTAGCCTAGGTCAGTTGGTAGAACCACCTACATTTTTTGGAACTCAACTGATTGAACAATGTTTTGCAGCAGGCTATAGCTCATTGCCCTTGGCGCTCTGTACGACGGGTGGTAGAAGTCAATAATCTTATGATTGCCGTGCCTTGCGATTGGAATGTCATAGCATCTTGTAAATTCGATTCCATCGAAGAGCGATCGCCAGATATCAGTCGCGCCCACTCCACCAATTATGATGTCAGGATTGATGATTCGGATTTCATCAAGGATAAACGCCCTGTCGCTGCTAACTGTCGCGCTTATTTCCTCAGGGTCGGCGCTGGCACCTCCAGCAACTTTCTTCAAATTCATAAATGCAATCGACCCCAACGTGCCTATCTTGTCTTGATTCGAGTCGGACTTTTCGAGTGGCGGAAAATCGTTCAATACTCCAAATGCCCATTGATAAATCCTGTGAGCAAAACGGTATTTAATTTCTTGCTTCCACCATTCCCTGAAATCCCACGCTTGTTGGGTTGGATCATTTGGCTCTTTTGCAATAAACAGCAACTTGATTCGTTGATTTTGGTAAAAAGTGTCGTTGATAATCCCATCTTTAATGAATCTTCCTTTATACCCTGGGTTGCTTGCCTCCCATCTTGCAAATAACGCGTTGAGTTGTTCATTTGGGCTCATTAGCCTCCTCCGTTGGTTGATTTAACGCCAGCTCAGAAATATAGCTTTCTCTGACGATGTGAATGGTCTTGAATAGGCGTGCATCGCTAGTGTCTTGGAGTGACCTCAAGCCAGAAATCCAAACGAACGCTTGCTCAGCACGGGATTCAACTGACACTCCTTGGATAATGCCTCGACGAAATCAAGCGGCGTCCTGATTTCCTTCAGTCGAGACTGCCTCAATACCGTAGAAAAGTCACCCGGTGTCAGGCCATCGAGCTTATCCAGCCGCTTCCGCACACTCGCATCCATGGGTGCGTCGGTAATGCCAAGCTGGTGCATACCATCCTCAAACAACGCGAGCGCCTGCTCTCGGCGTAAATAATCAAACTTGATCTTCAGATCGAAGCGCCTGAGCGAGGCCACATCCAGATTGGCCATCAGGTTGGTGGACGCGACAAACACCCCCTCGAAGCACTCCATCTGGGTGAGCATTTCGTTGACCTGGGAAATCTCCCAGGACCTTGAGGCGCCCTGACGATCCTGTAAAAAACTGTCCGCTTCGTCGAGCAACAGCACGGCGCCCTCACGTTCGGCCTCCGCGAACATGTGCGCCATGTTCTTTTCGGTTTCGCCAAGCCAGGGGGAGACGATATCGGAAGCCCGCTTGACCAGGAGCGGCGCATCCAGGGCTTCGGCGAGATGCCGACCGAATGCGGTCTTGCCGGTCCCCGGTGGGCCATAGAGACATAGCCGGCCAGCGCGACGCGCCTTCAGCCCTGACCGCAGTTGTTCCAGATCGCAATCCACATTCAGGCAATCGAGCCGGTAGCCGGTATTGGATTCGGCGAAATGGCGCGGCTTGCGATCATGCCCCATCACCTCCAGGGCGTTACCCAACAACTGCTCCATGGTGGCCTCCAGCTGGCCTTCGGGGATCACCTCCTTGATGCTGCACATGATTCTGGACGCACGTTGAACGAGTGCGGGGGCGAGCTTGTCATGCTCCGCCATGCGCTTGATCCAGGCGGGATTGATGGGCAGTTCTTCCAGGTGGTTTTCGAGGATGCGTTGTCGCACGCTACGTGGCGGGATATCGAGCTTCAGGATGAAATCAAAGCGCCGCAGATAGGCAGGATCGATCGGCCGAGGCAGGCCCATGTCCGATACCCACAACGAGTTTGATAGCCAGAATATCGGCATACGGTTGCTTTCCAGGAACTGGTTGAACCAGGACTTGGTGTAATGCCGTGTCCGCCGCTGCTCGGCCGATTCGGGGTTGAAGACATCCTCAGCCTCGTCAAACATCAGCATGCCTTCGCCCGGGCCTCCCAGGAGCGATTGAGTCAGACGACAGAAGCGCAGTCGCTCCCCTCCGGTCAAGGGCGCGCCACTCGGCCGGGTGATCGGCACTTCATGCAATGTGGCGCCGGTTGCCTGCGCCAGGGCTCGAACCAACTCGGTCTTGCCGGTACCCGGTGGGCCGTAAACCAGCACATTGACGCCCTGCTGATGGCTGATCAGGGCTTGGGTCAGATACGCTTGCAGAACGGCAAGCTCGTCGGCCAGGTGCGGGTAGTGCTGCAGGGTCAGTTGTGAGACTTGGCCAGGGACGAAGATGCCACGGAAAATCTGCATCGGATCGTCGTAATCGATCCCGATGCGATTTACGGCATCCTCGGGGAGGATGACTTTCCGTGAGAATTGAAGTGCACCGTCCGGGTCGATCCAAACGAAGCCACTCCGGATAGCTGGTGCATCGTCGGCCAAGGCAGCCGCAACACCCTCTCTGGGGAGCCCCAGGGTGATCGAGAAGATACGAATCACGTCTGTTTCCCTGAGCAACCCGAGCGCGTCCAGCGCTGTTTCCAGGGCATTGTTCTGCTTGGCGAGCACCGTGAAATGCAGGATATCGACGGCCACGCCGGTGATGCCGGCGCGTTGAGCAAACCAATCCAATTGCTTGGCAATGGGGGTGTCACCGGGCAAGACCGGGGGATTCGTCTCCAGAAGGGCCAGGCGGGCGGTGAGCGAATCGAACACTTCCGCTTGATCATAATCTTTGCCGCGCCCCGGCGGCGCGATAGCCAGGCAGTTCAGGATGTCATTATTGCGAAACCCCTGTTCCCTGTTGAAATGATCATGCAGCCCCATGCGCAGCAGGAGCCGAAGCAACCAGAGTTCGACCACGTCCCGATAGGCGTCGAGCATAACGGCGAAGATCGGCGGGAAATCGTCGTTGGGAATATCATCTATGCGCATCACAGTCTCCTTGTTGATGGCGATAGTTTCGCGGTCAAGACGACAAAATACGTCGCAATGCCGCTCATAACGACACATCACGACGCAGCGCTACGGAAACTACGATCTGTGAATTCAAGAGAGGTAAGCCATGAGGGGTCTGTCCAAATCACGCATCATCAATCACCAGCAATGCCCGAAACGGCTTTGGCTGCAGGTGCATCGGCCTGAGTTGAGTCAGACAGATGCCAGCGCCCAGACGCGCATGGATACCGGCCAGGTCGTGGGCGATATCGCCCGGCAACTTTTCCCGGGCGGTGTCCTGATCGATACCCCGGATCTCGCCCAGGCGATCCAGGACACGCGCGCACTGCTCGCCGGTCCGCCACGCCCGCTGTACGAGGCGACATTCGAGGTTGAAGGCGTTCTGATCCGGGCCGATCTGCTGATTCCGGATCAGGGCGGCTATCGCCTGGTTGAAGTGAAATCGGCGACATCGGTGAAGGACTACTACTACGCCGACGCGGCGATTCAGACGTGGGTCGTCCAGCGCAGCCAACTGCCCGTGACCCGCATCGAGATTGCCCATATCGACAACAGCTTCGTGTATCCCGGCCATGGGGCGTATCAAGGCTTGCTGAAGCATGTCGATGTCACCGAAGACATTGGCGGCTTGATCGACGACGTGCCGCGTTGGATCCATGAGGCGCGGGCGACCCTGGACGGTGCCGAACCTGTGGTGCTGCCAGGAAAACAATGCAGCGAACCCTACGGTTGCCCCTTCACGGCATATTGCAGCCCGCCGGTGGCTGGGTATCCCCCCGAGATTCTGCCGTATAACCGTGGTCTGGCGGACGCGCTGCGCTCCGAAGGCTATGCGGATTTGCGCGAAGTGCCCGAGGAATGCTTACACAACGACACACACCGGCGCATCTGGCGCGCCACGTGCGCGGGAACGCCTGAACTCAATCCACAGGCGGGCGAGCAACTTCGAGCCTTGCCGTACCCACGCTATTACCTGGACTTTGAGACCATCAATCCGGCCGTACCAACCTGGACCGGTACGCGACCGTATATGCAGGTACCGTTCCAGTGGTCATGCCATATCGAGTACGCCGACGGACGAATGGAGCACCGTGCCTTCCTCGCCGAGAATGGCGATGATCCCCGCCGAAGTTTCATAGAGCCCTTGCTGGAGACACTTGGCTCGGACGGGCCGATCTTCGTCTACAACATCGGTTTTGAGCGAAGTCGCTTGAACGAACTGAGGGACCCCTTTCCGGATCTCGCCTCGGGAATTGACGCAGCGGTAGACCGTTTGGTGGACCTGTACCCCATTGCAAAAGCGAACTACTACCATCCCGAGATGCGCGGCTCATGGTCGATCAAGGCCGTAGTGCCTACCATCGATGCCGACCTGGGTTACGACAACCTGCAGGTGGGGGGAGGTGAAGCGGCCCAAGCGGCGTATCTGGAAATGACCGATCCCAACACTGATGAGCGCAGAAAACATGAGCTCTACGACGCCTTGCTGGACTATTGCCAGCGAGACACACTGGCCATGGTAAAACTGGCGCACTTTTTACAGGCAGGGCCGGAATAACATGACCAATTTCGAGGAGTACAGCACGTGAGCAATCATTTCGGAAGTGCGATGACTGCGAGTCATGGACACTGCGTCTACTGCAAGAGGTTTCTGCTCGCAGATTTCGACACGTTTTGGGCCTCTCATGAAGACCATCTCTATACTCGCAAGCACATAAAAGGTGCAAACGAGAAGATCGTTATGGCATGCGGCGTGTGCAATAACCTGCGCGGTGACTACCTGCCGGAAGCATGGGAGTCGATGCCGGAGAATGAGTTGATAGACGCAATAGCTGAATTCATCGCACAACGCCGAAAGGCTAAGGAGCAAGATGAATATGCTTCGTGGGCAGTGGAAAAGACTGAATGGGCAGGCAATCCAAGTGATTCATCTGACGCCCTCGTTGCGGAGCACGGCGCAACCAAACCCTAGCATTGTCGGTTGAGTAAATCCGTATAAATTTGGTGGCAGAGAATGGCGGCATGACTTGCCTGCCAGGTTTTCAGATGCTACCTCAGACAACAACCGTCTCCACGACTGATCCATTCGGGAAACTGTTGCCCGATTTCAATATCAGTGAAGTGGCAGCTATCCGTTCGCTGAGCAGTCATAGCCGCTCTGTGCATCTATCCGACCGCTTAGGGTCCAGACTGTGTAAAAACGCTGGCCAGCCTGGATAATGACGCATCGTGTTCAGGGGCATCCCGATGAAGCGTTTTGTCCAAGGTGAAGATCGAACCCAAAGCACGTTGCTCCCTGCGAGCCTGGACGACTACGTTGCCGAGACCAACCCGGTTCGCGTCATTGATGTCTTCATCGATGAACTCGATCTTGGGCAACTCGGGTTTGCCGGCGTCGATCCCGCCGCAACGGGCTGGCCTCCTACCACCCCGCCGTGCTCCTGAAGCTCTATCTCTATGGCTACCTCAACCGTATCCAATCCAGCCGGCGCTTGGAGAGGGAGTGCCAACGCAACCTCGAATTGATGTGGCTGACCGGTCGCCTGATGCCCGACTTCAAGACCATCGCCAACTTCCGCAAGGACAATGGCCCCGCCATCCGGCGGGTCGGTCGCCAATTCGTGCTGCTGTGCCGACAGCTCGATCTGTTCTCGGAAGCCCTGGTCGCCATCGACGGCAGCAAGTTCAAGGCCGTCAACAACCGGGACCGGAACTTCAGCCGCGCCAAGATCCAGAAGCGCATGGAGCAGATCGAAGCCAGCATCGAACGCTACCTCACTTCCATCGAGACTGCCGACCGGCAAGAATCCCCTCTTGCAAAGGCCAAGACGACCCGCCTCCAGGACAAGATCACCACCCTTAAGGAGCAGATGCAGAAGCTCAAGGGCATTGAAGTCCAGTTGGAAGCCGCCCCGGATAAACAGATTTCCCTGACTGATCCGGATGCGCGCTCCATGGCCACCAGCGGTCGCGGCAGCGGGATTGTCGGCTACAACGTTCAGACCGCAGTCGATGCCAAACACCACCTGATCGTGGCCCATGAAGTCACCAACGTGGGACACGACCGAGACCAGTTGGCTTCGATGGCCAAGCAAGCGCGCGCCGAGCTGGGTACGCAGGAACTGACTGCCGTCGCCGATCGGGGGTATTTCAGCAGCGAAGAGATACTGGCCTGCGAGGAGGCCGGCATCACCGCGACCGTACCCAAACCCGTGACTTCCAGCGCCACCGCGCATGGGCGCTTCGGCCGGGCTGATTTCCATTACGACGCCGAGAAGAACGAATACCGATGTCCGGCCGGCGATCGACTGGCCTGGCGTTACTCAAGCATCGAGAGGGGGATGAAGCTGCATCGCTACTGGTGTTCGAACTGCCAGGCGTGCGCACTGAAGGCGCAATGCACACCGAGTCAACAACGGCGCATCAGTCGTTGGGAACATGAGGCGGTTCTCGATGCCATGCAAGCCCGTCTGGACCAGACTCCAGAGTCCATGCGCATTCGCCGCCAGACCGTCGAACACCCGTTTGGAACGCTCAAGGCGTGGATGGGAGCGAGCCATTTCCTGACCAGAACCTTGCAGCGTGTCAGCACGGAAATGAGCCTGCATGTGCTCGCTTACAACCTGAAGCGGGTGATGAAGATTCTGGGCATCAGGGGATTGATCGAGGCCATCAGGGCCTGCGGGCTCGAATTACGGTCAATTTGGCGCTTGTTACGGCCCTTGCTGTCATTTCTGGGCGCTTCTCTGGAAAAATCCAGTCCAGGGACCCGGCTCGCCATATTCCCCTCGCGCGCGGTCGCATGGCCCTGATCACCTAGTAAAACCGCGAAAAACTAAGCTCCGCCAATTGCTGCGGGTTATTACACAGTCTGGGTCGGATGCCGAAATTCGCATCTGGTGGAAGCAGTCATAACAAAAATCAGCTTTATGGAATCGGTGAAGGCGGTAGCGGCCGATATGCTTCCGTAGACCGTTCGACAGGTTTCGTGGGTCGAGCGGCCTTTCAGCAGAGGATGTGATCACGAAGACCAGAACTCCCATCCTGGAAAACTCTACAGGGGGCATGAAGTGCATTACCTGCTTGACAAGCGCACTGATATTTGATGGACTATCGGCGTAGTTTGTAGCCCATAGGCTCGTCTGATCGCATGTAACGCGATTCGTCCACTGGGGCGTCAACCAGTCCCTTCGAGCGCGGTCAGCCTCTGTCACCGCGACGCTCATCCGAGCCGAGGCAAGATACTCATCATCCCAAGTCATATTGATCGCCCGGGGCGCTCTTGCTCGCCACGTTGATCTGTCTATCAGCTTGATTTCATCGCCGGGCAACCGGCTCCATCAGGCCGTAAGGCCTTCATCCCACCGGGGAGACTCTCTCCCCGACGCGGGCAGTGGTCCCCCATTTTTTCGTATTGGAGACCACTATGAGCACTACCGCTGACATCACCGCATCCGATTCCGCTGAAGCGTTGCCACCGAAGACACATTTCGACCTGCACGTGAACGGCATCGGCTATCTGAACCGCATTCGTGAGGTGAAGGTGAAGAAAGGTACGTTTTGGGCCTGTACCATCGCCGCGCTGCACGGCTCGATCGATGACCCGGAAACCACCTACCTTGATTGCAAGATCGAGGGGGCCGAAGCGCTGGAGAAAGTGCGTTTTCTCCAGGGCGCTGTCGATGCCAACCAGAAGGTCACGGTGTCCTTCCGTGTAGGCGATATCTACCCAGAAGCCTTCATCTATCAATCTGGCCTGAAACAAGGCGAGACCGGTGTGTCGATCAAGGGACGATTGCTGAAGATCGGCTCCGCGAAGATTGACGGCATTCCCGTCGATTTCGTGGAAATGCGCTTCGCCGCGTAACCGTCACAACCTGGCAAGACTCTGATGGGTCTTGTTCCAGCCTCGCGAGTTGGGGCTAGGCCACCTGTCTGCAGGGCTTCGGTTCAGACCCTGCGGGGATTGTTCAACTTGCCACCGGTCCCATCGACATGGCTGGCGTTAATTTCTTTGTACCTGTCCATCTGGGAGCAATGCCACTCCCATGGGGAGAGGTGCCTTCCAGGCTGGACGTTTTTCTCAACCAGGAGGCAAATCATGATCAGTATTCAAGGCAAACTCAGCATCAAGGAAGTCAGCGGCAAATCCGGCAGTTTCTGCGTTGGCGACCTCATTACGGACATCGGCAGCTTCAAGGTAAAGGATGCCATCCTCGACCAGTATTCGGCTGGGGAGTACGAGGGATCCTTCGTCATCGATGAGATTTTCCCGTCCAGTTACACCTGGCGCGGCAAGGTTTGGGTGGAAGTGCGTGCACGTTTATCGGCGATCCACGTCGATAGCGAGCCCGACACGCCCGATACCGAGACCCTGCCCGAAACGGTGGAGCCTGATCCGGCCGACGAGGTGCCTGCGACTCGAACCGAACCGACTGAAGCACAGACCGGAGGCCCCGACAACTCGGTACCCAAGTCCGCCGCTTCGCTGTTCGATGACGAGACCCAGGGCTTGATCGCCATCGGCAAGCCGGTGAAGCTCGATCCCACGGTCGACCGTGGCCTGTTCCGCTCTCAGCGCGATGCGCTGAAAGGACAGGGCTACCGATTCGACGCCAGGACGCAGTTGTGGACTTTGACCGCTGAGTGATCTCAACCCGAACCCGCTTACGCGGGTTCACCCAGGTGACCTGGTTCAGGTTTCCAGGGTGAGCCCGTCAAACGGTGATCCCATCCTGGTTGGCGGTTATCCCGAACCGTAACCCTTAACTACGCGTCCTGGTCTCCCGTGTCGGACGCGGCGGCAAGCCTTCCGGCGCCGCATGGAGGCATGATCGCAACGGGCAGGACACATCGCACCACGCCCATCTCGGGCATTCCTGAGTCGGTTCGATTCGCCGACTCAGGAATGCCAAGGTGTTTGATTTTCTATGGCCATGTTTCCTGTGCGGGTGTCTCTGTGCCAGTTCACCAACAGTGGCCTGCGGAGGTGGGCCGTTGATGACGGGTTCAACCGCTACGGGAATGTCGTTAGCGAATCACTGGACAAATCGAGTGCAGATATTTTTAATGAGACTTGCAGGTTGCCCCAAGGGTAAACGGGGACCCGGCGACGATCATAAGAATGGAGGTTTGACATGCAAACCAATCAGATCGGCCATTTGGCCAAGAAATGCTTCAACATCGATCTTCCGCTCCAGGTCTGCGACAGCACCGATGGGTTTTATATCGGCACGGTGCACCCCAAGGATGGGCCGTACAGCCGCGAATCGAGAGAATATTTTCCGACCAGGAAGGCGGCCGAGCAGGCGCTTGATAGTGGCCAGTGGTCACAGTTGGATTTCGACCTCTGAGTCGACAAAGTCCAGGAAACTCGGCATTCGGGGGCTTTTCTTGAGGGAACCCGACCCTGAAGAAAAGCCCGATCGGGCTTGCCGAAGTTCTACCGCCGACAGACGGATTCTGTCGCAGCTCGTCAGTCCCTGAAACGAGCACGGCCTCACGGTCCGGGATTCAATCTGTTCTCAACCCACGCGGGGATGTCATTCCCCGCCCGGGGCATGGTGTCTCCGCATTGCCTGGAGATCATCATGTTTGCCTTGTTCGTATGCGTGGCCTTCGGCCTGCTTATCCACTTTGGTTTGGTCCGTCCCGTTCTTTCCTGGGCCGGCTGGATCTAATCAGTCGTCTTGCTCAATCCTCGTGGGGATACCTATCCCCGCAATGGGCATGGTGTCTCCGCGTTTCTTGGAGATCATCATGCCTCTCGCTACACACATGTCCGATCTGGATCTGCTGGGTGCGTTGGTCGGCCCGACGACGGCCGAAAACCTCCTAGACGAGAACGACGGCTCACTGTTCCAAATGTTCGCTCTGGCGACCGTCGATCATGGCCCCGGCCAGGATGGCGGTCACCGGGTTTGCGAAGCCACTCCCATGGATGGCTGGCAGCGTGCGCGTTTCATGTTGGATGCGGCCCGTGAATTGGTTTCACGCGGGTTTGCCGAATCGCTGCGTGACCGCGATACGTTGTCCTCACCGGACGCCGTGCGCAGCCACCTGAGAACAGCGATCGCGCATCTGCCCTATGAAGTGTTCATGGGGCTGTACATGGATGCCCAGAATCGCCTGATCGCCTCGCGCGAGTGCTTTCGTGGCACGGCGACTCAGACTAGCGTCTACCCCAGGGAGATCGTCAAGATCGCCCTGGAATACAACGCCAGTGCGGTCATCTTCTGTCACAACCATCCTTCCGGGGTGGCCGAGCCCAGCCAGGCTGACCGGTGGCTTACCGATCAACTGAAGCAGGCGCTTTCATTAGTCGATGTGAAGGTCATCGACCACTTTGTCATCGGCTGTGGCCAGACGGTTTCGTTCGCGGAACGCGGCTGGCTTTAGCTTTCCTATCCACCCTGCGGGGCGCCTGTCCCGCGAGGGGCATGGCGTCGCCGCTGTTTATTGGAGATCGTCATGAATGATTCAACTGTCATCAGGATCGGCGTAAAGGTGGTGGTGAAGCGCGAGCAGAACCAACTTCTGGGCGGACCGAAGTATCCAGGTCGCACCGGCATCGTCGTTCGAGAAAACTCGCTCGGACGAAACATGGGTGGCCTCTGGTATGTCGCTCTGGAGGCCACCCGCCGTGCGAAACCACGTATCGAGCTGTTCTGTAGCCGTGAGTTGGAACGGGTACCGGAGGGCACGTCATGAGCAAGGGTTTACGCATCGTCGAATACCGCATCGACTACACCCACAAGGTACAAGTGGGCGTGCCATCGGGGAGCGACCAGGAGGCCCTGGACTTGGCGCAAGCCGCGTTCGATGCCGGCAGCATCTGGAATGACACCCCGGAGATGCCTGTGCTCTACGACGACTACGAAGAGGTCGAAGATGAAACCCTGACCTTCCGAGTGGTCGACCAGGTCGACGCTTGGCCAGAGCCAGCAGTTTGCGTCTTGGTCGCGCGCCGCGACGCGGCCGCGAAAGAGGCTTGCCGACTGCTGATGCTGGCCGAGGCGATGCGCACAGCCGCGCGGGTGGAGGATGGCGAGTATCAACGTACCTTGGATCAGGCCTACCGAAAAGCCTCCGAGGCCTTCGGCGGTCCCGAAATCAAGGGAGCGCCGAAGCCGCGTGTCGTGGTCGGTGTCGAGGGTGGCCTGGTGCAGGGAGCATCGTCGGATTTGCCGGTAGATCTCATCGTCGTGGATTACGACATGTACGATAAAGACGTTGGCGCCATTCCAGTGCCACAGAGCGACAGCCGCGCAAGCATGGCCACGCTGATCGACCATGGCGTTGCCCTTGACCCGGCCTTCGTTGCCGGGGTCTGGCAGGCAGCATCGCCAGATTGAGTTTCACCCTGGCCCCTCATCGAGGGGCCTTTCCAGGGGCGTCCGCCGGCGCCCACGGAAAGGCCAAGTGCCAAAGATGTTCTACCGCCGACAGACGGAATCTGTCGTGGCGCGTCAGTCCCTGAAACGCGCACGGCCGCAAGGCCTGGGGCCAGATCACAGTTTCGAACCTTTGCGTTGTGGGGACACCCTGCCCTGGGGAGTGGGGCACGGTGTCCCCACAGCAAGGAGGTTTCACCATGAGAGTCATCGAATTTGAAGTCATGTTTGAAGAAGACAAGGGCTATTACCTGGCTCAGTACAACGAGGCAATGCGCCGGTTTGAACGGGTCTCGGCAGGATATTTCAAGACCCACGGCAGCGCAGTCCTTGCTTTCTTCACAGGCAGTTGGGCGAGTGCGTAAGTATTTCGCCCCTACCCTGCCTGGGTGTTCGCCGTCTGGTGGACACCCAGGTTCCATGAAGCGCTTGATGCATCTATCAGGCGCTTTCCTTGAGGGTCGACCCTGAAGGAAAGCCGGTTTCGGCTTCTTGGAGTTACACCGCTAACAGACGGCATCTGTCGCAACGCGTCAGTCCCTGAAACGCGCACGGCCACACGGTCCGGGATTCAATTTTGTTCTCAACCCTCGCGGGGATATCCATCCCCGCCCGGGGCATGGTGTCTCCGCTTTTTTATGGAGATTCGCACCATGAACCTACCTAAATTCATCGTCTTCAAGGGCATCGATTACGAGGTGCCAAGCATGGAACAGATCGGCGAATGGGTGATCGACTCGGTATGCGAAACGCCGGAAGGCGAGTGCGTCGAGCCGGATCATCCGGATAGCTGGCTGTCCTTGCTGGGTTTGATCTGAGGAGCGCGCCATGGGACTCATGTTTTCACGGCTCGCTCATAACTTTATCAAGAACGGCTATTTCCCGACCGACGAGAGCACCCTCGGCCGCATCCTCAACGCCCTGGACATCGATGGTGGCCAGGTGCGCATCATCGATCCGTGCTGCGGTGAAGGCATCGCGCTCGCCGAGGTCAAGAATACCCTGACCGAGGCCGGCGCCAGCGTCGAAGCCCTGGGGATCGAGTTCGATGCCGAACGTGCCTGGCACGCCAAGCAGCTACTCGATACCGTCCTGCACTGCGATATGAACGATGCCTGGGTATCGACCCGTCTGGCCGGTCTGCTGTTCCTGAATCCACCCTACGGCTTTACCGTGGCGGATACCGGAATGACCGGCGATGGCAAGAACAGCGAGCGCCTGGAGATGATCTTCCTGCGCAAGACTGTCGCCTGGTTACAGGTCGGTGGTGTGCTGGTGTTCATCGTGCCGCACTACGTGATGAGCGAAGAGATGGCCAATTTCCTTGGCCGGCATTTCTCCCACCTCACCGCCTGGTCGGCGCCGGAGCGGCAATTCAAGCAGATGGTGATCTTTGGCATTCGTCGTCGGCCGACGCCGCCCTCCAAGGGGCTAGTCGAGTCCTTGATGAAGATGAAAGAGACGCTGCCGCCAGAATTGCCCGAGGCTTGGCCCCATGCACCGTTGCTAGTGCCCGAGCGGATTGCCGGTGACGACACGGTGTTTCAGGCGATCCGCCTGAACGGCCCGGAACTCGCGGTCGAGATCGCCCGGCATCATGCCAGCACGCTCTGGCCGAGCTTTCCACGGACCTTCAGCGCCCAGGCTCAAAGCCACCGGCGTCCCCTGCGGATGCTCTCGGACTGGCACCTGGCGCTGGGCCTGGCGGCTGGCCAGATCGGCGGCTTTGTCGATGCCGAGGACGGTCGTACCTTCCTCATCAAAGGCGCCACCCATAAGGAAAAGGACGTGACGGTGCAGCATGAGACCGACGCGAAGGGCAACGTCTCCGAGACGCGCATCCTGACCGACAAGTTCGTCCCGGTGATCCGGGCCATCGACTTCACGGCGGGAAGCCCGACCTTCGGCCATGTGCTGACCATACGTTGAGTTGCAGCAGCTCCTCCCTTTACCCCTCTTCGAGGGGTCTTTTTGCAGCGCCTGGCTACGGGCGCTACAACAAGGCCCTTGGCTTTGACAGGCACACCCGACGGTCGGACGGTTTCCGACCCGCTGATGCCGTAAGCATCGAGATCCGGTCATCCCTGCAACCGGATCAGGCGCCTGGCGCCGGGACACATTCATCAACCCTCGCGGGGTGCCACTCCGTCAGGGGCGAGCCTGCACTCTTCTGGAGGCTCAACATGGCTTTATCGCATCAACTCTGGCGTATCCGGGAATTCTCCGATGTCTTCCTGGATGCCTTGGTACGCAACGAAGCGGGGCAATTGATGTTCGCCTCGTTGTACGGCCGGGATACCGCCATCCAGCAACTGCTGGCGGCGTTTTCTCTGCCGGTAACCTCGGGGGGCGTCGACCGCATCACCCTGAACCCCGTCGAGGTGCCGCCTCACGTGGGCGACGGCGTGGTGGGGGTGGTGCCCCTGCATCCGACAATGTCGACGGCGGACGATCCGCGCGGAGTGGCCTTCATCGGCGATGCCACGCGGCTCACCAAGCTCACCGGCAAACTGCCCAAGAAGTCGTTGTTCGGGCCGGTGTCGCATGTCTTCATCTACGACACCCTGGTGATTGACCCGGACACGGCCAGCGGCCGCGCCTGGGTACTCACCCTGGGCGAAGGCGATGAGCATCGGCAATCGGTCTGGGCAATGATCCAGCGCATCTCTCCGGTGCCGCTGATCGATGCCTGGCGCGAGCCGGTCCTGGCCGCCCTGGGCGACACCATCGTCCAGGATCTCAACCCTCACGCCAAGGTGACTTGGCCAACCTTGGGGCCGATAGAGGCCTCGCTGATCGACCTGGGCGAAACCTTCACCCAGGCCATTTCCGATCTGGTGCAACGCCGGGTGCTGACGCGCCAGGTGGAAACCGGTGAAGCCATTCTGCAGGAACTGTCGCTCGCGGCCTGACCTGTCATTTCTTGACCACCCTCGCGGGGATACCGATCCCCGACAGGGGCATGGTGTACCCGCTTTCTTTTGGAGATCACCATGCACGTTACGCAATCGATTCATCATGTCACCACGTCCACCCAACCGGTGGGCGAACATAACAAGCTTCACGCGGACATCCTGGCGTTCATCGCCATCCATCCCAAGCCCGAGGGTGCCCCGGAACAATGGGTCATCTGCAAGCTCTTCGACGCCTTCGGCTCGGCCACCTGGTGGCTGACCGAGTACGACGCCGAGGACAAGATCGGTTTCGGCTATGTCACCGGCCTTCAGTTCGACGAATGGGGCACCGTCTCCATCGACGAGCTGGCCGAGTTGCACGCCGGACTATCGGGCCTATCGGGATCGGCGCCGCGTATCGAGGTGGATCTCTACTTTCTTCCACGCACCAAGGAAGAAGCGGTAGCCGCCTACTATCAGCGAACCAACGAGGGCGTCCAGGCGCCGGAAGAGCGATTCGATGGCGACATCGCGCCGCTTGCCGAGCCTGGGGTGTTGTCGTTATCGGCGTTCGTTGCATCGTTCGGCTCGGGCTTGCTCGACGCTGTACGCAGGCAGAACCCGCCCGTCTATTCCGGTGTACCGAATGGGCTGCGCGAGGCGGTGATGGATGCCCTCACCCGGGCGCCCTTCCCTGCCCAGCGTGAGGTGGTGCAAGCTGTCTGCGCGCTGCTCTTCGATGAGAACGATCCGGCCGCGATCATTAATGGCGAGATGGGCTGCGGTAAGACCATGATGGCCCTTGCGGCCGCTGCGGTCGCCCATGCCGAAGGCTATCAACGCAGCCTGGTGATCTGCCCACCCCACCTGGTCTACAAGTGGCGGCGGGAGATCAAGCAGACGGTGCCGAATGCGCGGGTCTGGGTGCTGAATGGCCCGGACACGCTCAAGAAGCTCCTGACGCTACGCCAGATGCGCGCGGCGCCCCTTCATCCCGAGTTCTTCGTGATGGGACGGGTGCGGATGCGCATGGGCTACCACTGGAAGCCGGCGTTCAACATCAAGCGCATCCTAGTGCAGGCGCAGGATGGCGACACGACGATACCGGAAGGGTCGAAGGTCGCCGTTTGCCCAAGCTGCCATACCTGGATCACCGATGGGGACGAAAGTCCACTGACCCCGACCTTGGCCGAGTGTCATCTGGCCAAGGAGCGCCGTTTCTGCCCGCAATGCCAGGGTGCCCTCTGGACGTTGACCCGTCCGCAGGCCTCGGCGCAAACGCGGGACGACATGGTGCTCTCGGCGATGCAGCAACTGCCGACGATCGGCGCGAAAACCGCGCGCCGTTTGCTGGATGCCTTTGGCGCCAACATGCTGGGTGACATGCTGGAGGACAACGTCTACGAGTTCATCAACCTGATGGACGAGGACGGCGATCTGTTCTTCAGCGACCGGCAGGCAACCCGGATGGAGCGGGCCATGGCCAACTCCGAGTTCAGCTTTGGACAAGGCGGCTACCAGCCGACCGAGTACATCAAGCGCTATCTGCCCCAGGGCTACTTTGGCTTGCTCATCGTCGACGAAGGTCACGAGTACAAGAACGAGGGTAGCGCCCAGGGCCAGGCATTCGGTGTGCTGGCAAGGAAATGCAGTAAAACGCTGCTTCTGACCGGAACGCTGATGGGTGGTTATGCCGACGACCTCTTCTATCTGCTTTGGCGGCTGAATCCCAAGGCGATGATGGAGGATGGCTTCGGCTACTCGCGGCGCGGCTCGCTCGGGCCGGCGTCCATGGGCTTCTTGCGAGCCCATGGTGTCATCAAGGACATCTACAAGTCCAAGAGTGACGACGAAACGCGCTCCCATCGCACGGCGCGCGGTCGACAGACCGTGCACCGCGCGGCCAAGGGGCCGGGTTTCGGGCCGAACGGCATCATGCGGTATGTGGTGCCCATTTCAGCATTTTTGAAGCTCAAGCAGATCGGCGGCAACGTCCTGCCGCCCTACGAGGAACACTTCGAGGGCGTCAGGATGGCTCCGGAACAGAGCGATTGGTATCAGAAGCTGGAAGGCGCGTTGAAACAGGCGTTGGAAAGACGCCCTGCGGGCCGGGGATCATAGCCTGTTGGGGGTGGTGCTCAATGCCCTATTGGCCTGGCCGGATTGCGCGTTCCGAGCGGAACACGTGGTTCACCCGCATCGCCGTGAACGTGTCCTGGCCCACGTGCCGGTGCTGTTCGGTGAAACGGAGGTTAGCCCGAAAGAGCAACGGCTCATCGAGCGCGTGAAAGCCGAGAAGGCGCAGGGCCGCAAGGTGCTCGTCTACACGGTCTACACGGGCACCCGTGACACCACCGCACGGCTCAAGACGCTCCTGGCGTCGGAAGGCCTCAAGGTGGTGACACTGAGCGCCAGCGTGGCCGTACAGAAGCGTGAAGCCTGGGTCGCTGACCAGGTCGACCGTGGCATCGACGTGCTGATCCCCAACCCCGAGCTGGTGAAAACCCGTCTCGACCTATTGGAGTTCCCGACCATCGTTTTCCTCCAGTCCGGCTACAACGTCTACACATTGCAGCAAGCCGCCCGCCGTTCCTGGCGGATCGGCCAGAAGCACGCGGTGGATGTCGTGTTCCTGGGCTACGAGGGGACGGCGCAGATGACCTGCCTTGAGCTGATGGCGAAGAAAATCGCCGTGGCTCAATCGACTTCCGGCGACATGCCGGAGTCCGGGTTGGACGTGCTGAACCAGTCGGGCGATTCCATCGAAGTGGCCCTGGCCAAGCAGTTGGTGGCCTAGCCTACCTGCCCTCCCCGGCGCGCCTTCGGGCGCGTTCGGACCCACAAGCTGCACCAAGTGCAAAAGATACACTCGATATTGCAGGTTCAGAATCAATCACAGGCCATTCAAGAATATTCAGCCCAGAGCCAACTTGCTGAATGTAAGTAATCAGCCAGTCCATGCTTTCCTTACCACGCTTAGCGTCCTTCACACCACATTCCCATAGTATGACAATCCGCCAACCTGAATTGACTAGCTCATCAACGTTTCTCCGGTCACGGAGTACATTATCTTCAAACTTGCGAAGCCATTTTTTAGGATTAGTCGCGGGCGTGGAGTTGAATCGGCAGCCATTATGTCGATGCCAGAAACACCCATGGACAAGTATTACCACCTTCCATTTTGGCAACACGATATCCGGGCTACCGGGAAGATCTCTTGCATGCAGTCGGTACCTTAGTCCATGCCGATGCAGGTATTTTCTTATGAACAATTCCGGCTGAGTATTTCGCCCACAAATGCCGGCCATCATTCTTGATCGGGTTGCCTGATCTACTATGTCTGCCATACCAAAGATTCTGAAAACAGGCCGGACTTACCAATTTTATTCGTCGGCTGTTGTTGAATGTTGGCTGAGGTATTGTCATTGAGGATGCTGGCCACTACTTTAGCAATCTGCCGAGCCAGAAGAGGAGGAACCGCATTTCCTACCTGCCAGTACTGCTCCGTACGATTGCCCTCGAAGAAATAATTATCCGGGAAGGTTTGCAGACGTGCAGCCTCTCTAACAGTGAGGCTGCGACATTGTGCTGGATCGTAGTGGATGTAGTAGTGGCCATCCTTGGATATGTGCGAAACCACCGTGGTGGATGGTGAACCAGCCAGCTGAACTCTGAAACGGTCACGGAATGGTACATTTACATCAAACACATTCGCATGTTCAGGTATCAAGCTATTTGGGAACTCGTCCACCATGGGCGATGCATTAAATTCCATTGCATAACAGGCCGCATAAAGATAACGGTGCAAGTCACGCCGCATATGGCTCCTCGCTTCATGCTGGCAATGGCCACGCAATCGCTCGTCGTACAGCCACTCAGTTAGTTCATCAGACACCTCTGCTGAGTATGGTTCGTTGCTGTCAATAAATCGACCACCCGCCGTCTTCGGAATCTCTACCCCCGCTTTAGATACCTGTAATGCACGCGAGACAAGGTCGATTTTTTCTGATCCGGACCACTCAAGGAGGGGTAGAAGCTCATGAAAAATACGGGACCAGCTTTCAAGTGAATCATTGCCCCGAGAGAGCATGCTTCGTATAGGCGGCATGTCGCCTATAGCATCCTTTACGGTGGTCTTGGCCTTTAGCTGTAATGGGACGTGCTCAAGTTGAGATAGGTCTTCCCGAACACCAAGTAGCATGACCCTGTGTCTTGCCTGTGGTAACCCATGATCCTCGGCTTTAACGACATAATCCATTGGGTTAGAGATCAGACCTCGCCCAGAAAAATTGAAAGAACGAATCTGGTAGCGCAATCCGTTACAAGGCTTCGAGAGATCATCCAGAATTCTCTGGAAGATAGGACTTCCGCCATGTGTCGATGACAAAACCCCCCGAACGTTTTCCATCACGAAAATGGCAGGCCGGAATTTCTGGATGATTCTCAGGTATTCCTTGTAGAGAAAATGTCGATGGTCGTTTTCGAATTTCACGACATTGTCTCGCCGCCAACGAGATCGCCCCACAACCGAATAGACTTGGCATGGCGGGCCGCCGATCAGAACCCAAGGTTTGTCACCTTTTAGAGCACGGGCGATTTTCTGGTCGATTTCCTCGGCAGGCGTTACACCAAGTTCATGGCAGTGCGCCTCTTCTTTTGATTTATTTACTTGGGCTAGGAAACGGGAATTCCCAAGTAAATCTTCCCTGGAAATCTTGCCGCGAAGATAGTCATAGTAAGCGCCGGGGACATCGCTGGGATGACCAAAAGCCCGATAAAAAGCTCTCAGCGAGAGAGTGCGATGGGCAACCGATTCCTTTTCAAAAGAGGCGCGAATGTCGAACAAGGGCGCCTCGGCGCCATCACGAAGCGCACCAAAGCCTTCAGCCAAGCCGCCGGGGCCTGAAAAGAGATCAATAATTGGTATCAATTTACGCTTGTTCCTGCCTGTATCCCTCGTCTTCGCATCTATCTCGGATCTCGATGAGCTTCCTCCACTCTTTTTCCGAGTGAATCTTCATAAAGCCCTGGATGGTGCTGGCCTTAATTAATAGTGCCCGGTCCATAGCAGTCAGGAGCGAGTCTGCCTTTTTCCAATGGAGAAGTGATAGCCAGTAGCCGCTACTCACGAGGTTGAGAACAGTCTTCTGCAGGGCTATCCCATCATCCTGCTTGCCCTGCTTTACTCCCTCAGTTTTGACTGCATTGAACTCTTCCTTGCTAATCAGCCACTGATCGAGCTGCTCCGATAGCTGACGTGTCAGCTGCTGGATAGCGCTCCAACAATCTTGCTTCTTGCACCACTCGCCCACATTCGTTGTTCCTGCCGGTGGATTCAGGATACCCTTTTGTGCAGCGATTGCTTGATCGCGTATACAAGCTTCGAGGTTGTTGTCGATCCCCTGCTTTGTCCAGATCTTGCCCAAATCGATTTCGCACCCCTCTGTGCGAGCGGCATGGAACAGTAGCGAGAGTGCATATGCAACGATCTGTGGTCTGTAGTCACCCTCATACCAATCGCCCCGTCCTGAAGAGACGATTCGCTCTGTTTTCTTCCATAGGATGGCTACAGCGGCTATCCGCTGATAATAGGCTTCCCCATAGCGGGGGCTGATCGTGTTCCATTGTTCGCTCTCGGTGCTATCGGCATCGGAACCTGAAAACTGGCCAGCAAATCTGGTGAAGTTCTTCTGGGCGCCAAGACTTACCCAGTGCGGCTTCTCATTCCACGTGCTGTCGTATTTGGCCAGTTCCGTCTTGCTGATGACCTGATCACCGGGATATTCCAGGTCGAAGGCGTCCTTCTTCGCCTTTGAAAGGTACAAACGCTCATTCTGGAACTGTCCGCGGGCGCGCTCATAGAACCACTTACTCTGGATTCTGACTCCGGGCATGGCAGGCACCTGCAGCCGTCGCGATATCTCCTCCATCTTGCGGTGGAATGGATGGTTGGCAAAGAAGTCTGCGATGGCGACCTTGTTCTGGGTATTTGCATACTGCGCAATCTTGGGTATCAGATCATGGGCATCGTCACGGTTCACCTCCGTCAGCTTCATCTGAACGGTGACTCCATCCAAAGACAGTCGGTCCTTCTTTCTAGCGCCGAGAATGCTGGCCGTTGTCTGCCCACCATTAACAATCTGGAGGTCGACCAGATCGGTAATCAATTCTCTGCCGCCGATATTCTTGACTGTCACGCTTGCAGCTGTCGCGGCAATGCCATTGTTGTATGCGAAGAATAATGATGGTGCGTCCTGAATTGTCGCGCGTATGCCCTTGTTGACCCCACCCTTCATGCCAAGAAACGAGCGGACATTACCCTCAAGCAGCCTGCTGCCGAACCGCTCGAACAAGTCTGCGAGTAATGTCCCATCCAGAACGCACAGGAAGGATCTCAGCTTGTCCGTGCGCGCTGCTTCGATGCATGGAATACCGCCCGAACTGAAGTCCGAAAACGCAATCTCTACGGCCTCACGCTCCCTTGAGGACTCGTACATCGCCTTGAGGCGCTGTAAATCCCATATGTGTCTCTCCAGGGGGATGCCGGAAATGTTGCCACACACCTCTTCCTTGAATTTCTGGGTGAGGGGTTGGTTCGAAAAGATGTGCAACCGGATTCTGGTTATCTTTGCCTTGGCATCGCGCAACTGACAGGCAAGTTCATATGCTGGATTCGCCTCTGTAATACGTTCATTGAGCTCAGCATTGACAGACTCCTGGACAAAATTCTCCAGGTTGGACGTGAGTTGATTGACTGTGGCGGTGGTAAGTGTCTCGGGCTGGTCGGTATCCGACCACTTTCCTATCACCAAGCCGATGCTCCCGTCAGTCTCTTCAAGCCCGGTATATCCATGCAGCCTTAGTTGCCGGTTCCTAGAACCAGAACCGGAGTACTCCACCTGGACAAACTCGCCGAACACGGGGTCCTCCTCCAAGCGCTCGGCAACCTCAGCCACGAATGCCATCGTATCGACCAGATGCATCGCAGCTGCACGTCGAAGCACAATCTGACGGAGTTCCCCCAAGAAATCACTGTCATCCATGGCCCGACCCCTCTGAGACCTTAAAGCTGTCGATTGCATTCAACGCAATAGCGTATGTTGCCCTGACTATTCCGGCAGGAACCATGCTTCCAGTGAGCTTTGGGAAACCCTCGCCGACAACATATGACAAATGCGAAATGGGCTCGAATAGGACCGTGTCGTAGAAGTCATGCTCTACATAGCAGGCCTCAAGAAGGCGCTCCTTGAACAGAGACAACGCAACAGGACTGGCGGAGATGCTCCCCTCGATTCTGGCTACGAGTGAATTGAGGTTTAGGGCGCCATGCTCACCGGGGGTGGCTGACCTGAGCATGATGACTGCAATTCGCATTGGCATGCCGCAATCGAGCTGCTGTAGTGATGAGATCGAGACATCCTCCGTAGCGGGACCGATAGCCTTCACCTCGACCGCAGCATCGGAAAACAGGAAATCCTGATCTGCTCCCAAGGGGCCGGACCAGCCAGAGATTGTTTCAAGCATATCCCTGCCTTCGGATTCGATCAGCGACTCCATAACCAGCAGCTCGGCAATAAGTCCCTTGATCTGGTGCAACTGCAGCAGGCCACTTCCGCCCTGCTGGAAAAGCCTCTTCCAGAGATTCAATCGGTCCTTGAACAGAGCAATCAGCAACTTCTCGCTCTCGACCTGACTCGCCGCATCCAGAAGATCCTGACACAGGCGCCCGAACACAGCTTCCAGCCCGCGTTGCCTTAGCCTAAGTACCATCAGCCATGAGCCGTCCTGACGCTGTTGTCTGAAATAGTCCAGTGATGAGGAATCCACAGCGATGTTGGGGGGCCTTTCATGAACACCGATTGCCAACAGCACGAACACGGAAGCGTCAACACCAGCGGTCGAATGTGGTATCTGGATCGACTCTGATCAGGCGGAATCCCTCGTTGACAAGAGGCTGTTTCCCTACCTGCTCTGTTGCATCCCGCCAGAGGATTTCAATCTTCGTCATCTTCTTCATCTTCCGAGTCAGTTATCAAACCCATGGTGCGCAATGCAACCTTGTTTAACTTGTAGGAAACGAATGCCTGTTGAGAGTTTTCAAAGCGCGGGAACGTCAAGCTGATGGCTACGAGTGTCACCGGCTCAATCTCAGTTGCCTTCATCATTCGATGTTCCCTTTTTCCTCCAGTCTTTGGATTCGTCGGTTCAATCACGTTGATGGTTAGAAGTGGCCGCTTCCTGTATCGCCTGTACATGTACCCAGGCACAGTGGCACCCTTCTCGGGAACCTGCCTTCTTTCCTCTCCCCATTCTGTTGCCACGGCATTAATTACCATCTTGTCTAGATCCACCTTATCGTCACTGATCTCGCCGACACGCTGCTTGTTGAGCTTGAGATAGTCTGAGCCTTTGGGAACCTTCTCGAATTGCCGTTGGCGAGGCTTGACTTGGCGCGACATGCCATCAGCCGCGGTGACAATCAGTTCCGGCAGTTCTGTGCCATCGCCTTGCGGCAGACAGATGTCCCACTTTTGAAGTAGATCCAGAGCATTGTCGGCAATGAAGGAAAACAGAGGCCTGTCACTGCCTGACATGTCAGCAGGAATGAACTCCATGTTCATGTTGGAAATCTCAAGAGCACGCAGGAATCTCGCCACGTCCCGTGCAGGAACCTCCCTCCAGAAGCACCGGTTTCCAAGCATCTCCGCAGGGGCCAAAGTGCCTATGAAGTGGCTCACCGTTTCCAAGTTCTTTTGGTTCAGCGTTATATCCCGAGGCAAGAATGGTGTTTCTGCGCTGTATTCGCTGAACGAGACAGCATGCTCTACCTCTTGAGCATTTCTCATTTTGTTAAGCGCAGTGACAATCAAGGTATCCGGATGAGCCCGCACCCGCATACCAAACTTGCTTGGCGGTTGGCGGTTCGCATGCATCCTGCGGATATCCATTCGCAATTCGTCGACCACGCTTGCAATATGTGTAAACCAGTCCTGAATATCCGGATCCATCCATACCCTGCACAGGTCGTCGTAACCAGTTCGATAGCCAAACCACCGCCCCATCTGAAGCAGAGTGTCGTAGGCCTTGGAGTTCCTGAAGAAATAACTGATACACAGCCCTTCAAGAGTCAACCCGCGAGAAAGAGTGAGACCACCAACAGCAATTACCCTTCTTCCCTTCCCCGTATTCCTGTAGGCACCGTAATTCAAACGGTCTAGGGCGTCAGTCTTCTGGTTGATCGTCACGACCTTTACCGAAGCAACTGACTCATAAAGTGTCTTTCTGACAACATCCCAAGAAAATCCCGCCTCGGAATAGTGTTCAGACCAAACATCATGCAATTTCACCAGCTGGTCATGCCTGTCCCATAGATCGTCGTCAGCGAGGTATTGCTTAATTTCCTCCACAAGCTCGTAAAGGTGCTGCTTCAATACTGTCGAGAGTCGGATCTGCACATCGGTAAAGCGGGTGACGTTTACCAGCATCGACCGATGTCGAAGAGGCTCTTTCCTGAGATCTCGAATGGCACTGGAAATCAGGAATGCAGCCGTTGCCTGTTTCAGGGAGGCAGGTAAATCCTTTATCTGCAAATCTTTCTTGTGCTTGTCGGGGAAGGCAATGTCAGCATCATTGATGTCAACCAGCTGATAATGGTGCGGCCCTGCATCGGTAAAGATACTGGCGGCCCCGATGTAGTTGGTGGGTGTATTCAGGCTGTAAACGAAATTCGTTGGGAACAGATCATCGCCCAAGTCAGGATTGATGAAGACATTTGCAAACGGGGTCGCCGTGTATGCCACATAGCTTGCATTGGCAAAGCGCTTCATTACCTCTCTGATCAGTTTGTTGATAGTCGCCGGGTCATCATCCTTTCTTGCATTTACTGAAGCATTGTCAGCTTCGTCATCAATCAGCAGGAGTGGCAGATCAAGCTGATGCATGCCATTCCTCATCTGGGAATCGAGAAAGGTAATCAGATTTCTAAGGGGGGAACAGTTTTTCTTCATTACCAGCAAGACAGGCTCGCTGATGTTTTCAAGAGGGATACCGAATAGGGCTTGTTTGTTCTTGGTCAGAAAGTCTGACTCGATTGAAGTTAGGACATTTGGTACCACCTGCTTGAAACGACCCGAACCTATCGCTCTGTTATCGCGCTGCCCATCTAGAATGTCGCGGCTGTTGCGCCCTACAAAGCCCTCGTCCATGCGCTCTTGGGATTGGGCACGCAATTCTTCGATCATGCCAGTAAGCAAGACGATGAACTTGTACCCCGTATCGGCTGCTTTGTTGATCAATCCACAATAATTCGCAGTCTTTCCGGACTGGACGTCGCCCATCACAAGACCTTGGACCCTCCAGCCATCAACCAGACGGGGATTGCCACATTCAGTCAGAATATTGTCGGTGTCCTCGTCCAGAACACGAATGACCTCCAGCCCGAAGCCGCTTGCCTTCAGCTGGTTGGTATAGGCATTCCAGTACTTCCATTCAATTCCTGACTTGAGATCTTCGAGCCACGGCTCCTGATCGCCACCATGCAACCCCTGACCTGGAGCCATGCTGACCCCGATTGTCGACTCGAGCTGCTTGCGAATCCTGTCCAAGGTATCAGCGTCGATTCCGGGTGTGATCATTGGAAGCTTGCCGATGACCTCGTTGAGAAGTTCGTCTGTAAGCTCTCTTGTACCAATGATTCCTACTGCTATGAGAAATGGGTCGCTGTTCATTTTTCAAACTCCGCACGCAGACGGTCGTGGTACTGGGGATAGCGAACAACAGGATCGATGTTCAGTACTTGATCGAGTCCAACACCGGTTATTTCAAGAAGATTAGTTGCTATCTCTACAAGCCCCGAGTACGTCTCGTCGTCATCACTGATCTTCTGGTCGGAACACATGTCCGCATAGATCGACTCATAGGGCAGTGTGTCCCCGAACAAACTGAGGAGCATCTGGAAATATCTCCGTTCCTCCTCGCCCAGCCTTGACGACAGTGACTGAATTACCGGGTGCTCCATGTTCAGTTCGTACCGAAACACTCCATGACTGGGCTCGATTCTGGCCCAGAGAGGAATGAACCCCTTCTGTACGGCCTTCCGCCCAGGGTAGGTGATAGTCTTTTTGCTGGTATTGGCGAAGTGGGGAATCAGTTCCTTGAGCCGGTCCCTGATCGGCTCAGGGGGGGATGCAGCTGACTTCTTGATGTCCAGTGCCCAGAGCTCGTCGAATGAGTTCGGGATATCCACTTGCACCCGCGTCAGCTTGAAGAATTCATGCTTCGGCACCAGCCTGAACCAGGTTCCCCAGATCACGAGCCGTCTGTTCCGGTAGACGTAGAAGCCCTGTGTTCCACGCAGCCCCTCTCTTCCACCGGCAAGGTCGATTTCCTCTGGTTTGAGATGACTGACCGGAGGAAGTATGTAGGGCAGAACTTCAACATTGCCCTTCTCATGACGGATGACCTGCCCTTCCATCGGCTGTCGGAACGAATTGTTTTTGAGATATGGGTCGCGTGGAGGAACCTTCTGTCCGTTCAACATGATCAGGATGGGCGAATGTGTGCCCTCCTTCTGTGTGAACCGGTGAAATACCAAGGCGAGATGTTCATAGAGAGGCGAGAGCTTGTTCGTCATTTCCAGGCTTGGGTCGGAAGCGCCCGCAGTCAGTCTGTCAAGGTCCTGCCAGACGACCAACGTCCCCGATTCCTGCCCCTTCAATTTTTTGAACATCGGCAATGACTCAAGGCTCTGGCTGTCCGGAACGACCACAAGCCATCGTCCAGATTCCTGGACAACATCGAGATCCCAGCATCTTGCACTCACTCTTCCCATCTTTTGCTGACCACTGTCAGCTTCCTGCATTGCGAGAGTGATGCGGTTTTAAGCCCAAGCCCAAACCTGCCAAGATCATCGGGGTCACGGGTGTCTGTCGGGTTCTGGCTGCCATGCCTCATCGCATTCGTGAGCTCGTCCGGTTCCATTCCCCAGCCATCATCCAGAATCGCGATGAACGGTTCGCTCGTAGCGTCATACTTGACTTCAACCGTGCTGGCTCTTGCTGAGATGCTGTTGTCAATCAGATCTGCTATCGCAGCTTCTATTGAATAGCCAACAGCACGCATAGACTCAATAAGCGATACCGGGTGAGGTATAACTTCGAGAGTTTCAGTCATCTAGTTTCCTACCTTCGCAATACGCGCGGGCTGTTTGAATACTTCTATCTCATGCCACGCCAGAAAATTCCCCGCCGGCAAGTAATCTCGGCTCTGCGGCTTGATGAGTGGCATGCCGTGCTGCGCAAGCAGCGTGCTTTTCGTGGCGTCACCGCCCACCACCTGCTGACTGAAGACCAGTTTGTAGCCGTCGGGCAAAATCGTGAATGCGCCCAGATCAAAATCTTGTGGTGCAACGCGCATAAGGCCAGGCCGTTAGTTTCGACATCGGGTCCGCCGGCCTGAAACCATTTGATATGGGCGGACTCCAGGCCGATAGTTTGCTGCCCCAAGCGTAAGTCGAAGCCGCAGACACAGCAGCGGTATTCATAAGCGCACAAAACGCGCTCTCTGAAGCCGGGGTCACGGTGGCGGCGGTTGTATTTGTATTCGATATTGCCCGACCTGGCTAAGCCACTTCCCATCAAGTTCAAGCCCACCGCAGCCAGGATGTCGTCATGAAGTGTTTCTGGGAAATGGGCATTCAAGAGGTGATGGGCAACCTCCACAAGAAGGCCAGGATCATGCTGAAGAGCCGCTTGCACGGCCGGTGAGAAACCGCCTGAGATATGGTTCTGTCGGAGCTCCGTGAGGCTGGGTGTGGCACCTCGCGCGCGTTCCAGGATGTGGGCCGGGCCGGTAAGTTGCCATAAATCACCAGAATCATCCGAGGCCAGGTGCCAGAATGGGAGGTGTCTGTTCTTGCCTGCACCGGTCGGGCCGAATTCATCTATCAGACTCTTTAGAGGTGCGTCGATATGACGGAACTCCACTACAGCGGTCTCCCCTCGTTGGAGGCGACCGAGCGCTAGCAGGACCAGAAGAGATTTGTGCGGGGCACGCTTATAACCCTGTTGCCAGACACGTATGCGATCAAAAGCCTGGAGGATGTGTGATCGGTTCATTGCCAATATCGAGCCTTCTCAGGCAACACCCAGCGCACGCCACCTCGCGGATCATCGCAATCACCTGTATAGCGCGGTATGAGATGGATATGCAGGTGGAACACCGTCTGGCCAGCAGCAACACCGTGATTGATGCCAATATTGTAGCCATCTGGGGGATGCGTAGTGTCCAAGATGGCCTTGGCTTGATTCAGTGCTTTCAGCAGGGAATGTTGTTCAGCATCGGAGGCTTCGAACAAGCTGGCAAAGTGGCGTTTCGGGATGATGATCGTATGACCAGACGAGACTGGAAAACCGTCCATGTACGTCACCGTCTGTTCATCTTGCGCCATAACACGCGCCGAATTGAGGTGGCAGAAGGGGCAAAGGTTGGACATGAGAGCGGCGTCAAGTTATCCAGATGCGCTGCTTCAAGTGGGTCATGCGGCCCTGAACTATGGATTTCCTAGTCAAATGTGTTTGTAAGTAAGTCGCTTGTTCCTGCATTGTTATCTCCCTTTTCGTGTCATTCTCGCACGATCCCAATGTGTCGGATACGTTAGCACTTGGCTGCTGATGTGCCTGTCCGGAACTCATCCAGACAGCGGATCATCGCCTCGGGCAGATATCCTCGGATCGTAGCCTCAAGCTCAGCCGACATCCCGAAGCGCGCCTCGGCAATCGCCCCCGCAATCGCCGCCAGGGTATCGGCATCACCGCCCAGCGACACCGCATTGCGCAAAGCATCCTCAAAGTTGGCCGCCTCAAGGGCACAGACGATGGCTTCGGCTACCGTGCCCTGGCAGGACTCCGTGTATTGATAGGTTGCCCGGATGGCATAGACGTCACGGGTCAGGTCATAACCGTAGGTTTCGGCCATAGTCCTCCGGATTGTCGCTGGATCGGTGCCCTGCCGCGCCAGCCAGATCGCATGCACCGTGGCGCGCGCACCCTTGAGCCCTTCTGGGTGGTCATGCGTCACGCCGGTGACGCGATCCGACATCGCCAGGGCATCTTCGAGGGTGTCCGACAGCCAGGCCACTGGTGAGACGCGCATGGCGGCGCCATTGCCGTAGCTGCCATAGGGTGGTTGCGGCGTCGGGGCCGCTACCCAGCGAATGAAACGCTGACCGTAACCGCCCAGATGCGCTGGCAATTTGATTCGACGCGCCCAATCGCGCAGGGATTCGACGATGTCCCGGTCATGCAGCAGGGCATCGGCCACAGCGCAGGTCAGGACGGTATCGTCGGTAAAGCCACTGGTCTCGACCAGGAGGGGGAAGTCGTTGGTCTTGATGCGCCGGAATTCCCAGTGTGAACCGACGATGTCGCCGCAGATGGCACCCAGCATGATGGTTTTCCTATCGAAGCTCAGGGTTGGCTGTCGTCGCCCGGAACAGGCGGGGTGGGCCGGGGCTCACCTTTGCCCTGGGCTGACTTGCGGCGCAGGAAGGCCGGCACTTCGAGGTCGTTGACACATGCTCTCTTCCTTCGAGGCGAGACGGCTCGACATGCGCCGACTGGAGTACAGGGCTTCCTTGTTGAACATGGCCTGGTCTTCCTGAGATGCCAACCGTTCCATGACCGCCAGGATATCTTTCAGCCAGGGATTGGCGCCATAGGTGGCTTTCGCCTGGTTCAGCAGGCGTTTGACCTCGCTCCAGTCACCCCGCTGAGCGGCTGTGCGTGCCTGGGTGAGCAGAGCCGCCGCCGCCAGTTCATCACGCCGCCGTTCGACCAGTTCGTCTGCCAGCAAGGCCTCCCAAGACTGGGGCGGCAGGCCGGGCAGTTTCAACTGGACGTCGGGGACGGCGACGGGATGACCGTCGATGTCCACGGCGGTGAGTTCGACCTGCAGCAGGATATTGGGGGCTTCGCCGGCGAGGCGCGCCGGCACCTTGAGGCGGATCAGGGCCCAGGCTTCGGAGCCCCAGGCGATGTCCGGCAGACGGATCACCGGGAAGCCACGCAGATCCTCGGTCGGATACTCGTTGAGCAGCGTGGCGCTGACCCCCTCGACCGTGGCGATGGACAGACGCAGGTGCCGGGCATAGAGCTGACGGATCAGATCGAACTCTTCAGCGAAGGCGTCCAACAGGTCCTTGGCGGTCTGGGCATAGTAATGGTTACCCTGCCCCGCCTGCGCCATCGCCACCATGAGGTCTTCGTTGAAACTGTGGCCCAGACCGTAGGTCGAGGTGGTGACCCCCGCAGCGGCCATGTCCCGGCACTGGTCGGCGATGCGCTGGGGATCGATTTCGCCTTCGTTGGCGTTGCCATCCGAGAGCAGGATCACCCGCGCCATTCCGGCTTCCTGAGCCTGGGGTTTAAGGGCCTGGGCGCCGGCCTCCCAGCCGCCATGCAGGTTGGTAATGCCACCTTCGTGGATCGACTCCAGGGCGTGCCTGAAGAGATCCCCGTTGCCGACCGGCTGATTGGGGACGAGCACGTTGACCCGGTTGTCGAACTGGACCAGCGCAGCCCGATCAGTCGGGACCATCCGCTCGAGAATATGCCGGGCGCAGCGCTTCGCTTCGTCCAGAGGTTCGCCCGCCATGGATCCGGAGCGATCGATCACCAGGGCCAGATGATGCGGCAGACGGGGCTTGGCGACTTCCGCCGGCTGGTCCGGAGCCTGGATGCGCACCAGGACATCGAGTTGCTGGTCGAAGCCTTGCAGCAATGCGGGTTTGAGGGGCTGCACCAAGATGGAGAGTTGTGTTTTCGTGTTCTGTGTGGTCATTGGATGTCCAATCTGCTTGCTTACGGATAGTTGGCTTGTTCGGTTTTAGTGATTTATACGCCGATGGCGGTAGCCCACTGTGACGATGGCACCATCCGTGTCGACTACGGCGTAGGCTTTCAGCTTGGCTTCAAGGGCCCGGTACTGTGGCGCCGGGAGTTGGCGCTTGAGTTGCGCCCGGGCGCGCTGGTCGAACCAGACGATGTCGGCGCCACGGGCCTCATGGGCCCAGTGGCCATAATCGAGCAGGTAATCGAGGACTTCCGGCGGGATGGCGCGTTGCTGTCTGCGCACTCGGGCGTGGTCGGTCATCGTCAGCGGCATCATGGCAATCTCCTGGGTTGGGGGTTGGCTATATTCTTTCAGGCGGGAAGCTCACTGGATGAGCTTGTGCCTATCAGCCATAGAACTTCGACACGGAAGTCCGGGTTCGACAGTACGGAACGTTTTCATGTCGTCGGCACGAAGTTCTCAACAAGGAAGCCTCCACGAAATTTAGTATGGGGGTCGTTCAATAGTGATACTTCGTTTTGCCTGCCCAAGGGGTTTCCTTGTAGCGGCTGTGCAGTAGCCTGAACATGGCTTTCGACAAACGGGAAGTTTCCGCATTGACGCAACCTCCACGCGTAGCCTGGATCAACCGATGCAGGTCTTCCGGGATGCGAGGATCATCCGGATGCGATTTTGCACGCGCCAGGATGATACGAGCCAGTTGGTTGGTAGCATTGTCGAGTTTCAGAAACCTATCCCTTTCCTTGTTGGCACGATCCCGACTGGCGGAAGGAAACGCCAAAGTCAGGAAATCCTGCGGCCTGGAATCGGTCGCGACAAGGCACCACCAATTATCCAGGGCGAACTCGCCGGATAGAATTTCCGTGCTGTGGTCCTCAATATCCTTAACTTCGACCGACATGGCTGGGTGACGCACCAACAGGTCAGCGGCCTGGAAGTCGCGGTCTGACGGCTCCGCACGCCGATACCGCTCCAGGGGCTCACTCAGTCCTGGTATGGAGCTAGCTAGTTGTGATGACAGGCGGCGCGCGGAATCGTGATCTCTCAAAGCAACGGCACGCGTCCAGGCAGCTACGGCCAGGTTTGTCCAAAGTCCAGGATGAAGCTTGCGTCGATTCAGCAACGTCTCCATGTCTGCCAAGCTCAATTGCGCATTGACCCAGGTCGCTGCACTCGTCGGCAAAGTCATGGAAATCTCATCATCTACATCCCCGTAATGCCCTGGATGATCAAAGCTCAGCATGTGGATGGGGGGCAAGTACTCGGCTAACAATACCGACTCTGCCTCGTCTATCCGTGGGGTATGTCGCAAGATAATTTCCCTCAGAGCGTTGCGACCATCCGCTGGAAAGTTCGCCGTATACAGATGCTGCCTTGCCTGGGCCACGATCAGGTCGCGCAATACACGCTGATCAATACCATCAAGCTTGGCAGCTTTGGATTCGATCCAACGTAATCGCTGCATCTGGTAGGTGGCATACGCGGGATGCTCGCGCCCCCATTGAAGTGCTTGGTCGTGCAAGGCGGCAGGTAGGGCCGTACGGTCTTCCGCCAGAAGTATCGCCGCAACGGCCCAACTCTGACGTTGACTGCGCTTCCAGATGTCCCGGGCATGCCGCAACGCCTCCGCACGCGCGACAGTCCTTGTCTTGCCCTCGGCGTTCCAGGCTGACTGTGTAGTAAGTATCCAGTCGGCCAGACCTCCGTCACGGGCAACGCGCTCTTCCATCCGAAGTCTGCCAACAACTGGGTACTCCAGCTGATCTATGCTCCACAGAAAATCGATCAGATCCTGCTGCAATGGACGATCGCTTTCTCCCGATACTAGGCGTGCTTCCAGGTTGCGTCTTGCGGCAGCAAGATCCATGCGCAATGCCAGGTAGTCGCGCAACCCTCTCGCCGAGGGATGCCACTGGCTCAGGTGCGGGTTGGCGAGCAGGTCCGCCAGTCTACGCTCGGCCACTGTGAAGGCCGCATGCCTACGTTCGCCGTTTGACTCATTAGCCAGGGTGGCGATACGTACATAGGAGCGAGCTGCCAGGTAAGGTGCCCACTCGCGCCAGGGGGAGAGCCTGTCCCGTGCGATAGCGTCGAACTCCTCGGCTGCCCGGGCGAAATGTCCTGCGTAGAAATGGGCTGTCGCAATCTGATAAGCCCGATCTTTGCGCAGCAGATTGGGCAAAAAGGGCTCGGCCAGTTTAGGCCTGAAGTTACCCCGTTGCAGTTTTTAAAGACAAGCTTTTGTGCTTTAAGCCAGGACAGAACGGCCGGGTTAAGTCTGCCAAACTTGGCGGCGCGATCTTCGTATATTCGAACAGCCATTCTGAAGGCGTCGGGACGACAGTTCAGAAAATAGCCAATGGCAAACTTAGTCTCCAGATCACGTTCGACGTAGCCGTCGAAATTGTATTTACCAGGGACGCCTGTAATGCGCAGCCAGGCCGATACATCCTCCGCACGGACGGGTTGGGATGACTGAGGAAGCGGTCGGGTATAAGCCTCTATTTCGTGTCTCTTGAACGGCTTGCCCTCCAGTTGCCGGTAGGCAAAGAATAAGTGACGCCGAAAGAAACTGTCGTCGAGTACACCTAATCGACCTTGCAGGTAATCCTGCATTGGCATTCGTGGCATATAGCCCGGTGTCAACTGGATGATCTGATCGTCGCCCGAGGCCCAGGTGCGCGCCGACAAGAGGGCAATAAAGACACTCAGGAGTGCGACATAGCGATTTCATGATGGAACCCGTTTTGAAATGGCATCAAAGGACTCGCGCGTCCAGGGACGCGGCGAAAACAGATAAATTCTCCGAGCGGAGACCGACGTCGGCATCCACTCATCCGTGGCCAGGCCTACTGAGTCGTTGCATTCCTTGGCCGGCAGGCTACCCGTACGCTGATAACCATCGCGAATGCGTGTCCCGTCGCGGCCCATACGAAACAGCATGGGCACGATCTCTTCGACAGTCAGATCCTGTAGCCAGCGGTCACCGACACACCAGGAAGCCAGGGCGGTCAATGACAAGCGTATGTGGGTGTCGCGCTGCCGAACGTCATTTAATACCGCCTTGTAGAAGGCTCGCTGCGAGGGACGGGCTTCGAAATCCAGTTGCACAACCCGCGCGGGGTATCTGCTGGCCACTTCGATGATGGTGTCTGTCAGCACAATTTTTTGCTCAGTATTGAGTACCGGCGAACGCAAGCGATCGAATGCCTCCACATGGATCACTGGCAGGATCTCGGCGCCTGAGGCAAATTGCATGCGCTCGCGACGCCAAGTCGTCGTCGCGGTGGTTCCGGCGAGCGTGACCGTCACTACGACTGGGGCGATGGCCGCTTCTCCTCGGCCCAAAAATGAGAGGTCTTCATGGCGTTCCCAGGCCCACAAGACGAGACGCTGATTCAACGCAGCTTCCTGTACCGGCAAGGCTATCAAGAGACCGGCTGCACAGATAATCCCAAGACCAAATGCTCGGCCTTTCAATTCAAGCCCCCGTTGCCATATCCATGGCATTTCGTAAATGAATGTAACGAATAGTTGTGCCCAGGAAACCAAGGTACCCGGCTTGCAAACAGTTCTATTGTGACTGGTGTTTGGGTTCTGCTCGCGATCGCCCACGATGTATTCCTGCAACTTGGATAGACATTGAGCAGCCTGATCCAGACTCGCCGAATCTGCGGTTAACTCCCTACAGGGCCCTGCCAGAGAGGTCGACTGCTTTTTCAACGACACTGAAAAATCCGAATGGAGTCAGCAGCCACATGACACGCTCCTGGTTGTTGTTGGATGTCACAGGTCACGTTACGCTGCGCGAAGCTCACTGGATGAGCCAAGGGGTTGCCGGACCCGAAATTTATTGAAAGGGTGGAGATGGACCGTTCCGAACGCTTTCATATCATCGACACGATGCTGAGCCATCGGCAGTCGGTGAGCTTTACCGAGCTGCGCGAGCGCCTGGGGGTCTCGCCGGCGACCCTGAAACGCGATCTGCGCTATCTGGTCGATCGCTTCAATGCGCCGATCGTTTATGACCGGGACCTGGGCGGCTACCGCTTCGACAAGTCCGAGTACGTCGGTGACAAGTACGCTCTGCCCGGCCTATGGTTCTCGGCAGAGGAGATCCACGCCCTGATGACCATGCAGCATCTGCTTGCCAGCCTGGACGCCGGGGGTATCCTCGGGCCGCATATCCAGCCGCTGATGGCGCGCATCACCGGACTCATGGACCGTGGCCGGCATTCCGCCGAGGAAGTGCGCAAACGCATCAAGCTGATCAACCTGGGCGCACGCACGGCCTCGCTCAAGCACTTCTCCAGCGTCGGCATGGCGCTGCTGAACCGCAAGCAACTGACGATCCGATTCCTGACCAGGCGAGCAATGAGGTCGCAGACCGAGTGATCTCACCGCAGCGGCTGGGTGCACTATCGGGAGAACTGGTACCTGGATGCCTGGTGCCATTTGCGAAACGGCCTGCGCTGCTTCGCGGTGGACGGCATCCAGCAGGCCGATATCCTGGAGACCCCGGCCAGGGAGGTGGACGATACCACCCTCGACCGGGTACTCGGTGCCGGCTACGGCATCTTCTCGGGCCATAAGGTGCACTGGGCGAAGCTGCGCTTCAGTGCCGAGCGAGCACGCTGGGTGGCACTGGAACAATGGCACCCGCAACAAAAGAGCTGGTTTGACCGGGAGGGCCGCTATGTCCTGGAGATCCCCTATTCAGACGACCGGGAGCTGATCATGGACATCCTGCGGCATGTGCCGGAGGTGGAAGTCTTGAAGCCGGAGGCGTTGAGGCAGCAGGTGCTGGCGCGGCTTCAAGAAGGGTTGGCCAGGTTTTGAAAGCTACCTTGTTGAACAGGGCCTACTGGTATTACTTGGCGATACCCAAGAAAACCGCCAGACAGCGCTCAACCTCCAACATCGAATCGTCATCAATGCGTCCGAAGGTCGGACCGATCTTGTCACGCTTCACCGTCATGGCTTTATCCACCATCACCTGAGATGGTTTCAATAAACCATTTGCAGGGCTCGGCCTGAGCTTGATCCGGAACAACGGTGCAGCCACCAGCGTACTCGTCACAGGAAGCACTGTCACAGTGGCGTGTTCATCGAACTGATTGGCCTGTATAACCAGCGCAGGCCTTGGTTTGCCAAAGTCACCTTGCATGGCGATGGTCACAAGATCACCACGCATCAATCGGTCCAGCCGTCCACCTCAGCCAAAGCTGAATCCATGAACTCCTGCATATCGGCATCGGCCAAGTCTGCTTGCGCGGCCAGCCGTGACTGACGACGACATTCATCCGCGAAGTCTGGACGTCGGGTATCGGGTACCCATATCTGCACGGGGCGCAACCCCGCCTGACGCAGCGCATCTCGATGCTTTTGAACCCGCGAATTTACGTCTGCCATTGAGGCACTCCTGGACTGTTACATGCAACACCATGTTAGGGCAGGAATGCGTTACATGCAACACGATGACCCATTGGGTGTTGCCAGGGCGGCGCCGGAGCGGAAGGAATCGCGGTGTTCGAGGTCGATGGTGTCGACGGACTCCAGGCTCGGACGCATCACCACCACCGCTCGGCGGTTGGCCTTCCGGCCTGACTCGGACTCGTTGGACTCGACAAAACAGTCGATGCAATGACTGACCGAGATTTTTTCGGGAGCCACACCACCCAGGATCAGGTACGCGCGGATCTCCGCGGCCCTGGCCATGGCTAGGCGCTTGTTGCCCGGCATGTCGCCGATGATGTCCGTGTAGCCTCGGACATGGACACGTTCCGCCGACTTGGCTTCTTCCAGGAGCGCGGCCATCGCCTCCCTACCCTGCGGCCCGAGCCTGGCGCGACCGAAACCGAAGGGCACAAGACGCTTGAAGGCCTCCGATTGACCGACACCAGGCGTTGGTTCTGGCGCCGGCTCCTGACTCGCTATTGAGGCAATCACAGGCTCCGGCCTTACCGCTTTTTCCAGGGGAATGATGGGAACCGGCGCCAGGCTCGCCACCCGCGTGTAGCGGGTCTTCGGCGTTGGCTTCCTGCCGGATGCGGAGAGCGCGTAGAACGCTTCCCCGGTATCTTCGTCGCGCAGTTGGTGGATGATGGCTTGATCGAACATGGCCGCTGACGCGGCGGGGACGCCCTGAGCATCCGTCGCCGGCAGCGATTGGCATCCCGCGATCAACACCGCCAGAATGGGGGTCAGGGCGCGCGGTTTCATTGTTCTTCGATCACCAAGAAGTATGTATAGCGGCCTGTAGGTTGTATCGAACCTTGGGTCGTTGCCACCACTCTCCAGCCTTGTTCATAAAGTTGTGGGATAGTCATCACACCGTATGGGCTGCAGTTGAAGGTTTCCAAGGACGACTGGTTGTAATTTGACCAAAACCCCCCTTTTTTTGGGGAAAATGCCTTATTGCTGGCACTTGGGATCGTGGCATTGGCTGCGAAAGCCAAATGACTTGTCATGAGCGCCATCATTGCTGCAATGACTGTGGTTTTCATACGGCATACCCTCCTGGTGATGCTTGAAATCCTGTTTCCGGTGCGTTGCATGTCACACACTGGCGGCCTAAACTGAAACAGCTTGCTATGAAATTCCAGGACAGCCCATGAACCTCGACGCACTGACACAAATCCCCTGGCCGATCTCGGCATGGGCGTGATCGTGCTCGTCCTGGTCATCTGGGTGTCGCGCTATGCGCGGAGGCATGGCATCTCTTTGAGAACTGATTCGCCGACGCAAAAGTTCATGGATGACTATCACTACAACCCCAGCTACAGACTTATGCCAGGCAACGCCTTCCATCATTCTTCTGAAGACGATTGATTGAAATTCGGGAATTAGAGTCACCATTTCCCACTCCCCCCGCTCCGCCCAGGTAGCTTCTTGGCTTTATCTTTGGCCTTGTCGACCACGCCGGCATCGTCCCATAGGGCATTGTGCGGACTGATCTTGCCGGCCTTGGCGTTGTAGTCCCGCTGCACGCCGCCCTCGCGGGTCTTCACTTCATCACGGCCCCGGCCGATCTCGACCTGATTGCCTGACCGCGCGCCCTCGACCTCCTTGACGACGCCTGCGCCCTTCTTGGCCGGATCTACATGACCTGGTGGCATCGGCACCACTTGGGCGGCATCCGTCTCATATTGGCTACGCACGGCCTCCATGGTGATGGACTTGTCATCGAGGGACGGCAGTCCTGGTGTTGGCATCGCCTTGTAGCGGTCGCCTAGATCGCTGTTCGGCTCCGGCGTCAGGGGCGCGCGTGTCGGCGGGAAACCGGCCTTCTCCATCCACACCGGCGAGCCGTCCAGCGCCCGGCCCATCTCGCCCTCGGCGAAGAACTTACCCATCCAGTAGGTGGCCTTGTCCCCGGTCAACTCGCCCATGTCCCGGATACCGTGCTCACCCCCAGCGCCCAGGGCGTTGCGGCTGACATAGTTATGAAACTCGGGCACCCAATTGATCTCACCGCGCGCCGCCATGGCCATGACCCGTTCGGCGCTTTGCCGGTATTCCTGGGACTGCTCGTGGGAGCGTTGCGAGGCCTCGGTGCGCGTCAGGGTTTCCTGGTGCCCGGCCTGGATCGACTTGGCGTGCTCGTCGCCCTCGGTGATCCGCTTCTGGAAGTCCTTGCTATGGACGAATTCATCGGCCAGGGTATTGGTATCGGTGATGCCCACGGCATGCGCCGCTTCGCGGGCTCTGCCAAGCGCATCAATAATCTGGTTTGAATTTATCTGTGTCCCGCTTGCATTTGCTGCCAATGGAACAAGTTCAGCCAGTTTGGGCGTTCCAATGGTCAGTGCAATCAGATTGTTTGCCTGCGCCGTATCCGAAATCTTCAAATCGCTGGCCAGCTTGTCGCGGATGTCATGCAGCCGGTCGAGCTTCGTAGCCAGGCCGGCGCTTTCGCCATGGCGCCAGCCTTCCCCGAAGATTTTGTCCATGCCGTAGCGCTGGGTATAGCCGTCAATCTGAGTCAGTGTCGCCGCATGGGCGCGCTGCGCGGCCTCCGATTCCTGGGCGGCTATGCGCTCGGCATTGGCCGATGCCGTACTCAAGCGGCTGCCGATCTCCGTCGACGTGCCCAGAGACGCGGCGGACTGTCCAAGATTTGCCGAGTAGCGAAAATCCCCGTTCAGCATGTCACGGTGCTGATCCGCCCCAGGGCGTTGGTATCCTGGCTCATGAAGGCGCTCGAGTAATTCGGCGCCAGATCGATCTTGTCGAGACTCAGGTTGCCAGCATAGTCCCCGGCCTGGCGTGAGCCGAAGCTGGCCGAGGTGCCCATCGCGGTCATAAACCCAATGCCTGCGTTGGCCAGCTTGTCCATGCCGAAGACGATGGCGCTGGCGATTACTGGCACCGAGATCAACAGCCAACTGGTGATGGCCAGTTCGGACATGGTGGTGTCGTAAATGGTCGGCGCCGTGTTCAGGGTGAGGCCCTGGATACCATTGGCATAGCCGGCCAGGGCCGTCGCCTTGGCCGCTTTGGTGGAATGCAGGTAGTTCACCACGGCATAAAGCGGTGGCCACATGGCCAGCCAGACCATCGATAGTCCGTACATCTTCAGGACACGGATGGCGCCCATGCCGCCCATCAGCAAGGCGATCAGGATGACCAACGGGAAGGCGGTATAGACGATGGCGGTGATGCCGTTATGCAGCAGCGGCAAAGCCGACTCGGCGATCTTGCCGCCGACGATCTTCTGCGCATTGTGGGCGGCCGTCGTCTGGGCCTGGGCCATCCCGAGCATCAGCGCCGACGGGTCGTTGGTGCGCTGCGAGAAGATCACCCCAGCCCCGTTGACGGCATTGATGAGGCCGTTCTGGCGAATGAGTTGCGCGGTGGTAGCCGCCGCACCGCCCAGGGCGGATCGGTTGTAGGCCGCGACAAGTTGGGTGTTCAGTTCGGTCGATGCCGCGTTGACCATGGCCGCGTCGATGTTCTGGCCGATCCTCGCCTTCAAAGCCGGGTTCACGAACACCGCCATGTTGGCGATCTGGTTGGTCACCTGGGTTGCCAGGCTGGCATCCAGGGCGGCATAGGCCACCGGGCAGGAATAGGAGTCGACGCTCCCTCCGGTACCGTGGAGGGTCGTAAACCGCGCCTGGTTGGTGTTGGCCAGGAGCGGCCAGAGATCCCGGGAGTTGTTGAACGCATTCGCGTCGATCAGCCCCTGGGAGATATCATAGATGGTGCAATTGGCAATGAAGTTGACCGAGATCCGTCTCGAACACCGGATCTTTGAAGCGGGTTTTAGAGGCCTCCTGGATCAAGGTCGCACCGAACATCATGCCGGTTCGCTCGTAGGTCAGGCTACCCGGCAGGGTCACCATGCCATTGCCGGTCAGCACCGCCGGCAGGGTCTGGAAGGCCGTCTCGAAGAGTTCGGTGAGGCCCGATCCCGTACTGGTGACGATCGACGCCAGCGAGCCGATGCCCCAGGGCACGTTGTCCACCAGGACCGGCGCTTGCGCCGCCGTCTTGTCGATGATCTGCACCGTGGTCTTGGGCACCAGCAGCACGCCATTAATCAGAAACACCGCGATCAGCCATTGGACGCCATATAGGTGCTTCATTACCGCCATGGCGATCAAGGCGCCGAAGAAGCCCAGGATCAGCACCATGGCGATGGCGCCGAGGTAGCTGTCGCCGCCCATCATGGCGGCGATCGCATTGAAGATCAGGGCCAGGGTGTCGAGATCGCCGTAGCTGTAAATGGTGTAGCCGTTCACGGGGTGCTCCGGTCAGCGCAGTGCCGAATACGCCAGCAGGTCGCGGACCTGCTGCGGCATCGAGGCGCGCAGATCGCGTTCGAGCTGGGCGACTTGCTGGATGATGGTGGTCGCCACCTGGGCCTTCTGCGCGGCCACCTGGCGGTCGGCGTTGAGCTGCTGGATGAACTGACGCGCCAACTCCACATGCTTGCTCAGTTGTTCGTGTTGAGGGGGGACGAGCTTTGCATTGTGCAATTCCACAGTCATCGCTTCGGTCACCATGCGCGACATCATCGCGTGGACGAACTCCACCGCCACGTAGTCGTTGAACTGCGCGCGCAGGGATTCCGAGATGGCGCTGTTCTTGACCGTGCCGCCCGCCGCGAGGATGCGGTAGACCGGTACCGGGACGTTGTTCACGAAATTGATCTCCGTGGCGCTCGGTGCCTGGTTGCCGGCGCGGATCTTGTCGGCCAGGGAGGCCATGATGTCGGCGACCCGTTTGCTCATGGACGTGAAATCACGGCATGAGTAGGTCGGATTGAGGCAGTCGGTGGTGTCGCTGCCACAACTGAGAAGCTGGATCCTGTTGACGCCACACGGTCCGCTATCAGCGTAGAGCAATGTGGATGTCTTCAGGTCGGCAGGCCCGAGCGATGCGGGGAGGTTATTGCCATCGCTGGCTTGTGGGTAGATCGTCGTCCCGGTCACCGACATGATGACTTCCCGGTCACTGTCGTCGAGGTGCTGCATCTTCTTCAAGGACTGCCAGACCAGATTGCCTTTGAACGCAGGAATATCTTTCAGGTTGGGATCGGTCGAGGCGGCCGCCATGACTGAATTGACGTTGCCGGCGCTCTTGCAGTATTCCCGTGCCGCCGCGCCATCCGCCGCCCTGCCCGTCAGCCAGGCGATCTGCTCGCAGTTCTTGGCGGTGGCCATGCCCAGCATCTGGTAGCCCTCGTACACCGCCATCTTTGCCGCCTCGCAACTGGAGATGTTGGCGCGGTTCACCATCGTCTGGATCGAGTTGAACCACTCCATGGTGTCGCCCAGGAGCGGCTCTACCGATTTGATGGCCAACTGAAAGAGGACGCCCGGCAAGGCCGAGGTGATGCCCTTCAACATATCCTTGAAGCCATCCGCCGAGATATGCGAGAAGGAACCGGCGAAGGCATCAATGCCCGAGCAGCCGTTGCCGGTGCGCAGGTATGGCGCCTGTGCCGCCAGGAGCTGATAGGTCTTGTTCGGTGTCCGGACGAACATCGAGCCGGCCGTGTAGGTGTTCATGGTCTGGCCCTTGAAGGCCTGGGGCGCGGTGGTGTTGACCATGCCGTTGAACATCGAGTTCGCCTGGTCTTGCAGGGATTCGGCGTTGGATGGCAGGCAGGGCGCCATGGCCAGCACCAGGGCGATGCCCGCCGTGAGGGTGGCGCGCCTGGGGGTGAATGTCAGGGTCATGGTTCAAGTCCTTCCAGGGAGCGAATCGGGGTTGAGGCATCGACGTAATCGCTGGCACTCGGATTGGCGATCGCCATGACGCGATCGACCAGTTCCGATTCCGACTGGATACCGAAGGCGATCGGCGCCACCTCGCGGGTCGCCGGGTTCGCCAGGTACACGGCAGGGACCGTCGTCGCCCCCAGCGCCGCTGCCTGGCCACGGTCGATATGCGGCTGTGGAAACTCGTTCAGCGCGCCCCCATCCAGCGTCACCGGAAAAATCTTGATCCCCGTCGCCTGGGAGAAGCCGAGAAGCACCGGCGCGAAGGCATGGCAATACGGGCAATCCGACTTGAAAAAGAAGTACAGGACATGCGTCCTGGCCAGGCGCTCGAAGGTCTGCCGGCGCTGCGCCTGCTTCTGGCTGTCGAAGGCCTGCAAGCCGACCGCCGAGACCGGCCGCGCCTGGGTGAAGTCGTAGTCCGGATTCGCCCAGACGACCCGCTGCCCGGCCTCAGCTAGTTGATCGGCGATCTTCACCAGGGCTGTGCGGTATTGCACGTAGCGCTCGACGTTCGCCTGGGTCGGATTGAACATGGCGACGATGCGCGCCTCTTCCATACCGGCCTTGAATTGCTCGTAGCGCTTCACTTCGACCGGTTTGGCCGTAGTTGAGCCAGGGCTTCCCTTGGGCTCCTTGGGCGGTTTCGCTGGCGGGAGTGGCGCGGCCTCGTACCAGAACCAGCCTCGTTCCCGGTCACCCAGAAACGGTTTACCCGTCTCCATCTGCGGCTGCGCCCAGACCGGGCTGATCGATACGCACCCGAGCAGCAGGCACCCCAGGAGCCAGCCAGTGCATTGCGTCGTGGCGTTCATTCGCCGCCCTCCCCGACCGGAAAACGGCCGCTCGCGCAGTAATTCACCTGATAGGTCAGGCTCTGATCCTTGGCGGGCAGTGCCAGGCCCTTCTCGTCACGCTCGATCACACCGGCCTGGCGGGTCACCACTTGAAGCCGGCCGCAGCCGGGCTCCTTGTGCCCGCCGATGCGCGTCACATCGATCAGGATCGGCGCCGAGGCGCCGAAGGTCCGCGTGAAGGCACGCGCATCCCGGTTGTCCAGTTCGCCCTCGGCCTGGCCGGTCTTGAGGGCCGTTATCAGGAGGGGTTTCAGGCTGGTCACGGTCTGGCGTGCCCAGGCCACTTGAGCGGACCAGGCGCCCAGGACCAGGATCAGGATCAATGCACGGCGGGACATGAGGTCTCCCCTTGGAAATAGCAGGACGTGGCGCTCGGCGTCACGGTGGCGGGATTCACCTGGTCCATGAACTCGGAGAGGTCCATGGCCGAGAGATCGAGTTGCTGCAACTGGCTGGCGCTGAAGCCGCCACAGTTCGGATTCCTGGCGGTGCCCATGCCCATGCCCAGCGAGGCCTTGCCCTGGGTATTGATCGCCTTGGCCAGCAGCGAGTTGAAGCAGCAATGCGAGTAGGTCCGCTCCAGACACGTGCCGATCAACGGCAGCTTCTTCGAGCAGTACGCCCCCAGATCCACGCACAGGCGCGCGTCGCGCTTCAAGGCGGTCTCGATGTCGGCATCCTTGCAGTCCATCAGCCCGGAGAATTGCAGGGCCATCATGGCGATCGTCCACGGGCCGGGCACCAGAGACGACAGGAAGGATTGCACGGACACTTCGCCGGCCAGGAAGCCGGCCAGGGCGGAACTGGTGCCCGAGCCGAACACCGAGGCAAAGCCGTTGATGACCAGGTTCGGCGCGTCCGAGACGAACAGGGCGTCATACATGTAGGTCGATACACCCGCTCTGCCCGCAGTCGTGGCAGCGGCAATCGCTGAATTGGAGAACAGGCTCCCCGAGCCCGAGCCCCCCTTGTTGCAGCAGTTCACCAGACCAAAGAGCTTCTTCTTGCAGCGACTGTCGTAGCCTTTGAATATCTCCAGGGTGTTCGGGTCAAGATACCCCCCGGCCTCCCGGCCCGCCTCCATGTACGCCGCCACCAGGCCCAGATCCGAATCCGGCTCATGGCCGGTATCCCAGACCACGCCGTGGCTGTCGGTAAAGACCTGGCCGGCGCAATTCGTCACCGTCTGTTGCCGGGTGGTGTCTTCCACCATGCAGGAGAAGCGCGTTTGCGTCGCCGTGCAGACGTTCGGAATGAACTGATCCCAATCGACGCAATTTGTACCGATGTTCGTGCAACTGCCCCAGCGGGGTTGATTGCAGTCCGACTTCGGGTCGAGATTCAGGCAGGAGTACTTGGCCTGATAGGCCCAGCAATTCCGGGTGACCGGATGGTTGTTGATCCAGCGGGTCGCCCTGGGCTGGGTACAGACCGACGCGGTGCGTTCGCACTTGTCGACAGGGCCGGTGCCCGTGGCGCCCCCGGTGGGGATATCCGTGCCATCGGGCGGCAACAGGCCGGGCGGGACGCGCGCATCGTAGCCGGCGCAGGGGTTGTTCCAGACATCCCGCTCCGTCGCCCAGGTATCGGCCGCGAAGGTGTCGGTGTAGGTCCATTCGCGCCAGAGTACCGGGCTGGCGACGTTGCTGGCGTCAAAGCACTGATAACCCACGTAAGGCGCCCAGCGCATCGAATAGCGATCCTCGCAATAACGCTCCCAATAGGTATTGGTGTATTCGCAGTGATGCGGCACCGGGTCGCCGCCTCCCCAATACGGGTCGGTCTGGATCGGACCCGTCGACCAGGAGGGACAGGAATAGTGCCAGGTCACGTCGACATCGAGGTTCTTGGCGCAAGGCTGGTCTTCGACGCGCAGGTAGTAGTTGTGGCAATACTGCTCGTCGTGATACTTCCGGCCCGAGGTCACCGTCTGGTTGGAACAGGCTGAATAGTGTCCGCCGCCGACGCCGACGCCAGTCAAGGCGCTGCTCAGAGGCAGTTGGCCGCTACGCAGCTTCTGGGCCTCGTCCGGCACGGCTTGAGCGGCCTGGCTATACACCCCGGACTGGCTGGTATCGCCGCCGCTGTTCAGGGCTGCACACTCCGGCCTGGACAAGGGAGAGTCGGCGCACTGCGCGCGCGACAGGAAACCCTCCTGTGCCGCGCTGGCGGGATCGACGCCGTAGGGTGCGTAGCCATCCGGTGAAGACTCAACAGCCGGTTGCGTCCATTGCGCCCCGGAGTATTGGATGCCGCTATGGATTGTGCCGACCGAAGCCTGGCCAAGGGCGCGCGCCTCGCTCATCGGGTCGGCCTGCGCCAAGGTGGCGTACATACCGGCCATGAGTAGGGCCAGCGCGTACCTCATCGCCCGGCCCTCGCATAGGCCACGTCGTCGCTGAATTGCGGCGCCAGCCGATCGATGACGTCGAGGGCATAGGTAATGCTCACGTCACCGGCCAGGCGCACGAAGTCATCCTGGGCAAAGCAGCTATCGTCGCCACAGCCCGAGGGCCGGGCGCCGTGCCGGGTCAGGACGAAGACCGGCACGGCCTCGACCTGGAAGCGCGCGAAGGCCTCCGGGTCGATGGTCCAGGCAACCTGGCGCCCGCCGATCAGCTTCTGGACGGCCAGCATCGTCTGGGTGAGCGAGCGATCGACCATACCGCGCAGGACCAGTGTCGCCCCGGTGCGCTCGACCTCGGCGACCAGCACGTTCAGGCTGTCGGGCGGCATGGCCAGGGACACGAACACCGATAGCCCGCCCGGCGCCGGCTGGCCCTGGGCCTGCCGTTCCATATACCCCTGGAAGCGCGCGACGAGCGGCAGGATGTCCGGGGTCGGACTGGCCGGCGCCGGCAGGTTGTTCCAGTGATAAGCGCCCGGAGCCGGCGTCTGTTCAGCCGCCTGGATCGCCCGCTCGGAGCGCGCCCGCCAAGCAGCGGCATCCGCCTGCTCGGCGGCGCTCATGGCGGCGTCGACGCGGGCCTGCCAATCGACCGAGTTAGCCTTGCCGGCCGACTGAGCCTGAGCCGAGGTCGCCAGAGCGGCCAGGAGGATCAGCCATGGGAGTCTGCGCATCGCCACCCCTCAGAACAACATGCAGCAGTTCCGCTTGCGGAACAGCAGATAGGCGAAGTCTTCGCCCTTGATCGGGAATTCCTTGGCCGAGCCCCAGAGGATCGAGGACTCGCCAAGGTTTTGGCAGCACTTGCCGTTGATCTTCCGGGTGTTCGGTACCGGGTAGAGCATCTGCGTCTTGTAGGCCTGGCGATCCATCACCACCGAGGGATGCGGACCACAAAGCGCGCCCGAGCCGTGGTACTGCCAGGCGACGCCGAACTTGTGCATCTTCGCCTGCAGGCGCTGGGTCAGGAGCAACGACGTGGCCACGCCGCCCGTGTGATGCGGCACAAAGCCCTGCATGGGGTGAAGACTGCCCTGACAACCGGCACACCAGGGGTAGACGCCAGCGGCTTGTCGATACTCGCCGCGACGCAATCCCCGGCACACGCCGCCAGCGCCGCCGGATTGGCGAACAGGAAGGCCTCGGGATTGATCCAACTGGACAGGGCAGGGTCATTCCAGGACGGGTCGAACTCGGTCATAAAACCGATGTCGATTTCATGCTGCACCAGGCAGGGGTGATCGTTGACCACGCCCAGGGCATAGAGGATCGGGAAGGTGTAGTGATGGGCGTGATAGAACGCCGTCGAGGTCGGCTTGGCCGGGGTCGGTGTCGACCGGCTGTGCTGCACCGGTTTGTAACCGCCCGTGTTCATCTCGACACCCCCGAGGATCGGGAAACAGAACGGCTGGCGCGGCACCTCGGCGAGCACGGCCGGTTCCCAGAAGCCCAGGCTGATCCCCACCTTCGGCGGGAAACCGCCGCAGGAACAGAGCGGGTTGCCCGGATTGTCGATATCGGACTGACCGCCGATGTTGGCAATACGCGCGCCGCCGATCGACAGGGGCAGGACGCAGCGCCAGCAGATGTCGGTCACCGGATTGGGGAATTTGCCCTCGCAGGAACCCGCCAGGGTGTTGAGCGGCCACAGCCAGGCCAGCAGGAGGACCAGGATGGCGCGGATCATGCGGATCATGGTTTCAGTTCCTCGATGGTCAGGAAGCGATCGCTGGACAGCTTTTGGGTGATGAGCGCCGGCACGGTATCGATCCGGAAACGGCGCACCCCGGCGCCGGCCTGATCGAAATACACCGGCCGCAGCCACTTGCGCATCAGTTGCGCCGGGGAGCCGTCGACCAGAACGACTTTCAGACGGTCACCCTGTTGCTTGATGAGCCGCTCGGCCAGGGCGACCTGGCGCGTATCCGCGCCGTTCAGATAGAGCAAGGCATCAGGAAACGGGGCGATGTCGGCGGGATTGACCGTGGTGCCGGCTGGGAAGATCACCCGGCCCTCGGCGTCCTGGATGGCCTCGGTGAGGGTGATGCTGGGGTCGAACTGTCGGACCCGGTTGAGCGTCGCCGTGCGCAGCCAGGCGATGGCCGGGGGTGCCTCGAAGTATTGTTTGCCGCGTTCGCGGGCCTCGGCCTCCAGGCGGCGCCACTCGCCGCTCTCGACCTTCTTCCGGGCGATGTCCTGGATCTCGACCAGGAAATCCGGCTCGCTGATCGAATAGACCCGGCCATGGTGGCCCAGGTCGACAGCATTGGCGTGACTCGCCAAGGCGAAGGTCAGCACCAGCACCAGGACGGCAATCACGGCGAGAAACACGGCGCGCACCATGTCAGAACACCGGGTAGGCGACGCCGATCACGGCATCCAGAGGTACCAGTCCACTTTCCTGGTAGCGCGAGTCGAATGACGCGGGATGGTCGCCCTTGGCATAGAGATAGCCCTCAGGGATCACCCCGGACGCGATCGGCATCAACGGCCTGCCGTCGCGGGTGCTTGGCATGGCCAGGCCCATGAAACAGTCGCCCACCCAGACCGCCCTCCCCTCGATGCTGATGCGATCGCCCAGGGATGCCCGCCACTTTCTTGAAGAAGGTACGCGACGGCAGACCGGTCATGGCGCCCCGATACTCATAGAGCATCGTCTCGCCCAGGCGCGGCAGCGTACCGTAGTCGACCCTCGCCACGGTCCAGGGCATGGACGGGCTGATATTGAGCCGGTAATGACTGGCGAGCCAGAACGCCGACGGAACGATGACCAAGGTGGCCTTCCAGTAACGCGCGGGGAGCTTGAGGATCTCGACGACCTCTTGCCAGGCCCGCACGGCCAGGGCATGGCTGCGACTGCGTGGCGCCCAGCTTGGCGGCAAAGGGTGTGGGTACGTCATCGGAGCCCCGCGTTACATCCCCACCTTAGCGCGCAGGCGCGGCGTCAGGTCGATGACCTGTGCCGTCCTGGAGGCCACCGCGTTGCCCATCAGGACCACGCACCCACACTCTTCGGACAACGACTCCAGCGCCGCCGGCAGGGCCTTGGCAAAGGCCTGCGCGGCCGCCATGGCGCGGTTGCGCTCGTCCTCGCTCGCTTGATCGCTGCCCACCACCTTGGCAAAGGCCGCTTCCTTCTCGCGGTACACCGAGGCCAGGTCGACCACCCCCAGGGCCGAACCCGGCGCGCGCAGCCAGTCGTACAGGCCAATGCCGCCGAGCACCAGGATCGAGTTGACGACCAGGATCACCAACCCATCGCGGGCGTTCATGACGCCCTCCCGCCACGCCGTTGCAGGAGGATCTCGATGGCCTCGTCCTGGCTGTGACCCTGGGCCTTCAGTTCATCGAGCGGTGCGTTGTCTTCAAATCGGTTGGTGAAGGTCAGCAGGGTGTGCGGATCGAGGATCAGGCGCACCACGCCCTCGCCCATCGGGCTGTAGATGTAGGCCTCCGAGTACGCCCCGTCTTCCTTGCGCAGGCTGGACAGGAGGCGCTTGCGGCCCTCGTCCAGGTGCAGCTTGCCTTCCTGGGCGAGCTTCTCGATGGATTCCCGGCGCTGTCCCAGGACGACGATGTAATCGGATTGCGCGAAGGCCGCGTGCAGGGCGTCGGTGGCGTAATAGTGCTCGACCATCTGCGTCGCGGTAATCAGCGCGCCGCCGTACTTCCGGGCGCGCAGCGCCGTTTCTTCGATGATCCGGGTCAGGGTGGCGTCGCCCTCCCCACCCAACTGCTGCTTCAACTCATCGATGATGAAGACCTTCTGCCGGTTGCGCGTGAAGAACATCTGCGAGGTGATGCGGAACAGCAGGGCCATCATCACCACCCGATGCAGTGCCACCGAACGCTTCAGCGATTCCAGTTCGATGACCAGGTGATCTCCCTCGAAGTCGATGTTCGAGGCGCCGGCGAAGAACTCGCCGTAGGCGCCGTCGCGGGCATAGGGCGACAGCATGGTGGCCAGGTCGCGCAGCCGGCCATCCTCGGGATCGTCATCGTTGATCCGCCCCCGGGCGAACCAGTCGCGGATGTCGGTGACCTCCATGGTGGGGCCCTTCGCGTCCCACAAGCGCATGATGACCGTGCCGATGGCCTGGTACTGGTAGGCCTCCAGGTCGGCGAACGGTGAGGCCATCTTCGCGGTCACCGCCTGGAGCATGTCCATGTCGTCGGTGATGCTCACCACATGCGAGAACGGGTTGACGCACACCCCGGCGCCGGCACGGATGTCCAGGAACTGGCCGCCGGTCTTCTCGGTGAGGCGCTCGAAGGATCGGCCCAGGTCGAGTTGCCAGACCTTGGCGCCGGCGCCGAGATAGCTCCAGGCGATCTCGTTGAGCCAGACCGACTTGCCGGTGCCGATCGAACCGACGATGGAGACGCCGTAGCCGCCCAGCGTGTTGTCGTAGAAATCCAGGGAGATCAACTGGCCGCGCCGGCCGCCGAAGATCAACGTCGGCGTGTTGGTGCCGCGCCATTCGCCGATCATCGGCGCCAGGGCGACGGCATTCTCGTAGCTCTTGGTGCTGGGCAGCTTGAAGCGGCTGAGCAGCTTGAACATGCCCAGGTTCAGGGACATGGGCAACGAGGCCAGCAGCATGGTCCGATGGATGTGCGTCATGTGGCACAGCTCGAAACCTTGGTCGCGCCAGATCGACTCAGCGGCCTTCTCGGCGGTCGAGGCGAAGTCTTCGGTCGGGAACAGCGTCAGGGTATGGAAGATTTTCACCAAGCCGCCGCCGCCGTCGACGACGCGCAAGGCCTCGTCCCAATCGGCCTTCTTGTCGGCGACATCCGGCATCAGGCCGGCCATCTTCGACTGGGCGTTCTGGGTGGCGCGCGCCTGGTTCATGGCGACATTCGCCTTGGTGCCCGACGGGTCCGGGAAATGCACCCCCATGGTAATCAGGAAGGGACACGGGTATTGCAGGGCGGCTTGCGACAGATCGCCGATCATGGCGCCCATGCGTCCCAGGGAGAAGCGTTCCGGATAGCCTTTGACGGCATAGGCGCGCATCTCTACGGTCTTGTCCTCATGCCGGGCATTGCTGAAGCGGATGCCCCGGCTATGCTCCTGCTGCAACGTGTCGAAATCGACCATCTGGGCATTCAGGAGTCGGCCGCCGTCATAGTTGAGCACGGGTAGTTCACAGTGCAGGCGATGCGGATTGCAGAAGTCGGCGCACCAGTTCACCAGATCCCCGGCGTCCCAAGTGCGCGACGGGAAGCCCGCGCCGCGCAGGGTGGTTTCCATGCCGGCGCGCGCCTTCAACAGTTCACCGACACGTGCCCGTTCATTGAAGCGGATCGGCGCCGTCACCGAGATGACCAGGCGGAAGTCGCGCAGCATGTAGACGTTGCCGCGCGTCAGGGATTCATGCGCCGCCTTGGCTAGGTGCTCGACCCGGCGCCGGGCCAGGGTGCGGAAGATGTTGGTGTTGCGCACCGGCCGACCTTCCTGGTCGGAGCGCTCCTTGATGTCGCTATCCGGGGAACGCAGGTTGGCGTACTGCGTCAGCTTGCGGTAGATATGCGGTGTCCCGAACAGGTGGAACTGGATGCCCGTTCCCACCGGCCAGTTGTGCATCAGCCCTTCCAGGATGTCCGCCATGGATTGATCCGAGCCCGACTGCGGTGCCAGCTCCAGGCAGAAGCCGACCTGATTGCCAAGGATGAAGAGCTGTGTCTCGTCGTCCCAGCCCCGATACGGCAGGTAGGACGAGAATTGCAGGGGATCGCCTTCGTTTGCTTCGTCCTTGGGTGCGAACAGCTTGGCGAGCCAGTCGAGCCAGCCAGGCAGGGTTTCGGTGGTGCTGCTCATGGCGGTCAATTCGTCCGGTTATCAAAGAAGGGGGCGGGCGCGGTCATCCCGGCCGGAACCAGCCCCTTGGGCAATACATCAGCCACGTCGGCGGCGACCGAGGCCGGCTTGGCGGCGCTCGTCGCCTTGCTCTCCCCGGCCGGCGGCGGCACCAGGGTGGCGCCGTAGCCATCGCGGATACGCTCCCGGACATGATCGAGATTCCAGCGGCCATCATCCAGACGCAGCGCGATCCAGCCGCCTTCATGGAGGTCGCCATCGGCATCCTCCCAGGGGGCCACCCAGACGCGCATGACGCTGGGCCGGGAACGCAGGGGCAAGGGACCGCTCTCGACACTGCCGGGGAGCTTGACGGTGGGCCGAGCCGGCAGGGGAGTCTTCGCGGCTACGGTTGAGGACTCAGGGTGCGCATCCTCGGTCGCAGCGGGTTTGGCTGAAGACGCCATGCCCTGGGTCGATTCCTCGTACACCTGGGACATCGGTTTACAGGTCACGCCCTCGCTATAGGGACACGAGTGCTGATCAGAGCCGTCCAGGCCGGACATACTCCCGGCGCAGCCGGCCAGTAGGGCCAGCGGTATCAGCAGTGACAGGGGCGCAAGCGATCTCATTGGACTACCTCGGGAATGACTTGAGTAACGGGGGTCTCGCCAGGCATCAGCCAGGCGGACAGTTCAGGCGCCGCCAGGGCACCCAGGGATACCCGGCCATCGGGCGCCACCAGGGCCGGCGTGGCGCGGATACCGAACTGCTCGGCCAGCGCCTTGTTCCGGGTCAGCAGGGCATCGACCTGGCAGGCCTCCGGCGCTCGCTCAGGACGCACTCCCTGACGCATCCAGGCCGTCCAGGCTGCCCAGCGATCCGGCGCGCACCAGATATTCCTGGCCAATTCGGCGGAATCCGGCTGAAACGGCAGCAGCACCGTTCTGACGTGCAGGTCCGGGATGCCGGCGAGGGTCTGCTCCAGTGTCTGGCAATGGCCGCAGGCCGGATCGGAGAACACATAGACGATCCGGCTCCCCTCCCCCTGCTCCAGGATGCTCACTGCTGGAATCTGCGTGACATCCACCTTGGCGATGGCGCGCAGGCGGTCTTCGGTCAGGTCGCGGTTACCCGGCAGGTCGAATATCCGCCCGAACAGGAAATACTGGCCAGTGGCGTCGACGTAGACGATCTTACGGCCCATGGCCACCTCGAACAGGCCAGGGATCGGGGTGTCGCTGACCGCATCGACGCGGGTTGCGGGATAGCGCTCCAGGAGCCGTGTCTTGACCTCCTCAGCGGGGCTGGCCAGGGCCAGGGAGGTGACCAGCAGAGCGGCGCCGGCCGCCATCGCGCGGGGCATCATTCCAGCCTCCCCCGTCTCGGCGTATTGCGCAGCGCCAGCCGATCCGCATCGTCCGGCAGCGGCACGTCCAAAGTCAGGCCCTTGGTGAAGCCGATATCCACGCCAAGCCCAGCATCGATCTCGATGACCGGATGGGTCTTGTCCGCCATGGAGATGTAATACTGTGCCAGGCGATCCATGGCATTGGAGACGCCCTGGCCGATGCCGGCCTGATACTCCTTGCCCGGATCGGCGTCGGTGAATTGGGTGCCGAGGGCCGTCACGCCCGTGGTCGAGGATTGATACACCACGCCCTTGCCGATCCCCGAGACAACCCCGGCGAGCAGCGCATTGGCCAGGATTTGCCCTTGCTTGGTCACCAGGCGGCCGCGCATGCCGAGCTTGCCGTCCTCGCCGTAGATCGAGCCGGCGACGTTCTGCTCCAGCACCCGCCCGTCGTGACGCACACAGGACAGTTTCTCCAGACGGAAATAGGCGCGCTCCGACGAGATGTCGCCATACCCGGCCGCAGTCACCATGCAATCTTTGACGTTGGCTCGCCAATAGTTCGGCAACCAGGCCAGATCCTCCAGACGCAGGAAGATCGGCAACGGGCTGGACTGCGCTGCGCCTGCCGTCGGCGCATCCAGGCCACCCAGCAAGCGGGCCTTGACGATGCCGATGGGCAGGTAGGTCTTGCCGGCCTCGCGTTCGGCGCCCTTGGCGGCGGGGGTGGCGCTGCCGGTAGCGGCATTTGCGCTCTGCATTGCTCCCGGCTTGCCCGTTGCGTTTGTGCCAGGCGAACCGGCGACGATCACCCGACCAATGCCCACCCGGGGCGGTGGTGGCGGCAAGGCCGCGGGTGGCGATGGCGGCATCATCGTATTCCCCTGGGTGGCATGACCTTGGTTTGCCGCATAGGCGCTGGCGATCGGCGAGACCGGCGGCGGGATGAACTTGGGTGCGGCCATGCCCGGACTGGACGGCGTGCCGGGTGGGTAATCCATACGCGCCGGGTCCATACGTGTCGGGGCGCTCGTCGGCGCCTTCTTGGCCTCGGCTTCAAGGGTCGCCAGACGCGCCTGGAGTTCCTTGTTCAAGGCCTCGCTGTCCTGCACCCGGCCCTTCAGGGTGGAGATGTCGTCGCCCGCCTTGTAGAGCCAGCGCTGGGCGTCGGTGACGACTTCACCCGGCGCCGTGATCGCCTTGACGGCGACCTTGCCGGGGTCCGTCTTGGTGTCCTGCACCTTCGGCTTCTTGTCCCCGGACAAGAGGAGAACGAACAGCCCCCAGACGCCCAGCAAGGCGATGAGGCCGACCACGTACTGAGCCCAGCGGGCATTCTTGAGGCCGCGCAAGCCAGGCGCGGCCGAGGGCGCTTGACCGTTACTCACCGCGCTTCTCCCGGATGACATAGACGCGGGTCGACTCGTTCGGCGCCAGGTGCGTCTTGACCACGCCCACGGCGACAACACCGGCATCGAAGAATTCCCGCTCGTCGAGCACCATGGGCGCCGCCGAGGTATTGGTCAGATCGAAGATCGAACCAGACAGGCGCCGGTTGGCGACGCGACGAATCTCGAAGAAACGCGCCTCCTGCCACAGTCCGACGGCCTTGCCGATCGGCGAGGCGAGATACCCGGGCGACGGGGCGTCGCTGGTCAGGACCAGCATCATGTTCTTGATCTGCCGCAGCCAGTCTGGGGCCGAGGCGTTCGCTTCGGTCGACTCGGGCCGCAGCGCCAGGACGATCCGATCATTGAGGATGACCGTCTCGCTGGGGATGTCGGTGGGCGTCAGCAGCAGCGTGTAGGTCGCTTTGTCGGTCTTGACGAAGATGTTGATCGGCTTGCCCGGCACGGCGGCGGCCGAGGGCATGACGTAGATCTCGCCGCTCGCCGCGTCGGGCGCCACCATCAACTCCCCGGCCGGGTTGTCGGGGGCATAGACCGAACCGAAGACATCGACGATGGCCGCGCCCTCGACCTTGATGCGCGAGGTTTCCTTGAGGGCGATGCGCGCCGTCGCCGTGGCGTCGGGTTTCACCTCCAGCTTCTGCAGCGCCCAGGCGGGCGCCGTCAGGAGCAGCGAGGCGAGTAGGATTGCCTTAGAAGCTGCCATCGGTTTCCTCCACATCGAGATCGTTTTCTGCGAGGGCGGCTTTAACGTCATCGGTTTTGACCTGTTTGAACTTGATGAGCTGGGCCTGGCCCCCGTCGATCGAGAAGCGGGCCAGGTAATGCCGGATTTCGTTCTTGACCGGGGTGCCGTTGATCAGCACTTTGAGTTGCCCAGTGAGGATCGCCGCCAATGCATCCGGGGCGGCGCGCACGGTGCGCACATCGAAGGACGTGGTGGCGTTGTCGCGACGCACCTTCTCAGCGTTGACGCGCAACTTCTGCTGCATGGCGCCGTGATAGCCCGGCTCGGCAAGCTTGAGCAGAAGATCGGACTTGTACGCCACGTTGTCGGGAGTGATATCGAGGGTCAGGTAGGCGACCCACTGCGCCATCTGATCGATGTATTCGCCGGAGGCGGTGTGGTCGGTGATCCAGAAGGACTTCTCGATCCTTGGCGGCGTCACCACCGTGCGGTTCGAGCCCATGCCCGACCAGGCGACCAGCAGGACCAGGACCAGTGCCGTGACCAGGCCCCCGACGGTGATCCAGAGGAACCGATTCTGCCGTGACAGCATCTGCACATCGGCTTCGTAGGCGTCGCGTTTCATAGGTGCCTTATGACCTTATGACGGCATGTCAGCCGACCATCTCACGGTAGTGAGACGGCGGCACGATGCCCCGAGGGATGAACATCGCTTCCTGGGGCAGCCACCAGAAGAGGAAGTGCCAGAGAAAGCCCGTGTGCCGCATCGCTTTGAGCTTGGCTATCCGGGTGCAGGCGAACCAGCCCAGCACGGCGGAGCCGAAGAACGCCCACATGGAGCCCTTCATCAGCCCGAGCATGAGGAAGAAGACGAAGGTGCCGGCCACGTCCATCTCCCAGAGCCCGAGCTTCCAGGGATCGTCCAGGCGCCGAAGGATGCGGCTGCCGTCCATGGTTTAGATGACCGCCCCGGCGATGGCGAAGGCAACCACCAAGCCGACGGCGGCGAAGATCGCCAGACCGACGTAGCCCAGGACCGGCGCGAAGTTGCGCAGCGCCGCCAGGGAGACCAGGGCGACCAGAAAGCCGATGATGATGACCAGGGCGATCAGACCGGTGTTCATGTCGGCAAACTGCTGGATGGCGCGTTGCAGCGGCCCCAGACCGGTGGCGGCGGCGACGTTGGTCATGTCCAGGTTGACCGCCAGGGCGTTGCCGGTCATGGTGGAAAGGCCGGTGACTGCGCCGACGTACCAAGCGGTGCTCTTGCGGGTGATCGCGGCTTTGGCCTGAGCCAGGCGCGCCAGGGGGGTGGTGACGAGTTTCATACAGCTTTCTCCTTGTTGGATTCCATCAATAGGTTGATAACGATGAGCCTGGCGCGCTTCAACGCACGCACGGCGAGGCCTTCCTGATGCATTGCCTCCAGAACCACAGCGGTGGCCACGTGCTTCAAATCGAGCATCATGTCGCCGCCATCCTGGTCGCCATGACCACATGACTGTTTCTGTAACTTCTTCAGCAGATCAAACGCTTCATCACTCACCAGGACCACCTTGTGGCCCGGCGTGTGTTTCTTGTCGTAGCTCAATCCCGTACCCCCTTTCGTTGTTAGCTGCATTGGCCGGTGCGCTCCAGGCTCTGGCGGGCGCGATACACCGCCCAGGCATACACGGAGCGCGCCTTGCGGCAGGCCGCACCTTTGAGCTTCGTGCAGGAGGCGTTGTAGGCGCGGACGGCTTCCCAGGAATCGCCATGCTTGGCCTTCATCTGGGCCAGTACCCAGGCACCCATGTAGATGTTGGTGCAGGCATCCCAGAGCAGATCCGGGTGCATCCCCAGCGCGCGAGCATTGGACGGCATGACTTGCATCACGCCACGCGCACCGACCGGGCTCAGTGCATCGACCCGGAACCGGGACTCCACGCACGCGATCGCCCCCAACTCCATCGGGTCCAGCCCGTAGGTCGCGGCGGCCTCATGCCAGCATTGCGCTTGCGCGGCGCCGGCGAGACTCGCCAGCAAGATAAAGGAAGAAAAGCTACGCATCCCATGGTGTGTCGTTATTCGATGGGCATACGCTAGCCGGCGCGGGCCTGAACAATTCGGAAAAGGATTTACGAATTTATTGACAGGCGGTGTGCTATAAGGCGCGCCGCAAAAATCAGCTCAACAGTGGGATCAGCGATGAGGGCTGAGAGGAAAACAGCCCGAAAAGCATCTGAGCGAAACAAACAATGGCTACGGGCCGACCCAAAGGGTGGGCCGATCGCTAACCAACACGCGCTCGGCCAGAAAGGCAGTGCAATGAATGGCTACCGGTACGGAAAGGATGACGGCTAAGACCCAATAAGGGATATGGATTAAGGGTCGCCAGTGGTCGCTGGGATTGTGAAACTCGCTCGTTTCAACGCAGCCGCCGAAAACGGTATTTGGCTGACACACACCACCAGGCATGCCAGTAAGGGTCTGCTTACTCTGTCATCGGCCGTTAGGATTTTCGATGTATGGCCATGTACGTTATGACTGCGGATTCTCCACAGAGGTATGCGGCTTCACCCAATTCACCCGCGCCACGACGCAGTGACGGACTCAAGCGGTGCCGGCCCCACTCACAGTGAAATCGGCACAATCAACTCCGGCCCCTCATTCTTGGCCAGGGATACCGCTCGGCTCACCGGCCGGGTCGTGATCCACTCACTCGGACACGTCTGAAGCAACCCATTGGCTTGCTCGGCAGGTGTCTCCGGATCGAGCCAGGATGCCCAGTCAGCCTCGGGAAGAATCACAGGCATCCGATCATGCACCGGAGAAGCCACCGCGTTGGCGGCACAGACGATGACCGTACAGGACTCCAGTACCTTGTCGCGCTGCTCCCAGCGCTCCCATAAACCGGCAAAGGCCAGGAGGTCGCTGTCCACACCCTGGTAGTACCAAGGCTGCTTCCACTTCTGATCGGCGACAAAGGCCCACTCATACCAACCGTTCGCCGGGATCAGGCAGCGCCGCCGTTTGAACGCCGTACGAAAGGCCGGCTTGGAATCGACCGTCTCTGCACGGGCATTGCTGGTGCTGTACCCGGTCTTGGCTTCCACCGACCAGTGCGGCACCAGACCCCACTTCAGGCGCACCAACTCCCGGCCGCTATCGGCCTGACGTATCCCCAGCACCTGAGCCCCGGGCGCCAGGTTGTAGCGTGGTGGACCCTCTTGGGCCTGGATGCCGGCCTCGGCCACCCCGAACCGGGTGGCGATCTGGGTCAAGGAACTGGTTTGAGCAAAGCGTCCGCACATGCCGGGATTATTCCATGAAGCCGGGATGTGACTATAATCGAACTATCGTTCGTTTCCGTCTTCCCCATGCCTCTGACCTTCCTCACCCCTGCGCGTCACTCGGGCGCCCCCGGCCCGTTGCCCCTGTTCACCTTCAAGGTGCCGGCGGGCTTCCCGAGCCCCGCCGAGGACTATGCCGACAGTCGGCTGGACCTGAATGACTACCTGATCGAGCATGAGGCGGCGACCTTCTATGTGCGGGTCCAGGGCCACTCCATGTCCGGCGCCGGCATCCTCGATGGCGACATCATTGCCGTGGATCGTTCTCTGGAGCCGCGCCAGGGCGATGTCGTCGTCGCGGTGATCGATGGCGAGCTCACCGTCAAGGAATTGCATCGGGAGGGCACGACCGTGACCTTGCGGGCGCGTAACCCGGAGTTCCGGCCCATCGAGTTCAAGATCGGCCAGGAACTGGTCATCTGGGGGGTGGTGAAAGGCGTCGTCCGGAAACTACGATGAGCCGGATGCTGTATGCCCTGGTCGATGGCAACAACTTCTATGTGTCCTGTGAACGGGTGTTCAATCCCCACCTAGAGGGCCGGCCGGTCATCGTCCTGTCCAACAACGATGGCTGCGCCGTCGCCCGCAGCGATGAGGCCAAGGCCCTGGGCATACCGATGGGCGTGCCGTATTTCGAGATCCGCGATCTCCTGAATCAGCATCGCGGCATCGTCCTGTCGTCGAACTACACCCTGTATGCCGACATGAGCCGCCGGATGATGGCCGTGATCGGTCAGTACAGCCCGGAGCAGGAGGTCTACTCCATCGATGAGTCCTTCCTGCGCTTCAAGGGTTTCCAGCACTGGGATCTGACTGAGCATGGCCGACGTATCCGGCATCAGGTCCGGCAGTGGACCGGCCTCCCGGTGGGTGTTGGCCTCGGTCCCACGAAGACCCTGGCGAAGTTGGCGAACCGGTTGTCGAAGAGGCATCCCGACTTCAAGACGGCGGGAGTGTGCAACCTCGCCGATCTGCCGCCTTGGCGGCAACTCGACTACTTCGCCCAGGTGGAGGTAGGCGACGTCTGGGGGGTGGGACCGCGTTGGGCCAAGAAGCTCAAGGACTTGGGCATCCATAGTGCCCTGGACCTGAAACTTGCCGACCCGGAGAGCTTGCGCAAGCGCTTCAACGTGGTCCTGGAGCGCACCATCCGGGAACTGAACGGTCTGCCCTGTATCCCCCTGGAAGAAGCACCACCGGCGAAGAAGCAAATCGTCTCCTCGCGCAGCTTCGGACACTTGGTGAGGCGTAAGGATGATCTGCTCGAAGCGGTGGCCACGTATGCTGCCACCGCCGCGCAGAAGTTGCGCCAGAGCCGGCAATGCACCTCGGCCATGCAGGTCTTCCTGTCCACCAACAGCTTCATTCCCGGTGAACCGCAATACCACCCGGCGGCGATGATCTCCTTCCCGACTCCGACCCAGGACACGGCGACGCTGATTCAGGCGGCGCGATCCGGGGTGGCGCGTATCTTCCGACCGGAGTTCCGCTACAAGAAGGCGGGGGTGATGCTCATGGACATGGTGCCGGAGGGGGTGCACCAAGGGGTACTCTTCCGTGCCGAGGATACCGAGGGCGAGGAACGGCGTAGCCGACTCCTGGCCGCTTTGGATGCCTGCAACTCGCAGATGGGTAAGGGAACGCTCCGGTTCGCCGCCGAGGGGATCGGCCAACCCTGGAAGATGCGCCGAGGTAATTTGACGCCGGCCTACACCACGGCCTGGGACTCCTTGGCCATCGGTCGCGCCTGAGTAAAAAAATGGCGCCCATCGGGCGCCGAAGAGACCCCGGCTCCGACGACCGCTTTGTGAATCAGGCTATTTCTGGATTCGACCCATACCCGCCCGTCGGGTTTCTCCAAAGTTGCCCGACGCACATCAACGGTTTTTCGCGTTTCGCTTCTACGAAGCGGCCGTTCGAGAGCTACGGCAGTCGGCCATCTGCTGCCGTTGGGCTGTTGCAGGGAGCCGTTGTTCGGATGACAGGTCTATTCCGAAACCTGCCGGACGACATACGGAATGACCTCGGCCAAACTAGCCCGCGAGCCCGGCTCAGTTCAAAGGCTGGTGTTGTGTATGATGCTGTCGGTGATGCCTTCGACGATGCGAGCAGCAGCATTCCTATTACTGCGCTTAATGCTGACATATATATCCCTCCACAGGCTCTACTTCGGAGCACTGAATAAGTGCTGAATCGACGGACAATCACACCGCCAAACAGCTTGACCCTCCCCCACCTCGTATTCACGCCGCACAACTCCAGTTACCATTGGACGAAAAATAAGTATCAAACCGGTAGCCGAGCATGCATGCCCCTCAATCCGTCACCCATCCCACCGTTGCCTTGGCAGGTATCGTCACATACCTGATGATGACCGCGCTGGACTACGCCTTCCATCCCTTCGGCGACAACATCGTGCTTTCTGCCATCTGGCTCATCACGACCACAGGCTTGGCGATATTCGCGGTCGACAGCCTCGGTCAACACGTACATCTTCGAGCAAGCACCGGGCTGGACCCGAATCAACGCCAACCCTCTTGGGCACGAACCGCCACGAAGTACGTCGGCCTGCTCGGCAGCATCGGCTTCGTCGGCCTGCTTTATTGGCTGTTTCCCGAATATCACGGCGCCTTCTATGGTCAGTTCTACCAAGCCTTACGCTATGTCATGCCAGTCTGGCTGATGCTCGCCATCCCCTATTTCTATTACATCGACCGGGCCATGGTTCAGCCCAAAGACGGTTATTGGCACCTGGGCCAAATCTTACTGCTGCGCTGGGAGAACGTGGACCGCGCTGTCCTCGGGCAGCACATACTCACCTGGACCATCAAGGGCTACTTCCTGCCGCTGATGTTCACCTACTTGTGCACCGACCTGAACTGGCTTCGTCAAGTGCAACTCACCAGCCAGACGACCCACATCCAGTTCCACGCCATCGCCTATCGATTCATTTTCTATATCGATGTCGGTCTTGCCACCCTGGGTTATATCGCCTCGCTGCGCTTGTTCGACACGCACGTCCGCTCGGCCGAACCGACCATGCTAGGCTGGGTGGTGGCCCTGGTCTGCTACGAACCCTTCTGGTCACAACTCATCTCACGCCAATACATTAACTACCAAACCGGTTTATTTTGGAACAGTTGGCTGCAAGACGTTCCCGTCATCCCCTGGCTGTGGAGTGCGGCCATCCTCCTGTGCAGCGTCATCTATGTCTGGGCCACCGTCATGTTCGGCGCGCGCTTTTCCAACCTCACCCATCGCGGTATTCTCACCAACGGCCCCTATCGCTGGAGCAAACACCCGGCCTATCTAGCCAAGAACCTATCCTGGTGGCTCATCTCGGTGCCCTTCGTTGTCCAAGGTAGCCTAGCCGAGGCCTTACGTACCTGTCTGCTGCTCCTCGCACTGAACGGTATCTACTATTTGCGCGCTCGAACCGAGGAAATGCATCTCGGGCGTGACCCGGACTATGTGCGCTATGCAGGCTGGATACAGCAACACGGCCTTTTTCGCTTCATGGCACGACGTCACTTGACAAAACAGCATCCGGCCCAATAAATTACGCACAAAACGAATAGGCAATCAATCTAGCAGCGGTAATTCAATCAGTTGGGATAACGGGTTGTATCCATTACAGTAACGAACCCGATACAGGGGGAATACGAATGAGTGGCAATAAGAATAACGTAAACATCTATTATGATGGCAATATCAAGTCAGTACCGAAATGGACTGCACTATTGTGCTTCATATTGTATGCACTTCAAGCGATTGCACCTGGAATGGCGCAAAGTGCCAGCAGTAGCAGTAGCTCTGGTGCCTCTTTATGTCCGAGTTTACATCCGGGCAGCAGCTCCGGCAGCTCCGCCAGCAGCAGCTCCAGCTCATCATCTGGAGCGGGGCCATTACCCTACACCGGCGTTTGTTCTACCGCTGATGTCTACAACTTGTGTGGAGCAGCAACAAATGCGCCGAGTGTTTTTCCTCCTACTACAAATCTTTGTAGTAACGGAGGCAGCGGATATGGGGTGACCCCTTCTGCCTCAGCGTGTTATCAATGGGCTTGCTATACCTATCTACAAAATGCATCGTCATCTGGCAGCACTGTTGACAAACAAAGTTTCTGCGCAACAGATGGGGGCACAATTCCTGGCACGCCCGGTGGGAAAGGCATTGCTGTCCCAAGCTATTATGGATGGGATGTAGACAAGGGAAATTCGCAAGGTTTTATTCCTCTTTCAAGCATAGCCACACCACCGCCCAGTGGGCTTGTGTTCCCATATGGCATTTTGGATTTCAAGCTGATTAGAAGGCCATTTAACGGCGATACCTGGGCAGCCATTACGATTGTCTACCCAGCAGCATTGCCAACTAATTTGACATATTGGAAATACGGTCCGACTCCAGAAGGCTACAATTGCACAGGGAGCGATTGTCTACAGCCACATTGGTATCCTTTGCCAGCCTGCCAAGTGCAAGTGAATGGAAATCAAATTACGCTAACAATCAGTGATGGTGGAGTAGGCGATGACGACTTGCAAGCTAACGGCGTGATACAAGACCAGGGCGGCCCGGCGGTTCCATTAGGTAATACACCCACTGGAGCTAATCCTGTGCCAACTCTGTCGTATTGGGCTATAACAGCACTGACCGGTTTGCTGGTATTCATCACATTCTTGGGATTACGAACTCGAGTAAATTCTTAGCATGGTAGGAGAACCTCTGCTGCACCGAGGTAAGCCATCCTGCACAGGAAACAAAACAGTAGGTAAGCACGTTTTTTTGGGCTCTATGCCGATCTGTGTGGAACTTGACGGTCATATCTGATGGACATAGCCGCCAAGGGAACGGGGTACGGCAGGCACGAGCGGGTTGTCCGGCAAGTGCTTGAGTTTCGACATCCTCAGGTAGGCGATGGCGATAAAGTTCTCGGTCGTCCGGAAGCCACGCGCCGCTGTCTTGGTCTGCTGCAACAAGCCGTTCATGGCCTCCACGAAGGCATTGCTGCGGCCGTCGAGCATGCCCCGCACCACGCCATCGAAGCGCTCGGCCAAGGTCAGGGCCAGGCGTTTGAACGGCTCCAGTCGGCAGCGTCGCGCCCAGGACAGCCAGGCCCGCAATTCCAGTCTGGCCGTCGTCTCGTCGTTACTCGCCACCGCCTGGGCATACACCCCGCGCAGCCCCTGCTTCAGCCGCCACGCTCGTGCGCTCTTCAGGTTCGAGCGTTGCTGCCAGTGCATGGTGTCGATCTGCTTGCGGTTCCAGTTCTCCGGGTTCTTGCGCATGGCCCAGAACAGGCGCTTGATGCCCTTCCTGTCGTCGGCCCCCACCGCCTCCCGGACCGCCACCGCCGAGGTGCGCATCTCGTCCCGGCGCACCGCGTCCATCGCTTCGTTCGCCAGTGCGATGACATGGAAACGGTCATAGCTGATGCTGGCCTTCGGCAGTGCCTGCGTCGCGCCCTTGGTGTAGGCCGCGCTCGTGTCCATGCAGACGTGCTCGACCGCTTCGGCTTCACCCCCATGAGCCTTCAGGTCATGCGCGAAGGCCTTCAGCGTTTCATGGTCGCGCCCGGCGAAGGCGAAGAGCAGGGCTTGGCGTCCAGGTCATGGACGACCGTGATGTAGTCATGCCCTTTCTTGGCGCTGGTCTCGTCGACGCCGATCCGGCGCACGCTGCGCATGTCGTCCTGAGCACGCGCCAGCGGGACGTAATGGGCGATCCGTGTCCAAAGCCGCTTGGCCGCCACACGCATCAGGCTCGCCGCCTGGCTCACCGGCAACTCCCGGCACAGCGACAGGGCCAGCGCTTCGAACAGCAGGGTGAAGCCGCTGCCTTACCGCGCCCAGGGTACCGTGGCCTGGGTCGTCTTGCCGCAGCCACCGCATTGGACACGGGGCACTCGGCGTGCAGCCAAGCTTCGTACTGGAAGAAGTCCAGGTAGCGCCAACTCCGGGCCACGCGGTCATGGATGCCTTGGTCGGCCATCCCGCAGACTGGGCAGGCCATGCGCTTCGCCTCATAGACCACCTGGAAGTCGATCCGACGCTTCGCCGTGTTGAGTTCGACGTCTTTGACCGCCCAGGGCGCTTGCAGGCCAAGGGCCGTCGTGAACAGGGTTTCGATGGAGAGGTTCAGGGCGGTATCCGTCAGGTCACAAGGGCTCGAATTGGAACCGATCCCAGCCCTTTGTTGAAGTCAAATTCCACTGGAAACGGCATAGAGCCTTTTTTTGCATATCATGCAATTTTCTGGGGCATCAACGACAGCAACCTGTGCGACACCGGGCATTATATTGAGCCCACCCCCACGGTCGGCATTGGCCGAGTAGTTCTCGGTCAATTTCTCCGCTGAGCGACTGCACCACTCAAAAACCCGCCGCAGGACCATCAAAAGGAGAAGGTCCGGATTGGGTCCAGACTGTGTAAAAACCCGCAGCAATTGGCAGAGCTTAGTTTTTCGCCGTTTACTATGTGATCAGGGGGCCATGCGACCGCGCGAGCTGGGAATATGGCGAGCCGGGTCCCTGGACTGGTTTTTTCCAGAGACACGCCCAGAAACGACAGCAAGGGCCGTAACAAACGCCAAATTGACCGTAATTCGAGCCCGCAGGCCCTGATGGCCTCGATCAATCCCCTGATGCCCAGAATCTTCATCACCCGCTTCAGGTTGTAGGCGAGCACATGCAGGCTCATTTCCGTGCTGACGCGCTGCAAGGTCCTGGTCAGGAAATGGGTCGCCCCCATCCACGCCTTGAGCGTTCCAAACGGGTGTTCAACTGTCTGGCGGCGAATGCGCATGGACTCTGGAGTTTGGTCTAGGCGGGCTTGCATGGCATCGAGCACCTCCTCATGTTCCCAACGACTGATGCGCCGTTGTTGACTCGGTGTGCATTGCGCCTTCAGTGCGCACGCCTGGCAGTTCGAACACCAGTAGCGATGCAGCTTCATCCCCCTCTCGATGCTTGAGAAACGCCAGACCAGTCGATCCCCGGCCGGACATCGGTATTCGTTCTTCTCGGCGTCGTAATGGAAATCCGCCCGGCCGAAGCGCCCATGCGCGGTGGCGCTGGAAGTCACGGGTTTGGGTATGATCGCGGTGATGCCAGCCTCCTCGCAGGCCAGTATCTCTTCGCTGCTGAAATACCCCCGATCGGCGACGGCAGTCAGTTCCTGCGTACCCATCTCGGCGCGCGCTTGCTGGGCCATCGAAGCCAACTGGTCTCGGTCGTGTCCCACGTTGGTGACTTCGTGGGCCACGATCAGGTGGTGTTTGGCATCGACTGCGGTCTGGACGTTGTAGCCGACAATCCCGCTGCCGCGGCCGCTGGTGGCCATGGAGCGCGCATCCGGATCAGTCAGGGAAATCTGTTTATCCGGGGCGGCTTCCAACTCGACTTCAATGTCCTTGAGCTTCTGCATCTGCTCCTTAAGGGTGGCGATCTTGTCCTGGAGGCGGGTCGTCTTGGCCTTTGCAAGGGGGGATTCCTGCCGGTCGGCAGTCTCGATGGACGTGAGGTAGCGTTCGATGCTGGCTTCGATCTGCTCCATGCGCTTCTGGATCTTGGCGCGGGTGAAGTTCCGGTCCCGGTTGTTGACGGCCTTGAACTTGCTGCCGTCGATGGCGACCAGGGCTTCCGAGAACAGATCGAGCTGGCGGCACAGCAGCACGAATTGACGACCGACCCGCCGGATGGCGGGGCCATTGTCCTTGCGGAAGTTGGCGATGGTCTTGAAGTCGGGCATCAGGCGTCCAGTCAGCCACATCAATTCGAGGTTGCGCTGGCACTCCCTCTCCAAGCGCCGGCTGGATTGGATACGGTTGAGGTAGCCATAGAGATAGAGCTTCAGGAGCACGGCGGGGTGGTAGGAGGGCCTGCCCGTTGCGGCGGGATCGACGCCGGTAAACCCAAGTTGCCCGAGATCGAGTTCATCGATGAAGACATCAATTACGCGAACCGGGTTGGTCTCGGCAACGTAGTCGTCCAGGCTCGCAGGGAGCAACGTGCTTTGGGTTCGATCTTCACCTTGGACAAAACGCTTCATCGGGATGCCCCTGAACACGATGCGCCATTATCCAGGCAGGCCAGCGTTTTTACACAGTCTGGGTCGGGACACGACGACCAACTTGCCGAGTTCATCTCCGGAAAGCAGCCTTTCAAGTTTCGCTGCCCGAAAGCTGCCTGTCGTCGATGAGTCGTAATGAGCCAAAACGGCCCGTCAGCTTTTTCTAAAGCGGCTGCCCAGCCAAACCAGGTATTTCCGCAATGGAGTTCTACAAAGCGGCTGTTGCTGTCGATGCTGTCAAAGTAAGCGCAGATATCCGCGTCGAACGATTTGCCGGGTTTCTATCCCCATCCAGACCGCGTCGAGTGCGTCATGCTGCCCGCGCTTAGGCCGGAATCCATACGAGAATCCGAGAAAGTCTTCCTCGTAGATTGCGCTCGGTACCTTGACTACGGCCTGTTGCACAATCTGGACTCAACCGCCCATGACCCGGTTCTTGCCGGCCCGCTTTGCCAGATACATGGCCTGATCAGCGCGATTGATGGCATCCGCGCCGGTTTCGTCGGGCGTTAATTGAGCCACACCGGCACTGAAGGTGATCAGAACCTTCTCGTTACCGGAGAGAAAGTAATTCTTGGTGAGATCTCTTTGTAAGCGCGTCATGGCCATGACGGCCTCATCAAGCGGGGTGTCGGGCAAGAGTATGACAAACTCCTCGCCCCCGTAACGAGCCAATGAGTCGGATGGACGCAGACAGTCGTGCACGACATTGACCAAGTGAATCAGCGCGGCATCACCCGCTTCGTGGCCAAGTCGGTCGTTGAGTTTCTTGAAGTTGTCGATATCCAGCAAAGCTACGGACAGGGGCGTTTCATGGCGCTTCATATTGGCAATCTCACGTGCCAATGCCTCTCCTAGACCTGTGCGGTTGAGCGTGTTGGTCAACGGGTCATGGCGCGCCAAGGTGCTTGCGCTGTGTAAATCCCGGTGCAGTTTTTCAATTTCCGCTTCGGTCGCCAGCACCTTGACCTGCATGGTCTTGAGTTGCTCACGGGCGTTGGCTGTTTCATCAGCCATGGCACGCGTGGCGCCAATCACCTCGCGCATCAGGGGTGCCAGTTCCTCGATCGACTTGACCTGTTCGATTTGCCGCGCGCTTTCCTCGATCTTGCCCTGGAATGACGCGGTCGATTCGTGCATCCCGGTGAGGTGTTCGATAAAGCTCGCCAGCATCTGGCGCATTTCTTCCTGTGCTTCCAGGGCACGTTCTTTCGCCGCAGCCTGCTTATACATGACATCCCGGATACGTTGCTCCACATCATCGAGATGGCGTAAATTCAATGGCGGCCGGATGGCGGTCAGCAAGGCATTGATCTGGCCATGGAGCCAACTTTCGTCCAGCGTCAATTTGCTGATGTTCTCGATGATGAGACGCAACAGCTTGAGTAGTGCCTGCTTGATCTCGGCCTGTTCTTCTGCGGCAAATGCCAGGCGGTGGTTGAAGTTGCCAAAGGCGGCCTGAACCTCATCGATATCTGCGGCCGGATTGCGCAAGGTCTGCAACAGACTCTTCACTTGTACGTTGAAGACGGCATCGTCATTTTGCACTGCGGGCAACATGTTCTCGATCAGTTGCGCGGCTCTGCCCAAGAGTTCATTGATGAGTGCGCGGCCGCTGTCATGCACGCCATTGGCAGGTGGAATAGTCCCGGCGTTGCCGTTTGTTTGCGCGGTAGCGAGCTTGTCAAAGGCTGACAGCGCGTCTTCGACGGCTTGCCAGCTATGTCGGCCAATCGCCACGTCTAGCAGATTGAGCTGCTCTTGCTGGGCGATATTCCTGGCGGTCAATGCCAAGGCGATACGCCGCAGAGGCACTTCGGGAAAACCGGCAACATTGGGCAGATCGGCGATCTCGTTGTAACAAGACTGATAGTTGCTCGGCGTCGGCGCCAGTTTGCGTGTTGTAAGCAGCCTGAGTGCCTGGCGCGCAATCTCGGATGGAGGCTTGACTGGGGTCATGTGGACAGGGGTTTAGGGCATCTCGACGATGCGTTGATTATGCCTTCCCACGCCTCGATTGGCATCGGCCTGCCAAACAAGTAACCCTGGAAAGCTTGGCAACCATTGTCGAATAGAAAGTCGCGCTGTGCCTCGGTCTCAACCCCTTCGGCGATGACCCGGAGACCCAGCGACAGACTCATCGCCAGAATGGCGCGCACGATGGCGGCATCGTTCAGGTCGCCTGGTATATCGCGAACGAAGGACTGATCGATCTTGATCTGGTCGAGGGGCAAACGCTTCAGGTAAGTCAGTGAGGAATAACCGGTGCCGAAGTCATCAAGCGAAAAGCGCACGCCCAGGCTGTCCAATTGCCGCATCCGCAAGATCACCGTCTCGATGTCATCCAACACGACGCTTTCGGTAAGCTCCAATTTAAGCCGAGATGGCGTGGCGCCGGTGCTGAGCAAGCTGTGACGGACTTGCTCGACAAAATCCGTCTGGTGGAATTGCCGGGCGCTGACATTCACTGCCAGCTCCAGGTCCCGCGCACAAGGATCGTCCTGCCATACTTTGATCTGGGCGCATGCTGTATTCAGCACCCATTGACCGAGCTGCAGGATCAGTCCCGTCTCCTCGGCCAGCGGAATGAATTGCGCTGGCGATACCAGCCCCTGTTTCGGAGACAGCCAGCGGATCAGCGCCTCGGCGCCTATCAGTCGTCCAGCCTGATCAACCTGAGGCTGGTAATAAAGTTGAAACTCCCCCTTGTCCAGGCCCTGTCGCAAGGCCCCTTCCAGGGCTGCACGCGATTCGATGGCCGCCTGCATCGCGGGGCTGAAAAAACGAACCGCATTTCGCCCAGCACCTTTAGCCTGGTACAAGGCCACGTCCGCTTGCTTCAAGAGGACTTCGGGCGGGTCATCTTGACCGCAGAATAGGGTCAAGCCGATGCTGGTGGTGCTGAAATGTTCTGTTTCACGGTCGCCCAAGATATAAGGCAGATTGAGTGCGTAGCGAATCTTCTCGGCTACAACTTCCGCTTGAGTTGCCGCGCTGCGTTCCGATTGGCCCAGTCCTTCCATCATGACCACGTATTCGTCACCCCCCATGCGCGCGACGGTGTCTTCCTGACGCAGGCTGGCGGCAAGCCGCTGGGATACCGCGACCAGCAGCCGATCGCCGGCATCATGACCTTGGGTATCGTTGAGGCTCTTGAAGTGATCCAGATCCAGGATCATCAGGGCCCCGTATTCGCGGTTACGGTTACTGGCGATCAAGGCATGCCCCAGGCGATCCATCAGCAAGCGTCGATTCGGTAACTGGGTGAGCGGGTCGAAGTAAGCCAGATGGCGTATTTCTTCCTCGGACTGCTTGCGTTCGGTGATGTTCTCGACGATGGCAATGCCACCCTCGATCTGGTTTTGCTCACTCTGGAACGGTGTGCAATGCATCGCCACCCAGACCTGAGCACCGCTCAGCGTCGAGACATACTCCCCTTCGTATACACCTTGACGCCCCTCAAGCGCGGCTTTCAGCGCCGGCAATACACGCTGGTCCCGGAGGGTTTTCATATCCAGGCCGATCAATTTCTCCATGGGTACCTGGAGGATTTGCGCGATGCGTGTATTGCAATAGGTAATGATCAGCGCATTGTCATAATGCAGGATACCTGTGGGCGAGTGCTGTAGGATGAGGCGGTAACGTTCCTCGCTGGACTGTAACGTCGCCTCGATCAGCTTGCGCGCCGCAAGGGCGGCTTCGGCGTCGTCGCGAGCGCCTTTCATGTCTTCCACCAGGCGTTTTTGATCCAACCCCAGACGGATCGCGACATCGAGCGTTTCATGCAGGTAACGTGCGCTGGCAAGTACGGCAACCAGGAATACGATGGTCATGATCCCGAACGCCCAGTCGAGGGCAGATTCGGCCTGATATAGGATGGCAAACGCCAACGGCACGAGAATCGGCAGCGTAAACGTCCGGAAGGCGGTCGGCACCGGCGCCAGGATTGGAATAGCACCCGCCACCATGCCGGAGAGTACGAGTCCGGTGAACAAGCGCGCGCCATCGGGCGCATCCCAGACGAACAAAACCGTTCCCGCGCCCCATGCGGCCCCGGCGAGTGCCGTGGCGACGATATAACGATGTCGCCAGATCATCATCTCTGACGCCTCCGGCCTTGCTGCCTGGAAGCGACCTGCCAATAAATAGCGCCCCGCAGCGATCGCAGCAATCATGCTCCACCAAGCAATTGTCAACCCATCCGGGCTATGCAGCGTCGCGTTGACATAGGCGAGTAGCGTGGCATTGACGAATGTCACGCCAAACGCAATGCCTGCATTGCGATACAGCAGGGCGGTTTTCTCTGCCTCGACTGTCGTCATGGGTCGATGGGTGTGGATGTGTGGCTCAAGTTCGACCGTGCTTTCCAAATAATCCTAGAGATGCAAGCAAGGCACGCGTGCGTAAGGTTATCAGGCCGAATGGCAGGGCGCGCAAGAGCGTATGGCCGCGCCCAGCCATAAGGATACTGGTGAATTTCTGAAGAATAGTGGCGCGGAAAGACAGGCAACCGAACGGGGCGTTTGCTTGGACGATCATATCTAGTCTTGTCGCTGTCTGCACCCAGTGCGCCTGCGGCGTAAACTCAAGATGGCTTCAATAACCCCCTAAAAACCTAAGACGGAGGTTGGTCCAGCTCGTTCAGATTGACCGCAATGAATGGCCGAGTCTGGGCAGTCAGGATGTCAAATCGCTTGCCGAAAAGCAGCCATTCAATAGATTCCGTAGCCTAACAATTCGACGGTACCTCGTATGGCGGGTTATGGCCGGGTCCGGCCCGATAGTCGCCTTCCCCAAAGCCGCCCTTCACACGTTTTGACAGCACTACCGCGAACGTCTCTTGTGGCCGAGTACCGGGAACTGGCCCTACGGCAGGTTTCGAAGTTCAGCAGCCATTCATGTGTCCGCTCCGCAGTCAGGAAAATCGACAGCATTTGACCGGCTGATCATGTCTTCGGTAAGCGTCCGTTGGACACTTACTAATCATCAAAAATGCCACCTGTGGAGGGAACATGCCTCACTGCTTGACACTGAGTACAAGCCTTTCAGGAGTTCGTCGATGTGGTCCATGGTTTGCAAATTGTCTAAGCGTACACATCCAGACTTCCGCCGATAGCCCCGCCAACGGCATGAAGCCATGGCGGCTGATGTCCCGCGACGACATATCCCGGCGACGGCGAGTCCATCGAATTCTGCCCCTGGTCTGCGGGCCGATTGACTTCAATGGCCAAGCTGGATGCCGTGCCGTTTGAGTCAATCCGGCGTTGTAGCGCGTTGATCCTGCCGGTCAGTTCCGCAACCTTGGACTGTCCAGCGGACGTCTTGCAGGATGGGCAACTCTCCAGTTCGGAAAGTTGTTTCTGATATTGGTCGAGTTGAGCCCTCAAGCCAGGAGTCGATAAATTCCCGGCAGTGGCTGGGAGCAGAGAAGGACCGATGGCGCTTACCATGCTGTCGCGAGTCGGGCTTGGGATGGTTTCAGACTGGTGACCTCATGACGCCTTGTCCGGTACGAACTTCAACACTCGGCCATTGTTGCAATAGCGCAGGCTGGTCGGCTTGGGTCCATCGTCGAAGATATGGCCATGGTGACCACCGCAGCGCGCGCAGTGATATTCGGTGCGCGGCAGCAGCAGCTTGTGGTCCACCTTGGTTTCCACGTGGCCGGGCAGCACGTCGTAGAAACTGGGCCAGCCGGTGCCGCTGTCGTACTTGAAGCGGGAGGGAAACAAGGGCAGCCCGCAGGCCACACACAGGAACATGCCGCTGCGTTTTTCCTTGTTCAGCGGGCTGGTGTAGGGACGCTCGGTGCCTTCTTCGCGCAGGATGTCGTACTGCTCCGGGGTGAGCAGGCGTTTCCACTCGGCATCGCTATGCATGAGCTTGTCGATATGCTCCGCTGCCATGGCCTGCCCGGGCAGGATCAGTTTCGGTAACGCCAGCGCCGAGGCCCCGCCCGCCGCCAGCATGATGAAAGTGCGTCTGTCCATGATTTCGCCTCCTGTTTGGATGGGTAATAGGGCTCGCCTTACTTGTCGACGTACAGGGCCGGCAGCTGCTTATGCAGGTTGGCGATCTTCGGTAGGTCGTTGATGACGATGTAGGGCTGGTTTGGGTGACGGACCAGATAATCCTGATGGTAGGTCTCGGCACCGTAGAACTCTTGCAACGGGGTGATCTGGGTGACGAGGGGGCGCGGGAATAGGTGGGCCGTCTGGAGTTGCGCGAGGTAGTTGTCCGCCACCCGCGTCTGCTCAGGGGTGGTGTAGAAGATTGCCGAGCGGTACTGGGTGCCCCTGTCCGGTCCTTGTCGGTTGAGTTCGGTCGGGTTGTGGGCGACGGCGAAGAACACCTTCAGGAGTTGCCCATAGCTGATGCGCGTCGGGTCGTAGGTGATGCGCACCGATTCGGCATGGCCGGTGCGGCCGGAACTGACCTGCTCGTAATTGGCAGTATCCGCCGCGCCGCCGGCATAGCCCGACACCACCTGGGTGACGCCCTTGACGTGTTCGAAGACCCCTTCGACACCCCAGAAACAGCCGCCCGCCAGGACGGCGGTCTGCGGGGTGCCGGCTTTTGCCAACGGGATATCGACGGCAGGATCGGGCAAGGCCGTGGCGACGGAGGGGGAGGGATACAGGATGGCCGACGTCAGCACCAGCGCGATGGCGGGTACAGCGAAGGCGGCGATACGGTGTTTCATGATGCGACTCCTCGATGGATGGACCCGTCCCGCGCCGGATAGCCGAAAGCCAGGCTATTCGCGCACGACGGGCCCGGTTGGCGCGATTACGGCTTCATGCCGCCCATGGCATCTTTCGCCATGCTGTCTTTAGACATCGCATCCTTGGCCATGGCGTCCTTCTTCATGGCCTTCTTTTTCATGGACTTCTTGGTCATGGGTTTCATGCCCATACCGTCTTTGCTCATCTCGTTCTTGCCCATCGCGTCTTTCTGCATGCCGGCCATGCCGTCGTGGCTCATGGCGTCCTGGCTCATAGCGTCCTTGCTCATGCTATCGGCGGCAAATGCACTGCCGGTGGCGGCCATCAGGCCGAGGCACATCAGGGTTGCGGTCATCTTGCTCATGGTGAACTCCTTAACAGTTGTGGGTGGATTGCATTGCTGGCGGTGAAGCCGTGTTTCAGTGCAGGCGAGGAACGCTCAACTGCCGCCGAACCAGTTGTATCCCTGGTCTTCCCAATAGCCGCCGGGGTACGTGTTGGTGACGAAGATCGCCTGGATGTGCTTCGGATTCTTGTAGCCCAGCTTGGTCGGCATCCTGAGCTTCATCGGGTAGCCGTATTTGGGCGGCAGCACTTGCCCGTCCCAGCTCAGGGTGAGCTGGGTTTGCGGGTGCAGCGCGGTGGGCATGTCGATGCTGGTGTAGTAGTCGTCGGCGCACTTGAAGCCGACGTATCTGGCCGTGAGATCGGCACCCACCCGGCGCAGGAAAGTGCTGAACGGCACGCCGCCCCAGCGGCCGATGGCGCTCCAGCCCTCGACACAGATATGGCGGGTGATCTGCTCGGTTTGCGGCAATGCATGCAGTTCCGGCAGCGACCAGGCATGCCGGTCCGTCACCAGGCCGCTCACCTCCAGCCGGAAGTCGTCGCCATCCACTTGCGGCACTTTGTCCTCGCTGTAGAAAGCGTTATACGGGAACGGCTGGGTGATCATGGACGCGGGGTAAGTGGGCGCCAGACGGTTAGGGTCAAACAGCCAGGCCTGGACCTTGTCGTTCATCTTCGAGATCTTCAGCAGCGCCTTTTCGACGCTCTCGTTGTCGGTGATGGAACAGCCGCTCAGCAAGGAGAGGCCGCCCAGGGTCAATGAACGCTGCAAGAACAGACGCCGGGCCGGCTGTTCCAAGCGGCCCAGGGCCGCCTTCACGACCGCATCGCCGTCGACCAGGGGGGATTTCTTGATCATCTGTTTCTCCTTCAACGGCCGCGCAGCATGGCGACCAAGCTGCGCGGCACCAGCGCGACCATGACCAGATGGATCGCCACGAAGCCGACCAGGGAAAGCCATCGAATAGAAATGCACATAGCGCGCTGTTTCATAACCACCCAGCAATTCGCGCAGAAGCGGGAACTGCACCGACTTCCACAGCACCAGGCCGGACAGCACCAGCAGGACGATGTCGAGGATCACGGCCAGGTAGGCGACCCGTTGCACGGCGTTGTAGTTACGCAAGTCGGCATGTGACAGATGGCCGTGCGGCGCGGCATTCAGGTCGGCCAGGAATGCGCGTGGCGACAATGGCAGGAACTTGCGCCACAGGCGTCCGCGATGATGTTGATCAGCAGATAGAGCAGACCGTTGCCGGCCAGTAGCCACATGCCGGCGAAATGCCACTGGATGCCACCGGCCAGCCAGCCGCCCAGGGTGATGGCACTGTCGAATCGGAAGTCGAACAGGGGCGAGGCGTTGTAGATCTGCCAGCCGCTGCCCACCATGATCAGCACCGCCAGGGCATTGAGCCAGTGTGTCAGGCGGAGCCAAAAGGGGTGAATGGGAGCGTCAACCATGACGGATTCCATCGCGGCGACTCATGAGCCAGGGCAGGCTGCGGCTTGCAGCACCGCACCGGTCCGCTCGTTTTGCACGAAGGCGACCAGCTCCAACCGCTCCCAGCGCCAGTCTGATGGCAGGCGGATTTCGCGCCGCACCTGAGTAGCGCCGTCGCGCAGCGGGAATGGGCCCAGCCACTCGCGCACCACATGGTCATGGGCCAGGTTCTCTCCCCGGTTTTCGCCGGCCCGCACTTGGCTCTGCAAGCCGTTCTCGGCGATGGCCAGGTACAGCGCGGTGGCGTCGCTTCCCGCTTGGGCAGTGGCGTTGGCATCCAGCGTCAGGATGCCGTCCACGCTGAGCGCGCCGCGCAATCGGATGGCGGCGGTGGCCGGCTTTTCGTTGAGGCGCCGCACCGAATCCGCCAGGGAAGTCCGCCTTGGTTGCGGTTCGGCGCCGGCGACGAAGAACTGGGGCGTGTAAACCGTGCGCTGGCCATGCGTACGCACCAGCCAGGTCTGGCGCTGGGCAAATCGCTCCTGTGCGAAGCGGTCGCTCCAGCCCAAAGAATCCCAGTAACCGACATGCAGGGACAGAGGCACGACCTGGGCGGATGGCCCGAGCGACTTCCTTAGTCGACTGAGCAGCTGATCCGCCGGCGGGCAGCTGGAACAGCCCTCGGAGGTATAGAGCTCCACAAGCGCGGCCGTATTCGGCCCGGTGCGGACATCGCAATCCAGGCCAGCCTGGACGGGCAGGCTGGCGCTTGTCAGTACCTGGGCCAGTATCAGGGCGGCTGCTTTCCGGTTCATGGACAAGACTCCTTGCGGTTGGGGGACACTTCACCACTCGCGATTACCGGCTGGTGAAGCACGTTGTACGAGCCAGTTCGCGCTGTGGTGGTGGTTGGTTACAAGCTGGGGCACAATTCGTCGCCATCAATTCGAGCGCGCGAAAATCTTGCCTGCCTGTAACCAGATCACCCCGTACAACGAATGACAGATAAGGGACAGTTGGACGCCAGTGAGGCGCATCTCAAGGACTTGCTGGTGCGTGGACTTGCCGGCGAAGCCCCCGCCTACCAGGCATTCCTCAGGGACATGAGCGCACACTTGCGCGCCTATTTCCGCAAGCGCCTGGCCCGTCTACCGGACGAAGTGGAGGATCTTGTGCAGGAATCGTTGCTGGCCATCCACAACAAGCGCCACACCTACGATGCCGCTCAGCCCTTGACGGCCTGGGTGCACGCGATTGCCAAGTACAAGCTCATCGACCTGTTGCGACGACGTGCCGGACACGACTTGCTCAGCGATCCGCTGGATGACGAAATGGATTTCCTGGCAGCCTCGGATAGTGAAGCATCAGAAGCGAAACGGGATGTGGGCAAGCTGCTCCAGCAATTACCCGACCGGCAACGGCTGCCCATCGTCCATACCAAGCTGGAAGGGCTTTCAGTGGCCGAGGCCGCGCAAATTACCGGCATGTCGGAGTCGGCCATCAAGGTCGGTGTCCATCGCGGAATGAAGGCACTGGCCGCGCTGATTCGAGGAAAACCATGAAAACTGATGATCTGGTGATGTTGCTCGCAACCGGCGAGTGCGCCGTGCCCGAGCATGCCGCCCAACGCCGCTATGCAGTCGTGCTCGCGCTGGGCATGGCGGCGGCGGGGGTGTTGATGCTCGGCCTGCTGGGCGTGCGCCACGATTTGGCCGAAGCCATGCGCCAGCCCATGTTCTGGGCCAAGTGCATTTTTGCCGCTGTCCTGCTGCTGGCCAGCCTGCTGGCAGTCCTCCGGCTGTCTCGCCCGGGTGCCAGCCTGGATCGGGTTCCTTTTGCGCTATCCGCGCCGGTGCTAGCCATGTGGGGCCTGGCCACCGTCGTTCTGGCCGGTGCCGCTCCCGAACAACGTCTGGGTATGCTGCTGGGAAGCACCTGGGATGTTTGTCCTTTCTTAATCGCCCTGCTGTCGACGCCAACGTTCGTGGCCTCACTCTGGACGATGCGCAGCCTCGCCCCGACCCGCCTGTCTCTGGCAGGTGCAGCGGCAGGCCTGCTTTCCGGTAGCGTTGGCGCATTGGTCTACTGCCTGCACTGCCCGGAAATGGGCGCGCCGTTCATCGGCATGTGGTATCTGCTAGGCATATTGATACCTGCTGCGGCCGGCGCACTTTTGGGACGCTACGTGCTGCGCTGGTAGTCTCCCACGTCGAATTCACTCCATCGGCCCTCAACGTAAGTTCGTCTTCACCCCGCCGACAGATGACATTAAGGGCAGCTTCGCTCTGAAACTTGCCGGATGACCTACGGAAACAACTCGGCCATATGGAAAGCTTTCCATAAGGCCGAGGAATTGGCGGTGAGAAGTCATCTGCAACGGCCACTGTACTTTGTTACCTGACCGTCATCCGATAGCTGCGCGAAAGTCCGCAACGGGTCGGAGCCAGCCGATGAACAAGGAAGCGGTCATTCCCGAACGGCCGCAATGTGGTAGCCACCACTGACTGGTTTGGCCGTTAGTGTGAATTTGGCATCCGGCTGGTTTCAAACTGAACAGTCTCCCTTAGCCATGGCGACCATCAATTACAGCACAACCGGCTGGATCAACTCCGCGCCTTCATTCCGTGCCACCGACACGGCCCGGCTCACTGGGTAGGTCTGGATCCACGCCTCCGGACAGGGTTGCAGCATGGTTTTCGCGGCCTCGGTTGGCGTTTCCGGGTCCAGCCAGTCGGCCCAATCGTCTTCCCCCAGGATCACCGGCATCCGGTCGTGAACCGGCGCCGTCAGAGTGTTCGCCGAACAGACGATGACGGTACAGGTCTCCAGCACCACGTCGCGCTGTTCCCAGCGTTCCCATAGACCCGCCAAGGCGAGTGGCTCGGCGTCCTGGGCGCTGTAATACCAGGGCTGTTTCCATGTCTGACCAGGTACAAAGGCCCACTCGTACCAGCCATCCGCCGGGATCAGGCAGCGCCGGCGCTTGAATGCGCTGCGGAACGCCGGTTTGCTATCGACGGTTTCAGCCCGGGCATTGCTGGTGCTGTAGCCGGTCTTTGGTTCCACGGACCAGTGCGGCACTAGGCCCCATTTCAGACGAACCAGTTCCCGGCCCGCGTCGGCTTGCCGTACCGCCAGCACGGCGCTACTTGGCGCCAGGTTATAGCGGGGTGGCCCGTCTTGGGCATGGATCAAGGCCTCGGGAATCCCGAAGCGGGAGGCGATCCGGGGGATGGAACTGGTTTGAGTGAAGCGTCCGCACATGTCGGGATTATTCCATGAACGGTCGAGGCCCCTATAATAGAACGATCGTTCTCATATGAGCCCCTCATGACCCTCTCCGTGTTTACCCCCACCCGACGGCCGGGCGCACCCGGTCCCCTGCCCTTGTTTGCCTGGAAGGTTCCAGCCGGGTTTCCCAGCCCGGCCGAGGACTATGCCCAAGGCCGGCTGGATCTCAATGACTACCTGGTCGAACATGAAGCTGCGACCTTCTACGTCCGGGTCGAGGGCCACTCGATGACTGGCGCCGGCATCCTGGACGGCGACATCATCGCCGTGGACCGGTCGCTGGAACCCCGGCAAGGGGATGTCGTCGTGGCGGTGATCGATGGCGCCTTGACGGTGAAGGAGCTGAATCGCCAGGGTGACACCATCACCCTGCGTGCCAGGAATCCGGAATTCAAGCCGATCGAGTTCAAGCTCGGCCAGGAACTGGTGATCTGGGGTGTGGTGAAAGGCGTGGTCCGGAAGCTGCGATGAGTCGCATGCAGTATGCCCTGGTGGACGGCAACAATTTCTACGTCTCCTGCGAACGGGTCTTCGATCCCACGCTGGAGGGCCGGCCGGTGATCGTCCTGTCGAACAACGATGGCTGTGCCGTGGCGCGCAGCGATGAAGCCAAGGCCCTGGGCATCCAGATGGGCCAGCCCTACTTCGAGGTGCGTGATCTCCTGAGCCAGCATCAGGGCGTGGTGCTGTCCTCGAACTACACCCTGTATGCCGATATGAGCCGACGGATGATGACGGTGATCGGCGGCTACAGCCCGGAGCAGGAGGTCTACTCGATCGATGAATCCTTCCTGCGCTTCAAGGGCTTCAGTCATTGGGATCTGACCGACCTCGGCCGCCAGGTCCGTCACCAGGTCCGCCAGTGGACCGGCATCCCGGTGGGGGTGGGGATCGGTCCGACCAAGACCCTGGCCAAGCTGGCCAACCGTCTGTCGAAGAAGCATCCCGACTTCAAGGCCCGTGGAGTCTGCAACCTGGATGACTTGCCACCCTGGACCCAGCTCGACTACTTCGCGCAGGTCGAGGTCGGCGGTGTCTGGGGGGTGGGGGCGCGCTGGGCAAGGAAGCTCAACGAACAGGGGATCCTTTCGGCGCTGGACCTGAAGCTGGCGGACCCGGAGACGTTGCGCAAACGGTTCAATGTGGTCCTGGAGCGCACCATCCGGGAGTTGAACGGCCTGCCCTGCATTCCCCTGGAAGACGCCCCGCCGGCCAAGAAGCAGATCGTCTCGTCACGCAGCTTCGGGCAACCGGTGACGCGCAAGACGGATCTGCTGGAGGCAGTCGCCAGCTACGCCGCCACGGCGGCGCAGAAGCTGCGTAAGGGAAACCAGGCGGCGGGGGCGCTCCAGGTGTTCCTAGCGACCAACCCATTCATCCCGAACGAACCGCAATACCACCCTGCCCTGCTGATCAATTTCCCGAGTCCAACCCAGGACACGGCTCGACTGATCGAGGCGGCTCGGGCCGGGGTGGCGCGTCTCTTCCGCCCTGAGTTCCGCTACAAGAAGGCCGGGGTGATGCTGATGGATCTCGGCCCGGTCGGGATTCGCCAGGGTGAGCTGTTCAGTGCCGAAGATACGGTCGGCGACGAACGCCGCCGCCGGTTGCTGACGACGATGGATACGCTGAATGCGGAGATGGGCAAGGGCACGCTACGCTTCGCGGTCGAGGGCATCGGCCAATCCTGGAAGATGCGACGGGGGAATTTGACGCCAGCCTACACTACCGAATGGGACGCCTTGGCCATCGGCCGCGCCTGAATAAAAAACGGCGCCCATCGGGCGCCAAAAGAGACCGCCATTGCGGCGGTCAGAGAGATGATTGAGTTATGTGCTATTTTGCGACAACCGCTAGGCGGATATTCATACATAAAACAGGGTGGGCTCTTGAACATCAAATCGATCATCTTGCTGCTGTTGGTCAGCCTGCTGGCACTACTCAGCCACGCCGGCGAGATATCGGACTGCCGAGACGGGCAGACGTGTCTGATTGCGGAAGACGCCTATACCGGCCCGGTACGCCTCTTCTGCCTAACGGCTCCGACCCTTCAGGCCCCCTGGGGTATCCAGGCGCGTGATGCATTGCGCCAACACCTCCACGGTACGATCCGGCTGCTCATGGATAGCCTGGACGGGGACGGCACGCCCATCGCTGAGTTGATCCGAGAAGACGGCTGGAACCTTGGTCTGGAGCAGGTCCGTGGGGGCTTGGCCAAAGTGGCTCAGGACCGCTGCGACGAACCGTCCTACCTGCTCGCAGAAGCCGAGGCGCAACGCGCTGCCTTGGGTGTCTGGAGTGCGCCGTACACCTGCCCAGGGCCGCGCTACTGCAAACACGTGCGAAGCTGCGAGGAAGCTCAGTTCTACCTGCGTCAGTGCCAGCGACTTGAGTTCGACCGTGATGCCGATGGCATTCCCTGCGAAAACCTCTGTGGAGACCAAAAATGAGATGCCCTATCGTCCTGCTGTTCCTGACCCTATTCAGCCTGTCGGCAGCGGCTGACACCCTGGAGGGCCGCGTTGTCGGCCTGGCCGATGGCGACACGGTGACCGTACTCGATGAGCAGAAGACCCAGCACAAGATTCGCTTGGCCGGAATTGATGCGCCTGAGAAGGGGCAAGCCTTCGGCAATGTCTCGAAGCAGTCGCTTTCTGACCTGGTGTTTGACAAGACAGTCAGCGTCGATTGGCACAAGGTCGATCGGTATGGCCGCAAGGTGGGCAAGATCCTCATCGATGGCCTGGATGCCAATCTGGAACAGGTCAAGCGTGGGCTGAGTTGGCACTACAAAGAGTACGCCAAGGAGCAATCCTCGGAAGACCAGGCGCGCTACGCCGACGCCGAAACACAGGCACGCCTCGATAAGCGCGGCCTCTGGAATGAGGCTGAGCCGATCCCTCCCTGGGCGTGGCGCAAGATGAAGCGCGAGACCCAGCACTAGCAGTGCCGGGGCCAAAGCGGGCTCACAGACAAAACTGGAGATAAGAACTTTCTGGAGGCCACAAGGATGAAACGACTCACCTTTCTGTTGATACTCGTGAGCGCCGTGGTCATCGGCTTCACGGCCGGCACCTATGTCGGGCTTGGACTGGGACAAGATCGTGCCATGGCGCTGGATGGTGTCGAGGCCGCCCACTATTCGGCCTTCATGAATATGCAGCTAGCTGAAGGCACCGATGAAGCGCGAGAAACAGCGATCCGTGGCTTTCTGGAGGTCAACGAGCAGCGCCGTGAGCGACGCTCACCGCACTATATGCAGAATGTCTATGCCACCGATGCAGGTCTCGCCTGGGTTCGGTTAGCGGCATTGCTAAAGAAACGCGGCGCGGACGAAGAGGCCAAGGTGGCCCTGAATCAAGCACAATCCTTTTGCCCGCTGACGGGGTGGCAGGAATGCTCGATTGAGAAGTTTCAGGAGAATGCGCAGCGCTTCGACAAGTGGGGGATGTTTATGGAGCAGGTGAACTGAGCTTGAGGAACGATCACTACTGCCCCCCGGCCTCAACTACGACTTGTGCGGAAGGATTTTAGCCACTCAGACTACATAATCGGCCTTTGCCGACCGTGAGCCTGCTCACCCTGTCAGGCGGCAACGCGCTGGCGGTTAGTGACCGCTTCTTGCTTCAGGCTACAGCCGGATCCGACCCTGAGCGGTCCTACGCAGTATCCGTGGTTCTATGGCCGGTCACTGAGTGGAGCTGCCGTTCGTGACGACTGATCACCGACAAGTCGTCGGCCAAACCAGTCACCCAAATGCCAGAAAATTAGCGGCAGCGTTCCGACGAGAAACAGACACAAGACTGACTATCGAAATCGGGGGCGATTCATTCTCTAGAAACGACTTAGCCATTCTCGGTGTTTCACTTTCCGCATCCCACTAATGCCGCCATTTGCTCCACCGAATGTGAGCATCAAGGCGTTGTCACTCAACTGGGTTCCCTCGGAAACAAATAATGGTGCCTGATTTACTTCGCGGAAGCGGTTTATGAAAGATGTTACGTCGAAGCCGAACGCATACCCCGTCGTGCTTTGATATGGCGGGTCCACATACACGACAGCATTACTAGGAAAGGGATCACTGAGGGTTGTCATGATGTCCGTTTTGAGGCAGGTAACTCCTTTCATCCCGTTTACAAGGGCACCAATTCGTCGACGCAGCTCGGTCGGAGAAGGTTGCATCGGATTGGCTGGGCTGCGGCGTATGCTTGTCGCAGTTGGCTCCCAGTAATCCCTGAAGCAGGCGTTCGCCCAACGATCTCCATTGCGCCAAATCTGCTTTCCTCCAAAGGAGCATGCCTGAAGCACTGGATATAGCTCTACTTCCTGGTCACCCACTGGGAGTGCTGATAACGCCGACATGTGAGACTTAATATCGCGCTTGTCACTCGGCAAGTCGGACAAAAACTGATCAAATGCGTCCATGTTGAATGTGCCAGAGCCGATAGCGGACCAGAACGAACCCCAAGAGCTGATGTCGAGCATCCAAATGCGTGATGGGGCGATACCCCTGTTAACCAGTTCGATAGATACCGCGGCAGATCCGCAGCATAGGTCGTAGAAGCGCGAATTCGGACTAGGAGCAGCATCAAGAAGAAGGTCGACAATCTGAGTCGCTACGCGCTGTTTGCCACCCTGAAATGTGCAGGGAACGCGCATTCGACCGCTCATGAGGACTTCCTGCGGATCAGGATTCGTGCATAAACACGCCGACCGTTGATAATACCAACGCCACCCCTGTCTTCAGAGTGCGGACGATACCGGACCTCTGTAAGTGTCTTGGAAGATACGTTGGTGCGTGCGTTGCCGTTGGCAAGCATCACGATCTCGAACTGATCCGGGCTGTATTTGTCGAGGAACGTGATCGGTACCCCCATAACACCATCGTAGTCGACAGGAATATCTTGGGTGCGCCCGACATTGATCGCATCGTAGTTTTCGTAGCGTGGATATTCGTCCGGAGTGAAGTGCTGGGTCAGTGTTATAGGCTCGTGCCGCCTGTTAGTGTCCAAGTTGGTGAACCAGCGTACGCCCTTCACCCGGATGAAGCGACGTCCCCTTTCGTCTATACCGCAGCCGGCGGCGTTTAGCGGGTAGCCATCGGGCACATAAAATTTGCGATCCCCGGAGCGGATGGATTCTCCATACCAGACTTTATTGTCACGGAAGAGCGGGAAGACCTCCTTGCATGTCACTGCGTTCATGTTTCCAAGGATAATAAAATCCTTTTTGTGATGCTCTAGCAGGCTGATGTATTCGCGGAAGAGGCTGAATGGTGGATTGGTGGCCACGATGTCGGCTTCCTTGAGCAAAGCTTCGCACTCGTCGGACCGGAAATCGCCGTCACCAGCAAGATGCACGAGAGAGTTTCCTTGCATTGCAAACAAGGACTGTAAATCCAGTGAGCCGTCCGGCCTCACCAAAGGTTCGTCAGGCACTTCAGTTACTACCGCCTTGTAGGCGCCTGTCCCTCCCTCTAATGGATATTCCCTGCCCGCCATTGGGGATCCTGCGTAGCAGGTGGATGTTAGCCCCGCGAGCCCGATTTTGTTGAAATGAAGGACAAAAAACCGGAAGAAAGCTGACTCAAAAGGATCGTCACAGTTACAAAGTATGGTCTTTCCCTTTAGTCGCTCTCGATGCTTCACCATCTCCCTAGCTACATCCTCGTACTGCGTATAAAACTCGTCTTTCTTGATGATGAACGCTCGATTGAGTGTCGCATTTCCGGATTTCTGTAGTTTTGGATGTTCTGTCTTTATATCAAACGGCATCGTGCCCTCGCGAACCACCGCTTTAAGAAAAGTATTAATTGCGGCGGACATGCCGATGCCAATCTCGTCGAATACCTCTCCGGCGCGTTTCTTGACGTCTAGGTCGATGCGTATTGTAGTGGTCGGCTTGATTGTCATATTCGACATCCTCCTCGTGAAATACAATGTAGCACAATTTGATGTGAGCTACAATGTAGCTCACTTTGAGAATGGCGCGGCGCGGATATATTGCGTATATCCGGTACACAGGTTGCCAGGAGGTAGGTTGGTGATTGAGCAGTCCTGAAGATGCCTAAACCCGCAGCCAAGCAATACCAGACAAAGAACTGGAAGGCCTAAAACGCGGCTTTGAAATTCAGAAGTTCGCTGAGCATCTGGCTGGACAAGGAAATGACCTGGTTTGCAGGAGGCACTGGCAAGCGAGGTCGCCCCTCATCTACAGCGATGCAGCCGTCCAGTTCTGTCTGTCGCTGGAATGTTTTTTGGGTTGCCACAGGCGTAGCTTGGTAGAAACCAAAATGCACTGCCTGAAACTTCTAGGGGAGCGAATCATGTCCTGGGGCTTTGACCGCCAGGTGGCTGAGCTTCAGATATGGGCTGTCTTGCTCAACCGCTTTGCCCAACCGGGGATCTTGGATACCGTTGCAATGGCATAGCTCCGTCTGGGGCAGGGGAACTCACCCTATCGACGAGTTACGCAAAGAAGCCGTTCGAGTTGGCAATATTTCCAAATTCAATAAAATTGCAACTCTCTTAGATTCGACCAAAATGCCTACCTCCCCCTCGATTGCAGTCCCAGACCGAACTGGATGCCTTAAACATGGGTAGCTCGGTTCGCGGTCTCACCAAAGAAATTTCATAATGGTTTGGCGCGACAAGAGCGAATAACAGTATCTTCTGGACGAAGTTCGAGCAAAACGGCGTTAGCTTGTGACCGCTTGGGGAGGTGCCGTTTAGTTGTAACCGCCAAGTTCCATTGGATTGGCCTGTTGCAGTTACAGGAAACTTAATCTGGTTGTTCGCATAGTCCACGCCCGGTAGCGAATCGTTACAGTAGTCACGGACCCAGTCGCAGCACCGTTCACCCCGAACAATGAAATGCTGCCGGAGATTGCTCCATGTTTAGTCACCACGGAAAGGTCCAATTGATTTCTCGACCCACCGGTAAGCGCACCCGTCTCTATCCAAAAAGCATTTTTGTGCGCAAAGGTTTGGAGAGTTGGAGTAGGAGTTGGCGAAAGGGTGGAAGTAACAGTTGCTCCCAGTCCGGGAGCGACAGCAATTGCAGGGGCCGCCACAGGCACTGGCGATTGATCAAAATCATCGGCGTTATCGGGATCAACCGTAGCAGGCATCGGGACGGTCGGTAAAGTTGTTAGGCGTGCGAGTTTTGGATGGGTCGCACTAGGACCAATTACACCACCAGTCTGTTTTGGCAGCGGGGTTTTGGCAAGGATGCCCTTCGCAGCCAGTTGCTCGATTACATCTGGCTCGTCAACAAGCGTGAAGCCTTGCCGTGGTGGCAAAGTGAACCATCCATCAATCGCCGCAGCAATCTTTGAAACCTCGGTATCTTTGTCGCCGCCTCTGGTATCAAGTGAAATGGCAGCCTCAATATTCAGAGCCAGGCCTTCTCTAGTCAGGTTTGCGGAACCAACGTAAGCCGCTTGGCTGCCATCGTTACGGCGAATGTGATAAGCCTTCGGATGAAAGAGTCCCGTCCCAAAACTAACGATACCCAAATGGGCGTTGGTGCGAGGCATCCCCAATAGTTCAAACAGCTTTTCCACGTGAATCTTCAACGTGGAGGCATTATTCGATCCGAGTAGACAGTTTGTGAGTAGATTTGATTGTGCAGCTCGTTCTAGTACAGGCAGGAACAATCCGAGAGCCTGCGCTGAGAAGTAGCCTGTTTGAACACGAAACTCACTAACTTCATCATTTAGCACTTCCTGAAGCCAGGTTGATAACGCTTCTGAAGGAGCGCGTGAACCGGTATCGTGATACTTCATGATGCTACATCCTTTTCCCAATTCAATCGCAAGGAGTATAGCCATATGGATTTGACATTTGTTGAGTCGCGTCGAACTTAATTGATTGAATCGCCCTGATTTTGATAGCCACATTACAGTCCGAGTGGCAGGTAAGGAGCAAATTGCTGACTGCTCTGGCTCCTCGGGTTAGCGACCACTGTGGCCGACGTCCCGAAGTAGTTAATCTGGCAGTTTTCTGAGTTGAGCTGCCGTTCGAATGACCGTGGTTGCGAGAGACTGAGCGGCCGGTTGTGGCCGGTAGCACGAATACAACCAGATGCCAGAAAGCGGCCACACAGATTGTGCTCGTGCGGCCGCACGGTGCCGGCTAGATTTCAGTCTGCTCCGAAATCTCCAGCGCATCGTCCACCTCGATGCCGAGATAACGAACTGTGCTTTCCAGCCTATGGACTTCAGTACATAGGCTGGACTATCTCCCGCACCGAACTATGTCCCGTGCGGACTTGACGCCCTGATCTACCTAAGGCTGCCTACGATGTTCGCTGAACATTGTCATCCTCGTTGTCGGGCAATTCCGCCCTCAAGGAGGTCATCATGGAGCATTCCTACGAGATAGCCGATGCGCGGGTCCGCGCGATTGGCGGCACGTCTGCTGAGCACCTCGGCTCGTTCGTCACCTGGCTGAGCAGTCAACAATACTCGGCGGGCTACGCCTGCATCGTGGCGAGACACGCATTGGCTTTTGGCCGATGGTTCGAGGAGCGCGGCATTGACGTTGAAGTACTGACTGACGACGACATCGAACGATTTCAGCGCAGTCGGGCTCGGCGCCGCTCGCGACGCACTGAGACGCGCCGCCAGGAGCGACAAGCGCTGACACTACTGCTGCTATTTCTGCGTGAGCGAGGGCTCTGCGCTGCCGCTGCTTCATGCACGACGGCTGTTGACCTCGTCGCTACCGACTTCGCGCAACACCTACAACGCAATCAAGGGCTGGCGGCGGCCTCCGTTGACACTTACATCAGATTGGCCCGGCAGTTCCTGGTCTGGCGCTTCGGGCAAGCGGAGGTCTGCCTGCATGACCTTTGCCCGAGCGACTCTATCGCGTTCGTTCGACAAGAGTCGAAGCGCATGGCCCCCCCGGCTGTGAAGGGTGTTGCCAAGGCGTTGCGGTCTTTCCTGCGCTTCTGCGAGTTCCGGGGCGAAGTCTCAGCCGGGCTCGCCGCCAGCGTACCGTCCGTCGCCACCTGGACGACCACGCCGCCGATTCCCAAGGCGATCGCTGCCGAGCACGCACAGCGCGCTATCGACAGCTGCAACCGATTGACCGCGGTTGGCCTACGTGATCGTGCTGTCCTGCTGCTTCTGGCGCGTCTCGGGCTGCGCGCCTGCGAGATCATCAGACTGACTCTGGACGACATTGACTGGGACCTGGCGCAACTGCGCATTCACGGCAAGGGTGGACGACAGAGCTTACTGCCGCTGCCCGCCGATGTTGGCACTGCCATTGCCGCGTATCTGCAGCACGGTCGACCGACCTGTGGGGACCGACATCTCTTCCTTCGTTCTATGGCGCCGATCCGCGGTCTGCTGGACGGATCCGATGGCGTGGGCTCAATCGTGCGCTACGCGCTTGAGCGGGGCTAAGGTCGACGCACCGCATCGTGGCTCGCATCAGTTCCGGCATGCCTTGGCCGCTCACATGCTGCAACAAGGCGCGTCGCTGCCCGAGATCGGCCAGGTGCTGCGCCACCGCAGCCCACAGACCACCAGCATCTATGCCAAGGTAGATCTGGATGCGTTGCGAACCGTGGTCATGGCCTGGCCCGGGAGTGCACGATGAACACCTTGCGCGAAGCCATGCAGGAATACATCGATCTGCGCCGAGGGCTGGGCTACAAGATGCACGACGAAGGGCTGTTGTTGCCGCGGTTCGTCAGCTTCATGGAAGAGCACTACGCCGAGCACATCAGCGTCCGCCTGGCGGTTGAGTGGGCTCAATGTGCATCGGTACAACCCGCCGAGTGGGCCCGCCGGCTTTGCTTCGTGCGCGGCTTCGCCCGCCATCGCAGCGCCACCGACAGTCGCACGGAGATACCTCCGCTCGGCCTATTGCCACACCACTCCACGCGCGCCAGACCACACCTGTACACCGAGGACGAGATCAGGCGGCTGTTGGATGCGGCGTTGGAACTTCCTGTAGCCTGGCCGTCGACGCCGCTCCGCCCGTGGGTGTTCCACGGCTTGATCGGCCTGCTCAGTGTAACGGGCATGCGCCTGTCCGAAGCGCTGAATCTCAAGCTTGCCGACGTCGACCTCAAGCAGGCGGTCCTGACGATTCGTGGCGCCAAGTTCGGTCAGTGGCGGCTGGTGCCAATTCATTCGTCCGTCTGCGCAGTACTGGCCGACTACCTCACCCGTCGCGACCAGTTCTTCCACTATCCAGTCTCCACCTACGTGTTCGTCTCGCGTCGCGGCACTCGCCTCGACAGCGGCCATGTCCATCGAACCTTCTACTCACTGTCACACAGCACGGGCCTGCGCGCGGTCGGTGCGAGCAAGGGGCCACGGCTGCATGACTTCAGGCATCGCTTCGCCGTTCAGACGCTGACGCGGTGGTACCAGGCGGACAAGGACCCAGGGCGTGAGATGCCGCTGCTGTCGACCTACCTCGGGCACGTCTGCATATCTGGCACCTACTGGTACCTGAGCGCCAACCCCGAGTTGATGGCCCAAGCGATGGTCCGGCTGGAGCGGCGCTGGGGAGAGTCGTCATGAGTGACCAACCCAATTTCGGTGTTCTCCTGGAGCGGTTCTTTACCCAGCGCCTGATGCAGCAGCGCCAAGCCAGTGCGCACACGATTGCTTCGTACCGCGACACCTTCAAGATGCTGCTGCAATTCGTGCACAAACGTCTGCGCAAGACACCCTCGGCACTGGCGCTGGACGACATTGATGCGCCGCTGGTGATGGCCTTCCTTGACGAAATGGAGCGGGCACGTGGCATTACCGCCCGCACGCGCAACCTGCGGTTGACGGCTGTGCACTCGTTCTTCCGCTTCGCGGCGTTCGAAGCGCCGACGCACTCGGCACAGATCCAACGCGTTCTGGCAATCCCGGCCAAGCGGTTCACGCGCGGGCTGGTGCCATTCCTCAACCGTCAGGAGGTTGACGCACTGCTTGCTGCGCCGGATCAGCGAAACTGGTCGGGTCGCCGTGATCACGCATTGCTGCTGCTGGCTGTGCAGACCGGGTTGAGGCTGTCGGAGCTGACAAGCCTGAAGCATGATGATCTGCACGTCGGCGTTGGTGCCCACGTCCGGGTCATCGGCAAGGGACGCAAGGAACGGTGCACGCCACTGAGCAAGAACACGCGCGTAGTACTGGCCGCGTGGTCACGAGAACCGCCGCTGACCGAGGACCAGCCGCTGTTCCCGAACGCACGCGGCGGCATTCTGAGTTCTCACGGCGTGCACTACCTGCTCAACAAGCACGTCAGAACCGCCGCTGAGAAATGCCCGTCACTGAAGAGCAAGCGTGTGAGCCCACACGTGCTGCGTCACACGACTGCCATGGACTTGCTGCAAGAGGGCGTTGAGCAATCGACGATCGCACTATGGCTCGGGCATGAGTCGATCGAGACGACTCAGATCTATCTGGATGCCGATTTGGCGATGAAGCAGGCTGTTCTGGACAAGACGAAGCCACCAGACGTCAAGCCTGGCCGATATCGGCCCGATGATCCGCTACTCGCGTTCCTCAAGGGCTTGTAGCGCGGCCACCTATGTCCCGCGAAGTGCATGTGCATGCCCGGCTATTGGTGTTTGCAAATGCTGCGGGACATAGTCCGGCGCGGGAGATAGTCCAGCTTGGAATGACCAAGTAGCAGCTGAACAGCCCGCAGATTCTTCGTGCGCTTGTAGATCAGCGTTGCCTTGGTTCTCCGCATGGAATGCGTCCCGTAGGCCGATGAGTCCAGGCCAGCAGATTCGGCCCAATGATGCACGATACGCGCATATTGGCGTGTCGAGACGTGGGGCGACCTCGCTACTCTGCTCGGAAACAGGAACTGATCCCCGCGCAGATGAGATTTTTCAAGCCAGGCTGACACCGCCGTCCTTGTCGGCTCTGTCAATTCGAACTGCACTGGCCGTTGCGTCTTCCTCTGGATCACCATGGCCCGAGGGAGAACTTGGTTCCCATGCGTGATGTCGCGAACACGTAGGCTGACAAGATCACAGCCGCGAAGCTTGCTGTCGATGGCCAGGTTGAACATGGCGAGGTCGCGAACGGCGTGCGCATTCTGGAGGTGAATGCGGATCGCCCAGATGTCTTTCGGCTTGAGGGGTGGCTTCTGGCCGACGAGCTTTCCCTTGTTCCAAGCTTCGCGTTTGTTGATGGATTCCATAACAGACTCCTTGGTTGTTGATGAGAGTCTGATTCTTCGCCACAGGTGGCAACGGCAGCTATCGGGCAAGATGGTCTACAGATGCACGGCAATGTAATAGCCCTGCTCATTTCAGTCGGCACCCATCGACTACAGTCGCTGCATGCCGCGTCATAACTTCCACGTAACTGTGCTTGCGCTCAGGGGGAGTCGCTATTATTGATATGTACGGCAATATGCCGTATATTTACATCAGGAGGACAACGCCATGCCCGCAGCCATCTCTACCGCCCGTCTCGAAGCCCGGATCAGCACCGATCTACATTCGATGCTAAAACGTGCCGCCGAACTTCAAGGCCGCACCATGACCGATTTTGTTGTGGCCGCTGTCCAAGACGCAGCGCAACGCGCCATTGAGCAGGCCGAAGTTATCCGGCTTTCGCTGGTCGATCAAGAGTGCTTTGCACAAGCGCTATTGTCGCCGCCGCAACCCTCCCCAGCATTAGAACGCGCCTTTGCCCGTCGCAGAAAGCTCTTGCGCGCTGAATGAGCGCCGCACCGTTTCGGCTCGCTCTGCTCGATGCCGCGCATGATCGCGCTGTGTTCAACTGCGATTCTGAGCCGCTGAACCGCTACCTGCACGAGCAAGTTACCCAAGACGTTCGCCGCCGCGTAGCGGCCTGCTTCGTGGCCTTGGCAGAAGGGCGACGCATCGCGGGCTACTACACCTTGGCCTCGGCAAGCCTACTGCTAGCCGATCTTCCAGCCAGCACCGCCAAGAAACTTCCCCGCTATCCGACCGTTCCAGCCGTTCGAATGGGCCGCTTGGCTGTCGATCAGGCTTTCAAGGGACAGGGGTTAGGTGGTGCGCTGCTAGCCGATGCACTCGACCGTGCCGCCCGCTCCGAAATTGCCGCCTATGCCATGATGGTGGATGCCAAGGACGAGGCGGCAGTAGCGTTCTACCGGCATCATGGCTTCATCGCTCTACCCGACTCGCCGCGCACCCTGTTGCTGCCTCTGGCAACCGTCCAGCTTGCTCAAAACACTCCATTATCAGCCGCCTGAACCGAGAACGGTTTCCGAGAATAGCCATCCGCCTTAGTGCTAGGCCGGGTCAGCAAGCCATTTCGTAGACCTTCCTTTGCGATAAGGCTGCACCTGTCCTTACCATATTTTTTTCCGCTTTCCCACACGTTCGGGAAAAACGGGACCGACAGGCCGACGCGCAAGCCGTCCGAGGCGACGTGCGTGGCGAAGGGACGCCGTGCGGGGGCGACGGGAGGCGGCAGCGCGATCTCGATGACGCCCTCCCTTCTACATGCTGTTGACCTTGGCTACGGCCGCAACCTGAACAGCATCAGTTCGACAGGGATCGCGGTGATCCAGATCTATGGTGAAACGCGTATCCATGGCCGGACGCATAACCACGACAGCGCGGCGGTTGGCCGCGCGCCCAGAATCGGACTCGTTGGACTCAACGAAGCAATCGATGCAGTAGCTGGTAGTGAGTTTCGCCTCGTCGACGCCGCCCTTTATCAGGAACGCCCGGATTTCCGCTGCCCTGGCCATGGCCAAGCGTTTGTTACCGGGCATATCGCCGATGATGTCCGTATAGCCACGGACATGGACACGTTCCGCCGCCTTGGCTTCCTCCAGGAGCGCGGCCATCGCCTCCATGCCCTGTGGGCCGAGCCTGGCGCGACCGAAGCCGAAGGGAACCAGGCGCTTGTAGGCCGCCGCCTGGCTCTTGGGCTCGTCCGGGACGGGCGCGGGCGGCTCGGTTTGGGGTTCAGTCACCACGACCGCCGACGTGACCGGTGACGGGTCGAGCTTGACCATCACCACCGGTGTCGGCGGCTGGTATCGGGTCTTGAGGGTAGGACGAGCGCAGGCCTCGCAGACCACGTAGTAGCGTTCGCCGCTGTCCTCGTCGCGTATCTGGTGGATGCCGCGCTCAAGCACGATGACCTTGTCGGCGGCAACGACGCCCTCCATGGCTTGCGGCGGTACGCACCGGCACCCCGTGAGCGCCAAGGCCGCCAGTAACGGAATCAGGGCGAAGGCTTTCATTGTTCTTCGATGAAAATGACATGCAAAGCACGATCCTGATTGAGATGCGAAGACACGATCCTCCAGCCGTTCTCGTAGATCTGCTTGATCGTGATCTCCCCGAGGTGATCGCATTTAACCTTCACGTCCCAACCCACCGCGCCCATAGTGATGACGTAGCAACCGCCGCCTTTCTTCGGGGTGGTAATCCTCTCAAGTGGCAGCGGGGTATCGCCAGCCAGGGCCGGAAATGCGACCACCATGCCCAGGAACAGGGCGGCGAGTGTGGTTTTCATGAACAACCTCCTATGGATGTGGGATGGAAGCAAAACACCGGCGCATTGCACCGCACGCGCCGGAGTCCTAAACTGGTATCGCAATTTATGACAGACATGGACCACTGATGAATCTTGACGCCCTGACGCAAATCCCCCTGGCCGATCTCGGCATGGGCGTGATCGCGCTCGTCCTGGTCATCGGGGGTTCACTGTATGCACGCAAGCATGGCATCTCGCTGCGCACTGATTCGCCAACGCATCAGTTCCTGGATGAGCTTCAGTTTGATATGACTTATCAATCCGTATCTGGCAACGTCAACCACAGTGACGACGACTGAGTTCAGCGGTGGAACCGCCCTTCTCACCATTTCCCGCTCCCCCCGCTACGCCCAGGTAGCTTCTTAGACTTATCTTTGGCCTCGTCGACCACGCCGGCATCATCCCATAGGGAATTGTGCGGACTGATCTTGCCGGCCTTGCCGGTGTAGTCCCGCTGCACCCCGGTTTCCCCGGCTTTCACTTCTGTGCGCCCTCGGTCGATCTCCTTCGAATTCCCTGCCTTAGCACCTTCCACTTCGTTTATAACGCCTGCGCCCTTCTTCGCCGGATCTTGCCAGCCGGGCGGCATCGGGACAACCTGGCGGGCATCGGTCTCGTACTGGTCGCGTACCGCTTCCATGGTGATGGGCTTGCCATCAAGGGACGGCAGACCCGGGGCCGGCATCGCCTTATAGCGGTCGCCTAAATCGCTGTTCGCCTCCGGCGCCATCGGGAATCGGGTCGGTGCGAATCCGGCCCTCTCCATCCAGGCCGGCGAACCGTCCAAAGTGCGCCCCATTTCCCCCTCGCTGAAGAACTTGTTCATCCAGTACGCGGCCTTGTCCCCGGTCAGTTCGCCCATGTCCCGGATGCCGTACTCGCCGCCGGCGCCCAGGGCATTCCGTTGGACATAGTTGTGGAACTCGGGCACCCAATTGATCTCGCCGCGCGCCGCCATGGCCATTACCCGCTCGGCGCTTTGCCGATACTCCTGGGACTCTTCGTGGGAGCGTTGCGAGGCCTCGGTATGGGTCAAGGTTTCCTGGTGTCCTGCCTGAATCAGCTTGGCGTGCTCGTCGCCTTGGGTTATCCGTTTCTGGAAGTCCCTGCTATGCACGAATTCGTCGGCCAGGGTCTTGGTGTCGGTGATGCCCACGGCATGCGCCGCTTCGCGGGCTCTGCCAAGGGCCTCGGTGACTTGGTTTTCGTTTACCTGTTGACCGGTCGCCTTTACTGCAAGAGGAACAATATCAGCCAAGGTGGGTGATGAAATAGCCAGTGCAATCAGATTGCTTGCCTTGGCCGTATCCGAAATCTTCAAGTCGCTGGCTAGCTTGTCGCGGATGTCATGCAGGCGATCGAGCTTGGTGGCGAGGCTGGCGTTTTCGCCATGGCGCCAGCCTTCGCCGAAGACCTTGTCCATGCCGAAGCGCTGGGTATAGCCATCGATCTGGGTGAGCGTCGCGGCATGGGAACGCTGCGCGGCTTCCGATTCCTGCGAGGCGATGCGCTCGGCATTCGCCGAGGCCACGCCGAGCCGCTGACCGATTTCCGTCGACGTGCCCAGAGACACGGCAGACTGCCCCAGATTGGCCCGGTACCGAAGATCGCCGTTCAAGATGTCTTGGCTGCGGGTGCCCAGGGCGTTGGTATCCTGGCTCATGAAGGCGCTGGTGTAGTTCGGCGCCAGGTCGATCTTGTCCAAGGACAGGTTGCCTGCGTAATCCCCGGCCTGGCGTGAGCCGAAGCTGGCCGAGGTGCCCATCGCGGTCATAAAGCCAATGCCGGCGTTGGCCAGCTTGTCCATGCCGAAAACGATGGCGCTGGCGATCACCGGCACCGAGATCAGCAGCCAACTGGTGATGGCCAACTCGGACATGGTGGTGTCGTAGATGGTCGGTGCCGTGGTCAAGGTGAGCCCCTGGATGCCATTGGCATACCCCGCCATGGCCGTGGCCTTGGCGGCTTTCGTGGAATGCAGGTAGTTCACCACGGCATAGAGCGGTGGCCACATGGCCAGCCAGACCATCGATAGGCCGTACATCTTCAGCACCCGGATCGCCCCCATGCCGCCCATGAGCAAGGCGATGAGGATCACCAGCGGGAAAGCGGTGTAGACGATGGCGGTAATGCCGTTATGCAGCAGCGGCAAGGCCGACTCGGCAATCTTGCCGCCGACAATCTTCTGGGCGTTGTGGGCGGCGGTGGTTTGGGCCTGAGCCATCCCGAGCATCAGCGCCGACGGATCGTTGGTCCGTTGCGAGAAGATCATCCCCGCGCCGTTGACGGCGTTGATCAAGCCGTTCTGGCGAATGAGTTGCGCTGTGGTCGCGGCCGCACCGCCCAGGGCGGACCGGTTGTAGGCCGCGACAAGTTGGGTGTCCAGTTCGGACGAGGCCGCGTTGACCATGGCGGCGTCGACATTCTGGCCGATCCTCGCCTTCAAAGCCGGGTTCACGAACACCGCCATGTTGGCGATCTGGTTGGTCACCTGGGTTGCCAGGCTGGCATCCAGGGCGGCATAGGCCACCGGGCAGGAATAGGAGTCGACGCTCCCTCCGGTACCATGAAGAGTCGTGAATCGAGCCTGGTTGGTATTGGCCAGGAGCGGCCAGAGATCCCGTGAATTGTTGAACGCATTCGCGTCGATCAAGCCCTGGGAGATATCGTAGATGGTGCAGTTGGCGATGAAGTTGACGAGGTCCGTCTCGTACACCGGATCTTTGAAGCGGGTTTTAGAGGCCTCCTGGATCAAGGTCGCGCCGAACATCATGCCGGTGCGCTCGTAGGTCAGGCTACCCGGCAGGGTCACCATGCCGTTGCCGGTCAGGACGGCGGGCAGCGTCTGGAAGGCCGTCTCAAAGAGTTCGGTGAGGCCCGATCCCGTACTGGTGACAATCGACGCCAACGAGCCGATTCCCCAGGGGACGTTGTCCACCAGGACCGGGGCCTGCGCCGCCGTCTTGTCGATGATCTGCACGGTGGTCTTGGGCACCAGCAGCACGCCGTTAATCAGAAATACGGCGATCAGCCATTGGACGCCATAGAGGTGCTTCATCGCCGCCATGGCGATCAAGGCGCCGAAGAAGCCCAGGATCAGCACCATGGCGATGGCGCCGAGGTAGCTGTCGCCGCCCATCATGGCGGCGATCGCGTTGAAGATCAGCGCTAAGGTATCCAGGTCGCCGTAGCTGTAGATCGTATAGCCGTTCACGGGGTGCTCCGGTTAGCGCAGCGCCGAGTAGGCCAGAAGGTCGCGGACCTGCTGCGGCATCGAAGCGCGCAGATCGCGTTCTAGCTGGGCGACCTGCTGAATGATGGTGGTGGCCACCTGTGCCTTCTGCACGGCAACCTGGCGGTCAGCGTTGAGTTGCGCCATGAATGTCCGGGCCAACTCGATATGCGTCTTCAACTGTTCACGCTGCGTCGGCAATAACTTGGAGTTCTGCAGTTCGACAGTCATGGCCTCGGTCACCATACGGGACATCATCGCGTGGACGAATTCGACCGCCACGTAGTCATTGAACTGAGCGCGCAAGGACTCAGAGATGGCGCCGTTCTTGACTGCGCCACCTGCCGCCAGGATGCGGTAGACCGGCACCGGGACGTTATTGACGAAATTGATCTCTGTGGCGCTCGGCGCCTGATTGCCGGCGCGGATCTTTTCAGCCAAGGAGGCCATAATGTCGGCCACCCGCTTGCTCATGGACGTGAAATCCCGGCAGGAATAGGTCGGATTCAGGCAGTCGGTCGTGTCGCTACCGCAACTGAGAAGCTGGATCTTGTTAACGCCACAGGAACCGCCCTCGGCATAGAGCAGGGTCGAGGTCTTCAAGTCGGCAGGGCCGAGCGATCCAGGATGTGGCGCGCTATTCGTATAGCTCTGTGGGTAGAGAGTGGTACCGGTCACCGACATAATGACTTCCCGATCGGGGTCGTCGAGGTGCTGCATTTTTTTAAGGGACTGCCAGACAAGAGTGCCTTTGAACGCAGGGATATCCCTCACATTTGGATCGGACTCAGCCGCAACCATCACTGAATTGACGTTGCCGGCGCTCTTGCAATACTCGCTTGCCGCCGCAGCACCCGCCGCCCTGCCCGTCAGCCAGGCAATCTGCTCGCAGTTCTTGGCGGTGGCCATACCCAGCATCTGATAGCCCTCGTACACCGCCATCTTCGCGGCCTCGCAGCTTGAGATATTGGCCCGGTTGACCATCGTCTGAATCGAGTTGAACCATTCCATGGTGTCGCCCAGAAGCGGCTCCACCGACTTGATGGCCAACTGGAACAGCACGCCCGGCAGCGCCGAGGTGATGCCCTTGAGCATGTCCTTGAAGCCCTCGGCCGAGATATGGCTGAAGGAACCGGCGAAGGCATCGATGCCCGAGCAGCCATTGCCGGCGCGCAGATAGGGTGCCTGGGCGGCCAGGAGTTGATACGTCTTGTTCGGCACCCGCACGAACATCGAACCCGCCGTGTAGGTGTTCATGGTCTGGCCCTTGAAGGCTTGGGGCGCGGTGACGTTGGCCATGCCGTTGAACATCGCCGAAGCCTGGTCTTGCAGGAGTCGGCGTTGGCCGGCAGACAGGGCGCCAGCGCCAGCACGAGGGCGATAGCCGCCTTCAGGGGGGCGCGTTGGCTGAGTCGGGTCGGGTTCATGGTTCAAGTCCTTCCGGAACGAATCGGAGTCGAGGCATCGACGTAATCGCTGGCACTCGGATTGGCGACCGCCATGACGCGATCGACCAGTTCCGACTCCGACTGGATGCCAAAGGCAACCGGCGCCACCTCGCGGGTCGCCGGATTCGCCAGATACACGGCAGGAACCGTCGTCGCCCCAAGTGCCGCCGCCTGGCCATGGTCCTTGTGGGGCGCCTGGAATTCAGGCAAACCGCCGCCATCCAGCGTTACCGGAAAAATCTTGATCCCGGTCGCCTGCGAGAAGCCGAGAAGCACCGGCGCGAAGGCATGGCAATACGGGCAATCCGACTTGAAGAAGAAATACAGGACATGCGATTTCGCCAGGCGCTCGAAGGTCAGGCGCCGCTGCGCCTGCTTCTGGCCATCGAAGGCTTGCAAGCCGACGGCCGACACCGGCCGCTTCTGGGTAAAGTCATACTCTGGATTCGCCCAGACGACGCGCTGCCCGGCCTCGGCCAACTGGTCGGCGATCTTCACCAGAGCCGTGCGGTATTGGACATAGCGTTCGACATTAGCCTGGGTCGGATTGAACATGGCGACGATGCGCGCCTCTTCCATGCCGGCCTTGAACTGCTCATACATCCGGACCTCGGCGGGCTTGGCTTGTGCCGGCGTACTCCCGGCCTGGGGCGTTTTCGCGGGCTTCGGTTTAGCCGGTGCCGGCGGCGGCGCTTCATACCAGAACCAACCCCGCTCCCGATCCTCCAGGTAGGGCTTGTCGGCCCAGTCGAAGGCTCCTGCGTCGACCGACGCCTGGGCGAGGGGTTGCGCACCCACTTCATAGCAAAGCAGGCTGGCCAGGAGGCCAATCAGGATGCGGCCGTAGCGCTCATTCGCCGCCCTCCCCGGCCGGAAACCGGCCACTGACGCAGTAATTGACCTGGTAGGTCAGGCTTTGGTCTTTCGCCGGCAGCGCCTGGCCCTTGGCGTCGCGCTCGACCACGCCCGCCTGGCGGGTCACCACCTGGAGACGGCCGCAGCCGGGTTCCTTGTGTCCAGCAATGCGCGTCACGTCGATCACGATCGGCGCCGAGGCGCCGAAGGTCTGTGCAAAGGCCTGCGCATCCCGACTGACCAGCACGCCCTCGGCCTGACCGGTTTTGAGGGCCGCAATCAGCAGCGGCTTGAGGCTGACCACGCTCTGACGGGCCGAGGCGACTTGGACGAACAGGACAGCCTGGGCCACCAGGGCCAGGATCAATGCACGGCGGGACATGAGGTCTCCCCTTGGAAGTAGCAGGACGTGGCGCCGGGCGACACGGCGGCTGGATTCACTTGATCCATGAACTCGGCGAGGTCCATCGCCGACAAGTCGAGGCTCTGCAACTGGCTCGCCGTGAATCCACCACAATTCGGATGGCGTGCGGTGCCCATGCCCATGCCCAGCATGGCCTTGCCCTGGGTGTTGATGGACTTGGCCAGCAGCGAGTTGAAGCAGCAATGCGAGTAGGTCCGTTCCAGGCAGGTGCCGATCAGCGGCAACTTCTTCGAGCAGTACGCGCCGAGGTCGACGCACAGGCGCGCATCGCGCTTCAAGGCGGTCTCGATGTCGGCGTCCTTGCAGTCCATCAGCCCGGAGAATTGCAGCGCCATCATGGCTAGAGTCCAGGGACCGGGCAGCAGGGAGGAGAGGAAGCCCTGGACAGTGACCTCGCCGGCCAGAAAGCCGGCCAGCGCCGAACTGGTGCCGGAACCAAACACCGAGGCGAAGCCGTTGATGACCAGGTTCGGCGCGTCCGAGACGAACAGGGCGTCATACATGTAGGTCGACACGCCGGCCTTGCCGGCCGTCGTGGCGGCGGCGATCGCCGAGTTCGAGAATAGGCTCCCCGAGCCGCTACCGCCCTTGTTGCAGCAGTTCACCAGGCCGAAGAGTTTCTTCTTGCAGCGGGAGTCGTAGCCCTTGAAGATCTCCAGGGTGTTGGGATCGAGGTAGGCGCCCGCCTCGCGGCCGGCTTCCATATACGCCGCCACCCGGCCGAGGTCCGAATCCGGCTCATTGCCGGTATCCCAGGTGTGGCCATGGCTGTCGGTAAACACTTGGCCGGCGCAGTGGGTGACCGTCTGTTGCCGGGTGGTGTCCTCGACCATGCAGGAGAAGCGCGTTTGTGTCGCCGTGCAGACATTCGGGATGAATTGGTCCCAATCGACGCAATTCGTGCCGATGTTCGTGCAACTGCCCCAGCGGGGTTGATTGCAGTCCGACTTCGGGTCCAGATTCAGGCAAGTGTATTTCGCCGAATACGCCCAGCAGTTGCGGGTCACCGGATGGTTGTTGATCCAGCGAGTCGCCCTGGGCTGGGTGCAGATTGAGGTCGTCCGCTCGCACTTGTCAATCGGACCCGTGCCGGTAGCGCTCCCCGTGGGGATATCGCTGCCATCGGGCGGCAACAGCCCCGCCGGGACTCGGGCATCGTAGCCGGCGCAAGGGTTGTTCCAGATGTCCCGCCCGTAGCCCAGGTATCGGCATCGAAGGTATCGGTGTAGGACTCTTCGCGCCAAAGCACCGGCGATGCGACATTGGCGGCGTCATAGCACTGGTAGCCCACACCGGGTCTGTAGGCCAGGGTGTAGCCGGCCTCACAGTAGTGCTCCCAATAGGTGTTGGTGTACTCGCAGTAGTACGGTACCGGATCGCCGCCGCCCCAATACGGATCGCGGGGATACGGCCCGCTCGTCCAGGAAGGACAGGCGTAATGCCAAGTCACTTCGACATCCAGCGCCTTGGTGCAAGGCAGATCCTCGACTCGTAGGTAATAGTTGTGGCAATACTGCTCGTCGTAGTACTGGCGCCCGGTCGTGCTGGTGCTTGTCGTGCAAGCGGAATAGTTGCCGCCGATCCCGACCCGGGTGTCGGCCAGGGCGGCCTCCAGGGGGAGCTGGCCGGTACGCAGGGCTTGGGCTTCCTCGGGGGGATGGGCACGCACATTGGCGTAGATGTCCTGGGTCGATCCCGCTTGATTCAGTCCCGCGCATTCCGGACGCGCGTTGGCATTGTCGGCGCAGCGCGCCCGCATCAGGAAGCCTTCTTGCGCCGCGCTGGCGGGATCGACGCCGTAGGGGGCATAGCCATCCGGCGAGGCCTCGATGGCCGGTTGTGTCCATTGCGCGCCGGTGTCGTTAATCCCGCTATGGATCGTACCCACGGAAGCCTGGCCAAGGGCACGCGCCTCGCTCATCGTATCGGCGTCGGCTGCGGCCGCGCAGAGCCAGGCGAGGGCCAGGGCCAAGGTCTGAGTCAGTGCCGGCACGTACCTCATTGCCCGGCCCTCACACTCGCCACGTCGTCACGAAACTGCGGGGCCAAGCGGTCGATCGCATCCAGGGCATAGCCAATGCTCACGTCCCCCGCCAGACGCACGGTGTCATCCTGGGCGAAACAGGTCGCATCACCACAGCCCGAGGACCGGGCGCCCTGCCGGGTCAGCACAAAAACCGGCACAGTCTCGACCTGGAACCGGGCGAAGGCCTCCGGATCGATGGTCCAGGCGACCTGGCGTCCCCGAATCAAGGACTGGACCGTTAGCATCGTCTTGGAAATCGAACGCTCGACCATGCCGCGCAGGACCAGTGTCGTCCGGGTACGTTCGGCCTCGGCGATCAGCAACTCCAGGCTGGCACGCGGCATCGACAAGGAGACAAATACCGACAAGCCTCCCGGTGCCGGCAGGCCTTGGGCCTGCTGTTCCATGTATCCCTGGAAGCGCTCGACGATCGGCAGGATGTCCTGAGGCGGCGCCGCCGGCGCCGGTAGCTTGTTCCAGTCATAGACGCCCGGCGCCGGCGTCTGCTCGGCGGACTGGATCGCCCAATCGGCCCTAGCCCGCCAGGCAGCCGCGTCGGCCTGTTCAGCGGCACGCACCGCCGCGTCAACACGGGCCTGCCAATCGATCTCATTGGCCTGGGTGATTTCATTCGGTTGATCGGCCCAGGCCGGGGACGCCAGTCCGGCGATGAGGATCAGGAGTGAGGCTCTAGCGCGCATTGTTCGGTCCTTAGAACAACATGCAGCAGTTCCGCTTGCGGAACAGGAGATAGGCGAAATCCTCGCCCTTGATCGGATACTCCTTGCCGGACCCCCAGAGGATCGATGACTCGCCGAGGTTCTGGCAGCACTTGCCGTTGATCTTCCGGGTGTTCGGTACTGGATAGAGCATCTGCGTCTTGTAGGCCTGGCGGTCCATGACCAGGTTCGGCCGTGGCCCGCACAGCGCATCCGAGCCGTGGTACTGCCAGGCGACACCGACTTTGTGCATCTTCGCCTGCAGGCGCTGGGTCAACAGCAAGGAGGTGGCTATGCCACCGGTGTGGTGCGGCACAAAGCCCTGCATGGGGTGGAGACTGCCCTGGCAGCCAGCGCACCAGGGTGTATAGGGCAAGGGCTTGTCGACGCTCGCCGCGACGCAGTCGCCTGCGCACGCCGCCAGGGACGCCGGATTGGCGAATAGGAAGGCCTCGGGATTGATCCAACTCGACAAGGCGGGATCGTTCCAGGAGGGGTCGAATTCGGTCATAAAACCGATGTCGATCGAATGCTGCACCAGGCAGGGGTGATCGTTGACCACGCCCAAGGCATAGAGGATCGGGAAGGTGTAGTGATGGGCGTGGTAGAACGCCGTCGAGGTCGGCTTCGCCGGGGTGGGCGTCGACCGGCTGTGCTGCGTTGGCTTGTAGCCGCCGGTGTTCATCTGCACCCCGCCCAGGATCGGGAAGCAGAACGGTTGGCGCGGTACCTCGGCAAGCACGGCCGGCTCCCAGAAGCCCAGGCTGACGCCTACCTTGGGCGGAAAGCCGCCGCAGGAACATAGCGGATTACCCGGGTTGTCGATATCGGACTGGCCACCGATGTTGGCGATGCGCGCGCTGCCGATCGACAGCGGCAGCACGCAGCGCCAGCAGATGTCGGTGACCGGGTTGGGAAACTTGCCCTCGCAGGAACCGGCCTGGGCGCCCGGCAGCAGAAGCATCCAGGCAAGCAAGAGGGCCAGGCAGGAGCGCATCATGGCTTGAGTTCCTCAATGGTCAAGAAGCGGTCGGTTGGCTTCGCCTGGGTGATGAGCGCCGGCACGGTATCGATCCGGAAGCGGCGTACCCCGGCGCCGGCCTGGTCGAAGTACACCGGCCGCTCCCACTTGCGCATCAACGCGGCCGGGGAACCGTCGACCAGGACCACTTTCAGGCGATCGCCCTTCTGCTTGATCAGCCGCTCGGCCAGGGCCACCTGGCGGGTGTCCGCGCCGGAGAGGTAGAGCAAGGCGCCGGGGAACGGGGCGATGTCGGCCGGGTTGACCGTAGTCCCTGCCGGGAAGATGACCCGTCCTCGGCATCGTGGATGGCCTCGGTCAAGGTGATGCTGGGGTCGAATTGCCTGAGCCGATTGACCGAAGCGGTGCGCACACCTTCAACGGCCGGCGGTTGCTCGAAATAGCGCTTGCCGCGCTCACGGGCCTCGGCCTCCAGGCGGCGCCATTCGCCGCTGTCGACCTTCTTCTGGGCGATGTCCTGGATCTCCACCAGAAATCCGGTTCGCGGATCGGGTAGGTCTTACCATAGACACCCAGGTCGAGGGCATGACTCAGACTCGCCAGAGCGAAGGTCAATACCAGCGTCAGCACGGCGACCACGGCGAGAACCAGGGCGCGCATCATGTCAGAACACCGGCGTGGCGATGCCGATCACGGCATCCAGGGGCACCAGACCGCTTTCCCGGTAGCGCGAATCGAATGAGGCCGGATGCTCGCCCCTGGCATACAGGGTGCCCTCGGGAATGACGCCGGGCGCGATCGGCGTCAACGGCGTGCCGTCGCGGGTGCTTGGCATGGCCAGGCCCATGAAGCGGCCGCCCACCCAGACCGCCCTGCCCTCGACGCGGATCGTGTCGCCGGGGAAGCCGACCACTTCCTTGAAGAAGGTACGCGACGGCAGGCCGGTCATGGCACCCCGGTACTCGTAGAGCATCATGTCGCCCAGGCGCGGCTGGACACCGTACTCCACCCGCGCCACGGTCCAGGGCATCGACGGGCTGACGTTGATCCGGTAATGGCTGGCCAGCCAGATCGCCACCGGCAGGATGACCAGGCTGGCCTTCCAGTAGCGCGCCGGCAGCTTGAGGATCTCGACGACCTCATGCCAGGCCCGCGAAGGCCAGGGAATGGATGCGCCCGCGTGGCGCCCGCGTAGGAGGCGCAGGGTGTGGGTACGCCGTCATCGGGGCACCGCGTTACATCCCCACCTTGGCGCGCAGGCGCGGCGTCAAGTCGATGACTTGAGCCGTCCTGGAGGCCACCGCATTACCCATCAGGACAACGCACCCACACTCTTCGGACAAGCTCTCCAGCGCCGCCGGCAAGACCTTGGCAAAGGCCTGCGCGGCCGCCATGGCGCGGTTGCGCTCATCCTCGCTCGCTTGATCGCTGCCCACCACCTTGGCGAAGGCCGCTTCCTTCTCGCGATACACCGCTGCAAGATCGACCACGCCCAGGGCCGGGCCGGGAGCGCGCAGCCAGTCGTACAGGCCGATGCCACCGAGAACCAGGGCCGAGTTAGCGACCAGAATCAGCAGCCAATGGCGCGCGTTCATGTCGCCCTCCCGCCGCGCCGTTGCAACAGGATCTCGATGGCTTCGTCCTGGCTATGCCCCAGTGCCTTCAGTTCATCGAGCGGCGCATTGTCTTCGTAGCGGTTGGTGAAGGTCAGCAGGGTGTGCGGATCGAGGATCAGGCGCACCACGCCTTCGCCCATGGGGCTGTAGATGTAGGCCTCGGAATAGGCGCCATCTTCCTTGCCCAGGCTCGCCAGGAGGCGTTTGCGACTCTCGTCCAGGTGCAGCTTGCCTTCCTGGGCGAGCTTCTCGATGGATTCCCGGCGCTGTCCCAGAACGACGATGTAATCCGATTGCGCGAAGGCGGCATGCAGGGCGTCGGTGGCGTAGTAGTGCTCGACCATCTGGGTGGCGGTAATCAGCGCGCCGCCGTACTTCCGGGCGCGCAGCGCGGTTTCTTCGATGATCCGGGTCAGGGTGGCGTCGCCCTCGCCGCCCAGCTGCTGCTTCAGTTCGTCGATGATGAAGACCTTCTGCCGGTTGCGCGTGAAGAACATCTGTGAGGTGATGCGGAACAGCAGGGCCATCATCACCACCCGATGCAGCGCCACCGAGCGCTTCAGCGACTCCAACTCGATGACCAGGTGATCGCCCTCGAAGTCGATGTTCGAGGCGCCGGCGAAGAATTCACCATAAGCACCGTCGCGGGCATAGGGCGACAACATGGTGGCCAGGTCGCGAAGCCGGCCATCATCGGGGTCATCGTCGTTGATCCGCCCCCGGGCGAACCAATCGCGAATGTCGGTCACCTCCATGGTGTTGCCCTTCTCGTCCCAGAGGCGCTTGATGACCGTGCCGATCGCCTGGTACTGGAAGGCCTCCAGGTCGGCGAAGGGCGAGGCCATCTTGGCGGTGACGGCCTGCAGCATGTCCATGTCGTCGGTGATGCTGACCACATGGCTGAAGGGATTAACACACACCCCGGCACCGGCGCGAATATCCAGGAACTGGCCCCCGGTCTTCTCGGTGAGGCGCTCGAAGGACCGGCCCAGGTCGAGTTGCCAGACCTTGGCGCCGGCACCGAGATAGCTCCAGGCGATCTCGTTGAGCCAAACCGATTTGCCGGTACCGATCGAGCCGACGATGGAGACGCCGTAGCCGCCCAACGTGTTGTCGTAGAAATCCAGGAGATCAACTGGCCACGGCGCCCCCCGAAGATCAGCGTCGGCGTCTGGGTGCCGCGCCACTCACCGATCATCGGCGCCAGGGCGACGGCATTCTGATAACTCTTCGTACTCGGTATCTTGAAGCGGGTGAGCAGCTTGAACATGCCCGGATTCAGCGACATGGGCAGCGAGGCCAGCAGCATGGTCCGGTGGATGTGCGTCATGTGGCACAACTCGAAGCCTTGGTCGCGCCAGATCGATTCCGCCGCCTTCTCGGCGGTCGAGGCAAAGTCTTCGGTCGGGAACAGCGTCAGGGTATGGAAGATCTTCACCAGCCCGCCGCCACCGTCGACGACGCGCAAGGCCTCGTCCCAATCCGCCTTCTTGTCGGCGACATCCGGCATCAGCCCGGCCATCTTCGACTGCGCGTTCTGGGTAGCGCGCGCCTGGTTCATGGCCACATTCGCCTTGGTGCCGGACGGGTCCGGGAAATGCACCCCCATGGTGATGAGGAAGGGACACGGGTATTGCAGGGCGGCTTGCGACAGATCGCCGATCATGGCGCCCATGCGCCCCAGGGAGAAGCGTTCCGGATAGCCTTTTACGGCGTAGGCGCGCATCTCCACGGCCTTGTCCTCGTGGCGTGCATTGCTGAAGCGGATGCCCCGGCTGTGTTCCTGCTGCAGCGTGTCGAAATCGACCATCTGGGCATTCAGGAGCCGGCCACCATCATAGTTGAGGAGCGGCAACTCGCTATGCAGGCGATGCGGATTGCAGAAGTCGGCGCACCAGTTCACCAGATCGGCGGCATCCCAGACCCGTGACGGGAAGCCGGCGCCGCGCAAGGTAGTCTCCATGCCGGCGCGCGCCTTCAGGAGTTCAGCGACGCGCGCCCGTTCGTTGAAGCGGATCGGCGCAGTGACCGAGATGACCAGCCGGAAATCGCGCAGCATGTAGACATTGCCGCGTGTCAGGGATTCATGCGCCGCCTTGGCTAGGTGCTCGACCCGGCGCCGGGCCAGGGTGCGGAAGATGTTCTGGTTTCGCACCGGACGACCTTCCTGGTCGGAACGCTCCTTGATGTCACTATCCGGCGCACGCAGGTTGGCATACTGGGTCAGCTTGCGGTAGATGTGCGGTGTGCCGAACAGATGAAACTGGATACCCGTGCCTACCGGCCAGTTGTGCATCAGGCCTTCCAGGATGTCGGCCATGGATTGATCGGACCCTGATTGCGGCGCCAGCTCGACACAGAAGCCGACCTGGTTGCTGAGGATGAACAGTTGCGTCTCGTCGTCCCAGCCCCGGTAAGGCAGATAGGACGAGAATTGCAGTGGATCGCCATCGTCCGCTTCGGCTTTGGGCGTGAACAGCCTGGAGAGCCACTCCAGCCAGCCAGGCAGGGTTTCGGTTGCGCTGTTCATGGCGTCGTGTGGCTCTCGAAGAACGGCACGGCCGGCGCCGACATGGTGCCAGGCACCAGCCCCTTGGGCAGGACATCGGCCACGTCGGCGGCAAGCGAGGCCGGCTTGGCGGGCGTACTGGCTTTGTTCTCTGTCGCCGGTGGCGGCACCAGACTGGCGCCATAACCATCACGGATGCGTTCCCGGACATGCGCCAGGTTCCAGCGGCCATCATCCAGGCGCAGGGCAATCCAGCCGCCCTCATGGAGATCGCCATCAGCGTCTTCCCACGGGGCTACCCAGATGCGCATGACGCTCGGCCGGGAACGCAGGGGAACTGGCCCGCTGTCCACGCTACTGGGCAGTTTGAGGGCGCCCCGTGTCGGCAGGGATGCACTTGCCGCCATGGTCGAGGCCTCGGGTGTGGCGGCGTTGACGCGGGTGGCCGGGGTGGCCGAGACACCCTGGGTCGACTCCTCATAGACCTGGGACATCGGTTTGCAGGTCACCCCTTCGCTGTAGGGGCAGGAGTGCTTGTCCGAGCCATCCAGGCCGGACATGTTCGAGGCACAGCCGACCACTAGGGCCAGCGGCATCAACAAGGGGATGGACGCGCGGATGCTCATTGAATGACCTCGGGTGAGACGGTGGTATCGATGGCTTGGCTGGGGGACAACCAGGCACTCAGGTCGGGCGCCGCCAGGGCGCCCAGGGAGACACGCCCATCGGGCGCCACCAGAGCCGGCGTCGCACGGATGCCGAACTGCTGGGCGAGCGCCTGGTTCTGGGTCAGTAGCGTATCCACCTGGCAGGCCTCAGGCGCCCGCTCGGGACGCACCCCGCTGCGCATCCAGGCCGACCAGGCGGCTCGCCGATCCGACGCGCACCAGAGATCGCGGACCAGTTCGGCGGACTCCGCCTGGAACGGCAGCAGCAGCGTCCTGACGCGCAGGTCGGTCATGCCGGCGAGGGTCTGCTCCAGTGTCTGGCAATGGCCGCAGGCCGGATCGGAGAACACATAGACGACCCGGCTCCCCTCCCCCTGCTCCAGGATGTTGGCAGCAGGGATCTGGCTGACATCCACCGTGGCCAGGGCGCGCAAGCGGTCTTCGGTCAGATCTCGGTTGCCCGGCAGATCGAAGATCCGGCCGAACAGGAAATACTGGCCGGTGGCGTCGACGTAGACGATCTTGCGGCCCATGGCGACCTCGAAGAGGCCGGGGATCGAGGTTTCGCTGACCGTGTCGACGCGGGTCGCGGGATAGCGCGCCAGGAGCCGGGCCTTCACAGCCTCGGCCTTGATAACCTCGGTGGAGTTGGCCAGGGCCAGGGACGCGACCAGCCAGGCGGCGCCGGCGATCCATGCGCGGGCCATCATTGCAGCCTCTCCCGTCTGGGCGTGTTGCGCAGGGCGAGTCGGTCGGGATCGTCCGGCAGCGGCACGTCCAGGGTAATGCCCTTGGTGAAGCCCAGATCGACACCGCGCCCGGCGTCGATCTCGATGACCGGGTGGGTCTTGTCGGCCAGCGAAATGTAGTACTGCGCCAGGCGGTCCATGGCGTTCGACACGCCCTGGCCGATGCCGGCCTGGTATTCCTTGCCGGGATCGGCGTCGGTGAATTGCGTGCCCAGAGCGGTGACCCCGGTGGTCGAGGATTGATACACCACCCCCTTGCCAATGCCCGAGACGACGCCCGCCAGCAGGGCATTAGCCAGGATCTGCCCCTGCTTGGTGACCAGCCGGCCGCGCATGCCGAGCTTGCCGTCTTCGCCGTAGATCGACCCGGAGACGTTCTGCTCCAGTACCCGGCCGTCATGCCGGACACAGGAGAGCTTTTCCAGACGGAAGTAGGCCCGCTCCGACGAGATGTCGCCATACCCGGCGGCGGTGACCATGCAATCCTTGACGTTGGCGCGCCAGTGGTTCGGCAACCAGGCCAGATCCTCCAGACGCAAGAAGATCGGCAAGGGGCTGGATTGAGCCGCCCCCGCCGTGGGCGCATCCAGGCCCCCCAGCAATCGCGCCTTGACGATGCCGATGGGCATATAGGTCTTGCCAGCCTCGCGTTCGGTGCCCTTCGGGGCGGCGCCGGCATTCACGATCTGGGCGCCACCGGCTTTGCCGGCCGGGGCTATGCCCGGACCGGTTGAGCCGGCAACGATCACCCGGCCGATACCGAGTCGGGGCGGCGGGGGCGGCAAGGCGACCGTCGGGGTAGGCGGCGCCGTCATGCCGGCATTCGCGGCCTGGGCGTTGCCGACCGGTGATACGGGCGGCGGGATGAACTTGGGCGTGGCCATGCCTGGGCTGGACGGTGTACCCGGCGGGAAATCCATGCGTGCCGGGGCACTACTCGACGCGTTGGCCGGGGCCTTCTTGGCCTCGGCCTCCAGGTTCGCCAGCCGGGCCTGCAGCTCTTTATTGAGCGCCTCGCTGTCCTGGATGCGGCCCTTGAGGGTAGAGATGTCGTCGCCGGCCTTGTACAGCCAGCGCTGCGCGTCGGTGACGGCCTCACCCGGCGCCGTGATGGCCTTGACAGCAACCTTGCCCGGATCGGTCTTGGTGTCCTGCGCCTTGGGCTTCTTGTCCGAGGACAGCAGGAGCACGAACAGGCCCCAGAGCCCTAGCAGAACGACAATGCCGACCACGTACTGAACCCAGCGGGCATTCTTGAGGCCGCGCAAGCCGGGCGCGGCGGACGGCGAGGTATTCGAGGCACTACTCACCGCGCTTCTCCCGGACGATGTAAACCTGGGTCGACTCATTCGGCGCCAGTTGGGTCTTGACCACGCCTACCGCGACCACGCCCGTGTCGAAGAACTCCCGCTCGTCCAACACCATGGGCGCCGCCGAGATATTGGTGAGGTCGAAGATGGCACCAGCCAGGCGCCGATTGGCGACTCTGCGCACCTCGAAGAATCGCGCTTCCTGCCACAGGCCCACGGGCTTGCCGACCGTCGTGGCGAGATAGCCCGGCGCCGGTGCGTCGCTGGTCAAGACCAGCATCATGTTCTTGATCTGGCGCAGCCAGTCGGGCGCCGGAGCGATCGCCTCGGCCGACTCGGGCAGCTTCGCCAGGGCGATCCGGTCATTGAGGATGACCGTCTCGCTGGGCACATCGATGGGCGTCAGCAGGAGCGTGTAGGTCGCTTTGTCGGTCTTGACGAAGATATTGATCGGCTTGCCCGGCAAGGCCTGGGCCGAGGGCATGACGTAGATCTCGCCGCTGGCAGCGTCGGGCGCCACCATCAATTCCCCGGCCGGGTTGTCCGGGGCGTAAACCGAGCCGAAGACATCGACGATGGCCGCGCCCTCTACCTTGATCCGCGAGGTTTCCTTGAGGGCGATGCGTGCCGTCGCCGTGGCGTCGGGTTTGACCTCCAGCTTCTGGAGCGCCCAGGCGGGCGTAGTCAGCAGCAGGCCGGCAAGGAATAGGAGTGTCTTAGAAGCTGCCATCGGTTTCCTCCACATCGAGATCGTTTTCCGCGAGGGCGGCTTTGACATCATCGGTTTTGATCTGTTTGAACTTGATGAGCTGAGCCCTGCCGCCGTCTATCGAGAAGCGGGCCAGGTAGTGACGGATTTCGTCCTTGACCGGGGTGCCGTTGATCAGCACCTTGAGCTGACCGGTGAGGATCGCCGCCAGGGCGTCCGGGGCGGCGCGCACGGTGCGGACATCGAAGGACGTGGCGGCGTTGTCGCGCCGGATTTTCTCGGCGTTGACGCGCAACTTCTGCTGTAGCGCGCCGTGATAGCCGGGCTCGGCGAGCTTCAGGAGCAAGTCGCTCTTGTAGGCGACGTTGTCCGGGGTGACATCGAGGGTCAGGTAGGACACCCACTGCGCCATTTGCTCGATGTATTCGCCGGAGGCGGTTTGGTCAGTAATCCAGAAGGACTTGTCGATCCGGGGCGGCGTCACCACCGTGCGGTTCGAGCCCATGCCCGACCAGGCCACCAGCAGGACCAGGATCAGCGCCGTAACAAGGCCTCCGACCGTGATCCACAGGAAGCGATTCTGCCGTGACAGCATCTGGACATCGGCTTCGTAGGCGTCGCGTTTCATATCAGCCCTATGACCATGACGGCATCAGCCGACCATCTCACGGTAGTGAGACGGCGGCACGATGCCCCTGGGGATAAACATCGCCTCCTGCGGCAGCCACCAGAAGAGGAAGTGCCAGAGAAAGCCCGTATGCCGCATCGCTTTGAGCTTGGAGATCCGTGTGCTGGCGAACCAGCCGACGACCGCAGACAAGAAGAACGCGGTGATTGAGCCCTTCATCAGCCCGAGCATCAGGAAAAAGACGAAGGTGCCGGCCACGTCCATTTCCCAGAGGCCGAGCTTCCAAGGATCGTCCAGGCGCCGAAGGATGCGGCTGCCGTCCATGGCTTAGATGACCGCCCCGGCGATGGCGAAGGCAACCACCAGACCCACGGCGGCGAAGATCGCCAAGCCGACATAGCCCAGGACTGGGGCGAAGTTGCGCAGCGCCGCCAGGGACACCAGTGCCACCAGGAAACCGATGATGATGACCAGGGCGATCAGACCCGTGTTCATGTCGGCGAACTGCTGGATGGCGCGCTGCAGCGGCCCCAGGCCGGTGGCGGCGGCGACGTTGGTCATGTCCAGGTTGACGGCCAGGGCGTTGCCGGTCAGGCCGGACAGACCGAGGACGCCGCCCAGAGACAGGGCGCTGGTCTTGCGGTGGATGGCTTGCTTAGCCTGGATGAGACGAGCCTGGGCGAGTTGGGCCAGGGCGGCGGCTGCGAGTTTCATGATGCGTTCTCCTTCAAAGAAGTAATGGAATCGACAAACGATTGAGCCGCGCGGCCCAAAGCCCGACTGGGTAAGTCATCGATCTCGAAGGCCTCCAGCACCACGGCGGAAGCGATATCCTTGAGATCGAAGCGCACCCCGTTCGGGTCGTGCTGATGACCGTATGTACGTTTCTGCAACTTCTTGAGGCGGTCGAAAGCAGCCTCGGAGATCAGAATGGGTCGGAACCCGGGCGTGACTTTCTTCTCGTGATTCAATCCAGACTCCCTCGCTTGAATTAGCCGCATCGGCCTGTCCTCTCCAGGTTCTGGCGGGCGAGATAGACCGCCCAGGCATACTTGCTACGCGCCGTCCGGCAGGCGACGCCCTTGAGCTTGGTGCACGAGGCGTTGTAGGCCCCGACGGCCTCCCAGGTATCGCCATGCTTGGCCTTCATCTGGGCCAATACCCAGGCGCCCATATAGATGTTGGTGCAGGCGTCCCAGAGCACATCCGGGTGCATGCCCGCAGCGCGAGCATTCGAGGGCATGACCTGCATCACACCGCGGGCACCCACGGGACTCAGTGCATCGATCCGGAATCGGGATTCGACGCAGGCGATCGCACCCAACTCAATCGGGTCGAGCCCGTAGGCGGCGGCGGCTTCATGCCAGCAGGCGGCATGCGCGGAGGACGCCAGGCAGGCGAGTAGGTAAAGGGTGGGTCGCTTGAACATGGCCGAAACCATACAAGTCGACCTCCGAATTAATTCGGAATAAATAAAACGAATTGTTTGGCTATCGAGCCTGTATAATTATTGCCCGCAAAAAAACGCGAAGCATAAAAAAACAATAAAAACAGTCAGATAGACGAATTCAGAGGCGCCGTGCGCATCACGCAAAGCATGAAATCCTAAAAAATATAATTGCTACGGGCCGATCCAAAGGGAGGCCCGCCCGCTGAATTAACGCGGTCGGGCCGAAAGGCAGGAAGGTAAAAAGCTACGGTAAAACAAGGGGATAAAGGTAAAGCCCAGGAAATGGATAAAAAAACGGGCAGTTATTATACGCGCCCTGGTCCTGAGAAATTCGTTTTATTTATTCCGAATTTCCGGGGAAAGCAGGCCCTAATCTGCCCGCCATGAACGAAGCCCCCGACAAATCGATGCGAAGGGTGACCGCCTTGCTGGCGCAAGTCGGTCTGCTCCACTGGCGCACGGTTCTTGACGATCTCATCCGGCGCTACGCCGGCCTGGAGGACATCACCATCGGCCTCGACGAGGGCGCGCGCCCGGAAATCGTCGCACTGCTGCGGACATTGCACAAGAATAACGTCCATCGACTCGATGATCGTCAATTCGCCCACGCAATCGCCGACTTGGGCTTCCTGGACTATCAGGTCCACCGAGTCGTCGATGGCCACATGACCGACGAGCGTTGGAATCCCGGCCAGTGCAGCCTTGCCGAATACCGCGCCGCCGGTGCCATCACGGCCTATCCAGTATTCGATCGAACCACCCCGGCCGGCCTGACCGCAATGGGGTTGCTGCGCCAGGTCCGCCAACATGGAGAGCATTGACCTGGCCGTGGCCGCGATCCCGGCCATCGTGATCGGCGCGGCCGGGTTATGGTGGTGGTCTCGACCGGCCAAGTCTGCCGAAGTCGTGACTCAGCCAGTCGCCCAGGCATCGCCCATGACCTGGCCCGGCAATGCGCTGCCCATCCTCGATGCAGACAAGATCATCGCCACCACGGGTATGGCGCCTACCCTGATCGAGGTGCGTCGACTCTCGGGGTTGACCGACCCCACCTGGCAGACCCATATCGCGCCAACCATCCGCGCCGTCGCCGAGATGCTGCAACAATTGCCCGCGTCCGAGGCGCATCACCACGCCCAGCCGGGTGGCTTGTTCGTGCATACCGTGGAGACACTGCAGCACGCCGCAAAACTGCGCCAGGGGCGCATCCTTCCCCCGGGTGCAGACATCGAGAATCAAGGGCGAACTCAACACCTGTGGACCGTCGGAATCTACGTTGCCGCCCTGCTCCACGACATCGGCAAGACCGTCGCCGATGTCAGAGTCACCCTCTTCTCCCAAGCAACGACCTCCGGCGTTCCTTGGCAGGCCCTGATGGGCTCGATGATCGATGCCAAGGCCGAGGCCTATGTCGTCGACTTTCCGCGTACCCTGGAGCGTGACTACCAGGCGCATCAGCGTATCGGCATTCAACTGATGCAGCGTCTCGTGTCTACTGAAACCCGTATCTGGCTCAGTTCCGATCCGGTACTCCTTGATCATTTGTTGGCCTACCTTGGAGGTGACTCTCAGGGTCCGATCGCCGAGATCGCCCGCGAGTCGGAGGCCGAGAGCGTGCGGCGTAATCTCGCCTCGGGCTCGCGCGTTCGTTTCGCCACATCAAAAGCCACGCCCTTGATCGAACTGTTGATGCATGGCCTGCGCGCTATGCTGGTCGAAGGTGGCCGGTTACCCCTGAACCGACCTGGCGCGGCTGGCTTCTGCGATGGCACGGATATCTGGTTCGCCGCCGCGCGGATTGCCAATGAAGTGCGTGACTGGCTCAAATCCGCCTACCCGGATGCTGCCATTCCAGGCGAAACCATGAACGACAGGTTGTTCGATACCTGGCAGGAATACGGCGCCTGTCGAGTCAATCCGGACACCCAGGGCGCCATCTGGGGGGCTCAGATCGAATTCAACAGCGGGCAATCCATCACCCTCGGCGCCCTCCTGCGCTTCCCATTGGAGCTGCTCTACCCTGAAGCATCCCTATATCCAGGCCCTCTGGATGGGCGAGTCATTCCCACCAGCAAAGTGTCGGCTTTGACCGCCGAGATCGCCCCAAGACCGGCGCCGGCCCAGCAGGCCGATTCTCCAACTTCCGTAACTGGCTCAGCCACCCCCCCGAGTACGCCCCCAGGCGGGCTCGGGTCAAATGATCGGACGCTGGCGCAAATACCGCCCTCAAGGGCACCCGAACCGGCAGCGAAGCCAGAGGTATCCCCCAGCGACCTCACGCCGCGCCTGCCAAATATTCAGGGCTTTGGCGGGGCCAAGAAAGCCATACAGAAGCCGCCCAAAGCGGCCCCTGCGCCAGTCAACCCACCGGTCGTGGTCAGCGCGCCTTCGGCACAGGACGCGACGGACGAGTTTCTCGACGATTTCGACGCAGCCGGCCCCCTGCCGACCATGATCGGCCGATCCCCGCCTGCAGCGCCTTCCCCTCCCTCAGAGGCGCCCATGCTGAGCGGCGCGGTCGTGCCCCATGTCAGCCTGCCCAAGGAAGCCACCCCTCCCAAGAAAAGCGGCAAGAAAGGCGCGGCACCCTCAGATACCGCCATGCGCTTCATGGGTTGGGTCCAGCAAGGTCTGGCCGATGGCAGCCTGCCCTACAACACCACGACCGCCCTGGTGCATTTCGTCATGGTCAATCTGCGGGACCGCGAGGAAACCATGATGTTGCTGGTTTCCCCGGCGATATTCCGGCGATTCGCCGAGTCCTATGGCGATCCTGGGAACGACCCTGGCAGTGCGGGCGAGAGCCAGGAAGTCACTGCCAACAAGCTTGGTATGGGCATCCAGTTGTCCTTCACGCACGCCGGCTGGCATCAACCAGCGACGCGAGGGCGCAACATCCATCGCTTCCAGGTCATACGCCGTGGCGACTGCGGTGGATCGCTGCTCAACGGCTTCCTGGTGGTCGAGCCCGAGCGCTTCGTGAATCCCGTCCCGCCTGCAAACGATCGTTTGCGCTACTGGAGTCAAGGCGCCCTGGCCAGCGCGGATCGGCCAGAGAAGCCCGAGAAGGCCGTAGCGAAGGCATGAGCTATCCCGTCGAAAACCTGCTGCGCCCTCCGGTGGAGATCCTGTCCGGGGTCGCCATGTTTGTTGGCTCAACGCTCCTGGCCAGCGCCCCGGACTGGTTGCCAGTCAGTCGTCCGATCGCATTGACCCTGGCCCTTGGCCTTCTTCTGGCCTCGGCCTGGCGGATTCAGCAAGCTGGGGTTGTGCTGCGCTACCAGCGCAATCTACGGACCTTGAAGGGCTATTCCCTGAAACCGAGGGACATCCCCTGGAGCAATGAAGTTCTGTATCTGGGTTTGGGGTTCCGATGGACGGCACTGCATACCCGGCGCTTGCACCAATCGCTCTCGCCGGAGAACCGTCGCTATGTCGAACCCACTTGGTTCTACCAGACCATCCGGCGCATGGAACGGGCCTGGGAACATGACCCACATCCTTTCAGGCAATCCATGCGCATACTGTTTCGGCAGGACGCCTGGTGGAACCTGTGGCCCCCCATGCCCGACATCGGCGGTACGCCGGCCCTGCACGGCGTGGAGCCGGAGGAAATGCCAGTCACCATGCCCCTGACCGGGCGAGTGGGACATACCCTGGTACTCGGTACCACCCGTGTCGGCAAGACCCGCTTGGCGGAAATACTGATTACGCAGGACATCCGGCGCGGCGATGTGGTCATCACCTTCGACCCGAAGGGCGACGCCGATCTGATGATTCGCATGTACGTGGAGGCGCGCCGCGCCGGTCGGCCCTTCTACATGTTTCATCTCGGTTTTCCGCACATCTCGGCACGCTACAACCCGATCGGCTCGTTCTCGCGCATCACCGAGGTGGCCACCCGGACGGCGGACCCACTCCCCTCTGAAGGCAACTCGGCGGCCTTCAAGGAATTTGTCTGGCGCTTCGTCAATGTCCTGGCCAAGGCGATGACGACCCTGGGCGAGCGTCCCGACTTCCAGAGCATCTACGCCTATGCGGTGGATACGGAATCCCTGGCCGTGCGCTATTTCAATTGGTGGCTGGATCGCGTCCGCCCAGGGTGGCAAGCAGGGGTCACTGACCTGGAATCGTCACAGGCCAAGGCCCTGGGGGAAACCGCCAAGAAAAGTGGCCGCTCTCTGCATACCGTGGCCATCATGGGCTTTATTCGGGACAACGATCTGCGCGACCCTGTGGCCGACGCCCTGCGGTCTGTGCTGAGCAACGACCGGACCTACTTCGAGAAGCTCGTCTCCAGCCTGTATCCGCTCCTGGAAAAGCTCACCACGGGCAAGATCGCCGATCTGATCTCACCAAACTATGCGGCGCTGGACGATCCTCGACCGATCATCGACTGGATGGGCGTCATCAACCAGTCCGCAGTCGTCTACATCGGCCTCGATTCGCTCTCCGATCACGAGGTCGCCGGCGCGATCGGCACCGCGATGTTCGCCGATCTGACCAGTGTCGCCGGGCAGATCTATAAATTCGGCGTCGGCGCCGGGCAAATCTCCCCAGGGCGCCGCAAATTGGCGCTGCATGCGGACGAGTTCAACGAGCTGGTCGGCGACGCCTTCATTCCCATGGTCAACAAGGCCGGTGGTGCCGGCTATCAGGTCACCGCCTATACCCAGACCTGGCATGACGTGGAGGCAAAGGTGGGGGATGCTGCCAAGGCGATGCAGATCGGCGGCAACTTCAATACGCGCATTGTGCTACGTGTGGAGAACACCGAAACCGCCGAGATCTTGACCGAGAAGCTATCGGAGGTCGACGTACCCACCATGCAGGTAGCGTCGATGGCCAGTGACTCCAACGACCCTACGGACTTCGCGGAATTTCAGAGCCGCAATGAGGATCGCATCACCATCGAGCGAATGCCAATGTTGACGCCAGCCGACCTGGTGCAACTCCCCAAGGGGCAGGCCTTCGCTTTGATCGATGGCGGCCAACTCTGGAAGATCCGCATTCCCTTGGCGGATACCGTTGACGAGCAGGACGTGCCGGCCAATATCGAGGACATGTCGCGGCAGATGCGCGCTATCACTCAAGCCCATGAACCGGATGCCAGCATCACGGTCGAGGGTAAAGGGAGCGGCTGGTAATGGCTGGTGACGTTGCAAGCATCGACATTGGTATCACCAAGGCGATCACCGCGCCTTTCAAGATACTGTCGTTTTTAGTGATCGGATTCTTTGTGATCCTGGTCGGTCGCATGGCGATCGACATGTGGATCTTGGCCGATGGCTCTCAAGACGTTCTGGAGCCACCAACTGCCGACATTGCACGCGAACTGGAACGTGCCTCAGCCGCGCCGGCATTCATGGGTTCGACCCATGATCGCGCCATCGCTTGGGCGAATTTCATTACCGAATGGTTCTATCGCAAGCCAGGCTTGCTGAAAAACGCCGGCCCCGATGCGGCGCCGACTGAACAGGCGGTACGCCGAGGCGTTCGCGCCGTGGATTTCGCGATCGGCCGTGCATTGACTGGCTCCCAGGTCATTTCGATACGTGCCGCCGTCGTGGTGGCGTATCTACCCTGGATAGGCTTCCTCTATCTGCTGGCCATCCTGGACGGTGTGGTTGAGCGAGCAAGACGCAAGTATGGCGGTGGCAGAGAGTCTTCCACCATTTATCACCGGGCCAAGTACTTCCAAGTGAACATTTTCACAGTCTCGGGAGCTGCGTTTCTCTGGTGGCCAAGCGACCTCGATTCTTCGAATATAATCATGCTCACAACATTTGGCTGTGCCTTCCTAGCAAGGCTACAAGCCAAATACTACAAGAAGTATGTCTAAGTACAGGGGTGGTAACAAAGTGTTGTTCTCGAAGCTAAGTAAGGCTCTAGGGGAGCCTGACGACTTCACAATTTGGCGATATTCGACCGCGCTAGATATGAGTGATGTTGCGTGGAAACGTTATGCACGAACCTACAACGTTGCGTCCAAGATTGAGCACGCAAAGAACAATGGTGAATGGGACAATAACTTGAGAATCTTTTTGGAGCGCATGGCCGAGGGAAACATTCCCATAACGGCATTTTTAACTCAAGAGGGACGCGAATGGTTGAATGACATGCTTAGGCAGAGTAGCTAATACTTATTTCGTTGCTTGTCCTGTGGGTTGGGCTCCACGCATCCAATAAATTTGCTCCGAATTCTCAGCCAACAACAAAAATTTGATTTTTTGTAACTTAAGGGTTAAATAGAATCTGGCGTTGTCGATACAAACATCAAAAAGCTAGTCGAATCTACGCCCCACACAGGCCGCAATGGCTTGGCCCAGACATGTTTAGGCAATTTAACGACCTATACATTATACGTATTCTGACCCATGCTTGATTCGGCTTTCAGAGCGGTATCAGAGAAGCTTGAGCAAGCGTGCACCACCCGCTTCGCCAATAGCTATCGGATACGTAGCAGCGAACGTTCATTGAGCCGAATTCCACTCGGTGCGAATCCCGAAAACTCTCGCACTGATAAGGTAAACTCACTCGAACTCCTAAACGCCGCAACGAAACGCAGATACCCGATGGCCGGTAACACTCGCCGCTCTCCGACAACGACCCCACGCAAGCCACTCGCCCCGAAAGTGGCCGCGCTGATCCGGGAAGCCTGGTGGCTGGCCGCCGTGGGCGTCGCTGTGTTCCTGGCGATGATCCTGGGGAGCTACCATGTCGACGATCCAGGCTGGTCACGCACCGGCCTGGGCGACACCCTGCACAATGTCGGCGGCCCGGTCGGCGCTTGGTTTGCGGATATCCTGCTGTACCTGTTCGGCGCATCGGCGTATTGGCTGATCCTGCTGGCGCTGTATCTGGTCTGGTGGGGCTATCGACGGATCGGCGACAGCCAGTCCCCACATCATCACGGTCTTGGTGTGCTGCTGCTTGGCTTCCTGTTGACCCTGGTCGCCAGCAGTTCGCTCGAAGCCCTGCGCTTTTTCGGACACACCCTCGCGTTGCCTTTGTATCCTGGCGGCGCGTTGGGCAAAGGTATCGCCAATCTGCTGCATCACACCCTCGGCTTCGACGGCGCGACGATCTTTTTGCTGCTGGCCTGGGGAATCGGCTTCAGTCTTTTCAGTGGACTTTCCTGGATCGATACGGCTGAAAAGATTGGCGGGCTGCTTGAAACCGGTTTTCGGCACGCGCTCGACGCGTGGCATGCCTATCGCGACCGCAAGGCTGGACTCAGCGCCACCAGCGAGCGCGAAGAGATCGTCAACCGGGAACGCAAGCGCATGAAAAAAGATGCCACGGTGCGCATCGAGGTGCCCAAGCCCGTTATCCAAAAGTCGGATCGCGCCGATCATGAGCGTCAGGAACTGCTGTTCCGCGACATTCCCGACGGCCAGTTACCGCCGCTACGCCTGCTTGATGCCGCATCCGCGATGACGACGCAGATCGACGCAGCCAGTCTGGAAGCCACGTCGCGTCTGATCGAGCGCAAGTTGCGCGAGTTTGGCGTCGAAGTGAAAGTACTCGCCGCCTATCCCGGTCCTGTGGTGACGCGCTATGAGATCGAGCCGGCCTCCGGGGTCAAGGGCAGCCAGATCACCAACCTGTCGAAGGATCTGGCGCGCGCCCTCGCCCTGGTGAGCATCCGCGTCGTCGAAACCATCCCCGGCAAGAACTGCATGGCCCTGGAATTGCCCAACAGCCAGCGCCAGATCGTACGGCTGTCGGAAATCCTCGGCGCCAAGGTTTACGCCGACATGTCCTCACCGCTGACCATGGCCCTGGGCAAGGACATCAGCGGCAACCCGGTGGTCGCCGATCTGGCGAAGATGCCGCACCTGCTCGTTGCCGGCACCACCGGCTCGGGCAAGTCGGTGGCCATCAACGCCATGATCCTCTCGCTGGTCTACAAATCGGCCCCAGCCGACGTGCGCCTGATCATGGTCGACCCTAAGATGCTCGAACTATCGACCTACGAGGGCATTCCGCACCTGCTGGCGCCCGTGGTCACCGACATGAAATTGGCCGCCGTGGCCCTCAACTGGTGCGTCGTCGAGATGGACAAGCGCTATCGGCTGATGTCCGGCGTCGGTGTGCGCAACATCGGCGGCTTGAACCAGAAAATCAAGGACGCCGAAAAAGCCGGCCAACCGTTGACCAATCCATTCTCCATCACCCCGGAAAGCCCGGAGCGCCTGGAGCACATGCCCTACATCGTCGTGGTCATCGACGAACTGGCCGACCTGATGATGGTCGCCGGCAAGAAGGTCGAGGAACTCATCGCCCGCCTCGCCCAGAAGGCCCGCGCCGCCGGCATTCATTTCATCCTGGCGACGCAACGACCCTCGGTGGATGTCATCACCGGTCTGATCAAGGCCAACATCCCGACGCGCATTGCCTTCCAGGTGTCCAGCCGCATCGACTCGCGTACCATCCTCGACCAGCAGGGTGCCGAGTCGCTCCTTGGCCAGGGCGACATGCTCTACCTGCCGCCTGGTCACGGCATTCCGAATCGTGTCCACGGCGCCTTCGTTTCCGACGACGAAGTGCACCGCGTTACCGCCTGGCTGAAGGACTTGGGGCCGCCGCAGTACGTCGAAGCGGTGCTCGAAGACACCAGTGCGGACAACGTAGAGGACAGCGAGGGAACCGATGCCGAGGCCGACCCTCTATATGATCAGGCCGTCGCTCTGGTCCTGAAGTCCCGGCGCGCATCGATATCCGCCGTGCAGCGTCAGTTGCGCATCGGTTACAACCGCGCTGCCCGACTTATCGAAGCCATGGAGCACGCCGGCCTGGTCTCGCCCATGCAAACCAACGGTAACAGAGAGGTTCTCGGTCCACGCCATGAATGATTCGAACAAACGTTTTCCCTTGGGTCGGAGTGCGTTCCTCGGCTCGACCCGCACACTCCTCTCGGCCGGGCTCATGGCCCTGTTCGCCCTCCCCGCTTTCGCCGACGCCAACACCCTGCTCCAGGAATTCGTCGACAAAACCCGCACCCTGCAAGGACGCTTCGTGCAGACCGTGCATGACCGCAAGGGTCGCGTCACCCAGGAATCGAACGGCGAATTCGCCATCTCGCGTCCCGGCAAATTCCGCTGGGTCTATGCCGCGCCCTACAGTCAACTCATCGTCGGCGATGGCAAGAAGGTCTGGATCCACGACGCCGATCTTGAGCAGGTCACCGTCCGCAAATTCGACAGCGCGGTCGGCTCCAGTCCCGCCGCGCTGCTTGCCGGCAGCAACGAGATCGGCAAGCACTTCAACCTCAAGGATGCCGGAACGCTTCAGGGGCTGAGCTGGCTCGATGCCACGCCGATGAACGAGGAAGGTACGTTCAGCCGCGTGCGCATGGGCTTCGACGGCAGCGACCTGCAAGTGATGGAGCTCCAGGACAACTTCGGCCAGACGACACGGCTACGCTTCACCGGCCTGCGCCTGAATCCCAAGCTCGGCAACGACCTGTTCCGCTTCAAGCCGCCCAAGGGTGCCGATGTCATCTCCCAGGATTGAACCCGTGATCCGGCTAATCGCGCTTCTCGCCAGTCTGTTCTCCGCGCCGGCCTGGGCCGCCTGCCCGCCCCTGCTCGACTATCGCTTCACCTCCCTGCAAGGCGAGCAGATCAACCTTTGCGACTACGCCGACAAGCCCATCCTGGTGGTCAACACCGCCAGCAAATGCGGCTATACGCCGCAATTCGAAAAGCTGGAAAATCTGTATCGCGACAACAAGGCGAAAGGCCTGCGGGTGGTCGGCTTTCCGTCCAACGATTTCAATCAGGAACTGGCCACCGACAAGGCCATCGCCAAGTTCTGCACGCTGACCTACGCCGTTGAATTTCCCATGGTTTCCAAAGGCTCGGTCAAGGGGAGCGCGGCGAATCCCTTCTACAAGGCGCTCGCCAAAGCGACCGGCGAGGAACCACGCTGGAATTTCCACAAATATCTGATTCTGCCGGGCGCGCGCCAGGTTTTCAGCTTCGCCACCCAGACCGAGCCGGATGCCCCGGAAATACTTGGCAGGATCAAGCCCTACCTGAAATAAGCCGCGGTATTGTAGTAACAGCTAGGCGGCTATAGCGCCTGCTACGGCAAGGTTGAGACCTCAGCCAGGCCAAGTCCGCTGAAAAAACGTTCCCTGGCCTGAATCAGGGCCAATTGCTGGCTGGTATCGATGCGCCGCGCGGCCTCGGCATAAAACTCATCGAACGCCGCTTTGACCTTGTCCGGATCAAGCGTCGCCGGCAAATTGCGCGCAACCCGAGGCACGCAGGCATCGAGCGGTGTCAGGTCGGCATAGCGTGGAATCACCCGCTGGCCGCCCGCCTCCGCCGAGGCGGTCAGCGGCCCGGTCTTGCTGTAGATCTTCGCCTCGAATTCGAAGCGCGCGCCGATGGGCAGGTGCTGGAACTTCATCGCGCTGAACAACCGGGAACACGCGTGCGGCGAACGTCGGCCCAAGTCGGCAAGGACGTCACTTGCGTGTCTCAGCGCATTTGATGATCGCTGCGTTGCCCTTCAGTTCCAGGCAGTGGCGCATGTCGCCCCTGGGTAAACGTTTGACCTTGCGTTTATGCACCCTGGGCGTTTCGGGGGTTACGGTCTCGACGACCGGCTCGGGTTTGGCTACCGATGCGGGTGCGGCAATCTTGCCCTCGGCGGCCTTGTCGACCGCGAAAGCGGTCGTTGCCACAAACGCCAGAAACAGCGCGATCAACGACTTACGCATATATTCTCCTTCATGCCGGCGAATAACGAACACCGATCCGGGCTGGTGACGCATAGTAAACCGGGAACCCCGGCAAGGCATAGCGCGCGGCCCCACTCCGGTCATGAGAGCACGCCCACCACGGCGCCGGTAAGCAAGGTCGCCAGTGTGCCGGAAACGATTGCTTTCGGGCCGAGCGCGACGATCTCCTCGCGGCGTTCCGGCACCATCGTGCCCAGACCGCCGATCAATATCCCCAGGCTACCCAGATTGGCGAAGCCGCAAAGCGCGTAGGTCATGATCAATTCGCTGCGCGGGCTGAGCGCCCCGGCGGGCAGGCGCGCCAGGTCCAGGTAGGCGATCAGCTCGTTGAGCACTGTCTTGGTGCCCATCAGCGCGCCGGCACTGACCGCCTCGCTCCAGGGGATGCCCATCAGCCAGACGATCGGCGCCATCAGCCAGCCGAGGATGCGTTGCAGCGTGAGCGGCTGCCCGGCGTAGTCCGGGAGCAGACCGAGGATCATGTTCGCCAGACTGACCAGAGCGACGCATACCAGCAGCATGGCGACGATGTTGATCAGTAATTCGACGCCGGCCAGCGTGCCTTTGGTGACGGCATCCATGCTGGAGCGCGCCGACTGCGCCGGGTCCGGTTCGCCGGCCGTGGCCGCCTGGTTCGCCGGCAACATCAGCGCGGCGATCAGCAACGCCCCGGGCGTGCTCACCAGCGAGGCGGTGAGAATATGTCCCATGGCATCCGGCACCACATTCGCCAGGAAGCTGGCATAGAGCACCATCACCGTACCGGCGATGGTCGCCATGCCGCAGGTCATTACGGAAAACAGCTCGCTCCGGGACAGGGTTTGCAAATAGGGGCGAATGAACAGGGGTGCCTCGATCATGCCGACGAAGACATCCGCCGCCGCCGACAAACCGACCGCGCCCCCCACGCCCAGCACCTTGCGCAGCAGCAACGACAGCATACGCACCACCCAGGGCAGCACACGCCAGTAGAACAACAGCGACGACAAGGCGCTCACCACCAGCACCAGGGGTAGCGCACGGAAGGCCAGGACGAAGCTGGATGCCGGATCGGTGACGGCAAAGGGTAGCGATCCGCCACCCAGGTAACCGAAGACGAAACCGGTGCCCGCCTGGGTCGCCCGCTCCAGAGCACTGAGTACATGGTTCAGGGCCAGGAAGAGGCCCTTGAACATTGGCAGCTTGAGCAAGGCCAGCGCCAGGACGAACTGCAAGGCCAGTCCGGCAAGGACGATGCGCCAGGGAAAGCGCTGGCGCGACTCACTCAACAGCCAGGCGAAGGCCAGAAAACAGAGGATGCCCAGGGCACTTTGCAGCGTTAGCGGCATACGTCAGGCCATCTTCGGGTCATGGCGCGGCAGCGCCGAACCTGACTGAGCGACGGGTGACCCACCCTACCGGGCCCCCGAGACCGCGCAAGTCACCGAATCCCAGACATGCAGGGTGCCGCCGACCAACACTCTGGCCTTGACTCCGCCATGGCCGCGCATGGCGTTATAGCCACCCGAGCCGAGTACCTCTTCCATGCGTGAGCATGGCTCGCACAGCCCCGAGACCTCAAGCACCACCTCGGCACCCAGTCGCAACACCAGAGGCTGATCCTTGAACAGGGCCTGCGCCGCCAGCAGGTTCAATCCTGAAATCACCAGATTGCGCCTCAGGCTGGCCGGGTCGACGGCATCATGCCCCGCCAGCGCCGCGATTGCCGGCAAGTGCTCGGCCTGGATCAGGGTCACCTGCCGGCTGCCACCGCCGTCGCGGTTCATTGCGCGCAGCGCGTAATGGTCGCCATCCAGCCCGCAACCGGCGAGCGCGCGGGTGGTTTCCACCGAAACCGCCTCGGCACGCCGCTCAGGGCGAATATAGATCGCCTCGATGCGTCCGGGATGCGGAAAGCGCGCCGTCAAATGGCGCAAATCGGGATCCGCGTCGCCAGTCCCCGCAAGGGGTTCGGAAGATGAAGTCATCGGTATGCCTTGGACTGACAATAAATTGTTCGGGAAACTATCGGACTGAATGAATGCATCGGAGTCATCCCGGCCAGCGGGCCTTAACCGCGTACCAGGGTACGCACGCTGTGTCGCGCCGGCGCGAACCGGCCGACGATGTGCCGGGCGGCATCCTCGGGCCGGGTGCGACCGCACATGAAGATGTCCAGCGCGGCGAAACCGTGTTCGGGCCAGGTGTGGATGCTGATATGCGATTCCCGGAGCAGAACCACGCCGGTGACCCCCGCGCCCTCCCCGAAGCGATGGAATTGCGCGCCCAGGGGGGTGGCGCCAGCGATCTCCGCGGCTTCACGCAGCAGGCATTCTATGCCGGTCGAGTCCTTCAGCGCTTCAGGGCTGACGCCGGTGAGATCCAGAAGCAGGTGCTGGCCGCGCGGCAGATGTCGGGGCGACGGACTCATTTGTGCGAGCCTCCGGACGCGTAGCCCGAGCCGCTCGAACTTGTGCCCGCCGACCAGCCCTGTGAGGATGTGCCGGAACCGCCGGTCATGCCCAGGTTCATGAAGGTCGAGAACAGCAGCACGACGAAGCCATAGACGAGGTAGACCCAGCGTTTCACGGTGTCATTCTTCCTGCGTGTTCTTTGAGATGATCGGCCACCAGAGCAGGCCGACGGCAAGGATCACGAGGATCCAGTTTTCGATGCCGCCGGCGAGGGCGATGGGCACGTTCAAAAAAAGCACGATGAGGCTGTAGCGGACGGCGAGTTTGGCAAGCTCGGCCGTGTCTCCGCGCGTCGTGGATAGCCCCTGGGGCTTGCCGCCAAGGGTCTTGCTGAACCACTTGCCGACGGTTTCGGCGGATACGGATTCGGCCATCGACCAGGTGATCTCGGCGGCACTTGTTTCGCGGCCAAGCTTCTTCTCGCCGGCCTGCCAGTCGGTAATCTCCACCCGGTCGCCGACCTTGACGCGCCAGTTGAAGGCGCCGGCGGCGTGGATGACCTCGGAGCCGTAGTCGTAGAGTTTTTCGTAGCGCGTGCCGTCCAGGACGACGCTGTCGCCCGAGGTCTCCGGCCAGATATCCTGAACGCGTACCTTGTCCCAGCCCTCCTCGCTTTCCACCAGCCAGAGAAAGCCTTGCCGGGCGTTGTAGAGCAGGTATTCGGTCCAGGTCGCCGGTTCGCCGGTTTCCTGGCAGCGCAGCCGACCGATGAGGCTGTACTCGGTGCCGTCGATTTTGGCCTGGTCGCCCAGCGCCAGGGGGGTGCTCACCTGTTCCTGCGCCTGGTGCTTCTCGATGAGCACCGCCTGGTCGCCGGTGGCGTCGCTGCGCGTGCCGCACGCGGGGCAGACGAGTTGGGTGGCGACGCCGGCGGGAAAGGTCAGCGGCGCGCCGCAGCCCGGGCAGGCGAGGTTGACGATGGTGCCGCGCAGGCGTCCGGCGCCTTTCAGGATGGCGTCGTCGCTGCGCAGCAACTGGCACTTCAGCGCGTCCAGGGTGACGGCTTGGCCCAGATAGGCGCGCGGCGGGTCGGCATCAGAATAGTCCAGGGTCAGGAAACGCTCGCCGGCGCGCAGGTCGACGACCCTGGCTTCCCAGCCCTGGCCGACGGCGAAGGGCAGCTCGCCGGCGCCGCCGGTACAGCGCGCTGTGCGCAGGTCGGCGACGATGAAGCTGGCGCCGGCGTGGTTGAAGGCCTGGCCGGGGCGCAGGTCGCCGAAGGCCGGCGCCGGCAGCGCGCCCTGATCGAGCATGATCGTGTATTGCCCGGAGGCGTCGCCCAGCCAGCCGGTGCCGCCGTCCTCGAAGACCAGATACCACTCGTTCCAGCCGCCGTCGTCATAACGCAGTTGCAGCCGGCCGACGACGCCGAAGGGCCGGTTGTTCCAGACACCGCTGGTGGTGATCTGGATGGGGGAATAGTCCTCCATGGCCTCTGCCATCTTGCCGATGTCGCGCACCGCGTCGGCCTCGCGCACCAGCGAGGCGCGGCAATAGCCGCACACGGCCATCACCGAGGCCGCCGAGCGGAACGAGACCGGCGCGCCGCAGCTCGGGCAGGGGACGGTGTAGATCACGGCGGACAGCCGTTCAGCCGACCAGCTTCTTGAGGATCTCCGCCTTGGCGGTGTCGTAGTCGGCGGCGCTGATCAGGCCCTTGTCGAGCAGGCCCTTGAGTTTTTCCAGGCGCGCCTCCGGTGCCTCGGCGACGGGTTCAGGCGCCGCCGGTGCGGCAGGCTGGACGGGTTGCGCGGCGGGATTCATCGACTGGCGCATTGCGTCGGCCATCATCTGGCCCATGCCGACGCCGGCGGCAAGCCCGGCGCCGATGCCGGCGATGCCGCCCTCGTTCTGCGCCGCCAGCGGGATGCTGTTGGCCACCTGATATTGGGTGAACTTGCCCAGGTCGCCGACCATGCCCATGGAAATCCGCGTGTCGATGGCCTTCTGCAATTCCTCGGGCAGGGAGATGTTCTCCACCGCGAAGTTGTCCAGCGTCAAGCCATAGCGCTCGAAGGTCTCGGCCATGGCGGTCTTCATGCGCTCGGCGAGCAGGCCCCTGGTTGGCGGCCATGTCCAGGAAGGGCAGGCCGGAGCCGCCCAGGGTGCTGGTCATCGTCGCCACCACCAGATTGCGCAACTGTTCCTCCAGCTCATCCACGGTATAGCTTGCGCGCGTGCCGGAGATCTCGGTGTGGAACTTCTTCGGGTCGGCCAGCTTGTAGGAATACATGCCGAAGGCGCGCAGGCGCACCATGCCGAAATCCTTGTCGCGGATGGTGATGGGCTGCGGCGTGCCCCACTTGCGGCCCAACTGGAGGCGCGTGCTGAAGAAGTAGACATCAGACTTGAAGGGCGATTCGAACAGCTTGTCCCAGTTCTTCAGATAGGTCAGCACCGGCAGGGTCTGCGTGGTCAGCTTGTACATGCCGGGCGCGAAGACGTCGGCGATCTGGCCCTCGTTGACGAACACCGCCATCTGCGACTCGCGCACCGTCAGGCTGGCGCCGTACTGGATTTCGAAATCCTCCATGGGGAAGCGCCAGGCGAGCACGCCGTCGCTCTCCTCGGTCCAGTGCAGGATGTCGATAAACTGTTTCTTGATGAACGAGGACAAGCTCATGGCGTTACGCTCCCTTGGGAAATGGGTAATCGATCAGGACAGGCAGGCGGCGTTGACCAGGCCCACCGCCAGGGAAACGCTGCCCATCAGAGCGCCCATGGCGACGTTGTCCGCCGCCAGCGCCTCGGCCATGCCGGCGACGGCGCGCGCGAGCAAGGCGTAGACCAGGGCCTGGACGACCATCGCGGCGATGGCCCAGACGATGAACATGCCCAGGCTGTCGTTGTGCTGGATGCTCGACGCCAACGTCAGCGAAAAGCCGATGAGCGCCCCGCCCAGGCTGATGGCGGGCGCCAGCTTGCCGGCGCGGATCAGGTCGACCTCGCTGTAGGGCGTCATGCGCGTGTAGGCGAACAGGAAGACCGCGAGCAAGGCGCAGGCGGCCAGGAGATAGGCGGCGTAGAAGTAGAACGGCTGCATGGGCGATCCTCCTTTGGGACGGGATGTATTTAGCCAGCAATCGAGGGGGGCCTCAAGCGCTTCCGTGTGCCGGAACGCCGCCGCGCCTGCCGCGACGTGTCAGCGCCGCGCATGAGTCCGACTAATCGTCGAGATCCTTCTTGACGGATTTGATGAACTTGCCAAAGTCACGATCCTTCTTGCGCTTCTCGGCATAGGACATTTCGTGGAACGCGGACTCGCCCCTGAGCTTGAGGAAATTGTCATAGTGCGCCCGGCTCAGCGCGCCTGAATTCACCGCCTCAAGCACGGCGCAGCCGGGCTCGCCGGTATGGCTGCAATCCCGGTAGCGGCAATTCGGGGCGAACCCGAGGATGTCCGAAAAGCCGCCGTCCATGCCGCCTTCGGCCCCGAGGATGCCGAACTCGCGCATGCCCGGGTTATCGATGACCAGGGCGCCCCCCTCAAGGACGATCAACTCCCGGCGCACGGTCGTATGCCGGCCCTCGCCCGTACCGCTCACACCGCCGGTTTCAAGCCGTTCCCGGCCGATCAACTGGTTGATGAGCGTGCTCTTGCCCACGCCTGACGACCCGACAAAGCAGTAGGTCATTGCCGGCAGCAGCGTCCGTTCAAGGTCGGCGATGCCCTCTTGAGTAACGTTGCTCAAGGTCAGCACCGCCGCCGTGATCCCCGCCGCGCGAATCTCCGCCAACTGGGACGCCACAACCTCGGGCTCAACCAGGTCCGTCTTGGTCAGCAGGAGGCAGGGATCGGCGCCGCCATCGCGCACCATGACCAGATAACGCTCCAGTCGATTGACATTGAAATCAAAGTGGCAGGACTGAACGATGATCACGCTGTCGACATTGGCCGCGATCATCTGATAGTCGATGGCATCGCCCGCCGCTTTCCGGCGCAGCGCCGTCCTGCGCTCCAGAAGCCTGTGGACCAACCCGAAATCGTCGGTCGGGTGTTTTTCGACACACACCCAGTCCCCGACACACGGGCGTTCCTGCGCCAGGGGGTGTCGGAACAGATAACGGCCGGCCAGCTTGGCCCGAAAGGTTCCGGTTTGATCCATGAGCAACAACAAGTCACGATCGACCGCCGCCACCCGGGCAACCGTATCCGCGGACTCGCAGTGTTCCCGTTCTTGAAACCATGAATTCCAGCCCAGTCGGGCGAGATCAGTGTGTCGGTTTGTCATTCGTCACCTGTTATGCCTGCCGAAATGCGCGGTCTGGGGAGTATCTGTAGCGTCAGCGTGGGGTGGATGGCGCTGCTCGACTTTCTCGCGCGGCGAGCGGTGGGTCGCAAGTTTACTCCCAGGGCCGTGCCGCGAGCTGCTTGCCACCCAGGCCGTGCGCACGGGCCGAGCGTAGCCAGTGCAATCGGGCCAGCCATCGGTAGAGCCGCGCCGGCACCAGCGGCCTGGCCATGAGCCGGGTCGCCTCGGCGGGTATCGCGCCACCGCCGGCGAGGGCCGCGGCGGCCATGCGCAGGGCGCGGACGACATTCCGCGCGGCCCAATCGGCGACGTCGCGCATGCCGCCTTGCAAGGCCTCGCCGCCGCCCAGCGCCAGACCGCCCGCCCAACGCAGACCGCCCTGGCGCGCGAAGTGGCGCAGCATGCGCATGGCGAGGCGGTTATGGATCGCTTCCGGATATCCGCAGTTGAGCAGACCGACCATACGGCATAGCGCATGGGGGTGTTCGCCCAGCCGCGCAGCGAGTTGCTCCAGCGCCGACACCACCAGGTAGGGCAGGCCATCGACATAGATCGGCGCGGCGACGATCAGCATGTCCGAGGCCAACATTTCCTCAAGCGCCTGATCCGCCGCGCGCCCGAGCTTGATGAACTGGCTGGCGTAAACTTTCTTGACGCGGCACTCCGACTTATCAAACCCGGCGACGAGTCGATCCGCGAGCCATTCCGAGGTGCTGGTGCCCTTGGGGCGAGCGCTTCCCACCAACACGGTGACCGAGCGCGGCGCCTTTTCATCCCATGATGCCGACGCCTCGGCACGACACGCCTCGAAGAGTTCACTCGCCTCCGGCACCGAAACAGGCACTTCCAGATCGCCACCCATGGCCCGTGCCAGGGTTTCATCGAGCCGCGCCCGCCAACCGGGGTCGGCAAGAACGATGATGCGCGCGAGATATCCCGGCGCGATCAGGTTGACCGCGTTGCCCATGGCCAACTCGTTGAAGGGCTGCTCGGCATCGCCCAGGTCATGCTCGGCGATGCCGATGAACAGAAATGGCGCATAGCTCGCGTAGCGCGGCTGGTGGCGCGTCAGGCCATCGCGATCGTGAAAATAGGGATGTACCAGACCGATCAGTCGATCCACCGCCTTCTTCAGGTTGGCCGAATAACCGCCGAAACGGATCGGCGTCAGGAATACCACCAGACTGGCCGTCCGCACGGCCTGGGCGATATCCTGCGCGCCGTCCTGCGTGCGGCATCGCCCCGGCGTCTTCGTCCAGCACTCGAAATCGCCCAGACAGGGGGCCAGGGTCATGTCGGCCAGCGCGAAGTGCGTGACCGGCAGATGCCGTGCCTCGGCATACGCGCGCAGATGCCAGCCCACGCCTGCGTCATCCTGTGTACCGTCGAGAATTACCAGACTCACGCCGCCCTCCGATCGGGGTACAACAACTCAATGGGCAAGCTTCGCATTCTGTTTTCAGCACGGAGATCAATTCGACACTGACCCCTTTCACTATTTGATCCTAAACCCCTTTGGCGTTGTTTCCGAGTCCCCTATGACATGAATTTCGCAAAAAGGAAGATTGTGCGCTGCGTTTGATAATTCATCAATAATGGGCAGCCAACGCTCGTGGGGCAGTAGATTTAGATCGGTCTCGATGATCAAATAAAAGATATCTCCATATTTTGCATAATCGTTCTTTCTTGAAAGGCATCGGAGAATTCCAAGTTTCGTTGTTTTTAGCGCCTGCTCTGAACTATATGCCAATCGAGGCTTTGACATTCTATTTGTAAAACTTTCTTGTGGCTCGTCATCTTGGATGCCAATAAAACCTCTGCCCAAGCCTTTTTCGATCATTTCTGTTGTTCTGTGATATCGTTCGCGGCCGCGCGCTATAGTGACTTCTATACCATAGCTGCCGCCATCACTCGTAACTAGCCAGCAATCCGGCGCCTTATCGTTAAGAGGAAAGCGCACTTGAGCTGACGAAATTTCTGCATACCTGAGGAAGCGAGATACTGGTGATACCTCATCTCTTAGCTTCTTCCATGGCTTTCGTCCCAGCCGGTAATCGTCTAAATCCTGTTGTGATCGCTCAGCGAGAAATAGCGCATCAAATTGCGAAAAAAATTCATAGGTATCAATACCAGACTCTACCGATATCAAATCATAGAATTCTTGGAGTCTAGTTGTATTAAACATGAATCACGAGCTCAATATTACAAACATCCACGCGCTAGCGCGAAATTAGACGCATAACGTGAAGCTAACCGGGTTGAGCGCAGGGTTAGGTTTCATCGTCTCCCTGCCATTGAAAATATTCAGGTCGGATTTGGGCACCGATGAACTCGTGTACTCCATCTTTGAGGACCCGGTTCCATTCAAAGAGGTCTAGTTCCTTGATGTACTCGAAGGCAGGCGGTACTGATTCCAGTAGCGGGTTAATCAAGTCGGGAGATATTGCCTCCCAGAATCTTCTGACTTCTTGCCAATTGATGTTACCTCTGTGCGCACCTACCTCGTTGCGAACTCTGGTGATTGTTTTTGCGACCTTCGATTTGGCCCGTGAGTACTCTTTGAGCAAGGACGCCAACTTCTCTCGTTCGTCTTCAGTTATCTCTCGCCATCCTTGGCGTTCCGAAGGATCAAATACCGGAGCCTTCATAGCAAGTGACGTTAAGCGATCAAAGACGTCGATAAGAGATCTGACTTCAATTACGACGTACTTCAGGATGAGCTGTTTCTTGTATTTGTCAGTTTGTGAGACGTGGAGTCCCTTTTAGGTGAGAGATGTCTTCCCAGATGTGACCTACTTGAATCAATAGAGCAGCCGCGTCATTTCCGGGAAACCATACATCAGCCCCGTGCTCATGCACGGGGTGGAATGTTTTTGGCTCGGGATTCGTGCCCTCAACTAATTCGTCAAGTTCGCGCATGGCTTCTCCGTGAAACCTAACGAGATGGCTCGTATCCTGCGCCCGCCGCGCGCGAACCGTCGCTTACGCGATGCCCGTGGCGGGCGTGGGATACGAGCTGTTGGACTGAACCGCTAGGCACGGACGGTGGCGCCATGGAGATTGAATCGCTCCGAGGCGCTGGCGAAGTTGGTTGCAGAGGCATGGCGGCGTTCTCTCCCATCGGTCGCGGGCGTTTGTCGGTGTCGTAGTCGGCCCAATGCGTGACCGCAACTATCGCCAAATCCCCGCTCGGGGGCAAGGCGCGCGCCTTCTTCCCCACCTTGCCCGAACAGCCGTCCGCGGACGATGCCAAGACAGGTATCGGAATCGACGATGTCCGGGGCTTCATAGTGGATGCCGCACTGGCCGCAATGCACCGCCAGGCGGTCGCGCCGCCAGACGAACCAGATCAGGGCATGCCTGTCGAGGGCAGCCTGGCACCAATGGCACTACCTTAAGCGTAGCGATGCCCGCTCCCCCCTTTGGAAAAGGGGGGCTGGGGTACCGAAGGGTAGAGGCTTTATCAGGGTTTTATGGAGCTGACCTTGGCTGACGCCGCTGAAATCCCCCTCACTCCCCCTTATTCAAAGGGGGAAGTGCCTTCGTTGAAGGCTCGATTCGAGTTCAACCCGATTAAAGTAGTGCCATTGCAGCTTGGCCTCTGCTTGCTGCCAAGCGGCCCTGGAGTACCCCGGCTCAATGGCGTGCCCACTACGTCGCTGATTGCCGCAGGCGCGTGATCAAAGCCTCCAAGCCAAGGGCGCGCGCGCCGTGCCGCAAGGGGAAGCATTCGTCGCCGGGGTAAACGACGTAGCGTTCGGCGATGCCCAGATCGTCGCAGGCGATGGCGAAGCCACGGTCCAGGCTGGGCGCGCTGGACCGCTTGATCTCGATGGCCAATTCCGGCTTGCCGCCGCGTTCCAGCACAAGGTCGACTTCGGCGCCGTCGGCGGTGCGGAAATAGCAGGCTGTGCGGCGTTCGCCGGCGGCCTCGATCAGGTTTTCGATGACCATGCCCTCGTAGCTCGGGCCCGTCACGGGATGGCCGAGCAACTGGTCCCGTGTTTCCAGTTCAAGCAGGGCGTGCGTCAGGCCGCTGTCGCGGATGTACAGCTTGGGTGCCTTGGTGAGGCGTTTGCCCAGATTGCCGTGCCAGGGCGGCAGGCGGCGCACAAGTTTCAGGTCCACCAGGAGGTCGACATAGCGGCCCACGGCGGGCGCGGATACGCCCAGGCTGGAAGCGAGCCGGGCCTGATTGAACGGGCTGCCCTGAAGATGCGCCAGCATGACCCACAGGCGGCCGACCGTGGCGGCTGGCAGGCGTGGGGCGAACATGGGTACGTCGCGTTGCAGGTAGGCGCGGATAAAATCCCGACGCCAGTCGAGGCTCGATTTATCGTCGGCGGCGAGCAGACTTTCCGGGAAGCCGCCTCGCAGCCAGAGGCTGTTTTCATCGATGCCGACGGGCGTGATTTCATCCAGCGTGAACGGGGCAAGGTCAAGGTAGGCGACACGTCCGGCCAGACTCTCCGAGGCTTGGTGCATCAACTCCAGAGCAGCGGAGCCCAGGAGCAGGAAATGACCGTGACGGTCCCCCGCTGCCCGGCGTTCGTCGATGATGCCGCGCAAGGTGTTGAACAGATCAGGCGCGTGCTGGATTTCGTCGATCACCACCAGTTTGCCGCGCTGTTCCCGCAGGTAGGCATCGGCATCCGCCAAGCGGAGTTTATCCGCCGGGCGTTCCAGGTCCAGGTAGGTGGCCCCGCCGGGCCAGTCGGCGGCGATGCGGCGTGCCAGGGTGGTCTTGCCCACCTGACGAGGGCCGAGCAGAACCACGGCGGGACTCGCGCCCAGGCGGTCGCGGACGGTGGCTTCGAGATGTCTGGAAAGGGCTTTCATAGCGTTATTATGCCGTAAATGTAACGACAGACATTATAAATACGGTATTAATTTGAGTGCGGCTTTCCGGTGTTCCCCGCACCGGCCAAAGCCGTTACCCTGCCGGCCATGCTCGACCGCGTCCTGATCCTTTCCGTCTTCGTCGTCGCCTCCTGCGGCCTGGCCTACGAACTGGTGGCCGGGGCGCTGGCGAGCTATCTGCTGGGCGATTCGGTGTTGCAGTTCTCGACCATCATCGGCTGCTATCTATTCGCCATGGGTGTAGGCGCGCACCTGTCGCGCTATGTCCGCGACGAGGATGCCCTGGCGCGCTTCATCGACATCGAGCTGCTGGTGGGCGTCCTGGGCGGACTGTCGGCGACGCTGTTGTTCCTGGTGTTCGCCTGGATGAGCGCGCCGTTTCGCTCGGTGCTTTATGTCGTGGTGTTCCTGGTCGGGGTGCTGGTGGGCATGGAAATCCCGCTGGTGATGCGCGTCCTGAACCGGCATCGCGCCGCCTTCTCGGAGCTGGTCAGCCGGGTGCTGACCTTCGATTACCTGGGGGCGCTGGCGGTGTCGCTGCTGTTCCCGCTGCTGCTGGCGCCGACGCTGGGGCTGGCGCGCACCGGCTTCCTGTTCGGCATGCTCAATGTCGGCGTCGCCCTGTGGACCGCCTGGCATTTCCGCGCTGAGCTGGGCGGCGTCTCGCGTCGCCTGCTGCGCGGCGGGGTGATCCTGATCCTGCTCGCCGGCGGTTTTCTGCTTTCCGACCGGCTGACCCACTGGGCCGAGCAGGGCCTGTTCGGCGACGACATCGTCTTCGCGCGCAGCACGCCCTACCAGCGCATCGTCGTGACCCGCTGGCAGGACGACATCCGCCTCTACCTGAACGGCAACCTGCAATTCTCCTCGCGCGACGAACACCGCTACCACGAAGCCCTGGTGCATCCGGCCCTGGCGGCCCTGCCCGGCGCGCGCCGGGTGCTGGTGCTGGGCGGCGGCGATGGCCTGGCGGTGCGCGAGATCCTCAAATACAAGAACATCGACAGCGTCACCCTGGTCGATCTCGATCCGGAGATGACCGGCCTGTTCACCACCTCGGCGCCGCTGGTGGCGCTTAATGCGGGGGCCTTGCGAGACAAGCGCGTCAAGGTCGTCAACGCCGATGCCGGCCAGTGGCTGGAAGGCGATGTCGGCAGCTTCGACCTGATCGTCGCCGATTTCCCGGACCCGTCCAACTACGCCCTGGGCAAGCTCTATTCGGTGCCCATGTACCGGCTGATGACGCGGCATCTCGCGGCGGGCGGCTACCTCGTGGTGCAGTCGACCTCGCCGTATTTCGCGCCGCATGCCTACTGGTGTATCGACGCGACGCTGCGCGAGGCGGGCTTCCAGACATGGCCCTACCATGTCTACGTGCCGTCCTTCGGCGAATGGGGCTACATCCTGGCCGGCACGCGGCCCGGCTTCACGCCGCCATCGCAGTATCCCGTGGCGACGCGCTATCTGAATGCCGCGACCACCGCCGAGATGTTCCGCTTCCCGCCCGACATGACGCCCCCGGTGGTCGAACCGAATCGCCTCAACAGCCAGTCGCTGGTGCGCTATTTCGAGCAGGACTGGGGCCAGGTGATCCGTTGATGCGGCGCCGCGACTTCATCGGGCTGTCGGCGGCGACGCTGGCCCTGTCGGCCTGCGAACCCCTGGCACGACTGCGTGGCCTGGGCATCCCGTTGAGCGTGCTGCGTCCGGGCATGGCCGATGGTCATCGACTGCGCGACGCCATCAAATTGCCCGAGCCGGGTGGTGAACTGTCCACGGGTGTGGCCATCCTCGGCGGCGGCATTGCCGGGTTGACGGCGGCGTGGCGGCTGGCGCGCGAGGGCTACACCGATTTCATCCTGCTCGACGGCCCCGAGCCGGATGGCAATGCCGCCGCGACCCGCTTCAGCGTCGGCGCGGAGAACTACGCCGCGCCGCGCGGGGCGCATTACCTGCCGCTGCCGTCGCGCGAGTCGACGCATGTGCGCGAGATCCTCGCCGACCTGGGCGTAATTCGCGCCAACCCACAAAGCGAACGCCCTGAATACGACGAGTCGGCCCTGGTGCACTCGCCAGAAGAACGCGTCTGGTATCAGGGTGCCTGGCACGAAGACTTGCTGCCAACGCGAGCGCTGCCCGAGGCCGAGGCGGCACAGCACCGCCGCTTCGAGGCGCTGATCGCCAGTCTGCGCACGGCGCGGGGCGCGGATGGCCGCAAGCTGTTCGCCATTCCAATCGTCGAGTCGTCACGCGATCCGGTCTGGCGTGCCCTGGACCGCCTGAGCTTCGCCGCCTGGCTGCGCCGCGAGGGCTACACCGCCCCCAGCCTGCTGACCTATCTCGATTACGCCAGCCGCGACGACTACGGTGCCGGGCTGGCGGGTATCTCCGCCTGGGCCGGGCTGCATTATTTCGCGGCGCGCGACGGCCGGGCCGCGAATGCCGAGCCGGGCGCCGTGCTCACCTGGCCGGATGGCCTGCAAACCCTGGCGCGCGGTTTGGGAAAATACATCCCGGCCGGACAACGGTATGCCGGGTATGCCCTGCGCATCGAGGAAGGCCGGAACGGGGTACGCGTCCTATGCCGGGACAAGGACGGCAAGGTCTATACGCTCAATGCTCGCCGGGCCATCTGTGCCCTGCCCTTGCACGTCGCCGCGCGCGTCGTGCCGAACCTGGCCGGCTACGGCTTCGATGCCCGGCGGCACCTGCCCGAATCGGCCCCCTGGCTGGTCGGCAACATCCTGCTGCGCGGTTTTCCGAAGGAACAGGCCGGTGTCAACCTGGCCTGGGACAACGTCGTGCATGGCAGCCGTGGCTTGGGCTGGGTGGTCTCGACGCACCAGGATCTGCGCGCCGCGCGCCCGGCGCATACTGTCTTCACCACCTATCGCGCCCTCGCCGACGCCACGCCGCGCGCCGGGCGCGACCTGCTCCAGCGCGCCCCGGACACCGAATTGCTCGCACTGGCCCTGGAAGATATGGAACAGGTCTATCACCCGTTGGATCTCTGGCGGCGCATGCAGGCCGTCGAGCTGATCTTGCGTGGCCACGGGATGGCCATCCCACGCCCAGGCTATCTCGATAATCCCGGCCTTGCCGCATTGCGCTCCACGGACGGGCGGCTGCTTTTCGCGCACGGCGACCTGTCCGGTTATTCGGTGTTCGAGGAGGCGGCATGGTGGGGCGACATCGCCGCCCAGCGCATATTGAAGGGTTGAACAGTGGGCAGCCTGAAATCCGTCGGGCCGTTACCGTACCCTGGCGCTCCGTCAAGCGTAAAATGTGACCTCTACCTTCGAATGAGGAACGCGATCATGACAACCGCGAAGACAATCACGGCGATAACCCTGGGTAGCGCGCTGGCAATGCTGTCCGGCTGCGCCGGCATGGATGAAATCAAGCGTCTGGAACAGGCGGTGCGCGATGCCGATGCGAAGGCGGCACTGGCCATGACGGAAGCCCAGTCCGGCCGGGCCGAGGCCGCCAAGGCGATTCAGACAGCCAACCAGGCAACTCGGACGGCCAATGAGGCGATTCAGGCTGCCGATGCGGCGAAAGTCGCGGCCGAAAAAATGACGAAGAATCCTTACGCCCCCTGAGTGCCCTTGCCGAGGCGGGTGACGACCGGCCGAGTAGGTGTCCGGTCGGGTTCAGGAGTGCTTCGGCTATGCGATAATCTGGGTTAAATCCACTCGTCAAGCCTCTCATGTCCGGCAATTCCATCGGCAAGCTGTTCTGCGTCACCTCCTTCGGCGAATCCCACGGCAAGGCCATCGGCTGCATCATCGACGGTTGCCCGCCCGGGATGGAACTCGCCGAGGCCGACATCCAGATCGACCTGGACCGACGCAAACCGGGCACATCGCGGCACGTCACGCAGCGGCGCGAATCGGACACGGTGTCCATCCTCTCCGGCGTTTTCGAGGGCAAGACCACGGGCACGCCCATCGCCCTGCTGATCCTCAACGAGGACCAGCGCAGCAAGGATTACGGCGATATCGCCAACACCTTCCGGCCCGGCCACGCCGACTACACCTACTGGGAAAAGTACGGCATCCGCGACTATCGGGGCGGTGGGCGTTCATCGGCCCGGGAGACCGCCTCGCGCGTCGCCGCCGGGGCCATCGCCAAAAAGTGGCTGAAGGAAAAGTACGGCACGGTGATTCGCGGCTATCTGGCGCAACTCGGGCCCATCGTAGTGCCCTTCAAATCCTGGGACGAGGTTGGCGAAAATGCCTTCTTTGCCGCTGATGCCGGCAAGATCGACGAACTTGAAGCCTATATGGATGCCCTGCGCAAGGAAGGCAACTCGGTGGGCGCGCGCATCAACGTCGTCGCCGAGAACGTCCCGGTGGGACTGGGCGAACCGATCTTCGACCGCCTCGACGCCGAAATCGCCTATGCCCTGATGTGCATCAACGCGGTGAAAGGCGTCGAGATCGGCGCCGGCTTCGACTGCGTCACCCAGAAGGGCACCGAACACCGCGACGAACTGACGCCGCAAGGTTTTCTGTCCAACCATGCGGGCGGCATCCTCGGCGGCATCTCCACCGGCCAGGACATCACCGCCTCGATCGCCATCAAGCCGACCTCCAGCATCCGCATCCCGGGCCGCACCATCAATCTGGCCGGCGAGCCGACCGAAGTGGTGACGCACGGGCGCCACGATCCCTGTGTCGGCATCCGCGCCACGCCCATCGCCGAGGCCATGCTGGCCATCGTCCTCATGGATCATGCCCTGCGCCAGCGCGGCCAGAACGCCGATGTACGCTGCCCGACGCCGGTCATTCCGGGCAAGGCATGAGCGACGCCTGTGACAAAAAATAGCGCTTTCCACTAAAATTCACCGATTGATTCGAAAGGACCCTGCCAATGATCGAGAGCCACGACCTCTTCCATGAATTCCCCGAGCATGTCGATACCATCCGCAAGCTCACTCTGGCCAGTGACGATTTCGTCCGCATGATGCGCGACTACGACGACGTCGATCACAAGATCCAGCGCATCGACCAGCGCGTCGAGGCGGCTTCCGAGCTGTATGAGGAAGAACTCAAGCGCCTGCGCGTCAGCCTGAAGGACAAGCTGTACAAAGTCATCCTCGCCAGCAAGTAATCCGGCGACACCCGACATGACGGCCCGGAGCATTGCGCCGGGCCGTTTTCTTTGACGTTCAGGCCAACGCACCCCGGCACGGCGGATCTACCGACTGATTAATGCACGCTATCCCCTACTGGCGCCTCTCCGGCTTCTATTTCTTCTACTTCGCCTTCGTCGGGGCGATGGCGCCGTATTGGAGTCTTTATCTGCGCTCGCTGGAGTTCAACGCCTTCCAGATCGGTGTGCTGATGTCGCTGCTGCATGTCATGCGCATCTTCGCGCCGAACATCTGGGGGCATATCGCCGACCGCACCGGCAAGCGCGTGGCCATCGTCCAGGTCGCCGCTCTGGTCTGTCTGATCTCGTTCATCGGCGTATTCATCGGCTCCTCGTTCTGGTGGCTATTCGCGGTGATGAGCTTCATCAGCTTCTTCTGGAGCGCGTCGTTGCCGCTGGTGGAGGCGACGACGTTGTCGCATCTCAAGGACCGTACCGACCGCTACGGCAAGATCCGCCTGTGGGGTTCGATCGGCTTCATCCTTGTGGTCGTCGGACTGGGCGCGGTACTCGACCACTGGCCGATTCGTACCCTGATCTGGGTGATCATGGGCCTGCTGGTCGGCATCGTCCTGTTCGCACGCTTCATTCCCGAGGCCGAAGTCGCCCATCTGGAGACCGAACACGTCTCGCTCAAGGGGGTGCTGAAACGCCCCGAGGTCGTCGCCCTGCTGGTCGCGGCCATGCTCATGGCCGCCGCGCACGGCCCGTACTACACCTTCTTCACCATCCACATGGTCGATGCCGGCTATACCAAGATGGCCGCCGGCTGGCTCTGGGCGCTCGGTGTGGTCTGCGAGATCGGCATCTTTCTGATCATGCCGCGCGTCCTGAAACGGGTGCGCGCCGAGACGGTCATCCTGATCACCCTGCTGGCGGCGGCGCTGCGTTTCGTCATCATCGGCTGGTGGGTGGCCAGCCTGCCGATTCTGCTCTTCGCGCAATTGCTGCATGCGCTGACCTTCGGCGCCTATCACGCCTCGGCCATCGGCCTGGTGCATCGACACTTTCGCGGCAAGAATCAGGCACGCGGCCAGGCGCTCTACAACAGCCTCGCCTTCGGCATCGGCGGCAGCTTCGGCAGCCTCTATTCCGGCGCGGCCTGGGACAGTTTGGGCGGGGCCGCGACGTTTACCCTGGCCGGCGGGTTGGCCTTGCTGGCGGCGCTGGTGTTTGCCTGGCGTGGCCGCGCGGCTACGGTCTGACCGTCACCGGCCGGTAGCGGCGCGCGTAGGCCAGCGCGTCCCAGGTGGCGATGCCGATGATCACGGCCATGGCCGCGGCGCCGGTGAGTATGGTCGACGTGTGCACGTCGTAATGGTGCCCGTATACACCTAACAGAATCGGCCCGATCGTGAACAGATAGGTCCCCAATGCCGCAGTCATCAAGCCCAGGGCCTGCTTGAAGCGGTTCTGCGCCCACTGCGCCAGGCCTGGCCAGAGCGCGCTCAGGAGCATGCAGGTGGCCGGCGCGGGGCCGGTCGCCAGACTTGGGGAGGACCATTCGGGCAGGGGCGCCCAGGCATCGCTGCCCACGCCCTGCCCCAACAACGCCGCGATGCGCGCAGCAGTCACGGGCGAGCGCACTACTTCAGAATGATCGTACCCGGGCCCTTCGACGCGTAATGTCGTTCGCCCGGGCATCCAGCGTGTACGGGTCAGCGTGGCACGTGTCAGGCTGCGCGGCAGGGCGCGCGCCAGGGTGTTCTCGGACAGGCTGCGGTCGAACTCCAGGAGACGGCGGTTGGTCAAGACCCAGACCAGCGTGCGCCCGGCGAACAGGACTTCGCGCACCGATTCGCCGGGCTGCAGGGCGTTGCCGACATCACGCGACCGTTCCAGCCAGCGCACGGCGCGCAACGCCACCAGGCCTTCGTAACGCGGGTCGCGTAATGCCTTGACGTTGACCCGGAACTGCAGGAGTACCAATAGCAGCACCATGCCCAGCGCCAGCAAGAGCACGATCATCGAGGCGATCACGCTGGCCGGCAGCCCGACCTGCACGGAAAGTTGCGCGATATACGCTGGCGGCGCGATGGTCGTCATCCAGTTCGCGATGTCCGCCGCGAATTGCATGATGAGGACGACCGGCAGCAGCAGCATGGATGGCCAGAGTAAGCCCAGTGTCAGCTTCAGGCGCGTGCGCGCGTCCGGGCGCGGCGTTGCGAGCTGACTCAGATTCAATGGCTCGCCTGGGTCCATGCCCAGGGTCAGCCAATGCTTGCCGGCGAAATAGAGGGTCAGGGCCGTGAACACCAGGACACCGCCGACGATCTGGCCAATCAGCGTCGCGATCCGCCAGCCGTGCGCTTCGTCGCCCGCCTTGTCGAGAAAGGCCTTCAGGTCCTTGCCGCCCCAGTCGCCGAGGGGTTTGCCGTCGCGTCCGAAGGCCTGAAAGGTGAAACTGTCGGCGTCGGCAACCAGCAGGGTATCGCCCAGCCAGGCCAGGCCACGCGGCTTGGCGCCTTTCCGCAGCGGGTAGGTCAATTGCGTGGCGCCGTTGGCATCGACATCGACCACGCGACCCGTATCCATGGCATTGCCCATGAGCGCCACCGTATACTGGCCCGGCGTGCGGCCTGCACGCGCCATCGAGACCCAGCCGCCGGACAGCGGGATGGCGCGCACCTCGGTCAGTGTGTCCTGGTCCAGAAAGCGCAGGGCATGGTGGTTGGTATCCGGCACCAGCCAGAGCCCCTTGCCATCGTCACCGGCGATGTATTCGCCGCCGTTGGCGAAACGGAACAGGCCGTGCTTTGAGGCGGCCAGCCGCTTGCCCTGGGGGTCATGGCGCAACACGCGGTGGTCGCCACCGGTGGCGAGGGCGATGGCACCGTCAGGGCGGGTCATGACGTGAAAGGCCTCGTCGAGCGCACCGCCGACATCCTGAGGCACGAAGCGTTCGGCGATCTCGCCATCCTGCATTACCCACCAGGCGGGCTGGCCGATCACGGCGACCAGCATGCGCGCATTGCCGTCCTTGTCCGGCAGACGCGCCAGGCCGTTCACGGGCATGCCGCCGTCGATGCCGGAAAGGTCTCGCTGTTTACGGATGTTGCCGACGGCGTCGGTGATGAATAGGGAGTGGTTGACGACCAACCAGACGCGTCCTTGACTATCCTGGGCGATCAGCCTGGGCCCGAACAGACTCGGTGCGACTGAACCGGCGTACAGGGCAATGCCTGCCGCGCACAAGCCGAGGACGAGCAACAGCGCGACCCAGGTGTTGATGTGTTTTTTCATAAATACCTACCTGCTTTATTGTGCGTTTTTTTAACGTCTTCAGCAGATTTTAGCGTACTTCCGTTTGGCCCAGAAGCCCGATCAGGTGAGGCCAAACCGCTTCCTCGGATTGCTCAAACACCAAGCCGTGGGCTCTCTCCTCATCGTCCAAAGGAACTTGCTCAGAGAGCTGCCGTTCGAGCACAGCCAGGCCCGCCTCGGAGGCATCGTCGCCACGGGACTGGCGTGCCGCGACCCGCTGGCGCAGGGTGTCGGGATCGGCGTGCAACGACAGAATGCGCCAGGGACAGCGCAGGTCCTTGGCGATTTTGATGAATGGGGCGCGATGCGCTTTCCGCTGGAATGTGGCGTCGACAATCACGTTATGACTGTCGGCGAGCAGGCCGCGCGCCAGAGCCTCGATGTGCTCGAAAGTATGCCGACCGGCCTCAGGGGTGTAGATGCCGCCCGGTACGGCGTCGCTGGCATCGAACGGGCCGAGGCCGAAGAGGCGCTTGCGTTCGATGTCCGAGCGTATCCAGACGGCGCCGAGCGTTTCGCTGAGCTCGCCGGCGAGACGGCTCTTGCCTGAACCGGAGACGCCATGCATCAGGAACAGGCGTGGCTTGCCCTGCTGGCTGAGGCGCTCGGCCAGATTGACATAGCGCCAGGCTTCGTCGCGGGCAGCGGGGTCGTTCTGGCTGGCGCGCAGCATGTCCACCTTGGCGCGCACCATAGCGCGGTAGACCAGATAGAAGCGCCACGCGGTCAGGCCGGCATAGTCGCCGGTCCACATCAGGTACTGGTTGAGGTAACGCCAAGCCAGGCGCGGCTGCTTGCGCTCCAGCAGGTCCATGACCATGAAGGCGGTTTCGCTGATCACGTCGATATGCCTGAGGCCAGGGTCGAATTCGAGGCAGTCGAAGATCAGCGGCTGGTCGTCGACCCAGGCGATGTTGCCGAGATGCAGGTCACCGTGGCATTCGCGAACATAGCCAGCCGCCTTGCGTGCCTGAAAATGGTCCGACAGACGTGCGCCTTCGGCTTCGCTCCAGTTTGCCAGGCTATCGAGGCTGGCCAATGTGGCGACCGGCAGGGCCATGGCGCGGATATGGCTTAAGTTGTCACGTACCGGACACTGCACATTTTCCGGCGTGCCGTAGTCGCTCTCCACCGGCGCGACTTCGGCGTTGCAATGAAAACGCGCAACTCGAGTGGCGATGGCATCGATCTGCGCCGGCGTGATGCACGCTTGACGATCCAACGTGGCCTCGGGTGGGAATGCGCGCATCTTTACCGCGTATTCCAGGAGCGGACCCTCGCCGCCGATGTGCGCCGCCTCCGGGACACCGTGAATGCTGATCACCTCAAGATAGATCTCTGGCGCCAGCCGCTGGTTCAGGCGGATTTCCTCAGCACAGAAGCGCTTACGCCGCGCCAGTGTGCTGAAATCCAGGAAGCCGAAATTCACGGGTTTCTTGATCTTGTAAGCAAAATCGCCGGCAATCAAAACCCAGGAGATATGGGTTTCGATCAGGCGCACGTTCACGACCGGATGCGGATACGCCGTGGGAAGCAACAATGCCTGGATAAAGACCGGGGTGACCATGGTTTCTTTATAAACCCGATCGGATTCGAGTGCCTGCGGAGAATGGATCTCTTGTGACTGAATGAGCCTGAGCCATGGAATAGCGGGAAGACGGCGTCACCTTGGTGCATGGGCGACACGGCAGCCATAGAAGCATGGCAGGCCAGCGATTCCGAAGCGGCAAGGAATTCTCGGCGGCAAGGCTAACGGGACTGGCGGAGCCGGTTCCAGCTTTGGCTGGCTTAACGCTGTTTTCGTTGCCGATGTCGGCCAATATCTCGCGGAACTGCTCCAACGCCGCTTCCAGGTCTTCGTAATCATAGGCGCGCCAACGGCCGGCATCACCAATCCCCTCTCCCCCTGGGAGAGGGTTAAGCAGGGGTTGTAGGAGCGGCTTTAGCCGCGATGTCTTTGTCTGGTCGCGGCTAAGGCAGCTCTTACCTGGCACCTACCCTGCACCTACCGGATGAGGATGAGTGCGGATGACCGGGAGGCGGAACGGGCGTGTTTAGCCCGTTCTCGTGGCACGTACTACTTCGAGTTCCTGGTGGCAGGGTGCCAGCAGGTGGTGCGCGAGGTGGACGGGATCGCTGCTGTGCATGAGTGCCGCGAATTCTTGCAAGCGGGGGTCGCCGGCCTCGGACAATTGCGCGATGAGCGCCTTGGCGGCCTCTCCGGGCGTCGGGCCGCCGGGCTTGAAGCCGGGCCAGTCGTTGTAATGCGAGAGCAGTTCTTCGCGATGGTCGGTATAGAGCGCGCTTTGTCGGGCGATTTCCAGTTGGGCCTGTTTCGCGGCGATTTCGGCGTCGATCTCGGCGTCGGTGCTGCGGTAATGGGCCATTTCGGCGTCGCTCCAATGGGGTTTGTCGCCGTGTGTTTCGCGCAGGGCGACGAAGTTGTCCTTCAGTTCCATGACCGAGTGGCTGTGGACATCGCGGAACAGGTGGACGAGGTCTTTGCCGTGGCCTTCCTTGCCGGTGTAGCGCATGCCTTCGGTGACCCGCCGGGGATTGAAGCCGAATTGGCGGGTGCAGCCGCGCCGCAGGGTGTCGAAGAGTTCGTTGATCTTGGCGGGGTTCACGGCGCGGTCCTTGGTTGCATGGATGCGCACAGGATACGCCCAGTCAGGCGCCGAATCTTCTGGCATTTGGCGGATGATGCGGCCATGCTCTTGAATTACCTTGATTGACCCCGCCGATTGCCCATGAATGACTCTGCCACTCCCGCCCCGGTGATCACCTGGACCGAAGCCGATACGCCCCGATCCGCCCGCTGGCGTTCGGAGAGCGGCCTGCCGCCGCCCAGGCGCGTCGTTGTCGCCGACGACACCATCACCGCCGACGCCGCCTATCGACTGGCCTGCGAGGGGACGGCGCTGCTCTGGCGCAGCGATTTCCAGAATGCCCGCCAGCTGCTCGGGGCGCTGACCCGGCGCATCGAACGCAAGCCGCGCAAGTCGGCGGCGGCCGCCAAGGCCGCGCCGGCCACCCCGGTCGAGGCCTTCCATCTGCACCGTCAGGCGCAGGCGCAACGTGCCCGCACCCTGGGCATGCTGCTGATTCCGCTGGATGAGGATTACGCCATTCCGCTGCGGCGCGCCCCGGATGTGCGCCCGGCCTGCGTCGAGGCCTATGGCCCGGCGGAGGTGGCGTCCGTGGCGTCGCTGCGCGAGTTGCAGGGCTTGATCGGCGCCCACGAATGGCGCGAGAAAGGCGTCGTCGTGCCGGCGCTCGGCGAGCGCATCCACCCGTATTACGGGGTGTTCGCGCCGATCCGCAACGAATACGTCGGCTTGGTCGCCGAGGCCGCCCTGCCCTCCGCCACCCTGCTTGCCAACGGGCTGGCCTTCGACATCGGCACCGGCACCGGTGTGCTCGCCGCCGTCCTGGCGCGGCGCGGCGTCGCCCGGGTGGTGGCCACCGACATGGACGACCGCGCCCTGGCCTGTGCCCGCGACAACATCGCCCGCCTCGGTTTGTCCGGGCAGGTGGACGTGGTCGAGGCCGACCTGTTTCCGGAAGGTTGCGCGCCCCTGGTGGTGTGCAACCCGCCCTGGCTGCCGGCACGCCCCAGTTCGCGCCTGGAAAGCGCCGTCTACGACCTGGAAAGCCGCATGTTGTTGGGTTTCCTGCGTGGCCTGGGCGCGCACCTTACGCCCGGAGGCGAAGGCTGGTTGATCCTCTCCGACCTGGCCGAACATCTGGGATTGCGCACGCGCGCCGAATTGCTCGCTGCCATCGACGCCGCCGGCCTGAAGGTGCTCGGGCGCATCGATGTCAGGCCGAGCCACCCGAGGGTCAGCGACACCTCTGACCCGCTGCATACGGCTCGCGCGGCGGAAGTGACTTCGTTGTGGCGGCTGGCCGTGCGTTAGCCCCCAAGGTGCTCCTGGGCCAGCCCCATGCCGTGGCTGCGGATGTACGCCTACTTCAGCGCCGCCGGGCCCACATAGGGTTCGGACACCTTGACCGGCTGGCTGGCGTAAAACGCGGCCAGATCACGAATGCCCTTTTCGTCCAGACCCAATACCAGAAAACCCATTCCGGGGTGATACAAGCGCGTGTTCGACTTGTAGCCCTTCATCTTGGCGATGAATGCCTCCGCGTCCTGTCCAGCCAGACGCGGTGTTCCGGCATGTACCGCGTTGCCATCGGCACCATGACAATAGGCACAATACTGTGCCAGCTTCGCGCCGATGGCGATATCGCCGGCGGCGCTTCCAGTCGCCGCCAATACGCTGCCAGGCAGATTCAACCCGAGAAGAACGAGACCCGCCCACAGAAGATGTTGTCTAACAGAACGAACCGCCATGATGCCCTCCATGTAATGCCCACTGGCCTGCTACCGAATGCCGCGGTTGGCTGTCTTGCAAATTAGCAAGCGCTAATATATCTATAGCCAATCGAGCGCGATACGTCTTGGAAACATGACGCGCGGCAGTCGGGCAGACCCGCCCGGCTGGCATGGTCGAACATAAGTGCCCTGACTTCTTTGCGAATAGCCCGCATCGACTCTGGAATCAAGCGGCTACAGCCGGCTGGAAAATGACCGTGACACCCATTCCAGTGCCATCGAGGCCTGCCGAGAACACCAGATTGGCGGCATGCAGATCGGCAATGCGGCGGACGATGGAGAGTCCCAAGCCGACCCCCTCGACCGAGTGGCTGCCGAAACGCTGGAAGCGCTCGCCAAGCTTGTGCCGATTTTCAGGCGCAACCCCGGGGCCGCTATCGAGAATCGCCATATGGATGCGTTGCGCTTTGTCCTCAAGGGTGAAGCGGACGCGGCCACCTGTTGGCGTATAGCGCAAAGCATTGTCGAGCACATTGCGCAGCATCACTCTCAGAAGGTCAGGATTACCTACGGTGGATAGTCCGGAGCCGAGCGCGCATTCGAAGGCGATGCCTTGTTGCCCGGCTTGCACGGCCGCTTCGCCGGCGGCTTCTTCGGCAAGATCCGTCAGGGAAACGGGGAACATCGCCGGCGGCGGCTGCTTGCCTTCCAGGCGAGCCAGACTGAGCAACTGCGTCACCAGATGGGTCATTCGATCGGCGCCGCGCAGCGCCTTGCGCACCGCGCCACGACTTTCCGACGCGTCCGGGGTACGTTCGGCGACCTGCAACTGAGCCTTGATGGCCGCCAGCGGCGTGCGCAATTCATGGGCGGCGTCACTGGTAAAACGCCGCTCGTTATCCAGTGCATGCGTCACCCTCAGGAACAGCTGGTTCATGGTCTGGATGAGCGGCAACAATTCGTGGGTCGCCAGGTTTTCCGCAATCGGGTCCAAACGTTCCGGCGAGCGCCCGGCCAGATCGGCATCCAGCTGGCGCAATGGCGCCAGCCCGCTACGTATTGCCCAAACCAGCAGGAGCGCCAGGATAGGCAAGCCATAAAGATAAGGCCGCACGTTGCCCATGGCGATGCCCCAGACCAGTTCGTCCTGTATGCGCAAATCCATCGCCGCCAGCGTGTATCGGCCACCTTCATTATCCGTCGCCGCGAAACAACGCCATGACGAACCGCCGAGCCGCATGTTGGAATAGCCCTCCCTGGCAACGCCGTCTGGCCAGGCATGAGGCGCTTCGGGTGAGCGCAGCAGCAGCTTGTCGCCATCCCGGTCACGCTCCCAGATCTGGAAGATCACCTGACTGGCATAGCGATGTCCGCCGACATGCGGGGCATCCACCTCATCGTCGTCGCCCGCATGGGCCAGGGCCAGCATGATGCGTGCATACTGGACCAATTGGGCATCGACCAGTTCGTCCACTTCGTGAACCGCTTCGCGATAAGCGAACCATGCCGTCCCCATGGCTACCCCGAGTACCGACAACAGGGACAATACCAACAGTCGTGCCTGGATCGATGGGCGCATCAAGATTTCTCCAGAAGATATCCGAGGCCGCGCTGGGTACGTATGGTCTCCGGGCCGAGTTTCCGGCGCAGATGATGGATGTGCACCTCGATGGTGTTCGAATCGACACCTTCGCTCCAGCCATAGAGCGCCGACTCCAGCTGCGCCTTGGAAATGACCCGGCCGGCGTTGCGCATCAGCATTTCCAGAATCGCCAGCTCCTTGGCTGGAAAATCGACTACTTGACCGTTCAGCCACACCCGGCGAGCCGCCGGGTCCAGCTCCAGATCGCCAACCCTGATCAGCGGCGCGGCCTGACCGGCGGCACGGCGTATCAGTGCGCGCAGGCGGGCAGCGAGCTCATCCAGATCGACGGGTTTGACCAGATAATCGTCTGCGCCGCTGTCGAGACCGCTCACCTTGTCTGGAGTACTGTCGCGCGCGGTCAATACCAGCACCGGAAGTGTCTTGCCGGCGCCGCGCAGCCAACGCAACACACCCAGCCCGTCCAGCCTGGGGAGCCCGAGGTCGAGCACCACGGCGGCATAGTCTTCGGTTTTCAAGGCACTCCGAGCGGCTTCCCCATCGCGCAACCAATCGGCATTGAACCCGCAATGACGCAAACCCGCCTGCAGGCCATCGCCGAGTAGATCGTCGTCTTCCACCAATAAGATGCGCATGGCCTACTCGTCAGTTCAGGTCCGGGCAATTATCCACCCGATGCTTAAGCATGGCTTAAGCCGTATTTAAGGCTGGCATAAGGTTGCTCAGCGATTCTCGCTCCCAGTTCAACACGATCCGGAGACACGATGACCCGAGCGAAACGTCACGCAGTCGCATACCGCGATGGCATCGGCGGCACGGGCATCGCCCCATCTTCTTTGCCCAACTGACCAAGGAGAGCGATTTGAAAAACGCATTATTCGCCTTAGCCCTGGCCGTTTCCCAGAATCTCTGGGCCGAAACACCCAGTCATTTTCTCGACACTTATAGCGCCGAAGCGGCAAAAAGCCAGCCGGGCTTCAGCGCCAACGCCGCGCGTGGCAAGGCCTTCGCCAGCCGCAACTGGGGCGTCTCGGAAAAGCTGCCGAGTTGCACGGCCTGCCATACCGATAACCCGCGTAATCCAGGTCGTCATGCCGTTACCGGCAAGACCATCGAGGCGCTTTCGCCCTCGGTTTCGACGGCCCGCTTCAGCGATCCTGCCAAGGTCGAAAAATGGTTCAAACGCAACTGCAAGGAGGTGGTCGGGCGTGCCTGTTCGCCTGCCGAAAAAGCCGATTTCATCCAGTTCGTCATAGGCGCCAGATAATATGAAACACTTGCTCATCAGCCTTGCGGCACTTGCCGCAGCACCCGCCTGGGCCGGCGACCACGGCCTGCCCGCCAATACCCCCGCCGCTTACAAGACGGAATGTGGCAGTTGCCATGCCGCATTCCCGCCTGCCCTGCTTGCCGCGAGCGACTGGCGCCGGACCATGGCCGGCCTGGACAAGCATTTCGGCACCGATGCCAGTGTCGACGCCCGTACCCATGCGGCCTTGCTGGCATTTCTGGAACGTCAGGCCGGACGCCGTGCCGCGTCGCCCGGCACCGCCGAACCGCGTTTCACCACCGGCGCCTGGTTCGTTCGCGAGCATCGCGAAGTGCCACCGCGCGTCTGGAAAGACCCGAAAGTGATGGGGCCGACGAACTGCGCGGCCTGTCACAAAGGCGCCGACCAGGGTCGTTACGGCGAGCGTGAGCTTTCAGTGCCGGGGATGGCCTACCGTGAACACGACTGACATGGACAGCGCCAACATGAACAAGATACTCGTCTGGGATTGGCCGACCCGCATCGGCCACTGGCTGATGGCCGCCAGCTTCGTCATCGCTTATGCCACCGGCGATAGCGAGGAATGGCGCCTGGTGCATGTCATGGCCGGCGGCACGCTCGCCGGACTCGTCCTGTTCCGCCTTGTTTGGGGCGTGGCCGGCAGCCGGCACGCCCGTTTCGGCAGCTTCCTGCGTTCGCCGCTCGCGGCCTGGCAGTACCTGAGCGCTTTGGCGCGCGGCAGGCCGGAACACTACGCCGGTCATAATCCGGCGGGCGCCTGGGCCATCGTTGGCCTGCTCGGTCTGGGGCTGGCGGCGACGGCGAGCGGCTGGCCGGTCTATCAGGAGATGGGCGGCGAATGGCTGGAGGAATTCCATGAGGTGGTCGTCAACGGCATGTTGCTGGTCGTGCTTCTGCACTTGGCCGGTGTCCTCGTCGGCAGTCTGGCGCACCGGGAAAATCTGGCGCGCGCCATGCTGACCGGTTGGAAGCGCGGTGATCCTGCCGAAGCCATTTCCGGGGCACGCGTCTGGGCGCTACCGGTGTTGCTGGCGTGCGCCGGTTTGGCTGGCTGGTATCTGAGTCGCTAAGAAAACGCTCATTGCTTGCCTCCCCTTCAAGGGGGAGGCGCCGAAGCGCCACGAATGTTTCAGCGCTTTGTTATATGGGCCGGGTCGACGCCAGCGGCAGACTGAGCCAGGCAGCCAGGCCGCCTTCAGGCCGGTTCTCGAGCCAGACGTGCCAAGCGTTCGCCTGGGCAAGCTGCTGGACAATCGCCAATCCCAGTCCGGTCCCGCCGGTAGCCGGACTGCGCGAGGCATCGACCCGATGAAAAGGCCGGAACACCGTTTCGAGTTGTGACTCGGGTATTCCCGGACCACGGTCGAGGATGCCGATGCGGCATGTATCCTGGTCTGCTTCGACGCGAATTTCCACAGTCCTCCCGGAGGCGTAACGTTGCGCATTGCCCAGCAGATTGCCGAGCACACGTTTCAAGGCCGCCGGCGCCGCGTCGATATGCAGCGCCGGGCAATGCACTTCGATATCCGTGTCCGACTCGCGCGCACGCGCTGCCAGCGCTTCCAGCCAGGACGCCAGCTCGATGCTTTGCGTCGGCTCCTGGCCGAGTCCCTGGGCAAACTCCAGAAGATCGCCAATCAAGCGGTTCATCTCGCCGATGTCGCTATCGAGTCTGGCGATCCAGGCCGGATCAGGGCGCCGTTCAAGCATCTCCAGAGCAAGACGCATGCGCGCCAGCGGCGTGCGCAGATCGTGCGACAGGCCGGCAAGCAGCGTGGTGCGCGCTTCGAGCAGATTCTGGACCTGGTTTGCCAGCGCATTGAAGCGGCGCGCCAGCGCCGCCAGTTCACGCGGACCGGACTCGTCCAGAAAGGCCGGTGTTTCACCACGACCGAGCGCCGTCACGGCACGCTCGAAGCGCATCAGCGGCGCCACGGTCAATCTGGATAGCCACCAGGCGGCCAGCACCGCTAGAAGCAGCCCGGCGACCAAGGTCAGCAGGCCCGCGGTGAAAGGCTGAGGACCGAACCGGGCATGGGAAAAGCCGACCCAAAGCGTGCCGCCGCCGCTGGGAAGACGCGCCCAGTGCCAGATATCGCCGCTTGCATCGATACCGACCGTGATGGCGACCGGACCGGCGCGCCGGACCAGCTCGGCTTCCAGTTTGTGGATATACGGGCCGCGCCAGATATCGCGCGAGATACGCGCCGGCGCCCGTTCGGTCAGCATCAGGCGATGCCCGGACGCCAGTTCCCTCTCGAAGGCCGGCCGAGTCTCGGGCGGCAGCTCGCTCCAGGTTTGCGCCGAGAGCACCATCAGACCGGCCAGATCACTTGCCGCACGCTGCGCCATGGGCAGCATGACGAGAAACACCACCGCCAGGGCGATCAACCCCTCGAAGACGACGAACACCGCGGCCAGCCGGAGCGCGTTCTGTTGTCCCAGGCTGAGAGCGTGTCGCATGACGCTCAAGACTCGGCTCCGCGCGGGTTGAAGAGATAGCCTTCGCCGCGCACGGTGCGGATATACAGCGGATTGGCGGGGTCGGCCTCGATCTTGCGGCGCAGGCGAGCGACGCGCAGATCCACTGTGCGGTCATATGGCTCGCGTTCGTAGCCTTTCAGCAGATCGAGGAGCAGGTCCCGGCTCAGGACTCGGTTCGGCCGCTCCATCAACACCTTGAGCAGATCGTACTCGGCGGCCGACAAGCCAACATCGCGATCGCCGACGAGCAAGCGGCGCGCGGCGATATCGAGGCGATAGTCGCCGAAACAATGGGCCTCCCGCGCCGGCTCGGGAGGCTCGGCCTGGGAGCGCCGCAACAGCGCCCGCAGCCGGGCGAGCAATTCGCGCGGGCTGAATGGTTTGGCCAGATAGTCGTCGGCGCCTATCTCAAGGCCGACGACCCGGTCGATCTCTTCACCTCGGGCGGATAGCATCAGCACCGGGATCCGCGCCGTCGCGCTCGACGCGCGTAGCTGGCGGGTCAGCGACAGGCCATCCTCGCCGGGCATCATCAAATCCATGACGATGGCATCCGGCGCGGCGTGCTCCATGGCCGCGCGCATCTGGGCACCATCGCCGGCCAGATCGACGGCAAAGCCGGTGTCGCTGAGGTAGGCGTGGAGCAACCCGCGTAACGCCGGGTCGTCGTCCACCACGAGAATGCGGGCGGCAGGATTCATAGGCGTAGTGTACTGCCTGCGTATCGCCCGGCGCGTTCCGGGATACCCGCCGATACACAGCGATACACGGCACTACATCGGCGACAAATCCCGGCTACAGACGGCGCGGAGAATGGCAGCCATCGCAACACGACAGGCCGATGGAAATTCGGAAGGATCATGAAATGTCCCCTCATTCTCACGCTGGTTTGCGCCCTGCTCGCGCCGATCGCGGCGCGCGCCGATAGCCCCGCCCCGCTCGTCAAGAACGATGCCGGCCTGAACTTATCGCTGTCCAGGGATGTGCTGCTCGATGTCTCGCCCGGTGGCAACGCCCCAGCCGGCGCCGAAGGTCAAGCGCGCCAGGCCGCGCCGACAGCCGCTGCCGGCAGCCACGCCAGGCAGCGCGTCGAACTGTCCTACGGCGCCGGTTACGAAGCGCGTCGCGCACTGAGTACACGCGGCATGGGACGCGGGCGCGGCCGCTGACACACCGATTCGCTTCATCACGCCAACTTCATTTCTTCACCAAGGAGTCATCATGAAAACACGTATCCTTATCGCCACCCTGCTTTTGCTTGCCAGCACCGGCTCGATTCCGGCCTTCGCCAAAGGCCCTAACGGTCCTGCAACACCGCCCGCCGCCGTATCGCGCACGGTCAGCGTCGCCCCACTGAGCGCCGAGGACGCCGCCGACCTGATCTGGATGCGCGAGGAAGAAAAAGTCGCCCGCGACGTTTATCTAACGCTGGGCAAAACCTGGAACAAACCCGTGTTCAAACGCATCGCCGCGTCGGAACAGCGGCATTTCGACGCTCTGGGCGCCAAGCTCGCCCAGTACGGCTTGGCCGATCCGGCCTTGCCCACGGTCGGCCAGTTCAACAATCCCGAGCTGCAGGCCATGTACACGCAACTGGTCGCCACCGGTAAAACCAGCTATGTCGCCGCGCTGACCGTGGGCGCGACCATCGAGGATGTCGATATCGCCGACCTGCTGGCGGCCATCGAAGCGACGGAAAACAGCGCGCTTGATCGCACCTATCAAAACCTCCTGGAAGGATCGAAGAACCATATGCGCGCTTTCGTCGAATTGCTGCGCGACCTGGACGCCGACTACGCACCGCAATATATCGACCCGATCCTGTTCGATGCGATTCTCGGCGATTGACACGCCAGAATGCCCAAAAAGCGCCGCCCTACGACGCTTTTTGGCGTCTCAAACCATCTCGATTGGCACCGGGCGCACCCGCCAGATGTCGTCGCAGTATTCCCGGATCGCCCGGTCGGAGGAAAATTTGCCGATGCGGGCGACGTTCAGGATCGACATGCGGCTCCATTGTTCCAAATCCTGATACTGCCGCCCGACCGTTTCCTGACAGGCGACATAACTGGCGAAATCGGCGCAGACCAGGTAAGGATCGTGGTTCCACAGGCTGTCCAGGAAGGGCGCGAAGAGTTGTCCGTCGCCGTGCGAGAACAGACCGGAGCCGATCAGTTCAAGGGCGGCGCGCAATTCCGGTAGTTGCTGGATCGCATCCTGTGGGCGGTAGCCTTGCGCCAGGCGTTGCTCGACTTCCTCGGCGCGCAGGCCGAACAGGAAGAAATTTTCCGCGCCGACTTCTTCCCGAATCTCGACATTGGCGCCATCAAGCGTGCCGATGGTGAGCGCGCCATTCATCGAAAACTTCATGTTGCCGGTGCCTGAAGCCTCCTTGCCGGCGGTGGATATCTGCTCGGACAGGTCGGCGGCCGGGTAGATCCACTGCGCTGTCTTCACCGTAAAATCGGGCACGAAGACGACTTTCAGGCGGCCGTTCAAGTCGGGGTCGCGGTTGATCACCTCAGCGACTGAATTGATCAACTTGATGATCAGTTTGGCCATCCGATACCCCGGTGCCGACTTGCCCCGAAGATGAAGCTGCGGCTGGCGATATCCAGGCCAGGATTGCGCTTCAGACGGTTATACAGCGACACGACGTGCAACAGGTTGAGGTGCTGGCGCTTGTATTCGTGGATGCGCTTCACCTGGATGTCGAACAGGCTATGCGGGTCGACCTGGATACCCAGGCGCCTGTCGATGAAGCCGGCCAGTTGCCGCTTGCGGTCGAGCTTGACCGCGCGCCAGCGTTGCCGGAACCCGGCGTCGTCGGCATGGTGTTCCAGATCGCGCAAACGCGACAGGTCGCGTACCCAGCCGGCGCCGATGGTCTCGGTCAGCAGCGCGGCCAGGCCGGGGTTGCTCAGCAGCATGAAGCGGCGCGGCGTGACGCCGTTGGTCTTGTTCTGGAACTTCTCGGGCCAGACGTCGTGAAAATCCTTCAATACCGTCTCGCCCAGCAAGCGCGTATGCAGCGCCGCGACACCGTTGATGGCGGTGCTACCGACGCAGGCCAGGTGGGCCATGCGGACATGGCGCGGACCGTGTTCGTCGATGATGGACAGGCGGTAGAGGCGATCCTGATCGAAAGGAAAGCGCACGCGCATCTCGTCCAGGAAACGCCGGTTGATCTCATGGACGATCTCCAGATGGCGCGGCAAGACGCTCTGGAACAGAGGCAACGGCCACTTTTCCAGTGCTTCCGGCAAAAGCGTGTGGTTGGTATAGGCGAAAGTCCGTCGGGCAACCGCCCAGGCGGCATCCCAATCCATCCGCTGTTCGTCGACCAGCAGGCGCATCAGCTCGGCGACGGCGATGGTCGGATGGGTGTCGTTCAACTGGGCGGCGAATTTGTCGCTGAACTCGCTCAGCGGACGGCCGGAGTCGAGGAAGATGCGCAGCATGTCCTGAAGCGAGCAGGAGACGAAGAAATATTGCTGGATCAGGCGCAAGCGCTTGCCGCCCTCCCCCTCATCGTTCGGGTAGAGTACCTTGCTGACGGTCTCGGAGCGCACCTTGCGCATCACCGCGCCGACGTAATCGCCCTGGTTGAAGGCCTGGAAGTCGAACGATTCCGGCGCCTCGGCGCTCCACAGGCGCAACAGGTTGACGGTGTCGACGCCATACCCTGTGATCGGCGTGTCATACGCGACGCCTCGAAACCCGTCGCCGGCCAGCCAGCGCACCCGAAACCGGCCCTGTTCGTCATGATAGTTTTCGGTGTGCCCGCCGATCTTCACGTCGAAGTAGATATGCGGACGGCGCACCTCCCAGGGGTTGCCATAGTGTAGCCAGGTGTCGCTGGTCTCCACCTGCCAACCGTCCTGGATCGCCTGATCGAAAATGCCGTATTCGTAACGTATGCCATAGCCGATGGCGGGAATCTCCAGGGTTGCCAGCGAATCCATGTAGCAGGCCGCCAGGCGGCCCAGACCACCATTGCCGAGACCGGGTTCCTCTTCCTGATCGAGGATGGCGTCGAGATCCAGCCCCAGGCTCGACAGCGCCTCGCGCGCCTGATCCAGGATACCCAGATTGAGCAGGTTGTTGCCGAGGTGCGGCCCGGGCAGATACTCCGCCGACAGATAACAGACGGTGCGGCAATCAGTCTGTTTGTAGGTCTGCACCGTGCGCATCCAGCGGTGCAGGATACGGTCGCGCAGCGTATAAGCCAGCGCCTGATAGAGATCGTTCGGAGTGGCCACCTCCATGAAGCGCCCCTGGACATAGAACAGGTTATCCAGAAAGGCGTGCCGCAGTGTCTCGGCCGAAAGGCCGGTGCGGGTATGTTCCAGGCTAATTCGGCTATCTCGACCCGTATCTGCATTGCCCATGGCACGCGCTCCAGCCACTCAACAAAGGTGAGTTACTGTAATCCGATTTTTTTCATGAAGGTGTGTATATAAGCGTCGCAACGAGCACCGCGGACTAAGCATCGGAGGTGCTCGTAATCCTGAGTTGCGGCATGGGTGGCAAGCAAGCATGAAGCGTCAATTGAGGTGTGTGCTTGAATTGCGCCGCAAGAAAAAAAAGCCTGCGTCGCAAAACGCAGGCTTAAGGACTACAGGAGGAGAAACTTGTAAAAGCTTAGGCGGCCTTCAGCGTGGCCTTGGTGGCTTCGGCGATACGCTCTTGAGCGGTCTTGACGCCTTCCTGGACCAGGCTGGTGTACTCGGTGCCGGATTCGTTGGCAACGGTCATGCCCTTGCGCAGGATTTCCATGTTGCGCTCGCTGAATTCGCGGCTCAGTTCGGCCTGACCGCTGATCAGATCCTGCATGCCCTTGGCCTTGCTGAACAGGGACATGCCCTTGGTGGCCATGTCCATGTAGGTGGCGGCGATGTCGGCTTGTTGCTGCATCAGGCGCTCCATGGTGCGCATGTTCAGCTCGGCGATCTTGCGGCCGGCTTCCATGGCGGTTTCGGTGGACTGGGTGAACATGTCGATGAATTGCTTTCTGCATGATGTTTCCTTTTCAATGGTTAAACTGGATTCGGGTAACTCTTGTGCAATGCACAATGTTGCGATGCAGCATATCCAGGCCAGGAAATCATGTCAAGCAGATTTTGTGCGGTGCACAATATTTTTTCGATGGGTGCCGCAAGACGACACCAGACTTGCTACTTTGGCTTGTTTTCGTTGGGCTTTACGCCGCCTGAATGGCGGTAGAACTCTTCCATCTGGGTCCAGTAGTTCATGTTCTGCTGGCCGAGTTTCATCCAGAATTCCATGGGGTTCGGCACGCCGAACATGCCGTTGACTTGCTGGTTGACCATGCCCTGCTGCTTCAGGAAGAAGTCGAGGCCTTGTTCCAGGAACGTGGACAGGGTGGCTTGGGCGGCGTCACCGTAGAAGCGAATAAAACGCGACAGCATGGGTGATGTGAATATGGGGTGTCCCCCGGCCTCTTGCTCCATGATGATCTGCAGCAGAATGCTGCGCGTCAGTTCTTGCTCGGTTTGGGAGTCGATCACCTTGAACTCGATCCCGCTCATGACCAGGTCCTTGACCTCGGCGAGCGTGATGTAGCGGCTCTCCTCGGTGTCGTACAGGCGCCGATTCGGATACTTCTTGATGATGCGTTCTTGGATCATGGTGCTCCCCCACGGAGTGACAAAAGACCGGCGGTCTAACCGCCGGTCCAGGTGCATCAGCACATGTGCTGACCGCCGTTGGCGGCGATATTGGCGCCCGTGATGAAGGCACCCGTCTTCGCTCGCCAGGAAGGCGACAAGCGCGGCAATTTCCTCGGGCTTGCCGAGACGACCGACGGGAATCTGCGCGATGATCTGGTTACGCACGTCCTCGGGAATCGCCATGACCATCTCGGTGCCGATGTAGCCCGGAGAGATGGAGTTGACGGTGATGCCCTTCTTCGCGGTTTCCTGGGCCAGCGACATGCTGAAGCCATGCATGCCGGCCTTGGCGGCGGAGTAGTTGGTCTGGCCGAACTGGCCCTTCTGGCCGTTGATCGACGAGATGTTGACGACGCGGCCCCAGCTCTTGTTCAGCATGCCGTCGATGAACTGCTTGGTGACATTGAACACCGAGTCCAGATTGACATTCATCACCGCATTCCACTGTTCGGCGGACATCTTGCGGAAGGTGCCGTCCTTGGTGATGCCGGCGTTGTTGACCAGGATGTCAACACCGCCGAGCTCGGCATTGACCTTTTCACCCATGGCCTTGCAGTCGTCGAAACTGGAGACATCGCACTTGACCAGCGCCATGTCGAAGCCGGCGGCGGCCATCTTCTGTTTCCATTCGTTCGCCTGGGTTTCGTCCATATAGGTCGAAACGACCTTGCAGCCGGCCTGGGCCAGCTTGATGCAGATCGCGCTGCCGATACCGCCCGTGCCACCGGTGACCAGGGCGACTTTTCCGTTCAATCCACTCATGTTCAAATCCTTTCCACAGCAAGGGCTACGCCCTGACCGCCACCGATACACAGGGTGGCGAGACCTTTGTTGGCACCGGTGCGCTGCATGCCATAGAGCAGCGTCACCAGAATACGCGCGCCCGACGCGCCGATGGGATGGCCGATGGAGATCGCGCCACCGCTGACGTTGACCTTGGACAGGTCGAGGCCGAGTTCCTTGTTCACCGACATGGCTTGCGCCGCGAAGGCTTCGTTGGCCTCGATCATGTCGAGATCGCCGACCGACCAGCCGGCACGGTCCAGACACTTGCGCACAGCGGGGATCGGCCCGGTGCCCATGATGGCCGGATCGACCCCGGCGCTGCCGAAGCTGACCACGCGCGCCAGCGGCGTCAGGCCGAGTTCACGGGCACGCGCGCCGGACATGACGATGACGCCGGCGGCGCCGTCGTTGATGCCCGAGGCATTGCCCGCCGTAACCGAACCGTCTTTCTTGAACGCCGCGCGCAGCTTGCCGAGGCTCTCGGCGGTGGTGCCGGCACGCGGGAACTCATCCTTGGCGAAAACCAGCGGATCGCCCTTGCGCTGCGGGATCTCGACGGGAATGATCTCGTCGTTGAAAACCCCGGCGTTCTGCGCGGCTTCGGTGCGCTGCTGGCTGGTCGCGGCGAACAGATCCTGCTCGGCGCGGCTGAAGCCATATTTATCGGCGATGTTTTCCGCCGTGATGCCCATGTGGCAATTGTTGAAGGCGCACCACAGACCGTCCTTGATCATGGTGTCGACCATTTCCCAATTACCCATGCGCTGACCGTCGCGCGACTTCGGCAGGACGTGCGGCGACAGGCTCATATTCTCCTGGCCACCGGCGATGACGATGCCGGAATCGCCGCACCGCACGGCCTGCGCCGCCAGATGCACGGCCTTCAAACCGCTGCCGCACACCTTGTTGATGGTCAGTGCGGAAACGCTTTCCGGCAAGCCGCCGGCCAACGCCGCCTGACGTGCCGCGTTCTGCCCGACGCCGGCCTGGAGCACCTGGCCCAGGATCACTTCGTCGATCTGCGCGGCTTGCAGATTGGCACGCGCCAGCAAGGCCTTGATGACCCGTGCGCCCAACTCGCTGGCCGGAATCCCCGCCAGCGCGCCGCCGAAAGCACCGACCGCGGTGCGACCCGCGGCAACGATGACTACATCATTCATGAAATGCTCTCCTCTGAGTGGAATGCGAAGGAAACTACACAAGCGCCATGCATTCCCGAATTTCCCCCTCATCCATCATTCTATAAGGGACTTGGTCGTCTGACATGGGAAATCTGGGTCGTAAAATCCAGCACTTGACAAGCAATGTTGCACCGCACAAACTACTAAAGTCAATATTCATCACACCGAGGAGACATCGTGGCTGACCCGAACAACGCCTGGATGGGCAACTGGCTCAACTCGCAACAGAATTACTGGAAGGCCTGGACCGATATGGCCCAGAGCGGCATCAAGACTCCCGAAGCGCCGAAAAACCCCTGGGCCGACGGTATCAGCCAATGGTGGCAAGCGGTTTCACCGATGGCGCCCCCCACCGGCCGCGATGTCTTCGACAAGCTGATGGACGTCAGCCGTGGGTATTTCTCCATGGCCGAGAAATTCATGAATTCCGCCGGCAAGGAAACCAGCATGGATGCCATGAACGGCTGGTTCGAGAACATGCAGACGACCTGGAACGACTGGATGAGCAACGGCGGCCTGCTACGCCCGGATGCCCAGCACAAAAGCATGATGACCTTCTGGGATCTGCCGCTGGATACCTGGCAGCGCCTCGCCGCCAACGTCATTCCCATGCCGGGCGACTTCACCCAGGCATTCCATCCCGAGGGCGCGTCCGACCACATGCGTGGTCAGGTGAACCGCTTCCTGTCGATTCCCGCCGTGGGCTATTCGCGTGAGTTCCAGGAGCAGTATCAAATCCTTGGTCAGCGCATGGTCGACTACTCCAAGGCCGTGCACGACTACCAGATGAGTTTCGGCAAACTGGCGGTCGAAACCACCCAGGAATTCCAGGCCTCGGTCCAGGAGATGGCCAAGGACGGCAAGAGCCTGAGCAGCCTGCGCGAAATCTACGACAAGTGGGTGGAGATGAGCGAAGCCGCCTATGCCCGCTTCGTCATGACCCAGGAATATCAGTCGCTGTACGGTCGCTTGGTCAACAACCTGCTGGCGGTCAAGCAGCAAATGGCGCGCATCGTCGATGGCAACCTGGAAGCCATGCACATGCCCACCCACGCCGAAATCAGCACCTTGCAGCGTCGCCAACAGGAACTGCGTCGCGACAACCTGCAACTTCGCAAAGAAATCAAAGCAATACAACAACAACTTGAAGCGATGCGTCAACGTGACTTGCAGACGCCAGCCGCCCCTAAGGCCACCGCCGCCAAGCCTGCGGCCGTAGCCAAGGCGCCGGCTGCAAAAAAACCGGTCGCCAAAGCACCTGCGAAAACGCCTGCCAAGCCTGCGACCAAAGCTGCAGCCCCAACCAAGCCCGCTGCCAAGAAATAACCGAGGAGAGACGCAATGATGCCCTTCGACATTCGCCCCGATGCCGTGATGCAGGAAGTCTCGGCCTATAGCAAGAAGCTCACCCACGGCCTGCAAAACCTGATGGAAGTCGGCGAGATCTCCACCGGCGTGACCCCCAAGACGGCGGTCTACCATGAAGACAAGCTCACCCTCTTCCGCTTCGAGCAGCCCAAGGATGCCATCCCCAACAAGGTCCCGCTGCTGATCGTCTATGCCCTGGTCAACCGGCCCTACATGACCGACATCCAGGAAAACCGCTCGACGGTGAAGGCCCTGATGGCCGCCGGCCAGGACGTCTACCTGATCGACTGGGGCTACCCGGATCGCGCCGACCGCTACCTGACCCTGGACGACTACATCAACGGTTATCTGGACCGCTGCGTCGATGTCATCTGCGAGCGCCATCGCGTTCCCAAGATCAACATCCTCGGCATCTGCCAGGGCGGCACCTTCTCGCTATGCTACTCGGCGCTGCACCCGGAGAAGGTCCAGAACCTGGTGACCATGGTCACCCCGGTCGACTTCCAGACCCCGGACAACATGCTCTCCCACTGGGTCCAGCAGGTCGACGTCGACCTGGTCGTCGACACCATGGGCAACGTTCCCGGCGAGATGCTCAACTGGACCTTCCTGAACCTGAAGCCTTACCAGCTCATGGGCCAGAAGTATCTGGGCCTGCTTGACACACTGGACGATCCCGAGCAACTGAAGAACTTCCTGCGCATGGAAAAGTGGATTTTCGACAGCCCCGACCAGGCCGGCGAAGCCTTCCGCCAGTTCATCAAGGACTTCTACCAGCAGAACAAACTGCTCAAGGGCGGTCTGGAGATCGGTGAGCCGGTCAATCTGAAGAACGTCACCATGCCCGTGCTCAACATCTTCGCCGAGCAGGACCATCTGGTGCCGCCCGACGCCTCGCGCGCCATGCGCGGCAAACTGGGTACCAAGGACTACACCGAACTGTCCTTCCCGGGCGGACACATCGGCATCTACGTCAGCGGCAAGGCCCAGAAGACCGTGCCTCCCGCCATCGGCAAGTGGCTCGACGAGCGCAGCTAGACGTCCGCCCCCCGACAAAACCCAACCCGGACCAGCTCGGCTGCTCCGGGTTTTTTTATTGCGGGGGTTGGCTGATCGCCGAATTGTACATAGCGGTTTCGACCTGCTTGCTTGGCGGCGTACATGGCGAGGTCAGCCCTTTTTCATCAGATCAAGGGCATCGTCGGTGCCATTAACCGGATGGAGCGCAATGCCGATGCTGGTTGACATCTCAGCACGCTGCCCGCCGAGTTGAATCGGATCTTGCAGCGCGGCCAGGATCTTCTCCGCCACGGTGGTGGCATCTGTCGGGTGAGCGATCTCGGGCAGCACGATGATGAATTCGTCGCCCCCGGTCCGGGCCACGGTATCGCCCTGGCGAACGCAGTTGGACAGGCGTTTGGCCACTTCGACCAGCAAGAGATCGCCGGCATCATGGCCAAGGCTGTCATTGATCCGCTTGAAGTGGTCCAGATCGAGGAACATGACCGCCAGCGCACGGTGAAAACGTTTTACCTGGGTCAGGGCATGTTGCAGACGATCCATGAGCATTCGACGATTTGGAAGATTCGTCAGGCTATCGAAGTAGGCGAGCTGGTGCGCCAACATCTCGGCTTGTTTCAATTCGGTAATGTCACGATTGCTGGCACGCCGGCCGCGTGGCTTTCCGTCACGCGAGTAGACCTCCTGGCAGCCATGCGCGATCCACGGACCTGCCCATCTTTGGTGATGATTCGAAAAACCACCTCGCCGTCAGACTTGCCGATGATGTCATGACGATGTGCCGCCCATAGAACGCGATCATCCGGATGCACGATCTCGGCAAGCAGTCCCGGGTTAGTAATGAATTGCAGCGACGAGTACCCTGAAACCCGTTCGCATGCGGGATTGATATACAGGATTTCTTGCTGTGTTCCCTCCCAGTACTCCCAGCCGTAGGTGTAGTTGGCGATGGTACGGAAGCGTTCCTCGCTCTCCTGCATGCCAATTTCCTGAATTGTCTGGAGCGTCACATCCTGAAGTGTCCCGACGAAGCGAAGCGGGTTTCCGGCGTTGTCGAAGATGGCACGGGACTGCTGCGAGACATACTGGGTGCTGCCGTCCTGTAGTAGCAGTTGATACTTGAGCTCATAGGGGCGATGACTCTTGAGGAACTGCTTGTAAGCGGCTTTCACCCTGACGCGATCATCCGGGTGAACGGCTTGCAGGTACACCTGGCTGGATGGTTGGGATTGTTCTGGATCAAGGCCCAGGATGCGGAAAACCTCGCCCGACCAGGTCAGCTCTCGGCTCGTCAAGTCGTATGCCCAATTGCCGATATGGGCGATGCTTTGCGCCTCGACGAGCGCGGCCTCACTGTTGGCCAGGCGCGCCTGGACTTTTTTGGTCTCGGTGACATCGATGCCGAAACTCAAGGTGCCAATCACCTGCCCGCCTGCTTTGATCTCGCTATTCCGCCAGACGATATACCGCTCTTCGCCGGACTTGGTCAGGATCGGATTTTCGAACTCCTCGGCCCGGTTGTTGCCCGAAATAATGCGTTCAAACTCGCTCCAAACGTCAGGATAACGGTCCCTGGGGACGATGATTTCGAACCAGTTCTTGCCCTGAATATCTTCCTTGGTATAACCGGTGATACCGGTCGCGGCACGGTTGAAACGCTTCAGGCGGCCCGACGGGTCCAACTCGACGATCATGACGTTTGCGGTCTCTATCAGGTTCTCCGCATAGTCTTTCGCATCGGCCAAGGCGCTTTCGGCGTTTTTTTGACGGGTGATATCCTGAACCGTGCCAATCAGGGCGAGCGGTTTTCCGGCGGCATCGAAGCGCAGCTCGCCCTTGCCGTGGACCCAGCGCTCCTGTCCATCGGAGTGGCGGACAATACGGTACTCGCGATCGAAGGCATGGCCTTGCTCGATCACGCCGTCAAGATAGGACCGCATCTCGGTGCGCGACTCCGGAGCGACCAACGCCAGCCAGTGCGCGGCATCATGCGGAAAATGGTCGTCGATACCAAAAATCTCGTCGAGGATCGCGGAAGTTGTGATGCGGTCGCGGCGCAAGTCATAGTCGAAGTAGCCAAGCCGGGCCATGCTCTGAACCTCGTTGAGTATCCGCCGACTAGCCTGCATTTCGTCTATCTGCCGCTCCTGGCGCCACCAGTTCCGGCTGATCGACCACGCCAGGGCCAGCATCGCCACGATGAGCAAGGCCGTGAGCCCAACGACGATCCATGCCTGCTTGCGCCACTCGGCCAGCACGGTCTCGTCGGCGATCCCCACGTTGACGGTATAGCCGTAGCGCGCACTACGGCGGTAAGAGTGCGTACGACTAATGCCATCGAGGCTGGTGGCACCGCTGACGTAGGTGCCTTCCCGAGGATTGGCTTTCAAGGCGGCGACGAAAGGCGCCGACAGGCGCTTGTCACCAAGCGGCAAGTGAATTGAACTGGCGGACGGGTGTCGGGCTATCAGGCCCAGATCGGCATCGCGCACCCCGACGGAGCCACTGGCGTCCATGCGAATACGCGAAAAATCCGCTCAATCTGATCCGAGCCTAATGCGGCGACGACCATGCCGCCAAACGAACCGTCAGGTTTATTGATGCGCCGAAAAAACGGCCAGACCGGCTCGGGATCAGTTTGACCAATGAGCCTACCCACCGCCATGCCCGCATTCGGGTTGTCCCGCAATTGGCTGAAATAGGTGCTCACGGCAGCGCTGGACGGCGACGTATCAACGGCTCCGTAGATGATCTCACCTTGGTCGTTGATCGCCTTCAGGGTGACCTCATGAGGCAGATGCGCTTTCTGCCGCGCCAGAAAACGCCGCGCCTTTGCCTCATCCATGGCGCCCTTGTCCATGTTCCGGCTGATTTCTTCGGAGGATGCCAGCAAGGCAAGATCGATGGTGTCGATCAGACCATCCAGGGCCAGTTCGATGGAGCTAACCAGATTTTGCGTGGTATTCGCCGTGCGCTTTTCAGCCTCCCGCCGCAATTGCCAAATAAACGATGCGGCGACGATGACCACCATCAGAATGGCCAGTGCGATACTGCCATACAGGATCCGACGATTGTTACGGTAAGCAAGCGTGTGCTGGAAAGCCTCAGCTGTCATCGGTTATCGTGTTCCATGGTGTGAACAACTTTTGGAAATCCCACGCTACGCCTCAAGGTTCAAAGCAGAGCCTCACACAGTCATGGAAGCACATGCACACGCTTTGCGCTACCCGTGCGGCCAAGTTCATGGCTTCCGTAGCGCGCCAGATCTCGGCTGGCCTTGCCAAGCGAGGACCATTGGAAACACGAGCGCGGCAAAAAGCGGGTGTAATAGCACAGTACGATAAGAAGATTGGCCAATCATCGCGGCGGCTGGAACCAGCCAAGGCAGGGTGTCGAGCTCTCCTGCGCCCTTAGCCCAATCTGGAAGCCAGCTATACTGGCCTCTAACATGGTTTTTTGGGGCAGTTCGATGGACAGGATTGGAAAAATCCTTTGCAGCTTGCAGGAATATTCTGTTTCTGGCGGAGAAGGTGGGATTCGAACCCACGGTACGCTTTTGACGTACACACGATTTCCAGTCGTGCACCTTCGACCACTCGGTCACTTCTCCGTGAGGGGCGCAAGAATACACGGAAGCGGATGGACGGGCAAGGCGAGCGGAGCCCAGGCATGAACTACCGATTCATCTTCAAGGGGCTGCTCATCCTCGCATCGCTGGTCCTGATCGGCTTCCTGGCGCGCTACAGTGGCCTGGGCAACCTGCTCGACGAACGCTGGATCGACCGCTCGGTGCGCGGTCAGGGCTTGACCGGGGAGTTGCTGTTCATCGGCGTCGGTACCGTGGCCACGGCGGTGGGCATGCCGCGCCAGGTGATTGCCTTCATGGGCGGCTACGCCTTCGGCTTCATTCAGGGCACGCTCCTGAGTACCGGCGCGACCGTACTCGGTTGCCTGGCAACCTTTTACTATGCCCGTCTGCTTGGACGCGGCCTGGTGGCGGGACGCTTTCCGGGCAAGGTCCGGCAGGTCGATGCCTTCATCAGCAGCAACCCGTTCACCATGACCCTGCTGATCCGACTGCTGCCGGTGGGCAGCAATGTCGTCACCAATCTGGCTGCCGGAGTATCCAGCGTTACTGTCGCGCCCTTCGTCCTCGGCTCGGCCCTGGGTTACCTGCCGCAGATGGCGATCTTTGCCCTGGTCGGCAGCGGCATCGGCGTAGACCCGGTCTGGCGCATCGGCATTGGCGTCGTGCTCTTCGTGCTGTCCGGCGTGCTCGGGGTCTATCTTTATCGACGTCTACGCCGGGAAAAAGGCTACGACGACTCGCCGGACCTGGAAACCGGCGCCTGAGCCATTGCGGCGCCTGCTAAACTAGCGCCCTCTTCAAAATAGCAAAGCCCAAGATGACGATGCCCGCCGCCAGCGATGACATACGCGTATCCCTGATCGCGCCGATCTACAACGAATACGAAAACCTGCCCGATCTGGTCGCGCGGGTTGAGTCGGTGATGTCGGCACAGCCACGCTCCTGGGAATTCATCTGCGTCAACGACGGCTCGCGCGATGGCTCGGACCGGCTACTGGAAGAACTCGCCACCAGCCGGCCCTGGCTGCGGCCAGTGTTCCTGCGCCGCAACTACGGCCAATCGACGGCCATGCAGGCCGGCTTCGATGCCGCGCGTGGCGAGGTGCTGATCACCATCGACGGCGACATGCAGAACGACCCGGGTGACATCCCGCGGCTGCTGGACATGCTCGATGAACGCCCGGAGATCGACATCATCTCCGGCTGGCGCCGGCATCGTCAGGACAAGACGTTCTCGCGCAAGATTCCGTCGATGATCGCCAATCGACTAATTTCCAACGTCACCGGGGTACGCCTGCACGACTACGGTTGCTCGCTGAAGTTATACCGGCGCAGTGCCGTCGAACACGTCAAGATCTACGGTGAGTTGCACCGCTTCATCCCGGCCCTGGCCCACGAATATGGCGCCAAGGTGATGGAGGCCGAGGTCAACCACTACCCGCGTACCAAGGGCGTCTCGAAATACGGCATCGACCGCACCATTCGGGTACTGCTCGACTTGCTCTGGGTGAAATTCCTGTTGCGTTTCCTGCATCGTCCCATGCATGCCTTCGGCGGCCTGGGCGCGCTGCTGTTTTTCCCCGGCCTGCTGATCCTGGCCTATCTGGTCGGGGTGAAACTGTTCGTGGGCGCGGACATCGGCGGCCGGCCCTTGCTGTTGATGGGTGCCATGTTCACCTTGATGGGCGCCAATTTCATCGGCCTGGGCATCCTCGGCGAGTTGCTGACGCGCATCTGGCATGAGCCGGGCGGCAAGGCGCAATACCTGCTGCGCGACGAACCTCCGGACGGCAAATGATCCACCGGGCTGCCTCACCCTGGCCGGAGGGCTGGCCGGCCAGACTATGGCTGCTTGCGCTGGTCATGCTGCCGCTGCTCTCCCTGGGCACACCGCCGCTGTTCGACCTGGACGAGGGGGCGTTTACCTCTTCGACCACGGAGATGTTCTTGCGCGGCGACTTTCTCTCCAGCTACATGCTGGGCGAGCCACGCCACGACAAACCTATCCTGATCTACTGGCTGCAGGCAGCCTCCATCAGTCTGTTCGGTGCCGGCGAATTCGGTTTCCGGCTGCCCTCGGCCCTGGCCTCCGGCCTGTGGATACTGGCCACCTATCTGTTCGTCGCCCGCGTGCAGCGGCGCGAGGCGGGACTCATCGCCGCCATGATCATCGCCACGGCCGCCGGCCTGAGCATCATCACCCGTGCCGCCACGGCCGACGCCTTGCTGCACCTCTTTCTTGCAGTCAGCGGCTATGCCACCTGGCTCTGGTTCAAGGAGAGCAAACCAGTCTGGCGCTACCTTGGCTTCGCCGCCATGGGCCTGGGCTTTCTCACCAAGGGGCCGATTGCCGTCCTGGTGCCGGCGGGCACGGCCTTCCTGTGGTGCCTTAGCGAAAAATCGCCAGGCCGGTTTTTCCGTTGGGCACTGCACTGGCGGGCGATATTGCTCTTTCTGGCCATCGCCGCGCCCTGGTTCGTCCTGCAAACCTGGATCGAGGGTCCGGACTTTCTGCGCGGTTTTTTTCTGAAGCACAACCTGTCGCGCTTCGACACGCCGATGGAAGGTCATGGCGGCCAGTATTTCTATTACCTGCCGGTGCTGTTCATCTCCCTGCTGCCGCATACGGGCCTGCTGCTTTCGGCCCTGGGCCAGCTACGAGTCCTCTGGGAAAATCCGTTGCTACGCTTCGGCCTGCTTTGGTTTCTGCTGGTCCTGACCCTGTTCTCCTTTTCCGGCACCAAGCTGCCGCACTATGTCTATTACGGCTATGGCGGACTGGTCGTGATCCTCGCCGATAGCGCCATGAATGCCCGCAACCGCTGGCTCCTGCTGCTGCCGGCGGTGCTGCTGTTTGCGGTGCTGGCCTTCGCACCGGAACTGTTGAGCCTGGCCCTGCCCAGCCTGAAGGCCGACGACCGTCTGCTGGCCGCCGGACTGAGTGACAGCTTCGACAGCCATTACCGCATTGCCACGGCCATCTTCTTCGGCGTCGGTGTCGCCCTGCTCTTCACCGGCTGGCGCCTGACCACACGCTTGCACATCAACGGCCTGCTCGCCGGCGCTGCCGTCGCGGCCTTCCTGATGCCGGCGATCGGCGCGCTGCTCCAGGCGCCTGTGAAACAAGCCGGCCTGATCGCCGCGAGCCTGCCCGGGCGGCTGATGATGTACGGCATCAATACGCCGAGTTTCCAGACCTATGCCGGCCGACAGGTCAGCCGGGGGCGACCGTCCAGCGGCGACCTGCTCCTGACGCGGGAGAGCAAACTGCCGACCCTGCCCGAGCATGAAACCCTGTATCGGCAACGCGGCATCCTGCTGCTCAGGATGCGATGAAGCCGAGCCCGTGGCCAGAGTTGCCGCCCGGTTCGCCACGCCTCTGGCTGCTGCCGGTCGTGGCCGCCTTGGCGATGTTGGCAATTTACCCGCTTGGCAATCAAGCCCTGTTCATCCTCCTGAATCAGGCCGCGAGCCATTTTCCGGATGCTTTCTGGTCCGGCCTCACCAGCCTTGGCGATACCCTGGTGGCTTTTGTACTGCTGCTGTTCTTCCTGCGCCGACGTCCCGAACTGGCCCTGGCCGTCCTGTTGGCGGCCCTGCCCGCCATCTTGCTTTCGCATGGTCTGAAGGATTTTTTCGATGAGCGCCGGCCATACGCGATATTGGGCGACAACATCCACGTCATCGGGCCTTTCCTCAAGGCTGGATCGTTTCCGTCCGGACACACCACGACCGCCTTCGTCCTCGCCACGGTATTCATGCTCGGCCTGCATTCCGCCAGGCATGCGCTGGCCATCCTGCTCCTGGCCTTGCTGGTGGGCTTTTCGCGGGTCGCGGTGGGCGCCCACTGGCCGGCGGACATTTTCGGCGGCATCCTTTGCGCTTGGGCAAGTGCCTGGATAGGCGTTCGGCTGGCCCGCCGATGGCGCCTGGAGTACAACTTAAAAATTATGCTCGGCGTCCGTCTGTTCCTCGTTGGCTGCGGTTTGACCCTGCTCCTGGGCTATGACAGCGGCTATCCCCTGGCGCGCCCCTGGGAACAGGCCATTGCCATGGCCGCGTTGACGGCGCACCTGCTTCCAGGCTGGCGTTTGCCGGCTGACGGCGCATGAGGTATCGACGCCTTTCCTACCCGCTATTGCTGCTGGGCCTGCTGGTCCTGTTGAGCCTCTGGCGTTGGCTGGCATCAGCGACCACGGGGATGGAACTCTACGCCGACGAAGCCCAGTACTGGAGCTGGTCTTTGCAACCGGACTGGGGCTACTACTCGAAACCGCCGATGGTGGCTTGGCTGATTTACCTCGGCACCCATGGGTTCGGCGATGGCGAGCTCGGTGTGCGGGCGGCCACCTTCGCGATCTGGCCACTGACTTCGTGGGTGCTCTTCCTGCTGCTGCGCCGGTTGTACCGCGACGACGCGGCGAACCAGCAAGTCGCCTTCTGGTCCGCCCTGCTGTTCGCTTCGCTGCCGCTGACGGCGCTCGGCGGCCTGCTGATAACGACCGATGGGCCGCTCTTGCTGTTCTGGGCACTGACCCTGTATTTCCTGCTGCGAGCCCTTCAGGACAGCCGTCCCGGGGATTGGCTGCTCGCCGGTCTGTGCGCGGGCTTGGGGCTGCTGAGTAAATACAGCATGGTGTTTTTCGCCCCCAGCCTGCTGATCTACCTTCTGCTCTCGCCGGACCGGCGCCACTGGCTGCGGCGGCCCTGGCCCTACCTCGCGGCCGGTGTCGCCCTGCTGGTGCTCACCCCGAATATCGTCTGGAACGCCAGCCACGACTATGTCAGTTTTCAGCACACCGCCGACATCTCGCAACTGGATCGCGCCTGGCTACACTGGGATGCCCTGGCCGAGTTTTTTTTGTCGCAATTCGGCGTATTCGGACCGTTGCCGGCCCTCGCCCTGATCGTCATGCTCTGGCACTGGCGCACGCTGCTGGCCGACGAGCGATTGCGCTTTCTGGCCGCGTTCTGCCTGGTACCGCTAGCGGCCTTCCTGACCTTGAGCCTGCTGTCGCGCGCCTTTGCCAATTGGGCCGCCTTCGCCTATGTCGCCGGTACCGGCCTGGTCACGGCCGGGTGGCTGGCGCGGCGACAACGCCGCTGGCTGGTCGCCGCGCTGGCGCTCAACCTGCTGATCGCCGCCGGGGTTTATCACTACCGTGCCCTGGCCAGCCTGGCCGGCATCGAACTGACCCGCAAGACGGACATCTACAAGCGCGTCACCGGCCATCGCCAACTCGGCGCCGCTGTGGCACACGTTCTGGCGCAACACCCCGGAGCGCGCTTGCTGGTGGACGACCGCAAGAGCATGGCCAGCCTGCTCTACTACGCTCGCCCGGCGAGCCTGGATGGCCGCTACCTCGCCCCGGTCGGCGCCGAAATCGACAATCACTACGTCCTGACCCGGGGGGTGCACCTGGCACCGGCCAGCGACTATATCCTGGTCAGCCAGTATGCCGACGCGGCGCAATTGCGCCGTCGCTTCGCCACGGTGACAGCACAGCCGCCCATCCATATTCAGCTTTACGCCGATTTCTCGCTTGATTACCAGGTCTGGGCGGTGCGCGGTTTCAGGGGGGAAGCGCCATGATTTCAGCGCGCCGGTTCTTGCTGAGCGGGGTGGTTTTCGCGCTGATTTTTCTGGCTTTTCCCGAAATCGATCTCTGGGCCAGCGGCCAGTTTTTTCAGCCCGGCGAGCGTTTTGCCTTATTGGGAATAGCCCTGTTCGATGGCATTCATCGCCACCTCGAAGTGCCGCTCTGGTTTTTCCTGGCCTTCAGCCTGATCTACCTGATCACGGCCGGCTGGTCCTGGTCGCCGGCCTGGCTGGGAGATAAACGCAAGCAGGTGGCGTACATACTTCTGACTTTGGTAATCGGCCCAGGATTGCTGGTCAACACCGTGTTCAAGGACAACTGGGGTCGCGCCAGGCCCATGGATGTCGTCGCCTTCGAAGGTGATAAACAGTTTTCACCGCCCTGGGTGCCGAGCAACCAATGCCAACGCAACTGCTCCTTCGTCTGCGGCGACGCATCGGTGGGCTTCAGTCTGGTTGCCCTGGCCTTCATCAGCCGTCGTCCAAGGCGTTGGCTGGTGGCGGCAATGATCACGGGCGGCGCCCTCGGTCTGATGCGCATCGGCCAGGGCGGTCACTTCCTCAGCGACGTCATATTCTCGTTCTACATTGTCTATTTCGCCGCCTGGCTGCTGCATCACTGGATGTTTGGCGGGCAAGCGCGACAGCCCGAAGGGTGAGATCGATGATTCCACGGTAAAATGCGTTTTTTTGCCGTTGGCATTCGTCATGAACTTCATGGATTTGAAGCACCACCTTGGCCGGCGGAATCCGCTCGACAGTCAGGATGAAACCTACCGAGAGAATCTCCAGCTCTACATCAGCCTGAAGCTGGCCGCGTCCGGTCAGCCTGTCGGTCACGATGTCAGCAACGCCGATTTTCTGGACATCACCGAAGACCTGCTGAAGGCCTACCGGGAACGCTCGCGCCTGTTGCACGGCTACCTTTGCCCGCCGGATCGGCGCATCCAGGACTTCCTCGATGCCTATCTGAACGAGTGTGGCGAGCCCGTCCCGCATCTGCCCGACAACACCCTGATCCTGGATCGCCCGGGCGTAGCCCGTGAACTCTCATTGCCCGTCAACGGCGACGAATTCAAGGGCGAGTTCGTCAGCAGCTACCGCATCCGCAATGGGGTTCTGCACAATCCGGCCAGCGACCGGCGTACCACCAAGGGTTCATTCCATGTCGTCGAGGATGGCTTGCCGGTGCCCGGCGACAAACTGGCGGTGCCGCGCAAGGTGTTCGCTCGCCTGCTGAAAGAGGCACTGAATCCACCCGAGTCGCATTTGTGTCTGCCCTTTACCGCAGGCCAGCCACAGGAGGCGAAGATCTTCGTCTCCCTACTGCTGCGCCCCATCATCTGCCCGGAAATCCCGGGATACGAGCCGGAAAAGAGCATGGAAATCCGCTTCATCGCTCCCGGCAGCCTGGTCAGCAACCTGGATTTCGTCGAAAGCATCTTCGGCAACGGCGGCAATCCACATCTGTCGTCCAACGACGCCGGCCTGGATGTCGACCACTGGTCCGGGCATACCGGCTGTGTCATCCTCGCGCCGCACCTGCCGCGTTTCACCAAGCACGCTCTGGGCTTGCCGCACTGGGACCAGGCAAGCGCGCGGCAACGCGAGGAAGGCATGTGCTGGAAGGAAAAGCACGAACTCTACAACGACGGCGCGGCCTTCAAGGTCACCGCCCGTGACGAACGCGGCGTCATCGTCACCCTGATCGCCGACAACTACTACGGCTACTGCAAAAAAGAGGTCAAGACACAGATCAGCTACGCCGCGAATCTCTTCGGACTGGCCGAGGAAGAGCATGCCGGCGGCGCGCTGGCCTTCCCGCGCCACAACCACGGTGAGGAATTCGGCGCCGACAGCCGAACCCGCCCCGACGGTTACAGTTTCGAGGACATGGTGGCACGCTACGGCCAGCTGATGGAAGTCCGTCCTGAAGGCTTCGCCGTCGACAAGACCTATCGCGATGTCGTCTACGTACCTCAGGCGATCCGCATGGATCTTGGGCCGCAGACCATCACCTGGGAGCGCAACGGCGAAGAACGCAGCATCAAGATGCGTCCCGGCAAGATCTACGTCCAGCCCAACGGCTACAAGATCGAGATGCAGAAGCATCCCGGCGCGCCCTCCTGGCGCCTGATCGGCACCGACGCCGAGGGCACCTTCTGCCACAAACCCTGCACCGTCTCTGGCGGCGGCAAGTCGGAGATCTCCAAATCGCTGGACGATGCGGTGATCTACGGCCCGCTGTTCGTCGCCGACCTGGAACATGACCTCGACACGGTGCAAAGCATCTTCGACTACGACTACACCCGGCGCTTCAAACCTGGTTTCGAGCACGAAGACCGCGACCCGACACGGCAACCCTTGTCGCCGGAACGCAGCCTGGGCTCAGTCATCCGCCTGCTGACCCCGTCGCCGAGCTACACCGATGTCTACAATACCTGGCTGCGCGGCCTCTCCGACCACATCCTGGTGCTGGTCTACGTCATCAAGCGCATGCACCGGCCCGAGTGGGGCGACGACTGGCGCAGCCGCCTGTCCGTCGACTTCATCAACGGCCTGCCCGGCCACGAGCTGAAGTTCCAGGATCGCAAGCTGGTCGGCTCCTACCTGCGCGTCGGCTTCGAACAGAACAGCGCCTGGCGCGTCTTCAAGATTCGCCAGGATTTCATTGCCGCGGAGAAGGTGCAAATGGAAGACGACATCAGCGCTTCCGTCGTGGTGCCGCGTTCAGCCCTGCGTAATTGCCCGCCGTCGGTGGACAACCCGTGTGTCAAGCTGGTCAAGAACTGCGAATCCCGCCTGTTCCAGCGCCCGGATGATGCTGTCCACCGCGGCTTCGACAAGCAGGCCGAGGCCGACCTGGCGCGCCGCGACAACTTCGTGGCCAACTTCGAGCCACTGCATGGCGAGGCCCTCGCGGAAATCGTCGAGGACGTCGTCGGCTACAACCAATACACCGAACCCATGCGCAGCCTGCTCGGTACCGTCTATGAGGAAGGCCAGGGCTATGTCGTTTCCTCGGCGCACCCGCGCCTGGTCGACGGCAAGCCGAGCAAGAACCCGCGTTACCTGCAATTGCGGCCCGATTTAGCCAACCCGATCCGGCGCCATGTCGCTGAAATCGGCGCGCGCTTCAGCCGCAAAGTCCCCTTGGACCAGCCGGTGTGCGAACCGGTCAACGATGTCCTGGTCGGCCGGCGCAACAACCCGCCGGAGCCGGGTATCCGCCCCTTGGCGGTGTATAACCCGATCCACTACCAGGAGCTGCCCGAGCTGTTCATGGATATCATTTGCAGCCTGACCGGCAAGTCGCCCTCGACGACCGGCGCGGGCAGCGAAGGCGCGCTCACCAAGGGACCATTCAACTCGCTGCGGCCGACGGCGGATCTGAACAACGCCCTGGTGTCGTTCATCCTCACCGGCTATGCCGGCTATTCCAGCGCCGCCGGACACATCGGCCCCAACTTCCGTGTCGACCACGACATCAGTCTGCTGGTGCCGGAGATCTGGTCGCGGCTGACCACCAAGGAACGCGATCCGAATTTCCTGATCAAGCAAGGTTATCTGGAACGGCTCGAAGACTTCGACCATGAAGGTCGACGCATCCTGGCCAGCCGCCTCGGATACCGCATCACCGAGCGCTTCGTCCATGGCTTCCTGGGCAAGATTTTCAACAAGCCAGTCGCCGTATTCGACGCGGCCATTCTGCGACCGGAAAGCCAGGACATGGCGGTATTCGTCGATGGCATCGAGAACATCGTCGAGGCCCAGAAGCGCGTCGCCCAGCGCTATTTCGACGATGGCAGCTACGCCGAGGCCTGCCCACCACTAAAAGCCCTGCTGAGCATCATGGCCACAGGCAGTCACGAGGGTCGGGACGCGCACGACCCCGCCATACGCGCCATGTTCACACGCGAGGCGCTACTCGCTTCCGACTGGTACAAGCAACGCCTGCTCATGAAGCAGGAGCGCGATATTCAGCTTTGGGAACGCCATGTCGCCTATCTCGACGCTTATGTGGCGCGGCCCAGCCACCAGGATCTGGTGGTCCGCTTCGATATCCACGCGAGACTGGACAAGGCCCGGGAAAAACTCGCCTCGCTGCGCGCACCCGGCTATCTGGAGCGACTGCACGGCACCCTGGGTGCCGACCCGATGCGGCCGATGTAAACAAGCTGACCGGGACGGTTGGGTATAATGCCGTCCATTCACGAATATTGAAGGGGGAATACCAAGTGGGATTTCTTGCGGGTAAGAAGATTCTCATCACCGGCCTGATCAGCAACCGCTCGATCGCTTATGGCGTGGCGCTTGCCTGCCACCGGGAAGGCGCCGAGCTGGCCTTCAGCTATCAGGGAGAGCGTATCCGCGACCGGGTCATGGACATGGCCGAAAAAGACTTCGGCTCAAAGCTGTGTTTTCCGTGCGATGTTGCCAACGATGCCGAGATAGAGACCTTGTTCGCCGATCTGGGCAAGCACTGGGATGGTCTGGACGGCATCGTCCACTCCATCGCCTTCGTGCCGAAGGAAGCGCTGCAAGGCGATTACCTGGCCAATGTCAGCCGTGACAACTTCCGTATCGCCCACGACATCTCCAGCTACTCTTTCACCGCGCTGGCGAAGGCCGCTTACCCGATGATGCAGGGCCGCAATGGCGCGCTGCTGACCATGACCTACCTCGGGGCGGCTCGTTACGTTCCCCATTACAACGTCATGGGTGTCGCCAAGGCCAGCCTGGAGGCATCGGTCTTCTATCTGGCCTCCGCCCTGGGCCCCAAGGGCATCCGCGTCAACGGCCTGTCCGCCGGGCCGATCAAGACCCTTGCGGCCGCGGGGATCTCCGACTTCAGCAAACTCCTCGCCTGGGGTGAGCAGCATTCACCGCTGCGCCGCAACGTCACCATAGAAGAGGTCGGCAACACGGCGGCCTTCCTGCTCTCCGACCTCGCCTCCGGGATTACCGGGGAGATCACCTACGTCGATTCCGGCTTCAACAGCACCGCCGGCCTGGGCGTCGATTAAGTCCACCGTCCCGCGCATGAAACAAGGGCGGCACTGCCGCCCTTGTTCATTTGTGCTCATGTAGGCGGCTAGTCGGGCAGTGTCGACGAACGTTTCTCGCTCATGACAAAGTACATGCCAACACCGGCAAGAACCATCCAGAGCCCCATCGCCCAGCCACCCAGGAACGCCCAGAGCTGGTCGATGAACAGCAGCATGACGAGCGAGAGGCCCAGAATGACATTGCCGAGAATGAAGCCAGGATTGTGCTTGGTGTCTTGCATCGTGCTCTCCGTACGAATTGAAAAAATAGCCATGGCGCCCTGCTCGGCCCGAGTCTCGCATGGATTCAGGAACGCCGCCTGCCGTGCCTGTAGTAACACCAGATGGCAAGAGCAAACATCAGCGAGATGCCCAACTCCAGGGTCTCTTCGAAATACATGGCATAGCGCGAAGAATCCTCGCTCAGTGCCCAGCCAAAATCGCGAAACTTCCTGGCGAGGCCATCCAGGCTCTTTGCCAGGACCGCGCACAACAAGCCGTAAAGGACACCATACGCGCAGGCATGGCGCTGCTTCAAGCCAGACCACCAGTTTTTGCCTTCGAGCCGCAGCAAACGGTAGGCCGCATAACAGCACAGCGCGATGACCGCCAAGCCCGCCGCCTTTTCGTCGATCGGCACTTGCGGGCTGAGGTAAAACTTGATCTTGGTGATATTCATTGTCGTGAAACGACTATGAAAGTCGAGTTCACGCAAGCCCAGCATGACAAACAGGAAGGCGGCATGCCATCTTCCCGACCAGTCCCGTCCAAGATAAGCCACGGCTCCGGCGCAAAGAAAATAACTGACGGCGGACACCATCTCGATCGGCCCGTCTTCCGACAGGATGAAGTCCTTGGGGATCTGCCGAGTCAGCAGCAAGGCGAGGATGATGCCGGCCAGCACGCCCCATACCGCCAAGTACCACCGATGAAAGTCCGCTTTGTCCGGCCGCCGTAACCAATGCATGAATTAAGACTCTGTGTCGTTGATCAGATGACCCGCATTTTACTTGATGCCCAGTCTATCCCGGGCAGCATTACCGACCGCTTCGGTCGGGTGTCAGGATGCGGGATCGAGACCGAGCGCGCCATTGGCATCCGCCCACGACCAACACGCTGAAGCAGCGTTGGTCTTTTCGGGCATTTTGTATCCGAGATGAAAAAAACTAAAGTATTCCGGCCATCTGCCGTTAAAAGAGCAGTGGGTCCGATTACCCATGCTCGGAGAAATGACATGTTCGAAAAAATGGCCAATTCGATCCAGATCAAGATCATCGTCGCCATCACTCTGGCCTTCATGACGATACTGATGGTATCGATGATCTTTATCGGTGCCAGCGAACGCCAGATCGCCGCCAACATCGGCGAGCATCGCGCCCAGGACTTCGGCCGCTCCTATTTCGACGGTGTCAATACCATGATGCTGACAGGCACTCTGGATCAGCGCGATGGCTTGCGCAAAAAGTTGCTGGCCCAAGGCGACATCCGTGATAGCCGCATCATTCATTTCCCGGGAAGGATAACCTCGACCCCGCCCGAGTCGGCGCCCAAGGACGAACTCGATCAAGCCGCACTGGCCGGCACGCCAGCGTCGAAATTCGGCGAAGACAAGAATGGCCGCTTCGTGGTCACCGTTACCCCGATCAAAGCGAGCCAGGACTATTTGGGCACCAACTGCCTGAACTGCCATCAAGTACCCGACAACAGTATCCTGGGCGCGGTGCGCGTCACCTACTCGCTGCATGAACTCGACAAGGCCATCACCCGCAACCTGTGGATCAACGGCGCCATCAACGTCCTGCTATTCGCCCTGGGCGTTGCCTTCATATTCCTGCTGGTGCGCTCCATCATCATCTCCCCCGTGCTGAAGATGCGTAACACCATGCAGCAGATCGAGGCCAACTCGGATCTGAGCCAGCACATCGGCATCGAAAAGAACGACGAGATCGGCGTCCTGGCGAAAACGATCGACAGCATGCTGCACAAATTCCGCAACAGCCTGTCCCAGGTTGCCGAAACCTCTCTGCGCCTGTCGCAATCGGCCCAGAATATCGCGGTCGCGTCCGAACAATCGGCACAGGGCGCCACCGAACAGCGTACCGAGACCGATACGACCGTGCGCATCATCGGCGAGCTGCGCAATCTATCGCATGAAGTTGGCGCCAGCGCCTCGCAAACCGCCAACGCCTCTGTCGATACCGAGCATCAAGCCGTCCAGGGCACGACCATGACGCGCGAAGCCATCGCCGGCATCCGCGAATTGGTCGGCGAGATCGAACAAACCGCGAAAACCATCGAGCGTCTGGACGAGCGCAGCCAAAACGTCAGCAACGTTCTGGAAGTGATCCGTGGCATCGCCGAGCAAACCAATCTACTCGCCCTGAATGCGGCTATCGAAGCGGCGCGCGCCGGGGAGATGGGCCGCGGCTTCGCCGTGGTTGCCGACGAGGTGCGCAAGCTGGCCACCCGTTCCCATGAATCGACGCGCAGTATTGAAGAGATCGTCAGCCAGTTGCAGGACGAGGCCCGCACCGCCGTGCGCGGCATGGCACATGCCCAGGAAAGCGCCGAACATCGCAGGAAGCAACTGGAAATGGCGATCACCAATCTTGATCAGATCGTCAACCGGGTGGCTGACATCCGGGGCTTGAACAGCGACATGGTGCGTGCTCTCGAACAGCAACGCAATCTGACCGATGAGGCCAACCAGAAAGTCATTACCATCAGTGGCATTGCCGACCACACCTCGGGTCAAGCCGTGAATACGCGCGGCGTCAGCGAAGAGCTGGTCGTCCTGTCCCAGGAACTGAACGCGCTCGTGGCCCGCTTCAAGCTAGGCTGATTCGACCAATTCCAGAGCATTGCCGTCCGGGTCACGACAGAACAGGGCCCGACGCCCGGAGCGGCTGAGGGTATAGCCAATACTTGCCGCATCAAGCTGGGCCTTGGCCGCCTCCCACCCGCGCACCGCCAGGGCCGTATGCCGATCGCGACCACCATGCGGCGGCCTGCCGGAAACCGGGTCGGGGTTCGGTTGACAGATCAGATGAATCTGCGCGCTGCCAACGTCGTACCACACTCCCGGAAAACCCAAATCCGGACGGCTGTCGCTGGGCTGCAAACCGAGTACGCCCTCATAAAACGCCCGGCTGACCGAGACATCTTCAATCAATAGCGATGCATGCAGCAGACCGACGACTTCAACCATGATGTTTCTCCTCGACTTTGCCCGACATCAGGCTGGCGGCGACAATCAAAGCACCTCCCCACCATTCCCGGGCACTCATGACTTCGCCGGCTAGAAACCAGCTGGCAAACGCGGCCACCACCAGTTCCATGAGCAGGATGACGATGGCCCGGTTCGCCGGGATGCGCACCAGACCGTATTGCACTGTCAGCGTCGCCAGTACCAGCAAGGCTCCAGTGAACAGCAACAATCCCCAGTCGACGAATTCAAGCGCCAGTGTTGCCGCCAAACCGCCGGTTTCCAGAGACAACGGCAGCACAGCGATCAACACCACGCCCGCGAAGATCCATACTGCACGCGTCTCGGCGGGGACGTCATACAGGCGTCGACTAAGTACATTCGACAGCGCGAAACCTATCCCGGCAGACAGCCCAAGCCACTCAGCCAAATTCCCCGGCAAGGGCAGGCCGCCGTCGTCGGCGAGCATAATGTAAGCCCCGGCCAGAGAGAGGACGATCAGAACATAGGCCCAGGCATTCGGTCGCTCGCACAGTAGCAGCCAAGCGAAGGGAATGGTCCAGAGCGGCGCCAGATAGAACAGCAGCAGGACGCGCATGATCTCGCCCTGAATGACGGCCAGGACATAGGCCAGATTGGTCCAGCCGGTGGCCAGTGCGACGGCGATCAGACCGCCATAACTGAAGCCGGTGAGACGTAGTCGACCGCGATACCAGGCGAACAACAGGGCCATGCCCAGCAGATAGGTGATCAACGAGGCCAGACTGCCGGAAATGCCCTTGGCCTCCAGCAGGCGGTAGGGATACCAGAGCAGCCCCCAGGTCGTGGCGGCAATGAGAAGCGACAGGGGGGCGCGCAGGTTGGACAGGCTCATGGGATAATTATGACGTTACTCATCTGGATCACAACGTGAATCCCCGTCTAAACCAACTTCAGCCCTACCCGTTTCAGAAATTGCGCGAGCTTTTCGCCGGTGTCACCCCGGCCGTCGAGCTGAGCGCGATCAACCTGTCGATCGGCGAACCCAAGCACCCGACCCCGGAATTCATCCGTCAGGCGCTCACCGACAACCTGAACGGCTTGGCCAGCTATCCCCTGACCCAGGGCAGCGATGCACTGCGTAAATCCGTCGCGATCTGGTGTGGTCAGCGCTATGGCGTCGAACTCGATCCGACGACGCAAATCCTGCCGGTAAACGGCAGCCGCGAAGCGCTGTTCGCTTTTGCCCAAGCCATGATCGACCCGACCAAACACCTCAAACGGATCATCTCGCCGAACCCGTTCTACCAGATCTACGAGGGCGCCGCGCTGCTCGCCGGGGCTAAGCCATATTTCCTCAACACCCTGCCTGAAAATGGTTACGCCATGGATTTCAGCCGGGTGCCGGAAGATCTCTGGGAAAGCGTGCAGATCGCCTATGTCTGTTCACCGGGCAACCCCACCGGCAAGGTATTCAACCTGAACGAGTGGCAGGAATTGTTCGATCTGGCCGAGCAGCACGATTTCATCATCGCCGCCGACGAGTGCTATTCCGAGATCTATTTCGACGAGGACAATCCGCCCCTGGGCGCCCTGTCGGCAGCCGAGATGCTCGACCGCGATTTCGACCGGTTGATGGTGTTCAACAGTCTGTCGAAACGTTCCAACGTTCCCGGCCTGCGTTCCGGCTTCGTCGCCGGCGGTGCCGAGCTGATCCGCCAGTTCCAGCTTTACCGCACCTATCACGGCAGCGCCATGGGTCCGGCGGTACAGGCCGCCTCGGCAATTGCCTGGGCCGACGAGGACCACGTCCGGGAAAACCGCCGGCAGTACCGCGAGAAGTTCGCCGCGGTCATGCCCATCCTCGCACCGGTGCTGCAATTCAATGTCCCCGATGCCGCGTTTTACCTCTGGGCGCAAGTTCCCGGCGGCGACGATGCCGGGTTCGCCCGCGAGTTGTACCACCAGCAGCACATTACCGTCCTGCCCGGCAGCTTCCTGGCTCGGGAAGCCGGCGGCGTGAACCCTGGGCAGGGTTTCATCCGCATTGCGCTGGTCGACGGCCTCGAAGCCTGTGTCGACGCGGCAAACAGAATAGCCAATTTCGTGAATCGTTAACCCGAATCGTCATGCCCGCGTCGGTGGGAATGACCAAACCCAAAGGAAAAACCATGCAAGAACTCCAAGCCATCATCGAAGAAGCCTTCGAGCGCCGCGCCGAGATCACCCCGCGCAACGTCGACCCCAAGCTCAAGGACGCCGTGTTCAGCGTCATCGACATGCTCGACAAGGGCCAGCTGCGCGTCGCCGAACGTACCGACGGCCAGAACTGGGTCACCCACCAGTGGATCAAGAAGGCCGTGCTGCTCTCCTTCCGCCTCGAAGACAACGCCTTCATCAAGGGCGGCTTCACCAACTATTACGACAAGGTGCCGTCCAAGTTCGCCGACTACAACAGCCGCGACTTCCGCGAAGGCGGCTTCCGGGTCGTGCCGCCGGCTGCCGCTCGCAAGGGCTCCTACATCGCCAGGAACGTCGTGCTGATGCCGTCCTACGTCAACATCGGCGCCTACGTCGACGAAGGCACCATGGTCGACACCTGGGCCACCGTCGGCTCCTGCGCCCAGATCGGCAAGAACGTCCACCTGTCCGGCGGCGTCGGCATCGGCGGCGTGCTGGAACCGGTGCAGGCCGGCCCGACCATCATCGGCGACAACTGCTTCATCGGCGCCCGCTCCGAAGTCGTCGAAGGTGTCATCGTCGAGGACAACTGCGTCATCTCCATGGGTGTCTACATCGGCCAGTCGACCAAGATATACGACCGCGAGACCGGTGAAGTCTTCTATGGCCGCATCCCCGCCGGTTCGGTCGTCGTGAGCGGCAACCTGCCTGCCAAGGACGGCAGCTACAGCCTCTACTGCGCCGTGATCGTCAAGAAGGTCGATGCCAAGACGCTGTCCAAGGTCGGCATCAACGAATTGCTGCGCGGTATCTGATGCCGGATCTCTCGAGTGCCGCTGCCGAGAAGCTACTCGCCGGCATTACCATACCGCCGCGCCCCAGCGTCGTCACCGCGGTTATGGAAGAGCGCGCCAAGACGGACCCCAATCCCGGGCGCATTGCTCAGCTGATCGCCAACGACGTCGGCCTGAGCGCCGCGGTCCTGAAGACCATCAACTCACCGTTTTACGGCCTGCGCCGCCGAATTGCCTCAATCGACGAGGCGGTGGCCTTGTTGGGCATGAAGAATATCGGCACCTTGGTGATCGGGCACTCCCTGAGCGGCGCCATTCCCTCGAAGGGTCTTGAGCGTTTCTGGGACAGCGCCGCGCGCACCGCCCTGATCGCCTCTCACCTGGCCAAGACCCTGGGCGCGGTGAGCCGGGAAGATGCCCATCTGTTGGGCCTGTTCCACGATTGTGGCATCCCGCTGTTGCTGGATCGCTTTCCCGATTATAAAGTCACGCTCCAGCTTGCCAACAATGAACGATCACGGTCATTCACGGACGTGGAAGACGAACGCCATGGCACCAACCATTCGGTAGTCGGCGCACTGCTGGCGGCCAACTGGAAACTGCCGACACACATCCGCGATGCCATCGCCAACAACCACGACCTCGGCATCTTCGGCTCCAGCATGCCGTCGGAAGTCCTGAACCTCATCGCCACCGTGCATATTGCCGAATACATCGAAAACAGTTACTCGCGCTTGTCCACGGACTGCGAATGGGAAAAGCAGGGCGTCGCGGTCATGACGCAACTGATGATCGACGAGGAAAGCGTCGAGGAAATGGCCCGCGACGCCGTGGAAATGATCGAACGATCAGGACTCTGACCCGGCCTCAACATGGCATGGCAATTCTGGATCGACCGGGGTGGCACGTTCACTGACATCATCGCATGCGCTCCCGACGGGTCACTCATCCAGAGCAAGTTACTTTCCGAAAACCCTGAGCGTTACCGGGACGCCGCCATTGCGGGCATCCGTGAAATTCTCGGTGCCGATGCCGGGGAAGTCATCCCGCCCGATCTGGTCGACTCCGTCAAGATGGGCACCACGGTCGGCACCAATGCCTTGCTCACCCATGCCGGCGCGCCGACCCTGCTGGTGATTACGGCCGGTTTCGCCGATGCCCTTGAACTCGGTGACCAAGCACGTCCCGACATCTTTGCCCTGAACATCAGTAAACCCTCGCCGCTCCATGCCGGTGTCGTCGAAGCACGCGAACGCATTAGCGCCAGCGGCACGATCCTCGATCCGCTCGATGAAGCCGACATAACCAATAAACTGGCGCAGGCCTACGCCGACGGACTGCGCAGCTGCGCCATCGCCTTCCTGCATGCCTGGAAGAACCCCGCGCACGAACTCCGCGCCGGCGAGATCGCCCACGCCAGGGGCTTCACACAGGTCAGCCTGTCGCATCAGGTCAGCCCGTTGATCAAGTTCATCCCTCGCGCCGAAACCGCCATCCTCGACGCCACCCTATCGCCGCCGGTACGACGTTATGTCGACCAGGTCGCGGGCGACCTGCCCGTCGATTGCCAGCTTGAGTTCATGCAGTCGAACGGCGGGCTCACCGACGCCGCCCACTTTCAAGGCAAGGATAGTGTCCTGTCCGGCCCGGCCGGCGGACTCATCGGCATGGCCAAGGCGGGTACGGCCGCCGGTTTCGACAAGCTTATCGGTTTCGACATGGGCGGCACGTCGACCGATGTCTCGCTGTACGTCGGCGAATTCGAACGTACTCTGGATACGCGTATTGCCGGCCATCGTCTACGCTTGCCCATGCTCGGCGTACACACGGTAGCCGCGGGCGGCGGCTCGATCCTGCGTTTCGACGGCAATCGTCTGCTGGCCGGGCCCCACTCCGCCGGCAGCCTGCCCGGTCCCCGATGCTACCGCCGCGGCGGTCCGCTCACCGTCACCGACGCCAACCTGCTCACCGGGCGCATCCAGGCCGACCACTTTCCAGCGCTATTCGGTCCGCACGGCGATCAAGCCCTTGATAGCGACGCTCCCCGCGCCAGCTTTGCCGCACTGGCAGACGAGGTCAACGGCACGTTGGCTTGCGACTACACCCCGGAGCAGCTCGCTGAAGGTTTCCTGGAAATCGCCGTCGAGCATATGGCTGACGCCATCCGCCACCTCACCCTGGAACGTGGCGTCGATCCGGCGACATTCACTCTGGTCAGCTTTGGCGGTGCCGGTGGGCAACACGCCTGCGCCGTCGCGGCGCGCCTGGGTATCGGCTCCATCTTGATTTCGCCGTTTGCATCCGTGCTCTCGGCGTATGGCATTGGTTTGGCGGAACGCCGCGACCTGACCCAGAGCGCCGTCGAAATGGTGCTTGAACCGGCCCTGGCCGGACCGCTTGCGGGATTGCCCGCCGAAGAAATCGAGGCCGACGGGCGTACGGTGCGGCGTCGAGCGCAGTTGCGCTATGCCGGCTCGGACACCAGCCTGGCCATCGCCCTGGCTGATTTGGCCACCATGCGCGCCACCTTCGATGCCGAACACCGTGCCCGTTTCGGCTTTGCCGACCCCATGCGCACCCTGATCTGCGGAGCATTGGAAACCGAGCGCATCGCCGGTGGCGGAGAAGCCCATTCGCTGCCACCGCGCACGGGAACGGCGGCCGAACCGATAACCCGGCGCGCCGTTTTCATCGGCGGTGTCTGGCACCCGTCCGCGCTTTACACACGCGCATCCATGTGCGCCGAACAAGTGGTCTCCGGTCCGGCGCTGATCGTCGAACCCGGTTCGACGCTGCTGATCGAGCCAGGCTGGTCTGCGCGCATGACAGCGCGCGGCGATCTCCTGCTGCGCTCGACCGCACCGCGAGCCAGTCGACCGAACCCGGCGCGTGCCGATCCGACCTGGCTGACCCTGTTCAACCGGCGTTTCATGAGCATTGCCGAGGACATGGGCCGCATCCTGCAAAACACGGCACGCTCGGTGAACATCCGTGAGCGGCTGGATTTCTCATGCGCCCTGTTCGACTCCGCCGGCAACCTGATCGCCAACGCCCCGCATATTCCGGTGCATCTGGGCAGCATGGGCGATTCGGTGCGCGCCATCGCCACGAAATTCGTTGGCGCGATGCACGCCGGCGATGCCTACCTGATCAACTCTCCCTATGCCGGCGGCACGCATCTGCCCGACATCACCGTGGTCATGCCGGTATTCGATGTCGCCGACGAACACATCAGCTATTACACCGCCGCACGCGCCCATCACGCCGATGTCGGCGGCATCGCCCCCGGCTCGATGCCCGCCGGCAGCCGCCGTATCGACGAGGAAGGCTGTCTGTCCAATGGCCTGCGCATCGTTGCCGATGGCGCACTGCATGAAAACCGAGGTGCGTCTCTGGCTGGCGTCGACCCATCCCGCCGCGCGCAATCCAGACCAGAACATCGCCGATCTGAACGCCCAGCTTGCCGCGTGCGTCATGGGTGCCCGCCGACTGCGCCAGCTTGAGGATGAGGTCGGCGCCGAAGCCGTGGCTGCTTACATGGGCTTTGTGCAGGACCATGCCGAAGCAGCCGTACGCCGCTTGATTGACCGCCTCGATGACGGCGCTTTCATGCTGCGGCTCGACGACGACAGCCGGATCCAGGTCGCGGTACGCGTCGATCATGGCGCACGCCAAGCCGTCATCGATTTCACCGGCACCAGCGCGCAGCAGCCGGGCAATCTCAACGCCCCGGCGAGCATCACGCATTCCGCCGTGCTCTATGTTTTCCGGACTTTGCTGGACTGCGAGATTCCATTGAACGCGGGTGTCCTGCGGCCGCTGGAGATTTGCCTGCCACCGGGATCGCTCCTCAACCCGAACCCGCCGGCCGCGGTAGTCGCCGGGAATGTCGAGACATCCCAGAACATCGTCGATGCACTCTATGGCGCGTTGGGTGCCCTGGCTGCCAGCCAGGGCACCATGAACAATTTCAGCTTCGGCGATGGCCGCTACCAGTATTACGAAACCGTCTGCGGCGGGGCCGGCGCCGGACCAAGCTTCGATGGTGCCAGCGCGGTACACACGCACATGACCAACTCGCGGCTCACGGATCCCGAAATCCTCGAAGCGAATTTCCCGGTGCGCATCGAAGCCTTCGGAATACGCCGCGGATCGGGCGGTCAAGGTGCCCACTCCGGCGGTGACGGTATCGTTCGGCACTTGCGCTTCCTGGCCCCCATGCAGGCCAACCTGATCGCCTCGCGGCGCCTTGTCGCACCCTTTGGCCTGGCTGGCGGCGGCCCAGGACTGACCGGCCGGCAATGGTTGGAACGCGCCGACGGCAGCCTCCAGCGACTCGCCGGGATCGCCGAATTCAGCGTGGTCGCAGGTGATTTATTTGTGCTCGAAACGCCAGGGGGTGGCGGCTATGGCGCCCCATCGGCCGGCACGGACCAAGTCCGTGGCGAATCTGGCCTTGAGGCGCACCCCTATCGGGGCAGCACGCAATAGTTGGCTGGATAGGTTTGGAAAATCATGGGCGCGCGCGTGGCGCGGTGAAGCGGCTATGTCACAATTACCGCTTGTCGATGCATAACCAGCTAAGGAGTCAGCATGGCCGTACGCAAAAGCCCCGATCCAGCAACCACCACCACGCCCCGCCGTTCGCGCCGCCCCGCCGCCGCCAAGGCCAAGCCTGAGGTCAAGCTGGACGAACTCCCCGTCGACATGAGCAATACCCCGAACCCGGAGGCCGCCGCCGAAATCGAGGCGGTCAGCCAGGGGCACATGGCCGAGGTGGTTGCGCACGCGCCACACGGCACCAATGAAGAGAGCGATTACGCGCCGCTGCCGGAAAGCTACCCCTATCGCACCCGCATCCGCCGCAAGGACTATGAAGACCAGAAGGCCAACCTGCAGATCGAACTGCTCAAGGTGCAGAACTGGGTCAAGGAAACCGGCCAGAAGGTCGTCATCCTCTTCGAAGGCCGCGATGCGGCCGGCAAGGGCGGCACCATCAAGCGCTACATGGAACATCTGAATCCACGCGGCGCACGCGTCGTCGCCCTGGAAAAACCCTCCGAGCAGGAACGCGGCCAATGGTATTTCCAGCGTTATATCCAGCACTTCCCGACCGCCGGCGAGATGGTCTTCTACGACCGCTCCTGGTACAACCGCGCTGGCGTCGAGCGCGTCATGGGCTTCTGCACGCCGCACGATTACCTGGAGTTCATGCGCCAGACGCCGCAATTGGAGCGCATGCTGGTCAACAGCGGCATCTGGTTCTTCAAGTACTGGTTCTCGGTGAGCCGCGAAGAGCAGCTACGCCGCTTCATTGCCCGCCGTGACGACCCGCTCAAGCACTGGAAGCTGTCGCCGATCGACATCCAGTCGCTGGACAAGTGGGACGACTACACCGAGGCCAAGAAGGCGATGTTCTTCCACACCGATACCGCCGACGCACCCTGGATTGTCGTCAAGTCGGACGACAAAAAGCGCGCCCGGCTCAACTGCATGCGCCACTTTCTGCACACCCTGCCCTATCCGGACAAGAACCCCCACATTGCGCATGCTCCAGATCCCCTTTTGGTGGGCTCAGGCTCGGATGTCCTGGCGGGCGAAGAAACGGCGATGACCAAGTTCTGACACGCCTGTCGCTCTGGTTTCCGCGCGTAAGCTGATGGCATCTACGCGAGAACTTAGCTTTTTTTGGTTCGGCCGGTGCTGGAGGCCCAGCACAACGTCACGGTTGGCGGCTCGGATCATGCCGCAAGCAGCGCTTCAATTTGCGTCGTCATCTCCGCCGGCGTCGTCCCCGGGGCATAACGGCCGCTAACCTGCCCCTGCCGGTCAACCAGAAACTTGGTGAAATTCCACTTGATCGCCTCGGTGCCCAACAGGCCCGGGGCGGCGTGTTTCAGATACTGGTACAACGGATGCGCGCCAGCGCCGTTCACCTCGATCTTGGCGTAGAGAGGGAAGCTGACGTCATAGGTAGTCGAGCAGAAGCTGGCAATCTCTGTCGCATTGCCCGGTTCCTGGGCACCAAACTGGTTGCAGGGAAACCCCATCACCACCAGCCCGCGTGCTCCGTATTTGCGCCAGAGCAACTCCAGACCGGCATATTGCGGTGTAAACCCGCAGCGGCTTGCGACGTTGACAATCAGCAACACCTTGCCGGCATGCGGATAGCACCTCCTCGGTCGCGTCGATGCGTTCCACCCGAAAATCATGGACGCCAACACTCATGCCGGCGCCTTGAGGGTGACCAATGGCACTGGCACACTTTCCGTTTCACTGTTCAACCAGATCTCGCCGTCCTGAACCATGCATTGCAAGCGCATACCGCGTTGCGCCAGGCCGGCGAGTTGCCGGCAGGTTTCGACCGGCAGTTGCAGCACGCTGAGATTGCTCAGGCGCGTCAGTTTGTCGGCAATCTGGCGCCACCAGATATCGCTGCTCGAGCTGTAACACAGCACCAGCACCTGATCGGCCCGGCCACAGGCCTTGCGGATGCGCGCCTCGTCGGGCTGGCCGAGATCGACCCAGAGCTTGATGGCGCCGGTCAGATCCTTGATCCAGATATCCGGCTCGTCGACATCCGACAAGCCTTTGGTGAAGGCGATGCCCTCCTCCGCTTTCAAGGCATAGGCCAGCACCCGGGCCATCATGCGCTCGTCGTTTTCGGACGGATGCCGAGCGATGGTGAGGTTGTGCTCGGCGTAATAATGCCGATCCATGTCGGCGATTTGCAGTTCGGCTTTATAGATGGTGGCTTTCAGAGCCATGTCGGCAGCAATTCAAGGAGTCCAAGAGACGCGGATTGTACGCTCGATGCCGCGACAAACGGACTTAACGGGGGGACACTTGCAATCCGCTCGCCCAAGCCGGATAGTATGCTTAGAGCTTGATGGAATCCAACATAGCCCAGATGCAACACTCCACTGCCCTTTACCCGCACATCCTGTGGTTAGCCGCGGGGCTTGTGGCTATGCCCATGGCGGCCCACGCTACAAGCGACGCCAAACCGGCCGCGCATGCCGCCAGCCGCAAACCACCCCAAACCCGAAACCATGCCGATTGGCTGAAGCAGGCGCAGACGCTGGAACAAAGCGAGGCTTGGGCCGCGCTCCTGGAGTGGGCCGAAAAATGGGCTGCCAGCGATTCCCGCAGTGCCATGGCCCGATACGTCCAGGGCCGGGCATACAGTGGCCTGAAGCGCTACCCCGAGGCCATCGGCGCCTATCTGCATACCCTGCGGCTCAACCCCGATGACGTCTATGCCCTGAACAATCTCGGCAATGCCTATCGCCAGATCGGCCGTTTCCCAGGATGCCTTGCTGAGCTATCGCGAGGCCTTGCGCGTCAATCCGGACTGCATCCGCGCCTGGTATAACATCGGTGTTACCTACTATGGACTGAAGGGCCAGACTGGCGTCAGCGAAGCCCTCAAGGAAGCCGAGGGCATCAACCCGGAAATCGCCGTAGCATGGCACAACCTGTTCCTCAACTACACGCGTGGCGACGACGAAATCGCCACCATGGAAGCCGTGCGCAACCTGGGCCGGCAGAATCCGGCGGATCTCGACAAGTTGTTCAATATATTATTGAGCCGACTCGACGCTTGATCTCATCGGGTCATATCCGAGTGCTCTTGGCTCTGGTTTTGTCGTTTGCGCCCAAGCCGGTCGCCCAATAAAACACCGCTCCAACCGGAAAATACCGCCAAGTTGACGCACGGCAGCATTCCCGTTACAAAGCCCCGGAATAACAACCGCCAGTCAGGAGAGTCCATGTCCGCTCAGCGTGTCGCGCGCCACCTCGGCACGCTCCTAATCCTCGCCATGCCCATGGCCGCTCTCGCCGGTGGCGATGCCGCCATAACCCTGGGCACCGGCCCCAGCGGCTTCGACTCACGTGCCATCGATGCCGGAATCGACCTCGGCGCCCTACCCCTGCACGTCAATGCCGGCTATTTCTCCGCCTCGTCGGGCGGCGAAACCACCCTGGAACAAGCCAACGCCGGTCTGGACTGGCAAGTCAGCGAATCCGTAGCGGTGAATCTGGGCATGAGCCGTATCGATGACGACATCTTCATCATGGACGGCACCGACATCGGTATCGACATCGGCCTGAACACACTCTGGAACAGCAAGAAGCGCACCAATCTCAACCTGGCCGTGGGCCGCATGGAATACGGCCCGGACACCGACCGCGGCCTGCCTGCCGCCCTGCTGAATGCCCTCCCAGTGCAGAACCGCTACAGCATCGGTCTGAGCCAGAGTCTCACCGAAAGCCTCACCGCGAATCTCGGCTACGACTATTACGACTACACAGAAGACCCCGCCGCCCTGGCCCGTTCAATCGACCTCGCCTTCCTGAAACGCGGCCGCTTCCCGCCGAACTCGGCATTCACCATTGCCGCCTTCCCTGACAGAACCTGGAGCGCCGGCCTGGACTGGGAAGTCGGCGGCAATATCGGCCTCGACCTGTCCTACAGCCACACCGAAACGGTCATCGGCCAGAAACTGAAAAACACCAGCTTGGGCTTCACCCATTATGGCGAGGTATTCACCTTCGGCGTCAGCATCAGCCGTAGCAGCAGTACCGAGGTCAAAACCGAGCGGCTCGATATCACGGCATTCCCATCAAGCAGCGACACTTACGTCGACTTCAGAATCGGCATGAAATTTGATTGATTTCTACGCCAAAGCCATACGAGCCAGCCCCCTGGCTCGTGTCGAAGTCACACACTTGCTGCTTTATGCGCGTCGCTCAGACACCCCTACATAGCAACCCAAGGAGAGAGCGCTCCCTTTGCTATGTTTCAGTAATTCATTGAATTTATGGCAGGTCTAGCACCCACAGGAGGCATGTCAGGCCTCGCAGGCTCGACCCGACCGCTGCGGCGTCGCAGCCTCCCCATTATTTCAAAGGGGGTGTGTCGGATCAGAGCTCCAGCAAAAGCCGCGCCGGGTCTTCCAGGGCATCCTTGACATAGCGCAGGAAGCTGACGGCTTCCTTGCCGTCGACGATGCGATGGTCGTAGGACAAGGCGATATACATCATCGGCCGGATGACCACCTGGCCGTTCGCGGCAATCGGCCGGTCCTGAATCTTGTGCAGGCCCATGACGCCGGATTGCGGTGGGTTGAGGATGGGCGTGGACATCAGCGAACCGAAGACGCCGCCGTTGGAAATGGTGAAGGTGCCGCCGGTCAGCTCATCCATGGTGAGGTCAAGGCTGTTGGCGCGCTTGCCGAAGTCGACGATGCGTTTTTCGACATCGGCGAAGCTCATGGTGTCGGTATCGCGCAGGATGGGCACGACCAAGCCGCGCTCGGAACTGACGGCGACGCCGATGTCGTAGTAGTCGTGATAGAGGATGTCGCGGCCATCGACGCTGGCATTGACCACCGGGTATTGCTTGAGCGCCTGGGTGGTCGCCTTGACGAAGAACGACATGAAGCCGAGTTTGACGCCATGTTCCTTCTGGAATTTTTCCTGATAGCGGCTGCGCAGTTCCTGCACCGGCAGCATGTCAATTTCATTGAAGGTGGTGAGGATGGCGGCGTTGTGCTGCGCTTCGACCATGCGCTCGGCGATGCGCAGCCGCAGCCGGCTCATCGGCACATGGCGCGTGCTGCGCACCCGTTCCCCGGCGGGCGGGCAGGGCGGGCATGCCGCCGCTTCGCCGGGCTTCGCAGCGGCGCTCTGGGTTGCGGCGGCGACCGGCTGGGCAGACGCGGTGGCTGGCTCGGCTGGCTTGGGGTCATGTTTGCGGGCGGAGGGCGGCAGGTGCTCCTGGGCCGTACTCGCGACCGGGGCGGCGGCCGGCAGGGCGGCCACGGGCGCCGGGGCGACCGGGGTGGGAGCTTGGGCCGCGATCGGCGCGGTGACAGGCTTCGCGGCCGGCGGCGTCGGCACATGCGCGGTGACGGCGCCGACGGCAATCTCGGCGTTGGCATCGGCCTCGACCATGGCAAGGATGTCGCCAGCGCGGACGTCGGTGCCGGCAGGGATGCGAATCTCGGCAAGCCGCCCGGAGACCGGCGCTGGGATTTCCAGTACGACCTTGTCGGTTTCGATGTCGGCCAGGGTTTCATCGCGCTTCACCATATCGCCTGGCTGTTTGCGCCATTCCAGAAGGGTGCCGGACTGCACGGACTCGGAAAACTCGGGGGATTTGACTTCGATGAGCATGGGGCCTCGCGGAAAGAGTCTGGAAATGACACAGCACCGATGTGACTATATTTGCGCAATGCACAACCGGCGTCAAAGGGAAAGATCAACCGCATCGCGATTCCACCTCTGGATCACCATACCTGCATGGCGGAATCACGATGCGCAAGCCGCGAGACACCGCTCGCACAAGAAAATTACAGTTTCACTGGCCAACGCCGATACAGACTTACCAGCCAAGCACGAGAAACCTACTTCTCGACACACATGGACTCATTGTTTCTGCTTACGGTCGCAGCGGTGGTAATCGTTCTCCTGTTCGATTACACCAACGGCTTCCACGATGCCGCCAACATCGTCGCGACGGTCATCGCCTCGCGCGCCATGCAGCCGGCCCAGGCGGTGTTGATCGTCGGCATTTTCGAATTCCTGGGGCCCTTGCTGGGCGGCACCGCCGTGGCTAATACCATCGGCAAGTTCGTGCAACTCGGCGACCTACCGAAAGTGATGTCGCTCACCGTCCTGGTCAGTGGCCTGGGTGGCGCCATCGTCTGGAACCTGATCACCTGGTGGAAGGGCATCCCCTCCTCCTCGTCGCACGCCCTGGTGGGCGGCCTGATCGGCGCGGTCTTGCTGGCGGTGGGCGCCGATCATGTCGCTTGGGGCTTTAGCGAACTGGCTGACGGCCATGTTACAGGCGTGATGAAGGTATTGCTGGCGCTGATCCTATCGCCGATTGCCGGCTTCTGGGTCGGTTTCGGCCTGCATCGCCTGTTCAGCGTCGCCTTTCGCGCCGCCCGGCCACACATCAACCGGCCACTGCGCTGGGCCCAGTATGGCACGGCCGCCGGGCTGGCCTTCTCGCATGGCGCCAACGACGCCCAGAAGAGCATGGGCATCCTCACCCTGGTGTTGCTGCTCGGCGGCCACATTCAGAGCTTCGAGGTTCCCTTCTGGGTCATGCTGGCCTGCGCCACGGCCATGACCCTGGGGATCATGTCGGGTGGCTGGCGCATCGTTCGAACACTGGGTTTTGCCATCTACAAGGTGCGGCCACTACACGCGCTGGATTCACAGCTGACCTCGGCGGGGGTGATCCTCTCCGCCTCGCTGCTCGGGGCACCCGTCTCCACCACGCACGTTGTCGCCACCTCGATCATGGGCATCGGCGCCTCGGAGCACCCGAAGGCGGTACGTTGGGGCAAGGCGCGCGAGATCGTCACCACCTGGATCATCACCATCCCGGCCGCGGCCTTCGTCGCGGCGATCATCTACGCCTTGATACAGGCCTTCATCCGCAGGGGACAGCTACTATGAGCGAACAAGCCAGCGCATCCGTCGTCCACAAGATCCTGGACCACGTCTTTCCCAAGGCACCGGACTTCTTCAACCTGCTCGGCATGCAGGCCGGCCAGGTGACGCACACGGTTAACCTGCTGGTGGATTTCATGGGCACCAACGACCATGAGCTGGCGAAGCAAATCAAGAAGGACGAGCACGAAGCCGACGCCATCAAGATCGGCAACATCCATACCCTGAACGAGGCCTTTGCCACGCCCATCGACCGCGAGGATATCTACCGGGCGATCATGGACCTGGACGAGATCGTCAATTTTTGCAAGGACATGGTGAACGAGATGGATGTCCTTGGCGTCGAGCCGGATCGCTATACCTACGAGATGGCCTCATCCCTGCGCGAGGGCGTGCAGGCCCTGGCCGCCGGCTTCGGCATGCTCGGCAGCACGCCCGCCGAGGCCGCGCTGGCCGCCGACACAGCGCGCAAGGCCGACCGCAGGGTCGAGAAACTCTACCGCAAGGCCCTGGCCGAATTGTTCCAGGGTACGGATTACCTGAATATGTTCAAGCGCCGGGAGATATACCAGCACCTGGCGCGCGCCGCCGACCGCATGGCGCACTGCGCCAACATCCTGCACGATATCGTGGTGAAGATCGGCTGAAACGGGGACTATGACCCGAAGAAGTCCTTCATCTTCTCCATGAAGGACTTGGCGCGCGGGTTGTGCTTGCCTTCGTGGCCACTGCAACAGGTATCGAACTCGCGCAATAACTCTTTCTGACGGTCGGTGAGATTGACCGGCGTTTCCACCACGACGTGCGCCATCAGGTCGCCCTGATGCTGGCTGCGTACGCCCTTGATGCCCTTGCCTCGCAGGCGGAAAACCTTGCCGGATTGCGTCTCGGCGGGAATCTTGATACTGGCATGGCCGTCCAGGGTGGGAATTTCGATCTCGCCGCCCAGCGCCGCCGTGGCGAATGAGATGGGCAACTCGCAATGCAGATCGTCGTGGTCGCGCTGGAAGATCGCGTGTTCCTTGAGGTGAATCTGGACATACAGATCGCCGGGCGGACCGCCATTGATGCCGGCTTCGCCTTCACCGGTGAGACGAATACGATCACCTTCGTCGACGCCGGAAGGAATACGCACCGACAGCGTCTTGTGTTTCTTTACCCGGCCTTCGCCATGGCAGTGTGTGCAGGGATCGCCGATGACCCGGCCATTGCCATGACAGCGCGGACACGTCTGCTGTACCGAGAAGAAGCCCTGTTGCATGCGTACCTGGCCATGGCCGCCGCACGTCGGGCAGGTCGTCGGCTCGGTGCCCGGCTTGGCACCGGTGCCGTGGCAGTGCTCGCACTCGGTGAGTACCGGAACGCGAATCTTGGTTTCGGTACCGCGCGCGGCGTCCTCCAGCGAGATTTCCAGGTTATAGCGCAGGTCGGCGCCACGATAGACACGCGACCGGCCACCTGCGCCGCCGCCGCCACCGAAGACATCGCCGAAGATGTCCGAGAAGGCATCGGCAAAATCGCGGAAACCCGCACCGCCAGCGCCACCTGCCGCGCCCATGGACGGATCGACGCCGGCATGGCCGTATTGATCGTAGGCCGCCCGCTTCTGCGGATCGGACAAGACCTCGTAGGCCTCCTTGCCTTCCTTGAAGCGATTCTCGGAATCCTTATCACCCTGATTTCGGTCAGGGTGATGCTTCATGGCCAGCTTGCGGTAGGCCTTCTTGATCTCGTCGTCGGAGGCGCCTTTGGCCAGACCGAGGGTTTCGTAGTAGTCGCGTTTTGACATGAGGGCAAGGCGTAAGGAGTTGTGGTGAGGAAGAAACGCAAAAAAGGAGCGAGGGGTTTCCCCTCACTCCTCCCTAGTCATGCCTCACTTGTCTTTGACTTCCTCGAACTCGGCATCGACCACATCGTCGTCTGCTTTGCTGGCACCCGCGCCGGTCGCGCCCGCCGCACCGGCATCGGCACCGGGCTGGCCGCCTTGCTGGGCATACATCTGTTCGGCCAGTTTATGACTGGCTTCGGACAGAACCTGGGTCTTGGCCTCGATCTCGTCCTTGTCGCTGCCGCGGATGGCGTCCTCGGCGTCTTTCATGGCGGCCTCGATCTTGGCTTTGTCGTCGGCACTAACCTTGTCGCCGAAGTCCTTCAGGGACTTCTTCACCGAGTGGATCAGGCTGTCGGCCTGGTTACGGGCGTTGGCCAGCTCGAAGGCCTTGTGGTCCTCGGCGGCGTTGGCTTCGGCGTCCTGCACCATCTTCTTGATCTCGTCCTCGGACAGGCCGGAGTTCGCCTTGATGGTGATCTTCGATTCCTTGCCGGTGCCCTTGTCCTTCGCCGAGACATGCAGGATGCCGTTGGCGTCGATGTCGAAGGTGACCTCGATCTGCGGCATGCCGCGCGGTGCCGGCGGGATATCGGCGAGGTTGAACTGGCCCAGGCTCTTGTTGCCGGAAGCCATCTCGCGTTCGCCTTGCAGGACGTGGATGGTCACGGCCGTCTGGTTGTCGTCGGCGGTCGAGAACACCTGATTGGCACGCGTCGGAATGGTCGTGTTCTTCGGAATCAGCTTGGTCATCACGCTGCCCAGGGTTTCGATACCCAGGGACAGGGGGGTGACGTCGAGCAGCAGCACGTCCTTCACCTCGCCTTGCAGCACGCCACCCTGGATCGCGGCACCGACGGCGACGGCCTCGTCCGGGTTGACGTCCTTGCGGGCTTCCTTGCCGAAGAACTCGCGTACCTTGTCCTGCACCTTGGGCATACGCGTCTGACCGCCGACCAGGATCACATCATCGATATCACTGACCTTGATGCCGGCGTCCTTGACGGCGACCTTGCAGGGCTCGATGGTGCGCTCAACCAAGTCGTCGACCAGGATTCGAACTTGGCGCGGGTGATCTTCATCACCAGATGCTTCGGCCCGGAGGCGTCGGCGGTGATGTAGGGCAGGTTGATCTCGGTCTGCTGGCCGGAGGACAGCTCGATCTTGGCCTTTTCGGCGGATTCCTTGAGGCGTTGCAGGGCCAGGACGTCCTTCTTCAGGTCGACGCCCTGCTCTTTCTTGAACTCTTCGATGATGTAATCGATGATGCGCTGGTCGAAGTCTTCGCCGCCCAAGAAGGTGTCGCCATTGGTCGACAAAACTTCAAACTGGTGCTCGCCTTCGACTTCGGCGATCTCGATGATGGAGATATCGAAGGTGCCGCCGCCCAGATCGAATACGGCGATCTTGCGGTCACCCTCTTTCTTGTCCATGCCATAGGCCAGGGCCGCCGCGGTCGGCTCGTTGATGATGCGCTTGACTTCCAGGCCGGCGATGCGGCCGGCGTCCTTGGTGGCCTGGCGCTGCGAGTCGTTGAAGTACGCCGGCACGGTGATCACCGCCTCGGTGACTTCCTCGCCGAGGTAATCCTCCGCGGTCTTCTTCATCTTGCGGAGCACTTCCGCGGATACCTGCGGCGGGGCGATCTTCTTGTCGCGCATGTCGATCCAGGCATCGCCGTTGTCGGCCTTGACGATCTTGTAGGGCATCAGGGAGATGTCCTTCTGCACTTCCTTTTCTTCAAAACGCCGGCCGATCAGGCGCTTGACCGCGTACAGGGTGTTTTTCGGATTGGTCACCGCCTGACGCTTGGCCGGGGCGCCGGCGAGGATCTCACCGTCGTCGGCATAGGCAATAACCGAGGGCGTGGTGCGTGCACCTTCAGAGTTTTCGATGACCTTGGGCTTGCCGCCCTCCATGATGGCCACGCAGGAGTTGGTAGTGCCCAGGTCGATGCCGATGATCTTGCTCATGTTGGTATTCCTCTAAAACATTGAACTTGTCTGCGATATGGGATTGATGCGGCGAACTTCAAGACGCGCTAGCAGAATCAGCTGCCGCGGGGCTTGGTCACCATCACCAGAGCCGGGCGGATGATCCGTTCGTTCAAGGCGTAGCCCTTTTGCAGTACCTGCGCCACCGAGTTGGGTTCGCCATCGCCATCGACCATGCCGATCGCCTGATGAGAATTAGGATCAAATTTCAATCCCATTGGACTGATTTCAATGATGTTGTATCGCTCAAAAACCCCGGAGAGTTGCTTTAGGGTCAGGTCGATACCGCTCTTCATGCTGTCGATGCTGGCATTGGCGTCAGTGTTCAACGCCGCTTCGAGACTGTCCTTGACGGCCAGGAGATCTCCGGCGAATTTATCCAATGCGAATTTGCGCGCCTTTTCCACATCTTCCAGAGAACGACGCCGGACGTTTTCCGTTTCGGCTTTGGCACGTAGCCATGCGTCGTGGTGTTCCTGGGCGTTGAGTTCGGCCTGGCGCAGCATGGCCTCGAGGCTGGGCGTCGTTTCCTTGTCCGCCATCGGGTTGATCGGTGTTGCCTCGGACGTCTTTTCGTCAGGCAAGGGCGTGTTGGTGAGTTCGTCAGACATGGGGTATTCCTCCAAAAACCTGCCCTGTTATGAGGGCGCCCCATGCCGTTTCAAGTAGAGGAACTCATATTTTTCCAGATTCGAGCCTGACGCCAATGTGCGCGCGGGCAGTTGAGAGATGCATCGGAAGGGCGACTTCAAGCGGCGGTAATCGGTTCTGCCTTGACGATCCTGTCCAACCGCACCACACCGGCATTGCCCTGCGGGCCGACATAGCTGAGCCATTCGGCGCCCTCGCGGGTCGCGACGTCGGTGGGCAAAACCTGGATTTCGTGTTCGCCCGTCATATCCCGATAGCACAGGTGCAGCGGGATGCGGCGCAATACCGCGAACTCCAGCGACTCGTGAAAAGCACAGGCAATCGGCTCATATGAATCAGCGGACATGCACCTCACCCAGCGTCCAGGGCCGAAGCGCGCTGCCAAGCGACGCGCCGACACGATGCGACAGACGTTCCAGAATATCTTCCTGGGGTGTGTAGTCGATGATGTCCTCCGCTTTCAGTATCTCGCGGGCGACATAGTCCAGGCTGCCCAGGCTGTCGGCGAGGCCGATTTCAATGCTGCGCGCGCCGCTCCATATCAGTCCGGAAAAGAGTTCCGGAGACTCTTTCAGGCGCGCGCCACGTCCCTGGCGCACGGACTTGATGAACTGCTGGTGCACTTCGTCAAGCATCGCTTTGGCGAAGGCAACCTCGTTCTCGCGCAGCGGCGAGAACGGATCCAGAAATCCCTTGTTTTCGCCAGCCGTCAACAAACGCCGCTCGACACCCAGTTTCTTCATGCCATCGGTGAAACCGAAGCCATCCATCAGTACACCGATGGAGCCGACCAGGGACGCCTTGTCGACGAAGATCTTGTCCGCGGCGGCGATGATGTAATAGCCACCCGAGGCGCAGATGTCGTCGACCACGGCGTAAACGGGCAAATCCGGTCTCCCGGTTCGCAGACGCTTGATTTCGTCGTAGATCTGTCCGGACTGAACCGGTGAACCTCCCGGGCTGTTGCAGCGTAAAACCACGCCCTTGGCTTGCTTGTCCTCAAAAGCGTCTTTCAGCGCGCCAATGACGCTATCGGCCATCACCCCGCCCTCACCGCCGATTTCGCCGCCGATTTCGATCAGGGCGGTATGCGGTCCGGAGGAAAACTCACTGCTGTCGCTCACCAATACGGCGATAAGCGCGACGAATAGCCAGAAAAAAACCAGGCTCTTGAAAAAAATACCCCAGCGCCGACCGCGCCGCTGTTCTTCAAGATTCGCCAGAAGCACGCGCTCCAGCGCGCTGCGCTCATTGTCAAATTCGTCCGCCATAGCCGCCTTCCGTGTAGTAAACAGCACCTTCCCGCTCTTCCAGCGGCACCGGCACCAATCCTTGATTATGGCACCGCCCGAGCAGACAGCGTCCGTCGACCGGATCGTATAGCGCGCCATGCACGGTGCAAATCAAGTATAGCCGTGAATAATCGAAGAACTCCCCCGGCTGGAAGTCCATCTCCACCGGCACATGGGCACAGCGGTTAAGGTAGCCATGCACCCTGCCCTGGAAACGCACGGCAAAGGCCGGGGCCGTTTCGCCAGCCAGATCGACCTCGAAGCGGACCCCGGTGCCGGCCTCGATCAAGTCGTTCGATGCGCAGATCAGGCGTTCGCCCGCAGCCATTTCGCCAACTCGCCGAAGTCCCGACAGATCGCCAGGGGTCCGTATTCCGCGAGACTATCTCCCGGATGCGCGCCATACCCGGCCGCCAGCGATGCCACCCCGGCATTACGCGCCATCTCCAGATCATGGCTGGTATCGCCGATCATCAGCGTCTGTTCCGGCGCCATCATCAACTCGTCCAGCAACTCCAGAATCATCGCTGGATGCGGCTTGGAAAAAGTGACATCGGCGGTTCGCGTGGCATGGAAGTAGCCACCCATGCCAGTATGCTCAAAGGCCCTCGCCAGGCCAAGACGCGCCTTGCCGGTAGCCACCGCGAGGGTGTGGCCGCGGGCATGCATTTCCTCGACAAGTTCGCGCGCCCCCTCGAATAGCGGAATGGCGCGATCCTGGGACAGGAAATGGTGCCGGTAACGTTCAACCAGCTGGGGATGTTCCGAAGCCGGCAGTTCGGGAAACAGGTCGGCGACCGCCTCCTTGAGCCCGAGGCCGATGATGTGACTGGCGGCCTCGCGGCTCGGCACCGGCCAGCCCAGATCGACGCAGGCCGCCTGGATGCTCTGGACGATGACGCCCGCGGAGTCCATCAGGGTGCCGTCCCAGTCAAAGATCAGAAGTTCGAAGCGTTTGGACATATATATGGTCAGGTCCGGGGAACCAGCGTCTGCAGGAAAGTCGTCAGGTCCGCCGGCAAGGGCGCTTCCAGTATCAGCGGCAAACCACTGATCGGATGCAGAAATTCGAGGCGCGCCGCGTGCAGGAACATGCGTTTCAGCCCCTGTTTCTTCAAGGCCCGGTTCAGTTCGAAATCGCCGTATTTGTCGTCACCGGCGATGGCATGCTTGAGCGCGGCAAGATGCACGCGAATCTGATGCGTCCGGCCGGTTTTCAGCTCCGCTTCAAGCAGCGTGTAGTCAGCGTAACGCCGGGACAAACGGAATATGGTGTGGGCGTGCTGCCCCGCCTCGTCGACGCTAACCCGGCGCTCGCCGTCCTCGGTCAGGTACTTGCGCAAGGCCAGCTTGACGTTGCGTACCGGGTCGCGCCACTGGCCGATGGCTAGGGGCAAAATAGGACTTGCTGACCTCGCCGTGACGCATCTTGTCGTGCATTCCGACCAGAGCCTGGCGTTTCAAGGCGACCACCAGCACGCCCGAGGTCTCCCGATCCAGACGATGCACCAGTTCCAGGAAGCGTTGCTCAGGCATCTCCTGACGCAATTGCTCGATGATGCCCAGACTGATGCCACTGCCACCATGCACCGCCTGACCGGCGGGCTTGTCGAGCACCAGCAGAGCCTCGTCGCGATAGATGATGCGCGGCAACAGACTTTTGCCGATCTTCGCCGGCGCCGGGGGATCGGCTTTTTGCGCCGTCCGCACCGGCGGGATGCGCAGCATATCGTCGATCTGAACGTGGTAATCCGGCTGCGCCCGCTTGCGATTGACGCGCACCTCGCCCTCGCGCAGCATCCGATAGACGCGGCTTTTGGGTACGCCCTTCAGGTGTTTGAACAGAAAATTATCGAGGCGCTGACCTTCCGACTCCGGACCAAGCGTCAGCCATTCCACTTTGGCCGCGGGGGTTTCCGGGTCGGCCATCGCCAACCGCTTGGATTCTGTTACGTTTTTTTTGCTTGTCGATTGCATTCCACTTATACTTCCAACCGCTTCGATGGGCGAAATTTCATGGGCGTTAAAGAACCTGCCCGCTTGACGCCGTCGAGGACCGGTTTGTATCACTCACCGGCTGGCTTGCCGCCATCGTTTCCGGATCGTATCCGATGCCGTCATCCCCGTTTTCCGCGCCCCGTCTCTAACCACGACGTCGCGCCGACGAATTCGGGTGAAACGATGCTGTGCCGAGCGGGAAGCAGTGATGGTAACGTATTTGATGCGTACCCATACCCCGGATTTGATCCTGATGACGAATGCCGCCAGGATAAATGGATAAACCAGGAACATGAACGAGACACCCAGCGATACGACGCTTCCAAACGCCGCCTGAATACTGCCTCGCCTTGCCGCCGCCCCGGTTAGGGCGGTAGGTTTATCACCCCCGGGGCGCGTGTGCGCAGGGGTCATAACAATGAAACGTATGCTTTTCAACGCGACGCAGGCCGAAGAACTGAGGGTGGCGATCGTCGACGGTCAGAAACTGATCGATCTCGACATCGAATCCGCCAACAAGGAACAACGCAAGGGCAACATCTACAAGGGCATCATCACCCGCGTCGAGCCCAGCCTGGAAGCCTGCTTCATCGACTACGGCGCGGAACGCCACGGCTTTCTCCCCATCAAGGAAATCTCCCGCTCGGCAATCGGCGACGGTGACGTCAGCCGAGGCCGTATTCAGGATTCGCTGCGCGAAGGCATGGAACTGGTCGTCCAGGTGGAAAAGGACGAACGCGGCAACAAGGGCGCCGCCCTGACCAACTTCATCAGCCTGGCCGGCCGGTATCTGGTGTTGATGCCCAACAACCCGCGCGGCGGTGGTGTTTCCCGGCGCATCGAGGGCGAGGAACGCAACGAACTGCGCGACCTGCTGGGGCAACTCTCCGTCCCCAACGGCATGAGCCTCGGCCGCACCGCCGGCATCGGCCGCAATCTGGAAGAGCTGCAATGGGATCTGAACTACCTCCTGCAACTCTGGACGGCGGTCGATAGCGCCGCCACCTCGCAGAAGGGCGCCTTCCTGATCTATCAGGAATCCAGTCTGGTCATCCGCGCCATTCGCGATTACTTCACCCCGGACATCGGCGAACTGCTCATCGACACCCCGGCCATCCATGACCAGGCGCGCCAGTTCATGGCACACGTCATGCCCGGCAACGTCAACAAGGTGAAGTTGTACGCCGACAGCGTGCCGCTGTTCTCGCGCTTCCAGATCGAGCACCAGATCGAGACCGCCTATTCCCGTGAAGTCCCCCTGCCTGCCGGCGGCGCCATCGTCATCGACCACACCGAAGCGCTGGTCGCCATCGACGTCAACTCGGCCCAGGCCACGCGTGGCGCCGACATCGAGCAGACCGCCTTCAACACCAACCTCGAAGCGGCCGATGAAGTCGCCCGCCAGTTGCGCCTGCGCGACCTGGGCGGCCTGATCGTCATCGACTTCATCGACATGGAAAGCCAGCGCAACCAGCGCGAAGTCGAAACCCGCCTGCGTGAAGCGCTGCACTACGACCGCGCCCGCGTGCAGCTTGGCAAGATCTCCCGCTTCGGCCTGATGGAACTGTCGCGCCAGCGTCTACAACCGTCGCTGGGCGAGACCAGCTATGTCACCTGCCCACGCTGTAGCGGCACCGGCCACGTGCGCAGCACCGAATCCTTCGCCCTGCACCTGCTGCGCATGCTCCAGGAAGAGGCCATGAAGGACAACACCGGCGCCCTGCACGTCCAGGTGCCGGTCGAAGTCGGCACCTACCTGCTCAACGAGAAGCGCACCGACATCCTCAACATCGAGGCCCGACACCGTATCGAAGTCATGTTGATCCCCAACATCCACTTCGAAACGCCGCGCTACACCCTGACACGCCTGCGTCATGACCAACTCAACCAGTCCGAGCCCCTGGCGCCGAGCTACAAGATGATGGAGCGGCCCAGCGAGGAAGAGGAAGCGCAACCACGCAACGGCAGCCAGGCGAAACCCGAGCGGCCGCAACCGATAGTCCAGGGCATTACCCCGTCCCAGCCAGCCCCGACCTTCGAGGCCGCTCCGGCTCCGACGACCACGCCAACACCCAAGCCTGGCCTGTTCGGACGCATCATGGGCTGGCTGCGTGGCCCGAGCGAAGGCGAAGCCAGCACCTCCAGCACTCCGAAGAAATCCGAGACGACGCGCGAGGCGCGAACCGGTGCGCGGGGCAGCGGTGATCGCGGTGAACGCCGCCCACGTGGCGACCGTAACGAGCGACGTGATCGCGGCGAGCGCAATGAACGTAGTGGCACAGGCGAACGCCAGCGTGCCGAGCGGCCAGAACGTGGTGATCGGAGCGAGCGACCGGAGCGCGCGGAGCGGAATCCGCGCCGCGACCGCCCCGCCGCGGAAGCCCGCCCCGAGAAGGCCGAAGGCCAGCCACGCCAGGAACGGCCACGCCGTGAAAAGCCCGCGCCTCAAGAAGCGCCGCCGAAGCTGACGCCCGTTGAAAGTCCCATTGAAGCGGCCGATGACAGCCAGAAAGACGGTCGTGGCCGTCGCCGCCGTGGCGGTCGTGGTGGTCGCCAGGGTGAAGGCCGCGGTGAAAACCAGACCAGCGCCGACGCCGAGGTCATGCGTAACGACGAGGACAACAACGAGATCGCCTACGAGCCACGCGCTACCACGCCCGAGGCGCCAGTCGTCGCCGAAGCCAGGCCGGAAGCCATTGTCCGTTCCGCTCCGATAGCAGCCAGCCCCGAACCAGTCACCCAGGCTCCGCCTGAGCCGGTTCGCCCTGCGCCGACTCCAGTAGCGTTGAAGCTGGCGGAGCCCGACCTCAGCGCCGCGGGTCTGGAGCTGGTGCAGACCAAATCGAGCGCCGCTGTCGCTGAAAGCGCCGAATCCAGCGATGCCGCCGCACCCCAGGCGAAACGTCGGCGCTCACGAGGGCGCCGTGAAGGTCAGTCTGACGTTGCTGAACCGCTGGTGATCGTTGAAACCCGTGGCGAGCCGGTCGCCGTTCCCGAAGCTGCCGCCAGCGCCGAGTCGACAGAGTCGCGCCAAGGCCAGTCGCGTCGTCGTCCGCGCCCGAATCACACTGGCGCGGAGCCTGCCGCCGAGCCATTGGTGATGGTGGAAACCCGCAGCGAGTAAGCCAAGAGCATGACGCCCAGGCGTCATGGCTAACAAAAATGGTGTGACGGGAATCCCCGTCACACCATTTTTTGGACAACCGCCATCAGACCTCAGCCGTAGTTCAGGCCAATTGCCTCGCGCACATCTCGCATGGTTTCGCGCGCCAGGTCGCGGGCCTTTTCCGAGCCGTCCGAAATAATGTTCTTCACCACGTCGGGATCCTCGGTATATGCGCGGGCACGCTCCTGAATCGGCGCCAGTTCCTTGAGCACGGCATCGATGACCGGCTGCTTGCATTCGATGCAGCCGATCCCGGCGCTGGTGCAGCCTTGGCGCACCCAGTCACGCACGGCCTCGTTGGAGTACACCTGATGGAACTGCCAGACCGGGCATTTTTCCGGGGTTCCCGGATCGGTACGCCGCACACGATTGGTGTCGGTCGGCATGGTGCGTATCTTCTTGGTCACCACCTCGGGATCCTCCCGCAGCGAAATGGTGTTGTTATAGGACTTCGACATCTTCTGGCCATCCAGCCCGGGCATCTTCGAAGCGGCCGTGAGCAGGGATTGCGGCTCGGTGAGGATCATCTTGCCACCGCCCTCCAAATAACCGTAGAGCCGTTCCTTGTCGCCCAGTGAAAGATTCTGCGTCTCGCCCAGGACGGCGCGAGCCGATTCCAGGGCCTCTTCGTCGCCCTGTTCCTGGTAGCGTGTCCGCAGCTCTTCGTAGAGGCGTGCCTTTTTGCCGCCGAGGCGTTTCATCGCGGCGAGCGCCTTTTCTTCGTAGCCAGGCTCCTTGCCATACAGGTGGTTGAAGCGTCGGGCGATCTCACGGGCAAATTCGATATGCGGCACCTGATCCTCGCCAACCGGCACACGATTGGCGCGATAGATCAGAATATCGGCGGATTGCAGTAGCGGATAGCCGAGGAAACCATAGGTGGAAAGATCCTTCTCGGTAAGCCTCTCCTGCTGGTCCTTGTAGGTCGGCACCCGTTCCAGCCAGCCCAGCGGGGTCATCATCGATAGCAGCAGGTGCAGTTCGGCATGTTCGATGACCTGCGACTGGATGAACAGCGTCGCCTTGCTCGGGTCGACACCGGCGGCGAGCCAGTCGACGACCATCTGCCAGGTGCTCTCTTCGATGGCGCCAGGATTGTCGTAATGGGTGGTCAGGGCATGCCAGTCGGCAACGAAGAACAGGCACTCGTATTCGTGCTGAAGGTCAATCCAGTTCTTGAGAACGCCATGGTAATGCCCCAGATGCAGGTTTCCGGTGGGGCGCATGCCGGAGAGGACGCGGTCGACGTACATAGTGGCTTAGGTCAGTCCATAAAACATCAAAGAGACGTGCTGGACCAGATCGATGATCGGGTCGATGAGCGTGTTCAGCAGACCTGTAAACAGCAGGCCAAGGACAATAAACAGGCCATAGCGTTCGATGCTCGACAGCATGGCCGCCCAGCGGTAAGGCAGCAGGCTGACAGCGATGCGGCCGCCATCCAGTGGCGGGATCGGCAATAGATTCAACGCGGCCAATACGGCATTGATGGTCACCCCGGCGGAGCCCATCAGTGCCAGAGGCTGGGCGTAGGCGCTGCCGGGCATCAGATGCGCCAGCTTAATCATCCCCGCCCAGAACACGGCCATGAGGATATTCGCCCCCGGCCCGGCGGCGGCGACCCAGAGCATGTCCTGCTTGGGTCTGCGCAAGTGCCCGAAATTCACCGGCACCGGCTTGGCCCAGCCAAACAGAAAGCCGCCCGACACGTAAGCCAGGATGGGCACGAGAATCGTGCCGATCGGATCGATGTGTTTGAGTGGGTTGAGCGTGATGCGCCCAAGCATCTTCGCCGTGGTATCGCCGAATTTAAGCGCGGCATAACCATGCGCGGCCTCGTGCAGCGTAATGGCGAAGATTACCGGCAGCGCGAAGATGGCAATCTTCTGTATCAGGGTTAGTTCCATGGCATGCCTTATTCCAAGCCAACGACGGCGGGATCGCCCCGACCCTGGCGCAACAATTCGGGGGCGTCACCGGAAAGGTCGATGACAGTGGTCGGCTCGATACTGCACAGGCCGGCATCTATGATCAGATCGACACGATTGCCGATCCGGTCGCGGATCGCCTCGGGGTCGTTCATGGGCTGTTCATCGCCGGCCAGACTCAGTGTCATCGACAGAATCGGCTCGCCGAGCTCGGCGAGCAATGCCGAAACCACCGGATGATCCGGCACGCGCAGGCCGATGGTGCTGCGCTTGGGATGCTGCAGTCGGCGCGGCACCTCGCGGGTGGCTTCGAGAATGAAGGTAAAACTGCCCGGCGTCGCGGCCTTCAGGAAGCGGTACTGCTTGTTGTCCACCCGGGCGTAATGGGCAATCTCCGAGAGATCTCGGCAGACCAGGGTGAAATGATGTTTGTCGTCGACCTCACGGATCGCCCGGATACGCTCCATGCCGTCCTTGTTGCCGATCATGCAACCGAAGGCGTAGGACGAGTCGGTCGGATAGGCCATCACCCCGCCGCCGCGCAATATCTTCACGGCCTCACGCATCAGGCGTGCCTGGGGGGTGTCGGGGTGGACGGAGAAATACTGCGACATGGCTTAACGACCCGACCAGACTGGTTCACAGGCTACGGGCATGGGCGGCATCCTGCCCAACTCCCGGCCGCCTTCCCCGGGCGCATGGAAATCCGAGCCGCACGAGGCACGCAAGCCGTATTCCAGGGCATAGCGCGCATAGACCGGTACCTGATCTGGGGTATGGCTGGCGGTTACCACTTCCACCGCCTCACCGCCAGCAGCCTTGAAGTCAGCAAACAGGGCAGCCATTTTGCCACGACCCATATTGTAGCGTCCGGGATGTGCCAGGACAGCGATGCCACCGGCGGCGCGTATCCAGCGCACGGCATCTTCCAGACTGGCCCACTGATGGGAAACATAGCCGGGCTTGCCCTTGATCAGAAATTTCTTGAACACAGACTTGAGGTCTTTGACATAGCCCTTGGCAACGAGGAAACGTGCGAAGTGAGTACGGCTGATGAGTTCCTTGTTCGGGGCCAATGTGTAAGCACCCTCATACGCCCCGGGAATGCCGACCTTGGCCAGAGCCTCGCCCATGCGGCGGGCACGATCGCCCCGTCCGGAACGGTTCGCCTGCAAGCCCGCGTGCAAGCCGGCATGGCTGATATCGACATACAAGCCAACGATGTGCACCGTTCTCCCGGACCAACTGACGGAGATCTCGACGCCAGGAACGATGTCGATGCCAAGTTCGCGCGCGGCCACCTCGGCTTCGACGACGCCACGCGTCTCATCATGATCGGTCAAGGCCAGAACTTGCACGCCCTGCGCGACAGCGCGCACGACCAACTCTCTCGGGGACAGGACGCCATCCGAGGCGGTCGAATGGCTATGCAGATCGAATATCACACGGTTTTTTCTTGAGAAACAACTGGTAATCATAGCAAAATGCCGTCCGACCAACCAATTGCATCGGCCAACCTCTCGCATGAAGCTGCTCTTCGATCTTTTTCCCATCATCTTGTTCTTCGCGGCGTATCAGTTCGGTTCAGCCAATCCGGAATCGGCGCTTGCCCTACTGAACGCTCTGGGCATCACCTTGAGCGGTGCCACCAAGCCTGGCGTATTCCTGGCGACGCTGGTCGCCATCCTCGCCACGGTTGGCCAAATCGCCTGGGTCTGGCTGAAGCATCGCAAGATCGACGGCATGCTCTGGGTATCGTTCGGCCTAATTGTGGTTTTCGGTGGCGCCACCCTGTTTCTGCAGGACGAAAACTTCATCAAATGGAAGCCAACCGTGCTCTACTGGTTGTTCGCGCTGGCTCTGGGTCTGGGCCCCGTATTTTTCGAGCGCAACATCATGCGCCTGATGATGGAAAAACAGATCAGCCTGCCCGATGCCATCTGGCAGCGACTGAACCTCGGCTGGGCCGGATTCTTTACGTTCATGGGCGCAGCCAACCTGTACGTTGCGTTCAGCTATTCCACGGATACCTGGGTCAACTTCAAGATGTTCGGTACGCTCGGCCTCATGCTGGTCTTCATCGTGCTACAGAGTCTGTATCTGTCACGGCATATCAGGGAGCAGCCATGAGCTTGTACTACGCCATCATCGGCGAGGATGTCCCGGATAGCCTGGAAGAGCGCCTTGCCGCGCGCCCCGCTCATCTCGAACGGCTGGCCACCTTGCAATCGGCGGGCCGCCTGCTGCTGGCCGGCCCTTTCCCGGCGATCGACAGCACCGACCCCGGTCCGGCCTGCTTCAGCGGCAGCCTGATCGTCGCCGCTTTCGACAGCCTGGAGGCGGCCCGGAGTTGGGCCGATGCCGACCCCTATATCGCCGCTGGAGTCTATGCCCGGGTAACCGTCAAACCCTTCAGGAAGGTGCTGCCTTGAGCGATCTTGAAGGACTGATATGCGAACGTCTGGCGATACTCGAACCCGAGCACCTGGAGCTTCGCGACGACAGCGCTCGGCATGCCGGGCACAAGGGTGCGTCGGGTGGCGGGCACTTTTTTCTGGCGATCGTCTCCAAGCAGTTCGCCGGACTGAACGCGGTCGCCCGGCACCGGGCGATTTACCAGGCGCTGGGCGATCTGATGGGCGGGCGTGTTCATGCCCTGTCGATCACCGCGTCGGCACCGAACGAACCTTGAACCACAACCACAGGAACGCTTCATGCAACTGAAATCCTTAACACTCGCCCTTGGCCTGACCGCCCTCACCCTGCCCGTACTGGCCGAAACCCAGCCGATCAAGACACCGGCACCGCTGCCCGCCGGTGCCCCAGCCACGCCAGCACAAGTGCATGTCGATCCGAACACCCCGGTAGCCCGCGTCAACGGCGTCGTATTGAATGCTATTTCGCTCTCGCTCCTGCGCGATGAGCGCGCCGGCCTGGGGCAACAACCGACGCACCAGAGCAGCGACGAATACCTCCGCGACTCCTTGATCAATGCCGAGATCATGTCCCAGGAAGCGGTCAAACTCGGCCTGGACAAGCCCATCGGCATCCAGGCGGCACTGGATCTGAATCGTAAGGAGCTGTTAGGCCGCGCCTTGGTGGATGATTACATCACCAAGCACCCGGTCGCCGACGACCGGATCAAAACCGAGTACGACAGACTGAAAGCCAAGGCCGGCGGTACCGAATACCATGCACGGCATATCCTTGTGGCTGACGAAAAACTCGCCAAGGGTCTCGTCGCCAAATTGGGCGGCAAGAAGCCGGCCAAGTTCGAGGATCTGGCCAAAACCAACTCCAAGGATTCCTCGGCGAAAAGTGGCGGCGACCTGGGCTGGATGGCCCCCGCCAATCTCGTCCCGGAGTTCGCCGAGGCGATGACAAAGCTGAAAGCTGGCGAGTACACCAAGGCGCCGGTCAAGAGCCGTTTCGGCTGGCACATCATCAAGCTGGAAGAATCGCGCCCGATCGCTTTCCCGGAACTCGACAAGGTCAAGGAACGCATCGCCAATCAATTGGCGCAGAACGACATCCGTAAGTATGTCGCCGAGCTACGTGCCGCGGCCAAGGTGGAAGTCCCCTCCACCCCCACCCAGGCTCCCGTAGCCGCGGCTGAAGCCCCACCACAGGCTATCGCGCCGGCAGCGAAGTAACACCTGCCCTCCGACGCCATCCCGGCAAGCTAATTCGGCCAGTGCTTTCTGGGATGGAAGTCCGATATTTCCGCGAGTTTTTCATACAGCGCGCGTTCCGCTTCGCTCGGCCGCGGCGGCACGACCACCAGCAACTGCACGTATAGATCACCGGTACCCTCGCGACTCGGCATGCCCTTGCCGGTCAGTCGCATCTTTTGTCCAGGTTTGACCCCGGCGGGAACTTTCAAGCGTCCCGTGCCAGCCAGCGTCGGCACGTCGAGGGTCACGCCCAGAGCAGCCTCGGAAGGGGTTATCGGGGTTTCGAGATAGAGATCCCTGCCATCGAGGCGGAACAACGGGTGGGGCTCGATCTTGATTTTCAGAAACAGATCACCCGCTTGCCCTTGGGCCGAGACGTCGCCTTTTCCAGGAACTTTCATCCGACTTCCCGGCAAAATTCCGGCTGGGATGCGCACCTTCACCAGGCGCGCGCCATGTCCCGGAGTGGCCAGTTGCATGGACCGTTCGACGCCATGAAACGCCTCATCCAGGGTCAGACTGACCTCGGCCTCGATATCTCGTCCTTTGCCCGAAGTACTGAATCCATGGCGCCCACCCGGATGCCCGCCTTTACCGAACAACTGCGCGAAAAGATCGGAAAAGTCCGAACCGCCATCGCCAGCGGCAAAACCGCCTGAGCCGAATCGCTCGCTCCAATCGGGAGGTGGACGAAAATCCTGGCCACCTCGATGCTGCCCCAACTGATCGTACGCCGCGCGCTTCTGGGGATCGCCAAGGACGTCGTTGGCTTCGTTGATGTCCTTGATCTTCTCCTCGGCGCCCGCCTCCTTCGACACATCGGGATGATATTTCCGCGCCAGACGGCGATAGGCTTTCTTGATCTCCTCGGCTGAAGCATCGCGAGCAACGCCAAGTACCTTGTAATAATCTTTGTACTTCATGTGGCTTTCCGTCGTTTTCTTATAGAGTAATTGGGTATATCCGGACCGATTTACAAGGTGTGCCAAACCGCTATGCTATGATGCAGGATACTGTGAATACTAAAATACCAACATGAACGAACGCCAAAATCTGCAAGACGTGTTCCTGAATACCCTGCGCAAGGAACACACACCGGTTTCCATCTTCCTGGTAAACGGAATCAAGCTGGTCGGGCGCATCGAGTCCTTCGACCAATACATGGTGCTACTCAAAGGCCACGATCAGGCCGTGCAAGCGATCTTCAAGCATGCCATATCGACCATTTCTCCCGCTCGCCCCGGCACGGGTGGACCGCCTTCCTCAGGACCACGTCCGCCGCGTCACACTGAAAGCGAGTAGGTTTCAGTAGCCCTGGCGGCGTTTATTTCGCACTGACTAGGGTTTCCGGGGGCCGCGCTGAAGTGGCGACCGGGCGGGTGCGGTGCTCAAACCGCACCATTTCATCAGCACCCCGACATCCTTGTCGGTCAGCATCTCCAGCTTGCCACGCTTCAGCCGGGAAGGCATGTTGATCGGTCCGAAGCGCACCCGGATGAGTCGGCTCACGGACAGGCCAAGTGCTTCAAACAGGCGTCTTACCTCGCGGTTCCGGCCTTCCTGAATGACCAGCCGATACCACTGATTGAGGCCTTCACCACCTTCGTGATGGCTGATGCTCATAACACGCGCGATGCCATCCTCCAGTTCAACGCCCGTGGTGAGTTGCTGCATCTGCTCAATAGTCAGTTCGCCCATCACCCGTACGGCATACTCGCGCTCCACGGCGTAGCGCGGATGCGACAGGCGGTTGGCCAATTCACCGCTGGTGGTAAAGACCAGCAAACCCTCGGTATTCAGATCCAGACGACCCACGGCAATCCAGCGGCTGCCACGCACCCGGGGCAACTTCTCGAATACGGTCGCACGACCGTCCGGATCGTCACGCGAGACAATCTCGCCCTCGGGCTTGTGATACATGAGCACTTTGGGCAGTTCCGCCTGCCAGGGAATGCGGACTTCGCGCCCCTTTACCCGGACCCGATCCGTCGGAAAGACACGCTCACCAACCTGGGCGACCTTGCCATTGACCGAGACGTCGCCCGCCGCGATCAGGGCATCCATATCCCGGCGTGAGCCAAGGCCGGCCGTTGCCAGCATCTTCTGCAATTTCTCCCCAGGCACCGCCGCGCGCACCTCGTCATGCGCTTCCTCGTAGGACTTGGCAACGGGTTTTCTGGTTGGTCGGCGTATCGGTTGGGGCATGCGGTTAATCCATTTGCGGTGCGTTGGCGCGTTCATCCCTATCCATCAGCCGCTCCTTCGCCAGTTCCGGCAAAGGGGGCAACTCGGACAAGGCGCGCAGGTTGAGATCGCTCAAGAAGCGTTTTGTCGTGGCAAACAAAGCTGGGCGACCTGGCACTTCCTTGTGGCCGACAACCTCGACCCAGCCACGTTCTTCGAGGGTTCTGATGATGTTCGAGCTGACCGTGACGCCACGTATCTCCTCGATGTCACCACGCGTCGCGGGTTGCCTGTAGGCGATTACCGACAGCGTTTCCATGACCGCGCGGGAATAGGTCGGCGGTTTTTCCGGATTCAGACGATCAAGATAGGCCTGGTATTCCGGACGCGTCTGAAAGCGCCAACCCTCGGCGACACTGACCAGCTCCACACCCTTGTCCTGCCAGTCGGCGCGCAGGTCTTCCAGTGCACGGCGCAGCAAATCATTGTGCAACTCTTCCTCGAAGGCCCGCTTCAATTCGGCCAGCGACAAGGGCAAGGGGCTGGCGAGCAACACCGTTTCGAGCACCCGCTTGATGTCCTGAATGTTGTTTACTGAAAACATGTTCGTTCCACGCGCTAGCGTGCGCTGAGTCCGGTATTGGCGTCGAGGACCAGAGTATAGATCCCCGTGCCGCTATCCTTGCCCAGCATGCGCAGCAAAGGCGCCAATTCCTCGCGCTGCGCCGGAAGCGGCACCGCCTGCCCGTCGAACAGCGGATAGGCGCCCGGACGCCAGGCGCCGTTGCCATGCAGGTCGAGCTTCCCACCCACGGTCGTGAGGCTGTATTCCAGGGCATCGCCCTTGCCATGCAGCACGACAAAGTAATTGCCCAAGGGATGCACACGGGTGACTGTCGATCCCGCATCCTGCCAGAGTACTTGCCCACCTCCCTTGATTACTCCGGCACCCCAGCCGAGGCCGTCGAGGTTAAATTGCATCTGGCCGGACAATCCAAGTTGGCTCAGGGTCGAGGAAAACACCCCAAGCAGACTGGCCGGTAGCCGCAGATCGAGTTTGTGCACGGTCCAGCCAGATAGTCCGGCGAAGGCGTCGAGCACCGGCCTGACATCCGCCTCGCGCAGAACCTCGACGCGCATGCCACCTTTCAGCAGGGCGGCGAGGTCGACGCGCCAGGTTACCTTGTCGAGGGTCTTGACTTCGCCGCTGGGCAAGATCGCCTGCAGATCGCCTCGGCCACGCCAAATCGTACCCTGTGTCGCCGTCACGCCAAGCGCTCCCCGGCAGTAGTGCCGGACCGTATAGTCCAGCCAGGTCGCGGGCAGTTTCGCAAGCAACAGCAGAAATAGCAGCAGCACCGCCAAAACAGGCGCCATCCATTTCAACGCGGCTCTCCCTGCAGCAAGGCTTCGACCGCATGGCCACCCGCCTCCGTGGGGATCATGCGGCAATAGGCGACGCGTATGCCTTGTTTTTCCAGTGTCCCAAGCCATTCCAGCCAGGCATTCAGAGGCACCGCGCCGCCGGTGACGCGCACTCTGTCCTCGGCGATACTGACGATCTGTTGCATCTTGTCGCGAATCCCTACCTCGCTGGCGGATACGCCGATGCGTCCAAGCAAGGCCCCCTGCTTGGCATTCTGGGAACCTGCACGCAATCGCTCTACCTCAGCCACCTGAACCTGCATCAGGCGAACTTCGGCACGAAGCTGCGGCAAGCGTTTTTCGAGTTTGCTCCGTGTTTCCAACAATGGATCGAGAAGCAGGATATAGACCAGGGCCAATAGCAGCACAGCGGCCCCCAGTCCCAGGTATGTGCGTTCACGCGTCGAGCGCGATCGCCAAAAGGCATTGAATGAATCAGCGGGCATGGGTATCTCCCGGTGCCAGGCCACGCACCTTCAACAGGGTCGCGACCGCCGATGTCTCAGCCGTGCCGACCTCAAGTCCGGCCATCGCTGCGTCCGACTGAAGCTGGGCAACCCAGGCCGTGGGCTGGCCGGCCAGTTTCACCTCAAGCGAGCCATCGGCATAGGTAATCGCCTGCAACCTCGGCGCCGACGCTGCCGGCCAGATTCCCCCCAGTTTGGCCAGCAAGGGCAGCATGCCAGCATCGCCGGCCTGCCCCTGCGAGGAACGCAAGCGTGCCAGCAACTCGGCGATCTGCCAGGCCGGCTCGACCACATTGGCCTGGGCAGGCAGCACGCGCTGGGCCAATTTGCGCTGTTCCGCCAGCAAGTTCCTGTTTTCGCGTTGCAACAGAAAACCATCGGCACCCAGACCGACAACCTGGATCAGGGCCAGCGCGAGGCCACCCCATAGCAGGGGGCGAATGGCGCTCTTCATGTCCATGCCCGCCCGGCGCGCCGCCAGCCGCCCTGTGAGCAGATTCGGCGAATCCGGCCAGGTTCCCGCGCGCCAATCCCATTTCCCGGCAGGATCGACCTCGATATTCAGGGCTGAGCGCCATGCATCCAGATTGGGCATGCGCAGGCAGGTGCCCTGATAAACATCGATCCGTTGCGGCGTTGCCTCTCGCGCCAGGGCCAGACTCAAGCCGACGGGCGGGTCACTCGCGTCCAGGGTCAGGGAACGTGCCGCATCCAGACGCAATACGCTACAACCCTCGTTGGCGAGCACGCTCCAGATCCCCGGCGTGGTCGGCAGCAGCAGGCCTTCGGGAATGGCGGCATCGGGATAGATTTCGCGCTCGGCAAGCCTGTGCAGCATCCGTTCCAGCCAAGGTGCCGAGACGGTGGCGCAACAGGCCTTGCCCTGCGGGCCGCGCCCGGTCAGTACGACATGCAGTTGTTCCGCCTCTTCCAGGGTTGCGGCCTCGACCGCATTCGCCAGAAGTGGCGCCAATTTACGCTCAGGCAGATCGGGAAGATCCGTCTCGACCAGGCCGACCCGGTCGGCCTCGATGACTGCGCGGCAAACGCCCGCGCGTGGCGCATCTTCGAGGGACAGGCCGCTACGCTGGATGTGGCCATCCCGGTCGAGCAGCACCCACGGGCAGGCCAGCCCGTCATGCAGCCCGTCGCGTTGCAGGTATAGCCTCAATTCACTCACAAACTGGCTCTCCAGATCAGTGCCGTCGTCCCATTGGTATCTCGGCTCAACAAGGCCCGGCTGCCGACGTTCACCCGGTCGTGGCGCGCACGCGCCAGTACCAGGAAATACCGGCTGGTCGTCAGGCCCATACCGGCCAGCGGCGACAACCCGGGAGGCAGGGCTTGCCTGAAATCTTCAATATCCCGGAAATAGACCCGGTCGCGCCGGGCCGCAAGAGTATAAGCCTGTTCCAGGGTCAAACCATCGACCAGTGCCGCCAGCGTCTCGGCGGAAGCGGTATTGACATTGATCCCGTTGAATCCCGGCAGGACAGCGATGTAGGGACGTAGCCGATCAAGCAGCGCCCGATTCATGCCTCGCACCCGTATCAGTTCGTCCGGACTGGCCAGCGGCCGATTGGCTGGCGCCAAAATCGGCGACTGCGCCGCGTACAGGGCCGTCTCGGCGTTATCGCTGCCGGACACGCGGTTGTCGGCATCCAGCCAATCGGCGATGTCCTCAGCCAGCGCCTCAGGCACGTCGAGTGCGCCCAACAGGCGGCGGAACAGGGCGAGTTGAGCGGGATCGGTGACACCCTCCCTGATCAGATTATTCAGATTGAAGCGGCCATCCATATCCTCGACACGTCCCGACAGGGCATACCCCTCGGAGTCGACCGCCGGCAGTTCACGCGCCCAAAGCTCACCGCGATGGTCGACGCTGCTTTGCCGGGCATCGTCACGCAGCACCGCGCCAGCCCATTTTTCCGCGGCACGCAGCACCCAGCGCGCCTGGCCCAGGCTGGAGGCATTTTCAAACTTGCGCCACTCCATGGCTGCCCGAAAAACAAAACCGGAGGCGGCTATGGCCGCCAGTGCCAGGACGAGCATGGCCAGGACGATGGCCATGCCGCTCTGGTGTTGCCCTGAGGCCAATCGTCCGGAGATCATCATTGCACCTGCAAAACGCGCCGGATGCGCTCGCCCGAGGCCAGTTCGACGACGATCTCGACGGCACGCGGCATCCCGGTATCGGCAGCCGTTACCGGCCAACTCGCCTGCCAGCCACCCTGACCGTCAAGGCAGCGGAACAGCACCGATTTCAGCCCAGGGAGGACCGATGTCCGTAGCGGCAACTCGCCAATGGGCGCGGCCTCGCGCCAGAGCAGGCGTGACAACACACCGTCGGCGTAAGCGTAACCTACCCGGCGCACACCACCCGCCTCATCCTCCGGGAGAAGCCGATCCCAGGCCAGGGCCAGGCCGTCTGCGTCCAGGCGGAAGCCGCGCGGTTGCATGCCGCCGACGCCCGCAACGGCATTGTTCAGGTCGTTTTCGAGGCGGCCCAGGGTTAGCGCCAGGTCACGCCAGCGGTCGATCTCGCCGCGGGCATGGGCCTCGGCTTGGAGCACGGCATCGAGGGCGCGATAGGCCATCACGGAAAACAGGCCCATGAGCAGCAGCGCCACCATGACTTCCAGCAAGGTAAAGCCGCGCTGACGCATACTCACCGGGCCGTCAGAAAGATCGCCAGATGGCGCAGGCTGTATTCCGGTGCCTCGGCCGCATAGACATCGATATCGAGGCGGCGGAAGCGGGGGTTCGGTGTGGCTTTCACCGACTCACGCAGCAGAAAGCGGACGCCGGCCATCACTTCCTCGCGACTGGAATCGCCCGGGTCTGGCCAATCGCCACGTGCCGCATGTTCGGTCGCGGCGTTTTCGGCCACCCAGGCAGCCATCAGGCGCTGGCGGTACTGGCCAATGCCGTCGGTGCCGACCGAACTGGCGCGCAAGGCGGCCGAGAGGCCAATGGCAACGATCGCCAGGGCGATCAGCACCTCGATCAAGGTGAAGCCGGAAGCGCGCTGCATCAACTTCCCGCCGCGTCCGCCAGCACCTGGAAACCGCGACCATCCGGCTCGGAAACAACCTGGGTGCGCGCTTCCTGCAAGGACAACTGGATTTCCAGGCGCTGCACCCCGTCGATATTCAGCCCCACCCGACCGCCCTCCGGCACCAAGCCATTGTCGGCACGCACCTGGAGGATGGTCGCGCCGCCCGGCAAGGTCCGCGCCCGATAGATATCGTCATCGACGACCGGCAACCACTCGGGGCCGTTGTCGGTCAGATCGCGACGCACGAAAGTATAGCCCCCGGCGTGCCATTCCAACGCCAGGGAAGTTCCGGAAAGTTGCGACTCTTCGCGCGCCTGCTCCAGAAGCAGGGCCAGGCGTTCCGCCTCCAGCGCCAGCGGCCGTCGCGCATCGGGTCTGAAGGCCAGCGCCACCGCCGACATGCCGATAGCCATGACCACCAGGACAACGAGCATTTCAAGTAGGGTAAAACCCTTTGTGGGCGACGGGGTGACAGAGTGACGGGGTGACGAAAGACGCCTTGGCGTCGCCGAGCTTTCTGTCACTTTGTCACCCGACACTTTGTCACTGATTCCAGTTGCCGATATCCGCGTCATTGCCCTCGCCCCCCGGCTGGCTATCGGCACCCAGACTGTAGATATCCATCTCGCCGTTGCGGCCGGGATGCAGGTATTGGTAAGGCGCGCCCCAGGGATCATTGGGCAATTTTTCCAGGTAGCCACCAGACTTCCAGTTGGTCGGCACGGGTTGCAGCGTCGGTTTGGCGACCAGGGCCTGCAAGCCCTGTTCGGTACTCGGATAGCGCATGTTATCCAGGCGATAAAGCTTCAACGCCTGACCGATGGCGGCGATGTCCTGCCTGGCGGCCAGGACCCGGGCTTCATCCGGACGGTCCATGACCTTGGGAACGATCAGCGCGGCGAGCACGCCCAGGATCACGAGCACGACCATCAATTCGATCAGCGTGAAACCATTCTGTTTATTGCTGTATTGCATCGTTTTCCTCATCTACTTTATCAAACTGTTCATCTCGATGATTGGCTCCAGCGTCGCCAGGACAATCACCAGGACAACCCCGCCCATGACCAGGATCAGCAGGGGTTCGAGCAAGGCGGTCAAGGTCGACAAGCGCGCCTCGACCAGCAATTCCTGCTGGCGCGCCGCCTGTTCGAGGACGCGCGGCAACTCGCCGCTGGCCTCGCCGCTGGCGACCAGATGCAGGATCATCGGCGGAAATACCGCCTCGGCGCGCAAGGCCTTGCTGATGCCCATGCCCTCACGCACCCCGGTGGCCGCGCGTTCCGCCGCCTGGCGAAAGACGTAATCATCCTGAGCCGCGGCGGCATAGCCCAAAGCCGAAACCACCGGTACGCCGCTGCCGGTGAGCACCGCCAGGGTCTGAGCAAAACGTGCGCTGGCGATACCGTTGCGCAGGCGACCGATGATCGGCAAACGCAGCAAAAGGCGTGCCAGCGCAGCCGCACCGGATCGAGGGCGAGCATACGCCGGGCAATCCAGACACCGGCGATCACCGCCAGCAGCCAGAACCACCAGGTTGCCCGGAGAAAGTCGGACAGGCCGATCATGGCCTGGGTCAAAAAGGGCAAGCCCTGTTTGGTGTGCTGGAAGACCGCCACCACCTGCGGCACGACATAGGTCAGTAGCACACCCACGACCAGACAGGCGACGACGGTGACGATGGCCGGGTAAACCAGGGCCAGGCCGACCTTCTGACGCAGTGCCTGGCCGCGTTCCATGTAATCGGCGATGCGCTCCATGACTTGCGGCAGTGCCCCGGATTCCTCGCCGGCGCGAACCACGGCCGCGAAATAGCGTGGAAAATCGCGCCCCTGGCGCTTCGAAGGCCGCGGCCAGCGGATGGCCGGCGACGACATCGGCGCGCACTTCGTTGAGTACCGGTTGCAGGGGACTTTGATCGGCCTGCTCGACCAGGGCAGCCAGGGCGCGCTCAATGGTCAGGCCGGCACTGAGCAGCGTGGCGAACTGACGCGAGAACAAAGCCAGCTCGCCAGTCGGCACGCGCTTGCGGAACAAACCACGTCGACGTTGCGTGGCGACATCGCTATTGACCGATTCGGCGAACCAGCCTTTCTCGCGCAGCCAGGCACGCACCGCGCGCGGCTGGTCCGCCTCGTACACCCCTTCATGACGCTTGCCCGCGCCGTCGAGCGCGACGTAGCGATAGGCGGTCATGCCGTCTCCCGCGTCGCCCGCAACAATTCTTCGATCGACGTCTCGCCGGCCAGCAACCAGCGCAGGCCATCCTCGCGCAGGTTGCGCATGCCGTGGCGCCGGGCGTGATCGCGTATGACGTGCTCGCCAACACCGTCATGGATGAGGCGGCGCACGGCATCGTCGACGATCAGCAGCTCATACAAGCCACTCCGACCGCGATAACCGGTGTGGTTGCAGGCGTCGCAGCCCTTGGCCTGGTAAACCGTGGCGGGCGGGGTTTCGATCCCCAAAGCCGCCCATTCCTTGGCCGTCGGCGTGTAGGCCTGGCGGCACTCGGGACACAGCCGGCGCACCAGACGCTGAGCCAGGACACCCACCAGACTGGAACCGAGCAGGAACGGCTCGACGCCCATGTCGTTCAGGCGCGTCACGGCGCTGACGGCGTCGTTGGTATGCAGGGTGGCGAGCACCAGGTGGCCGGTCAAGCTGGCCTGGACGGCGATCTGCGCGGTCTCCCGATCGCGGATCTCGCCGACCAGGATCACGTCCGGATCCTGGCGCAGGATGGTGCGCAGGGCCCGGGCGAAATCCATGTCCACCTTGGCGTTGACCTGGGTCTGGCCGATGCCGTCGAGGTCGTACTCGATGGGATCCTCGACGGTCATGATGTTTAGTTCGGTGCTGTCCAGTCGGGAGATGGCCGCGTACAGCGTGGTCGTCTTGCCCGAACCGGTCGGACCGGTGACCAGCAGGATGCCGTGCGGCTCGTGAATCAGCCGGTCGATCTGGCCGAGGACGCCGGGGTCCATGCCCAGGCGTTCCAGCTGCATGCGCTCGGCATCCTTGGCCAGCAGACGCAGGACGACACGCTCGCCATGGCCGGTGGGCAGGGGTCGAGACGCGCACGTCAATCGGCCGACCGCCCAGCTTGAGCGCAATTCGGCCGTCCTGGGGTAGACGCTTTTCGGCGATGTCCATCTCCGCCATGACTTTGATGCGCGAGGCCAGGGCGGCATGCAGGGCACGCGGCGGCTCGAAGACGTCCTTCAGGACGCCGTCGACACGGAAGCGGACCGCTGAACGTTCTTCGAAGCGTTCGATGTGGATGTCCGAAGCACCGTCGCGCAGGGCTTGCATGAAGATGGTGTTGATCAGGCGGATGATCGGCGCGTCGTCGTCGGATTCGAGCAAATCCTGGATGCGCTGGCTGTCCTGCATCAGGCTGGTCAGTTCGGCGCTATCGCCCAGTCCGTCGGCCAACAGGCTGTTGCCGCCCTCGGCTTCGGCGTACTCGGCGGCCAGCGCGGCGTCGAAAGTTTCATTCGACAGCAGCTCGGCGCGCATCGGCAGGCCGGTATGGCGGCGCAGTTCCGCCAAAGCCTCGGGGCTGGCGCCTTCCCGCACGCGCACCCTAAGGCCACCGGCGTCGTCGAGCCGTGCCAGCACCCCATGCGTGCGTGCGAAAGCGAAGGGGATGCGTTTCATGACCAGGCTTCAGGGGGCCTTCTGGGTGCGCGCCAGACCCGGACTCATCTCCAGGCTCAGGCTGGGCGCATTGATGTCCGGCAGCAAGGGTTTGCTGCGCGGGGCCGATGCCTTCTGCTGCCCGGCGATGTAGTCGTAGCGGGGATGGGTGACGCCCGCGGCATCGGCGGCCGTACGCACGATCACCGGGCGCAGGAACACCATCAAATTGGTCTTGGTCTGCTTGCGCGTGTCGTAGCGGAACAGATGGCCCAGCCAGGGGATGTCGCCGAGCAATGGCACCTTGTCCTCGATATCCTGAATCGAATCCTCGATCAGGCCACCCAGAACGATGATCTGGCCGTCATCCACCAGGACCGTCGACTCCAGGGAACGCTTGTCCGTGGTGGCCAGGGTGACGTTGTCGGAGGAGCGCAGCTTGGAAACCTCCTGATAGATCTGCAAGCGCACGGTACCGCCCTCGCTGATCATCGGTTTGACCTTCAGGGTCAGGCCGACATCCTTGCGCTCGATGGTCTGGAACGGCGAAGCGCTCGATCCGGTCAGCTGATACTGGCCCGTCTGGAACGGTACGTTGGCGCCAATGGAAATCTTCGCCTCTTCGTTATCCAGAGCCAGTAGCGTCGGCGTCGAGAGGATATTGGCGTTGGCGTTGGTTTCCAGGGCGCGCGCCAGCAGGCCGAGATTGGCGATGGCGCCATCGATGCCCGGGATGGTCACCGTGCCATCGACCAGCCCGAGGTTGAAGCCCTTCGCGGCACTGGCCGGGTTGGCGGCGACCACGCCGATGTTGCTGGTGCTGGAACTGTTGCCGAAGCCGCCAATGACACTGCTGCTGCCGTCGCTGAGCCCCGTGAGTGACATCCACTGGATGCCGAATTCGGCAGCCTTATCCGCGGTCACTTCGGCGATCAGGGCCTCGACCAGAACCTGGGCACGGCGCACATCAAGCTGTTCGACTACGGTTTTCAGGTTATTGAAGACCGCGTCCGGGGCGGTAATGATCAAGGCATTGGTGGCGCTATCGGCCTGCACCATGCCCGCCCCCGAGGCTGCGACGGTCGCTGTATTCTGAACGGTGTTCTGTGTACCGGTCGCTGCGGTCTTGACCTCGGCGGTGGCCACGGACGTATCGCCCGAAAGGATGTTCCGCAGCGTCTGCGCCACCTTCGCCGCCTCGGCATTCTTGAGGTAGACGACATGCACGTTCCCAGCCACCGGCGTCGGGACATCCAGGCTCGATACCAGATTCTGGACCCGGCTCAAGCGCGAAGGGTTGTCGGTACGCACCACCAGGCTATTGGATCGGACATCCACAGCCACTTCGACACGCTGCGGGTCAATGCCCGAGACCGCGGCGCCCGCCATGCCTGTCCCGAAGACTCGACCGAGCAGGTTGGCAACCTCCTGCGCGGATGCATATTTCAAGGGCAGGATGACGGGTTCACCGACACCCGGGACGTCCAGGCTCTCGATGATCTGCGCCAGGCGCGCCACGTTTTCGGCATAGTCGGTGACCACGAGTGAGTTACCCACGGTATCGGCACTGATCACGTTGTTCGCGGTCACCAGGGGCCGCAGGACGCTGACCAACTGGCTAGCCGACTCATGTTTCAACTGGAACACCCGGCTGACCACCTGACCGGAAGGCATGCCCTTGTGGCGTTTGGCGTTGACCGGTACGGCATAGAATTTAGCCTCGGCCTCGGGCACGACGCGCACCACGCCGCCGGATTGGACCGCCGCGAAGCCCTGTAGGCGCAGAGCGGATAGCAGCAGATCGTAGGCGACCGACTTGCTGACCGGTCGTTGCGTGGTCAGGGTTAACGTACCCTTGACGCGTGGATCGACGACGATGTTCCGCCCGGTCATCTGGCCGATGGCCTGGATCACCGCGATGATGTCGGCATTGGCGAAGTCCAGATTGACGCTGCCCTTCCCCACTGGCTCGGCCGCGAACAACCCACCGGAAACCAGCAAATAGGTGGCGATACAGAATATGCGCAGAATTTTCATCAATCTTCCTTGGCGACGGCAGGCGCCGCCTTCTCCTTGATTAGCGGCAGACGCTGCTCGCCGGCGGCGGTACGCAGCACTACTTGATCCTTTTCCACGCGCGCCAGGCTGACGCCAGGCATCACCTCGCGACCTTCCAGAGTAGCGACCTGGCCTTGCGGCAAGCGAAACGTCGCGAAGCCTTTGCCGTCCGAAGCCGCGAAAACGCCCGTCAGGACAACGTTGCCCATTTGCGGTGCGGCACCCGCCTGCTCCCCGAACAGTCGGTACACCGGATCGAGCGACAATGGCGCCGCTGCGGTATGACTTTCCGGCAGGCTGGCCACGGGACGCGGCGCGCTAAGGCGTGTCAGCCAGGTCGCCGCCGACACAGTGGCAAGGATGGCGAGCAACCAGCCGACGACCAGACCCGGCGCGTTGCGCGGCAGGTTGGCGGCCAGGAATTGGCGAGTTTGCAAGTGGCTTGGTTTCATGCTGGAAGCGGATTATAGGGGGTCGACATGACAAACGGGCATTCGCCTGCGTATTGCAATGACGCAGATCAAACCAGCTTGGCGTGGATCGGCGCGAAAGGCTCGTTCTGGACCAGATCGATGAGACGCTCGCGCACCAGCTCGAGCAAAGCCAGAAAGGTGACCAGCAATTCCGGCTTGCCGGCTTCCTGCGAGAACAGGTCTTCGAATAAAGCGTGGCCGTGCTCTTTGAGGTGCCTCAGGATACGACTCATGTGCTCGCGCACCGAGAGTTCGTGGCGACCGATACGGTGGTGGGCATGCATCCTGGCGCGGCGCAGGATATCGGTCCAGGCGGCAAGAAGGTCATCCGGGTTCACCGGCGGTTGGCGCTGCGCCACCAGTTTCTCCAGCCATACCGTGACCGGCAGGAAGTCGCGGCCGATCTGCGGCACCTCGTCGAGGCTGCGCGCGGCCAGCTTCATCTGCTCATATTCCAGCAGGCGCCGCACCAACTCGGCGCGCGGGTCGAGTTCCTCGCCCGCCTCGGTCTTTTCCGGGCGCGGCAAGAGCATGCGCGACTTGATCTCGATGAGCATCGCCGCCATGACCAGATACTCCGCGGCCAGCTCAAGATGCGTACGGCGCATGACTTCAACGTATTCCATGTACTGGCGGGTCAGTTCCGCCATGGGAATGTCCAGGACGTTGATGTTGTTGCGCCGAATCAGCCAGAGCAGCAGATCGAGCGGTCCTTCGAAGGCATCGAGCATCACCTCCAGGGCATCCGGCGGGATGTACAGATCCTGCGGCAGATCCAGCCAGGTCTCGCCGAGCACCTTGGCGACGGGTGATGGCGGAATAACGGGCAGTTCGATTTGTTCGGCGAGTACGCTCATGGCCCAAAGACGATTTTGACGACGTCCTTGAATTGTTTCACATAATGTACCTGAAGACCGGCTTTGACATAATCCGGCAGCCGCTCGAAATCGGCCTCGCATGAGGACGGCAAAATGAGTTCGCGAATACCCACCCGCTTGGCGGCGATCACCTTCTCGCGGATGCCGCCCACCGCCAGCACCTGGCCGGTCAGGGTCAGTTCACCGGTCATGGCCATCGGGCGCGGAATCTTCTCGTTGCGCGCCAGCGACAACAGGGCCGTCGCCATGGTGATGCCCGCCGAAGGGCCATCCTTGGGCGTGGCGCCCTCGGGCAGGTGCAGATGCACGAAGGCGGCATCGAAGAACCCGGGATCGCCCTTGAATGCCTTGAGGTGGCTGGAGACATAGCTGTAAGCGATTTCAGCGGACTCCTTCATCACTTCGCCCAACTTGCCGGTGAGCTTGAAGCCACGATTCAGGGTATGTACCTTGGTCGCCTCGATGGTCAGCGTCACGCCACCCAGAGCCGTCCAGGCCAGGCCGGTGACCATGCCGATACCGACGGCGGGCTTTTCCGGCAGGTAGGCGCGCTGATCGAGGTAGTCCTCCAGATCGCCGACGTTGACATGGATCTTCTCCGCCTCCTTGCGGACGATCTTCACCACGCCCTTGCGCACCACCTTGCCCAGGTAATGCTCAAGCTGGCGCACCCCGGCTTCGCGTGCATAGCCGTCGATGATCCGTCGGATGGCGCCATCGGTCACCGTCACCTGGCCACGCTTCAGGCCGGCCTTCTTGATCTGCTTCGGCCAGAGATGATGCTTGGCGATGGCCAGCTTTTCCTCGGTAAGATAGCCGGACAGTCGAATCGTCTCCATGCGGTCGAGCAGCGGACTGGGAATGGTATCGACCTGGTTGGCGGTACAGATGAACAAGGTCTTCGAGAGGTCGAAGCGCACGTCTAGGTAGTGGTCGAGGAAGTCCGAGTTCTGCTCCGGATCGAGCACCTCCAAGAGCGCCGAAGCCGGGTCGCCCTGGTAGGATGCGCCGATCTTGTCGACCTCGTCGAGCATGATCACCGGGTTCTGCGACTCGACTTCCTTGATCGCCTGGATGAACTTGCCCGGCAACGCGCCGATGTAGGTGCGTCGATGGCCCTTGATCTCCGCCTCATCGCGCATGCCGCCCACCGAGAAGCGGTAGAACTGGCGCCCCAGGGCGCGTGCCACCGACTTGCCGATGGAGGTCTTGCCGACGCCGGGCGGACCGACCAGCAGCAGGATGGAACCGGCCACCTCGCCCTTCATGGCGCCCACGGCGAGGAATTCGATGATGCGTTCCTTGACGTCGTCGAGGCCATCGTGGTCCTGGTCGAGTATCTTCCGGGCGCGCACCAGGTCGAGCTTGTCCTTGGTGTACTTGCCCCAGGGTAGGCTGGTCAGCCAGTCCAGATAGTTGCGCGTCACGGTGTATTCCGGCGACCCGTGCTCAAGACCGGAGAGCTTGTTCATCTCCTCGTCGACCTTCTTCTGGGCCTGCGCCGGCAGGGTCAGTTTTTCCAGACGCTCGCGGTACAGGTCGATGTCGGCGGTGCGGTCATCCTTGGCGATACCCAATTCCTTCTGAATCGCTCGCAACTGTTCCCGCAGGAAGAATTCCCGCTGCTGCTGGGTCATCTTCTCCTCGACCTTTTCGCGGATCTGGGTTTGCAGCTTGGCAACCTCCAGTTCCTTCTTAATCAGCACCAGCACCTTCTGCATGCGCTTGCGCAGATTGAAGGCCTCGATCACCTCCTGCAATTTTTCCTTGGGCGCGGTGGTCAGGCTGGCGGCGAAATCGGTGAGCAGCGCCGGCTCGTTGGGCGAGAAACGGTTCAGGAAGAACTTCAGTTCCTCGCTGTAGAGCGGATTCAGCGGCAGAAGGTCCTTGATGGCGTTGATGATCGCCAGGGCATAGGCCTTGACCTCTTCGCTGGTCGAGTTCTGCCGGGGCTGCGAGGGATATTCGACCCGCGCCACGAAAGGCGGCTTGCCGGAGACCCATTCGGCGACCTTGAAGCGCGTCACGCCCTCGGCAATGAACTGGATCTTGCCGTCCGAGTGCATCGGATGATGCATCCTCACCAGCGTGCCCACCGTATAGAAATCCTCCGGCCTGGCGTCGTCGGAAACATCGCCACGCACCGCGACCAGACCAACCAGATGGTGACCTGACTCGCCAATCTGCTTGACGGTCTCCATCCACGGTCCTTCGTTCATCACCAACGGCAGCGTCTGCGCCGGGAAAAACGGCTTTTCCGTCATCGGCAGGATATGTACCGTGGTCGGCAGCGTCTGCGCCGGCAGATTCAACTTGCCGATCTCGCGGCTATTCTCGCCGTTGTCGACGATCTCGCCTTCCAGCGCGGGGTTGTGTTCTTCGCTCATGGTTTCTGCCTGAATTATTCGCCCAATGGTTTTATGGCCGAATCCGCCTATTTCAAGGCATCCGGCGATTTCAGCCGGGCCAGCAGGCCGTGCGAGGCATCCTCCACCATATCCAGCACCTGCTCGAAACCGCGCCCGCCGCCGTAATACGGGTCGGGTACTTCCTGGCGTTGTAACGCGCGCTGAAGTCCAGAAACAGGCGCAGCTTGTGGCGATGTTCACTCGGGCAGATTCGCTCAAGATCCCTCATGTTGTCGCCATCCATGGCCAGGATGTAGTCGAACTCGGCGAAGTCGCGCCTGCTCACCTGCCGGCCACGCAAGTCCGACAGATCGTAGCCGCGCCCGGCGGCGGCAGTCTGCGCGCGGGCGTCGGGCGGCCTGCCGACGTGATAATCGTGGGTGCCAGCGGAATCGGTTGCAACCTGATCGATCACCCCCGCCGCCTCGGCGGCGCGCCGAAACACACCCTCGGCGGTCGGCGATCGACAGATATTGCCCATGCACACAAATAAAATCCTGGTTGGCATAACACACTTTCTCATTGCGACAGATGTAGAGGCTGCATGACTCACGGTGGCCGGTCAACCTGGTAACGCCGATGGACACACCCGACAGCGTCATGACGCTGACCAGCAACACCAATATCCTCCCGAACTTCAGCGCCTATCCCTATCGCCGCGTCGAACTGAAGTGCTTGCTTGCCGTTGAGTCACGCATGCAGGAACGGCCTCCCGGCTTCGAATACGGTGTTTTGCGGCCGGGAGATCACTCTCTCCACAGCCGCCCACGTAGGCGCCGCCGCTGATCTGATGTATTTTCCAGACCCATGCGTCTGGATATCTTCTGCACCGTCATCGACAACTACGGCGACATCGGCATCGCCTGGCGGCTGGCCCGGCAACTGGTCGCCGAATATGGCCTGGAAGTCCGTCTCTGGGTCGACGATCTCACCAGCTTCAAGCGCATCCGTCCGGAGATCGAAACCGGCCTCGACACGCAGGCATTGCATGGCGTCATGGTCCGGCGCTGGATCACGCCAATGCCTCCCGACACGGTTCCCGCCGACGTGGTCATTGAAGCTCTGGCCTGCGAATTACCCGAATCGTATGTCCTTGCCATGGCCGAGCGCACACCGAAGCCGGTCTGGATCAATCTCGAATACCTCAGCGCCGAGGACTGGGTCAATGCCTGCCACGGCCTGCCCTCGCCGCATCCGCGCCTGCCCCTTGTGAAATATTTCTTCTTTCCTGGATGGCAGGCAGGCACCGGCGGCGTGCTGCGCGAACAATGCCTGGAGCGGGAGATGCGGGAATTTCGCGCCAGGCCCGAGACCATGCGCGCCTTCTGGGAGCAGCTAGGACTGCCCGCCTCCGCTCCTACAGAGAGCTCGCACGTATCTGAAACCCTCATCTCTCTCTTCGCCTACGAAAACGCCGCCATCCCTGAACTGCTTGAAGCCTGGTCGACTCATCCGGAGCCGATCCGCTGCCTGGTTCCGGAAGGCCGCCCGGTGGCTAAAGTGGCGGCGTATTTCGATGCGATCGATGCCCGGCCGGGGGACCGATTCCAGCGCGGCCAACTCAGCGTCGACATCCTGCCCATGCTCGATCAGGACAGCTACGACCGGCTGCTCTGGTCCTGCGACCTGAATTTCGTGCGCGGCGAGGACTCCTTCGTGCGTGCCTGCTGGGCCAGACGCCCACTCGTCTGGCAAGCCTATCGCCAGGAAGAAGGCGCGCACTGGCTGAAGATCGAGGCCTTTCTCAAGCTCTATTGCCAGGATCTGCCTGGCGAACCGGCGGCGGCGCTGCATGCGATGTGGCACGCCTGGAACCGGGAATCCGGTGTTGCCGAAGCCTGGCCCGCCTTCTGGGCACAACGCAGGGAATTGACTGCGCATCACGACACTGGATGGCGCGTGTCGGCCATCTTGGCGATCTTGCCGACAATCTGGTGCATTTCTTGCCAGGGAAAAGCTATAATAATCAGCTTTTTATTACCTTTATTTTTCAGGGCGCCATTTGTTATGAAAACCGCACAGGAACTCCGGGCTGGCAACGTCATCATGGTGGGCAACGACCCGATGGTGATTCAGAAGGCCGAATTCTCCAAATCCGGCCGCAATGCCTCCGTGGTCAAGATGAAACTCAAGAACCTGCTCAGTGGTTCCGGCACGGAATCCGTGTACAAGGCTGATGAGAAGTTCGAGCAAGTCATGCTCGACAAGAAGGACTGCACCTACACCTACTTCGCCGATCCCATGTATGTTTTCATGGACGCCGAATACAACCAGTATGAAGTCGAAGCCGACAACCTCGGCGACATGCTCAACTACATCGATGACGGCATGCCCTGCGAAGTGGTCTTCTACGAAGGCAAGGCGATCTCCGTGAATATGCCCTCCTCCGTCGTGCGCGAAGTCGAATACACCGAACCCGCCGTCAAGGGCGACACCTCCGGCAAGGTCATGAAACCGGCGCGCATCAAGCCCACCGGCTACACCGTCTCGGTCCCGGCCTTCGTGGAAATCGGCGACAAGATCGAAATCGACATGGCGACCGGCGAGTATCGCAACCGCGTCAAGTAAGACGGTACCCATCCATGAAAAAACCCGCCATTGGCGGGTTTTTTCATTTCAGAACACATTTTCTCAGGTTGCTTCTGACTCGTCCGGCTCTTCCGGATCAATGATCCGTTGCAAGCCGGAAAGCTTTTCGCCCTCGCCCAGGTTGATGAGCGTCACGCCCTGCGTCGAGCGCCCCAGGGAACGGATTTCGCTGACGCGGGTGCGGATCAGTACGCCGCCCGTAGTGATCAGCATGATTTCGTCTTCGGGCTCGACCAAGGTGGCGGCGACGACCTTGCCGTTACGGGCCGTGGTCTGGATGGCGATCATGCCCAGGCCACCGCGGTTGTGGCGGGTGTATTCGGTGATCGGAGTGCGCTTGCCGTAGCCGTTTTCCGTGGCGGTCAGCACCGATTGCTGTTCGTTTTCGGCGACCAGCAGGGAAATGACCTGGGCGCCGGCACCCAGTTTCATGCCACGCACGCCACGCGCGGTGCGGCCCATGGGACGCACGTCCTGCTCCTCGAAGCGGTTGGCCTTGCCTTCGTCGGAGAACAGCATGACGTCGTGCTGACCGTCGGTGATGGCGACGCCGACGAGGTGATCGCCCTCGTCCAGGCTGACGGCGATGATGCCGTTGGAACGTGGCCTGGAGAACTCGGACAGCGGCGTCTTCTTGACCGTGCCGAAGGCGGTGGCCATGAAGATGAACTGGTTATCGGTGAATTCCTTGACCGGCAGGATGGCGTTGACCACTTCGCCGTCTTCCAGTTTGAGCAGGTTGACGATAGGCTTGCCACGTGCCGTACGGCTGCTCTGCGGGACTTCGTAGACCTTCAGCCAGAACAGCCGGCCCTTGTTGGTAAAGCAGAGGATGGTGTCGTGGGTGTTGGCGATGAAGAGGTTTTCGATGAAATCCTCTTCCTTGGTCGCCGCCGCCTGCTTGCCGCGTCCACCGCGTTTCTGGGTGCGGTAGTCGTCGATGGGCTGCGACTTGATGTAACCGGTATGCGATAGGGTGACAACGACATCCTGCGGCGTGATCAGGTCTTCCAGGCTGAATTCCTGGGCGTTGGTGACAATCTCGCTGCGGCGCTTGTCGCCGAACTGGTTGCGGATGGCAGTGAGTTCTTCGGTAATGATCTCGGTGACCCGCTCCGGCTTGCTGAGGATGTCGAGCAGGTCGGTGATGCGGTCGACGACTTCTTTGTACTCGCCGAGGATTTTGTCCTGTTCCAGTCCGGTGAGGCGTTGCAGACGCAGATCGAGGATCGCCTGGGCCTGCACGTCGGTGAGGTGGTAACCATCGGTGTGCAGACCGAATTCGGCGGCCAGGCCGGCGGGCCGATAGGCATCACCCTGCTGGGCGCGCGCCAACATCTCTTCGACCAGCGGCGAGCGCCAGGCCTTGGTCATCAGCCCGGCCTTGGCCTCGGCGGGGGTGGCGGAGGCCTTGATCATGGCGATGATCTCGTCGACGTTGGCCAGGGCGACGGCCAGACCTTCGAGCACATGGCCGCGCTCGCGGGCCTTCTTCAATTCGAACTTGGTGCGCCGGGTGATGACTTCGCGGCGATGCCGCAGGAAAGCTTCGAGCATCTGCTTCAGGTTGAGCAAACGCGGCTGGCCGTCAAGCAGGGCCACCATGTTCATGCCGAAGGTGTCCTGCATCTGCGTGTCTTTGTACAGCTTGTTGAGGACGACCTCAGGCACCTCGCCGCGCTTCAGCTCGATGACCATGCGCATGCCGGACTTGTCCGACTCGTCGCGCAGTTCGGAGATGCCTTCCAGGCGCTTCTCCTTGACCAGTTCGCCGATCTTGATCAGCAGGTTGGCCTTGTTCACCTGATAGGGCAGTTCGTCGACGATGATTGCCTGACGGTTGCCGGACTTGTCGATGTCCTCGAAATGGCACTTGGCGCGCATCACCACGCGTCCGCGCCCGGTGCGGTAGCCATCCTTGACCCCGGTGAGGCCGTAGATGATGCCGGCGGTGGGGAAGTCGGGCGCCGGGACGATCTCGATCAGGTCTTCGATGCTGATGTGCGCATCTTGCAGCACGGCGAGACAGGCATCGATGACTTCGTTGAGGTTGTGCGGCGGGATGTTGGTCGCCATGCCCACGGCGATACCCGACGAGCCGTTGATCAGCAGGTTGGGGATCTTCGCCGGCATGATCAGCGGCTCGTGCTCGGAACCGTCGTAGTTGGGGCCGAAATCGACGGTTTCCTTGTCGATGTCGGCAAGCAGCTCGTGGGCGATCTTCGACATGCGGATTTCGGTGTAACGCATGGCCGCGGCGTTGTCGCCGTCCACCGAACCGAAGTTGCCCTGGCCGTCGACCAGCGGGTAACGCAGCGAGAAATCCTGCGCCATGCGAACGATGGTGTCGTACACCGCCGTGTCGCCGTGCGGGTGGTACTTACCGATCACGTCACCGACGATACGCGCCGACTTCTTGTAGGCCTTGTTCCAGTCGTTGCCCAGCTCGTGCATGGCGAACATGACCCGGCGATGCACCGGTTTCAGACCGTCGCGCACATCCGGCAGGGCGCGCCCGACGATCACGCTCATGGCGTAGTCGAGATACGAGCGGCGCATCTCCTCTTCGAGACTGACAGGCAGGGTTTCTTTGGCGAACTGTTCCATGGCGGAAATTATTGTGCGTTATTGGGAAATTCTTGGGATTTTAGCATGAACCCCCCCATCGCCCGGAACCGATCCGCTTGCCCGAGCCAGCGCGCCCGAATACGATGCCGCCATGCAGACTCAAGCCTCTTTACGCATCGACGCCGGCTGGATCGTCCCGGTGGAACCGGCCGGCGTGGTACTCGCCGAACACAGCCTGATCGTCGACGCCGACCGGATCATCGACATCGTGCCAACCCCCGAAGCCGACGCCCGATACCGGACACAGCAGCATACGTCCCTGCCCGGCCACGCCCTGATCCCCGGCCTGGTCAACCTGCATACCCACGCCGCCATGACCCTGCTGCGCGGTTACGCCGACGACCTGCCGCTGATGACCTGGCTGAACGACTACATCTGGCCGGCGGAAAAGCGCTGGATGTCGCACGAATTCGTCCTCGACGGCAGCCGGCTCGCCTGCCTGGAAATGCTCAAGGGCGGCATCACCTGCTTCAACGATATGTACTTCTATGCCGAGGCAACCGTCGATGCGGCCATTGAGGCCGGCCAGCGGGTCGCCGCCGGGATCATCGTCATCGACTTCCCCTCGGCCTACGCCGCCGACCCGGACGGCTACCTGCAACGCGGCGTTGACTTGCGCGACCGGCTGCGCCACGAGCCGCGGGTCTCGTTCTGCCTGGCACCGCACGCGCCCTATTCCATCGGCGACCGCAGCCTGGAAAAGGTAATGACCTACGCTGACCAGCTCGACCTGCCGATACACATCCACATCCACGAAACCGACGATGAGATCCGGCAAAGCATGGAAGCCTACAAGGTTCGCCCCCTGGAGCGCCTGCGCCTGTTCGGTCTGCTCGGTCCGCAATTCATCGGCGTGCACGCCGTCCATCTACTTGACGATGAACTCGACATGCTCGCCGAGCATGGCTGCCACATCGCCCACTGCCCGTCATCCAACCTGAAACTGGCCAGCGGCATCGCCCCGGTCGCCGCGATGCTGGCGGGCGGTATCAATGTCGGCATCGGCAGCGACGGCGCCGCCAGTAACAATCGTCTCGATCTTTGGGAAGAGATGCGCCTCGCCGCCCTGCTGGCCAAAGGCGCCAGCGGCAACCCCGAAGTCGTCCCCGAGCATCAGGCACTACGCATGGCCACCCTGAATGGCGCCAAGGCGCTGGGTCTCGACGACCGCATCGGCTCCCTGGAAATTGGCAAGCAGGCCGACATCGTCGCCGTCGATCTGAGCGGTGCAAACACCCAGCCCTGCTACGACGTGGTCTCGCAGCTGGTCTACAGCGCCGGACGCGGCGAGGTCAGCGACGTCTGGATTGCCGGCCGACAAGTTTTGTCCGGGCACCGCTGCCTGAGCCTGGATGAAGCGGCGATTCTGCACCGCGCGCGTATCTGGCGCGAGCGCATCGCCGCGAGGTGACTTCGCCCCGTAGCGAACTCCCGGTCAAGGATCGATCAGGAGGACCAAGGCTGTGGCTTCACCGCCCCTGCCATCGCTGATGGTGTAGCTGAAGGTATCGCCTGTAAAGATGCCATAGGGGTTGAATACAAGCAGACTACCTTCTAAGTTGATTTGACCCGCCGAGGGTTGACTGAAACCGACGATATTCAGCGGATCGCGGTCCGGATCGAGATCATTCGACAGAACATCCAATCGGCTTGGCACCAAGCCGGACACCAAGAACCGATCGTCTCGGGCCAAGGGCACGCCATTCACCGAGACACGCACCGTGACTCGGGCGGTCGCCGTGCCGCCGTTACCATCGCTGACCGTGTACGTGAAACTGTCCGTGGCCTGCGTGATCATGACCGACGGGGTATAGACCAGTTGAGTACCTGAAATCGACACCGAACCGTACTGGGCGGAGGTCACGCTGGCAATGCTCAACGTGTTGCCGTCTGGATCAGAATCGTTCAACAAGACCGGGAATGACGTGACGCCTGCGCCGTCCATCGTATAGCTGTCGTCGGCGGCCATAGGCAACCTATTGATGTAGCTCCGGGACGTACTCGTACTGGTGCTTTCCCGGACCTGTACATAGGTATCGACGGTGCGCTTGTGAGGCAGGGAATGGAACAAGGCGCGTTGAATCCAGGCCGGTTCGAGTTCCACTTCCTGGCGAGACCACTCGATAACCACAGGCATTTCCGGTTGGCGGGCCGATGCTTCCGGATTGGAGACAGCGGTTTTCGCCGAACTTGGCTGTCCGGCAATTCCAGAGGTACCTGGAGCACTCCCCCCTACACCTGCCCCAACGACAGTAGCGACCGGAGTGGAGCCAGCTTCACCGCTGATGTATTTGCCGGGGACTGTGCCCGGCGCCGGCACCTGAACCAACTCTTCCTTGCTGACATAGGAGAGATATTCGATGTCCACACGGCGATTCTTGAAGCGTTCCCCCCGTGTGTTCGGATAGCGAGGGGCGGCCTCACCCATGCCCAAGGCTTCGATCCGATTCGCGGAAATCGAACCCTTCTCGACAAAATAGCTTTTTACCGAACCCGCGCGACGCATCGAGAGCCGCTTGTTGTATTCCTTTGTACCGATATCGCACGTGTGGCCGGTCAGCTTGATATTGTCGGCATAGCCCTGGGCGTCCAGATCCTGGAGCAGTTGATTCAGGATCGCTGTGGCTTTGGGCGTCAATGCCGCGCTATCGAATTTGAAATAGGTGTCCGTAGAGATGGACGCGGTCATTTTGACCAAGCGTTTTTCGGTGGTGATGCCTGCGTCAGCGGTCCCCTGACCGCGCGGTCGCGCCCGTGGGCGTCGGAGTGCCGGCCCCAGAGGTCGCCGCGGTTCCGGTTTTCCCGCCGTCCTGGGCAGCCATGGAACCCGATGGCGTCGAACCCGTGAAAGACGGGCCGGCGGCAGACGTGCCCGCTGCACCCGGCAAGGCGCCCAAGCCAGCCATGGCTTTGCTGGACTTGGCGTCCGACATTGCCGCCGCCTTGGCGGCAGGATAAGTAGACAGGCCACGCCCCGGTCGCCCGAAAGCATAGCGAAGGATGACCCAGGCCCGGCCTTCGTCGCTATCGTCGTTGCCGGTCGAATCGCGGGAGATCAGCTCGCCACGTAACGTTACGCTCCAGGGGCTGCCGCCAAAAAACTTTTCAGCTTCGGCGGATAAGGTCGATTGTTTCGCGTCACCACGCCCCCACTCATGATCGAAGCCAAGATTGATGGCCAACTGAGAGGCGTCCAGATAACGCCCCGCGCGCAGGCCTATACCCCAATCGAAGGCCCGCGCCAGGCGCTCGCTCGACGTGAGGGTGGTAGTGACATCAAGATACGGCCTGCCGTAGTCATCGCCTGACACACTGCTGGTCGACGTGTTGCTGCTCGTGCCAAGACTTTTCGCACCACTGGTGCCATGTGAAAGATAGCCGGCCAGCATGCCCTGGGGACTCTCGATGCCGCCACCCAAGGAGATTTTTCCGTGTGTATCCTGACGGTCCAGGGCCAAAAAGCCCTTGCGCACCCAGCTGCTCCGTTCCGGCCGACCTTCTTCATCCCCGGGAATCCAGTTGTAGGCCAACTTGATCCCACCACCACCTTCCTGGAGCCACATCTCGCCGAGTAGCGCAGACAGATGATCGCTGACGAGCACATGACGCAATTCGCCGGAGATATCGCCCTCGCTATCGAGGCCGATACCGATGCTGCTGCTGTGATCGTGATAACTTAAGGTTCCGCCTCCGGTCGACCGGAGGGGCGTCTCGGTATCCCCCAGCGCGTAGGGCGTCCAGGGAAGGCAAAATGCCATGGTGAGGACAAGGGAAGGTATACGCATGACGTGAAGAGAGTTTTCGAACATGCTTAATAATACATGCTATCAAGTACGCTCAGACATTCTGGAGCGATCGCTTGGACGACCCTTAATCTCCTCGACGGGCATTTCCCGCCACTGCCCGGGAGCAAGATCTTCCAACTGCCAATCGCCGATGCTCCAACGTATCAAGCGCAGTGTCGGATAACCCACTTTGGCGGTCATCCGTCTAACCTGCCGGTTCTTGCCTTCTTGCAGGGTCAGTTCAAGCCAACTCGTTGGTATTGCCTGACGTGACCGGATCGGTGGATTACGTGGCCAGAGACCAACAGGTTCTCCAATCAAACGCGCCCGGGCCGGCCGCGTGATGAAGTCGCCAAGATTAACGCCTTTCCGCACGTGTTCAAGTGCCATATCGTCCGGAATACCTTCGACTTGGGTGTAATAGGTTTTTTCCTTGCCGAATTTCGGGTGCGCTAGCCGATGCTGCAATGCACCGTCGTCGGTTAAAATGAGCAGACCTTCGCTGTCCGCATCCAGTCGTCCGGCGGCATAGAAGCCCTTGTGCGGGATGTAGTCGCGCAGGCCGGCATGACCGTCTTCCGGCGTGAACTGGCTGAGCACCCCATAGGGCTTGTTGAACAGGATGATGCGGCTCATGCGTGCGTAGCTGTTTCTTTCAATCCGTTAGGAGTTATCGTGGCCTCTCGCATCCAGATCCCCGCCCAGGGCGAAAAATCACCGTCAATGCCGACTTCTCGCTGAACGTCCCGGATCGGCCGATTATCCCCTTCATCGAGGGCGACGGCACAGGCGTCGACATCACCCCTGTCATGCGCGAAGTTCTGGATGCCGCCGTCGCCAAGGCCTACACCGGCAAACGCAAGATCGAATGGATGGAAGTCTACGCCGGCGAGAAGGCCACGAAGATCTACGACGCCGATACCTGGATGCCGGACGAAACGGTCCAGGCGGCACGCGATTACGTCGTCTCGATCAAAGGTCCGCTGACCACCCCGACCTCCGGCGGTATCCGCTCGCTGAACGTGGCCCTGCGCCAGAAACTCGACCTCTATGTCTGCCTGCGCCCGGTGCGCTACTTCCAGGGCGTGCCTTCACCGGTCAAGGCGCCGGAAAAGGTCGATATGGTGATCTTCCGCGAGAATACCGAGGACATCTATGCGGGCGTCGAGTGGGAAGCCGGCTCGCCCGAGGTCAAGAAGCTCATCGACTATCTGCAAAAAGAGATGGGCGTCACCAAGATCCGCTTCCCTGAAACCTCCGCCATCGGCATCAAGCCAGTGTCGGTCGAGGGTTCCGAGCGCCTGATCCGCCAAGCCATCAAGTACGCCATCGCCAATGATCGCAAATCGGTGACCCTGGTCCACAAGGGCAACATCATGAAGTTCACCGAAGGTGGCTTCAAGAAGTGGGGTTATGAACTGGCGGCACGCGAATTCGGCGCCACGCTGATCGATGAAGGCCCTGGATGCAACTGCCGAATGGGATCGTCATCAAGGACGTCATCGCCGATGCCTTCCTGCAACAGATCCTGCTGCGTCCGGCGGAATATGACGTCATCGCCACCCTGAACCTGAACGGCGACTACATCTCCGATGCGCTGGCGGCGGAAGTCGGCGGCATCGGCATCGCTCCCGGCGCCAACCTGTCCAACTCGGTGGCCATGTTCGAGGCCACGCATGGCACAGCTCCAAAATATGCCGGCAAGGACTATGTGAATCCGGGCTCCATCATCCTCTCAGGTGAAATGATGTTGCGCCACATGGGCTGGCTGGAGGCCGCCGACCTGATCATCACGGGCATGGACGGCGCCATCAAATCGAAGAACGTCACCTACGATTTCGCGCGTCTGATGGATGGCGCCAATCAGGTCTCCTGTTCCGCTTTCGGCAAGGAAATCATCCGCTACATGGCTTGACCGGGGGCTCCCCCTCGGTCTCGGGGGGGAGCGCCACGCCATGCTCACGGAAGAGATCGATCAACTCGTCGGCGACCGACCCGAGTTCTTCCCGCTGCCGTTGCAAACCGGTCAGAATATCCAGCAAATGCGGAGAGACGTTGGACAGCGTTTCATCCGTACTGAACGATTGCATCTCACCCTCCTGTCTACCCGTCGTTTTACTTGTGTATAGCACATCGTTCACCTGGGTCCGGACGCGTCTTGAAATTCTCCATGAAGCCTTCACAATGAAGGTTGGCAAACCTGTCATTCGCAGGGCGCATCAAATCGGTCAGGCATGAGCACAAAACATCAGGAAGACTCGGTTATCGAATCGCGGAAGCAGGCGGCACCGCCGCCGGCCTTGTATCGCGTACTGCTGCTCAATGACGATTACACCCCCATGGAGTTCGTCATCCACGTTCTTGAGAATTTTTTTGCCATGAACCGCGAACGGGCCACACTGGTCATGCTCAAAGTACATAATGAAGGCATCGGCTTGGCGGGCATCTACCCCAAGGACATCGCCGAAACCAAAGTGCGACAGGTCATCGAATTCGCTCGTGAGTATCAACATCCTTTGCAGTGCGTGATGGAGGAAAATCAATGATTTCCCAGGAACTCGAAGTCAGCCTGCACATGGCCTTCATGGAGGCCCGCCAGAAGCGCCACGAATTCATCACCGTGGAACATCTTCTGCTTGCCATGCTGGACAACCCCAGCGCCGCCGATGTGCTGCGCGCCTGTGCCGTCGATATCGACGACATGCGGCGCAAACTGGGCGAATTCATCGAGCACCATACGCCCGTCATGGGTGGTGTCGACGAGGTCGACACGCAACCTACCCTCGGCTTCCAGCGCGTCATCCAGCGCGCCATCCTGCACGTACAGTCATCGGGCAAGAAAGAAGTCACCGGCGCCAACGTCGTCGTCGCCCTGTTCGGCGAGAAAGACTCGCATGCCCTGCATTTTTGACCCAGCACGGCATCACCCGTCTCGATGTGGTCAACTACATCTCGCATGGCATCGCCAAGGCACCACAAGCGCCCTTGCCCGATGATAGCAAGCCGGAGAGCGCCGGCAACGCTCCGGAAGAGTCCGCCGAAGACAAGACCGCGTCAGCTCTGGACAATTACACCATCAACCTCAACGTCCAAGCCCTGGCCGGGCGCATCGATCCGCTGATCGGCCGCGACAAGGAACTGGAACGGGTCATCCAGACCCTGTGCCGGCGGCGCAAGAACAACCCACTGCTGGTCGGCGAAGCCGGCGTCGGCAAAACGGCCATCGCCGAAGGCCTGGCGCGGCGCATCGTCGAAAACAACATCCCCGAGATCCTCGCCAACGCCACGGTCTATGCCCTGGATATGGGTGCGCTGCTGGCCGGAACAAAATACCGGGGTGACTTCGAGGCGCGCCTCAAGGCGGTGCTGAAACAACTCACCGCGAACAATGACTGTATCCTGTTCATCGACGAGATCCACACCCTGATCGGCGCCGGCGCGGCCTCGGGGGGCACCCTGGATGCCTCGAACCTGCTAAAGCCGGCCCTGTCGTCGGGTCTGTTGCGCTGCATCGGCGCGACGACATACAACGAATATCGAGGCGTCTTCGAAAAGGATCACGCCCTGTCGCGGCGCTTCCAGAAGATCGATGTCGTCGAGCCCAGTATCGAAGACACCATCGCCATTCTGCGCGGCCTGAAGTCGCGTTTCGAAAGCCACCACAACGTCAAGTACACCAACGCCGCCCTCACCACGGCGGCTGAGTTGTCGGCGCGCTACATCAACGACCGTCATTTGCCCGACAAAGCCATCGACGTCATCGACGAAGCCGGTGCGGCGCAGCGCATCCAGCCCAAGTCGAAACAGAAGAAGGTGATCTCCAACAAAGAGATCGAGGACATCGTCGCCAAGATCGCCCGTATCCCGCCGAAGAGCGTCGCCACCGACGAACGCAACGCCCTGCTCAACCTCAGCCGTGACCTGAAGGCGGTGGTCTTCGGCCAGGACAAAGCCATCGAAGCACTGAGCACGGCGATCAAGACGGCGCGCTCCGGCCTCGGTAATCCACTCAAACCCATTGGTTCCTTCCTGTTCTCCGGCCCCACCGGCGTCGGCAAGACCGAAGTGGCGCGCCAGCTGGCCTATACCCTGGGCGTCGAGCTGATCCGCTTCGACATGTCCGAATACATGGAACGCCATGCCGTGTCACGGCTGATCGGCGCGCCGCCCGGCTATGTCGGCTTCGAGCAGGGGGGCCTGCTCACCGAGGCGATCACCAAGACTCCGTATGCCGTGCTGCTGCTCGACGAAATCGAAAAGGCTCATCCGGAGATCTTCAACATCCTGCTCCAGGTGATGGATCACGGCACGCTCACCGACAACAACGGACGCAAGGCGGATTTTCGCAACGTGGTCATCGTCATGACCACCAATGCCGGTGCCGAGTCACTGAATCGCTCGGCCATGGGTTTCACCCAGACCAAGCAGTCCGGCGACGAAATGGCCGACATCAAGCGCCTGTTCACCCCGGAATTCCGCAACCGCCTGGACGCCACCATCTCCTTCGCGCCGCTCGACGCTGACATCATCCTGCGCGTCGTCGACAAATTCCTGCTGCAACTCGAAGACCAGCTCCAGACCAAGAAGGTGGAAGTGCATTTCACCGATGCCCTGCGCCAGCACCTCGGCAAGAACGGTTTCGACCCGCAGATGGGCGCCCGGCCCATGGCGCGCCTGATCCAGGACACCATCCGCAAGGCTCTGGCGGACGAACTGCTGTTCGGGCGACTGGCCCACGGCGGCGAAGTGACGGTGGATGTCGACGATCAGGGGCAGATCCGCCTGATCTTCGACGAAGAGCTGGCGACCGCCTAGGCGGCGTCCTTGAACAGCCGGAAAAAATTCCGGCTGGTCGCCTCTGCAACCGTATCTAGCGGTACACCCCTGAGGCCGGCGATCTCCTCGGCGACATGACGTACATAGGCCGGCTCATTGCGTTTGCCGCGGTGAGGGACCGGCGCCAGGTAGGGCGAGTCGGTCTCGATCAGCATCCGATCCAGCGGCACCTGACGCGCCACCTCCTTGAGATCCTTGGCGCTCTTGAAGGTAACGATCCCGGAAAACGAGATATAGAAGCCCATATCCAGAGCCGCGCGGGCCACATCCCAGGACTCGGTGTAACAGTGCATGACGCCACCGGCCTGATCGGCACCCTCCTCGGCCATGACACGCAGGGTGTCCTCGGCGGCATTGCGGGTATGGATGATCAGCGGTTTGCCGGCTTGACGCGCGGCGCGGATGTGGACGCGGAAGCGTTCGCGCTGCCAATCCACGGCCTCGCGGGCCATGCGGTAGTAATCCAGGCCCGTCTCGCCAATCGCCACCACCTTGAGCTGACCGGCACGTTCGACCAAGTCGGCGACCTCGGGCTCGCGCGCGTCCTCGTGGTCAGGATGCACCCCGACCGAGGCGAATAGATTGGCATGGCGTTGCGCCAATTCCAGGATTCTGCCCTGGTTTTCCAAATTCACGGAGACGCACAAGGCATGGCTGACGTGATTGGCCTGCATATTGGCAAGCAACGGTTCGACACCCTCGGTGAAATCGGGGAAATCGATATGACAGTGGGAATCGATGAACATTTGGCGTGAGGCGGCAAGTGCGAGGCAGATAGCGTGGTGAGTTCGCTTCAGGCCTTTTAACCTGATGCCTCAAGGATTCAAAGGGTATGCGTCTGGCGTGTCGCCTTCATGGCGTTGCCGAGGATGGATTCGATCTTGCCGCGTACCGCATTGGCGGCATCGTTCTCATCGAACTGGACACCAATTCCCTGTTGGCGGTTGCCTTGGGCACCTGGCGGCGTAATCCAGACCACCTTGCCGGAGAGAGGAATCTTGCTCGGATCGTCCATCAGCGACAGCAGCATGTAGACCTGATCGCCCATCTGGTGAGCCCGGTTGGTCGGAACGAAGAGACCGCCGTTTTTCAGGAAAGGCATATACGCCGCATACAGCGCCGCCTTCTCCTTGATGCTGAGCGACAGCATGCCAGCACGGCTGGCGGCACTTCGTACGATGGGTTCATCCATGACTGGCCCTTGCATTCTCCGCGCGGGTGACTTCCCCGTAGCGCAACAGCCACGATTCTAACAACAACTGGCCATTCAGCGGGTGCCGCAACCAACGACCGGACTGACGCAACTCCTGTTCCAGTCGCAGCAGTCCGGACAAGGAGGCTCCATCGGCCAAGCCACGCATCACCTCGAATTGCTCGGGAAAATAGCGTGGATCGGCGAGATTGCGGATGCGTATCAGATCATGTGCCCAGCGCGTCAGCCAACCCCAAGCCTCCTCCAGACGACTCTGGAACTCCTGCCCGAGACTCGACAGTTCGGCTGCCGATGGGTGGGCCAGCACCTCGACAAAGCGCTCGCGCCGAGCCAAGCGCTCGGCATCGGCGTATTCCAGTGCCACCAGGGGCGCACCACCCGCCTCACGCAACAGAGACTCGGGTTCGGCCTGCCCCTGAAGCCGCAGCCAGTCGACGGCGCTCTGCCATTCCGGCAAGGCCACGGCCACCTTGCGGCAGCGCGACAACACGGTCGGCAGCAAGCGTCTGGGCTGATGCGACACCAGCATCAGGAGGACATTCGCTGGCGGCTCTTCGAGGGTTTTCAGCAAGGCATTCGCGGCGGCGATGTTCATCGCCTCGGCGGGATGCACCACAACGACCCGCCAGCCACCCTGGTGCGCCGCCAAGGCCAGGAACTCGCCCAGCGCACGGATCTCGGCGATGGCGATATGACGCCCGCCTTTCTTCGCGGGGGTCTCGTCGTCCTCGTTCTTTTCGGCCGGCTCGATCAGCTTGTAGTCGGGATGGCTGCCCTGCTCAAACCAATGGCAGGACTTGCATTGTCCGCAGGCACCCTCGGCGGTCGGCGACTCGCACAACAGGGATTTCGCCAAGGTTTCGGCAAAGATCTTCTTGCCGACGCCCAAGGGACCATGCAGCAGCAAGGCATGCGGCAGGTGCGCCCGGTCGGCGTCAAGGCCGCGCCATAGGGACAGATTCCACGGGTGCGGGGTCATGGCTGGCCTATGACGCCCAGCAATATTTCGCGCACCTCCGGCAAGCTGCCGCTACCGTCGATGACCTGGATACGTTCTGGATAACGTCGCGCCCGGTCGAGATAGGCCGCGCGCACGCGCGCATGAAAGTCGACCTTTTCCTGCTCGAAACGGTCGGGGGCGCGGGCATGGGCCAGACGTGCCTGGGCAATCTCGCCGGGCACGTCGAACAGAAGGGTAAGATCGGGTTGCAGATCGCCATGCACCCAGGCCTCGAGTTCACCAAGCTTCGCCGGGTCCAGGCCACGGCCGCCGCACTGATAGGCGAAACTGGCATCCGTGAAGCGGTCGGAGATGATGACATCGCCACGCGCCAATACCGGGCGAATAACCCGTTCAATGTGTTCGCGCCGGGCGGCAAACATGATCAGCGCCTCGGTCTCCGCATGCATCGCATCGTGCAGGACGATCTCACGCAATTTTTCACCCAGCGGCGTACCGCCGGGTTCCCGGGTGACCGTGACACGTCGACCGAGCTTACGGAAATGATCGGCAAGCCACTCGACATGGCTGCTCTTGCCAGCGCCGTCGACGCCCTCCAGGGTAATGAACAGACCCGTCATCATCCGCCTCGTTGATACCGATTGACCGCCCGGTTATGGGCGTCAAGGTTGTCTGAAAAGTGATGCCGACCGCCGCCCTTGGCCACGAAATACAGCATCTCGCTCGCTTCCGGGTGCATGGCCGCTTCAAGCGCAGCGCCGCCCGGCAGAGCAATCGGCCCTGGCGGCAATCCGGCGCGGGTATAAGTATTGTACCGGGTATCCCGGAGCAGGTCGTCCTTGCGCAGGTTGCCATCGTAATCTTCACCCAGGCCATAAATGACGGTGGGATCGGTTTGCAGGCGCATGCCCAACCTGAGCCGGTTGACGAATACCGAGGCAATCAAGGGTCGCTCGTCTGGGGTACCGGTCTCTTTCTCGACAATGGAGGCCAGTGTCAGCGCCTCATCGGGCGTACCCAAGGGCAAATCCGGCGAACGCGACGCCCAAGCGGTTTCGAGCTTCTGATTCATCAAGGCGTGCGCCCGCCGGTAGATATCGAGATCGCTCGATCCCCGGTCAAAATAGTACGTATCCGGGTAAAACCGGCCCTCGAAGGCGCCATTTTCGGCGCCCAGCGCCGCCATCAATTGGCGTCCGTCCATGCCTTGGCCGTCATGGCGCAAACCCGGGTGGGCGTCCAAGGCAGCGCGCATCTGAGCAAAAGTCCAGCCCTCGACGATGGTGACCTTGTCCAGCGACACCACACCTTGGGTCATCTTGCGCAGCAAACCATAATGGGTTTTGGCATCGCCTACCTGGTAACTTCCCGCCTTGATCCTTCCGGCCATATCGAAGATCCGGCCCAGGGCGGTGAAACTCCAGGCATGTTCGATCACCTGGGCGCGCGCCAGCTGTCGGGCCACCCCGAGAGCGATTCGCCGGATTCGATGACGAAACCCGTCTGGGCCGGGGACGGTAGGCTGGACATACCGTAGTAGACCAGCCAGCCAGCTACTGCGAGACCGCCCACCAGAACCAGCCGAAGAATGGTTTTAAGCATGCAGCCGCTCCAGCAGGTGTGGAAACAGCACCGGTGATTCCCAGACCCTCGCTTCCAAACGGGCGACGCGCCAGAGTCCGATCAGACTGTTGCAAAGCAGGATTTCGTCGGCATCCAGAACATCGGCCAGGGTCAGGTCATCGACTTCGTCCGACGGAATACCCGATTTTCTGGAGATTTCGAGTAGCCGCGCGCGCGTCACCCCCGCCACACCGCAGAGCAGCAGGCTCGGAGTCGCCATGGCGCCGCCCTTGACCAGAAATACATTGCTTTTGGTACCGGATACCAGATGCCCGCTCTGGTCAAAAAGCAGGCCTTCGTGGATCGCCGGATCATGCCATTCACTCTGGGCCAGAACATTTTCAAGACGGTTCAGGTGCTTGATGCCGGCGAGTGCCGGTTGGTGTCCCAAGCGCAAATTGCACAGACGCACCTGGACATCCTGGGCGGGCACCCCGGATGTCGGGGCCTCCGTTACCGTAACAATGCGGGTTGCCTCGGGCCAGCGCTCGGCACGATACCCCCGTGCGCCACAGCCACGGGTGACGATCAGCTTGACGATGGCCTCGCGGGAAGAGCCCGCGCAGCGGCGCAGATCGGTCAGCCAGATATCCGGGTCGAAAACAGGTAAATCAAGCCGGATGCAGTCTTGGTTGAGCTTGTGCAGATGCTCGCGCCACCATACAGGTTCGCCAGCACGCAAACGCAGGGTGCGAAAAACACCATCGCCATACAGCAGGCCACGGTCCAGAATGGATACGGCCTCTGTCTCCTGACTATTGACCAGGATGCGGGGATTCATGGCATGCCGGTTTGGGGAATAGCCTCAGCTATGATGACCGACCGGACCAGCTGGCCCGGTCCGCGTCGATCAGATCTTCTTGAAGATGAGGGTACTGTTGGTGCCGCCAAAGCCGAAGGAATTCGACATCGCCACATCGATCCTGGCCGCGCGCGCGACGTTGGGCACATAGTCCAGATCGCAACCCTCGCCCGGCTCCACCAGGTTGATGGTCGGCGCCACAGTCTGACGCGCGACGGTCAGGGCGCTGAACACCGCCTCAATGCCACCGGCCGCACCCAGGAGATGGCCCGTCATGGATTTTGACGAGCTGACCATGACCTTGTAGGCATGCTCGCCAAGCGCACGCTTGACCGCCTTGGTTTCAGCCAAGTCACCAAGCGGCGTCGAGGTGCCATGGGCGTTGATGTAGTCAATCTGGTCCGGATTCAGCCCGGCGTTTTTCATCGCCATGGTCATGCAGCGCGCCGCGCCCGAGCCATCTTCCGTCGGCGCGGTCATGTGGTAGGCATCCGCACCCTTGCCATAGCCGACCAGTTCGCAGTAGATGCGCGCGCCGCGTGCCTTGGCGTGCTCATATTCTTCGAGGACCAGGACGCCGGCGCCCTCGCCCAGCACGAAGCCATCCCGATCCTTGTCCCAGGGCCGACTCGCGGCGGCGGGGTCGTCGTTACGCGTGGACAGGGCGCGCGCGGCGGCAAAACCGCCCACCGCCAACGGGCTGACCGTGGCTTCGGCACCGCCGGCGATCATGACGTCGGCATCGCCGTACTCGATCATGCGCGCCGACTCGCCGATGGCATGGGTGCCCGTGCTGCAGGCCGTGACCACGGCCAGGTTCGGACCTTGCAGTCCATACATGATCGACAGGTTGCCGGAGATCATGTTGATGATCGACCCCGGAATGAAGAACGGTGAAATCTTGCGCGGACCGTCGGCGGTATAGACGGTGTGGGTCTCTTCGATCAGCGGCAGGCCGCCGATGCCGGAACCGATATTGACGCCGACGCGCTCCCGGTTGGCATCCGTGACCTCGATACCACTATCCTTGAACGCGTCGATTCCGGCGGCCATGCCGTAATGGATAAAGGTATCCATGCGGCGCGCTTCTTTCGCCGTGATGTACTGCGTAACATCGAAATCGTGCACTTCACCGGCGATGCGCGCGGCCATGGCCGAAGCATCGAAACGGGTGATCGCACCGATGCCGCTACGCCCAGCCGTCAGGTTGCCCCAGGCGGTTTCGACGCTATTGCCCACGGGCGGATGATCCCCAGGCCCGTGACAACGACTCTACGCTTGGACAAAGCGTGCTCCTGAAACGAAGAAGGAAATCAGGCCTTCAGGTTGGCGTTGACGTAATCGACGGCCTGCTTGACGGTGGTGATCTTCTCGGCCTCTTCATCGGGAATCTCGCATTCGAATTCCTCTTCCAGGGCCATCACCAGTTCCACCGTGTCCAGGGAATCGGCGCCGAGATCGTCCACGAAGGACGAATCGATCTTGACGTCGGCTTCATTGACGCCAAGCTGTTCGGAAACGATTTTCTTGACACGCTGTTCGATATCGCTCATTGCAAATACTCCCAAAGGGTGAAAAAGAAGTTTCGGCGGCGCCCTGAACGGGAAGTCGAAACCTTTACCGCCGAACCATAAAGCGGGGGCATTCTAGCAAAATCCCCACGCCGCGAAAATCAGTACCTTGCCCGGAGTCAATCCATATACATGCCACCGTTGACGTGCAGTGTCGTCCGGTGGAGATAGCCGGCGGCATCCGAGGCCAGAAACGCAGTCGCCTGGGCGATATCTTCGACCGAACCGAGGCGGCCCAGGGGATATGCTGCATCAGCGCCTGACGCTGCGCCTCGGGCAGGGCGCGGGTCATATCCGTGTCGATAAATCCCGGCGCCACGCAGTTGACGGTGATATTGCGGCTACCGACCTCACGCGCCAGCGATTTCGAGAAGCCGATCATGCCTGCCTTCGCCGCACCGTAATTGGTCTGGCCGGCGTTACCCATCACTCCGACCACCGAAGCGATGCTGACGATACGGCCATGGCGTGCCTTCATCATCGGTCGCAGCACGGCTCGGGAGAGGCGGAACACCGAGGAGAGATTGGTGGCGATGCTGTCGTCCCATTCCTCGTCCTTCATACGCATCAGCAGGTTGTCGCGGGTAATCCCAGCGTTGTTGACGAGAATGTCGATGCGCCCGTACTTCGTCAGGATGACCTCGACCAGACCCTCGACCTGAGTCGGATCGGTGACGTTGAGGGGCAAACCTTCGCCTTTCAGCCCGGCTTTGCTCAGTTCATCGCCGATCGCCACCGCACCAGACTCACTCGTGGCGGTGCCGACGACGACCGCGCCGCGCCGCGCCAGTTCATGCAGGATCGCCCTGCCGATGCCGCGGCTGGCACCGGTAACCAATGCAATTCTTCCATCCATATTCAATTCTCCATAAGGCCTAACCTGAACCCGCCCAACAAGTTACGTGACACAAGGCGTGACAAGCACGCACTTCAGTCACGAAGTCTTGTCGCGCGTTTCCATTATCGTTGCGGTGTCCACCAAGGCCCAAGTCGGCACGCCATCGAGTATCCGCTTGTTGAGTCCCGCAAGAATCTTGCCCGGACCGCATTCAGCGATCAGTTCGACGCCCTGTTTCTGGAAGGCTTGCATCGATTCCACCCAACGCACCGGGCTGTGCAGCTGCCGTGCAAGGGCATCCTTGATCGCCTCGGGATCATTATGGACAGCGACATCGGCATTGTGGATCACCGGAACCGCCGGAACCGACACCGCCATGGCCGCCATCGCCGCACGCAATTTCTCGGCGGCCGGCAACATCAGGGCGCAATGCGAGGGCACCGACACCGGCAGCGGCAAGGCGCGCTTGGCGCCTTTTTCCTTGGCAAGGACGCAGCCCCGGTTGACTGCCGCCGTATTCCCGGCAATGACGACCTGGCCCGGCGAATTGAAGTTGACCGCCTCCAGAACTTCACCCTGGGCAGCCTCGCTGCACACCGCACGGATTGCCGCATCGTCCAGCCCGAGTACGGCAGCCATGGCACCCACACCTTCGGGCACCGCCGATTGCATCGCCTCGGCGCGCAAACGCACGAGTTTCAGGGCATCGCTGAAAGCCAGCGCCCCGGCACAGGTCAAGGCGGAATATTCACCCAGGCTATGGCCGGCCATCAGCGACGGTACAGCACCGCCCTGAGCGCACCACAGGCGGTATACGGCGACCCCGGCGGTGAGCATCGCAGGCTGGGTATTGATGGTCTGGTTCAGCGCCTCGGCGGATCCGTTGGCCACCATGTCCCACAAATCAAACCCCAGGACGCCCGAAGCCTCATCAAAGGTATCGCGAATCACTGCATTATCGCCGTAGGCGGCCATCATGCCGACTGATTGCGAACCTTGGCCGGGGAATACGAATGCGAAATTCATGAAGATTCCGTTATGTTATCGAAAAATAAGCGCATCACAGGCGCACCCAGTAAAGGCTATGAGCAGCGCTTGGCATATATAGCATGGGCCGCTCCACGCGAGCCAGACTGTGTCCGACGAAAGCTTCCACGGCACGGGCCAATTCACTCGGGCCACCGCCATGGCGCGGATCATCGGTGACGAAAAATTGAATTTTATCGCCAGTCTTCTCCGCCAGCCCGGGAATCTCGGCAGCCGATGCCAGCACCTTGATCCGGCTCCTCGGGAAGGCCAAACGCAAGTTGCCGGCCAAAAACTCCTTGTCGGAGACAATCAGGGCGGGCTCACCCAGCCGCAACCGAAGCTCCGCCGCAAGGTCATGGTATGGCAGGTTTGTACGCTGTGGCTTGCCGACGGACTCGGCCAGGAGAGTGCGCCCAGGCAGGAACAGGGCCACGACCAGCATCACGACCAAACTCAGCGAGGCGTATACCGATGGCCGTAGCCTGGAGAAACTGATTGCCACAAAAGGCAGGAAAAACAGCAGCGGCTGCATCCACCGGTCCTTGATCTGCGTGGCACCGCTGACAAGCACAAACAATGTCAACAAGACGGCCAGAATGAGCAACAAGCGCGCAAAAAAAGGCCGCAGCATCGACTCCACGGAGTCCGAACGCCTGGCCAGTAACCAAGCCGCCAACAACAGGATGGAGTACTGAAAAGCCGCTTCAAAAAGGTTGGCCAAGCCAGCGGCCGGCGTCACCGAGGCATTGATACCGAGCTTGCCGACACTTGCCGTTGCCGTGCCGACGTGCATCAGCAGCCAATAGGCATGAGGGGCGACTAGCGCGGCGGCAATGGCGAAGCTTATCAGTATCTTGCCAGTCCAAAGCTGACGTCGGTATTCCGCGAACGAGAGCCCCGTCAGCAGCAGTGCCGCAAGAAAAAAAACATAGTTGTATTTACTCAGAAAACCCAAGCCGACCAGGATGCCCAGGGCGATATATTTCCCTGTGTCGGCTTGCTGACGCATGGCGAGGACGAGCCACAGGGTCCACATCGAAAATACGGTCGCGAGTACGCTATGGGTCAAGTCGCGCTGCGCCTCCCAGACGATCTGGGGTATCAGCTGCGCATTTAGCGCGAAAAAGGCCAACGCCCCGACGAGAAGCGTCAACGGCGTCATGCCCTCACCGACTCGGGGTACTGACAGCATCAAATCCGGACCAGCACCGATCCCCAGGTGAAACCACCACCAAACGCCTCCATTAGGACTGTCTCGCCCGGCTTGATACGGCCATCGCGCACAGCGGTATCGAAGGCCAAGGGGATGGATGCCGCCGAGGTGTTGCCGTGACGGTCGACAGTGACGACAACACGATCCAGACCCATGCCCAGTTTCTTGGCGGTCGCCTGAATGATCCGGATATTGGCTTGATGCGGCACCAGCCAGTCGACGTCAGTCTTTTCCAGGCCGTTGGCGGCAAGGGTTTCGTCAACGATGGCATCCAGGGTCTTTACAGCCATCTTGAAGACGGCATTCCCGGACATGCGCATGTAGCACTCGCCTTCCTTCTTCAGCGAAACCCCGCCGTCGACGAAAAGTAGATCCTGGTAGCGACCATCGGCATGCAAATGCGTGGAGATGATGCCGGGCTCTTCACTGGCCTTGAGTACCACGGCGCCGGCACCGTCACCCCAAAGGATGCAGTTGCCACGGTCGTTCCAGTCGGTGATGCGCGACAGGGTCTCGGCGCCGACAACCAAGGCGTGACGCGCCTGGCCAGACTTGATGAACTTGTCGGCAACCGTCATGGCATAGACGAAGCCGCTGCATACCGCCTGGACATCGAAGGCCGGGCAACCATTCTCAATGCCCAGCTTGGCCTGGAGGATGCAGGCGGTGCTCGGGAAAATCCGGTCCGGGGTGGTCGTCGCAACGACGATGAGGTCGATTTCGGAGGCATCGATGCCAGCCGTCTCGATGGCACGCTCGGCGGCCTTCATGGCCAGGTCGCTGGTCAACTCACCCTCGCCGGCGATATGCCGTTCGCGAATGCCGGTGCGCTCGACGATCCACTCGTCGGTGGTCTCGATCAGTTTTTCCAGTTCGGCGTTGGCCAGCACACGCGTTGGCAGATAGCTGCCTGTGGCGATGACCTTGGAATACAGCGTCTGGCTCATGCCATTTCTCCTGTGGCGGGCTCGGTCTCGTCGGCGGACTCCGCATGACTGCCCACATGTTCGGCAATACGCCGCAGCAGCCCGCCGCGTACCTCGTCGATGGCGCGCAGAATTGCCTGCTCGAAGGCATAGATGTCAGCCGAACCATGACTCTTGATGATGATGCCGTTCAGACCCAGCAGGCTGGCGCCATTGAAGCGACGCGGGTCCATCTTCCGCTTGAAGGCGCGGATCACCGGCAAGGCAATCAAGCCGGCCAGCCGAGTGAACAGGTTTTTCTTGAATTCGCGGCGCAATTCCTCGGCGATCAACTTGGCCAGACCTTCCGAGGTCTTCAGGGCGACATTGCCGACGAAGCCGTCGCACACCACCACGTCGACGGTACCCTTGTAGATATCGTCGCCCTCGACATTGCCATAGAAATTCAGGGCGCTGGCGCGCAGCAACTCGGCGGCCTGTTTGACAGCGTCGTTGCCCTTGATGACTTCTTCGCCAATGTTCAGGAGCCCGACACTGGGCCGCTCTTTTTGCTCGGTCACCGAGGCCAGGGCCGCGCCCATGATGCCGAACTGATGCAGATGTTCCGGACTGCAATCGACATTGGCACCCAAGTCGAGCATGTAGGTCTTACCATTGTGGCTGGGCAAAGTGCTGGCGATAGCCGGTCGGTCGATGCCCGGCAGCGTTTTGAGGACAAAACGGGAGATCGCCATTAGCGCGCCGGTATTACCGGCCGAGACGCCGGCATCGGCTTCGCCACGCTTCACCAGATCGGCGGTGACACGCATCGACGAATCTTTTTTCGAGCGCAGCGCCATGGCGGGCGGCTCGTCCATGCTGACGACTTCACTGGCGTGACGGACGCGCAAGCGCGCGCCTGCGTCGGCGCGCAGCGCTTTCAGTTCGGCGGTGATGGCATGCTCAAGACCGACAAGGACGATATTGACCCCTGCCTCACGCTGGATGATGTTCAGCGCGGCCTTGACCGTGACATGGGGGCCGTGGTCGCCCCCCATGGCATCGATGGCAATAGTGACTTCACGCATAGGTGCTGTGCCCACTCACCGAGACGGGCAAGACTATGGGATGAAGACTCAGGCGTTATCTTCCTTGGTGTTCACCACCTTGCGGCCACGGTAGTAACCGTTCGGGCTGATGTGGTGACGCAGGTGGGCCTCGCCACTGGTCGGCTCGACAGCGGTCGGCGGGGTGGTCAGAAAGTCATGGGCACGGTGCATGCCACGCTTCGAAGGGGACTTTTTATTCTGTTGAACAGCCATCTTTTATGCTCCAAATAAACTCTAAAGTTCAGTCCACAGCCGGACTGGACTCGTCCCCCGGACTGCATTCATACCCCAGACTGCATTCACCCTCGGCATGCCGAGGCATGAGCGGCAGACTGAGGAGTATCTCGTCTTCCGCCAAATTCCGCACATCCAGCTTCGGGTCGGCGATCTGACCGTCGATCAGCGGATCATCGCTTTCCCAGCGCGCCAACTCGCGCTCATCGCGTGCGATGGGCATGTCGCTGACGCTGCGCACGCTCTGCGTGTAAGGCTCCAGGCAGCGCTGGCAGACCAGACGCAGTTCGGCATCCAGCAGCAGTTGCAGGGTCGGCCTGCCGGCGGTCATACTGCCGCTCAGTTGAAACCGGATCGTGCCGTCGCCACTTGCCAGCAAACCCTGCAAACGCACCATACCCGACACCGTATATTCGCCAGCCAGTGTTTCGCCGGATCGCGCGAAGCTCAAGCTGTCCACGAAGGTCGGTATGGGGGTTGTCCGTGCAGACATAAGCCGACAATATTAGTATTTCCGGCTTCCCTTGTCAAAACATGATGATGCGGGACTTGGTTGAAGCGGAATCCGTTATACTGCATAGCAGCATTCGTTTGTGAGCCTTCGTTATCAAACGCCAGACACAAGCCAGACCTCGAACATGATCAAGAAAATACTCGTCGCCAACCGTGGTGAAATCGCTGTCCGGATCATCCGCGCCTGCAAGGAAATGGGCATCCGCTCGGTGGCGATCTACGCCGATGCCGACCGCCACGCGCTGCACGTCAAGAAAGCCGACGAGTCCTACAACATTGGTTCGGACCCAGTCGTCGGCTATCTGAACGCCCACAGCATCGTCAACCTGGCGGTTGCCTCGGGCTGCGACGCCTTGCATCCGGGCTACGGCTTCCTCTCGGAAAACCCGGTGCTTGCCGAGGTTTGCTCCCGTCGCGGCATCAAGTTCATCGGGCCGTCGCCGGAAGTCATCCATCAGATGGGCGACAAGATCGCCGCACGCCAGGCCATGCTCAAGGCAGGCATCCCGGTGACGCCCGGTTCGGACCATAACCTCGAAGATGTCGAGGAAGCCCGCGTCCTGGCCAACAGCATCGGCTATCCGGTCATGCTCAAGGCGACCAACGGAGGCGGCGGTCGCGGCATCCGGCGCTGCGATTCCGAAGACGACCTGATGAAGAACTACGAACGGGTGGTCTCCGAAGCAAGCAAGGCCTTCGGCAAGCCCGAGGTGTTCATCGAGAAGTGCGTCGTTAACCCGAAGCACATCGAGGTCCAGATCATCGGCGACAGCCATGGCGACTGCGTGCACCTCTACGAACGCGACTGCTCGATCCAGCGACGCAACCAGAAACTCATCGAGATCGCCCCGTCGCCACAGCTGTCCGACGCCCAGCGCGAATACATCGGCAAGCTCGCCGTGCGTGCCGCCAAGGCCGTCGGCTACGTCAACGCCGGCACGGTGGAGTTCCTGCTCGACCAAGACAACCAGTTCTACTTCATGGAGATGAATACCCGTCTCCAGGTCGAGCATTGCATCACCGAGAACATCACCGGCATCGACATCGTCCAGGAACAGATCCGCATCGCCGACGGCCTACCGCTGCAATACAAGCAGGAAGAAATCCGCCACCGCGGCTTCGCCATGGAGTTTCGCATCAATGCCGAAGACCCGAAGAATTCCTTCCTGCCCAGTTTCGGCCGCATCACCCGCTACTACGCACCGGGTGGCCCGGGCGTGCGCGTCGATGCCGCCATGTATTCCGGCTACACCATCCCGCCCTACTACGACTCGATGTGTGCCAAGCTCATCGTCTGGAACCTGAGCTGGGAAGGCGTCATCGAGCGTGGCCTGCGCGCCCTTGATGACATGGCGGTCTATGGCGTCAAGACGACCATTCCGTATTACAAAGAGATCTTGCGCAACCCGGATTTCCGCAGCGGCAAATTCAACACCAGCTTCGTCGACGCGCACCCGGAACTGCTCGAATACTCAGTCCGCCGCCCGCCCGAAATGACGGCGGCAGCGATTTCCGCGGCCCTGGCCGCCCATCTCGGCATGTAACTGACTCAGAGACCCGCATGGCTAAAGTAAACGTCACCGATCTCGTCCTGCGCGACGGCCACCAGTCCCTTATCGCCACGCGCATGCGCACCGACGACATGCTGCCGATCTGCGGCAAGCTTGATCGCATCGGTTTCTGGTCGCTGGAGGCCTGGTGCGGCGCGACCTTCGATTCCTGCGTGCGATTCCTCAAGGAAGACCCGTGGGAACGCCTCAGGAAGCTGCGCAAGGCACTGCCGAACAGCCGCATCCAGATGCTGCTGCGCGGCCAGAACCTGCTCGGCTACCGCCATTATTCCGACGACGTGGTGCGCGCCTTCGTCCAGAAGTCGGCCGACAACGGCATTGACGTCTTCCGCGTCTTCGACGCCATGAACGACTTGCGCAACATGCGCGTCGCCATCGAAGCGGTGAAGAAATCCGGCAAGCACGCCCAGGGCGCCATCTCCTATACGGTCAGCCCGGTGCACGATATCGACTATTTCGTGCGCATGGCCAAGAGCCTCACCGAGATGGGCGTCGACTCGATTGCCATCAAGGACATGGCCGGCCTGCTTACGCCCTACACCTCCTACCAACTGGTCAAGGCGATCAAGGCCGTCACCCCCCTACCGGTGAATACCCACAGCCACGCCACCGCCGGCCTGTCGGCGATGGTGCACATGAAGGCCGTCGAAGCCGGTGCCGATATCATCGACTGCTGCAATTCTTCGTTCTCCGAAGGCGCCAGCCATGCCACCACGGAAAGTCTGGTGGCGGCGCTGCAAGGCACTGAATACGATACCGGACTGGATCTCGGCCTGCTCCAGGAGATCGCCGCCTACTTCCGCGAGGCACGCAAGAAATACTGGCAGTTCGAAAGTGCCTTCAACGGCGTCGACACACGCATCCTCACCTCGCAAGTGCCGGGCGGCATGATCTCCAACCTGGTCAACCAGTTAAAAGAACAAGGCGCGCTCAACCGCATCGACGAAGTCATGCTGGAGATTCCGCGGGTGCGCGAAGACCTGGGCTACCCACCTCTGGTCACGCCCACCTCGCAGATCGTCGGCACCCAGGCTGTGCTCAACGTCCTGACCGGCGGCCGCTACAAATCGGTCACCAATGAAGTCAAGAGCTACCTGCTCGGTCGCTATGGCCTGGCGCCGGGCGCGGTGAACGATGAAGTCAAGAAATTCGCCGTCGGCGACCAGGAAGTCATCACCTGCCGTCCCGCCGACCTGATCAGCGACGAGCTCGACAAGCTGCGCGCCGAGATCGAAGGCCTGGCCAAGAGCGACGAAGACGTCCTCACCTACGCCATGTTCCCCGACCTGGGCCGCACGTTCCTGCAGGAACGTGCCGCCGGCACGCTCACCCCCGAACCGCTCCTGCCGCCCGAGGCGAAAGGAAGCCACGGCCTGCCCGACCATGTACGCGCCCAACGAATTCAAGGTCACGCTGCACGGCGAGACCTACCACATCCGCATCAAGGGCACCGGCCACGGCGACAACGAGCGTCCGTTCTATGTCCATGTCGACGGCGTCGCCGAAGAAGTCCTGGTGGAAACCCTCGACGAAATCGAAGTCGGCAGTGCCGGCGGCGCCCGCAAGTCAGGCGGCAAGAAATCCAGCGGCGACGCACCCGACAAGCGTCCGCGCCCCAGCCATGCCGGCCACGTCACCACCGCCATGCCCGGCACCATCGTCGACGTCAAGGTCAAACCCGGCGACAAGGTCAAGGCCGGCGACGGCGTCCTCATCATCGAAGCCATGAAGATGGAGAACGAGGTGCAGGCTCCGGTCAGCGGCACGGTCATCGGCGTCTTCGTCGTCAAGGGCGACGCGGTCACGCCGGATCAGGCACTGGTCGAGATTCAGCCGGAATAATCGACACGCAGGAGCCGGCTCGCCGGCGAACCAACCATGCAACTTGTGCTCGCCTCGACCTCCCCCTACCGGCGCGAGCTTCTCGCCCGCCTGGGTGTACCCTTCGACATCGCCGCACCTGACGTCGATGAAACCCCGCTGCCCGGCGAGTCACCAGACGACACCGCGCAGCGCCTCTCGGCGCTGAAGGCCAGTGCGGTCGCCAAGCGTTTTCCCGACGCCCTGATCATCGGCTCGGATCAGGTTGCTCTGCTCGATGGCAGGCAGATCGGCAAGCCAGGCACTCACGAAAATGCCGTCGAACAGCTCAAGGCCATGCGTGGCAAGACCCTTGAATTCCATACCGCGCTAAGCCTGCTCAACGCCCGCACGGGCCGCATTCAAACGGTAAATGTGCCGGTCCGTCTGGTGATGCGCGAATACAGCGACGCCCAGATCGAGGCCTATCTTAGAAAAGACCAGCCCTACAACTGCTGCGGCAGCGCCCGCAGCGAATCGCTGGGTATTGCCTTGATCGCTCGCTACGAGACAGAAGACCCGAACGCCTTGGTCGGCCTGCCCTTGATCAAACTGGTCGAGATGCTCGCCAACGAAGGCCTGGATGTCCTGACTTACCATGAGGCGTGAGGCGTGAGAACTGAGGGGGAAATCCCAGGCAAGCCCGGCACCCTGTTCCTGATCCCAACCCCACTCGGCGCAACGCCCCTGGACTGGGTTCTGCCCGAAGCAACGCGCCGCATCGCCCAGCGTCTGGATTGCTACATCGTCGAGCATGCCAAGACGGCCCGCGCATTCCTGAAACTAGTCGACTGCAATACACCCCTGCAACAGATCGAAATGCACGAACTCAGCGAGCATACCCCGGCGGTACGGCTCAAAGACCTGCTAGCCCCCCTGCTCGCCGGCAAGGACGTCGGCCTGATCTCGGAAGCTGGCTGCCCGGCCATTGCCGATCCTGGTGCCGATCTGGCGCGCCTGGCGCACCGCCACGGCATCCCGGTCAAACCCCTGGTCGGCCCCTCCTCCATACTGCTCGCCCTGATGGGCTCCGGCCTGGTCGGCCAACGCTTCGCCTTTCACGGCTACCTGCCGAGCAAAGCCGAGGAGCGTACCCTGGCCATCAAGGAACTTGAAAAACGCGCCCAGAAAGACGATGCCGCGCAGGCGTTCATCGAAACCCCCTACCGCAACCGGGCGATGCTCGACAGCCTCATGCAAGCATGCCGTACCGACACCTGGCTCACCGTGGCATGCGACCTCACCCTGACGAGCGAGTTTCTCCGCACCAGACGCATCGAAGAGTGGCAGCGGCAAGCCAAGCCGGATCTTGATCGCCGACCCAGCGTATTTGTCCTTTGGCGCGAAAAAGGCTGATGCGGGATACGCTAAAATTCGCTACGCGTACAACAACACACGAGGTACATATGTCCCCTTCCCCCATTCTCGTCACCGGCGGCACCGGCTACATCGGTTCGCACACCTGCGTCGAACTGATCCAGGCTGGCCGGTCGGTCGTCCTGCTCGACAACCTCAGCAACAGCCATGTCGAAGTATTGCAGCGGATCGAGCGGATTACCGGTATCCGCCCCCGCTTCGTCGAGGGTGATGTGCGTGACCGTGGCTTGCTTGACCACCTGTTCGCCGAACATAAACCTGCCTCGGTAATCCATTTCGCCGGCCTGAAAGCGGTCGGCGAATCCGTCGAAAAACCTCTGGAATACTACGACAACAACGTGCGCGGCACGCTGGAGCTACTTGCGGCCATGCGCCAAGCCAGCGTCCGTACCCTAGTCTTCTCGTCGTCCGCCACAGTCTATGGCGATCCGCAAAGCGTGCCGATACGTGAAGACTTTCCGGTCAGTGCCACCAACCCTTATGGCCGCAGCAAGCTGATCGCCGAGGAAATTCTTGGTGATCTGATCAAGGCTGAACCAGGCTGGAAGATCGCCCGGCTACGCTACTTCAATCCGGTTGGCGCCCATGCCAGCGGCCTGATCGGCGAAGACCCGAACGGCATCCCCAACAACCTCATGCCCTACATCTCCCAGGTCGCCGTCGGGCGGCGCGAACGCCTCGCCGTTTTTGGCGGCGACTACCCGACACCGGACGGCACCGGCGTGCGCGATTACATCCATGTCGTCGACCTAGCACATGGCCACCTCGCCGCCCTCGATGCGCTAGACCGAACCGGCGGCCTGATCACCGTCAATCTGGGTACAGGCAAGGGGTATTCCGTGCTGGATATGGTCAAAGCTTTCGAACGAGCCAGTGGCCGAGCCGTGCCCTACCAGATCGCGCCTCGGCGTGCTGGCGACGTGGCGCAGTGCTATGCCGATCCCGGGCTGGCCGCCGGCTTGCTGGGCTGGCATGCCCAACATGGCATCGACGCGATGTGCGCCGACACCTGGCGCTGGCAGAGCATGAACCCGAGCGGTTACGGCGAGGCGCAATAAAGCCGAGTCGAAAGACGCCTCAGTGCACGGTCATGCCGGTGATGGGCACCGCGTTGCGCTCGGCCCAGACGTGATCGTCGAAAACCTCGCCCGGCTTGTAGCCCTTGACGCATTCCAAAAGGATGGAACGAATGCCGGGCTGATCGCCCTTTTCCATGGCCGTGCGCAGAACATCGAGGCGCTTCATCAACTCCAGCATGGGTAGCATCTCTTCCATGGCGCGCATGATCTTCGGGTGCTCGGTGCCTGAGACATCCTCGCCGATCATCAACTCCTCATAGAGCTTCTCGCCCGGGCGCAGGCCGGTGTAGACAATCTCGATCTCGCCGTCGGGATGCTCGTCGTCGCAGACTTCCAGACCGCTGAGGCGGATCATGTGGCGCGCCAGATCGGCAATCTTCACCGGCTCGCCCATGTCCAGCACGAATACGTCACCGCCTTCCGCCATCGCGCCGGCCTGGATCACCAACTGCACGGCCTCGGGGATGGTCATGAAGAACCGCGTGATTTCCGGGTGGGTCACCGTCAAAGGACCGCCACGCAGAATCTGATCATGGAACAATGGCACCACCGAACCCGAAGATCCCAGGACATTGCCAAAGCGCACCATACTGAACACCGTCTGGCCACCCTCGAGTTGCATCGCCTGCAACACCATCTCGGCCAGTCGCTTGCTCGCCCCCATCACATTGGTCGGGCGCACCGCCTTGTCGGTCGAAATCAGCACGAAATCCTTGACGCCATGCCGGCGCGCGCTGTCGGCAGTGATATACGTCCCAAAGGCATTCACCTTCAGGCCCTCCAGCGGATTGTGCTCAACCAGAGGGACATGCTTGTAGGCTGCGGCATGGTAGACCGTATCGATGGCATAGGTCGCGAAGACATTCTCCATCCGCACCGCATCGGTAACGCTGCCCAGCAAGGGCACCAGGGTAATCTTGCGGCGGTAATGCTTGATAGGCTGCCGCAGTTCGGCCTCGACGCGGTAGATGCCGTATTCCGAATGATCCAGCAACACCAGTTTGGTCGCCCCGAGGTTGATCACTTGCAGACAGAGTTCGGTACCGATCGACCCCGCCGCTCCGGTCACCAGCACGGTCTTGCCACGGATGCAACGCTCCAGAAGATCCTCGTGCGGCGGCACCGCCTCGCGTCCGAGCAAGTCCTCGATCTGGATATCCCGAAACTCATCCAGGCGGGCATTGCCCGAGATGATCTCGTCCAGCGCCGGCACCGTACGGATATGAAACGCCAGCGGCTCCAGCAAGTTCAGTATCTTGCGCCGCTGGAAACGCGATGCCGACGGAATGCACAGAAAGACATCCTTCACCCCACGCGACCGCAGTTTGACCAGCATTTCATGGCGCCGCGGATCGATGACCTCGATGCCCTCGATGTAACGGCCATGCAGCGCAGCCTTGTCATCAAAGAAGGCAACCGGCCAGAAATGTCCGCTGGAACGCAGCAGATTCACCAACTGGCGGCCACCCATGCCCGCGCCATAGACCACGGCGGGCACCGAATTGCCGCTCGGCTTGTCGGCGACGAAACTCCAGAAGAGCACCCGGCTGCCGCCCACCAGGACCGCCAGCAGCACCCCATAGATCACCGGCAAGGTCAGCGGCGCCTGGAGCATCTGGGTCGACACCAGCAGGCCCCACAAGCCCACGGAAGACACCAAGGCACCTGCCCCGACTACCAGCAAAGCCTGCCACCCCAGATACCGAATGATCGCCCGATACAACCCGAACTGGACGTACACAAGGAAAGTCATTGCCGGGAGCAGGAAAAAAGCGCCCGCAGCCTGTCGAAAATCCATGAACAACGTACCGCTCTGTAACGACAATGCCAGCCACAGGGAGAACGGGATCAGCAACAGGTCGCCGATGAATGTCAATCCGCGTTTCGCCTTGAACGGCAAAGCGGCAACGGCAGCATTGAAACGAGCGAGCATGAGGCTCCTGAAAATCTCGGAAAGTCGCAGATAACCAAGGATTAACTGCTCATCCGAAAGGATTGATACGTAATGATAAACGACATCGCACTCTATACGTACGTTCAATGTCACATGCGCATGATATGACTTTTAGCACTATGGCGGCGAAACCGCTTTCTTGCGGATGCTGCACAGTAACGCATCAACCTCGCCGATGAAGGTACGGAAGATGCAGGCGATCTACGACAGTCCGGCCATCCGCCGCTGTGTCGGCCTATATCTGGCCAGTGAAGCCGCCGCCCCCCGGACGCCACGGCGCTGCTCAAGCTCCGTAGCCTGCTCGAAGAAAAAAGAACAGACCCCCGCCATCATTGATTTCTGCCATAAACATCTTCAAACCGGACGATGTCGTCCTCTCCCAAATAGGCGCCGGACTGTACTTCAATCATCTCCAGGGGCAGTTTTCCGGGGTTTTCCAATCGGTGCTTTGTCCCCAACGGGATGTAGGTCGACTCGTTTTCGCTGACGATGATGACCTCTTCGCCCCGGGTGACCTTGGCGGTACCGGAAACGACCACCCAATGCTCAGCGCGATGATGGTGCATTTGCAGACTCAGACAGGCACCAGGATTGACGACGATGCGTTTAACCTGGAAACGCGGGCCGGCATCGATACTGTCATACCAGCCCCAGGGACGGTAGACCTTGCGGTGAGCATGGGTTTCGCTGCGTTTGGCTTTCTTCAGTTGGTTGACGATGTCCTTGACCTGCTGGATCTTGCCTTGCTGGGCGACCAGAACAGCGTCCGGGGTATCGACGATAACCACATTGTCCAAGCCGATGCAGGCAACCAGTCGGCTTTGACCGACCACCAGTGTGTCGCGCGTGTCGATGGCCAAGGCATCGCCCATCAGGACGTTGTTGTCGGCATCCTTTTCACCGATCTGCCAGAGGGCACTCCAGGCGCCGACGTCGGACCATTGTGCCACCAAGGGGATGACCATGACTTCACCGGTGTTGCGTTCCGGGTGGGCAAGGACTTCGAGGACGGCATAGTCGATGGAGTCGCTGGGACAGGCCTCGAACATTGCCTTATTGGGACGGCAGAAGTCATGGTCTTGCTGGCGCCCTTCGAGCGCGCGCTGGCAGGCGGCAAGGATGTCCGGGCGGCAACGCGCCAAGGCATCGATCCAGGTACCCGCCTTGACGACAAAGAGGCCGCTGTTCCAGAAATAGCCCCCTTCTTCAAGGTAACGCTGGGCGGTTTCGCGGTCGGGTTTTTCGACGAAGCGGTGGACGGGGATGGATTCAAGATTCAAGTTGCATGATTCAAGGGGCGGAGTGGGGTTGCTTGAACCTTGCTCCTTTAACCTTGCATCTTGAGTCTTGAGCCCTGAATCTTGAACCTGAATATATCCGTAACCTGTTTCCGGGGTGTCTGGAACGATACCGAAAGTGACGATCTTGCCGCTGGCTGCGGTGTGTATGGCGCTTTCGACGGCCTTTTGAAACGCGGGCTGGTCTTGAATGATGTGGTCCGCGGGCATGACGACAAGCACCGTGTCGTCGGCAGCGCTCAGGGCAGCGAGGGTGAGTGCCGGCGCAGTGTTCCGGCCACAGGGTTCGAGCAGGATCGGGGCATGCGGCACGCCAATCTCCTGCATCTGCTGGGCCATGAGGAAGCGATATTCCTCGTTGCCAACCAGCAGGGGCGGCAAAAGCTGATCGCCTTGATCGAGGGTCAGATCCTGCAAGCGTAGCGCCGTGGCCTGAAGCATGGTGTGGTCGCCGGCAAGCTTGAGCAGCTGTTTTGGATATTGTTCGCGGGAGAGCGGCCACAGGCGCGTGCCAGAGCCGCCGCAGAGGATGACGGGTTGAATGTTCATTTCAAGATTCAAGGGGCATTTGAGTGTGTATGAAAGTAAGCGTCACTGGGAATGCAGCGTGGAGCTGTCAGGTGCATTTGAGATGACCCCGCGCCGACTGAGCATCGCGACCACTGACTGCACGCAGGTTTCCAGTTCGGCATGACCGGTGTCGACTTCCAGTTCGGGGTTTTGCGGTACGTCGTAAGGTGAAGAAATTCCGGTGAACTCGGGGATATCCCCGGCCCTGGCCCGTTTGTACATGCCTTTGACATCGCGTTGCTCGCAAACTTCAAGACTGGCATTGCAGAATATTTCCAGGAAATCGCCATGTGGGAACAGGCTGCGCACGCGTTGCCGGTCTTCCCTGAGCGGCGAGATGAACGCCGTCAGGGCGATCACCCCGGCCTCGACGAACAGCTTCGACATCTCGCCGATGCGCCGGATGTTCTCCTTGCGGTCTTCCAGACTGAAGCCCAGGTCAGCGCAGAGGCCATGACGGACGTTGTCGCCATCGAAGACGAAGGTCCGGCAGCCCAAGCGATGCAGGCGGTCCTCGACCGCGTGCGCCAGTGTCGATTTGCCCGAGCCCGACAGGCCGGTAAACCAGAGCACGGCACTTTTATGGCCGTTCTGCGACTGACGCATTTCACGGGTGACGGTGGCGTGATGCCAGACGATATTGTTCATGCGGCGATCCTGGGAGTGGCTGCGTCATGCGCCGCCCGCAGCGTTTGTCGCAAGCTGGCAATGCCCCACGCCAGAAGGGTATCGGCCTTGGCCTGGGTATGCGATTCGACGTAGCAGCGCAGCTCGGGGGCATTCCCCGAAGGTCGAAAATGGATGATATCGCCGCTATCCATGGTCACCCGCAAGCCATCGGTCAGGTCGATTCCGGCCGGCGTGCCGACGGCGTGGAAGAAAGCATTTCGTACAGCTTCATCGGCTGCCAATTGGCCGATATGGCGCTGGCTGAGCTCGGTGGCAACGCCCTGAAGTCGATCGCTGGCGGTATAGCGCCCGGGCAGCAGACCCGGCAGTTGCGAGAGCTTCAGGCCTTTGTCGCGCGCCATGGCGAAGAGTGTCAGTATCGGCAGAATGGCATCGCGCGTCGGCAAAGGCTCAAGACGATGGGCGCCACGGCGAATCTCCGAGCCCACCAGAAAACCGCCATTGGCTTCGAAGCCGACCACCGACGCGGCACGCATTGCCAATGCCTGCATGGCTTCAATAACGTAGGGCGAACCAATGCGGGTACGTCTAACCTGCTCGAAACAACCGCACATTTCCAGCGCACTGTTGGAACTCACCGGGGTCGCCACTCCCGCGGCACCCAGGTGGAGTGCCGTCAGTATGCCGACGACATCGCCGCGCAGAACCCCGCCGGCTTCATCGAACACCAGCGGGCGGTCGGCATCGCCGTCGGTGGAGACCAGGGCATCCAACCCGTGAGCGGCGCACCACTGGCGCGCCTGAGCCTGATCGCCAGCGCTGACGGCTTCGGTATCGATGGGAATGAACTGGTCGCTGCGCCCCAGGCAGATCACTTCCGCTCCAAAAGCCTGGAACAGCTCCGCCAGCATGTCGCGGGCAACGCCGCTGTGCTGGTAAAGACCAATCTTCTTGCTTGCGAGCAAATCCCGGGGGAAGAAATCAAGATATCGCCGTAGATACGCGCTGCTGGTCGCTGAGTCGACGGCTGGCAGCGGCGAAACCTCGGTCAAACTCGCCCCGGTAAACAGGGTCTCAGGTAATTCGAACGCTGCGACACGTATGCCTTGTTCATCCGCCTTGAGGATTTCGCCCTTCGAGGTATAGAACTTGATGCCGTTGCGGTCGAATGGAATATGGCTACCCGTCACCATGATGCCCGGTGCGCCTGATGATATGGCCCGCAGCGCAAGCGCCGGGGTGGCGATGGCGCCGGCATATTCGGCCTGCAGGCCAGCGGCGTCGATCGCGGCAATGGCGGCGGCGCTGATCGCCGGACTGCTGGGCCGCAAATCGTGCGCCAGGATGACCTTCCCGGAGGCGCCGAGTTGCTCCGACAGCTTCAGGTAAGCAAGAAACGCGGCACTGTAAGCGTAGACCACACGGTCGCTCAATTGCGTAACGAGGGCACGCACGCCACTCGTGCCGAAACCGATTTCCGGCGCGGTTTGTTCGATCGTGGACATGAGGTATAGCCTGGGCTTTGTTGTATTGAATTCAGTTGCCATTTGACCGGTTCGGTCGATTTCCGTGGATTCTAGCAGCACAAAGCCTGGCTTGGCCTTAGTCCTTGCCCGAACGCCAGATCGACATGACGATCCACAACCCGTTGAAAAAGGCGAGAATGAAACCGAACAGGCCAAGCAGCTTCGGACCGCCTTCGACGGTCATGATGATCGACGAACCGATGACCAGCGAGGCGGTCAGGACGCCCATGGTAAGGCGGTTGGCAGCATTGTTGAGCTGCTGGCCAAAGTGATCGAGGCGTTTCAGGTCGAGGTCGATGCGCAGCCGGCCGCTCCGGGCCTGGCGGAACAAGCGCGCCAGATCGCGCGGCAGGCCGAGCATGACATCGCTGATCTCCTTGGCGCCGTGCCTGGCGCGTTTCATCAGGGCGTCGGGCGTAAAGCGCTGCTCGATGACCTGCCAGACGAAGGGCTCCAGATGGTCGACCATGTGGAAGTCCGGATTCAGCTGGTGGCCCAGCCCCTCCAGGGTGATCAAGGCCTTGAACAGCAGCGTCAGGTCAGCCGGCATGGCGAGGTTGTTCTCGCGCATGATGGTGGTGATGTCCGAGAGCAGTGGCCCGAAGCGGATCTCCTTGAGGGGCAGATCGTCGTAGGCGAACATGATCTCGGACAGGTCATAGGCCAGTTTGTCCTCATCGACAACCGCGTCGCCCGCCCAGAGGGTCAGAACATTGAGCATGTCTTGCTCGTTCTTGCGGATCAGCGCACCGAGGAAGTTGGTGATCTGGTCGCGACGGGCATCGGTGAGCCGCCCGACCATGCCGAAATCGAGGATGCCGATGCGGCTTTCCGTCATATAGATGACGTTGCCGGGATGCGGATCGGCATGATAGTGGCCGTGGATGAGGATCATCTTCAGGACCACGTCGGCACCGCGCGCGGCCAGCTTGGCCAAGTCCATGCCGGCGGCCTTGGCGCCCTCCAGATCGGTGCCGGGGATGCCGGTCAGCTCTTCCTGGACGTTGACCACCTCGGCGCAGTAATCCCAATAGACGCGTGGGATGCGTACCGTCGGGTCATCCTTGAAATGGCGCGCGAAGACGTCGATGTTGCGTGCCTCGCGCACCAGGTCGAGTTCGCCGCGCAAGGAGCGGCGCAACTGGCCGACGATCTGGACGGGCCGATAGCGACGCGACTCGGGCAACTCCATCTCCATGAGCCGGGCGACATGGTTGAGGATGCGCAAATCGGCGTCGACCTTGGCGACGATCCCCGGTCGGCGCACCTTGACGACCACCGCTGTGCCGTCATGCAGTCGCGCCCGGTGCACCTGGGCGATGGAGGCGGCGGCGAAGGCCTCGGTATCGAACGATGCGAACACCTCGTCCAGGGGGTGCCCATAACGGGATTCGAGTTCCGGTCTGAGTTCGTCGAAGAGAACCGGTGGAACCTGGTTATGCAGCTTTTCGAATTCGGCGATCCAGGAAGGCGGGAAGACGTCGACCCGGCTGGCCAATACCTGGCCGAGCTTGACGTAGGTGGGGCCGAGGTCGGTCAGCGCCAGACGGATACGCACCGGCAGGTCAAGTTCGTCGACCTGGCTGGAAGAATGCCAGTGCAGCAACTTGCCTGTCCGCTCCAGCAACTTGGCGATACCCAGAGCCCGGACGATGTCGCCCCAACCGTAGTGGATCAGTACCGAGGCGATTTTCGTGCAGGCGCGGCAAATCCCGCACCAGTGAGAAGGTCTCTTTCAGCATAACTCCAGCCCGAAGACATGAACCCGGCCCCCTGCCGGAGCGGCGTCCCCGCCGCGAGCAACCGCGACATTATCCGACCCGGGGATGGGCCTCCTGCATGATTTATACCGCGCCATCAGGCGTCGCGCTTGTCCACCACATCAGCCAAACCACGCAAGATGCCCGAGGTCACGGCATTAAGGCGTTCCCCGGCCACCTGGGCCGTGCGCATCGCCTCCTTCGAGGAATCGACGGCAACAGCGCTCATCTGCCGGGTCAGGGTCTCCAGCACCGAACGGGTCTGCGCCGTGGTGTCCATGCCGGTGCGCGTCAGGTGCTCGTAGATGCGCCCGAATTCATCCTTGAGCACGCCCTGGCTACGCTCGCCGGTGGTTTTCAGGGTCGCGACGAGGTCGTCGTCCAGACCGCGTATCGCTTCATAGGCGCTCTTCAGATCCTCCTCGGCGAAACGCCGGCCGGTTTGCCAGCTTTCGTCCATGGCCATCTTCATGGCCAGAAGGGTCTTGCTCAGGGCTTCGTCCATGCCGTTCATGGCCGTCTTCAGACTTTCGCTGGCGTTCGCCGCTTGTGGCCCGAGGCCATCGCCCAGACCTTCCACCGTGGCTTTCATCACATCCTTGATCGCCGCGGGATCCGCCTGGCGCTTCAACAGGGCATCGACGACGATCTTGCGGACCTGCTCGCGCAGATCACCACCGCTTCCAGCGGCTTCGCTGACGGGAATCCGGACTTCCGTGTTTTCGTTGCTCACGCGGGTCTCCTTTGTTATTACTGGCCATTCAATATTAGCCCGAATCACCGCCAGGCTGGACAAAAGACCGTTAGCAGTGGCTTAATCGCCAAAAAACTGGGGACGACAACGAAATGCAGCGTTTTCTGATCTGTGCGGCTTTATGCCTTGGTCTCGCCTGGCAGGTTAGCGCACACGCGGGAGACAGTCTTTCCGAAAGTCTGATCAAGGCGACCCAACCGGTACTCGACTACGCCCTCAACCTGATCGGCTCGCCCTATAAATTCGGCGGCAGCGACCCGGACAAGGGCATGGATTGCAGCGGCTATGTGCAGCACGTTTACAAGCAAAGCGCGGGTATCAATCTGCCGCATAACGCCAAGCAGATCAGCGAGCGCGGCGAGACCATCCCCACCGAGGAACTCAAGCCCGGCGACCTGGTGTTTTTCAACACCATGCGCAAAGCCTTTTCGCATGTCGGCATCTATGCCGGCGACGACAAATTCGTACACGCGGCCAGTACCCGCAGCGGTACGGTAACGGTTTCGAACATGAAGGAAACGTACTGGGCCAAACGCTTCGACGGCGCCCGCCGCATTGAAGTGAAGTAGTCGTCGGACCAGAATTTACCGCCGTAGGAGCGGCTTAAGCCGAAGCTGAATCCCTTGGGGTAGCCGCGACTTATAATCAGGGTCGCGGCTAAAGCCGCTCCAACAAAACCCCGAAGCAAGGCCGCCGGCTAGTGCACCAATTCGCCCGGGGCGATTTTCCTGCCACAACCAATATCGGCGGCCAGCACAGCGCGACGCACCGCCTCGATGGCCTGGGGCCGGGGAAAGCTCTTGCGCCAGGCGATCGACACGGTGCGATAAGGTGCCTGGTTGCTGAACGGGCGCAGTGCCAGCAGATCGTCGCTGATGCTGTGCAAACGGGTGGCGGTGCAGGGCAGGACCGTGATACCGACGCCGCTCGCGACCATGTGCCGGATGGTTTCCAGTGAGGAACTTTCCAGGGTCTTCGCCAGGCCGCCACTGGCCGTCCGGTTGAGCGCCGGACAGGCTTGCAGCACCTGGTCGCGGAAGCAGTGGCCGCTGCCCAGCAGCAGCATGTTCTCGTTTTCCAGCTCGTTGGTGTTGACGCTCTTGCGCTTGCGCCAGGGATGCTCGGCGGGCAGCGCGGCGACAAAAGGCTCGTCGTAGAGCGGCAAGGCGACCAGACCAGGCTCTTCCACCGGCGTGGCGATGAGCATGGCGTCGATCTCGCCTTTGCGTAGGCGTTCGGTGAGCACCTTGGTGTAGTTCTCTTCGAGGATCAGGGGCATCTGCGGCGCCGAGCGATGCATCTCCGGGATCAGCAAGGGCAGCAGATACGGGGCGATGGTGTAGATCACGCCCAGGCGCAGAGGACCGGCGAGTTCGTCCTTGGCGGCGACCGCGAGATCCTTGATGCCGTCGACCAGCTCCTGGATGCGCGCCGCCTGCTCGACGACGCGCTCTCCCGCCGGGGTGACGGCGATGTCGCCGCCGCCGCCGCGCTCGAAGAGCTTCACGCCGAGTTCGTCTTCGAGCTTCTTGATGGCCACCGAGAGGGTCGGCTGGGCGACATAACAGGCTTCGGCGGCACGACCGAAGTGTCGCTCACGGGCCACGGCCAGGACATATTTGAGTTCGGTGAGGGTCATGCCTTTGCTCCCAAAGCGATGACCTTCCGATCATCCGGCCAGGTGTTGGATTGGTCTAAGCCAGATCGCCGACGAGTGATTGACGCACGGCTCCCGGTACGCTCAGCTCGATGCGACACTCGGCATGATCGATGCCGGCGCTGAGTGCCGCGCCATCCTTGAGCGCGGCGCACATCGCCTCGCTCAGCTCGAAGCGCATGAAATGCACCGAGGCGGTCTTGTCCGGCGCGCTGCGGTCGAGATCCTCGTTGGCGATCGGAAATATCCTGGCGTAGCCCTGCACTTGCAGCCATACCTTGTGCTCGATGCCGACCAGTTTGGCCAGTGCCTGGCGACGTTCGATCTCGTCCGGGTACTCGATCATGAAGGTGGCCTTCCAGTTGCGGCCATCGGGGATCAGCGGGTTATAGACGTCCAGTTCTTCCTGGATCGCCTCGGGTTCGAACAGGCGCTCTAAGCGCAGCATCTCCTGCACCTGATATTGCATGGTCAGGGCATCCTCGAAGTAGAGCGCGGCGTGGTCGCCCAGCGGCAGACGCCGGTTCTTCTTGTGTTCGATGATCTTGGCGCGGAACTCCGGGCGCAGGCGGGCGTACTTTTCGAGGCTGTAGAGGTCTTCGTGGGTCAGCATGGCATAACCTTTCAAGAACGTAGCGTCATGCCCGCCTGCACGGGAATGACGAAATCATAGGCCATAGGCCTTGCGAATCAACGTAATCGGATGCTCCGGCGCCGTGCCGTCAGCACGCGCATGGCCGATGTGATGCCCGGCCATGGCGCAATCGCTGCCGTAGTGATCGGGCTGGGCCTGGTTGACCCGGGCCACCACCGGCTTGACGATCTTCATGGCGTAGGCGTGCGACTCCTTCTTCACGGCATAGGTGCCGTCGTGGCCGGAGCAGCGCTCGATGATGTCGACCTCGGTACCGGGGATCAGCGCCAGCATTTCCTTGGTCTTCGGGCCGATGTTCTGGACGCGCTGGTGGCAGGCGGCATGGTAGGCGACCTTGCCCAGACCCGCCTGGAAATCGGTCTTAAGCTTGCCTTCCTTGTGACGCAGCATCAGGTATTCGAAGGGGTCGTAGAAGGCGTTCTTCACCTTGATGACGTCCGGGTCGTCCGGGAACATCAGCGGCAATTCCTGCTTGAACATCAGCACGCAAGAGGGAATCAGCGCGGTCAGGTCCCAGCCGGCATCGACCAGTCTGGCGAGTACCGGAATGTTGGCTTCCTTGGCGGCGATGACGGCGTCGAGGTCGCCCAGTTCCAGCTTGGGCATGCCGCAGCAGCGCTCCTTCTCGGCCAGGGTGACGGGGATATCGTTATGTTCGAATACAGCGACCAAGTCTTCACCCGGACCGGGCTCGTTGCGATTCATGTAGCAGGTGGCGAACAGTGCCACTTTGCCCGTGGTCTTGCCGGCGGGTTCACCCACGGTGATGTCCGACAGCTTGCGCAAGCGGTTACGCAGGGGTTTACTGGAATACTCGGGGAGCCAGGCATCGGCATGGATGCCGGCCACGGCTTCAAGCGCCTTGCGCGCCGGGCCGAGCTTGTTGACAGCGTTGACCACCTGGGCGACCACCGGGATACCGGCAAAACGGCCGACCGCGTCGGTGCTGGTGAGTATCCGGTCGCGCAACCGGGTCTGGCCCTTGCGGAAGTGAACCATCTTGGCGCGCAGCATCAGGTGTGGAAAGTCCAGGTTCCACTCGTGCGGCGGCACATAGGGACACTTGGTCATGTAGCAGAGGTCGCATAGATAACAATGATCGACCACCTGCCAGTAGTCTTCCTTCTTGACGCCGTCGACTTCCATGGACTCGGAGCCGTCGACCAGATCGAACAGGTTGGGAAAGGACTGGCACAGCGAAACGCAGCGGCGGCAGCCGTGGCAGATGTCGAAGACCCGCTCCATCTCGTGATAGAGCGACGCTTCGTTGAAAAAGTCCGGATTGCGCCAATCGAGTGCGTGGCGGGTGGGCGCCTGGAGGTTACCCTCTTTGACGGGCGTGGCCATTATGTTTGTCTCCCATTCAAGGTAAAAGTCACAAGACACAAGGACAATTATGGGCAGCACCATGTGTCTTGAAACTTGTACCTTTATCGGGCGGGCCAGGCCCGCCGCGATAAAAATCAGGCGCCCAGTTCGTTCAACGCCTTCTGATAGCGGTTGGCATGAGAGCGCTCGGCCTTGGCCAGGGTCTCGAACCAGTCCGCAATCTCGTCGAAGCCTTCCGAACGCGCGTCCTTGGCCATGCCAGGATACATGTCGGTGTACTCGTGGGTCTCGCCGGCCACGGCGGTCTTCAGGTTGTCGGCGGTCGGGCCGAAGGGCAGGCCGGTGGCCGGATCACCCACTGACTCCAGATACTCCAGGTGGCCGTGCGCATGACCGGTCTCGCCTTCCGCGGTGGAGCGGAACAACGCGGCGACGTCGTTGTAGCCTTCGACGTCGGCCTTGGCCGCGAAATAGAGGTACCGGCGGTTGGCTTGCGACTCGCCGGCGAAGGCGTCTTTCAGGTGCTGCTCGGTTTTAGAGCCTTTCAATTGCATTTCTGTCTCCCGAAAAAAAGCAATCCTCACCCGGCCGGATGGTCGGGCTATTTAGAGCATAGGCGATGCCGATCCTGCCACCAATTTGATTATCGCAATCGTCAAGATAGCCTGAGACTATCAATTAAACTGATAGCCTTTAGCTATGTTGTTAATAGCTATTCAATACTTGATCCAGATCAATCAATCTACTGGTCATCTTGTCCTGATATTCAGGGCGCCATTGCCCTGGGCGTTCCATTCGGCCACGACTGGCAGCAAGATCCGATCAATTCGCCCACCGTACTGAATTCGAGCATGAACCTGGCCCAGTTCTGGGACGGTCGCGCGAAGGACCTGAAAGCCCAGGCCGGTGGCCCGATCGCCAACCTCGGCGAGATGGCCTTCACTCATGAGCCTTCACGCATGAACTGGCTGTCGATGTGCTGAACTCGATTCCGTCCTACAAGTGGGTCTGGTCGCCAAGTGCGATTCCAAGAACAAGGCCCAAGGCGTCGCCGGCCTGACCGGCAAGGATGCGGACCGCATGACGTTCAAGGTGCCGACCCTGCGCAACGTGGAGATGACCTACCCGTACTTCCACGACGGCGAAGCCGACTCGCTGGAAAAAGCCGTCGACATCATGGGCAAGCTGCAAGTCGGCCGTACCCACACGCCTGACGAGATCGCCAAGATCGTCGCCTTCCACCAACGACACACCGAAACCGAAACCCTTCGGCTGATCGGGTATGCGTCGATTCCTCTCAGCGAAGTGCCCGCGTGAAAGCGGGCTGAGAACACGCCGCACACGCGAACGACGTAACTGATGAAGCCGCCCTGGATACAGGGCGGCTTTTTTCATGCATTGGCCAGATTCTCGGCAGCGAAGTCCCAGTTGATCAGCTTGTCGATGACGGCATTGACGTAGTCGGCACGACGGTTCTGGTAGTCGAGATAGTAGGCGTGCTCCCAGACATCAATGGTCAAAAGTGGTTTCATACCCTTGGTCATCGGATTATCGGCGTTGCCGGTCTTGACCACCTTGAGCTTGCCGGCATCCGCCACCAGCCACGCCCAGCCGCTACCAAACTGGCCCATGGCGGCGGAGGCAAGTTCTTTCCGGAAAGCGTCGTAGCCCCCCGCGAACGACGCCTCGATCCTGTCACGCAGCAGGCCGGTGGGTTTACCGCCCCCGGACGCCTTCATGCCGGCCCAGTAGAAGGTATGGTTCCAAACCTGCGCGGCATTGTTGAACACGCCCGCCTTGTCGGCATTGCCGGCGGTCGCCAGGATGACTTTTTCCAGACTCATGTCGGCCATATCGGTACCCGCGACCATTTTGTTCAGATTATCGACATAAGCCTTGTGGTGTTTGCCATAGTGAAAACCGATGGTCTTCGCGGAGATCACCGGCTCAAGGGCGCTGTCGGCATAGGGCAGCGGCGGCAGGATATGCGGCGCGGCGGCGCGGACGATGCCCGGCGCGCCGACCAGGGTGCCGGCGGCAATGGCGGCGGATGCGGTCAAAAAACGGCGGCGGCTGAATACGGATTCGCTCATGATGGTCTCCTGTTATGTGCTTGCACCCGGCCGGTATAGGCGGGCACGGCCAATCTAGCACAGCCTGCCGAGGGACACTGGCTGGAACCCTCTGGCGTGGGCAGCCAAATCGCTTGGACTTGATCAAAATCAATCACATAGCGAGAAATGAGAAGCACGCTTTCGCCTCTGCGGCAACGCTCGCTGGAATATACCCTCGGTCGAAAAATATTCCTAAAGTTTTCCGATACGCTGCCGATACATCGGTCACTAGCCGTCAGGTCACACCCATGATCACACTGTCTCGCTTCCTAGTCGTGCGGCGCCCACAGCGCCAGATTGAAAACAATAATGTCTCTCACCTTGGAAACGCATCATGACTAAACATATCCTCCCCGCGATCCTGCTCGCTCTACTCGTCGCCGCTTGCTCGAAAGCCCCCGAACCGGCCAAGGAAGCTGCTCCCGCCGCCACACCGCAAGCCGCCGGCAACCCTGCCGCGGGCAAGTCCCTGGCTGAAACAAAGTGCGCCAATTGCCATGGTCTCGACGGCAAGGGCACCGCCGCCGACATACCGAACCTGGCCGGCCAGAAGGCGGCCTATATGCAACTCGCCATGCAGGAATACAAGGCCGGCAAGCGCGCCCACGCGGCCCTGCAACAACTGGGCATGGAATTGAGCGATGCCCAACTGGCCGATATCACCGCCTATTACGCCGGCCTGCCCGCCATCAAGCCGGCCTCTGCGGCGCCCGCCGATACTGGCAAACAAGCCACGGCGGCCTGCGCCGCCTGTCACGGCGCCGACGGCAACAGTAGCATGGCCGGAACGCCCAGCCTGGCCGGCCAGCATGCCGGCTATCTGGTTGCGGCCTTGCAGGCCTACAAGAGTGGCGCACGCAAGGATGCCACCATGGCGCCGCAAGCCGCCAAGCTGGATGCCGCCACCATTGCCACCATCGCCGCCTACTACAGCACTCAGACCGGCAAGCCGCGTGGCGCGCCCGCCGGCGCCAACGCGTCTGCTGGCGAGCCTCTCTCCGGAAAATGCGGCGGCTGCCATGGCGGTAAAGGCCAGTCCGCCGACGCCAAATTTCCCAGCCTGGCCGGCCAGGACCATCAATACCTGGCCAAGTCGATCAAGGCGTATGCCACTGGTGCGCGCGCCAATGCCGAGATGAAGGCCTCGGTGGCCGGCATGAAGCCGCAGGACATCGACAGTGTCGCCGCCTTCTACGCCAGCCAGGAACCCAAGGCGACTACCTCCAAGTCCATGACCGCCGCCGACTGGGCGGCACGCTGCGACAAATGTCACGCCGCCGGCGCGGAGAATCCGGCCATGGTGGTGCCACATATCCAGGGCCAGCAAGCCGACTATATCGACCATGCCCTGAAGGCTTACCGCGACGGCAAGCGTCAGCAATCCGCCATGCACGTCATGGGCGTACCCCTGACCGATGCCGATATCCGTATCATCGCGGATCATTACTCAGCCTTGGCCCCACGCTAAGCCCAACAGCGTCCCACCAAAGCCCCCGCTCAGGGGGCTTTTTTCATGGCTGACCCGTGCACACCAGCCAGTGCGCAGCTTGTGCCGAGAGGTGCAAATACTGAAACCACCCAGCCTGTGAGAATTGCACTTGCCCGGAATCGAAACCTTGCCCATTATCGTGACGCTTTACAGGCACCCGAATACACACGACTTTAGGAGACTTATCCATGGGCATCATCTGGACTATCGTGCTGGGCTTCGTGATCGGCGTCATCGCCAAATTCATCCACCCCGGCAAGGAAGACATGGGCTTTCTGATGACCATCGCGCTGGGTATCGCCGGGTCGTTTCTGGGCGGCATCATCGGTCAGTTTCTGGGCTGGTACCAGGCCGGCGAGGGCGCCGGCTTCATCGTCTCGGTGATCTGCGCCATCGTCCTGTTGCTGATCTATGGCAAGATCAAGGGCGGCGCCGGCCACAAGGCCTGATGGTTCGACAACTGCTGCTGCCCCGGCGCGACACCGCCGCCGAACCGCCTGGGCTCGACCCGGACCTTGATCTGGTTCGCAGGGAATGCCGCTCGCTGGTACGCCGGCGCGCCCTGCTGGCGGCTTCGGTATCCTTCGTGCCGATACCGGGCGTCGACTTCATCACCGACGTAGCCGTTCTGGTCAACCTGCTGCCAGAGATCAATGCCCGCTTCGGTCTGAGCGAGGCACAGGTCGAGCGCCTGTCGCCGGCGCGCAAGGCCATCGCCTATCGCCTGATGGTCACCGCTGGCGGTCTGCTGGCGCGCAAAATCACCACGACCACCTTGCTCACCACGGTGCTGCGCCGCGCCGGCGTACGTCTGGGGGTCATGGAGGTTACCCGTTTCGTGCCACTGGTCGGGCAAGGCGTCGCGGCCATCGTCGCCTACATCGCCCTGACCCATCTGGCGCACAAGCACATCGACGAGTGCGCGAGCCTGTCGCGGGAGTTGCGCCGGATACCTACCGGGCACGCCTGAATCGACGACGCCCCGGCGTCAGTAGTGCGGCGGTATGTCGTCACGAGGGTTGGCATCTTCGTGCGGCGACCATTCGCGCACCTGCTGAGCCAGGCGGAGCAATTCGCGCTTCAGAAAATCCAGCTCGTTCTGCTGGCGGAAGACAGTACGATTCAGTTCATCGAGCAGGTCTTCGGCATAGGTGAGTTTGGCCTCCAGTTCGGTCAGACGATTTTCCATGCACAGCTCCATATCAAGCGCACATTTTACGCGGCGCGCACCACCAAAGTGCGTACATCCCAGCACGCTCCATAACCTCATCGGCGTCCGCTCGCCCTGAGCCCGTGCCAATGATCAGCGCAACGACGCCACGTACCGCGGCAGTGGACTTTTCCGACTATTTTAGTATAGTATTCGCGCATGGTAATTGCTTGTACCTTGGATGTAATACAAAGATGCTATTTATGTTTCGTCCAATCCGTTCATAAGGAGGCACGATGAAAACGATGACACTGTTGGCGATGGTCCTGCTCACTGCCCTACCCTATGCATCGGCCAGAGCGAATGGCATTGAACCCGCTCCGCCGAGCTGGATGGCCGGCCAGAACGGCTGCCATGTCCTGCTCACCGAGCAGGAGTGTGGTCGACACCGGCAAGCCCTCTCTGCCCTGGTATCGTATTCGGAGCGCTACGCCTATCTGGAGCAGCATGGCATCTTGATGCGGGAACGTGAAGTCATGTGCAGTTGCCTACGCAACCCGCCTTCAGCGGTCTATGCTCCCCAGAGCAAGCAGCATCTCGCCAGGCACTGAATCGCCCGCCACCCTGTGCTTGAACGCCCACCGAGTCCATATCGATACCGAGATGCCTGCAAGCATGCCGGTATTTCCCCTGTTAGAATCGTTTGCACTTTGATCCATGGAGTTTCACACGATGCGTCGCCTGTTGCTTTCCCTGTTCGCACTGTTCATTGCCTTCACGCTACCGATCAATGATGCCGAGGCAAAACGCTTCGGCGGCGGCAAGTCCTCCGGCATGCAACGCCAGGCGCCCATGAAGCGTGACGCGGCGCAGCAGCCGCAAACCCCGCCGGCCGGAGCCCCCACCGCGACCCCCGGCAAGCGTTCCTGGATGGGCCCCATCGCCGGCCTCGCCGCCGGTCTGGGTCTCGCTGCCTTGTTCTCGCACCTCGGCCTGGGTGAAGAGATGGCCAATTTCCTAATGATCGCCCTGCTCGTCCTGGTCGCTTTCATGGTCGTGCGCTGGCTGATGCGCCGAAGCCAACCGCAGGCTCCCCGCATGGAATACTCTGGTGCCGCCCCCGCGCCGGTTCGATTCGACACCTCGAATGCCCTGCCCGGCTCACCGGCAGCCATGGCCACCGAATCGCCCAGCACCTTCCCACCCGGCTTCGATGCCGCGGCCTTCGAGCGTCAGGCCAAGGTCAACTACATCCGCCTGCAAGCCGCGCATGACGCCGGCAATCTGGACGATATCCGCGAATTCACCACGCCCGAGATGTACGCCGAGATCAAGCTGGACCTCGACGAACGCGGTGGCGCGAATTCGCGCACCGAAGTGGTCACACTCAATGCCCAAGCCCTGGAAGCCGTCGAAGAAGGCAACCGGAATATTGTCAGTGTCCGATTTACCGGCCTGATCCGCGAAGACAGCGAAACCGCCGAGCCTTTCGACGAAGTCTGGCATCTGACCCGCCCCGCCAACGGCAAGGGCGGCTGGCTGGTCGCCGGCATCCAGCAGACCGCCTGAGCACTTAACCCCTATTGGCGAGCCATCTCGCCAATAGGGCATCGATGCTCAACTTGCCGGCACCACCCAGCAACAGCGGCACAAACATCAGCAGATAGATCAGCGGCATTTTGTAGCCGTTGTCGCAGACGTTGTAGCCGAGGCCGGCATGCACGCTGGCCCAGGCGACCAGCGTCAGGATGGTCAGCGAGGCGCTGGCGAAACGCGTCGCCAATCCCAGCACCAGGGCCACCGGCCCGAGCAGTTCCGTCCAAGTGGCGAGCTGCCAGCTTATTTCCGGCGGGACGGCATTGAGCGGAAACGGAAATTCGGCGTGTATGTCATGGAACCAGTTCTCGCCCCGCAGCTTCTCCAGGCCCGCCGCCCAGAATTCATACGCCAGCAACAGCCGCAGCCCGAACGGTGACAGCCAGTGGTGCAGCACCTCGGACGAATCGATCAGGCGTTGCCTGAGTGTGCGAAGACCCGCCATTGCATTCTCCTGTAGATGATCGGCACACCTTGGTCGTTCGGCATGGCGAAATCCTGACATGAGTACATCCGTTGTCAGTAACATATTGACAATCATTCTCATTTATATAAAATAACGCTCATCCTCTGACCGGAGCCGAATCATGTACGTATGCGTCTGCCATGCCGTGACTGAACGTCAAGTCCGCGAAGCTGTCCAGGACGGCATGCACTCCGTACGTGCCCTGCGAGACCATCTCGGCGTCGCTTCGGAATGCGGCAAGTGTGCCGGCTGCGCCCACGGCATCATCAACGAATGCCGTGGCTGCGCCAACTGCGAGGAGGCTGAAGCCTGCTTGGGCTGATAGCGTCAGATTGCTACTCCACCCCCTGCTCCCGAGACACGATTCGGAGTAGCATCCACTTGTCCGGTCACACGCCCATTAGCCAAACTTGCCTAGCCAAAGGCTGCCGGAAGCCAAGTCACCCGCGTTCCATCCGCTAGACAGGAGTTCCCCATGAAAGGCGACAAGAAAGTCATCCAACTGCTCAACAAGGCCCTCGCCGTTGAGTTGACCGCCATCAACCAGTATTTCCTGCATGCCCGCATGTACAAGAACTGGGGACTCACTGCCCTGGGAAAACACGAGTACGAAGAATCCATCGAGGAGATGCACCACGCCGATAAGCTGATCGAACGCATCCTCTTCCTGGAAGGCCTGCCCAACCTGCAAAGCCTGAACAAGCTGAGCATCGGTGAAAACGTGCCGGAATGCCTGGCCGGCGATCTGAAGCTGGAACTGGGCGGCCGGGAGCTGTACGTCGAGGCCATCGCCTATTGCGAATCGGTGAAGGACTATGTCTCGCGGGAAATCCTCGACGGCATTCTGGAAGACACCGAAGAACACATCGACTATCTCGAAACCCAGCTCGGTCTGGTGGAGCAACTTGGCCTGCAAAACTATCTGCAAAGTGCCATGGGAAGTCTCGCCAGCTGATTTTTTCAAACGTCAAAGGAGCCAATTCAATGGACATCGGCATCAACGACAAAGATCGCGCCAAGATCGCGGACGCCCTCTCGCACATGCTGGCGGACAGCTACATCCTCTATCTGAAGACGCACAACTTCCACTGGAACGTCACCGGGCCGATGTTCCAGACCCTGCACATCATGTTCATGACCCAGTACACGGAACTGTGGAACGCTCTCGATCTGATCGCCGAGCGCATCCGCTCGCTGGGCCACCCAGCGCCAGGTTCCTACAAGCGCTATGTCGAGCTGTCGACCATCGAGGAAGAAGAAAGTGTGCCGTCCGCCCAGAACATGATCCGCCAGCTGGTGGCTGGCCAGGAAGCCGTCGCCCGCACCGCCCGCGCCGCCTTCAAGGTCGCCGACGCGGCCGACGACCAGCCCACCGCCGACCTGCTCACGCAACGCATGGAAGTCCACGAGAAAAACGCCTGGATGTTACGTTCGCTGCTGGAGGATGGCGCCGCCCCAGCCCCAGTCGCTGCGAAGAAGCGCAAAAGGTAAAGCGCGCTTAACGGTACCGAAGGGCGGCCTGATGCCGCCCTTGCCGTTTCAGCCCGCCGGCACTGAACTCCGGATCAGATAATCGAACGCCGCCAGGCTGGCCTTGGCACCCTCACCCATGGCGATGATGATCTGCTTGTACGGAACCGTGGTGCAGTCGCCGGCGGCGAATACACCGGGTACGCTGGTCTGGCCTTTCGCATCGACTTCGATCTCGCCGTAGCGTGACAGGTTGAGCGTGCCCTTGAGCCAGTCGGTGTTGGGCAACAGGCCGATCTGCACGAACACGCCTTCCAGTGCGACATGCTGCGATTGGCCGGTGAGCCGGTCGGTGTAGCTCAGGCCATTGACCTTGCCGCCGGCGCCGGTCACTTCGGTGGTCTGCGCGCTCTTGATGACGGTGACGTTGGCCAGGCTGTAGAGCTTGGTTTGCAACACCGCGTCGGCGCGCAGGGCGTCGCCGAATTCAAGCAACGTGACGTGGCCGACGATGCCGGCCAGGTCAATCGCCGCCTCGACACCGGAGTTGCCGCCGCCCACCACGGCGACGTGTTTGCCCTTGAACAGCGGGCCGTCGCAGTGCGGGCAGTAAGCCACACCCTTGCCGCGATATTCCAGTTCGCCGGGCACATTCAGTTCGCGCCAGCGCGCGCCGGTGGCCAGGATGATGGCGCGGGCCTTGAGCACCGCGCCGTTGGCCAGGCGCACTTCATGGAACCCACCCGCCTCGCCCGGAATCAGCGCCTCGGCCTTTTGCAGGTTCATGATGTCCACTTCGTATTCCTTCACGTGCTCTTCCAGCGCGCGGCCCAGCTTCGGGCCGTCGGTCTGCGGCACCGAAATCAGGTTCTCGATGGCCAGCGTGTCCATCACCTGGCCGCCGAAACGCTCGGCCAGCACGCCAGTGCGGATACCCTTGCGCGCCGCGTACACCGCCACCGCCGCGCCGGCCGGGCCGCCGCCCACCACCAACACGTCGAAGGGCGCCTTTTCGGCCAGCTTCGCGGCGTCGCGATCGGCGGCACCGGTATCGACCTTGGCGATGATTTCCTCCAGGGTCATGCGGCCGTCGTCGAAGGGCTCGCCGTTCAGCCACACACTTGGCACGGCCATGATCTGGCGGGTTTCGACTTCGGCCTGATTGAGCGCGCCGTCGATCATCACGTGCTGGATGTTCGGGTTCAGCGCCGCCAGCGTGTTGAGCGCCTGCACCACGTCCGGGCAGTTGTGGCAGGACAGCGAGATGTAGGTTTCGAAGCGGAATGGGCCGCTCAGCGACTTGATCTGCGCGACAAGTTCGTCGCTGATCTTCGGCGCATAGCCGCTGACTTGCAGCAGGGCCAGGATCAGCGAGGTGAACTCATGCCCCATGGGCAGGCCGGCGAAGGCGATGCGGGCCGGCTCGCCGAGCTTGCCGATGGTGAACGACGGCTTGCGCGCATCGACGCCGTTCTCGAGCAGCGAGACCTTGTCGGACACGCTGGCGATGTCTTCCAGCAAACCGCGCATCTCGGCGGATTTCGGGCCGTCGTCGAGGGAGGCCACCAGTTCGATCGGGGCCACGAGTCGTTCCAGGTAGGCCTTGAGTTGGGACTTGATATTGGCATCCAGCATGGTGATTCTCCTGTTTCAGAGGGCAATACGAAGCCTGCGCCACTTGCGACGGCTTGGTGTTGCGATCTGGTGTGGGGTAAAACCGCCCGGGGCGAACCCCGGGCGAGGGGCGGGTTTTAGATCTTGCCGACCAGGTCCAGCGACGGAGTCAGGGTGGCGGCGCCATCCTTCCACTTGGCCGGGCAGACTTCGTTCGGGTGAGCCGCCGTGTACTGGGCGGCCTTCAGCTTGCGCAGGGTCTCGGACACGTCACGGGCGATCTCGTTGGAATGCACTTCCATGGTCTTGATGATGCCGTCCGGGTTGATGACGAAGGTGCCGCGCAGCGCCAGGCCTTCTTCAGGAATGTGCACGCCGAAGGCGTTGGTCAGGGCGTGGGTGGGGTCGCCAACCAGGGGGAACTTGGCCTTGCCGACGGCGGCGGAGGTTTCGTGCCACACCTTGTGCGAGAAGTGGGTATCGGTGGTGACGATGTAGACCTCGGCGCCGGCCTTCTCGAACTCGGCGTAGTTGTCGGCGGCATCTTCGATTTCGGTCGGGCAGTTGAAGGTGAAGGCGGCCGGCATGAAGATCAGCACGGACCACTTGCCGTGCAGGCTCTTCTCGGTCACTTCGACGAACTTGCCGTTGTGGAAAGCCTGGGCGGTGAAGGGTTGCACATGGGTGTTGATCAGGGTTTGCATGAGTATCTCCTTGCGGGTGGGTTGGTGAACGTCATTCGATGAAACGAACTTTACCGACATGCGATAGCTATTTCTAATTGTTTGTCTGAATGTGATACATAGTTAATATCTATCGTCATGCATAGTGAATTCACAATCGACCGGCGCTCGGCGGCTTCCGGTACCGCCAGGAAACGAATCGTGCTATTTAGCCCCTGTCACGATGAGATGCATGGATCGCCGATGTCGTCATTCCGTAGATGGGTAGCGGAAAGAAGCCTTGCCGGCCTCGCCGCCCTGGCAATCGGCCTGCTCGCACCGGCTCCGGCGAGCGCCGAAGCCGTCGTCCGGATCCAGGCGAACATGGGGATCATCCGGATCGAGGCCGAAATCGATACCGGCGTTGACCAGAAAACCGCCTGGAGCGTCCTCACCGATTACAACCGCTGGGCCGAATTCATCCCCGATCTACTGGTATGCCGGGTCATCTCCCAGTCGGGCGAACCGATCCGTCTGGAACAACGCGGCCGCATCCCGCAATTGCCCAATTTCCCCCTGGTGATGATCACCGAGGTGGAGGAAACCCCGCAGCAAAGCCTCCGTTTCCAGCGTATCGCCGGCAATATCAAAACGCTGGCCGGCGTATGGCGGATCAAGGGTAAGAAACGTGTGCAACTGAACTACCAAGCCATCGTCGAACCCGGCTTCCCGATCCCGCCCCAACTCTCGCTCGAAATCTTCCGCAACGACGCCAAGGTCAGGCTGGAGGCCTTGGCCGAGGAGATGGCGCGGCGGAACAGTCGGTCAGACGCGCGTTGAGTTGCTTGAGTCATGCATACCCCGCGCATCGGTAGCCGGCGACCCAACTGCCTGATGTGGTGTCAGAATAACTATGACTGTTGACTGAGTAGAGCAGCCATTCGTGGCGACAGATCGCAGGCAAGTCGTCGGCCTTTGCCGACAGTGGAACACCTCTTATTCAATGTCGGCAAGGTGACCTGTTGCTGACGGTACTGAAACCATGCGGGCTCTTGGTTTGGACGGACTACGGTCAGATTGCACCCCATCAGAAACACAACCAGCAGTCATAAATTAAGTCACTAATTGCACTGTTAGTGCATAATATGCATATATTATTTAATTTAATGGGCAAATGCGATGCTAGTCGAGTTCCGTATCAAGAACTTCCGGAGCCTGCGCGATGAGCAGGTGTTAAGTCTTGTTGCGTCCACCGACAAGACCCTGCTGAACACGCATGCCCTGGGCACAGGGCTGAAGGCCGCCCCACATTTGCTCAAAAGTGCAGTGGTCTATGGCGCCAATGCCAGCGGCAAGTCCAACCTCATCAAGGCTCTGCAGTACATGCGTGGCGTAGTACTTGAATCAGCTGCCCTACAACCTGGACAGACCTTTGACCGACTTCAATCCTTCAAGCTGGATGCCGCATCAAGCAGCCTCCACACCGAATTCGAAGTCACCTTCATTTCTGACGGGGTGCGTTACCAGTACGCCTTTGCCATGACTCCGCAGCGTATCGTCAGCGAGCATCTTCTGGTTTACAAGGCATTCAAACCGCAACGTTGGTTCGAACGTCACTTTGATACAAAAAGCGGCAAGGACGTGTACGAATACGGCCCCAGCCTGAAGGGCGCCAAGAATCTGTGGGAGGGAGCCACCCGGCCAAACGCTTTGTTCCTTTCTACGGCGGTGCAACTCAATAGTGAAGCCCTGCGCCCGGTGTTTGACTGGTTTGCCAAGCGGCTCGTGATCTTCAATGAGCAGTCGCCGCTGTCTCCGCAGTTTTCGATGCAGATGCTCAAGCAGGAAGCGCAGCGCAAGGCCATTTGCGAGTTTCTGCGTGCAGCCGATATCAGTATTGCTGACATTGAAGTGGCCACCAAGCAGGCCATGGTTCACAGCATTCGTTTCGACCTGGCCACTGGCAAGCGAGAGGAAGAAGCCAGCGAGCAGGCCGTTGACGAAGTAAAGTTCCACCACATCACCGAGCACGGCAAGGCCGTTTTCGACTTGATGGACGAGTCCAGCGGCACCCGCAACCTATTGTTCCTGACTGGGCCCATCCTGGAGATCCTCGACAAGGGGTTGACGCTGGTCGTGGATGAACTGGACACCAGCCTGCACACTCTGCTGGTGCAGGCATTGGTGCGGTTGTTCCACCGACCCGAAGTCAACACGGGCGGTGCGCAACTCATCTTCACCACGCATGACACCTCGCTGCTCGATGCCTACGGCCTGTTCCGCCGCGACCAGATATGGTTTGTCGAAAAGCGCCCAGACCAAAGTTCATCGCTGTACCCATTGCTCGACTTCAGCTCGCGCAAGAATGAAGCGCTGGAGCGGGGGTACCTGCAGGGGCGATACGGCGCACTGCCATTCCTGCAAAATCAGGCCTTGGGAGTGAAGCGCTGATGGGGCGCGACAACCAGCCCAAAGACAGGCAGCTGCGACGCAAGGTGGCCAAGGAGGCGCGCCGCGCCAGTTATGCCCGCATCCTGATCGTCACAGAAGGGAGCAAGACCGAACCGCTGTACCTGGACGAGATCCGCGCCGCGCATCAGCTGCATTCAGCCAATGTAGAAGTGCAGCCTAGTCAACTGGGCACCTCGCCGATCCAGGTGGTGCGTTACGCCCGGCAACTGTTTGATGAAGGTGAGTTGCACAAAGGCATCCGCCCCAAGAGCTTCGACCTAATTTATGCGGTGTTTGACCGTGACGACCACGACAGCTATTCCAACGCTCTGAGCCTAGCGCAATCCCTTGATGGCAAGCTGCGTAACGACGACAAGCAGCCGGTCAGCATCAAGGCCATCGCCTCCATCCCCAGCTTCGAGTTGTGGTTGTTGCTGCACTACGAAGACATTCAGGCACCGATTCATCGCGACGAGGTGATAACACGCCTGAAACGGTACATCCCCGACTATGAAAAGGCGCGGGCGGCGCGTTTCTTGCCACCCGTGACCGCCTGGAAATCGCGACGCAGCGAGCACAGGCCTTGGCGGCGAAGTTCAACGCTTATACTGACCCCGAACCCTTCACCGCCATGCACGAACTGGTCACGCTTCTGACCACGCTGCGTGGCTGATCCCGGTCGATAGCACTGGCTCGCCGGGCGCCTCGAACATATCAGACTCTAGATGACAGCTATCCGACAGAATGCTGGCGTAGCGCGGGGAAAATCTCACGGCCGCAAAGGCCGATTTGTGTGCATTGGACATGCGGCAGGTTTTCGAACGAACCAGCCCTTCCAATGGCGGCTATCCGGTGTTCACGAATTTCCGCTTCTGGCCGACCCCCGCCTCAAATCCTTCCCTGATAGCGCAGTATGCCGACCCCGTGGCAGAACGCCGAAAACGCCAACAGGCCGAGCGCCTCGGGCAGCACGTCGGTGATGCCGCCGCCGCGCACGAACACGTCCTGGAAGCCGTCCAGGCCCCAGGACAGGGGCGATAGGTTGGCGAGATCCTGCATCAGCGGCGGCATGACGGCCTTGGGCACCAGGATGCCGCCGAGGGCGCCCATGATCATCACCATGGCCGAGCTGAAGCCGGCGGCCTGTTCGGTGGTGCGGGCGTACATGGCGACGGCGAGACCGAAGCCGATGGCCGCCAGGCTGGCGCACGCGCCCATGAGCGCCAGGGCGAACGGGGCGTTGCCGAGGTCGAGGCGGTCGCCGCCGAGCAGGGGCAGGACGTGCACGCTGACGGCCAGGACCGAGATCATCTGTATCTGGTTGATGACGAAGAAGGGCACGGCCTTACCGCCCAGCACCACCCAGGCCGGCACGTTCATGGTTTGCAGGCGGAACAGGCTGCCCTGCTCGCGTTCCTTGATGAACGACACCGACAGGGGCACGGTGAGGAAGAACATCGCCAGCAGCGTCCAGGCCGGGGCGTTCTGCTGCACCGACGAGGGGGTCTGCCCACGGCCCTGCTTGGTGACCGTCTCGCCTTGCACGGCGCCGAACAGCCGGGCGTTCTCCATGTCCGGCAGGGGCATGTGGTTTTCGCCCTGGGTGGCGCGCAGGGTCTGTTCCACCTGCTCGCGCGCGAGGCGCATTTCGACGCCGTGCAGAACCAGGTCGACGCTGCTTTCCAGGACCTGGCGGTAGTCGGCGCGCATGGCCGGATCGGCGAGTACACGGATTTCCACAGGCTTCTCGATGCGCAGTTCGGGCGGCACGCTGGCAAGAATTTCGCCGAGACGGCGTTTGGCCTGGTCGGTGGCGCCGGCGGGGACCAGGACGACGAAGCGGTAGTGGCCGTCGATCAGCCACTGCCGCGCCTGCGCCTCGCTGGCGGTTCGCGACAGGGCGAGCTGGATGTGCGGATTGGCGCGGAAGGTCTGGATGATGGCGTGCCCGACTTCGGCGCTGTCCTGGGCTACCACCAGCACCGGGAAGGTGGCGCCCGGGCGGTCGCCGAAGGCATCGCGCAGGGACAGGGACAGGATCAGCACGAAGACCACCGGCATGGAGAAGAACAGGATCAGCGCCTGCCGGTCGCGGCCGAGGATGCGCGCCTCCTTGGCGATGCTGGCGCCGAACTTGGCCAGGCTGGACATCATTTCGGCGCCCCCGGGCTGCCCGTCAGGGCGAGAAAGACCTGTTCCAGGCTGGCGGTGCCGAAGCTCATCGAGCGCACCCCCAGTCCACGTTCATGGATGGCCCGCATCAGCGGCGCGACGAGGCTGTCCGGTTGCTCGGCGACGATCAGCACGCAGCGGCCAGCGACGTGGACTTCTAGCAAGCCGGAAATGCCCTCCAGCCTGGCTTCGAGGTCGGCGGGCGGATCGCCTTCGAGTTGCAACTGGATGGTCTTGTCGCGCTGCATGGCGAGCAGGTCGGGCACCGTACCCTGCACCAGCAACTTGCCGTGATTGATGATGGCGATACGCTGGCAGAGATGCTCGGCTTCTTCCATGTAGTGGGTGGAGATCAGGATGGTGATGCCGGCGGCGTGCAGCTCGCGCAGGCGTTGGTGGATCAGAGAACGGGAGTGCGGGTCGATGGCCACCGTCGGCTCGTCCAGGATGAGGATGCGCGGCTCGTGGATCAGGCCGATCACCATGTTCAGGCGGCGCCGGTAGCCGCCGGAGAACTGGTCGACGCGCCGGTCGGCATGCTCGGCCATCTCGGCCAGCTCCAGGCAGGCCTGGATGCGGGCTTGCAGATGCGCCCCGGAGAGCCCCTGCATGCGCCCGAAGTAATCGAGGTTCTCGCGCGCCGTCAGGGTCGGGTAGACTGCCGGCTCCTGCGGCACCAGGCCCAGGATGCGCTTGATCGCGGCGCGGCCGGTGGCGGTGTCGTGGCCGTCGATGCAGGCCGCGCCGGAGGTCGGCTTGAGCAGGCCGCCGAGGATGGACATCAGCGTCGTCTTGCCGGCGCCGTTGGGGCCGAGGATGCCGTAGATGGTGCCCTTCGGCACGGCGAGATCGATGCCGTCCAGCGCCGGCACGTCGCGCCCGGGAAACGCCTTGCCCAGCCCTTTAAGCTCGATGGCCGGCCTGCCCACGGCCGGGCCGGGGATTTGCGTGGAGAGCGGGCAGGGCTTGCTCATCGTCGTCGGGTCGGTGTCTCCGTTGTCTGTGGCTGGCAGCCGCGGACGCCATTCGCCCCGGTTATAGACATGGCATCCGTAGGCGTATGGGGAGCGCGAATTGTATCCGCCATCGCCCGCCGATGACCAATCGAAGCAACGCATCGGATGAATGCGTGGAGGCCTGGCGCCCACCACAAACGATGCGTCGGGTAGCGCCGGCTCGACAACGCATCTTGCGATAGGCTATGCAAAACATACCATCGTCGCCGGACAGCGAACCGGCATACATTCGCGCTCATGCCTCATCCACCCGCCACGTCGGATCTCCCACGCATGATCTTACGGATTCACGGCCTATTCCTTGCCGCCCTGTTTGCATTTCTTGCCATCGCGCCGGCCGCGGCCGCACCCCTGGCGAACCGCCTGGCCGGCCATGCCTCGCCCTATCTGGCCTTGCACGGCCGCGATCCGGTGGCCTGGCAGGAGTGGAACGACGAGACCCTGGCGCGGGCGAAACGGGAAAACAAGCTGTTGTTCGTATCCCTGGGCTATTTTTCCTGCCACTGGTGCCACGTCATGCAACGGGAGAGCTATCGCGACCCGGCCATCGCCGCCCTGTTGAATCGGCATTTCATCCCGGTGAAGGTGGACCGCGAGTTGAACGGCAGCCTGGACAGCGCGCTGCTGGCCTTCTCCGAGCGCCTCAACGGCATGTCCGGCTGGCCGCTCAATGCCTTCATCACGCCCGAGGGTTATCCCGCCTATGCCGTGCTCTACATGCCACCCGAGGAATTCAAGGGCTTGCTGAACCGCCTTGCCTCGGCGTGGAAGGATCGCGGCGACGCGTTTCGCCAGGCGGCGCGCGACGCGGCGCCGCCACCCGTCGCGGCACGTGCCCAGGCACCCGGCGCGGAAACCGGCAAGGAGCGCATCAAGGCCTATCTGGCGACGGTCTGGCATAACGCCGACACCATGCAGGGGGGCTTTTCCCGCGTCAGCAAATTCCCCATGGCGCCACACCTGGCCCGCCTGCTCGACCTGTACGCGCGGGAACGCGACCCGCGCCTGGGCGAATTCCTGCGCCTCACCCTGGACCAGATGAGCCGCCTGGGCCTGCGCGACCATGTCAACGGCGGCTTCTTTCGTTACACCGTCGATCCGGACTGGAACACGCCGCATTTCGAGAAAATGCTCGCTGACAACGCGCAGCTGGTCTCGATCTACGGCCGTGCCGCGCAGGTGCTGGATCGTCCGGATTATCTGGAGGTGGCCCACGAAGCCCTGGATTTCATCCTCGATACCCTGGCCACGCCGGGCGGGGGCTATTACACCGCCACGTCTGCCCTGGACAAGGCCGGCCGGGAAGGCGGCGCCTATCTATGGATGAAGGCTGAGTTGCAGAAACGCCTGCCGGCCAAGGAATTCGCCCTCGTGGCGAAAGCCTGGAAACTGGAGGCCGCCGCGCCCTTCGACCTGGGTTACCTGCCGTTCGAGCACACCCGGCTCGCACCCGGGGAACGCGCCCGGTTGCGCCCTATCCTGGGCAAACTCAAGGCTGTCGGCCGGCAGGCTCGGGTGCCCGTCGACACCAAGATCGGCGCGGCTCTGAACGGACTGCTCCTGAGCGCGCTGTCGGAAGCCGGCCGGGGCGTGCCGCGCTACGAGAAGGCGGCCAAGACGCTCGCCGCCTTCATCGCCCGGGACATGCTCGACCGCGGCCGATTGGTCAAGGCGCGCGCCGGCGGTCGCATCTTCGCCGACGCCGAGTTGGACGATCACGCCTATGTCGTCGCCGGCCTCCCTGGACCATGCCAACGCATTCCGGGACGCCTCCGCCACCCGGCTGGCGCGCGACCTGGCCGGCCAGACCTGGCGGCGCTTCTTCACCCAGGAAGGCTGGCGACGCGAGGAGCGGCCGCTGCTCGCCGTACTACGCCCGGAGCCGGCCCTCACCGACGGCGCGCTGCCCTCCGCCTCGGCGCGCCTGATGATCGCCACGCGCGAACTGCTGCGCGCGCGGCCGGACAAGGATCTCGCCGCGTCGCTAGACCGTGCCCTGGCACTGGCCGTGCCAGCCATGATCCAAGACCCCTTCGAGCATCCGGGCAGCTTGGCCCTGCTGTACGAATCCATCGGCCCCGCCGTCGCCAACTAGTCGCCGGTCCGGGGGCCGTCCGGCGTGGCGCGGGGTCGCGGGCGCGCTTCGGCGATACCTTCCCCGGGATGCACGCACACCCCGGCAAGCTGTCAGAGCGCGACCCAGTGGTTATCGAGTCTGATGTCAGGCAGACCGGCAATGAGCGGCGCGCCACCATTACCCAGGGCTTGAGTCCTGCCACCCGCCCAGAGACGGTTCGCATGCCCGGTCAGCGCGCAGGCTTCCTGGAGCGCGATGAAATCACGGTAGCCATGTGCATCGTAGAGCGCCACGCCCTGGGCGCGCGGACAACTCACGGCAAAACCGTCATCGTGCGCGGCGATGGAACCACCATAACCGCGCAAACCAGGCGACGCAACGACGCGCAGGACATCGTTATCGAGCAAGGCCAGGACCGGCGCGCCATCCCGGCGGGACGGTTCGGCGTGCTCGGCCTGCAAGGCGATACCGAGCCGGTCGCCGTTCCAGGCGAGGTGGCGTAGCGACAGGCGTGGATCGTCCAGGCGCCATTGGTCGACGATCCGGCCGGTGGCCGCGTCGAGGCGTGCCAGGGATGAATCCATGCGATCGAGATCGTGCCTGACGCGCCCGGTCTCCGGGCGGGTGGGCACGCCACCGTTGGCGACGATGAGGTTTCCGGGCCGGGTCGGGTCCCAGAGCAGTTCGTGCGGGTCGAGCCCACGAGTCGGCCACTCGGCCAGTTTCGCCAGCGTGTTGCCGTCGCGCACGCCGATCAGGCCCGCGCCGGTCTCCAGGTCGATCTCGGTGGTGTAGACGGTCGCGCCGTCCGGGCTGGCGAGCAGGTGACCGGCGAAGGCGCGGCCGGGCTCGACCCAACGCCAGGCCAGCGCCCTGCCCTGTTCGTCCCAGCGCAGCAGCCAGTCGCCGGGACGGCGCGCGACGGTCAGCAGCGTGCCGGCCGGCTCGCGCAGCAGGCCATGGGCGCGGGTGGGCAGCTCCAGTTCGGTGGCGATGCGCAGGTTGTCGCCAGCCAGGGTGAGCAGGCCGACGCGGTTGCCGGCCCCGGCCTGCCAGGTTGCGGCGAGGCGGATTTCCTCGCCGATCTGCGCGGCGGCGCGCGCCACGGACGGCGCACCGAGCAGCGCCACCAGGCCGAGCAGGAATTCGCGCCGTGTCGCCCGGCTCACCCCTTTGCAAAAGCCCCCATTCGGGGATAACGGGGGTTGGGCGGGATTTGGCGGCGTGTCGCCGATGGATGCGCCTGAGAAATCCCCCCTGCCCCCCTTTGCAAAGGGGGGAACAGCGTCACGGTGGAAGCGATCACGCATGATCAGTCACCATCGGCATCGGAGAAGCCGATGGTGACGCCGAGCGCCGGCGCCACATCGTTTTCGACCTGTTTCTTAAGCGCGGCCAGACGCTTGGCGGCGGCGAGGATACGCTCGCGATCGCCGGTTTCCAGCGCCTGCATGGCGCTATCGGCCTCGCGTACCGCTCCGGTCAGGGCATCGGCCAAGGCAGCATGGCCGCGCGCGCGCAGTGCGCCGGCGAGCGAGGCATCGCCGGTCATGGCCAGTTCGCGCAAGGCCCGCCATTGCGCCGCCCAGGCGAGCGGTGCCGCGCCGCTCGACCGACGGGGGAAGTCCGGTTCGACCGGCGTGGCCGAGGTAGCCGCGACGCGCACCGGCATTTCCATGCCGGGCCAGCGCAACCGCTCGATACCGCCGACCCACTGGTTGACCAGCTCGGACAGCAGCGTCTGCGCATCCGCCAGGCCGGGCTTGGCCTGGCGGAGCACCTCGGCCTCGCGCCGGATGTCTTCGGCGACCCGGACGGCGTAGGCGCAGGCGGGTGTGCCGGGGGCGACCGGCTGGGTCCAGAGCAGCCATTCGAGCGCCGGCAGGCCCTTGGCCGGGGTGCCGATGAGTTCCATGTCGGCGGCGCTTTTTGGCGTGGCCTTGATGGCCTTTTCGATCATGCGCGGTCGGGTCGGCGTGAAGTCGATCTGGCGTTGCGAGCGGCGTTCCAGCACCGGTCCGATGGCAACGCCGGCCAGGCGTTCCCAGGCCGCCAGGACATCGAGCCAATGCCGGCGTGCCTGTTGAAGCGAGGCGTCGGCCTGACTCGGCGTAGCCTCGCACAGCACCTGGACGGCGGGCGTCAGGGCGGCGCTTGCGACGGCGAAGGCGGCGGCACGCGGCGCATACCAGTCGTGATGTATCCCCTCTGTCGGCGCCGGCGTACCGGCGATACCCATAGCGCTGATCGCGAGCAAGCTCGCTCCTACAAAGCCGATGCGGCGCATCACAGTGCCTCCACGAACTTAACCAGCGCCTCGCGCGCTGCCTTGTCCAGCTTCAACACCGCCTTGCGGCTGTCGTCCGCCTCGCCGCCGTGCCAGAGTATGGCTTCGAGCACGCCGCGCGCGCGACCGTCATGCAGCAGTCGATTGTGGCCATTGACGTCCTTGATCAGACCGACGCCCCAGAGCGGCGGCGTTTTCCACTGGCGGCCGTTGGCCTGGCCATCGGGACGACCGTCGGCGAGCGCTTCGCCCATGTCGTGCAGCAACAGGTCGGTGTAGGGGTGGATGCGCTGACCGGCGAGGGCCGAACTGCTCAATGCCGGGTTGGGCGCGGCGCCGGTCACGTAGCTGGGTCGATGACAAACCGCGCATTGCGCTTCGGCGAATAGCTTCTGGCCGCGCTGCACAACCTTGTCCCCGACATTGCGCCGCGCTGGCGGCGCCAGGGTGGCCTGATAGAAGACCACGTCGCCGAGGGTCTTCTCGTCGATTTCGGGCGACTTGCCCTGGCTGCCTTTGGGCGCGTCCAGACAATCCTTCTGTGTCGACGTGCAGCCCTCTTCCGGAAAAACCGGCGAGGTGATACCGATGTCGCCGTTGAAGGCACCGGCCGTCTGGTGGGCGATGGTGGCCACGTTGGCCTTCCAGCCGAAGCGGCCCAGCATCGTCTTGCCCGCGAGCGCGTCCCAGACCCGGTTGGGCACGCCCTTGATCGGGCCCTTGGCTGCCGACTGATCGACGGCATTGCGCAGGATTTCGGCCTCCGGTATGGCCTCCAGCAGACCGACGCCGATGATCTGCGGGGCGACGCGCGGACTGACCAGCGTGTTTTTCGCCATCGGCCCGTAGCCCAGGTCACGGAAGCTGTAATGCGGCTTGACCAGGGTGTAGGCGCCACCGTCGCTGAACTTACCGGCGATCTCTTCGATGCGGATGTCGACCTTGCCTTCCGGCTTGACACCCTGCACGGCGAAATTGTTGAACTGGTAGCCATAGGTCGGTTCCGGCACCACGCCGCCATGCGCGCCGACGCCCGGCACGGACAGGCGCATGAGCAGCGACACCGGCTGATCGCCCGGCTTCGGCGGCGCGCCACGGCCGTCGTTGACATGGCAGCCACCACAGGAGCGGGCGATGAAATGCGGCCCGAGGCCATCGCGCGCCTTGGTCGAGGCCGGGGCCTGCACCCAGTTGCGCTTGAAGAATGAATTGCCGATGACGAAGCGGGTGCGCTCCGCGTCGCCGAGGTTCGCGGCCGGGAAGGAAAAGGCGTTGCGACCGGTGGCAAATACGGTGGTCTCGCCGCCGGTCTTCTCGCCGTGCGGGTCGTCGGTCGGCGCGGCGGCGAGGCCGGTGGCGAGCAGGCTGGCGGACAGGAGGATGGGGGTACGGAGCTTCATGTTTTGGTTCCTGTTGGCGGGCTGGTGCACCCTCTCCCACGCCCCCCTGGGAGGGGTTGCACGGCAGCGCGGGAGAGGGTGCCTGTCTTACGGCTGCACAAGCGTCAGCTTGGTGATGCCGACGGCATTCGCGGCGGCGACCAGGTCCTTGCTCTGCTGCACCAGGCTGTTCACCGTTTTCTGGATGCGCTGCCGGCCCGGGGCGTCCTTGGCGCCGACGATCTCGCGGTCGAATGGCACCTGGATGGCGCTGGCGGCGGCCACCGAAGCGGCGATCTGCGCCGAGGTGCGTTCGGCAATGCCGGCGTTGCGCGCGGCGACCAGGTCGCGCGGCGACGGCCCGGTCATGATGCTGCCGTCGGCGCGCTTGTAGCGGCCGAGCCAGACGTTTTCGATGCCGGTGGCGTTGAGCACGGCGTCACGATGGGTGTTGTCGGAGAAGCAGGAATGCTCGTCTTCCTGATCCTGGCTGTTGAGCGCCACTTCCAGACGCTCGCCGGCCAGTTCGCCGCGCGCCAGCGAGCCCATGGCGACAAAGAGATTGCGCAGGCTGTCCTGGCCACCCTCGACGAAGCGGGAGCGATAGTTGACCTTGCTGCCCGGACGCCAGGCCTTGACCAGGAATTCCAGGTCATCGATCAAGAGGTCGGCGACCACCTTCAGGTATTGCCGGCGGCGATCGGCGTTGGGTGCTTTGCCGTCGACGAAGTCGGTATAGCTGCGCTTGCCCGGCCCGGTCTCGCTCTTGTCCTGGCCCCAGAGCAGGAACTCGATGGCGTGGTAGCCGGTGGCGATATTCTCCTCGCCGCCACGTTCGTTATGGTCGGTCACCGAGGCCTTGGTGATGGCAAAGGCGCGGTCGTTGATCAGGCCGACGCCGTCGGCGCCTTCGACGCTGTCGACATAGGACTCGTCCATCGGCCAGGCGTTGAGACGGCCTTCCGGACCATGCTCGTCATCGATCGGTCCGCCGTAGAAACGGAACGCTTCGGTCTGGCCGTAGAACTCGCGGGCCATGCGCCAAGCCTGTTGCGCCGCCTGCTGGGTTGCCTCGGAGGGCGTGGCAAGGAAGGCATCGATAGCGCCGCGCAAGGCCAGCGCCGAGCTCAGGGTATCGCTGTAGTTGGCGTAGACCAGCGCGGCATGATGCTCAAGTACCGGACGCGGGTTAAGGTCGGCGGCCAGGGCCGGTGACCCGTTGAGTGCGGCGGCGATGCTCAGGACGAGAAGCAGTTTATGCATGGTTATTCCTTTCAATTCCAGGGTGATCGATCAGGCAGTCAAGATCAGTTTGTTGGCACTGGTGATGCGCAGCTGGTATTCCCGGCCGGCGTGGACGATGACAATCACCTTGCCCTGGGCAAACAGGGTCTCGCTGCGGAAGGCGGGGTAGACCGGCTTGCTGCCGCCGGTTGGTTTCTTTTCGGTTTCGGTCATGATGCGGGCTGGATTTCGGCGCGGCCTTCGGCCAGCCGGGTGAGCGCCGCGGCGAAACTGGCGACACCGGAGCTTTTCACCAGTACACACGGCTTGCCGGCCTGTTTGCAGTGCTGTTTGAGTTGGTAATAGGCCAGGTGGCCGACGCAATCGGTCGGGCAGATGACCGCATCGGAGCTGGCCAGCAGGGCCGGCAGCCGCGACAGGGCTTCTTCCTTGCCACCGTCGTGATGGATCAGGCGCACACCGAGGCGCTCGGCAAGCTGACGGTATTGCGGCAGGAGCGGCGTCCGGCCGCCGACGCAGAGCACGCAACGGCCCTGCAACTGGCTCGGGCAGGAGGCGCACTCGCCGGCACAGGGCGCCTCGGCGGCCGTTTCGGAGAGCCACAGACGTTCCATGGCATCGCGTTCGCGGCTGACGATGTCATGCTGCTCGGCGAACTCGGCGAGTTGCGCTTCCAGTTGCGCGACGCGCGCCTCCAGCGCCGTGTTGCGCTCGGCATGGCGCGCCGCGCTGTCGCTGGCGAGCATCAGCCGGCGTCCCATGGCGAGCATGGCGCTGCCCGACTCGATCGCCTCCAGGCGCGCCTTCAGCGGGTTGTCCGCCTGGGCGCGCTGCCGGGTTTCGGTGCTGTCCCGTTGTAGTTGCCGAATGCGCGTATCGCGCTCGGCCAGTTCGCGGCTATGCCGCTCATTGTCCAGGCGGTACTGCCGCTGCAACCGGGCATGTTCGCCATCGAGCCATTCCAGACGCCGCAGATCCGCCGCCTGGCCGGCGCCGATCTGGTGCGACAGCATGTGGACATCGGCGTAGACCGCCTGCCGGCTGTCCTTGCCAGCGGCCTTGTGGGTCAGCGCTGCCCACATCGCCCCGGCCACCTCGCCCTGCTCGAGATGCTGCTTCCAGAGCGCGCGCACCTCGTCTTCAGTGCGTGCCTTGTCGAAGCGCCGCAGGTAGAGGTCATACTTGCGGTCGAGCAAACCGGTGAAGCCGCCCTTGCGGGCGATCTTCTTGATGTCGTCGAGCTTCAGACAGGTGCCGACCACCGGGCAGTGGAACTTGTCTTCCAGCTCCCAGATCTTGAGCCGGCGGTTTGGCTTTACCGGGATCGCCGGCTCAAGCCTGGGCAAGGTCGTCCCCGGCCCGAACAGGTTCTGCCCGAACAGATTCTGGATGAGCGCACCGACTCCGGCACCATGACGCTCACACACGACCGTCCTCCAGTTGCTCGCGCATGCGCTCGCAGGTGTCGCGCATCTCGGCATCGGTCGATTCGGACGACTCGATCCGTCCGAGCAGCAAGACCGCGCGCTGGGCCGACTGAACGCATCCGGTGAGCAGGTGACGCATCAGGTTGTCGAGCGCGCCGCTGAACAGTTCGGGTTGGGCCGTGTGAATCATGGTGTCTCCTCGGGTGCTGGGTGGTCGTTCAGAACGCGGCTTTGGCACGCAGTCCGATGACGGTGACATCGTCGGCCTGGCCGTCGCCCGCGGGATTCCGTATCCACTGGATGTCCGGGGTCAGGGCGATGTGCTCGTTCAACTGCCACTTGTAATAGACCTCGAAGTGGCTTTCGGCGTCATCGAAGCCGGTGTCGTCGCGGTAGGCACGGCTCGGGTCGAGCCAGCCGTAGGCGACACCCAGGCGGTCGTCGGCACGGCCCCAGGCGCCGCCGGCCAGTTCGGCGCCGAGGGTCAGGGCCCGGTCGAAGGCGACATCGCCGTCGGTCGACTTGCCGATGCGGGTGAACAGGCTGGCATGCTCGGTGACCTGCTGGTCGATGGAGACGCCCAGGCCGCTATGCCGCTGGCGGTCGCCAGCGAACGATTCGGCGCGGCCGTTGCTCCAGCCGTACAGGCGATAGGCGCCGGCCAGGCCGCCGAAGGTCTTGCCGGCGTATTCAACCTGAGCGATGGCCATCGGCTTGTCGAAGGTGTCCGCGAAATTCGCGCCGTCACCGGCGCCGAACAGCCCAAGAGCCGCAGTCAGATTGTTGCCGCCGTTGACATCGCTGACATAGGCGACGCGCAGGCCCGGACTGGCGCCATGCTCGCCGACGCCGATATCGCCGCCGGCATCGAGCAGCGGATTGTGGATGAAGGCAAGATTGAGGAATTGTTCCGACTCATCGTCGGCGATGTTGTTGCCGTCGAAGAAGCCGAACGGATCGATCTTGCCGACGGTCATCTCGACCCGGCCTAGATTGCCGCTGGCCGCGCCGATCGGGATATCGAGCTGATACCAGGCCTGCATCAGCACCGGCTGGGGTAGATTGAAGGCCGTGGCGTTCGAGGTCGCAAAGGCGCCAGTATCGACTCCATCGCCGTCGCCGGCACGCAGATGCGCGAAGAGCTTGCCCTCGGCCTCACCGATCGCCCCCATCGGCAGCTCGACTTCGATATCGGCACGCACTGTCATCTGACCCTTGCCGGCATCGCCATCGGTGCTTTGTGCCACCAGTAAAAGCGAAGCACCGGCGCTGACGCCTTCGAGCGCCGGGAACGGTTTGGGCTGTTTGCGGATGGCGACGACTTCATTCTCGACATCTTCGACGCGCGCCGCCAGGGCCTGGGTCTGAGCCGGCGCGACCTGAGCCTCCAGTTTGCGGTTGGTGGCTTCGAGTTGCTCGACACGCTGGGCCAAGCGTTGCAGTTCGAGCATCAGCACTTCGTTGTCGGCCACGGCCAGGGCCGGCTGCGACATCAGACTGGCGAGCGCCAGAGCCAGAAAATGTTTCTTGGGCATGATTTCCCCTTTAGCCTAGAAAATTGTTGGCTGGCTACTGGGGCAGGACGCCCGATGGCTGGCTGAGAATACTTACTTGGTGAGGACCAGCTTGCCGGCTTTGGTCCGGCGTAGCTGGTAATGCTCTCCACGATATTCGATGAGAACGACATCCCCACCGACGAACAGGGATTTGGCATTGATCACGCCACGCTCATCTATCGCGGGCTTCCGAGGTGTCTCCGGCGTGCTACCGGAGCAGATATCCCTGTTCGTCATGGGTCAATGATAAATGAGAACGGTTATCGTATGCAATACATTTGATAATCATTATCGTTTGTGTTTTAATGACATCACTCTCGATACAGTCTTGATATCAACCCACCGTTTGGAGTGACCGATGCACGTTTTCCGTACCCTCACCGTCGCCCTGGCGACTACTCTCTCCGTCGCAGGTGGCGTTTCCGCCGCCGAGGTGGTGGTCTATTCGGCGCGCAACGAACAACTGATCAAACCGCTCTTCGACGCCTACACCAAGGAGACCGGCGTCGCCGTCAAGTTCGTCACCGACAAGGAAGGCCCGCTTATGGCCCGGCTCAAGGCCGAAGGCAAGAACACCCCGGCGGATATCTTCATGACCGTCGATGCCGGCAACCTCTGGCAGGCCGCCGAAGAGGGCTTGCTGGCGCCGGTGAAGTCGAAGACCCTGAGCGCCAACATCCCCGCCCACCTGCGCGATCCGGACAATCAGTGGTTCGGACTTTCGGTGCGCGCCCGCACCCTGGTGTACAACACCAACAAGGTGAAACCGGGCGACTTGAGCAGTTACGAGGCCCTGGCCGATGCCAAGTGGAAAAGCCGGCTGTGCCTGCGTACCTCGAAAAAGGTCTACAACCAGTCCCTGGTGGCCATGATGATCGACGAGTACGGCGAAGCGAAGACCGAGGCCATGGTCAAGGGCTGGGTCGCCAATCTGGCCACCGACCCGTTTCCGGACGACACCAAGGCGATGGAAGCCGTCGCCGCCGGCCTGTGCGACGTCACCGTGGTCAACACCTATTACTTCGGTCGCCTGATGGAGAAAAAGCCGAACCTGCCGCTGGCGATATTCTGGCCGAATCAGGATGCCAAGGCCCCGAACACCGGCGTGCACGTCAACGTCTCCGGCGCCGGGGTCACCCATCATGCCAAGAATCCCTTCGGCGCCGGCCAGTTGCTGGAATGGCTATCTTCGGCGAAGGCGCAGAACCTCTATGCCGACGTCAATATGGAATACCCCGCGAACCCCAGGATCAAATGGGATCCTCTGGTCGCCTCCTGGGGTAAATTCAAGCAGAACCCGATCAACGTCGCCCAGGCTGGCAAACTCCAAGCCAAGGCGGTGATGCTGATGGACCGGGCCGGGTATAAGTGACCGGATATGGCGCCATCCCGCCCAACATGAACGCAGGCACCCTCCCCCTTTGCAAAGGGGGCGCAGGCTCGATGAGACATAGTCGGTAGAATCATGCCATGAGCCGTCCTGCCGCCCAGCCCCTGGAAGCGCCTTCCGGCGCTTTCGGTTTTTCCCCGACCTGGTTTGCCGCCCTGCCCATTGCCCTGATCACAGCGATACCGGTGCTGGTGCTGATGTCCTATCTGGTGCACCCCGATCAGGAGATCTGGGACCACCTCTGGCAATTCGTCCTGCCGGAACTGCTGGTCAATACCGCCTGGCTGGTGCTCGGCGTTGGCCTGGGCGTGACCCTGCTGGGCGTCTCGCTGGCCTGGCTCACCGGCGTCTGCGACTATCCCGGGCGGCGCTTCTTTTCCTGGGCGCTGATGCTTCCGCTGGCCTTGCCGGCCTATGTCACAGCCTTTGTCTGGATCGGCCTGCTCGACTTCACCGGCCCCCTGGCTACCTGGCTGCGCGATACCCACGGCATCCTCTGGACACCGCCGATCCGCTCGCGCGGCGGCGTCATCCTGGTGATGATCCTGGCCTTGTATCCCTACGTCTACCTCACCGCGCGGGCCGCCTTCCAGGGCCAAGGGCGGCGCTTGACCGAGGCGGCCCAATCCCTGGGCCTGAGCCGCTGGCAAGCCTTCTGGCGGGTCGCCCTGCCGATGGCACGGCCCGGCATCATGGCCGGCCTGCTCCTGGCCATCATGGAGACCCTGGCTGATTTCGGCACGGTCTCGGTGTTCAACTACAACACCTTCACCACGGCCATCTACAAATCCTGGTTCTCGCTGTTTTCCCTGCCGGCGGCGGCACAGCTCGCCTCCATGCTGATCTTCTTCGTCTTCGTCGTCGCCTTGCTGGAAAACCAGCTACGCGCCGGCCGCAACTATGCCGCCTCGGGCAAATCCTCCAGCCAGGCCGGCCGGGTCCGCCTGAAGGGGCGGCATGCCGCCCTGGCGACACTCTGGTGCAGCCTGGTCTTCGGCATTGCCTTCATCATTCCCTTCTGGCAGCTCGCCGACTGGACCGGCGCGGTCTTCAGCGAGGATTTCGACAGCCGCTATCTCGAATTCGCCTGGCACTCGGTTCTGCTCTCCGGACTGGGGGCGCTCATGGTCGCTGCCCTGGCGCTCATCCTCGGCTACGCCCAGCGCCTCAACCCGACGCCCGGCATGCGTATCGCCGCCCGGCTGTCGACCCTGGGCTACGCCCTCCCCGGCGCGGTCCTGGCCGTCGGCATCTTCATCCCCATTGCCTGGCTCGACAACCAGCTCATCGAGACATTCCAGCTCGATGGCCAGATACTCGGCGGCACGCTGGCGGTGATGCTCCTGGCCTACTGCGCGCGCTTTCTCGCGGTCGGTTTCGGGCCGCTCGAATCCGGCCTGGGACGGATCACGGCGTCCGTCGACGAAGCGGCACAGAGCCTCGGCGTCACCGGCTGGCGGCGTCTGAAGCGGGTTCATCTGCCGATGCTGCGCGTCTCGCTGTTCACCGCCATGGCGTTGACCTTCGTCGACATCATGAAGGAACTGCCGATCACCCTGATGACCCGTCCGTTCGGCTGGGATACCCTGGCGGTGCGCGTCTTCGAGATGACCTCGGAAGGCGAGTGGGAGCGCGCCGCCCTGCCCTCGGTCGCCATCGCCCTGGTGGGCCTGCTGCCGGTGATTTACCTGATACGCCACGCCGACCATGCTGACACTTGAAAACATCGCCCAATCCTATGGCCAGCGCGCCGTCTGAAGGATGTCTCGTTCCACCTGAAGACCGGCCAGATCGGTTGCCTGCTCGGCCCGTCGGGCTGTGGCAAGACGACGGCGCTGCGCCTCATCGCCGGGTTCGAGAAACTTGCCTCCGGTGCCATCTACCTCGACGCCCAGGCCGTATCCCGCCCGGGGCATTCCCTGCCCCCGGAAAAACGCCGCATGGGGCTGGTGTTCCAGGACTACGCCCTGTTTCCTCACCTGAACGTTACCCAGAACATCCAGTTCGGCCTCGCCGGATTGGCGAACGCCGACCGGGAGCAGCGCTGTGCCGAGATGCTCGAACTAGTCGGACTGGAGCGCGAAGCCCTGCGCTACCCGCACCAGCTATCCGGCGGTCAGCAGCAGCGTGTCGCCCTGGCCCGTGCCCTGGCGCCCCGGCCGCGCCTGTTGCTGCTCGACGAGCCGTTTTCCAATCTGGACGTGGAATTGCGCGAAAAGCTGTCGATGGAGGTGCGCGACATCCTCAAGCACGAGGCGATCACCGCGCTGCTGGTGACGCACGACCAGCACGAAGCCTTTGCCGTCGCCGATGTCGTCGGGGTCATGAACGATGGCCTGATCCAGCAGTGGGACACGCCGTACAACCTGTATCACCAGCCGAAGAACCGCTTCGTCGCCGACTTCATCGGCCAGGGCACCCTGGTGCCGGGCAAGGTACTCAACGCCCATCAGGTGGAGATCGAACTGGGTGTGCTCGAAGGTGTCTCCGCCGCAGAATGCGACGGTGATAGCTGCCTGGCCTTCGGCAAAGGCGCGCCGGTCGAGGTATTGATCCGCCCGGACGACATCATTCACGACGACCACAGCCCGCTACTCGCCGAGATCGTCCGCAAGGCCTTTCGCGGCGCAGAATTCATCTATACCCTGAAGCTCGCCAGCGGCGCCCAGGTGCTTGCCCAGGTGCCGTCGCACCACGATCACAGCATTGGCGAACTCATCGGCATACGCCTCAACGTCGAGCATGTCGTCGCCTTCGGGGTTGCCGACTGAGACACTACGGCGCAGAGCCGCCGAAGACAGCGTCAGGAGTTTGTGGAAAGGGCGCGCGCTGAACGTTACCGGGCCCGCTCCACGGATGGATGCGCACTGGAACCCCGGTCAGCAGGTTCCAGTGGCGTGAATGAAACAACTATTTGGACTTCTTGAAGGTGCTCTTGACCAACACGTTTACCTTCGCCTGCGGCGCATGGCACTGCACGCAGTTCCAGCGGCCCATGTAGAGATCGCCTGCTTTGACATCGGTGTAGTGGCTGACGGGCGCCGGTACCGGCATACCCAGAGTCAGCTTCTGGCCGATCAGACCCGGCTGCACATGGCAGTCGCGGCAGAGGTTCGCTTCCAGGGTGATCGGTACCATGTCGACAATGGTGTGCGGGATCATCGGCGGCGCCGTCATATAGGAACGCTCCGAACGTTTGCCGACACTGCCGGCATCGGCCTTGTCATATTCAAAGACTGCCGGGCTCGGATCGTCGAAAACGCTGGTTTTCGACAGCCCCAGGGAGTCTTCCGGAATCTCCTGATCCTGTACCGCGCCGACCGGCACCGTGAATGAAATGGCCGCCAGGACCAGACCCAATAGAACGCTTTTCCTCATTTCGTCCTCCTTTGCCAGAAATCAATGACCAGTCGACCCTGCCGCCCGTGCGTTGTGCTGACGGATCAGGGGTCTCAAATCGAAAGCCAGGCTGCCCTCCGGACAGAGCGCCGTGCAGCGACCGCAATTGCTGCATTCGCCGGAGAACACCAGGCCACGTTCTTCCAACTTCTTCAGATTCAGCACCTGGGGTTCCGGGCAGACCTTGGCGCACTCGCCGCAATGGGTGCACGACGTCTTGTCGAAACGTACCCGCACCAGACCGGCCTTGCCAACCAGCGACCAGAACGCCCCCAAGGGACACAGGTGGCCACACCAGCCGTTCTTCAGGATCAGCAGATCGAACAGGAAAATGGCCAGCAGCGCCAGGAAACCAAAGCCGATACCGAAGATGATCTCGCGATGCATCATGCCCACGGGGCTGACCCACTCGAAGGCGGCGACGCCGGTGAGCGCGGAGAGAATCAGGGTCGCCGCGAGAATGAAATAGCGCACATTGCGGTGGACATGGAACAAAGCACGAATGTCCAGCTTGCCGCGCAGCCAGCCGGCGAGGTCGGTCACCATGTTCACCGGGCACATCCAGGCGCAGAAAGTGCGCCCACTGACCAGCAGGTAAAAACCGAAAACGATGGCCACGCCAATCAGGGTTTCCTGGCGCAGGACATGTCCGGCCAGGAATATCTGCAAGGCCGCCAGCGGGTCAGCCAAGGGGATCAGGCCAATGAACTCCGAGGCACTCAGGTTGCCGCTCAGCAAGGGTGTCTTTTCCGGCCACTGCCAAGCCCAGTGCGCCGTGCCGTAGAACAACAGGAGGATGCCCAACTGCGTGAAGCGGCGCAGGACAATGTAGCGCCACGACCAGAGCTTGCCGGTAAAGGAGAGATTGTGGACTTTCTCGGTCGAGGCCAGGGCGTCCAGCCTGGCGTCATAGCCGCCCAGGTCGCTCATAGGTCACCTGAGTTGAGGTAATCCTGGCCAGGCGCCTTGCCCGGTGCCAGCGTCTTGCCTTCACCAGGGCCGATGACATCGGACGGCTTGAAGTCCTGGGTGATCTCGGTGTCGAAGGTCCAGCCAAGCCGGTAGTGATCGCCGATCTTGCCCTGCACCAGCTTGTGCGGCAGGATGCGGATGGCAGCCTCGGTGGTCGGGCAGGCCTTCTCGCAGATGCCGCAACCGGTGCAGTATTCCGAATTGACAATCGGGTAGAACATCGCGTGCTTGGAAATGCCGCGCGGATGCGTCTCCAGAGTGATCGCCTTGCCCTTGAGCGGACACTCGCGATGGCAGATCTCGCAACGCAGCCCCTTCCAGGACAGGCAGTTTTCCAGATCGATGACCGCCAGACCCATGCGCGAATCGTTGATGTTCTTCAATTCCGGCGACAGGGCACCGGTGGGGCAGGCCTTCATGCAAGGGATGTCCGGGCACAGGTAACAGGGAATCTCGCGTGGCTCGAAGAAGGGCATGCCGATGGGCAGATCGCTACCCGAGCCGGACAACTTCAGGGTGTGGTAAGGACAGCCCACCACACATTGGCCGCACTTGATGCAGGCGGCGTTGAAATCCTTCTCGGCCAGCGCGCCCGGCGGGCGCAAAGCAAAGGGATGCGCCCGGGCTTCCTGCTTGAGCAGGTAAACCCACAGCAGACCGCCGGTCGCGGCCATCGCCGTGCCCTGAGCCGCCTTCACCAGAAAATCGCGTCGTGCGACGTCGTGTTCAGCCATTCATCTCACCTAAGTGCACAGTTTCACCACGACCACCGAAGCGGCCGGCCTGCGCGGGACATTTTCTTCGCCTTAGTCCCGCACGCGGGGCTAAGGCGAAGACCCGCGCCCTGCCTGCGAACAGGCGTGGCGCGGGAAACGTCATCAGGCCTTATAGACCTTCACGGCGCACTTCTTGTAGTCGGTTTCCTTGGACAACGGGCAGGTGGAATCCAGCGTCACCTTGTTGATCAGCACACCCTCGTCGAACCAGGGCACGTAGACCATGCCGCGCGGCACGCGATTGCGGCCGCCGGTCTCCAGGCGCACCTTGACCTTGCCGCGACGCGACTCGACCCAGACCAGATCGTTGCGCTTCAGGCCCTTGGCGTCGGCATCCTTCTGGCTGATCCAGCAGACGGCGGCCGGCACGGCACGGTGCAACTCGGGCACACGCCGGGTCATGGTGCCGGAATGCCAATGCTCCAGTACGCGGCCGGTGCACAGCCACAGATCATAGTTGGCGTCGGGCTTCTCGACCGGCGAGGCATAAGGCCGGAAATAGATCTTCGCCTTGCCGGAGATGTCGACCTTCTTCGCCGGATCGCCCGGCTTGTCCAGATCGCCCATCACCAGAGCCTGACCGTTGTTGCCGTAGAAATCGAAGCCGGAGCCCTTCTTGACATACGGGTCGTAGGCCTCGTTGTTGCGCCACTGGGTCTCCACCCACTTGTCGCCCTTCAGGACGACCGGCCAGCGCAAACCGCGCACCTTGTCGTGGTGGTAGATATCGAACGGTGCCAGATCGTGGGCATGACCGGTGCCGAACTGGCGGTATTCTTCAAACATCGCCTTTTCCGGGAACCAGCCGTCCTTGAGCAGATCGGCGACATGGTTGCCGTGACCCTTGGCGACAGCATTGTCCGGCCACTTGAACTTCTTGTTCTCGGGCGTGGCGAACAGCACTTCGTACAGGGTCGACTCAGGGGTATAGCCCATGGCCTGAGCGGCGGGCAATACGTCGGGCAGACCGGCCTCAAGTCCCGGAATCTTCTGGGCGCCCCAGACATCCTTGAGTTTGAAGCGCTTCGACAGTTCCAGCATCATCCAGATGTCGGCACGCGCCTCGCCCGGGGGCAGCACTTGCTGACGCCACACCTGGGTGCGCCGCTCGGCGTTGCCGTAGGCGCCCCACTTCTCGTTGATCATCGCCGCCGGCAGGATCAGGTCGGCCACCTTGGCGGACACGCCCGGGTAGGCATCGGCGACGACGATGAAGTTGTTCATCTCGCGCGCCGCCTTGATCCAGTGGTTGACGTTGGCGGTGTTCTGCCACGGATTGTTCACCTGGGTCCAGGAGAACAGGATCTGGCCGTCTTCCAGGTCGCGCATGATCTTGACGAAGTGGCTGCCCATCTGCGGGTTGATGGTGCCGGCGGGCAGTTTCCAGATCTTCTCGGCGATGGCCCGGTGTTTCGGGTTCATCACCACCATGTCGGCGGGCAGGCGATGGGCGAAGGTGCCCACTTCACGCGCCGTACCGCAGGCGGATGGCTGACCGGTCAGCGAGAAGGCGCCGTTGCCCGGCTGGCACTGACGGCCGGTGAGCAGGTGGTTCATGTAGGCCTGCTCGTTGACCCAGGTGCCGCGCTGGTGCTGGTTGAAGCCCATGGTCCAGTAGGAGACGATCTTGCGGTTCTTGTCGCAGTAGTAGTCGGCCAGTTGTTGCAGCTTGGCCTTGAACTTGTCCATCGGCTCGTCGGGGTCGCCCTTGGCGACCTCGGCGGTGTAGTCCAGGGTGTAGGGTTCCAGGGCCGCCTTGAAGTCCTCGAAGCTGATCGCCCAGTCCTTCATCGGCGTGGCGGCATTCTTCTGTTCGACGGCCTCGCCTTCCTTGCGGCGCTGGCCGATGGCTTCCCACTTGTCCAGGACGCGCACCTTCTCGTTCTTGACGATTTCCATCTCGGCGGCGGTATGGAATTTCTCGGCGTTCTTCGGCCGGAAGCCGTAGCCGATATCGTACGGGCCGGTAGCGAACTGGGTGTGTTTCTTGACGAAGTCGTGATTGATTGCGTCGCGCTTGACGATCTCGCTGGCGATGTAGTTCTGGATGGCCAGGTCGCCGCTCGGCGAGAAGATGATTTCCAGGTCGGCGATGTCCGAGGACATGTTGCCGTACACCGACAGGTTGACCACCTTCATGGGCTTGTGGGTGAGGCGGCGATTGGTGATGCGCGACCAGAGGATCGGGTGCATCTCGGCCATGTTGGCGCCCCAGAGTACGGCGGTATCGGTGTGCTCGATGTCGTCGTAGTTGCCCTGCGGCTCATCGATGCCGAAGGTCTGCATGAAGCCGACCACGGCCGAGGCCATGCAGTGGCGCGCGTTCGGGTCCAGATTGTTGGAGCGGAAGCCGGCCTTCATCAGCTTGGCGGCGGTATAGCCCTCATGGATGGTGTATTGGCCGGAACCGAAGATGGAGATGCCGGTGGGGCCCTTTTCCTTCATGGCCCAGCGCATCTTTTCTTCCATGATGTCGATGGCCTTTTCCCAGGAAACCGGCTGGAACTTGCCCTTCTTGTCGAACTTGCCGTCGGTCATGCGCAGCAGCGGCTGGGTCAGGCGGTCGGCGCCATAGCGGATCTTGCCGTTGAAATAGCCCTTGACGCAGTTCAGGCCGCGATTCACCGGCGCATCCGGATCGCCCTTGGTGGCGACGATCTTGCCGCCCTTGGTGGCGACCATGATGCCGCAGCCGGTGCCACAGAAACGGCATACCGACTTGTCCCACTGCCAGCCGGCTTCGGCGCCCTTCACCGCGGCCTCGGCCTGCTTGGCCAGGGGCATGCCAACCGTCGCGGCAGTGCTGGCGGCAATACTTGTCTTCAAGAAATCTCGGCGAGTCAGTCCCATCTCAACCTCCTTAAAAAAAACGTCAATCGTGCAAATAGGCAGGAACAGCACAGGGTTCGCTCTGTTCCTCTTCAGCCAGTTCGGGGGGAATGCCTTCGTAGACGTCGTTATCGTCGGCGATGTAGTGATAGACCATCTCGGCCATCATCACGTTGGGCAGGGTCTTGATGTGTCGCAGCCCGGCCATCTCGGCGCGAATGTCCTCGGCCTCCTGGACGACGATGACGCGACCGGTGGACTCTTCGACCTGATGCACCTCGACGCCCTCCAAGGCGTGAAGTGACTCGACCACCGACATCACATGCTCAGGCTTGGCGCTTACCAGAATTCCGGATAAATTCACTCGGACACTCCTCAAGGTGTGATTCCACGGCTTGTAATCCTGAGCACTTAGGGGCGCAACATCTTTGATATTGGTCAAGAAAGAATAATTAATAAGACGGCGCTATCCTTAACATACACGCATGACTGCCACACGAGGACACGAATGATTCAAGAGTCACCCCGCGCCATTCCGGAGATTCTGTCGCGGCAGCCCCTGTTCCGCGGCCTGAACGAAACTGAAATTGGCCTGCTCGCCGCCCATACCCGTGAATTTCGGGTACGCAAGCAGGAAATGCTATTCCAGAAAGGCGATCCGGCCGAAGGACTGCATGTAGTGATCATGGGCCAGATAAAGTTGGCCCTGCCCTCGCCTCAGGGCGGAGAAAAAGTGGTGCATATGGTCGGCCCGGGCGCCACCTTCGGCGAAGCCGTGGTCTTCCTGGACAAGCCCTACCCGGTCAATGCCCACGCCACCCAGGAAAGCCTGGTGCTGCTGGTCGCGAAATCCGGCTTGTTGAACACGCTGGACAGCAATCCCGTATTCGCTCGGAAAATGCTCGCCAGCCTGTCGATGCGGCTGCACGAACTGATCGACGACATGGAGACCTGCACCCTACGCAGCAGCATGCAGCGCGTCGTCTGCTACCTGAGCCACATGGCACCGGACAATGTCATGCCGAGCTACAGCATTCAACTGGACACCAGCAAGCAGACCATCGCTTCTCAATTGAATCTGGCGCCGGAAACCCTCTCGCGCGTCCTGGGTCAGCTTTCCGAAGCGGGTGTCATTGAAGTCAAGGGCCGGGCAATCACCGTGATCAATCGGCAACGCATGCTGGCCTTCCCCGGCTAGCGCCAGAACGGCTTCATGCCGACGAACTTCGCGTAGGCGCGCTTCAGGGACGCCAGCCTGCCGGTAGACGCGCCGGTCATGTAACCCTCCAACAGCCCAACGGCATAGGCATGGGGCGTGCCGACGAACTCGCCGAGCAGACGCTGCGCGACCACCAGATCGTTGGCCACGCCCAAGGCATCCTGCAACGTGGCCAATGTCGATAGGTAAACACGCGCCCGCTTGTCGTGCAACGAGGCAAAGGCATCGGCGCTGTAGCGCAACCGTTTGGCGGCGATACGCAAGGCATGTCGCCCAGAGGCGTCCAACCTGGCGAAATCCCGACCCTGCCGCTTGAACTGTTTCAAACGGTGATCGAGCACCTCGGCAGCCCACTCGTCAACGGAGCGACCCAAGGTCGGTACCTCGGCCATGCCCGCCTCCACCTCCAGCACCAGACGCACAAAGCGGCCGGAGGTCAGCGCGGCGCGCGCCCGGGTATTGGCCTGCGCGCGTCGTGCCGCGACCTGCTCGAACAAAAGCCGAACGGGCGCCTCGCCAGCCCAGGGCTGACTGAATCTGGGCCAGGTCTCGGTAGCGAAAACATCCCAATCGCGCGCCGGGGACAATTCGCCCATCAACCAGCGCAGGTCGTCCTTCCAAAGCGATTCATCGAGAGACAACGAACGCCCCAGTTGCAGAAGTGTGCGCAAGCGGCGCACGGCCACACGCATCTGATGCAGGTACTCCGGGTCCAGACCGGCCAGGGTTCCGGGCACGTTGGCAATCAGGTGCGACAAAGACGATGCCAGCATCGTTCTCCAGGCGGTACCGGCGTCCTGACCGGCGGAGAGATCCGGTTTGCCGCCACGCAGCGGCGCGGCCCGAATCACTCCGGCAAGCAGATAGCCGCGCTCTGCCTTGCTGCGCGGCTCAAGGGTGAAAGGCAGGGCTTCGAGAAAGCCGATGGCGACCTGGAATAGCTGTGCGTCAGTGCCCGCCTTGAGTTCGAATTCCACCTCGGAGATCGCTTCCGACGCCTCGCCGACACGCACCTCACCCTGATCCAGCGCCAGCTCCAGCGCGCCATCCGCGCGCTCCAGATGCCAGGCGGTACGGGTAAATTCAGTGCTGAAACAGGGCGCCAGATCGGCGGCATCCACGCCCGTCAACAAGGCCCGCGCCTCGGCGGGCAGGACATCGAGATCAGGCCGGTTGCCGGTGACCTGGATATTCCACTCCGGTCGACTGGTCAGGGCACCGGTGCTCTCAGCCTCGGCCTTGAGTGTCTGTTCCCAGTGGTAACCGATACGCCGCAAACGCAAGGCGACGCCGCGCCGCGACAAGGCGAAATCGGGGGTATCGAAATACAGGCTGAGCAACTTGCGGCGCACCGGCTTGCACCCCTTGAGCATGGGGTGATGCCGGAGCCGGCTGGCGGCTTCGGGAGCCAAGGCCAATTTGAGTTCGACTTCCATACCCATGGCAGACGAGATAGAAAACAGTAACGATTTCAGGGTAGCATCGCCAAGATTACCTAGTGTTACAGATCGTCATGACCCACCTACCTCCCAGCGAACACTTGATCAACCGCGAACTCGGCATTCTCGAATTCAACCGGCGCGTTCTGGCCCAGGCCGAAGACCCAGGCACACCCCTGCTGGAGCGCCTGCGTTTCCTCTGCATTTTCTCCAGCAACATGGATGAATTCTTCGAGATCCGCCTGTCCGGCCTCAAGGAACAACTGCGCCTGAACCCGCACCACGAGGGCCCGGACGGCCTGTCGGCGCGCGCCGTCTACAAGCAGGTATCGAAGCTGTCGCACGCCCTGGTGGCACGTCAATACGATCTGCTCAACATGGACGTGCTGCCGGCCATGGCCGAGCAGGGCATCCGCTTCTACCGGCGCACCCACTGGACTCCGGAGCAGGCCGACTGGCTACGCGATTTTTTCTTCAATGAGCTGATGCCGGTGCTGACGCCGATCGGCCTGGACCCGTCACACCCCTTCCCGAATGTCCTGAACAAGAGCCTCAACTTCGCCGTCGAACTGTCCGGCAAGGACGCCTTCGGCCGCAGTTCCGGCAAGGCCGTGGTGCAGGCACCGCGCAGCCTGCCGCGGGTGATCCAGTTGCCCAAGGAAATCGCCGGTTGTGAAAACGGTTTTGTCTTTCTGTCGTCCATCCTGCATACCCATGTCGGCGCCCTGTTCGCCGGGATGCAGGTATTGGGCTGTTACCAGTTCCGGGTGACGCGCAACTCCGACCTGTTCGTCGACGAGGAAGAGAACAAGAACCTGCGCGAACAACTCCAGGGCGAATTGCCGCACCGCCATTTCGGCAATGCCGTGCGACTGGAGGTTGCCGACAACTGCTCGGAAGAGATGACCGCCTTCCTGCTCAAGCAATTCCGCCTGACCCGCGATGACCTCTATCAGGTGCGCGGCCCGGTCAATCTGGTGCGGCTGATGAATGTGCCGGACAAGGTGGATCGCCCGGATCTGAAATTTTCACCCTTCACCGCCGGCGTTCCGGTACAACTGGCCGACAAGACCGATATCTTCGCCGCCATCAGCAAGGGCGACATCCTCCTGCATCACCCGTTCCAGACCTTTCAGCCGGTCATCGACTTCATCCGCCAGGCGGCCGAAGACCCGAACGTCCTGGCGATGAAGCAGACCGTCTACCGCACCGGCACCGACTCCGAACTGATGCGCCACCTGATCGCCGCCGCGCAGCGCGGCAAGGAAGTCACCGTGGTCGTGGAATTGCTGGCGCGCTTCGACGAGGAAGCCAACATCAACTGGGCGGAACAGCTCGAAGCCGCCGGTGCGCATGTCGTCTATGGCGTGGTCGGCCACAAGACGCACGCGAAGATGGCCATGGTGGTGCGCCGCGAAAACGGCAAGCTGAAGCGCTACGCCCACCTCGGCACCGGCAATTACCACGCCCGTACCGCCCGCCTCTATACCGATTTCGGCATGCTCACCTGCAACCCGGAACTGTGCCAGGACGTCAATGACGTCTTCCAGCAGATCACCGGCCTGGGCGACGCCGGCGAGCACACCTACCTGTGGCAGTCGCCCTTCACCCTGCACGCCAACATCATCCGCGCCATCCGTAACGAAACCGAGCGCGCCCGCAATGGCGAAAAGGCGATCATCGTCGCCAAGATGAACGCCTTGCTCGAACCCAAGGTCATCGCCGCGCTGTACGAGGCCTCGCAGGCCGGCGTGCAGATCGACCTGATCGTCCGTGCCGTCTGCGCCCTGCGCCCCGGTCTGAAGGACATCTCCGACAACATCCGCGTACGTTCGGTGATCGGCCGTTTCCTGGAGCACCACCGCGTTTTCTACTTCTACAACGGTGGCGCGGAGGACGTCTATCTGGCCAGCGCCGACTGGATGGATCGCAACTTCTTCCGGCGCATCGAAACCTGCTTCCCGGTACTCGATGCGCGCCTGAAAAAACGGGTCATCAACGAAGGCATCAAGCCCTATCTGAAAGACAACAGCAAGACCTGGGAGATGCTGCCCGACGGTACCTACAAGAAGCGCGGTCGACGCGGTCGAGTCTTCGAGGCGCAGGCCTTCCTGCTCAATCTTCTGGCGGCGAAGATCTGACCCGGCACGGTGCTCCCAGGCCATGATCGCCGGGGTCAAGTACATCTCCTATCCGGATCACTCCGGCTATGGCCTGGCCGCGCTGGCCTACGTCCGCGCGCTACGCAATGCGGGGATTCCGGTCTGGTGGACGCCGCTGATCCTTCGCAACGGCCGGCAGACCCTATGGCAGACCGGCGACAGCCTCGACGAACTGCGGTTCACCCACGCCGCCGGGGAGGACGCCATGCTGCGCGATATCGCGGCGCTCCTGCGTGCCTGCGGCCCGAAACCCTACGACACGGTGCTCGCGCACATCCTGCCCGAGCACTGGCCATTGGTACTCGAACCGGGGAAGCGCTGCATCGGCTACACGGTCTGGGAGACCGATGCCCTGCCGCTGCACTGGCCGCCCTTGCTGCGCACCCCGGACAAGGTGCTGGTGCCATGTGCGATGAACCTGGCGTTGTTCGATGCCGCCGGGCTCGGCAAACCGGTCGCCGCCGTACCGCATATCCGGCGCCATGCCTGGAACCGCATAACATCGGGCGAAATCGCCGGGCTACGTCAGCAACTTGAAATCCCCGAGAACCACTTCGTTTTCTACTCGATCAATGTCTGGGATCCACGCAAGGCGCTGCGTGATCTGGTGGTCGCCTTCGGGCACGCCTTCAGCGGCCATGACAAGGTGACGCTGGTCCTCAAGACTTCGACCTGGATCAATGGCCTATCCACGGAATCGGCCTCGGGACGCAACATCCCGGAGTACGTTGAAACGATCCTCGATGCGGTAAGTCGCGACACCGGCCGTCCCGCACCGAATATCGTGACCATCGCCGCGGACGGCCTGGCCGGACGCGTCATCGATGCCCTGCATGGGCTCGGCGACTGCTTCATCTCGCTGACCCACGGCGAAGGCTGGGGCATGGGTGCCTTCGACGCGGCCACACTGGGCAAGCCGGTCCTCATCACCGGCTACGGCGGTCCGGAAGAATATCTCGGGCCCGATTACCCCGGGCTGATCCCCTACACCATGGAAACCGTCTCCGGCTGGGTGCCCGAGGCATCCTTCCGACCCCCGCAGTGCTGGGCGCGACCGGACCCGCAGGCCACCGATCGCCTGATGCGCCGCATGGTCAGCCATCACGCCGAGTTCATCGAGGCCGCCGCACTGGCCGCCGAGCGCATTGCTAACCGTTACGCCGAGCCGGTCGTCGCCCGACAACTGATCGCCGCGCTCCATGACTGAGATCCCGCGCCATTTCCACTTCGTCTTCGGTCTGCGGCCGCAGACCGAGCCACTGCACATCGCCCATTTTCTTTGCCTCGAATCGTGCCGGCGGGTCTATCGCCCGGACGCCATCCATTTTCATTATCGGCACGAACCTTATGGTCCCTACTGGGAGCGGATACGCCCGTACCTGACCCTGCACAGGGTGAACGAGGCGGAAAACCGGATCGACATGCAACGCTACAACGATACCGAGGAAGGCCGGTTTATCGCCAAGGCCGGCTTCACCTATGCCCACGAGGCCGATTTCATCCGGCTCGCCGCCCTGCTCGAACACGGCGGCGTCTACGCGGACATCGACACACTCTTCGTGCAGACCATGCCCGACCACCTGTTCCGGCACGACTTCGTGCTCGGCGAAGAGGCCGCACTCACCGATCCCGACGGCATCCTGCGGCCCTCCCTGTGCAATGCGCTGATCCTCGGCCGGCCCGACGCCGCGTATCCGGCGCGCTGGCTGGAGCGCATGGGCGAGGTATTCGACGGCACCTGGAGCCGCCATTCCTGCCAGGAGGCGGCCCGACTCTGGGGCGAGATGCCCGAGTCGCTACACGTCGTCCCGGAACGCTATTTCTATCGCCACCCACCGACTCAGGCCGGCATACGCATGCTCTTCGAGGATCTCGATACCGACTTCAACGAGGTCTACAGCATGCATCTCTGGGCGCATTTGTGGTGGGATGAGTGGCGCACCGATTTCACGGTGTTCCACGCCGGCCTGCTGAACGAGGACCATATCCGCAACACCGACACCACCTACAATGTCATCGCTCGAGCCTTCCTGGATTGAATACCTGAGCGCCCGAGCGCTTCCGCGCCGATTTCCATCAATCACCCGCTACGCCACGAGACCATGAACATGGACTGGAACCAGAAGCCACAACGCGCACCCGGCATCGAAATGAACGAGGTGACCGACGGCTTCGTCGCCAGTCGCCAGGATGATGCGCGCATCCACTACCTGAACCCGAGCGCCGCCTTCATCCTGGAAATCTGCGACGGCGCTACCGCCGCCTCTGAATTACCGGCGCTCCTCGCGGCAGCCTTCGATCTGGCGGCACCTCCGGTAGAGGATGTCGAACGCTGTCTCGCTGCCCTCATGAACGAGGGACTACTGGTCGATCTTGCGCCACCGACTTCTCGCACGCCTTGATATCGGGTATTGTTGGCGTATGGGTCAGGCGTCGATGCTGCGCGGTGCCGCCAGACCAGACTGGCCCGACAACCTGTTGATATGCCCCGCCACACCTCAGCAAGGAGATAAAACGATGGACAAGCAAAAGAACGAACGCCTCCTGCAACGCTTCGAGCCCGGTCGCCGCGAAGCCATGCGAAAAATCCTGGGGGGCGCGGCACTTTACTCTGCCCCCGTGGTGACGTCATTTTCCATGAACAGCCTCGGCGGCGAAGCGCAGGCGCAATCGTTCTGTGCCAACCAGACCGGCGGTTGCGCAACACCCGTACCCGCCTTGTCCGAAGAAAAGCAGGTTGGCCTGATGGCGCTCCTGGCGGCCGCCGGCGCATATCTGCTGCACCGCGGACGCTGATCCGGCGTACCCCTTGATGTCGCCGCGTTGAGCGAGGTACGGCTTTCCGCAGCGCTGATCGTCCGCGACGAGGAACGCTTCCTCGAAGGTTGCCTTAAATCCCTGTCGGGCCGGGTCGACGAAGTCGTCGTCGTCGACACCGGTTCCACGGATCGTTCCAAACAAATTGCCCGAGATCTCGGCGCGCGCCTGTTCGACTATGCCTGGCAAAATGATTTCGCCTCGGCGCGCAACCATGCCATTGACCAGACCCAGGGCACCTGGATACTCTACATCGACGCCGACGAGCGTCTGACTGAGTTCGACGGCGCCACAGTCGGCACACTCTTGAACGACCCCGGGCACATCTGCTACTCGGTGGGTTTTCGCCCGGCGGTAGGCTTCAGCCGATACCGCGAATACCGTCTCTTTCGAAAACATCCCGACCTGCGTTTTCGCGGCAGCGTCCATGAATCAGTGGTACCTGCGCTGGAGGAACTCTGCGCCACTGGCCACTGGCATATCGGCCACAGCCCCGTGGCCATCGACCACCTCGGCTACGAAGGCGACCTGCGCCACAAACACGAGCGTAACCTGCCCTTGCTGCGTGCCCGGCTGGAACGCGACCCTTGGCACATCTACAGCTGGGACCAACTCGGCCTGACCTTGCTCGGCCTGGACGACGCGGTCGGCGCCGAGGCCACCTGGCGCCATGCCATCGAGATCATCCGCGCGCTGCCCAGGACCAGCGACGTCGAAAGCCTGCCCTACCAGCATCTTGCCGGCTTGCTCCTGGACCAGAAGCGTGATGCCTCGGCACTACTCGACGAAGGCTGCCGGAGGTTTCCGAACAATCACTCGCTAACCTGGCTGCACGCCCGACACCTTGTCGAGACCGGACAATACGCCGCCGCCAAGCCGATCTTCGCACGCCTGACCGAGATCGATCCGGAACGACTCGATACCGGCAAGCTCGCCTTCGACACCGCCATTTTCGGTGCCCAGGCCCATGCCGCACTTGGCCTGTGCGCCTTCCATATGGCGGAATTCGCCGAGAGTGCCGTGCACTATGCCCGCGCCGCCGCGCTCGCTCCGGACGATCTGGAAATACGTGCCAAACAGGCCTTCGCCGCCTTGCGGGCACGATCCCGACCCGTACCGTGACCGCCCCCCCGCCGGGGCGCCCGTCCCTGCTTTTCCTGACGCCCATTCTTCCGGCTGAAACCGGCAACGGCCTGGCCATGCGCGCGGGAGTGTTTCTGGATGCCTTGGCCCGGGACTATGACGTCACCTTGCTGATCATTCCTCTGGCGGGCCAGGCATCCCGTATCACACCCTTCGTGACGCAGCGGACCCAGCGAATTGTGACCCTCGACATCCAGGCCAACCTGGATCCTCTCTGGGCACTCTGCGAGCGGCTGATCGACCCGGAAAAAAGAGCGGACGCGCTTGTGGCTTACCCGCGCCCGGCGTTATGTCGCTATGCCACCACGCCGAGTCTGCTCGCCGCGCGACAAGCCTTGGAAGGTCAGTCTTTCCAGCGCATCCATGTCATGCGTAGCTACTTGGCGGCCTACGCTGCGCCCTTTCTGCGTACGGACATGGGGACTCGATTACCGCTCTCCAGCATAGACATGGACGACGACGAGTGCGTACCCCAGCGACGCATCGCTGAGCTCTGCAGTGCCAACAACCAGACTGGCGATGCGCGCTTCGCCGCTGCGGAGGCCATCAAGTACACTCGCTACGAAGCGGAGTGGTTGCCCCGATTCCAGACCATCATCACCTGCGCGACGCCACATGCCGAGAAAATCGCGGCGCAATATCCGGCCTGGCGAAGTGCGGTCGTGCCGAATACCGTGAACGCGCCGTCGACAACCAGCGCGCGCTTGCTGCCATTCGGCAAGCACATTCTGTTTGTCGGAAATCTGTCTTACCTGCCCAATGTCGACGGCATACGCCATTTTGTCGCGGAAATACTGCCACGGCTGCGCGCGTGTCTGGGCAAGGGCGTAACCCTGAGAATCGCTGGCAGCGCGCCTACGGAAGAAATCGCCGGGTTAGTCACCCTGAGCGGCATTGAGTTGATCGCCAATCCAGCCGACATGGCCCGCCACTATCGCTGGGCCGATCTTGCCGTGATCCCGCTCAGGGCGGGCGGCGGCACCCGGATCAAACTGCTGGAAGCCTTCGCCCACGGCGTTCCGGTGGTGTCCACCCATGTCGGCGCCGAAGGCATCGCCGTAAAAGATCGCCAGCACCTGCTCCTCGCCGACACACCCGAGGCGTTCGCCAGTGCCTGCGCTGCAATTCTCGACGATGCATCCTTGGCCAGACGCCTAAAGAAATGTGCCCGGCGCCTTGTCGAGGAGCACTACTCGCATGCGGTCGGGGTTAACCGCATACGCGCGGCCTTGGCCCCCGAGTCTGTGGAGTCCGGAAACTGCGGGCCGCATCCAGCCGATGCACCGAACGAGTGAATGGCGCATCGCGGCGAATCGGAGTCAGCCCGCCAACCGCTTCCGCACGCAATCGCATAAACGCACGAATGGATGTGTTCGCTGAAGGGTCAACAAATCCCGGAATGCTTCGCGATAGGGCTCGGTTTTCCATACGCGATAGGCACTATAAGCCGTCGAGTCGGAAGCAAGTCGCAAGATATGGCCCGCCAGGGATTTGGGATCGGCAAAATCGCGGGTATCGATGAAACACTGCTTTCCTGGCGCGAAGGCATCGATATTCGGGGCACCGAGATAGACCGGTACTGACCCCGCGATGAGCGGGTCATAGAACTTCTCGGTGACATAGTCCCGGCCACAGGCATTTTCAAAGGCCAGCGTAAACTTGTATCGGGAAATGGTTTCAAGTTTCGATATCGCGCCAAGATCCCGTGGCAGCAGCTTGTTGCGCAGGTACTTGCCATAGGAGTCGATCGGTAACCAGCGTGCCAATTCCTTGAAATACTCCTGCCGCCCGCTACGGTTGCAATCACTGGAAATAAACGCTGCCACCAACGCGTTCGGCATTCCTGAGTGCACCGGCGTCCGAAAACTCTTGTCAAATCCACTGTCGACATAGATTACCGGGATATCGGCATCGAGGTGGTAAGTCATGGTGACATCGAAGTGCCCCATGAAATCTCCGTCGCGCAGCAACGGGTAGTTCTCTTCGCACTCCATCGACCATGCGACCCATATTTGCCCATGCGGCTTCTTCGGCATGTTAGCGCCGATTCCGTAGCGCCATTCGGGAATGTGGAAAACAACGGCATCCGCCTCCGCAAAACGCCAGCGGTTCGTCGTCAGATGAAAATCGTCGGCAAGGCCCTCTGGAATCTCCAGTGGTGCCCCCCACAGGGTGTCGAAGAACAAGATGCAACGCGTATTCATCGTGACATCCTGTCTCAAACAGAACGATATGTGAAGACCGACCCCGACCCGGCTACATCACGCCAAAACTGCTGGATAGCCCGCCACCCGGGCAGGCCATCTCACTCGCGATAGAGCCAAACCGCGAACACAGCCAGGAACCAGATCAACGCGACCAGGCCAGGCATACCCGCGCATTGATAGCCAAGCAAGGGCAGCAACGCCGCGGTCAGAAACAACAGCGCGCGAATGCCACCGAACCGGCCAAGCGGAATACGCGCGGCTTCGTGCCGCGCGGTGACCGCACCAGCGAGCACCCAGACAGGCGCAAGTTGCCCCGCCGCGCCGCTGACCAAGGGGAACAGGAAGCCCGGTAGAAACAGGCCCAATGGGCTCGTCAGTGTCGCCGGTTCAAGAACGGCGGCCAGCAGGGCGCAGACAAAACCGAGCAGCGCGGCCATCAGGACCGGTGCCTGGCCATGCACGGCAAACAGCGCTCGACTATGGCTACGACCCCATGCCAGCCCCAGCTTGGCCAGAGGCAGCAGCCACAGCGTCAAACCAAGACCTGCCAGCCAGTTCAGACTCATCGCCTTGCCCAGCGCCAGGAGGAGACTGCCGGCCAGCGCCCACTTGAGGTCGTCGCGCAAGCGCCGTCCGACTTCGGGGTCCGGCCGGTTGGTCACGGTGGGCATCAGTACCTGGAGTGTGCCGATGGCCGTCAGGCCAACAAAGCCATAAAGGTTCACATGCAGATGAAACGCACGCAGGGCGCTATGCCATTGCGGCAGCCAGGGCAAGAGCGCCGCAGCCACCATGCCGGCGGCAAGGCAAAACATCGCGGCCACATACCAGGCCAGGCCGGGATGCGGCTTGCCCAGGGCATCGCGCCACTTGCGCCGCATCCAGAGCAGCATGGCGACGGCTCCCGCAAGGACCAGCAGCGCCGCCAGGCTCAGCGCGTGCGCATGTACTAATCCGGCGAACACGGCGATGGCCAGTGTCCCGGCGACCAGCATCAGCCAGGGCAAGCGCCCTATCCATTTTCCAGGTCCCCGGCTACGGGTCAGCACCGGCGCGAAATGCTGCATGGCGGCCGTGATCAGGCTCACCACCCCAACGGCCAGCACCAGATGCGCCCAGAAGGCAGGCGGCAGCATCGACATTTTGGGCAGGGCAACCCCGGCGACAAACAGTGCCAGCGTCGCGGCGAGCAGGAAAATCAGCATCCGGATGCCGTGCCGCGAGGTTGCGCCCAGACCGCCACGCCGGCCTGCGACCAAGATGCCAGAGGGTAGACCAGCCAGCAGACCACGTTTCGGACCCGACTCAATGCGCAGATGTCATGATCGGACACCTCAGGCCTCGCCGCCTTGACCGTTATCAGCCGGATTGGTGTAGGAGCGCTTAATCGCTGGGCAATACCGCCCACCACGATAATGCTCCCGAACAGCGCGATCGCGCCGGCTAAGTCCAGATGCCACGCGGCGGTTCATAGCGATTGATCACCTGGACATACCCCGAGCGCTCCAGCGCCGCCGGGTCCGGCAGGTTTTTCTGACTCATGCTGCCTTTCAACTGACGCACCGACTCATATTCATGCATTTCCATCCAGGCCCGCATATTGCCAAGGATCTCTCGCCGAGATACTCCGGCCCGCGGCTCAGCAGGCAACTGCACAGGTGCACCACATCGGCGCCGGCCAGCAACATCTTCATCGCCTCTTCATGACCATGCACGCCGCCTGTCCCGGCCAGACTGAGATTGACCCGGCCATGCAGGATCGCCAGCCAGCGAATGCGCAGCAAGGCCTCGTCGGGACTGGAGAGATGCAGACCGTGGACAAGCTCGCGTGTTTCCAGATCAATGTCCGGCTGATAGAAACGGTTGAAAACGGACAGGCCACGCGCGCCTGCCAGCTCAAGTTGCTTGGCGAAATGCGGCAGCGACGAAAAATAGGGCGATAGCTTCATGACGATGGGCACGGACACGGCCTGTCGCAGTTCGAATAGCAGGTCCAGATAACGCGCCTCCACCGACTCGCCGGTTGCCGTCATGTCGGCGGCGACGTGGTAGATATTCAACTCCAATGCGTCCGCGCCAGCGGCCTGCAGAGACTTGCCGAGTTCGAGCCAGCCGGAGCGGGTAACCCCATTCAGACTGGCGACGACGGGGATGCTCAAGCGTTCCTTGAGGCGGCGCAATTGTTCGATATAGCGCTCCTGACCCCCCTGGAAGGTACCGTGGTCGGGCAGGTAGCTGTCGGCCTCGCCATGACCCAGGTCGGCGTGCAGCATGAAGCGGTCGAGCATGGCATCTTCGGCGGCGAGTTCTTCCTCGAACAGCGAATACATGACCAGCGCCGAGGCTCCAGCGTCCTCAAGACGCAGCGCGGTATCGAGGTTCCTGGACAGCGGTGAGGCCGAAGGCACCAAGGGGTTCTTGAGCTTGAGGCCGAGGTAGTCGGTGGTGAGATCGATCATGTCAGGCTCCCGGTTTGCTGGTGTCGGCATGGCCCTGGGCCAGGTCATGATAGGCCTTGAAGCGTCTGTCGGCGTCTTTCTGTGCCTCGGCGAGGAAGCGCTCGGCGTCCTCCGGGTGGCTGCGGCTCAGCATGGCGAAGCGCGTTTCGCTTTCCATGAAGGCCTTGATCGGCTGGCTGGGCGCGGCGGAATCGAGCTTGAACGGATTGCCGCCAGCCACCGACAGGCGCGGATCGAAACGGAACAGCGGCCAATGGCCGGTCTTCACCGCCATGTCCTGCTGGCGCTGGTTGTAGAGCATGTCGACGCCGTGGGCGATGCATGGACTGTAGGCGACGATCAGCGACGGCCCGTCGAACGATTCGGCTTCGTGGAATACGCGCAGGGTCTGCGTATCCTTGGCGCCGTAGGCGATGCTCGCGACGTAGTCATGGCCGTAGTCCGAGGCCAGCTTGGCGAGATCTTTCTTCGCCGTCGCCTTGCCGCCGGCGGAGAACTTGGCGACGGCGCCGATGGGCGTGGCCTTGGAGGTCTGGCCACCGGTGTTGGAATAGACCTCGGTGTCGAGCACCAGGATATTGACGTCGTAGGGCAGAGCCAGGACGTGGTCCAGGCCGCCATAGCCGATATCGTAGGCCCAGCCGTCGCCACCGATGATCCACACCGAGCGACGGATCAGCCACTCGGCGACACGGCTCAACTCCTTGGCGCGAGGATGGCTGGAGGCCGCCAGCTTGTCGAGCAATGCCGCGACACGTCGGCGCTGTTCATGGAGTCCGGCTTCCTCGCGCTGATCGGCTGTCACCAGGGCTTCGGCGAGATCGCCGCCGACCTCGCCAGCGAGTTCTTTCACCAGCGTCCGGGCATAGGCCATCAGCTGATCTGCGGCGAGGCGCATGCCCAGGCCGAATTCGGCGTTGTCCTCGAACAGCGAGTTTGACCAGGCCGGGCCGCGTCCGGCACCGTTGACGGTGTAGGGCGTGGTCGGCAGGTTGCCGCCGTAGATCGACGAACAGCCGGTGGCGTTGGCGATCAGCATGCGGTCACCGAACAACTGGGTCGCCAGGCGGATGTAGGGTGTCTCGCCGCAGCCGGCGCAGGCGCCGGAGTATTCGAACAGCGGATCGAGCAGCATCGAGCCCGGGATGGTGCCGTGCTTGACCGCGCTCCGGTCGAACTCCGGCAGGCTCAGGAAGAAGGCGTAGTTGTCGCGCTCGGCCTCTCTCAGCGGCGCTTGCGGCACCATGTTGACGGCGCGCCGGCTGACGTTGGACTTGTCGTGGATCGGGCAGGCCTCGACGCAATCGCCGCAACCAGTACAGTCCTCGGGGGCGACCTGATAGCTGATGTGCGTACCGGCGGGAAAATCCTTGCTGCGTGCCGGGACGTGCTTGAAGGTGGCCGGCGCGGTGCTGGCCAGTTCGGCGGCGAAGGCGCGCGCGCGGATCGCCGAGTGCGGACAGACAAAGACGCATTTGCCGCACTGGGTGCACAGATCCGCCTCCCAGACCGGGATCTCCAGGGCGATGTTGCGCTTCTCGTACTGCGCCGTGGCCACCGGGAAGGTGCCGTCGGCGGGCATGACGGAGACCGGCAGGCGGTCGCCGAGGCCCTGATAGATCGGCAGGGTGACGTCGCGGACAAAGACGGGAAGCGGCACGTCGCAAGCGCGGGCAAGCCCGCGATCATCGGTCGGCATCGCTGGCAAGCCGGCGCCTGCATGAGGTTCGACGCGATGCAGATGCTCCAGTGTCATGTCGATGGCCCGGTGGTTCAGGTCGGCCAGGCGTTGGCTCTTTTTGCCGTAGGTCTTGTCGACGGCTTTCTTGATCGCGGCGATGGCCTCGTCCTTGGGCAGGATGCCGGAGATGGCGAAGAAGCAGGTCTGCATGATGGTGTTGATGCGCCGGCCCATGCCCGCCTGGGCGGCGACGGCATAGGCGTCGATGACCCAGAAACGCAGACGTTTTTCGACGATTTGTTGGCGCATCGCTTCCGGCAGGCTGGCCCAGACCGTGTCCGGTGCTTCCGGGGTGTTCAAAAGGAAGACGCCGTCCGGGGCGGCGTGCGCGAGGAGATCGTAGCGCTCAGTGAACACCGTCTGGTGGCAGGCGACGAAGCCGGCCATGCCGGTCTCCACCAGGTAGGTCGAGCGGATCGGTCCCTGGCCGAAGCGCAGGTGCGACACCGTCACCGCGCCGGATTTCTTCGAGTCGTAGACGAAATAGCCCTGGGCCTGCAGGTCGGTCGCCTCACCGACGATCTTGATCGAGTTCTTGTTGGCCGACACCGTGCCGTCGGCGCCCAGCCCCCAGAACACGGCGTGTTGCAGCTGCCTGGCCGCCAGGCTGCGGAAGCCCTCGTCCCAGGGCAGCGACAGATGCGTGACATCGTCATGAATGCCAACGGTGAATGGGTTGGGCGGCAACGGTTGCGTCAACGCCTCGAATACCGACTTGACCATGCCCGGCGTGAACTCCTTGCTGGCCAGGCCATAACGCCCACCGACGACACGCGGCATGCCGCGCAGCCCCACCGCAGCCGCCTGGGCCAGGGCGGTGACGATATCCTTGTAGAGCGGCTCGCCGTCGGCCCCCGGTTCCTTGCAGCGGTCGAGGACGGCGATGGCCCTGGCGGTCACCGGCAAGGCGGCCAGCAGCGCGCTGGCGTCGAAAGGCCGATACAACCGGACCTTCAGGACACCGACCTTGGCGCCCTCTGCCTGAAGGTGTTCGACCGTCTCGTCCGCCGTCTCGGCGCCCGAACCCATCAGGATGATGACCTGCTCGGCATCGGCTGCACCGGCATATTCGAACAGCCGATATTGGCGTCCGGTGAGCTTGGCAAAGCGGTCCATGCAGGACTGGACGATACCCGGAAATACGTCGTAAAAACCATTGGCGCGCTCGCGCGCCTGGAAAAACACGTCCGGATTCTGCGAGGTACCACGCAATACCGGGTGTTCCGGCGACAGCGCGCGCAGCCGATGCGCGCCGACCTGAGCATCATCGATCATGGCGCGCACGGTTTCCGGAGTCACGGCGACAATCTTGGCGACCTCATGCGAGGTACGAAAGCCATCGAAGAAATGGACCACTGGGATGCGCCCGGCGAGGGTCGCCGCCTCGGCGATCAGGGCCATGTCCTGGGCCTCCTGCACCGAATTGGCGGCGAGCATGGCGCAGCCGGTGGCACGACAGGCCATGACGTCGGAATGGTCGCCGAAGATCGACAGGGCATGCGTCGCCAGGGCGCGCGCCGCGACGTGCAGGACAAACGGCGTCAGTTCACCGGCAAGCTTGTACAAATTGGGAATGAACAGGAGCAGACCCTGGCTGGCGGTAAAACTGGTCGCCAGCGCGCCCGAAGTGAGCGCGCCATGCAGGGCGCCAGCGGCGCCGCCTTCGGATTGCATCTCGATCACCTTGGGCACCGCGCCCCAGAGATTGGTCATGCCTTGCGAGGCCCACTCATCGGCCCACTCGCCCATGTTGGACGACGGTGTGATCGGGTAGATGGCGATGACCTCATTGCAGAGATAGGCCATGCGCGCGGCGGCTTCGTTGCCGTCCAAGGTCAGTGTCTTGGCGTCAGCCATGATGTGGTCGCCTCTCTATCAGCACCTACTTATGTTAGTCGAGATTCGTGACCACGCTACAGCGCCACATCCAACCGTCACGGAGGCGGCATCGAAACGCCTGGATTATCGGAGTGCCCGCGGACGCAACGCAGCCAGCCCCAGGTTATGCGCCCAGACGCTGCTTGACCCACTCCACTACCGGATGCAGGCGTGGAGGCAGCATGCGCATCGCCTTGTCCAGATCGACCCAGCGCCATTCTTCATGCTCGGGGCGGCCCAGTTCGGGCGACACGGGCAGGATGATATGCAAGCGCTCGGTGCTGGCAAGGTAATAGCGAGCGACCTTTTTTCGGCTGCCGTATGGCTCGGTTTCGATGTAATCCTCGCCCCAGTCGAAGCGCAGATCGCTCAGGTCGGCCTCTTCCAGCGTTTCGCGTATGGCGGCCTGAAGCGGAGTTTCCCCGGCTTCGACCCCTCCCTTGGGGAAGTCCCAATTCTGGAACGAGCGCAACAACAGTAGACGCCAAGCCGTGGCATCACGGCGCACCGGAACGACTCCGGCGGAGAACGGATGGCGGTAGTGGGTATGCGGGCGATCTGACATGGCGCGTCATGATAACTCCATGGCGCGCTTTCGCGTCGCTCGACTTCAGGCGTGCTCGCCCACCAACCTCAATTGCCTGAACGCCGGGAAGCGTTGCTCGAATTCAGGGGCCGGCACCGGCGGCGAATAAAAATAGCCTTGGGCCAGATAGCCGTAGTCACCGACAATACGCCTCAGCACCTCCAGCTGGGCCGCTGTTTCGACGCCTTCAGCGACCACATCGAGGCCCAGACTGCGCGCCAGGCTGACGATGGCCTCGGCCACCGAGACATCGTCGGAGGCTTCGTCCAGGCCATCGATGAAGGATTTATCGATCTTCAGGACATCCACCGAGAAGCGCTTCAGGTAGGCCAGCGAGGAATACCCCGTGCCGAAATCGTCGATGGCCAGCTTGCAGCCCAGCTGTTTCAGTCCGGCCAGCACGGACTGCCCCCGGGCGACATCTTCCATGATGACGCTTTCGGTAATTTCCAGTTCGAGGGCCGAGCCGGGCAGGTTGAACTCATGCAGGACCGTGGCGACCCGCTCCACCAGGCCTTCATGCTTGAACTGCGCGGCGGAGAGGTTGACGGCGATCCGGAAGTCCGGGGCGAGACGTTCACGCCAGGCGAGACACTGCCGGCAGGCCTGCCAGAGAGCGAAATCCCCCAGCGACGCAATCAGGCCGGTGCGTTCGGCTATGGGGATAAAGCGGCTCGGCGGTACCCAGCCAAGTTCCCTGGAATGCCAGCGCATCAAGGCCTCGGCCGACACGGCACGGCCGTCGCTGCTCACCTGGGGCTGGTAATACATGGCCAGTTCGCCGGCCTCGATGGCCTGACGCAAGCCACTCTCGATGCGCATGGCGTCGACCACGCCATCCGCCATATCGCTGGTAAAGAACTGGTAGTTGTTGCGGCCGCGCTCCTTGGCGCGATACATGGCGACATCGGCGTTCTTCAGCAGGGCATCGGCGCTGTCGCCGTCGCCGGGCCAGAAGGTCACGCCCAGGCTGGCGCCACCCGTGATGTCCAGGCCCTGAACCCGGTACGAACGGGCCAGGGCTTCGACGACGTGAGCGGCGACTTTCGCGGCATCCTCGGGTCCTTGGATACGCGTCAGGATCAGGGCAAATTCGTCGCCGCCGATGCGTGCCACGGTATCGACTTCGCGCACCGATGCTTTCAGCCGTTTCGCCACCTCAACCAGCAGATCGTCGCCCGCGGCATGACCCAGGGTATCGTTCACCGTCTTGAAATTATCGAGGTCGGCGAGGAGCAAGGCGAAGTGATCCTTGTCGCGACGCGCCTGAACCAAGGCCTGGTTGAGACGATCCTGGAACAGAACACGATTCGGCAGCCCCGTCAGCGTGTCGTAATAGGGCCAGGTTGGCCAGCCGCTCCCGGGTATAGACCAGTTCGGAAATATCCGAGGCGATGCCGACGTAAAGCATGTCGCCCTGCTCGGTACGCACGGCATCGATGTTGGCCCACTGGATATAGCGCTCACCGTTCTTGCGGCGATTCATCAGCTCTCCCTGCCAGCGCCCGTTCAGGATCAAGGCAGCCCACATCTCCCGATAGAACGTCTTGTCTTGCAGGCCCGACCGCAGGATGCGCGGGTTCGCGCCGATCAATTCTTCGGGCGCGTAACCGGTCATTCGGCAGTAGGCGGGATTGACCCGGACGATCATGCCCTGGGCATCGGTGATGATGATGCCTTGTTGGCTGCTGTCGAAGACCGTGCCAGCCAGGCGCAGATCTTTTTCTTCCTGAAGGCGCCGGGTGATATCTTGCAGCACCGTGACCATGCCGGGCTTCGAGGCCGTTTCGAGTGGCGCGGAACTGTACTCCACCGGAACGATGCCGCCATCGGCGCGGCGTAGATGTTGTAGCCCGTGCCGAGCCTCCCCCCGAGCCGAGGCCAGAGCGATCTGGCACGCCTTGGCCTGGACCGCCGTGCCATCGGCGGCAATCTCGACGCAGTGGGTATTCAAGGGCCTGCCGATCAGTTCGCCGGGCCTGTAGCCGAGGAGTTTCTCACCCAGCGGGTTGGCGAACACCACCCGGTTCTGGCTGTCCGTTGCCAGAACGCCGACATCCACCGTATCGGTGAGGCTCTTCAAAAAATCGCCCTGTTCGCCGAGACGCCGCAGACTGTCGAGATAGCGGCTGACCATCAGGGCCAGGCCAAGCAAGAGGATGACCACGCTGACGAACAAGCCGCGCCGATACCAGGAGGCGCGTTCTTGTTCGCTCAACAACAAGGCATGATTCGCCTCGGCGAGACGCGCCAGGCTGCCGCGTGCGTCCCCATGGACCAGCGCGGCCATATCCTTCGCCAAAGCCGGCGCGTGGGTCAGGATGATGCCGACGTGACGTTCCAGCCTGAGAAATTCGCTACGCACCGAGTCCGGATAGACGGCAATTCTCGGTTGTATCGCCGCGATTTGCGCGACGATCTCGCCATGCCGATCCGCCGTGGATCCCAGCGACTGGAGGAACAAGTCGGTATTGAGTGTCGCCAGACTTTCATGAATGTCGCCCTGCCCGCGGTAGTCGTGCAGTTTCCGGACGAAGGTGGGCAAATCACTCTGGAAATAACGCAGCGAGTTGCGCACCACGGAATTATGCCGCTTGAAATCTTCCCAGTGACGTTGACGCCCCCTGGCCGGCCCGGAAGATAGGCCTTGAACGGTGCCGAAAGGCGCGAATCCGCCGATCCGCGCCGCCACGGTCGCATTGATCCCGACAATACGTTGTTGCCAGGCATTCGCCTCGTCGTAATTCGAGGTCACGCCATGGCGCAAGCCGATGACCAGTTCGCGAAAACGCCCCTCGGCGGCCTGCAAGGCTTCGATGTGGCCACGCAACACTTCGTGCGTTTCCACCTTGCCGCTCCACCCGGGTAAAGCGATCGCCAGCAACAAGCCGAGCGCCACGCTGATCAGGATCAAGCCAACGTTGCGGCGACGGAACCAAGTCATATCGGCTTGCCTTGATACAAGCCGTTCAATGATTCAAGAAAGGCCAGCAGGTTGCTCAATTGCTCCCTGGAAAGCCGCACACCCAGTTGGTAGCGCGCCATCGTTTCAACAGCCAGATCCAGTGTTGCCATGGAACCATCATGAAAATAAGGGCCGGTTTTTACGACATTGCGCAATCCGGGAACCTTGAAGACATGTTTGTCCGACTCCAGGCCAGTGACGTTGAAACGTCCCAGGTCGGATTTCTGGATGGATTTGCCGCGATCCGCGAAATAATCGCCCATCACCCCCAGGCTGCTGTAGAGATTGCCGCCCAGATTGACGCCCTGGTGGCAGGCGATACAGCCCAGATCGCGGAATAGCCGCCAGCCCTCTTTCGCACCGGCATTGAGTGCCTGGTTATCGCCGCGGAGGTAACGGTCGAAGGGCGCATCCGGAGTAATCAGACTGCGCTCGAATTCGGCAATGGCTTCCTGGATATGCGCTGGAGTAATGCCGTCCGCCCAGATGCGCTCGAACTCGGTGATCATGGCCCGATCCCGACGCAGCTTGATGAGCACCTCGTGCCAGTTCGAGGCCATTTCGAGCGGATTGTGCACCGGCCCTTCCGCCTGCTCTTCCAGCGTCGCGGCGCGCCCATCCCAGAATTGCCGGAAGTTGAAACCCGCGTTGAAGACCGTCGGACTATTCAAACTGCCCATCTGACCGTCGATACCCACCGCCACGGGTCGCATGTCGTGGCCGGCGAAATCGAGGCGATGGCAACTGGCACAGGAGGTCGAATCGTCACGCGACAAGCGCTTGTCGTGAAACAGACGTTTGCCGAGCGCCACCTTGCGCGCATCCAGTTTCAGGCTGGTGGGTATGGGTGTGACCGGCAGGTCGGTGGCCACGGGCATATAGGCAGCCGCGGACAACGGCGGCGGCGGCGCGTCGCGCGACCACCACCAACCGCCCAGGCCCAGAACCGCCAGCCCAACCGCCAAAACCAGCAAACGCCATGCCGACATCATCAGCCTCCTGCGGCCATATCGGCATTCGCCGGTGTTTCTTTAGCGGTTTTTTCTCCCCCGCGGGTGGAGAGCGTGCATCAGAGGCTGGCCGACTCCAGTTCGAACTGGATCGATTTGATACCTTCGAGGGCGCAGGCTTCGTCCTGCTCGCCGGTCGCGGCACCCGAAACCCCCACCGCCCCAACGATATTTCCGGCCGCCGAGATCGGCACGCCTCCTGCCGAGAACACCAGGCCATCGACTTTGCCGACGGCGAAAGGCTTGGTGAAACGGTTTTCCATGGTGGATAGCGGCGCATTGAAGTTAACCGCCGTAAAGGCCTTCTGCTTGCTGATTTCGATGGTGATCTTCGGCGCCAGGGTATCGCGCAGGAACACCATGGCATCGCCGCTCCGGTCGACCACGGTAACGCCAATCTGGATACCCTGCTTGCGGCAGGCGGCGATGGCATCCTGGGCGATCTTTTCGGAGGCTTCCAGTGTCAGGCGCGGAATCTTCACCACCACAGGCAGATCCTGGGCGTTAGCGCCGACGCTGAAGCCGGCCAATACAAGGGCAGCAATACTGGTTCGCAACATGTTTGTCTCCTATCGTCCTATAAATCCGGCTGGGATACTGTGTCGATCGGACTTCACCACGCGGGCTACAACTTACGCGCACAGGCATGCATTCTGGAGAAATCCGAATATCCTGAAAACCCGGGACGAATGTATCAAGTCGCCTGGCGGGCGCGTAGGACCTTGATCTGGAACAGGGTGTTGCGCTCGTCTTCCTCAAGCGCGGCGCGGATGTGATGCACCGTCGCCTGGTAGCGCGGGATGATGTTGTACTTGAGGGCATTCACCCGCTTCTGCGTCTTGCGGCTGGCGGCCAGCAACCGCCACAAGGCATTTTCCGCCTCGCCGAGACGGGCCAGGGTGATGGTCAGGGCGCGCAGGCGCAGGCGTGCTTCGTCGAAACTGACATCGGTCCACATCAGGCCGACCGGTTGCAGGGGCAGCGGCTCGGCCGAGACGCTGGGGTATTCGACACCGACGCTGGAGCGCGCCACCACCTTGATCGCCACGGCCGGTTTGAGGCCCACCGAGGCTTGGCGCAGCATCTGGCCGCCCATGCGCATCTGGACAATACCCAGCCAGCGATAGGCATCGGCGAGTTCGCGGATGGTTTCGGCACGCAGATCGCGATATTGCGCCAGACGCTCGTAGACCAGGCGGGTGAGCAGATCGCGCTTCTTTTCGAGCATCTGCCGGCCTTGCTCCAGGAATTTGACCTGACGCCCGACTTGCAGCAGAGCGCTCTTGGTTGGCGGGACGGAGAGTCGTTTACTCATCGTGGCACATCAAGTGTCTATGGGCGCGGCTGTGATCGGCCAGTCGGCCGGTCACGCCGTGGCGCCCTTGTGATATTTGGCCAGCTCGGCTTCCGAGACACGGATCAGCGCTTCCGGCGGCAGCATCGACAGCAGATCCCAGGCGAGATTCAGGGTCTCGTAGACGCTGCGATCCTCGTCCTCGCCCTGACCGATGAAGCGGCGTTCGAAGGCGTTGGCGAATTCCAGATAGCGGCGGTCGGCGTCGGACAATTCCTCGGCGCCGATGATGGCCGCCAGACCGCGTACTTCCAGGGCCTTGGCGTAACTGGCGAACAACTGGCTGGCAACGTGCGGGTGATCCTCGCGGGTGAAGTTCTTGCCGACGCCGTCCTTCATCAGGCGCGACAGCGAAGGCAGTACCGTAACCGGTGGGTAGACGCCCTGGTTGGCCAGTTCCCGGCCCAGGACGATCTGACCTTCGGTGATGTAACCGGTCAGGTCAGGTATCGGGTGGGTAATGTCGTCGGAAGGCATGGATAGCACCGGGATCATGGTGATCGAACCGCGCCGGTTCTTGATGCGCCCGGCGCGCTCGTAGATCTCGGCGAGGTCGGAGTAGAGATAGCCGGGATAGCCTTTGCGGGCCGGCACGTCGCCACGCAGCACCGCGACTTCACGCAGGGCCTCGGCGTAGGCGGTCATGTCGGTCATCACCACCAGGACGTGGTAATCCAGGTCGAAGGCCAGGTATTCGGCAGCGGTGAGCGCGGCACGCGGCGTCAGCAGACGTTCGATGACCGGCTCGTCGGCGAGGTTGAGGAACATCACCACCTTGTTGAGTACGCCGCTTTCCTCGAAGCTCTCCTGGAAGAAGCGGGCGTCGGCGTGTGAGGCGCCGAAAGCCGCGAACACCACGACGAATTCCGAGGACTCTTCGCCGAGCAGCTTGGCCTGGCGGACGATCTGCGCCGCCACCCGGTTATGTGGCAGACCGCCGCCGGAGAAGATGGGCAGCTTCTGACCGCGGGTCAGCGAGTTCATGCCGTCGATGGCGGAGATGCCGGTCTGGATGAACTCGCGCGGATAGGCCCGCGCCGCCGGATTGAGGGGCTCGCCGTTGACGTCGCGGCGGTCGGCGGAAATGATCGGCGGTCGGCCGTCGCGCGGCAGACCGGCGCCATTGAAGACGCGCCCGAGAATGTCGCGCGACACCGGCAACTTGAACGGCTCGTCCAGGAAGCGTACCCAGGTACGCTCCAGATCCAGCTCGTCGGTCCCTTCGAACACCTCCACCAGCACGGCATCGTCGGCCGAGCGGATCACCAGTCCGGCGCGCAGGCGCCCGGCATGGTCGCGCAGTTGCACCCGCGAGCCGGCCGCCACGCCGGGCACGCCGCCCATGACGATGAGGCCGCCCTGGGCCGAGGTCGCGGTTCGAAATTCTATGTTTTTCATGAAATTACCTTGTCTATCTGGACGATCAGGCCGAGGTCTGTTCGTATTCCAGCATCAGCTTTTCGAATTCGCCGGGAATGGCGGCGATCTTCACTTTCAACTGATCGATCTGGTCCGACGAATGCTGGCTCTTCCAGCGTCGCGCCTGGGCCAGCAGGGGCATCTGGATGAGTTTGCGGGCCGGCGCGCCGAGCTTCACCAGCTTCATGCCCTGACGGAAGATTTCGAGCATCGCCGAGAGCAGCGCGAACTGTTTTTCCGGCGAGGCAAAGCTGTCGATCTCGTCGGTCGCCGATTGCTGCAGCAGACCTTCCTTGATCAGACCGGCGGCTTCCAGGGTCCAGCGCTGCTCGCTGGACAGGGCTTCGACGCCGACCAGGTTGACGATACGCTGCAACTCTTCGGAGGCGGCAAGCAGATCAAGGGCTGCGGCACGTTCGTTTTCCCAGTTCGGATCGATGTTCTCGGCCCACCACTTCGCCGCCGAGCCGACATAACCGGAGAAGCTCTCCAGCCAGTCCACCGACGGATAGTGACGCGCATCGGCGAGTTCCTTGGAAAGCGCCCAGAAGGTCTGGATGATTTCCTTGGTATGACTGGTGACCGGCTCCGAGAAGTCGCCGCCTGGCGGCGAGACGGCACCGATCAAGGTGACCGAACCATGGCCACCGGCTAGGGTCTCTACCCGCCCGGCACGCTCGTAGAAGGCTGCGAGGCGCGATCCGAGATAAGCGGGATAGCCCTCTTCCACCGGCATCTGACCGAGGCGGCCGGCCACCTCGCGCAGAGCCTCGGCCCAGCGACTGGTGGAGTCGGCCACCATGACCACGTCCAGGCCCTGGTCGCGGAAATACTCCGCCAGGGTGATGCCGACGTAGACCGAGGCCTCGCGCGCCACCACCGGCATGTTCGAGGTATTGGCGACCAGCAGCGTGCGCTCCATCAGGGGGCGCCCGGTATGGGGATCTTTCAGTTCGGGCATGAACTCGAGGACGTCGGTCAATTCGTTGCCGCGTTCGCCGCAGCCGACGTAGATGACGATCTCGGCGTTGCACCAGCGAGCGATCTGCTGCTGCAGCATGGTCTTGCCGGCGCCGAACGGGCCGGGGATGGCCGCCTTGCCGCCCTTCAGCAGCGGGTAGAAGGTATCCAGAATGCGCTGCCCGGTAAGCAGTGGCTGGACCGCGTGATCGCGCCGCTTGAAGGGGCGTGGCGTGCGCACCGGCCAGCGGTGGAACAAGCGCAGTTTTTCGATGCGCCCGTCGGCCAGCTTCACCCGACCGATGACCTCCTCGATGGTGTAATCGCCTTCCGGGGCCAGTTCCAGGAGTTCGCCATGGAGCAGTGGCGGGGTCAGGATGCGATGCAGGATGGACTCGGTTTCCTGAACAGTGCCCAGGATGTCGCCTCCGGCCAGGCTCGCGCCGGCGCGGCGATGCTCGTCAGGGACGAAGTGCCAGCGCTTGTCGCGTGGCAGGGAGGGCACGGAAACGCCGCGCGCCATGCGGTCGCCACTCTGTTCCCAGACGGCGTTCAAGGGACGTTGCACGCCATCGAAGATGGCATTCAACAGACCCGGGCCAAGTTCGACGGAAAGCGGCCAGCCCAGCCCTTCGGCCACCTCGCCGGGACGCAGCCCGGCGGTATCTTCGTAAAGCTGGGCCAGAGCGGTATTGCCGTCACGACCGATCACCTCGCCCACCAGGCCGATGCGACCGACCCGTACCTGTTCGCCGATCACCGTTTCCGGCAATTCCAGCTTGACCAGCGGGCCGTTGATTTCAAGAATTTTGCCCATTTATCTTCCTTTTAGCGGGCCAGCACACTCAGATCGGGCGCGCTGGCGAACAGCCGTTCCATGGCGACGCGGGCCAGTTCCTCGGCGAGACGCTCCTGGCGTGCTTCGAAGGTCTGGTCGAGTTGCGCACGATTGTCGGCGAGGCGTACCCGTATGCCCCCCTCGCTGACCAAGCCATGCGCGGCCAGTTCGACGTTGCGGCCCGATGCCGCGCGCCCTTTCATGGCATCCCAGACCTTGGCCAGACGCGCTTGGTCCACCGGGCGGACCTCGGCGACCAGATCGCCTGGTGGCAGATCATGCGCGGCGGCGGCCAGCCACTGTTCCAGGACGTCCAGATAGCGCGTGTCATCGTTGACCAGTTCCTGGAAAGCCAGGCGCACGCCCGACAGGGTGGCTTCGGTCAGGGCCCAACGCAACCGGTCCAGTTCGGCGGCGAGACGGGTCTCGGCGGACTGGGTCTGACGCCTTACGCGTTTTTCCGATTCCACCTTGGCAGCCATGACCTCGTGTTCTTCGGCAAGTCGGATCTTTTCCGTCGCCTCGTTGAGGATGCGCGCCCGTCCCGACTCGGCCCGCTCGCGCTGTTCGCGCGCTAGACTCTCGGCCTGGCGGATCAACGCCTGTTCGAGTTGGGTAACTTGTACATCTGCTTCCATGGTTATCTCCAGGTTCAAGATTCACGGTTCATGGCTCAAGTAATAACGGCGTACCACTTGCACCTTGTTCCTTTCTTCTTGCTCCTATTTCAACGCTTCCGGGCCCAGCACCGCGTGGACCACGTCGTCCACGGCCGGGGCGTAATCCTGCGGCGCCGAGAGCGGCGGCAGCTCGGTCACGACGATACGGCCACCTTCGTTACGCAAGCGGTTGAGCCAATACCCGCCTGCATGCGCCAAATGCGATTCCAGGAGAACAAGGGCATCGCTGCCATCCTTGACCAGCTGGGCGAGCACCTCTTCGACCTTCGCCGGATCGGCATCCGGATGGATCTCCGCGCCGATCAGGCTGAACCCTTCAGCCAGGCCCGCACTGCCGAGCACAACAAGCCGTGCGCCCAACGGGGTGCTCTCCGCTTCATGCCTCATGGCCGATCCTTTGCGCCTAGATCTTGCCCAGCATCAGGATCGACATGACCAAGCCATAGATGGCCACACCCTCGGCCAGACCCATGTAGATCAGCGTACGGCCGAACATCTCCGGCTTCTCGGCAATGACCGCCAGCGCCGCCGAACCGACCGGCCCAAGCGCGAGGCCGGCACCGATGGCGGCCAATGCCGTCGGCAGACCGATGCCGATCAAGGCCAGGCCCTTGCCCAATGAGATTTCCAGTGCCGCGCCGGCGACGGGCTCAGCGGCCATGACTTCCTGTACGCCCATCAACAGCATGCCGGCAAGCCCCAGACCGAATACCAGAAAATTCGCCAGTACCCCACCCTTGAGCCAATCCGGGGAAGGCAAGCTGCGCGGGTTCAACTCCAGCCAAACGCCTGCGGCAATCATGGCCACGACAGAAAAACCCATCAAAGCAATCAACCAACTCATTTTTATCTCCTAAAAAAACCCGATCAAACCCGAATGCTCGCTTCTTTCGTGCCCGCCAGACGCAAAGGCGTAAATTCCGTGCCATCGCCACTAAAGAAGCGCGAAAAACCTTCGTAGTACATCAGACGCAATGCCTGGATCGCAACGATGCCGCCTTCCAGGACAATGATGATTACGTTACCCAGAAAGATGGTCAGCCAGTGGCCGGCCGTTCCGAGACCATTGGCGATGGTGAACACGGCCAGCGCCAACGCCACATGGTTCAGACTGAATGCCGCAACACGCATGAAAGACAGCGTATTGGCAAACAGGTTGATCCCGGTTTCCAGTGTCTCGATGGCGGTCACCAAAGCGCGCTCGCCAAGCGTGGCTCGGGTTTCCACCCACTTGAACACGGCGACCGTGACGATGCCCAGCAAGGCCGTGCCCCAGGCCAGCTGGCCAAAATCGGCTTGCCCGGCCAGACCCATGATGCTGCCGGTGGCGCCGAGATAGAACACCAGCCCGGCCAGGCCGGTGGAGTCGAACAGGGCCTCGGCGACATGCCCGGCATTGAGTTTGTTGTAAATATTCGCCAGCAGCGTAAAAACAATGAAGCCGACGCCGAACAGGATGGCCACGGTGAGTATGCGAATCGGGTCATGCAAGGGCGACAGCCAGACCGGTTCGAGGACGTCCTCATAGCCGAATATGCTGCCGTAGAGCAGGCCGAACCCCATCGACACCACCCCGGCGGAAATACCCAGCCAGGCGCCTCGACCGAGTTTTCGATAGAGCAGCACCGACAGCATCAGGATGACGCCACCATGACCGACATCGCCGAACATCGCACCGAATAGCAAGAGGTAGGTCACGGCGAATATCAAGGCGGGGTCGAACTCGCCATAGCGCGGGATGCCGTAGCTTTTCACCAGAGGCACGAAAGGACCAAGCCAGGCGGGGTAGCGCAGGAGCGAGGGAACATGGTTGTGCTCCACCGCTTTGGGTTGCCGGGTTTCCAACATGTAGCGGCCATGGAAGCGTGCGTCCAGTCCCTGTTGCAGATCGTCCAGCTTGTCTTTCGGCACCCAACCGGTAAACACGGAAAGTTGACCTTTACCGCGTACGCCATTGAGCGACGCTTCCGCCAGGGGACGCGCCAAGGTCATGGATAGTCTTGCATGCTGGATACGCTCGCCGAACCGGGCGAGGTTGTCGCTGATTACCTGGCAATGCGCGGCGTGACTCTGTTCCAGGCGCACGGTCTCAGTCTCGAGGAATTTGCGTACCTTCTCGGGGTGGCTCTGTAGTTCCGTGGGGACCGGCAGATCGCGCCAGCCCGCCTGGATCAGCACGCCGCCCATGCCTTCGGCACCCCCGCGCGGCCCGGCAACCACGGCAAAGGCCAGACCTTCATGGACATCGAAAACGGAGAGCAGATAACCCGCCAGGGCCAGGGCCTCTTTCAGGCGCTGCACATTCCCGGAGGGAAGCTGGCCCAGCCGGGCGTCGAGCAGCGAGTCGTGCCGGAACAGCCGGGAGATGTCCAGATCGAGACTTTTCAGGCGGGCGAAGGTCTCGCGCAGGGCGGTCAGGTGCTTGCGCTCTTCCTCAATGCGCGCTTCCGATTCGCTGGTCGCGGAGCAAGTCTGCCAAAGGGTCTTGAGCCAGGCATTCAGCTCTTCCAGTTCGGCCAGATTGGGCGCAACGATGTCATCAGGAAGGGGTGGCATGGTGCCGCCGCAATGTTCGAGTATCTTGTTGAGTCGGGAGTCCGCTTCCAGGAAGATTTCCCGATAGCGCTCCGCCGGAGACTCCGGCATTTCCTCGCGTTTCTCGTCCACGGGGGCGAATGTTCCATGGCGGGCAAGAAGCAGCGCGGCATCCGGCGCCTCGCTGGCGAGCAGCCAGAGCGTCGCGCGGGTCATGGGTTGGGCGCGGAACATCAGTATGCCTCTTCCGAAAGCTGTCCGAGCGTCTCGCTGATCATGTCCACGGGCAAATGCAGATAGCGACCGCGCAGGACAGCACGCACGGCACGCAGATCGCGTTCGCGCAGGATCAGGTAGGCGAAGGCACGGGCAATCGCCGGCGCGCTCGAGGCCAGAACCTTCTCGGCCTGCCCCGAGGCCGCCCGTTCCATGCGCGCGAACACTTCCGGTATCGTTGCCGCACCCTCCAGACTCTGCTTCAGGCCATCCGGCAGGGCCGCGAGAACGGCTTCCAGACTGCCCAGCGCGGCGAGTTCCTTGAGCCGCGAACCCGATAGTCCATAGTGCGCCGAAACCAGCAGGTAGTAGACCTGCGCCGGTGGCAGCTTGTAGTTGAAGCGATAGCGCAACAGCCAGACCAGATTGATACGATCGATCAGCGGCCCCATCAACTGGCGCAAGGCAGGACCGTGCTGCTTCTCGAGTTCCTGGGCGCGGCGCGCCAGACCCTCGTAGTAGCCGCGGTCGAGCGCGGCATCGAGCAGGAAGGGATCGCGACTGTCCTCGAAGGCTTGACGAGCCTGGCGAACGATACCGGCATAATGCCCGGTCTCGAGTCGGCGCAAGAGTTCCGTGACATCCTCGGCATGAGCCAGATCCTGTGCATCGAGCTTGCCAAAGGTACCCATGGGCGTAAGCCGGGTGAGCAACGCGGCGGGCCGTTCGCCAGTCATCTTGCCGCGCAGCAAAGTCTTGAGATTGGTGACTTCGAAACGCTCGGTCCAGTAGAGCAGAAACGCGCGTTCGGGACCGGTCAGTGGCCGCAGCAGGATCAGTGTCTCATCGAGCAACTGGGCGATGATGCTCTGCTCCAGCGAATGGATGTCCTTGCCGGCCACCACTCCGGCCAGACGCTCCAGCCCACCCTCGGACAAGGCATTCGGAATCTCGGCCTCGGATGCCCGCATGAGAGTTCTGAATTGCTCGGCCCGCCAGAGGTGATCGGCGAACAAGCTGACACGGGTGTTCAGATAGGCGGACATATATGAGGCGATCGTTGGACGAGCTTGGTGTGTATTGCAGCAACTGCTTGGTTGAAGGTATGTGCCGGTGTACTTCCGATGCCTCAACTACAGTTTCGGGTCAAGCAAAAAAGCCAGCGCGGCATCTACCGCCTCTTGTTCGTGCCGGGTGGCCATGTCGCGCAGGGAGCGCTGGCGCTCTTCATATTTCCTGGACAACTCGGCAACGGACTGTTCGGCACGGCCGCGGGCTTCTTTCAGAAAAGGCGCACGCAGGTCGGCACGCCCGGTTTCAAAACGGGCCTCGGCATCGCGCGCGGCGGCAAGCGCCTCGTCAAGTATGCGCTGTCGATCGGCGCTTGCCGCGTCGATGATGCCCTGCGCGCGGGCCTCGGCTTCCAGTAGGCGTTTAAGCGGGTCTTCCATGATTCTCTTTTCGACCGGTTAGTGGGTCTGGTCCTGAATCGGCTGATCCGGATCCACCCCGTACTTGCGACGCCGTGCCCTGCCCCACGGACAGCCGCCAAGCGTCAGCGCCAATTCGGCCTTCTGCGCGGCGACCGCCCAGGCAACGCCATTCCTGGCGCGGGTACAGATCGGGCACCCGTATTCGCAATACTCAGGGTCGTTCGGGTGCAGGATGGGCATCTTCCAGCCACCCCAACCGTAGACCCTGCCTTTCGATACGACACGTTCACTTGACATGTCACACCTCCTTTCACATCCCCTTCCGGGGCTGGAAGGGGCTTTACTTCACCTTCACCTGCACCAGTTCCTCGCCATCCGGGTCGGTCACATGCACGGCACAGGCAATGCATGGGTCGAACGAGTGGATGGTACGCAGGATTTCGATCGGTTGCTTCGGATCGAACATGACATGGTTATGCTGCAGCGCCGCCTCGTAGGCGCCCGGCGTGCCCTGGGCATCGCGCGGGCCGGCATTCCAGGTGCTGGGCACCACGGCCTGGTAGTTGCTGATCTTGCCGTCGTCGACGACGATCCAGTGCGACAGGCCACCACGCGGGGCTTCCATGAGGCCAACGCCGTGCATATGTGCCGGCCAGGAGGACGGTTCCCAGTACTGCTCGTTGAACGTCTTGACGTCGCCGGCTTTGATGTTGGCGATCAACTCGTCGTACATGCCTTGCATGGCATCGGCCAGAATCTTCGATTCCAGGGTGCGCGCGGCGGTACGGCCCAAGGTCGAGAACAGCGCCGTCACCGGCACGTCCAGCGTCTTCAGGGTGTAGTCGACGAGTTCCTTGGTCTGGGCATGGCCCTTGGCGTACATCATCAGAACACGTGCCAGGGGACCGACTTCCATGGCCTTGCCCTTCCAGCGCGGCGACTTCAGCCAGGAGTATTTTTCCTCGACATTGAGCTGGTCGTAGGGCGGTTTCGGGCCGGTGAAATTGAACTCGGTTTCGCCCTTCCAGGGGTGCAACCCCTGGGCATCGCCCGCGCCATATTTGTACCAGGAGTGCGAAACGAACTCCTGGATCTCGTCGTCCTTGTCCAGGTCGATCGGGTGGATCGTCGAGATGTCCTTGTTGAGGATGACGCCACGCGGGATGAGGAAGGAATCGGTATCCCAGAACCCCTTGGCAGGCAGATCGCCGAAAGACAGGAAGTTGCCGCCCGTGTCGCCGATGCCACCCCAATCCTTGTAGAAGCTGGCGACGGCGAGCGTATCCGGAACATAAACCTGATCGACGAAGTCACGCATCTGCTTGATGACGTTCTGCACGGTCTGCAAGCCGACCATGTTGACCGCCGTGGCATCCTGGCTGCCCACGGCTTTATTGGCAGCGGTATGCACGGAAATCGCCGAGGGCACGCCGCCGACCACAAAGTTCGGGTGCGGGTTCTTGCCACCGAAGATGGCATGCAGCTTGACCACGTCACGCTGCCAGGCCAGGGCTTCGAGGTAGTGCGCCACGGCCATGAGGTTGGCCTCGGGCGGCAACTTGTAGGCCGGGTGGCCCCAGTAGGCATTCGAGAAAATACCCAACTGGCCCTGCTCGACGAAGGTCTTCACCTTTTTCTGCACGTCGGCGAAATAGCCCGGCGAGGATTTCGGATAGCTCGACAGGCTTTGTGCCAGAGCGGAAGTCGCCTTGGGATCGGCCTTCAGCGCCGAAACCACGTCCACCCAGTCCAGGGCATGCAGGTGATAGAAATGCATGACGTGATCGTGGACGTACTGCGCGGCGATCATCAGGTTGCGGATGATCTCGGCATTGCGCGGAATGCTGTAGGTGGGAATGGCGCGATGCAGGGCATCTTCCACCGAGCGGATCGAGGCCATGCCGTGCACCAGGGTGCAGACGCCGCAGATGCGCTGGGCGAAGGCCCAGGCATCGCGCGGGTCGCGACCGCGCAGGATGATTTCGATGCCGCGCACCATGGTGCCGGCGGAGTAGGCGCTGGTGATCTTGCCGCTGGCATCCGTTTCCGCCTCGATGCGCAGGTGACCCTCGATGCGGGTGATGGGGTCGACGACGACGCGTTGTGCTGTGCTCATGACGTTTTTTCCTTACTTATTTCATGAAATCTTCGAGGATGCGGTACTGCTCCTCGGCTTCGCGGTTCTCCGTGCCCTCGCCGGTGGCGACCGTCTCGCAAGTCTTGGCCATACGCGCCTGCATGGCGGCATCCCAGGCCAGATTGGTTCCGGGCGTGGCGGCGCTGACACAGGCCACCGCGGCCTTGGCGACGAAGTGACCGGCCTGGGCACCCCAGTCGGTCTCCTTGCCGCACTGGGTGAAGCTTTCGACCCGGGCGGTATTGGCCGCGGCGGTAACCACGGTCAGCTCGGCGTCGGAAATCTCCGGGCGCATGGCCACTTCCAGGGCGGCCTTGACCCGCACGTCGTTCGAAAGACCGAATACCCGTTGCACGAAGCGCGCGGCGACCTGACGTTGTTGCGTGGCGGAAAGCTCGCCGAGTTTCGCCTTGAATTCCTTGTCGTTGGTGATGGCCATGGCATCAAGCTCCTTTTTCCGGGATGTGTTCGGCAATCATTTCGGTCAGGCCAACCACGGGAATATCCATCTGATAGTGCTCCAGGCCTTCTTCGAGAACGATACGGCAGTTGGCGCACGCGGTGACCAGACGGTCCGGCTTGACCGCATCGAGCTGCGACTTCTTCTTCTTGAAGGCCTCGATGCGCAGTTCTTCGCCTTCCTCGATGGCGGATGCTCCGCCACCGCCACCGCAGCACCAGTTCATGTAACCGGCATCGGGCATCTCGACGAAGTTCTTGGCGACCATGTTCATCAGATTGCGCTGCTGCTTGATGACACCGCCGCGTCGTGCCAGCTGGCACGGGTCATGGAAGGTCAGCTTGTCGGTTTCGAAGCCTTCGGTCTTGAGCAGACCCTGTTCCTGGAACTCGCCCAGCACCTCGATGATGTGTTTGACCTCGAAGGTGAAGGGCCGACCGATCAGGTTGGCGCCTTCCCAGCGCAGCGCCGTATAGGCGTGGCCGCATTCCGGACTGATGACAGTCTTGACCTTGAGCTTCTCGGCGCCGTCGACGATGCGTGAAACCAGTACTTTGGCCAGGTCCGAATTGCCGATCTGCATACCGGCATTGGTCGCTTCGAAGGCCGTGGAACACAGCGTCCAGGTCTTGCCGGCCTGGTCCATGATCTTGGCGATGGCGCCCAGGTATTCCGGGAAATTGATGATCTCCATCGAAGAGAGCATCACCATGTACTCGGCGCCTTCGGCATCGAGCGGAATCGGCAGGCCGTAATCCTCTTCGACGTGCTTCATCTGCGCCTTGACGGCGGGCAGCTTGACGCCCATCGGGCTGCCGATGGTGATGGTGCGGTTGACGGCGCCCTTGATGCCTACCGGGGCGTTGCCGGATGCCGACATGCCCTCGCGCATCTTGCGCACCATATAGACGATGTCGTTGCCCACCGGACAAACCGCCGAGCAGCGACCGCACAGAGTACAGGAGTTGTAGACCAGTTCCTGCCACTCGCCCAGTTCAGCGTCGGTCACCGGCTTGGACAGACCAACCATCTTCTTGAGGCGGCCAAGCAAGGTATATTCTTGTTCATAGATCCGGCGCAGGGGTTCCAGCTTGTGGATGGGGGTGTACTTGGGATCGCCGGTTTCGGTGTAGAACAGGCAAGCCTCGGCACAGATGCCGCAATGTACGCAACTGCTGAAATAACTGGCGATGGGGGCGTCGATGACCTCTTTCAGGACCCGTACGCCTTTTTCCATGGTGGCGCTCATACCGCGACTCCTTTATGACCGTTGACCGTGCCGATGTACCAACGCGAACCGAATACCGTGAAGGCATGGAACAGCTTGGTGAAGGGCAGGAAGACCAGCAGCAACTCAACCGAAAGAATATGAATGGCCAGCATGGTGGTGTAGGGCAGCAGCAGATGTTGCACCGCCATCCAGCCGGTCAGCACCGGCAGGAAGGTCAGGGTCCAGGTGAACCAGTCCTGGAAGGTCGAGAGATAGCGTTTCACCGGCTTGTTGATGCGATCGACCAGGACCACGACCATGGCGGCGATGGTGACCACGGCGATCAGGTCGACAAACTGCGACGGCAGGCCGGGCCAGGACAAACCGGTCAGGCTCTGGATCAGCTTGATATGCGGTGCGAACAGAAACACGCAGATGGCCAGGCCGATGTGGAAGGTGTAACCGCCGATATAGCTGACCGGAGATTTCTTCAACATGCCTTCCGCAGGGACCGAGCGCCGAAAGATGGTGTGCCAGCCAGAAGCGCCCGCCGCTTGACGTGCGGCCGAGAGGTCTTTCTTGCGCCCCAGGCTATAGATCTCGATCAAGCGCCAGAGCACGCCCAGCAGAAAAATGCCCACGGCAAAGTCAAGGCCGGTACCGCGCGCCCATGTCAGTAGTTGCATTTCATTCATGATCATTTCTCCAGATCAGCGAGAGTGGTCGTCTCGTGCGCTGCTTTGGCAGCGCCCTTCTTGGCCCGGTTGGCGAAGCTGATCGCCACGCCGGCAGCGGCGCCCGCAACGGCAGCGCCAGCCGCCAGTTTGAGCGGATTGGCAGGCATCGACAGGGCTTTGTAGAAGCCGCCGCCGTCCCAGAAATCGGGCTCGGAGCAGCCCAGGCAACCGTGGCCGGACTCGACCGGCCAGGACGTGCCGCCATTCCACTTCACCGTGGCGCAGGCGTTGTAGGTGATCGGGCCCTTGCAGCCGAGCTCGAACAGACACCAGCCGTTACGCGCGCCGTCGTCGTCGAAGGTCTTGGCGAACTTGCCCTGGTCGTAGAACGGCCGGCGATAGCAGCGGTCGTGGATGGTTTCGCCGTAGAACGCCTTCGGACGACCCAGCTTGTCCAGCTCTGGCAAGCTGCCGAAAGTCAGGAAGTGGGCCAGCACGCCGGTCATGACCACCGGAATGGGCGGGCAGCCGGGAATGTTGACGATCGGCTTGTCCTTGATGATGTCGGACACCGACACGGCGGCGGTGGGATTTGGATTCGCCTTGGGAATGCCGCCATACGCGGCGCAGGAACCCATGGCGACAATGGCGGCGGCATGCGGCGCGACCTTCTTGAGCAGTTCGAGGTTGCTGCGTCCGGCGATGCAGGAATAGGCACCATCCAGACCGGTCGCCACGGAACCGTCGATGATCAGGACGAACTTGCCCTTGTTGTCTTCGATGGCCTTTTCCAAAGCCTCTTCAGCCTGGTGTCCGGCGGCGGCCATCAGCGTTTCCTGATAATCGAGCGAGATGGCGTCGAAGATCAGGCCTTCCAGGGTCGGCGAATGGGAGCGGGTGATCGACTCCGTGCAGCCTGTACATTCCTGGAAAGGCAACCAGATCACCGAGGGGCGCCGGCTGGAGGCCATGGCTTCGGCCATGGCGATACCCGCCGAGGGCGGCAGCGCCATCATGGACGCCAGGGTGGCGCAGTACTTCATAAACGTGCGGCGGGAGATCCCCTGCTGCGCCAGACTTGCTACCAGTCTTCCTTCTTGTTCTCGCATGATGCCTAAAACTCCTCTTGCAGGATGTCACACGTAATCCGCTCGGCATTTCTGGGCGGGTTCTGATTCAGCATAGATCATCGATCAGAAAATTCAGACTTTCTGATCCACTAATAATGTCGGCAGGGTGCGCCAACACCAATTCGGGGATGCGCGTAATTTCGATGAACTCCCCGGTAACGGCGCCTTGAGGATTGTGGTGCAACAGCCACCAAACCCCGGCATATCGGGTTTCACGCACATGGCTGGGGCCGTCCAGTTCAAGATTGATCTCGACTTCGCCCTGCCCAAGCTTGTCGGCCAGCCAGGCCTTGTCCGCCGGACTCAGGGGCATGGCACCCAGGTCGATGATGCCGCTTTGGCCTTCCTTGGCCAGGGATTCCAGCCGGGCAGCGATCTCGCGCAGCACGGCAGCCGCATTTCCGGTCAAACCGTCACTGGCCGATTGAGTGACGACCGGGATGCTCTCAAGACCCATTGCGCCAGGCTCCGATGATCGATTCGATATGCGCGCAGGCCACCGGGATGGCGGCCGCGACGGCGTCGGTGGGATACTCGCCCCAGTCGAGTTTTTGTGGCTGGATCGCCACCATGGCACGCCGCTCCGGCCAATGCCCGGCAAGCATGGCGATTGCTCGCAGATCGGTCAGGCCGACTTCGTGCACGCTGGATCGGCGGTTGTTCATGAGGAAGGTATCCATCGCCTCGCCCTGGAAAACCTGTAGCGTACCTGGCGCGGATTTCAGTTGTGCGGCATCGACGACAATCAGCGCATCGGCGTCTTGTATCGGGCCAGCCAAGGTAAAGGAGAGGGTCCCGCCATCAAGGAGTTCGACATCATCCTGAGTAGCCAGTGGCGTTTGGGTCAGCGCCTCGATAACGTGGATGCCAACGCCCTCATCAGAGAGGATCGAATTACCAATGCCTAGGACGAGAACTTTCATGAACCGCGAAGTTACGCTTGTGCAATGCAGTAATCAACTGAGTAGATAGATCAGGTATCTGAAACAAAGAAAGAAATTCAAGAAATCAACGATGTTCCGATGAAACAAACCATTACCACGTTTATCAGCGAATGCTTATACTTTAGTCATGTGCCTAGCCATTCCCATGCAAATCGAAGCCATCGACGGCTTGAATGCCCGCTGCCAAGCCAAAGGCGTGCAACGCGAGGTTTCGCTGTTCATGCTTCAGGACGACCCACCCGGGGTCGGCGACCATGTCATGATCCAGCTGGGCTATGCGATCCGCAGGGTCACCGAAGACGAGGCGCGTGCCTCGTGGGAACTCTTCGACCAGATACTGGCCGAGATAACGCCAGATTAGGACTTGCGCGCCGCCGGGTCCATCATGGCATGCACACTACCCAGCGCGTCACGCAGGCTTTCCTCGGATAGAACATTGAGGCTTTCCGCGAGCATTTCCGCCGCCTCGATGGTGTCCCGATCCTCGGGCAGCGTGGCGGTGTCAAGATTGGCCACCAGCACCGCCGCCGCGCCGACGACGTGCAGAAGCTTCTCCCGTTCCTTCATGAGCATTTCCATCTCTTGGCGGAACAAAGCGACTTCCTGATCATTGAGGGCGTGGACGGTCATGGTGTCTCTTGAGTGTTGGGGTTTCGTGGAATAATACCGCCATCTCCTCCATGTACCTAGCCAATGCTCTTGCGTCCCGCCGTCCTGGATGAATCGATCATCGGTCAAGCCCTGCCCTGGGATCTATACACCGCCTCCGGAGTACTGACCTCTCCCGCCGGGCAGAGGGTCGGCGACCTCGCCCAATTGCAGAAGCTCATGGCGCGCTCCCTGTTTCGCCCCGCCGATTTGCAGTCGCACGAAGGCAACCCGGCACGCTCCCTGCGGGATTTGTTCGATACCCTCGATACCTTGTACGCCACCCCCGAGCAGGCTGATCTAGGCGCAGGCATACGCCACTCGGTCGGCACCCTGATGGCACTGCACCGAGCCGACGCCGACGCCGCGCTGGGTCTCACCCGATTGCTCCCCGGCCCGGCGGGCGCAACGCGCCACTGCCTGCTGTCGGCGCAATTCAGTCTGGGTATCGGGACGTATCTGGGCATGGACCCGCCGACGCTGGAAACCCTCGCTTCCGCCGCTTTGAGCATGAATATCTCGGCCATGAAGTTGCACAACGAACTGATCGACCGCAATCAACCGAGCCGCGAGGAAAAAGAAGCCATCCAGGATCATCCAGGCCAGGCGGTGAATCTCTTGTATGCCAGCGGAATCACCGACGGCGCCTGGCTCGATGCGGTGTTCCAGCATCACGAAAACATGGACGGCAGCGGTTATCCGACAGGTCTGCGCGGCAATGAAATCAGCATGCCGGCGCGCATACTGCGTGTCGCCGATCTCTATGCCGCGAAGATCTCCGGACGCTACTACCGACCGCCGCGTTCCTCGCTGTTCGCCATGCAATACCTGTTCGGCCACGAGCGCCGCAAGATCGACTCACAGCTGGCCACCCTGCTGCTGCGCCGCTACGGCTTCTTCCCTCCGGGCACACTGGTCTTTTTGTCGAATCACGAAACCGCCGTGGTCACGCGAATTCAGGAACGGAAGAACGCCCTGCGCCATGTCGTCAGTTTCCTGGACAGCCGGGGTCGCGCCCTGGAGCGGCCCGCCGAGCGCGACACGCAGAAGTCCGGCTTTTCGGTGACACGCCTGGCGGAAATTCAGCGCGACTGGCCCGAGATACGCTGGGAAAACGTCTGGGGCTACGCTTGAGCCGCGCCCACGTCGCGGAGGCCAGCGGCGAGAACTTCGACGCTCTGGTCCTGGGCAATTCCGCAAAGGGCCTGGTTCTGGTGCATTACTGGACGCCCAAGGCAGGCCCCTGCATGGTGCTGATGCCGCGCCTGGTCGCACTGGCGGAGGCCTATGGCGGACGTTTCCTGCTGGTCCTCGCCAACACCGACGAACTCAGCCGGATCGCCCACGCTCAGGGCGTTACCAGCGTCCCCACGGTCAAGTTCTACCTGGATGGCATGGTTGTCCAGACCATCCATGGCGCCGAGCCGGACGCCACTTTCCGTGCCGCGCTCGCCCGTTTCGTCAGCACCGACGACGACCGGCTACGCCGGGAGGCCCTGCAGGCCCACCAGCAAGGCCATACCGAGACGGCGATCAGCCTGCTGGCACGCGCCGCGGTGGAGCGCCCCGACGACCTGAGCGTCAGCGTCGATCTGGCGAAGCTGCTCATCCTCGCCGAGCAGCCGGAACGCGCCCTGAATCTGCTGGCCACCCTGCCGGCTCAGGCACGTCTCGACGGCCGTATTGCCTCGTTGCTGGTGCACCTGCAACTGCTCGACGCCGCCCGGCAGGGCCCGGAGGATGCCGATACCCGGCTCGCCGCCGACCCGAACGACGCCGAAGCACGACTCGCTGTAGCGGCACGCGCCTTGCTGGAAGACCACCCGGAAGCCGCCATGGCCGATTTTCTGCTGCTGTCGCAAACCCGGCCTGACTACCGCGACGATATCGGTCGACGCGCCCTGCTCGCCTTGTTCGCCATGCTCGGACCGGAACACGAACTCACTCGGCGATACCGCGCTCGTCTCGCTGCCGGCACGTCGTGAATGCCGCCGGCTGGCGACGGGATTATTCCGACTCGCCGTTCTTTGCAGGACTGACACGCCAAGTCAGCCACTTCGTGGACTACCGCGACTGGCCGGAACTGGCCGATCTCAACCGACACGCCGAACACCTGGGCATCGTCAATGGCCAAGCCCTGCCGATCCGTTTCGACCGCCAGGATCGGAAATGCAGCCAGCGTCAATATGAGGACGGCATCTACGCAACCGGCCGGGTGCCAACGCGCGCAAAGCTGGCACGACTTCTTCAATGCCCTGATATGGCTGGCCTGGCCACGTGCCAAGGGCGCGCTGAACAGCACGCAGCAGCGGGCCTTGAACGCCTCGGGCAGCGGCCGGCGTGGCCCACTCTCCGACGCGGCCACCCTGTTCGACGAAAGCGGCCTGGTGTTGCTGGCCCCCGACGACACCCTGGCGTCACTGCTGCGCGCCCGGCAATGGCGCGCGGCCTTCCATGACGCACGCGCGCTCTGGCAAACGGCGCGCCTGTATGTCTTCGGCCATTCCTTGCTGGAGAAAAGTTTGCAGCGAACACCGGGCATCACCGGCAAATGCCTGTTCCTGAAAGCGGACACACGCAACCTGTCCGGGGAGTCCATCCCGGAATGGCTGGACACGCGCGTCGCCAGCGCCTGGGACAGCGGCGAAATACAGCGTCCGGAGGCACTGATGCCGATTCCCGTCATGGGCGTGCCCGGCTTCGACCCGGCGAACAGCGCGCCGGGTTTTTACGACAACACGCAGGTCTTTCGCCCGATGCGAATTATGCCTTGAGCGGCACCGACCTGAGCCAATCAAGGGCAATGCCGGGTTCGTCGAAAGCGCGCACTTCGGCATCGACGAACAACTTGTTGAGCCAGACCAGCCAGACCAGCCACTGGTCGTCGGTGACGACGGCGATGCGTCGGAAGTCATAACGATGCTTGTTGGCGAAACGGATCTCTTCCCAGACGACATCCAGGGTGTAATTGAGCATATCGCGCAAATCCATCAGCAGGTAAATGCCGCCCTGAAATTCCAGGTTATGCAATACGTGGTCCTCGAATTCCCGGTAATCGGCCAAGGAGAATTCGCCGATGACGGACACGCTCACCAGTTTTTCTTCGGTTTTGATGACGATCATGTCGCTTTCCTCGCGTTGATTAGTACGGTCCAAACGCCCGCGCCGATGGTGATGGCCATGCCTGACCAGCCAATGACGGGCATGTCGATGTTCCAGATTATGACATCCAACAGGCTACTGAAAACCACCGTGCTGTAGGCCAGGCTGGCCACCACCACGGTATCGCCGCGCCGGTAGGCGCGGGTCATGGCCAGTTGGCCGAACGTCGCGAACAACCCCAGAGCCAGCAGCAGCGGCGCATGTTCGAGCTTGGGAGCATGCCAGCCAGTGGCGCTGCTCAGCACAAAGGCACCCGCCAGTCCGACCACCGCGAACCAGAAAACGGTACGCCATTCCGGCTCATCCAACTTGCCCAACTGGCGTACATGTACATAGGCCAGCGCCGCCATGAACCCCGAGAACAGCCCAACCAGGGCAGCGATTAGGTCGCTGCCGCCCTCCCAGGGACGCAGCAGCAAGGCGACCCCTGTAAAGCCCAATGCCACGGCGAAATACTCCACCGGGCGCGGCCGCTCGCCCAGCCAGAACGGCATGACCAGGGCTAAAAACAGGGGCGAGGTGTAGTTCAGGGTGACCGCCACCGACATGGGCAACTTGGCGACGGCATAAAAGAAGGTTGCCAGGGCGATGAAACCGACCAGGCCACGCCGCAGCTGAAGCGCCAGATTTGGCCCGCGCAAAGACCTCGGCTCGATGCCCCTGGCGCCCGGTATGTGCATCAAGCCATAGAGGAAAGCCAGGCCCAGCAAGGAACGATAGAACGCCAGTTCATGGCTGGAAAAATAACCCGTGCCTTGTTTCACGAAGACACTCATCAAGGCAAAGCTGAGGCCCGCGGCCAGCATCCAGAGGGAACCCAGGGTCAGCCCTCCGATTCAGGTTGCAGCAACTCGATGGCCTGCAAGCCGCGCGGCGTATGTTCCACTTGCACGGGCGTCGGAATCTCCCTGGCCTCGGGTATCGCGCCCAATTGCTCGAATTTGCGCGCAGTCACCAGGACGCGGGTTTCCAGCGAGCCGGTGGCGTCGTTATAGGCACGCACCGCCTGGCCCAGGTTCTTGCCCAGCGACGCCCAATGCTCGGCCAGCTTGCCCAGGCGTTGATAAAGTTCCGCGCCCAGGTCACTGATCTCGCGGGCGTTCTCGGCCAGGGCCTCCTGGCGCCAGCCGTAATAGACCGCCTTGAGCAAGGCGAGCAAGGTGGTCGGTGTCGCCAGAATGACTTTTTGCGCGCTGGCGTACTCGATCAGATCCGGGTCGTGCTGGAGGGCGGCGCTGAAGAACGATTCGCCCGGCAGGAACAGGACGACGAACTCCGGGGTGGCGTCGAACTGGTCCCAGTAGGCCTTGGCACTCAGGCTCTGGATATGCTCGCGGACATGCCGGGCATAGCGCTCCAGATCCTTGCGCCGCGCCTCTTCCGAGTCGGTTTCCAGCGCCTCCAGAAAGGCCGCGACCGGCGCCTTGGAGTCGAGTACGACGGTCTTGCCGCCGGGCAGACGCACCACCATATCCGGGCGCAGACGACCGCCGTCGGTGCTTTCCTGCTCGTAGAAATCGCAGCGGTCGAGCATGCCGGCCATCTCCACCACCCGGCGCAGCTGCACCTCGCCCCAACGGCCGCGCACCTCCGGGCGGCGCAGCGCCGTCACCAGGCGATGCGTCTCGCCCTTGAGATCCTGCTGGGCACCGAGCAGGCCCTTCACCTGCTCGGTGAGCGCCGAATAGGCACCGACCCGATCTTTCTCCATCGCCTGGGTCTGGCTGCCGAGTTTTTCCAGGGCTTCGTGGATCGGCTTGACCAAGGCATCGACAGCTTGGCGGCGGGTTTCCAGTTCGCCCTTGGCGGTCTCCTGAAAACTGCTCAGGTTTTGTTTGGCGAGGTCCAGAAAGGCCTGGTTATTGCTCTTCAGCGCCTCGGACGAGAGTGCGCGGAAGGCATCGGCGAGCTTGACTTCGGCCGCCTGCAGCAAGGCCAGCTTTTCGCCAGCGGCCTCGCGCTCCTTGGCCAATTGCATGTCCAGCGCGGCACCCCGGCTTTGCTGCTCGCCGGCAGCAGCACGCAGCGTCGCCAATTCACTTTCGCGCACGTCGGCCTCCGCCTCCAGGATCGGCACACGGTCGGCACGCGCCTCGGCACTGGCACGGCTCTCGGTTTCCGCGCGCCAGGCCGCCTGCAGCTCGGCGTTGTGGCGTTGCACTTCTTCCAGTATCCGCCGCTGGCCTTCGATCTGCTCGGCGAGTGCCGCCTGGCGCGCTTCCAGCCGGGACTTCTCGGCACCCCAGCGGCCACGCAACCAGAATAGCCAGAGCACGCCAAGCACCGCGCCCGCGGCAAAATAGATGACATTTTCCATCGACAACCTTCATCAAACCGACTGTGCATCATGGGCCATCCGGGGACGTTAGCCAACCCGGGCGATCCGTCGGCCAGCCCGGCATGCCGGCATGCCGATCCTGACTATCGCGGCCAATGCCTTTGCCGAAAACCGGCCGATCCGGATCGGCTCCCGAGCTTCCACTCCACTGGCTACGGCATCCGAGTGAAGGCTCCCTGACCTCGGGCGAACGCAGCGATCTCAGGGCAATATGCCCGCCAGGCCGGCACTCTCGAACAGCCAGGCGCCGCCACTCAGGCGCATGCGCGCCAAATACAGCGCGGACATGCCCGGGTGCATCTCGCCTTCCACTTCGAGATCGGCGATGTCGCCGCGCACCTCGCCCCCGGTCACCCGCAACTTCGACTTGCGCAACCACATGCGCAAGGTGCTCAACGCCTCCTCGGCATTTTCCCTGGCTGTACGGTAATCCGCCTCGAAGAACCTCAAGGCGGCCGGACTCGATCCCGCCTTGATCGCCGGCCAGTGTTTCTTCCCGGCGCTGGCCAGGAAGGCCAATAACGCCTTGCCGGGAGCCTCGCCGCCCTTCTTCAGTAACCGGCCGGGGGGCACTCGACTCACCGGCGTATCGAACTTGAGATCGACCGTGTAGCGCTCGCCGGACAAGGTCGTGACCGGTTTGGCCGACGTGACATGACCCGCGACCCGCTCGGGCGTATTGGCCTCCAGTCGAATCTGCAACGACGACCCCGTCTGGTCGAGGTATTGCGTCATGGTCTTGCGGAAGGTGGCATTCATCTGCAGCTTGCCGTCGGGCGTCAGCCACATCAGGACGTAGTCGTTCTCCATCAGAGCCGGCTGATTGATCACCTGAACATGCGGATTCAACGCGGCCAGGACGGCGTCGGTGTCGATCGGCGCGGCGCTCAGGACGATCTCGACCACTTTCTTGCGGGGGTTGTAGGGCTCGCGCGTCACGAAAGCGGCGGCATGCGTCGGGGCGATGATGCCGGGCTTCTCGCCCTCGACGCTGAAACGGCCCGAGGCCTCGCCCGCCAGGATCGGGGCGTTTTGAAGACCGATTACCACCGTGCCCAACAGAATCAACCAGGGTTTCATGATGCCCACCTCCCGAGGTACGCCAAGTGAAGCCTTCAGCCTAGCAGCATGAGCCCTGCACGTACACTTGGACAATCGTCGACGCGGCACCAGCCACCCAGCAGACCGAATACCTTGACCCGCCCCTGCCCCGTCGGAACGATGGGACGCCGATCCTCAGGCGATCACTCTTCCTCGAAGAGTTCCTGATAGAGCTCTCGAACCCTGGTTTTGGCAAAGACCAAAGCGCTCATTCCCGCCTCGGTCGCGACATAGGTCCGGCGTATGCGGCCTTCAACCATCTGCTCGCTGGAGATCAGATAGCCTGTCTTTTCCAGGCCGTGCAGGATCGGGTAGAGCGTGCCCGGACTGAGCTTGTAGCCATGGCGTGCCAGCTCCTCCATGATGCCCACGCCGAAAATCGGCTCGTGGCAGGCGTGGTGGAGGATGTGCAGGTGAACAAGGCCACCGAGGAGTTTGCGATCCAGCATGCCGCGTATTCTAACTGACGCGCGTAATAACCATTGTGTCAACCCGGCAAATGCACGACCTGCAATAAAAATCGAATAACGATATCGGAATCCGATACCATTGCCCCATAGACATAACGAGCGTTCGTTGTACCCATCCGGATACCCCGAGTGGGCTTTTCATGGAGGAGACATGATGAGAAAGCATTGGATAGGGGGCCTGCTGGCCCTGGGAGCCGCCGCCTGGATCGTCGGCTGTTCGTTGCCGTCGAAATCCGGTTCGACCGTCAAGGGCGTGGTCGAGGACCGGGATGGGCGCAAGGTGGCCAACGCCACCGTCTGGCTGATACCGTCCGCCGACGTCGCCGCCATGGGCAAGACACCCATCGAGATCAAAAACGACGCCAAGAACGATGAGCCACTGGAAGACAACCTGGCCGCCAACCGCGAGCGCTATACGAAAGGGAAGAGCGGCGCCAATGGCGAATTCAGCGTCGCCGGCGTCCCCGACGGCAAATTCTTCCTCTATGTGGAGCCCGCCGACGCCACCTACCTGCCCGGCGGCGACAAGTCACGCAAATCGCTCAACACGGCGGACCTCGCCGCGGCGCCGGTCACCATCAAGGTCTCGGGCAATATCCCGGCGGACGCCACCTATGTCGGCACGACCAAATGCCTGAGCTGCCACGAGGAGCAGGAGACCTTCACCAAGACCCTGCATCGTCTCGGCATCCAGGTCATCGGCAAGCCTAGCAAGTTGCAGGACTACTCGCGCTTCCCGAATTACAACGATGGGCTGAACAAGCTCATGGCCGGCACCAAGTTCTGGTTCCACGCCTATGACAAGACACGCAGCTTCGACAAATACCAGATCAGCGACAAGGAACCCGCCGATCCGGCCAGCGTCAGCTTCATCGCCACCTTCTTCAAGGATACCGACGGCAAGCTCAAGTTCCGCACCGAGAACGCCAAGGATGCCGCCGACCCGGCGCGCGTCTATACGGTGGATCTGGCCTACGGCGGCGGCGTGTACAAGCAGCGCTATCTCTATCGCGTCGGTCCCAACCTGTTCCCGTTCGTGCAATACAACCAGTACGGCGATAACAGCTAAGGCGACCGCAGCCGTAAACCCTGGCGCGATTACCACGCCGACTGGCTGTTCAACGAGGAGACGAAGAAACTGGCCAATCCGGCTCAGGGCAAGTCTTTCGACAAGGAATGCGCTTCCTGCCATTACAACGGCTACAGCCTGACCAAGACGGCGGCGGGCGACTACATCGCCGGCTCGGCCAACGATCCGGATGGCGAGATGGATATCGACGGCGACGGCAAACCCAATGAGATCAACGGCGGCTGCGAAACCTGCCACGGTCCCGGCTCGGCGCACGTCAAGGCGGCCAAGGGCACCAAGTCCGCGACCATCGTCAGCCCCGACAAGCTGGCGGCGGAACGCGCCTCGATGATCTGCGGCCAGTGCCACAGCCGGCCCCAGGGCAATCTGAAGAACGACCAGCCGGTCAACGCGGCCAGCAAGATGATGTTGCCGGGTACCAGCCGCAACACCTATCTCACCCAATACACCACCCGGCCGGATGCCAATCCGGTGAAGGATTTTTGGGCCGACGGCCTGCACTCCAAGTCACACCACCAGCAATATACCGACTTCATCAAGTCGTCCAAGCACCGTAACGGCAGTCACCTGGTGGCCTGTGCCGACTGCCATGATCCGCACGGCAAGGCCAAGTTCACGCATCAGATGAAGGCGGATTCCCACTCGCCCGCGGCCTGCACCAGCTGCCACAAGGATCGCACCGACATGGGCAAGCACGTGATGGACAAGACCAAGTGCAACGTGGCGCCGGACAAGATCACCTGTTCAAACTGCCACGACACCAAGACCATGCAGACTGGCGCAGGCCTGGGCAAGGGCATGGTGGGCAAGGATGGCAAGAACTACTGGCTGAACGACATCACCTCGCACCTCTACGATGTCCCGCGCAAGGACAACAAGGGCGTCAAGGGTGTCGAGCCGGGCAAGGCCATGCCGATTCCCTACATCAACCCCTGCGGCGCGGCTTGCCACAACACAAGCAGCCTGTAACGCAGACCCACAGCGGGACTGAACCGCCGGCATGTCCGGCGGTTTTTATTTTGCTCGCCGGTGAATTCGGACTGCCTATGTGAAACCAGAGTTGCCTGCGTCGCGCCCAGGGCAAAAATTTGGAATTCAGTCACTAGCCAACACCGGCCATCCCGGGCAATCGAACAACCAACACCCGACTTCCAACGGACTACAATCCCGATACCGCACATCGGCTGTCGCCATGTCCATCGCCCTGATCATCCTGCCGATCTTCGTGCTCATCCTGCTGGGCTGGGGCATCCGCCACCGGGCCGGCTTGCAGGACTGCTTCTGGCGTGACCTGGAGCGGCTGATCTACTTCGTCTTCTTCCCGGCGCTGCTGTTCCATTCACTGTCGCATGCCCGCATCGATTTCGGCACGGCCCTGCCCATGCTGCTTACCGGCATTCTCTTCACCCTGGCCGGCATGGGCCTGGGCTGGCTGTCGAAATACCTGTTCGACGATCCGCCCAAGGTCTTCGCCTCGGCCTTCCAGTGCTCCTTCCGTTTCAACAGCTACGTCATGCTCGCCGTCGCCGGGGCGATGCACGGCAAGGAGGGCATCGCCGCGGTCGGCTTGCTGATGGGTTTTCTGGTGCCCATGGCGAACATCGCCTCGGTCGCCGTGCTGGCACGTCACGGCCAGGGCAACTGGCTGAAAGAGATCCTCGGCAACCCGCTCATCATGGCGACGGCGGGTGGCGTCGCCTTCAGCCTCGCCGGCTTCGAGTTGATCGACCTGGCGGACAACATTCTCGAATTGCTGGCGCGCGCCTCGCTGCCCCTCGGCCTGATCGCCGTCGGCGCCGGGCTGCGCTTCGACGCCCTGAACCACGCGCGCGGCCACCTCTGGTATGGCGTCACGGTCAAGCTCATCGTCCTGCCGGCCATTGCCTGGGGCATCGCCAGCGCCTTCGGCCTCACCGGGCTGTGGTTCGAGATGGCCATCCTGTTCGCGGCGCAACCGGTCTCGACGGTGGCCTATGTCCTGGCGACACGCATGCAGGGCGACGGCAAGATCATCGCCGCGCAGATCGCCCTGACCACCCTGCTGTCGATGCTCACCCTGCCCCTCTGGCTGGCCCTGGCACGGGGATAGCGCCGTCTTTGGCGCGGCACCATTCCACCGCGCGGTGTATCGCTTCAGTCGGCGTCATGTGGAAAGCTGGCGGTAGGCAGCGATCAGCGCGGCGGCGGCACGTTCCACCTCCAGGGCCGTTGTGAAACGCCCCAGCGAAATACGCACCGCTCCGGCGGCACGCGCCTCGGACAACCCCATCGCCCCGAGTACCCCGGAGGCCGCGTGCGTTCCGGCATGGCAGGCCGAGCCAGTGGAGGCGGCCAGTTCCGGCACAGCCGCCAGCAAATTCCAGCCGGCGACGCCGGGAAAGGAAAGGTTCAGGGTGTTGTGTAGACGTTGGCTGGCATGGCCGTTGAGCGCCAGGTCCGGAATGGCCGCCGCCAGGCGTCCGTGCAAGATGTCGCGCAAGGTACGTAGGCGAGCGGTCTCGTCGGCCAAACCGTCACGCGCCAGCCGTGCCGCTTCACCCAGGGCGACGATGTACGGTACGTTCTCGGTGCCGGGACGAAGACCGCGCTCGTGGCCGGCGCCAAACTGGATGGCCCGGATCGGCGTCCCTTTGCGCACGTACAGCGCGCCCACGCCCTTGGGCGCGTAGCACTTGTGACCGGCCAGGGTCAGCAGATCGGCGCCGAGTGCATCGACATCCACCGGGATCTTGCCCGCCGCCTGAGCGGCATCCACGTGCATGAGCGCGCCGGCGGCGTGGGCCAAATCGGCGAGCGCGCGGATCGGCTGGATGCTGCCCACCTCGTTGTTGGCCAGCATGACCGAGACCAGGGCCGTGCCAGGGCCGATGGCACGCGCGGCCTCGTCCATACGCACGCGTCCCTGGGCATCCACTTCCAGGATCGCCAGCCGCCGGCCGGTAGCGGCCAGGTGCCGCATGGGCTGGGCCACCGAGGGATGTTCGACGGCCGAGCAGGCCAAGCCGCCGAATCCGGCGGGCATCGTACCGAGAATGGCCAGATTGTTGGCCTCGGTGGCACAACCGGTGAAGACGATCTCCTCGGACGCGGCGCCGATCAGCGCGGCCACGTTCGTCCGCGCGGCCGCCACCGCCGCCTTGGCCTGATGGCCATAGCGATGCTCGGAGGACGGATTGCCGTAAGCCTCGCGCAACCAGGGCAACATGGCTGCCAGCACGCGTGGGTCGACCGGAGTGGTGGCGTTGTAGTCGAGGTAGACCGGCTCGCTCATGTCTTGAAATGCTCCGAATCGATGGATGGCACGGGCGGGTGGGTGGTCATCCGCCCGACACTGACTCCAGCCCGATAGATGCGCAATTCGCCCGGCGCGAACGCCGTCCATGCGGCATCGCCGCCCAATGGCTCGGTGGCGACCAGAACCACGTCATCGGGGCCACCGGCGGACTCCAGGTAATGCAGACGATCATGCCCGTAGGCCACCAGATAATCGCCATCCGAAAGCAGAAAATTGAATTTGCCATGTTCGGCGATCAGCTCGCTGATTGAGCCCAGTCGCGCCAGCCAGTCGGCGTCGGCGTCCAGTTCGGGAAGATGCCGGGTGACATGACTGAGCAGGTGGCAAAAGGCAAATTCAGAATCGGTCTCGCCGTAGGGCTGGCAAACCCGCTGCCGATTGGCGATTTCCAATCCGACAATCTCCGGCACCAGGCCGTTGTGGGCGAACGCCCAGTGCTTGCCGCAGCAGTCGCGCAGAAAGGGATGGGTATTGTTCATATTGTTGATGGGCGGAAACCTGGCCTTGCGCACGTGCGCAATGACCAGGTCCGAATACAGCGTGCCGCTGCAAGCCTCGAAGCGCGCGCTATTCCAGGCGGGCAACGGCTCCTTGGCAAGCTGGAAACCAGACGCACCACGCCAGGCGATGCCCCAGCCGTCGGGATTGTCCGCCCGGGCGCCGCCACGCGCTCGGAACTCGCCCAGCGGCATCTCCCGCCCGGCCAGTGGACGGCTGGAGGATAGGCCGTAGAGTTCGCACATGGCCGACTCAGCCGAGCGCCTGGGTGAGGTCGGCGATCAGATCGTCGGTGTCCTCCAGGCCCACCGACAAGCGCGGCATGGCGTCGGAGATACCACGCCGGGTGCGTTCCTCCGGTGTCAGGCCGTGATGGGTGGTGGTGCAAGGCTGGGTGACCAGACTTTCCACACCGCCCAGCGACGGGGCCAGAGCGAACAGCTCAAGCGCGTCGGCGACGCGGGTCGTCATGGGGTTATTTCCCGTTGGATGAGTTGAATCGGTCATGTGCGATCACGACAGTCACTTGTGGCGATGTCTGATAAAACTGAGTTTCCTTCTACAGCACACTCTTGAACAGGATGTAGGTAGCCACCACCACCAGAAACCAGGCAAACGCCTTTTTCAACATATCCTGGGAAATGCGGCTGGAGAAGCGCGCACCGATAATACTGCCGACCACGGTCACCGAGGTAAATCCGGCCATCACGCTCCAGTCGATAGGCACACCCCCCATGTAGCCGATGAAGCCGGCATAGGACTTGGCCGCGACAATGGCAAGCGACGTGCCGACAGCGGTCTTCATGGGGATGCCGGACAGCAATACCAGGGCCGGCACGATCAGGAAGCCACCCCCGACACCGACCAGGCCGGTCAATACGCCGACGCCAATGCCATGCAAGGCGATGTGGCCCATGCACGGCGAGAAGAAGTCATGGCAAGCGCCCAAGGCCGCCGCGCCGCCGCCCACCGGCTGCACACCCCAGGCCTGCATCGGCTTGGCCACGGCCGGACGCAACATGCGCCAGGCGGCGGCATACATGACCAGAGCGAACAGGCCAAGCTGGATCGCCACCGGCGTCAACAAGCCCAGGCGCGCACCAGCAAAGGTTCCGGCCACGCCGAACAGCCCGAACACCGCCGCGACCCGGACATCGACCAGGCCGCGCCGCCAGTTGTCGAGACCGGATACGGTAGCCGTCACCGCCACCACGCCCAGACTCATGGCGATCGCCGACTTGGGTTCCACATCCAGCAGATACATCAACGCCGGCAAGGCGATAATGGAGCCACCGCTACCGAACAGGCCCAGTACCGAGCCGGTGACCAGGCCGGCGAGAATGGCGGTGAAGATCATGACTTACCTCCTGAAAAGGTAGGTTGACGAAACGCCCAATAACTAACTAACATTCTAACGATGATTGGATTATTGGATGGATATGAGTGGAAGACAAGTAAAAGACGTGCTCTATGCCCAGGTGGCCCGTATCGGCAAGGCGATGTGCAGTCCCAAGCGCCTGGAGTTGATCGAGATACTCTGCCAGGGAGAAAAGCCGGTTGAACGCTTGGCCATCGAGGCCAATATCTCGGTGAAACTGGCCAGCGCGCATCTCAAGGAACTCCGTCAGGCCCATCTGGTGGAAGCCCGCCGGGAGGGCAAGAATGTCTACTACAGCCTGACCGGCGAGGCGGTGGCCGACTTCTGGGTGGCGTTACGCTCGCTCGCCGAGGATCGCCTGCTGGAACTGCGCGCCGCGCTTGCCAAGCTCTCCGAGCATGTCCACGAACTGACGCCGATGAGCCGCGACGAAATCCTCGATCTGGCCAAGCGCGGCGACGTGGTGGTACTGGACGTACGCCCCGAGACCGAATACGCCGCGGGTCACCTGCCCTATGCCCAATCCATGCCGTTGACCGAGGTACAGAAGCGCCTGGCCGAGTTGCCGCGCGACAAACCGGTGGTCGCCTATTGTCGCGGACCGTTCTGCCTGATGGCGAAGGAAGCGGTGGAACTGCTCAACAAGGAAGGCTTCCAGGCCATCCGCCTTGAAGACGGTGTGGCCGAGTGGCGGGCGCATGGCTTACCCATTGTGTCCGCGTCTTGAAACACATGCCCTGCGGGGCAATAAAGGAGACTGATATGCGCAAGCTAGTGCTGATCGCGGTTCTGGCCTTGGTTATCCCGTCCGCCGGCGCCGAGACAGCCCCGCAAGCCTCGTTCAACGTGCCCGGTGCCATGGATTCCACGGGACGCCGAGTTCTGACCTTCGTCAACAAGGATCCGCCCGGCCAACGCTGCAACAACAACCTGCAGGTTGCCGCCGAGATCGCCAATGCCTACCGGTTGCCTATCCAATTACTTCCCGCGAGTCTGGTCCCCGCTCTACCCGCCCCCAGCGTCTTCTACGGCAGCCAGTTGATCGTCGCCGACGGCGGAGAACAAAACGGTTTGAGCAGCTATCAGCTTGTCGCCGACGTGCTGGAACTCGAAGGCGTGGCAAAACAGCCCAAACCCGGTCTGCTGTTCAACGAAAAGGTGCGCAAGGAATACGACGACCTGCGCGGCATGATCCGCTCCGGGGGCAAGTAATGACCCAGGTTTTATTCATACTCAACGGTGCCCCCTATGGCGACGAGCGTACCTATAACGGTCTGCGGCTGGCTGGGTCGCTGGCGAAGAAACCGGAACACGAGGTGCGCGCCTTTCTGATGGGCGATGCCGCCCCGGCGGCCAAGGATGGGCAGCATGTCCCACCGGGTTTCTACAACCTGCAAATCATGCTCAACAAGGTCATTCGTTCAGGGCCGGGACGCGTCGCCGTATGCGGTACCTGCATGGACGCGCGCGGCATCACCGATAAGGAACTGGTCGAGGGCGCGCATCGCGGCACGCTCGAAGAACTGACCGGCTGGACCGAGTGGGCCGACAAGGTTCTGGTTTTCTAACCCATCAAGATAACGAGGAGACACCCATGTTTTTCCGCCAACTGGCAACGCAAGAAGCCACCCTGTCCTATCTGTTCGGCTGCGGCTCCTGTCATGTCGCCGTTGCCGTCGATCCGGTACTGGGCGACGAAGACTGGTTCATCGCCGAGGCCGCGAAGCAGGATGTCAAAATCACCCATGTCATCGACACCCATGTCCACGCCGACCACTATTCCGGAGGCCGGACGCTGGCGGAGAAATGCGGTGGCCTGTACTACCTGCACGAAGCCAACACCGGCCGGGTGAATTTCCTCTTCGAGCCGCTGCATGACGGCCAGCGCATCGACGTCGGCAACGTTTATATCGACGTGCTGCATACCCCCGGCCACACGCCCGATTCCATTTGCCTGCTGGTCACCGACAAACGCCGGATGGGTGAAGAAAAACCCGAACCCTGGTTCGTCGTCACCGGCGACACCCTCTTTGTCGGCGCCATCGGCCGGCCCGATCTGGCGGGCAAGGAAAAGGAAATGGCCGGACAAATCTGGGACAGCGTCCATGCCAGGCTGCTCTCCCTGCCCAACGAGGTCGAGGTCTACGCCGGCCACGTCGCCGGCAGCGTCTGCGGCGCCGGCATCTCCGGCAAACCCAGCTCGACCATCGGTTTCGAGAAGCGCTGGAATCGGATGCTGAATATGGAACGCAGCGCCTTTGTCGAGGCGCTGACCAAGGAAATCCCGCCCCGGCCGGCGGAGATGGATCGCATGGTCCAGGCCAACCTGGGCCTGTAGGAGCCCGCTTGCGGGCGATTCTGCCTATCGCCGCCAAGGCGGCTCCTACACAAGAAAGAATATGACCCCACTCAAGCACGGCATCCGCGACAACCTCGGCCAGTTCAGCCACCAGGTCGTCCAGGTCTTCTTCGTCGGCCTCACTCTGGGCATGATGCGCACCGTCGTGCCGGCCCTGTCCGAGTCCGAGTTCGGCGTCGCGCGCGGCTCCTTCCTGCTCCTGGCCAGCTTCGTGGTTGCCTTCGGCGTGGTCAAGGGCAGCCTCAACTTCGTCGCCGGCCGGCTGTCCGAGCGGGTCGGCCGCCGCCGCGTGCTGTTCTGGGGCTGGCTCTCGGCGCTGCCGATTCCATTGATGATCTACTACGCCCCGGACTGGAACTGGATCGTCGCCGCCACCGTGCTGCTCGGCGTCAACCAGGGTTTCACCTGGTCGATGACGCAAACCAGCAAGCTCGACCTGGCGCGCGGCGACCAGCGCGGCTACGCCATCGGCATGAACGAGTTCTCCGGCTATGTCGGCGTCGCCGTCGCCGGCATCGTCACCGCCTATCTGGCCGAGCACCTCGGCGCCCGGACCGGACTGCTCTGGTTCGGCCTGTTCGCGGTCGGCGCGGCCGGCATCGCCACCCTGCTCTGGGTCAAGGAAACCCTGCCCTGGGCGCGCCTGGAGGCCAAGCAACACGCCGCCAGCACCGGCCCGAGGCCACGTTATCCGAAGAACGTCTCGGCCAAGCCAACCACCTGGGAGATGTTCACCCTGATGACCTGGCGCGACCGCCGCATGAGCGCCTTCTGCCAGGCCGGCCTGGTGGAGAAGTTCGTCGATGCCTGGATGTGGGTGATCGCCCCGGTCTGGCTCTACCAGCGTGGCGTGCCGCTGCCACAGATCGGCTGGATCGTCGGCAGTTACGGCATCGTCTGGGGCGTCTCGCAGTTCTTCACCGGCCGGCTGTCCGACCGCGTCGGTCGCCTGCGCCCCATCGTCTGGGGCATGTGGCTGTGCGGCGGCGGCATCGCCCTGATGCCGCTGGTCGACTCGACGACCTGGCTGGTCGGCACCGCCGCGTTGTCCGGCTTCGGCATGGCCCTGCTCTACCCCAACCTGTCCGCCGCCGTGGCCGACATCGCCCATCCGGACTGGCGCGGCTCGGCGATTGGCATCTACCGCTTCTGGCGCGACTTCGGCTATGCCGTCGGCGCCGGTTTAATAGGCCTCACCGCTGCACTCACCGGCGCCATCGAATCGACCTTCTGGCTCGTCGCCGGGGCAATGGTACTTTCGGGTCTGGCGGTCAGGCTGTTCGCCGAGGAAACTCTCCCGCGTCTCAACCCCGCCCAAGAGCAAGGTCCATCCATATGAAACTACGTTCCCTGGCACTCGCCGCCATTCTCTGCCTGCCGCTGGCCGCCCCCGCCGCCGAGAACCCCGCTGTCGTAAAGGCCATCGACGAGTATATGGACTTCAGCGAGTACGGCAGCAGCCTGATCTGGCCGGAGCAGATTCCCGAGGAGGACTGGAAACGGGTCTATGTCGTCGATGCCCGCGACGCGGCGCAATACGCCAGGGAACACATCCCCGGCGCGCTCAACATCGAGTGGCGCCAGGCCATGGCCAGGCGCGGCGATCTGCCCAAGGAGGGCATGGTCGTGATCTATTGCAACACCGGCACCTTATCCGCGCAGGCCGTGTTCGCCTTGCGCTTGCTGGGCCACGACAACGTCAAGGTGTTGCAGGGCGGCATCGAGGAGTGGAAAGCCAAGGGCGGCTTCGAGGCCAACAAGCGCGCCTCGAAGCCTGCCGGGCACTGATGCCCGGCGGTTAGTCAGCAACGAAATCGAATACGGACGACTCAGCGCCCCGTCACCGCCAGCATCACCTCATGGGTGGCGTACACCAGTCCCAGGCCGGCTTGGCCGACACGCTCGATCAAGTCCCGAATCTGCTCCGCGCCGGCGACAAACTCCACGGATTGCGGCAACTCACCGGCCAATTCGAAGAACCTGTCCTCCACCAGACCATGCCGACCGTAGCCCGCGCTGGCGCGAAAGACGATACCGCCTGAAACCCCCGCTTCATGAGCCCGCTTGAACAGCCAGTCATGAATGGGCAGACCATCGTGACGTTGGCCTTCCTGAACGAAAAAGCGAATGCAAACGGCTTGCATGATCTACCCCTTGAGCCAGTGGAAGGAGAGCACGCCCAAGCCGGTCATGGCCAGGGAACCGAGTACGTGCAGGGCAATGACGCCGAGAGCCGGGGCGATCTGGACGCGCGACAGCAACGTGAACACCTCGGCCGAAAAGGTGGAAAACGTGGTCAGACCGCCCAGAAAGCCGGTAATGATAAGCAGGCGCCATTCCGGGGTCAGCCCGGGATGCTGTGCGAAAAAGGCGATGGCCAGGCCGATGAGATAACCGCCGGCCAGATTTGCCGTCAAGGTGCCGACTGGAATGTTCGGATGCAGCGCATTCAGCCAGATCCCTAAGCCCCAGCGCAGCCAGGCGCCCAGCGCCGCGCCCAGGCCGACGGCAATGAACGATGTCATGATCACCGCCTGCCCTCCGCCGTATTCAACAACGCCAGGAAGGCGGAAGACTCCGCCGCCACCGACTGCTCGGCCTTGGCCAGCAAGACCAGATATCGCTCAAGGACCGCCTGGCCCAGGCTGGACAGGCGGGCTCCGCCGCCTTTTATGCCGCCCGCCGAGGTTTCCACGAGAAGCGAGGGAAAAGCCTTGTTCAGGGCGTCCACCATGAGCCAGGCCCTGCGATAGGAAATTTTCAACTGCCGCGCGGCGCTGGAGATGGACCCTGTCTCGCCAATCGCTTTTAGCAGGCGCACCTTGCCCGGGCCGAGATTGGCGGGGGCGCTCAACAGGATGCGGACTTGCAGGGAGGCTGTCATGGTTCGCCGCGGAATTTTTCATGATTGTAGTTGTACAGAGCGGCAGCCACCAAAAAGTACAGCGGCAACCGGAATACACCCGAAGTGCCCCAGGAGTTTTCAGGACGAATCAGATATTTCTACTGCTGAAAATCCCCGACCATGGCGTACGAAGCATCCCCCATACGCTTTGCCATTTCGTGTCGCCGAGATAGCTCAGTCCGTATCGTGGCCCCGCTGCAAGCGGCCCTGGGTGCAGTGTGCCGAACAACCGGTCCCACACGGACAGGAAGAGACCGTAATTCGAATCGGTCTCGGGCTGGCGGGGCGAATGATGAATCTTGTGCAATCCAGGCGTGACCAGTACAAGCCTCAGTGATCGCTCGATCGGATCGGGAATAGTGACATTGGCGTGATGCATCAGTGACAGTGGCAAGATAATCAGGCTGCGCAGCGCGATCAGCCAGACCGGAATGCCGAACACCGCAATGATGAGCATCAGCCATAGGAGTCCGGTCAAGGCCTCGCCAGGGTGGAAACGGAATGAAGTACTGATATCAAGTTCGGGATCGGAATGATGCACCGAATGAAAAGTCCACAACCACGGCAGCCGATGCAACAGGTAATGGATGGTATAGCCGGCGAGATCGAGTATCAGCAACGAAATCAGTATCAGCCAGAACGACGGCAGACCGAGGCTGGCGAGAAACCCCTGGTTGGCAAGATGATCCAGCAGTGGCTGCTGGTTGAGGAATGCCCCGAGACCGAGATCGACCAGGATCAACGAGAACAGCCAAAGGCCCAGGTTGGCACCGGCATGACCGACACGATCGCGGAAGGCCGGTATCGCTGTCAGCGGATACCGGTTCTCGATGCCGTATATGAGGATAACTCCGCCGATCAGCAGGCAATAATGGAGTAGTCGGATCGTTTCTTCAGGCGTGGAATCCATGACACGACCGTACGTTGCGGAGCCCTGCGGGTTCCAGATACTCTGGCGCGTGCCGCCAAGCGGCACGCGAACAAAGACGGGTTATTTCTTGCGCGATATCAGCCAGGCGCCGAAACCACCCACACCCGCGGCCAGGCCAATCAAACCCAACTCACTCAGAGTCGGAACCGCGGTCATAACAGGCATCCAGCCGGCATTGGCAAGCACCGGCATGGCGGCCAGGACGGCGAAAAGGGCGAAACGGGGCAGATTCATCGGATGTCTCCTTGCTGAGTTGTAATGGTGTTGTAAACGACATTCGCCAAGCCAAGGCATTGACGCGACAAGGATACTGGCAGACCCGGCCCGCTGGCAAGGTTCCCGCGTCATCCTGCCTCCCCAGGCAAACCTGGAATAGCCCCCGCCGTCTGGCGGAGGCCGCTCGCTATTCCAGTGCCGATCAATTAAGGATCTTGCCCAGTTTGATCAACTGGGTTTCGCCGCTGCCGCCGTCGACGCCATCGTTATCGTTGACGATATACACGTCGCCGTTCGGCAGCACGGCTGCCCCTTCGATCTTCTCGGGCACGTTGCCGCCGGGTTTCTTCAGGTCGGCTACCAGATCCCGTACCAGAACCTTGGTCAGAGTGGCGCCATCCGCCTTGCCGGTCAGATCGATGCGGTACAGACGTTTGATGCGTGCATCCGGGCCCCCCTGGTTGTCGCGCTCGACCACCAGGAATTGGTTGCCGCCAAGACTGGTGATGTCGGATAGGCCAACCCAACCGCCGTTCGGCGAGCTCACCGGATCCAGCGGATAGAACATGAACTGCCAGGTCTTGGCGGCCAGATCATAGAGACCGATGCGGGCATGGGCTTCACCGTTCCAGGCGCGCTGGAAGGCGACGGCCAATTTGCCGTTGGCCTCGGCGACGCCCTCGAAACCGAAGCGTAATTGCACCGCGTTGAGTTCGGCCGGCAAGGCGACGACCTCCTGAATGACGCCGGTGGCATCGACCCGGAGCAGTAGGTTCGCTTTGGATACGGCGCTCGTCGTACCGCCTTCACCGGTGATCGTGCCGGCGCCTTCGGAGGCCAGCCAAAAGCCGCCAGCACTGGCCACCGCGATGCCCTCTGGATCGATATTGACGCTGCCGTCGGCGTTGATCATAGCGGCTAGATCGACATCGTCGAAGGCGGTGGCGCTCTTTGCATCGGGCAGCGAAGCGGCCAATGCGGCGAGCACGCCGGCGCTGTCCTTGATGACGGTTTCGCTCTTGATGCGCGCCGGAGTCTGGCTCAGGTCGATCTCGAAAATCCGGTTGGCGCGATTGAAGCTGTCATTGACCGTCCAGAGACTGCTATTCGAGGCGCCAGCGGCCAAGCCGGACAGCGCGCTCCAAGGGATCGGCGTGCCGTCGGCGCGGTCGACGGATTGCAGCGTCGGATAGCTGGCCGAGGCCTTCTGGTACTGATAGATGTTGACCACGGAACGCACCACGCCGCCGCGATCGTCTTCCTCGCTGGCGGCCACCAGCAGGTTGCGGCCCGGAATGGCGAGCACGCCTTCCGGACCGACGCCGGCGGGCAGCACCTGTTTGAAGGCCGGCGCGTTCTTGGTGCTCAGATCGTAGACGGCGACCACGCTGGAACGCTCGGAGGCCACGAACAGGTAGTCGGTGCCGGCGAAATGGCCGAACTCGGCGTTCTCGGGCTCGTTGCCCTTCGCGTCCGAGCGCCGGTCGTTGTAATGGCCGATGCGCGCCATGAGGTGTTCGAGCGCATTGCCGGCCTCATAGGCGACGCTGCCGTCCTTGTTGAAGATGGTATAGCCGCGGCTGCCGCCGTTCAGGTCGCCCTCGTTGGCGGTGACGAACTGGTTCTTCGAAATCCAGGTGACGCCATCCGGCTCGCGCAGCCGGTTGGCCTGGGTCTGGGTGAAATTCACCAGGTTGGGCCGTTCGTCGGTGGTGTCGACGCCGCTCAGGTTGACGCTGCCGGCGCTGAAGTGCGCCGTCACCGCGCCGGTCTTGAGGTCCACCAGGGCGATATGGTTGTTTTCCTGCAAGGTCACGACGGCGATGTTGTCCTCGTTGATATCGACGTACTCGGGTTCCGGGTCGGTCGGGAACAGCGCCGCCAGGCCGGTCAGGCTGACATTGCGCGTCTTCCAGGTGGTGGGCGCGCCGACCGAGTCGACGATCACCAGGCTGCCCGCCGGTGCTTGCGGCGGCGCGCCATCGCCCAGGTCCTCGTCACGCTCGTTCTCGATGACCACGGCGACATACTTGCCGTCCTTGCTCACCGCCACCGAGTCGGGCTGGCCCGGCATGGCGATCTCGGCAACAAGCGTGCGCGTGGCGATGTCGACCACGGCCAGCTTGCCCGAGGTATTGACGAAGTTCGCCGAGGTGTTCACCGCCACCAGGGCATAGCCGCCCAGCACGGTCACCGAGGTGGGCTCGCCGCCCATGGCCAGTCGGCCCTTGGCAACCGGCGCGGCGGGATTGGCGATATCGATGAAGCCGACCTCGCCTTTCGGGCTATTGGAATAAATCAGGGTCATGCCGTCGCTGCTGGCGGCGACGATCTCGGCGGCGGTCACGTCGTCTGATTCGCATGAGGCGCCGACTTGCGAACACACCGCGAAGGACGCCACGCGATTGAAGAACATGTCGGGGTTCGACTTCGAAGCCACCGGCGTGTCGTCGTCATCACAGGCGCTCAGGCCGAAGGTAAACGTGGCAATAACGGCAAGCGCGAGCAAACTCTTCTTGAAATACGGCATGGTGCAATCCCCTTTGTACGGTGTTGGAACCGTGAAAGGGTAGTGACCGTCGATGACAGTCAGATTACATGACCGCTAGGGACGCGCTGAAGAATTCGTCGCGAGGCGCGCAGCGACGTGGCGATCCATAGGCTGTTGATTTATAGAGTGCACTGGATTGCGGCGCTTCGCTCGCAATGACCATGAGCGAAGAAATCAGCGTTTGCCCAAGTACTGTCCCACCACGGTCAACAGCCCGGTCCGGTCTGCTGCGCCGCGGCCTGCCTGTGGCGCCTCAGTTTCGTATCAGCAGCGCCACCCCCAGCCCCACCCCGAAGCCGGTGATGTCCGTGCCCACCGCGCCCAGTCCACCCTTGCAGCGGCTGGCCGACAGATCGACGTGCAGCCAGGGCGTGTCGGCAACGAAGCGTTGCAGGAAGCGCGCGGCGAGAATGTGGTCGGCCTCGCTTTCCAGGGTGCATTGCTTGACGTCGGCGACCGGCGAGTCGAGTTCCTCGTCGTAGTCCTCGGGCATGGGAAAGGCGACGACGCGCTCCCCGACCGTCTGGCCGGCGGCAACCGCCTGGGCGGCGAGGGCGTCGCGGTTGCTGACGATGCCGCTCATGCGTTCGCCGACGGCGACGGCCATGCTGCCGGTGAGCGTGGCGAAGTCGATGATGGTTTCGGGCTTGGCGCGCGCCGCCAGGGTGAGCGTGTCGGCCAGGACCATGCGGCCTTCGGCGTCGGTGTGGACGATCTCGATGCTGGTGCCGTTGAGTGCCTTGACCACTTCGTTCTGGGTGTAGGCCTCGGGCGACAGGTGGTTCTGGGCGATGGCCAGCCAGGCGTCGATGCGCAGCGGCAACTTCAGGCGCGTTGCGGCGTGCAGGATGCCCAGGACCACGGCGGAGCCGTTCATGTCGTCGTGCATGTTGTTCATGTAGCGCGCCGGCTTCAGGTTGTGACCGCCGGTGTCGAAGCAGATGCCCTTGCCGACAGGGGGCGAGTGTCTTGCCCTTGGCACGCTTGGACACACCGTCGTAGGTGAGGTGGACGATGGCCGCGTCACCTTTCGGCTGCCGCGCGCCACGGCGAGGAAGGCGCCGGCGCCGAGTTTTTCCAGCTTGCCGAGATCGTATTCCTCGATGCTCCAACCCGAGTCCTTGGCCAAGGCGCGGATGCGCTTGCGATAGCTGCCGGGTGTCAGCAGGTTGGGCGGCAGCCAGGTGAGTTCGCGGGTCAGTTGGCTGCCTTCGGCGACGGCGATCTCGCGGTTCAGGTCGAGACCGGCGACGCCATGGATGACGATGCGTTTCAGCGGCGCCGTCGCCTTCTCGGTCTTCCAGTGCGTCAGCGGTTGGCCGTTGAGCAGGCCGACGCTGGCGGCGCTGCGCATGGCACGCTCAATAAAGCCGGGGTCGCCGTAGGCGGCAATATCGATCTGCGCCGGGTGTTCGTCGAGCAGCGGTTTCAGCGCCTTGCGCAGCTTGGTCTGCCAATCGAAGGCACTGGCCTTTTCGTCCAGACGCAGCCAGCTTGAGAGGCAGCCGCCGGGCAGTTCCAGCATCAGGCTGGATTTGGCGAGCGCACCGGCCTTTTTGTCCTGGCGTTTCAGGGCGGACTCGACCGCGACATGGTCCGGGGCATCGTGCCAAGCATCGCCGGCGGGCAGGATGACGAGCAGATGCGTCGTCTTCGCCGGACGGGCGCGCAGCGCGTCGGCGTGTTGCGTGAGGCTGGCCAGCGGGCTTTTCGCGGGTGATGTCGAGTTCATCAGACTTCCTTAATATTGACGCGGCAAATAGTGACTATTGAATTGACTTAAGGCTAGACGGAATCGATAATTCGTTACCTTCGATAAATACGATTGTTTCACGAAACCGTTCGCCTGAATCGGGTTCCCGCCATGTCGCATGCGCGGTCGCAGCCCACCCCATCCGGAGACCCCACACCCATGTCCATACTCGATCACGACATCGATCCTCAGGAAACGCGCGAGTGGCTCGACGCCCTCGCCGCCGTCATTGAAGAGGAAGGCACGGAACGCGCCCACTATCTGCTCGAAAAGCTCATCGACAAGGCGCGCCGCTCGGGCGCCTACCTACCCTACAACGCCACCACCGCCTATGTGAACACCATCCCGGTGCACAAGCAGGACAAGCACCCCGGCGATGTCGCCATGGAATCGCGCATCAAGGCGCTGATCCGCTGGAACGCCGTCGCCTGCGTCATGCGCGCCAACGAGAAGGCGCCCGGTGTCGGCGGCCATATCGCCAGCTTCCAGTCGGCGGCGACGCTTTATGAGGTCGGCTTCAATCACTTCTTCCACGGTCCCGAGGCCGATCACGGCGGCGACCTGGTGTTCTTCCAGGGCCATTCGGCGCCCGGCGTCTACGCGCGCGCCTTTCTCGAAGGCCGGGTCAATGAAGAACAATTCGGCAACTTCCGCCAGGAAGCCAAGGGCGACGGCATCCCCTCCTATCCGCATCCCTGGCTGATGCCCGATTTCTGGCAGTTCCCGACGGTGTCGATGGGCCTCGGCCCCTTGCAGGCCATCTACCAGGCGCGCTTCATGCGCTATCTGCACGACCGGGGCATCGCCGACACCTCCGGCCGCCATGTCTGGGCCTTCCTCGGCGACGGCGAAACCGACGAGCCGGAATCGCTCGGCGCGATCACCCTCGCCTCGCGCGAGAAACTCGACAACCTGATCTTCGTCATCAACTGTAACTTGCAGCGTCTTGACGGCCCAGTACGCGGCAACGGCAAGATCATCCAAGAACTCGAAGGCGTGTTCCGTGGCGCAGGCTGGAACGTCATCAAGGTGGTATGGGGTCCTACTGGGACCCGCTGCTGGCCATGGACGGCAAGGGCATCCTGCGCCAGCGCATGGAAGAATGCGTCGACGGCGAATACCAGAACTTCAAGGCCAAGGGCGGCGCCTACACCCGCGAGCACTTTTTCGGCAAATATCCGGAATTGAAGGAGATGGTCGCGGCCATGTCCGACGAGGACATCTGGCGCCTGAACCGAGGCGGCCACGATCCGCACAAGGTGTTCGCGGCCTACGCGGCGGCGGTCAAGCACACCGGCCAGCCGACGGTGATCCTCGCCAAGACGGTGAAGGGGTACGGCATGGGCGCCTCGGGTGAGGCGCAGAACCCGACGCACCAGCAGAAGAAAATGGGTCTGGACGACCTGCGCGCCTTCCGCGACCGCTTCCAGATCCCGATCCCGGACGATCAACTGGAGCAGTTGCCCTTCTATCGCCCGACCGAAGACAGCGCCGAGATGAAGTACCTGCGCGCCCGTCGCGAGGCCCTGGGCGGCTTCATGCCGGCGCGCCGCGCCAAGGCCGAGCCGCTGACCGCGCCGCCGCTGTCCAGCTTCCAGGCCCTGCTCGAAGCCACCGGCGAACGCGAAATCTCCACCACCATGGCCTTCGTGCGCCTGCTCACCAGCCTGTTGCGCGACAAGACCCTGGGCCGGCATATCGTCCCCATCGTTCCGGACGAAGCGCGCACCTTCGGCATGGAAGGCCTGTTCCGCCAGGTCGGCATCTATTCCTCGTCGGGCCAGCTCTACGAGCCGCTCGATTCGGATCAGGTGATGTACTACCGCGAGGACAAGGGCGGCCAGATCCTCGAAGAAGGCATCAACGAAGCCGGCGCCTTCTCGTCGTGGATTGCCGCCGCCACCTCGTACAGCACCAGCAACGTCCAGATGATCCCGTTCTACATCTATTACTCGATGTTCGGCTTCCAGCGCATCGGCGACCTGGCCTGGGCGGCCGGCGACTCGCGGGCGCGCGGCTTCCTGCTCGGCGGCACCGCCGGCCGGACGACGCTGAACGGCGAAGGCTTGCAGCACGAAGACGGCCACAGCCACTTGCAGGCGGCGATGATCCCCAACTGCATTGCCTATGACCCGACCTTCCATTACGAGCTGGCGGTCATCCTCCAGGACGGCATGCGGCGCATGTTCCAGGAACAGGAAGACGTCTTCTATTACCTGACGGTGATGAACGAGAACTACAGCCACCCCGCCCTGCCCAAGGGCGCCGAAGCCGGCATCCTGAAAGGCCTGTATCGCTTCAGCGAGGCCGCCAAGGGCAAGGGCAAAGCCAAGAAGCCCAGAGTCCAGCTGTTGGGCTCGGGCACCATCCTGCGCGAGGTGATCGCCGCCGCCGAATTGCTGGACAGCGACTGGGGCGTTGCCGCCGATGTCTGGAGTGCCACCAGCTTCAACGAACTGCGCCGCGAGGCCCAGGACGTGCACCGCTGGAACCTGATGCACCCGGACAAGAAGCAGAAACAGAGCTACGTCGAACAGTGCCTGGACGGCACGGAAGGCCCGGTGATCGCCTCGACCGACTACATGCGCGCCTTCCCGGACCAGATCCGGCCTTACATCAATCGCCGCTTCGTCACCCTGGGCACCGACGGCTTCGGCCGTTCCGACTCGCGCGAAGCGCTGCGCCGCTTCTTCGAGGTCGACCGGCACCACGTTGTCCTGGCCGCGCTCAAGGCGCTCGCCGACGACGGCGTCATCCCGGCGAGCCAGGCCGCCGAGGCGATCAAGAAATACGGGATCGACGCCGAGCGGCCGAACCCGGTGAACGTATAAGGGGCCGACCATGAGCATCAAGGAAGTCATCGTCCCCGATATCGGCAACTTCAAGGACGTCGAGGTCATCGAGATCATGGTCAAGGCCGGCGACACGCTCGCCGCCGACGAATCGATCATGACCGTCGAATCCGACAAGGCCGCCATGGACATCCCGGCGCCCTTCGCCGGCACGGTCACCGAACTGAAGATCCAGGTCGGCGACAAGGTCGCCGCCGGCTCGCTGGTGCTGCTGATGGACACCTCGGCCGCCGTCGCGCCGACCGCCGCCGCCCCGGTGGTCAAGTCGTTCACACCAGCAGCGGCGGCGGTGGTCGCCACTGTCCCACCACCGTCGCACCCGGCGCCGGAAGTCCCCGCGCACATCGCCCCCAAGCACCGGCCCGCGCCGGTCGCCGAGCATGCCGAATTCGCCGCCGGCAAGCTGTCGCACGCCAGCCCGGCGATCCGCCGCTTCGCCCGCGAACTCGGCGCCGACCTCAGCCGCATCCAGGGCAGCGGCCCGCGCAAGCGCATCCTCAAGGAAGACGTCCAGGAATGGATCAAGGCCGAACTCGCCAAGCCCACCGGCGAAGCCATCGGCCTGGGCCTGACCCCGGCGCCGGTGATCGACTTCGCCCAGTTCGGCGACATCGAGACGCAGGCCCTGTCGCGCATCAAGAAGCTCTCCGGCGCCAACCTGCATCGCAACTGGGTCAGCGCGCCGCACGTCACCCAGTTCGACGAGGCCGACATCACCGACCTGGAAGACTTCCGCAAATCGATGCTCGACGAAGCCGCCAAACGCGGCGTCAAGCTCACCCTGCTCGCCTTCCTGATGAAGGCCGTGGTCAACGCCCTGCGCACCTACCCGCAGTTCAACGCCTCGCTGGCCGCCGACGGCGAAAACCTGGTGCTGAAGAAATACTTCAACATCGGCTTCGCCTGCGACACCCCCGACGGACTGGTAGTCCCGGTGGTCCGCGACGTCAACAAAAAGGACGTCATGGACATCGCCCGCGACCTGGCCGAGATGTCCGAACTGGCCCGCGAACGCAAACTCAAGGTCGACGCCATGCAGGGCGGCTGCTTCACTATCTCCAGCCTCGGCGGCATCGGCGGCACCCTGTTCACGCCGATCATCAACTGCCCCGAAGTCGCCATCCTCGGCCTGTCGCGCGCCGACTACAAACCGGTGTGGAACAAGGCCACCAAAACCTTCGAACCGCGCCTGATGCTGCCGCTGTCGCTGTCCTACGACCACCGGGTCATCGATGGCGCCGACGGTGCACGCTTCACCAGCCACCTGCGGCTGATGCTTTCGGACGTGCGTCGCTTGCTGCTGTAGTTCGTAGACCCCGCCTCTTCACGGTGCCGCATTGATCATCCGCCCCCCCCCATTGCCGGGGGGGACGTGGCACGGCTATAGTGTGTATATACTTCAAAACGGATACACACCAATGAGAACCAACATAATCATTGACGACACGCTGATGGCCGCGACGCTCCGCGCAACCGGACTCAAGACTAAAAAGGAAGTCGTCGAACTTGGCCTGAAAACCTTGCTGCGCTTGCGCCAACAATCTGAGATCAAGGCTTTGCGCGGCAAGGTACAGTGGCAAGGCGATCTCGAATCGATGCGGACAGACCGGTGATTCTGGTTGATTCAAGCGTATGGATCGACTATTTCCGAGGCAACGCGACAGCGCAAACGGAAATACTCGACGAATTGCTGGGTAGCGAACCGCTGGCCATCGGTGACCTGATCCTGACGGAAGTCCTCCAGGGTTGCCGGGGTGAGCCGCAATTCCAGGAATTGCGGCAAAGGCTGGGTGCATTGGAATTGATCGTGTTGGGCGGTGAAGAAGTCGCCATCGAAACCGCGAGAAATTTCAGGCGGCTGAGGGAAAGAGGCATCACAGTGCGAAAAACCATCGACACGATCATCGCCTCGCGCTGCATTCTCGATGGTCATGCCCTATTGCATGACGACCGAGACTTCGACCCATTCGAGCAACACCTGGGCCTACGAGTGATCGCCAGCGTCGACTGAACCCTGGTATGGACGCCAGCAAAGACCGGGCTTCGTCGCGCGTCAACACCAAAGGCAAGCGAGTCGAGCGCTTCGCCCGGGTCACCTCGGCCAGCCAAGGGAATTCCTGCCCAAGCACCTCTTTGTAGAGGAACAGCAGCGCCAACAGCGCCTGGGTTTGCGTAGACGCAGAGACCAGTCGATCCACGGCCAGTGAAGTCAGATACCACCGGCAAAGCCGGTGGCTTGAGATTGTGAGCGCCTCAAAGGCGCCGAAAACCAATCATCCGTCACGCCTCGCCCAAGCCGCCTCCCCCTTTGAAAAAGGGGATTAAGGGGGATTTAGCGGCCTTCGCATGACCAACCACCCCTAGAAATCCTGATGAAGCCCCCTACCCTTCGGTACCCTAGCCCCCTTTTACAAAGGGGGGAACAACCTTCGCAGCCGACATCACAATACGACCGCCGTATACGTCAAACCTGGGTGAGTCCCCCGGCATAGCCGAGGGCTTCCCTCTTTGCGTTAAAAACGCCTCAATCTCCACTTTGCCCATCTCAGAGGGGTGGCGTACACCATGAAAATGGATGTATCGTTTCACCCAATGGACATACGCCTACTCGGTACGCAGGCTGTAATGTTTCAAGCGCAGCCGCTCACGCATTTGCTCAAGCAACTTCGGCGCGCGCGACGGAGGATCAGAAGAAGGGCCGTACAAGGTCATGGAAATAATGAACAGGCAGGTTGAACCATCCGGAGGCCATCATGCACCCGAAGAAACGCGCGTGTCCAATAATCCGGGAAGAGCGACATGTGTCGGATAAGCTGGCAATATCGGATGATATTCGACGGATGTCGTGTAAGTAACAGTTAGGGTGTTGGGAAAACCGTGATTACAGCTTTCCTCTACTCGCTACCGGTTGCATGATCGCGTATTCCTTCTCCGGAAATCAAAACCTTTCCGGCTTGCGGTCTCCTTGCCATTTGGCTGTTGCCACCCTGACGTTGCTTGCGTGGGTTCTCGTCGTCGGAGATCAAGCACCACCGGATGCCGTGGTAGTGACACCGGCTCAAATTCAGAGCGCGAGGTAAAACCATGGAAATAGCCGCCACCACCCTCTCAAGAAACACCCATCAAGTGATTGAATAGAAATGAGTACCCGCGCGGACAAATGGGGACAGACCACGATTATTTCGTCTGCAATTTAAATATTCAAGAAGGAGGTGCTTTATGAAGCTGTCAAATATTGTGTTTTATATGCTCACTACTTTCGCCTTGGCTATGACTGCATCCAATGCATCAGCCGCTGTTCTGGTCTTTGATAATTTGGCGATTATTCAACACGCAGAGGAGTTGCAAGGTATCGGCAATGAAATCGACGATAAAGGCTATCATTTGGCTTACGCGGCGGCACCAGATGAGGAATACCCAGTGGGCTTTCACGCTGTCGGCCAAAAATGGCCATACAATGGCAAATCGATAGCTGTGCTTGCAAACAACTGTTCAGCCAATACCACACTTACCAGGCACGATAACTCTGTATTTTCAGTTAAATCAATCGACTTGGCTGCGGTAAATGACGACCAAAGCTATTATGTCAGCTTCATAGGAATAACGACTGAGGGAACCACGACCCACCTTGATGTTTATTTAGACAACGGCGCCAAGTGGAAACGAATTGTGTTCCCGGCGACCTTTCGCAATCTGAAATCATTAAGCTGGATGCAAGGTGACTGCACAGAGAATCCACCGCATATGTTTGATAACATTTTCTTATCACACTAACTGGCCGCCATCCAGAGGAATGAAAGGGGTCAGTGTCGAATAGATAGTAGTTACGATAAATGAAAGCTAAGCTGACCTCTTTGCCATCCATAATAAGAGCATGGTACTTATGACACAGCTATTAATGACGTATTTCAACGTCTGGACTTAGCGATTCTCTGATGCGCTTTGACGGCACCCTCACCAAATGGAATGACGATCGCGGTTTCGGATTCATTACGCCGACACTGGGTGGCCAGGAGATGTTCGCCCATATCTCGGCGTTTCCTCGGGACGGTGGTCGGCCAACGATCGGTGAGGCTGTCTCTTTCGAAGTCGAGGTGGACGTCCAAGGCAAGAAGCGGGCTGTGAACATCCGCTATCCTGGCCGGCCTTCGGCGCGTCCCATGCGTCAGCAGCCCATCATGTCCGGTTCGAGCCGCGAGAGGCCGGCTTTATTTGGGCGAGTCCGCATTCTTGTCGTCGTCGTGTCGCTGGTGTTTTGGGGATACGGCGAGTTCTCCCAACGTATGGCGCCGCAGTCGATCGCATCCAACGAGATAGGCCCAACAACAGCTACGACGAACCCAGCACCTGCGGCGCAGTCATTTCGATGCGATGGCCGCACTCATTGCTCGCAGATGGCCTCATGCACGGAGGCAAAATTCTTTTTGCGCAATTGCCCCGGCGTAGAAATGGATGGCAACCATGATGGCGTCCCCTGCGAACAGCAGTGGTGCAATGGATTTATGGACTGATAGCGGACAGCCGACAGGTCTCACAGGCACCCAAGGCGTGCATTTGGCCGTACTGGCCGATTTGAATGACCCGAATACCCTTGACTTCCTACGTTGACCAGCCCTCTTCATCCAGCTTCCACTCGCCGGCCTCTTTGAGGAGATGTACTTTGCCCATCATGGGGTAGCCAAGGCTTCCGATCGCGGTACCCTCAAGTGTGTGCACTTCGCGCCTTTGACGGTTTCTTTGCTGATCTTGATTTCTTTCATCCCCGCCGACTCTTTCAGCCACTGAAGCCAGATTGGTCTTTTTTCCTTGGCTCAATTCGCATTAATTTGTGACAGGCTCAGGCCCTGAGCCTCGGGATTGCCAAACTGGCCATGTTGGAAAGTGACCTGGAGGGTGAGATGAGGGCAACGGAATGGAAGAAACTCCAAGGAGTGGGTGGCTAAACTGACCTCGGGCAGCGCCATGAACTGATGGGTGAATTGACGGCCGATGATGGATAGTGGCCTCGTTGGGATTATTATTGAGAACCATGGGAAGCCAGAGCAGTGTCCGCGCTGCGGGAGCGTTCACGTGGTCAGGAATGGCGTGCCGGTGGTTTACAGCGCTATAAGTGTCGCGGTTGCAGTCGGACGTTCAATGGCCTGACGGGCACGCCGCTGGCTCGCTTGCGCCTGAAGCCAAAGTGGCTCTCGCAGGCCGAGGCATTACGTGATGGGTGACCATTACGAAGGCGGCCGAGCGCCTGAAGGTGGCGCGGAGCACGGCATTCCGTTGGCGCCACCGCTTTATGGCCTTGCCCAAAACCATTCAGGCGCAGAAGCCAGGAATTGCTGAGGCGGATGAAACCTCTTCTTGCATTCCGACAAGGGGCAACGCGGTCTGGATCGGAAACCGCGCCGGCGCGGTGGCAGTGCGGCCAAGCGCGGGCTGTCCAAAGAGCAGATCCCCGTGCTGGTCGCGCGGGACCGTTCAGGTGCCACGGCCAATTTCATTCTCGCGGCAGACGGCAAGGCCGATCTCGTCGCCGCCCTTAAGCCGTTGCTACCCTTGGATACGATCCTGTGCACCGACGGGAGCAGCGTGTTGGCCGCCGCCGTCAAAGAGATCGGCGTAACCCACCGACCGATCAATGTCTCGGCCGGTCGGCGCGTCATTGCCGGCGTCTATCACATCCAGAACGTGAATGCCTTCGACAGCCGACTCAAGAACTGGATTCGCCGCTTCCATGGCGTGGCAACCAAGTATCTCGATTCCTACCTTGGTTGGTTCCGGACCCTCGACCGGTCGTCATCGACTGGCTTACAACCCGCATCCTTGCTCGCTTTGGCTGTCGGCCGCCAGGCTGTCCTCAATTAATGCGAATTGAGCCAATGCAAAAGGGCCGCGATTGCGGCCCTTTTCAGTCTCAGCGAAACAACTTAGGAAACGCTGATTTCTTCGCTCATTGTCATTGCGAGCGAAGCGCGGCAATCCAGTGCACTAAATGAAATCAACAGCCTATGGATCGCCACGTCGCTCCGCTCCTCGCGAGGACGAATTCTTCGCGTTTCCCTTACTTGTTGCGCGGCCCCATGCCGTCACAACCGGCACCCATGCCGGGGCCCATGCCGCGACCGCCCATGGGCCGGTCGCCCTTGTTGAAGCGCGACTCGCGCAGGTCGGCCATCTTGGCGTATTGCTCCTTGGTCAGGATGGTCTGCATCTTGGCCTGCATTTCGGTTTGCATGGCGGTACGCATTTCGTCGCGTTTCTTGGCCTGCTCGGCGCGCAACGTCTTCAATTGTTCCTGCTGCTCGGGCGTCAGATCGAGGATGCGCGCCATGCGTTCGACATTCGGGCCACCGCGATCACCACCGTGATGGCCGAAGCCGGCGATCGCGGCGGTGGGGATGACGACCAGGGCGGCCAGGGCGATGAGGGTCTTGTTCATGGGTACTCCTTCAAAGTTGTGGGGTCCGGATGGCAACGTGCCGTCCTTGGTACACAGTTTGGAGAACGACCATGCAGGAATTTGGGATGAATCGTGCAATAACCAGGGAAATCGCCGCGCCAATTGGCCTTGAGGCGTGCGCCCCGCCAACTGCGATGACCATCGACGCCAACCCCGCAAAGACAGGCTTCCGCCGACGACAGGGCGATCCTCACCCGGAAACAAGAAAGGCCCGCTGACGCGGGCCTTTACTTATTGATATCTAGCTGCATACACAATATATCCTGATGGACTGCTACAGCCACACCACTGAGTCTGCTACGGGAATCAAACAATCTCACCCGCAGCAAGACCTGAGATATCGGCTCAGAAAGTCAACACCCTGACATTTTGCCGCATGAACATGGCCGCGACATCATTCGGTTTGGCGACACCGACGCCTTCGAGCAAATCCGCTTGCTTCCATTCGCTGTTTGGCAGGAAGAGTGCGCAGACCTCGACCTGGGCCCCCTTCTTTATCAAACCCTGAAGCATTTCTTTGGGCGTGACATTGCGCGGCTTGAGCAACGTCGATTCTTTGCTTTTCACAGCCAACGCACCCCCGTCAGAACACAGCAATAACCGGACATGGGCCTTTTGCTCCATCGCCTGTCCCGCGAGGACGAGCGCAATGCCCTGATTCTGGCTATCGGCACTGGTGATCGTTACCAAGAGGTCCATCGGATCTTCCGCATGTGCAGGCAAGACGCTGCACAGTCCAAGCAGGAAAACAAACGCAAGGTTCTTCATGGGTATCTCCAAATGTAGAGTTCCAAACATCTCTTGTACTGATTGATTGAGTCCAGGAGATGGGCGAAGCCTGTTGAACCAAGCAACAGGCCTCGCCGCATGTCATGGAATGATCTACTGACGGCTGAGCCGCTGTACCTGCAAATTAGACGAAGCAGTCCGCGAACAGACTATCGGCCCAGGTGAACATATCCTCAAAACTATCGCCGCCGACCTCGGCGGCCGGGGCCTCGCCAATATCGACACGGTGCATGCCCTTGCCCTTGACGTTACCCGCCGCATCAAAGATGTCGCCATATATGAAGTTGGTGGACAACCAGGACGCCGTCTTCGAGGTGATCGGGCTGTAGCAGGCCGAGCTGGAAGCGATGTTCTCATCCAGCGCCTCGCCGCGTAGCGAACGCAGAATGGCGTCGGCACAAATCTTGGCTTCCGAATTTGCCATGTGCGCGGACTTCGGCACCGCCTTGCCATCGCTGGCCGGAACGGCGCAGGAATCGCCGATGACATGAATATCCGGATAGTTGGCGATGGCGTAGGACAACGGATTAACGGGCACGTAGCCGCTGCTGTTGACCCCCAGGGATGCGGCGATGCCGCCCGCGACCTGATTCGGGATGTAGTTCAGCACCTTGGCGTTGTTGACCGTCCGCGCGGTGGTGACGATGCTGCGCGTGCTCGAATTGACCGACTGCACGGCGGCGTTCGGCACATATTCGATCCAGCCCTTGTGGGTGACGTTGAAGGCCTTGGTAAAGGCTTCGGGCTCAGCCTGGATACTGGCATTGGCGTCGAGAACGATGACCTTGGCACCGGTACGGCCCTTGCGTTTCAGATAATCGGCGACCACGCAGGCACGCTCATAGGGACCGGGTGGGCAACGATACGGCGACTTGGGTACGGTCATGACAAAGGTATCGCGGCTGCGCATGGCGGCAAGCTGGTTCTTCAGCACGGTCGTCTGCGTGCCGGCCCTCCAGGCATGCGGTGTCAGGTCCGGATTCCAGATGCCCGGCGCGGGGGCGAAATCGATGCCGGGTGCCAGGACCAGATGATCGTAGTCCAGAACCTGGTTTCCCGTCGCGGTAGCGATGGTCACGCGGCCGCCTGCCGGATCAACCGCAATCGCGCTGCCCTGAAGGATTTCAACGCCGTGGTTCGCGGCCAGCGCCGTGTAGCCGAGTGTGATGCGCGTCATCGGCAAGGCGCCGGTGACGACCAGATTGGACAGTACGCAAGAGATGTGCGCCGGGCTCGGGTCGACGAGCGTGACTTGGACGTTGCCGCCCCACATGCGCAGGTATTTCGCCACGGTGGCACCGCCAAAGCCGCCGCCCACCACCACGACGCGCGCCGCGACAGTCTGGGCGCTCACGGCACGGGGCAAGGCCGCCAGCATGGAGGCAGCGCCGGCCATTTTCAGGAATTGTCTTCTATTCAGGGGATGCATTTTCTGTTCTCCTCGCATGTCGCTCAGTCGTCACCAGCGCCGGGCTGGGCGGCCAGATAATCGGCTATCAACCGTAGTTGGGTATCGGTGTAACCACGCGCCTGCCGATCCATGATGCCCTCGATCTGCTGGCTGTATTTCATTTCACGTAACTCGTTGTAGAGCTCGTTTGTTGGTTTACCGGCCAGCTCGTCAAACCCCGGACCATTGCCGTTGGTGCCATGACATTGTGCGCATTGCGAGGCCAGTAGCTGGCCGGCGGGAGGCGCCGCATGGGCGCCAGAGGACAGGGACAGAGCGGCTAACGCCGCTACGGTGCCAATCAGGGTTTGCTTGTAAATAAGCATGATTCCTCCTTGGAAATAAACGACTGCGGGACGTGTCGTGCGAGTTGTTTGTCTAGATCTATACGACGGGTCGCATTGTATGTGTGAAAATATTACACAAATTACATTGATTGATGAATGGCTGCATTTCCGCGCCGAACGGCGTGTCGCTCAATCGCAAACGACAAATCCACAGCGCTACCTGAAAGCATAAAAAACCGAAGGCCGCTTTCGCGGCCTTCGGTTTGCTCATATCGCGCAACGCTCACCAAGCCCCGCGCGGCCCCATACCGGGGCAACCTGAGCCCATGCCAACCCCCCATCCCCGGCCCAGCGCCTGGACCCATACCCTGCCCGCGGCCACCATTGCGGTATTGACGCAGCTCAGCCATCTTGTCGTATTGTTCCTTCGTCAGGATGGCTTGCATCTTGGTTTGCATCTGGCTTTGCATCGCTGCACGCATTTCATCGCGCTGCTTGGCATGGTCGGCCCACAAGACTTTCATCTTTTCCTGCTGCTCCGGCGTGAGATCGAGAACCCGCGCCATATATTCAGGATTTGGACCTCCGCGCATGCCTGGCCCCATACCCCCAGGGCCAAAACCAGCGATCGCTGTCGACGCGGCAATAGGCATGGCAATGAGTGCAGCCAATGCGATCAGTGTCCTTTTCATGATGTGCTCCTTTGCTGGTGAATGTCGGATGGCGAACCGCCACCCTTGATACCCAGCTTAGGCCGCGACCGTGCAGGGATTCGGGACGAATCGTGCAAACAATGAGGAAAGTGTGGACCTCGCGACCTGAGGGTCGCAGCTATCTGGTGATCGGGTCGCGGGCGACTTCGTAGCGGTAGCCGGCACCGTAGACCGAGTGGATCAATTCCTCGTCGGGACGTAGTTCGGCGAGTTTTTTGCGTAATTTCTTGATGTGGCTGTCGATGGTGCGATCCGAGACGATGCGTTGGTCGTTATAGATGCGGTCCATCAATTGGCCGCGCGAGTAGATCCGACCCGGCTCGCGATAGAGCGCGGCGAACAGCTGGAACTCGACGGCGGTGAGTTCGACCTCGGCGCCCTTGAAACGGATGCGGTAGCCCGCCTCGTCGAGGATCAGATCGGAGGATGTATCCGCCGCCGGGTCCGCCGGCAGCATGCGCCGCAGCACCGCCTTGACCCGGGCGACCACCTCGCGCGGGCTGTAGGGCTTGCAGATGTAGTCGTCGGCGCCCAGCTCCAGGCCGAGCAGGCGGTCGATCTCCTCGGCGCGCGCCGTGGCCATGATGATCGGCACGCGGCTGAAGGCGCGGATGTCCTTGCACAGTTCCAGGCCGTCACGGCCAGGCAACATGACGTCGAGAACGATCAGGTCCGGTGAGTGCGCCCTGACCCAGGGCACGACCTCGCGGCCATCACCCAGACAATCGGCGGCGAATCCCGCCGCGACCAGATAATCGGCGAGCAATTGCGCCAGTTTGGTTTCGTCCTCGACGACCAGAATGCGGCTGCCGGGCGAGTGGGTCATGTCGACACCGGCAATTCGATATGGATGCAGACCCCGCCGAGCGGCGAGGGCCGCGCCTCGATCCGGCCGTCATGCGCTTCGACGATGTTGCGGCAGATCGCCAGGCCCAGGCCGGCGCCGCCGTGGGCGCGATTGCGCGAGGCTTCGACGCGGTAGAAGCGCTCGAACAATTGTGGCAACGCATCGGCCGGCACACCGGGCGCGCTATCACTGAAGTCGAGAACCACCCGGTCGGCGGATCGGCTGACGACGATCTCCAGACGCCCGCCGGCATCGGTATAACGCAGGCTGTTCTGAATCAGGTTACGGTACAACTGCGACAAGCGGTCGGGATCGGCATGCAGGGTAACCGGCGCGGCCAGTTCGTCGCGCATGGCGACCTGCAAGCCATGGCGCTCGAATGCGCCGGCGAGTGCCTCGACATCGTCGTGCAGCAGGCTGACCGGATCGACCGGGCGCTTGTGGTAACTCATTGCGCCCAGGTCGGTCATGGACAACTGGTACAGGTCCTCGACCAGTCGGTTCAGGCGTGTCACATCGGCCTGCAAGGACGCGACGCTCTCCGGATTCAAAGGCCGCACGCCGTCCTGCATCGCCTCCAGCTCGGCATGGAGCAGGGCCAGCGGCGTGCGCAGTTCGTGGGAGATATCGGCCATCCATTGCCGGCGCGCCGTCTCGGTGCGCTCCAGGGTTTGCGCCATGGCGTTGAAATCGCGCCCCAGGTCACTTAGCTCGTCGTTGCCTGTCACCGAAACGCGGGTGGCGAAACGTCCCGCCGCCAAGCCGCGCGCCGCCTCGGCGACGCGTTTCAGCGGGCGCACCAGGGTATTCGCCAGGGGCCAGGGCGAGGGCGACGGCGAGCACGCCCACCAGCAAGGCGATCCAGAGGAAGGAGCGGCGCTGCGCCTCGACGAAGCGCACATAGACGAGTTCGCGCAGGGTTGGCCCCGGCATCCGTCCGACGAAGCCCACCGTCCGGCCATCGACCTGAATCGGCGTCAGGCTGAGCTTGTCGGTGTCGACGTCTCGACCGAGCAGGATGGACTTGTCGGCATCGAGCAAGGCCAGCCCGGTATCCATCTCGCGCGGCCCCCGGCCGGATCGATGGCGCGGCCGATCATGCCTGGGCTGGCCGTCGATCCGGTCGCCAGAGCCTGCCGGATCGGCCATCAACCGCCACCAGCGCATGCGGTTGAGACGCAGGCCATCCCAGCCGCCTTCTTCCTGGTACACCTCGGCGAGTTGTTCGACCATACGCGCTACGCGCGCCTGCTGGCGACTCTCCAGAAAACTGACGAAACCATGCTGGAACGACCAATGCATGAAGCCATACATCGCCGCCACCACCAGCGTCGTGGCGAGCAGCAGGGTCAGGAACAGCTTGTGGCGGATGGATAGGCGCACGGCGACCAGGGCAGCATTCGATGGCGTCATTATCCGTCCGAAATGCGCAGAAAATGTGGATGCCGGAAATCACCGCCCGGCCGGGCGGGCTACATCATGCAGCCGCGCCGCCAACCCGCGGAAGCGATCAACGGCAACGGCGGCAACCCACTCAGTGCGACACAAGAGGCTGCCTCCGGCTTTGCCGAGGGACTTGCAATCAACGCTGCGAGTTGATACCCAACTCCTGCTCCACCAGCGTGTAAAAACGCCTGTAGAACTGCGGATCCGAGACAGTGAGGCCAGCCACCTTCACCAGGGACTCGCTGGAGGTTCCCCAAGGAAGGGTGATGCCGCCCACCGAGGCAATACTGATGCCCGCCGACTGCGAGTTTTTTTTCAGGTCGAACCGGCTTTCCGTGGCGTTCGCATAGAGCATCGTGCCATTGCGCGTGCCGACACAATGCACATTGAAATCCAGGATGACGTGGCGGTCAGCCTCAGGCTGGAATGACTTGCTCCCCTTGAGCTGGTTCTGACTGGGCGTATCGATGACATAGCCTTGGCCGAGCAGCGTCAGTTTGGCGGCATTGCATGCCAAGCCGGGCTCAGCCGGGATGCGGTACTGATAGGGCGACTTCGGGTCGAAACTTTCCTGGCGGTGGACGGGATCGCTGCTGCAAGCCGCCAGTACGCACATGGCACAGGCAAGCGTCACGGCCCTGGGCGCTGAATATGTATGCATGATCGACATCGGGTAGCTCCTGACATCCGGCGACATCGCCGGATCTGTAATGACGCTCACATTATCAGCGCGCCAACCGGGAATGTCAGTAGATCAAATACCTTGCAACCTGCCCTGAATTCAACTCGGCAAATACCGGAAGCCACTGCGTTTCGGGCGATAATCGCACACCATGATCCGCCTGACGCAACTGACCCTCATCCGCGGCACCAAGCCGCTGCTCGAAGCCGCCGACCTGACCCTGAACCCGGGCGAGAAGATCGGTCTGATCGGTGCCAACGGTTCCGGAAAATCGAGTCTGTTCGGCCTGTTCCGTAACGAATTGCACGCCGATGCCGGCGACCTCGACTTCCCGCGCACCTGGCGCATCGCCCACGTCGCCCAGGAAACCCCGGCGCTGGAGCGCTCCGCGCTCGATTACGCCATTGACGGCGACACCACGCTACGCCGTCTGGAAGCGGAACTCACCGAGGCCGAGGGCACGCACGACGGTCACCGCATCGGCGAACTGCACGCGGCCTTGCAGGATGCCGACGCCTATACCGTGCGCTCGCGCGCCGAGCAACTGCTGACCGGTCTGGGCTTCAGCCAGACCCAGATGAGCCAGCCCATCGCCAGCTTTTCCGGCGGCTGGCGCATGCGCCTGAACCTGGCCCAGGCACTGATGTGCCCGTCCGATCTGCTGCTGCTCGACGAACCGACCAACCACCTCGATCTCGACGCCGTCCTCTGGCTGGAAGACTGGCTGAAACGCTACGCCGGCACGCTGCTGGTGATCTCCCACGACCGTGACTTTCTCGATGGCTTGGTCAACGTCATCGTCCACATCGACGCCCGCAAGCTGAAGCGCTACGGCGGCAATTATTCGTCCTTCGAAATCCAGCGCGCCACCAACCTGGCCCTGTCGCAATCGGCCTACGAAAAGCAGTCGCGCGAGCGCGCCCACCTGCAATCCTTCATCGACCGCTTCAAGGCCAAGGCCACTAAGGCCAAGCAGGCGCAATCGCGCATGAAGATGCTGGCGAAAATGGAAGACCTCGCCCCCATCCATGCCGCCGCATCATTTTCGTTCGAATTCCGCGAACCGGAACGGGCGCCGAACCCGCTGCTGGTACTCGACGGTGTCCAGTCGGGCTACCGTACCGACACGACCGAACACATCATCCTCGACCGCGTCACGCTCACCCTCCAGGCGGGCCAGCGTATCGGCCTGCTGGGCGTCAATGGCGCCGGAAAATCCACCCTCATCAAGACCCTGGTCGGTGACCTGGCGCCGCTTGCCGGCGAGGTACGCCTGAGCAAAGGCCTGGCCATCGGCTACTTCGCCCAGCATCAACTGGAGATGCTGCGCCACGACCAGTCGCCGCTCTGGCACCTTAGCAAGCTGGCCCCGAGCGAGCGCGAGCAGGATCTGCGCAACTTCCTGGGTAGTTTCAACTTCGCCGGCGAGATGGCCAGCAGCGCCATCGCCCCCTTCTCGGGCGGCGAAAAAGCGCGTCTGGCGCTGGCGCTGATCGTCTGGCAGCGCCCCAATCTGCTCCTGCTCGACGAGCCCACCAACCACCTCGATCTGGAAACCCGCGAAGCCCTCACCGTCGCTCTCGCCCAGTTCGAAGGAACGTTGGTACTTGTTTCACACGACCGCCATCTGCTGCGCGCCACCACCGACGAATTCATGATCGTCGCCGACCGCGGGCTACAACCCTTCGACGGCGATCTGGACGACTACCGCGACTGGTTGTTCAAGACCAAGCTGGCCAAGCCGGCGAACGAGGTTGACGCTTCACCCGGATTAGCGCGCGTCGACCGCAAGGAAGCGCGCCGCCAGGAAGCCGAAGCCCGCCAGCAACTCGCCAAACTGCGCAAACCCATCGAAACACGCATCGCCCAGATCGAAAAACGCATGGACGCCGTCAACACACGCAAAGCCGCTGTGGAGGCACGCCTCGCCGACCCGGATATCTACGCCGAGGCCAACAAGAACGAGATGAAAGCGCTGTTGCTGGAACAAGCCGCTTTGAGCAAGGAGCTAGACGATCTGGAGGCCGACTGGCTGACGCGGCAGGATGAACTGGAAGCCTTGGTCGTTGCCTGAGGCATTACCAAGTCGAGATCGCCAGTTGATTAATTCGCTTGTTTTGAGGGTCGCCTGAGCACAGGCCGCGCCACAACGACCTGTTCCGGATATAAAAAGGGGGCCAACGGCCCCCTCGACGCAAACGCGATGCTCGAATCAGAGCACCACGCCGGGGTCCTTCTTCGGAATACCGACGATCTTCGGCTGGTTCAGCTTGACGCCCTTGATGGTCTTCTTGGCGCGCAGGTACTCGGCCACCACATCCCAGACCGGGACGCCCTGGGCCCCTTCGGCCACCGGTGCCCAGCCGCCGACCTTGTAGGTCTTGTTCGGATCGACCGCCTTGCCGTTCAGCATCATGTCGCTGATGCGACTGCCCATGCCGGCGTTGGGGTTGACCGTGTACTGGATGCCACCGACGCGCACCATGTCGCCGCCCTGCTGGTAGTAGGGATCGGGGTTGAACAGGTTGTCGCAGACATCTTCCATGATGGTCTTGATCATCTCGCCCTTCATCGGCGTCAGGGTCGACTGCGGGTAGGTGATAGCGGTCTGGTCCATGAGCAGTTCCATGGTGATCGCCTCGCCCGGCAGGATCGTCGTCCCCCAGCGGAAGCCCGGCGAGAACGCGGCGTCGGCGCCCTTCACTTCCATGATGGCGTCAAGGATAAGCTGGTCCCACGTGCCATTGAAGTTGCCACGCCGATAGAGGAAGTCGTCGGAGATGGCCAATACTTCGTTGAGCTTGCTCTCGTAGGGGGCACGGATCTTCTTGATGAGCGCATCCATCTTCGCGTCCGGCGCCAGGAAGTTGGCGAACACGGGCAGCAGGCGGTATTTCCAGCCCTTGATCTTGCCATCCTTGACGTCGAAGTCCATGACACCGAGGAACTTGCCGTTCGAGCCGGCGTTGGTGACCAGGCAGGTACCGCCGTCGGGGCGCTTGACGGGCACGGGCTGATAGACACCGTCGTGGGTGTGGCCGCCGAAAATGGCGTCGATGCCGGAAACGCGGCCGGCGAGCTTCAGGTCGACGTCCATGCCGTTGTGCGACAGGACCACAACGACCTTGGCGCCCTTGGCGCGCGCCTCGTCGACCCACTTCTGCATGTTGTCGTCGCGGATGCCGAAGGACCAGTCGGGCACCATGTAGCGTGGGTTGGCCACCGGCGTGTAGGGAAAGGCTTGGCCGACGATGGCGACCTGCACGCCATTGATCTCTTTCATGACGTAGGGTTTGAACACCTGATCGCCGAAGTCGGTAGTAACGATGTTCTGCGCGACAAACTCGACCCCGGCCTTCTTGAAGTCGTTCTCGATGACTTCAGTCATGCGCTTGGCACCGTGCATGGCTTCCCAATGCGAAGTCATGACATTGACGCCGAGCTGGATACACGCATCGACCATGTCCTGGGCGTTGGTCCAGAGGGCCGTGGCGGAACCCTGCCAGGTGTCGCCACCGTCGAGCAGCAGCGAGCCGGGGCGGGAGGCGCGCACCTGGTCGACCAGGGTCTTCAGGTGGGCAAAGCCGCCGACCTTGCCGTAGGTCTTCGCGGCCGTCTGGAAGTCCAGATAGGAAAAGGCATGGGCATCGACCGTACCCGGCTTGATGCCGTAATGCTTGAGGAAATTCTCGCCAACCAGATGCGGCACCTTGCCGGACATGCCAGCTATGCCCAAGTTGACATTCGGCTCGCGGAACCAGATCGGCTTGAGCTGGGCATGGCAGTCGGTGATGTGCATCAGCGACACATTGCCACCCGGGGGCGCGTCGTAATAATGGGCGGGCAGACTGCCGGCCAGCACGGAACGGCTATCAAGCACCATGCCGGAAGCGGCGGCGGCGGCCAGGACTTGCAGGAATTCACGACGGGTCATGGACATTGTTGGTTCTCCTCTCGATGGATGGGCGATTCTTGCCGCCCATGCGCATTCGGTAAATGGTAGCGATGGCCTAGGCCATACCAACAATCCGTCAGCGAAAAAATCCGGGCATGCACCCGGGTACAGAGCACGTGTTACCCGTCTTACTTGCGGAAAACGGAAGCGCGCATCTCCAGGCCATTGCTGAGGTAAGAATGGAAGTACTCCAGGTTGTTCAGCTTCTCGCTGCCTTGCGGTGGCGCCACGTGGCGCATCAGGTCATAGCAAAGCTCGTAGCGCGACTGCAAGGTGAACAGCGTGTCGCCTCCCCGGAATACCGGCCAATGGGTCGCGGCGCCGACGGCCATGTGCAGGATCTCGGAACGCAGCTTGTTGCCGACGTTATCGATGTGGCAACTGGCACAGGCGAAATTCAGTTGTCCGGAACGCGCATAAAAGGTCTTTTTGCCGTCTTCATAGGCCATGAGCGCCGCCGGGCCGTCGACCTTGATATTCATCTTCATGCCGTCGGAAAGCGTCCGTGCATAGGCGGTCAACCTGCCCATCGTGGCCTTGTCGCCGAGCACATAAGGCTGCTCGCCATTGGCGACACGGCAATTATTCAGGGCATCTTCGAAAGTCACGACCCTTCCGGCCGCCGTTGGGTAGGCAGTCGGCATAGGTCTTTCCGCTCTTGAGCGGGGTTTTCCAGAGCTTTTCGCCCTTCTCGATCTCGCCGATATAGGGCGGAAATTCCATGATGCCAAGGTACTGCACCTTGGCATCCGGATCCAGGGCCAGCGCGCCCAGGACATAGTCGCTCAGCTTGATATCGGGATAGCGCGTCTGGTAGTACTTCACCAGCTTCAAGCGGTCCTCCTCGGAGCCGGCGCGGACCATGCCGGCCCCGAACATCAGGGCGATACCAGCAAAGGCTGACAATAATGGCTTCATGGTAATTTCCTTCGATTGGCAGGCATGGCCGTCCACCCACTGTCGCGCGGCCAGGGCTGAACAACGGCGCAAAGCATCGCATACGCCAAGCCACCCTTGCGGCGAACCATGTTTAGAGACCGTAGACGAAATCCAGGATTTGGTCGATCTCCGGGTCGGTGAGTATCTTGTGCTTGCCGAACGGGGGCATGAAGGTACCCGGATTGGACACGGAAGCATCCCAGATTCTGGCGCGCAAGACCGCCTTGTCGGGAAAGCGCGCCGTCATGGCAATCAGAGGCGGTCCACTGTTGCCAGGCTGCTCGGCGTCCTCGACGGTGGGCATGCCATGGCAGGCCAGGCAGTTGCCCTTGACGGAATTGAAGACCAGCGCCTTCCCCGGATGCTGCCTGGCCGCGTCGGCGGCCAGCGCCGCGCCGCATGTAAACACGGCGGCCAGCATGGCTATCCCAGCCGGTATCGATGCACACCGCGTCATCATGTCTCATTCCTCACTTAATCAAGTACGACAACGAGACCATCCATCCGTCCGCCATCAGCCTTGTCCAGTTCCCTGGGATGGCTGCAAGCACAGGCGATATCGCAGTTCCAACATTACTTCGGTTATAGGGCATTAACACGGATAGGGATACTACCAAGCGCGCTCACCCTTGTTCTTGTCTTGCTTCAATCGGTCCTGAAGCTCACGCAGTCGGGCATCGATGATCGACTGGGTATAGTAATCGCCACCGGCCTTGCGCGCCGATTCCAGTTGGTCGATGGCCGGGGCCAGGAGGTCCTGCTGACGCAGCGCATCGGCCTGCGCCAGATGGCCCTCGGCGTTCAGCCCAAGCGCAAAGTTGGCGCGTGCCAGGAGTTCCAGAAATTCCGGATCGTCGGCCCAGACACGCAAATACTCGGTGACGACTTTTTTTGCCTCGGCGCCACGTTCCGCGTGCAACAGGGCATCAGCATGGGCTTCGGCCAGGGGACGCGTCGTGCCATGTTTCTGCAAGGCCGCCCGCAGTCTTTCCAGGGCCTGGGACGTCTGTTTGCCATCGAGCATGACCCGGGCCGCCAGGCTGGCCACCATCGGCGTCGCCGCGCGCTGTTCCAGTTTGGCCAGAGTCGCGACCGCCAGCCCCCGATCGCCGGCGCGCAAGGCACTCGCCGTCAGGGCATACAACGCCTCGACGTCCTCGGGGTGCTCGGCCACCACGCCACGAAAACGCCTCACGGCATCCGGCGCTTCACCCTGCGTGGCCATCACCTTCGCGCGCGCCAGCTTGAATTCGAGACTGTCGGGTACTTGGCGCGACGGGGTTTCGCCAAGTCGATTCTGAATATCGGCGATACGCTCGAAGGTCAGTGGATGTGTGCGCAGATAGGCCGGCGCCGAACTCTCCGCGAAGCGCGTCTGAGCCTGCAACCGCTCGAAAAAAGTGGCCATGCCCGATGGCGAAAAATCGGCGTTCGCCAGGGTCTGCAGACCGATCCGGTCCGCCTCGCGCTCGTGTTCACGAGTGAAATCAAGCTGATTCTGTATCGACATGGCTTGCGCGGTGGCGATGGCTGCCTGACTGACTTGCCCCTGATCGGAACGCGCCGCCAGAATCGCGACGGCCAGCGCGGCCAGAGTCGTCAATGTGCTGCTTTTCTGCACGTCGACGATGCGCGCGATGTGGTTCTGGCTGACGTGGGCGATTTCGTGCGCGAGCACACCGGCCAGTTCGGACTCGTTGCGCGCCGCAGCGATCAATCCGGTATGCACACCAACGTAACCGCCTGGCAAGGCGAACGCGTTGATCGACGGGTCGTTCACGGCGAAAAAATAGAAATGATGCGACGGACTCGGGTTGGCCGCGGCAAGACGGTCACCGAGATTGTTCAGATACTCGGACAGTTCGGCATCGCGGAGATAACCCTTGTCGGAGCGGATCTGGCGCATGATCCGACCTCCCAGAGCGGCTTCACGGGATTCGGAGAGCGAGACGCGTGATACGTCCCCCAGGTCGGGCAAGTCCAGCGCCCGGACCTGACCGGCAAAACAACACGCGGCCAGAACGGCCGCCAGGGTATTGGCTATCGGCGAAGACATGCGGCTATGATACCGCTCCCAAGTGTTAGTTCCTGAACCCATGAGTACCTTTACCCATTTTGACGATCGCGGCCAGGCGATCATGGTGGACGTTGGCGCCAAGGCGGAAACCCGGCGCGTAGCCGTGGCCGCTGGGCGCATCGTCATGCGCCCCGAAACCCTGGCGATGATCCGCGACGGCGGCGCAAAGAAAGGCGACGTCCTCGGTGTGGCACGCCTGGCAGGCATCATGGCAAGCAAACGCACCGCCGACCTGATCCCCTTGTGCCACCCCATCGCCCTGACCAAAGTCAGCGTCAATTTCACGCTGGACGAAGCCGGCCATGCCATCGATTGCGTCGCCACCACCGAAACCATCGGCCAGACCGGCGTCGAGATGGAAGCGCTGACGGCGGCGTCGGTCGCCCTTCTGACCATCTACGACATGTGCAAGGCCGTCGACCGTGGCATGACCATCGAAGCGGTGCGTTTGCTGGAGAAACTGGGCGGCAAGTCCGGCCACTGGAAAGCCGATTGAGCGACCTGGCACTCCCCCTGGAGGTCATGCATGACCTCACGCCCGCGCAGTTGCGCCAGGGTCAATCCGACGTGGCCCGGGCGAACGGCATCGAAGCGTTTTTCCGGGATCACCTGTCTGGCGGCGGCGCCGGTCCGGAACTCTCGGTGATCCCACCGGGGCGCTGCCTGCTTGGCGCGCCGCAGCCGTCGCGACATTTCGGCGACCTGCCGCGTCGGGAAGTCGCCTTCGACCGGGCCTTTGCCATCGGCCGTCACACGGTCACCGCCGACGAATTCGAGGCCTTCGCGCGGGCGACCGACTTCTACTGGCGCAGCGACCTGATCCGCGCCGAAGGCCGCCAGCCGGTGATGAACATCAGCCAGGGCCAGACCGGCCTGTATCTGGACTGGCTCAGCGCGCAAAGCGGCGCGCGTTACCGTCTGCCGACGGAAAATGAATGGGACTACGCCGCGCGCGCCGGCAGCCCGGGCGACTATTGCTTTGGCGACCGCCTCACCTGCGGCGACGCCAATATTCAGACATTCCAAGCCACGGGCGCGGCGGTCAGGGGCTGGAAGCGCTTCCTGCCGTTCTGCGCGCCGATGAACCGGGCCGTCGAAGTCGCCACCTATCCGGCGAATATCTGGGGGCTGTACGAGGTGCACGGCAATGTCTGGGAATTGACCTCGGATATCTGGCACGGTCCGCTTAGCCCGCGCCCGGAAGATCCACAGAACCGGAGCGATGCGTGGATCGTTGTCAAAGGTGGCTCCTGGTTCGAAGGCTTGGCCTACGCACGCGCCGCCGCGCGGCAACCGCGCCTGCGCAATGAGATCGACGTCAACCTGGGCTTTCGCGTGGTGCGTGAACTGGACCCGCCAGCGCACCCATAATCAGATTGCAATATCCTGTATACAAAGGATATTTTGACTTTTCTCCAAGTTCGCTTATACCGAAATTAGCCCTCCGGGGCGAATTCGAAACATGTCATGGAGAGGAGTCGATCATGCTGGACATCAACAAGCTGATTCATGCCGAACACCTGGCACCCTGCGAAGCCGATGCCTTCCTGGCTAACCTGGATGACTGGAGCGAAACCAGCGCCAGAAAAGCAGCACTATCTGAACAACTGGTATTGACCGAAGAACGTCTGGATGCGCTCTGCTGGCTGCGTGAACATCATGCCGCCTGCGGCCCCGCGGCCAATGCGCGATCCCTGCTGCGGGCCATGGAAGCATCCTTCGAGCATGAAGGCGGCCGCCGCTATCTGTATGAATTGTTTCCGCGCGGCCCGATCAGTCAGGGCTGCCGGCTCGCCGGTCTGCCGATACCCCCCGGCAACACGGATCCTTCGTTCGGCACGAGCCATTGAACATCAAACACGTTTTGGCGCCACCGGTCAGCGAAACCGCCCCATCGTCTTCATGACCTCGCAGGGGTCGCCGCGCACCGGCGGCAAGGCGATGTTCGCGGCCTTGGCGCGCCGGTCGATCTCGATGTAATGCCCCTGCATGTATTCGGAGCACTCGGTAAAGCTGCGCATACCTTGCAGGCGGCTGACATGCTGTTTGCGTTCGTCAGGCGTCAGCAGACTGGCGCCGCGTATGTTGTCACCGGACGCATACCAGGGCATTGCCTGTGTAAACTGGCTTGCCGCCAGCAGGGTAATCAGAATCAGTGATCGCGACATCGGCTTTTGCCCCTGAAAATATATCGCCCCGCGTCATGCAGGGCGATATTCGATTACGGCCCGGACCGTCGGACTGGGCTGCCCAGTCCGGGACAGGTCAGACGCAGCCGGTGGGCTTGGGCGTGCCGGCGTAGCGGCCGGCCTGCTTGGCGGGGCCGTAGGGGAACAGGTCGAACAGGAATTTCTTCTCGCCCCACTCGTCGCCGAATTCTTCTTTCAGACCCTTTTGCAGGAAGCGCAGGTTCGGCGCCGTACCGTATTCCTGGAAATAGCCGCGCATGTAATGAATGATCTTCCAGTGGTTGTCTTCCAGAGTCAATTTGTCCTGGCTTGCCAGAAACCGGGCGACTTCATCGCTCCAGTCGTCCAGATTGACCAGGTAACCCTCGGGATCGGTCTCGATAGTCTTGCCGTTGATGTCCAGTTCCATGTCTTTTCCTCGATTTGTCAGGTGGTGGAAAACGTCGTGCGCTCTGGGTGCCATTGTAAATAGTTGACGTTTATTGTCAAGTATTAGACCGCTTTTTTCTTTATGGGATTGATCGGCATGACAGCGTCTGTGCCCTGGCGCAAAATGTTGGCATTCTCGGGAGGTCGTCATGCAAGCTCGTAGCCTGGTAATCGCGTTGTCTTTACTGGTGGGTATCGCCCAGGCCGCGGGCCTGGAAATCATGTCGCCGACCGGACCACAACGTGAGGTGCGCCAGGTTCAGGCGCGCTTTACGGCGGCCATGGCGCCGCTTGGTCGGGCCGACAGCGCGGCGCCCTTCAGCGCCGAATGCAGCCACCCGGGCAAAGGCTACTGGGCGGACGAACGCACCTGGGTCTACGACCTGCCCGCCGGACTGCGCGGGGGCGACCGCTGTCGCTTCCTGCCGCTGGCCGGCCTCAAGACCCTGGCGGGCGAGGTCGTCGCCACCAATCCCGAATACCGTTTCAACATCGTCGGCCCGGTCGTCGAGCGCAGCCTGCCCGCGTTCGGCAGCCAGCACATCGATGAGGATCAGGCCTTTGTTCTGCTGCTGAATGCCCCGGCCAAAGCGGAAAGCGTCGACCCGAACATTCGTTGCGAAGTCCAAGGTATCCAGGAAGCCATCCCGGTCATGCGAGTCATCGGCAAGGCACGCCAGCAAATTCTCGACTCGGCCAAGGCCAAGGAGCATTTCGGCGACTTCGACGACGCACTGGTCGAAGTCGTTCGCTGCACCCGTCCCCTGCCGCCCAAGGCCAAGTTGCACCTTGTCTGGGGCCCGGGCGTCAGCACGCAATCCGGCCAGTTGCATCAGGCCGAACAGCGCATCGACTTCCAGACGCGCGAACACTTCTCGGCACGCATGAATTGCACCCGGGAAAACGCCAAGGCCGGCTGCAACCCGCTGCTGCCGATCCGCGTGCAACTGACCGCGCCGGTGGCTCGTGCCTTGCTCGATGCCATCACTCTGAAAGACAAGTCGGGCAAGCCCTACCCGCAAGTGCGTGGCGACACTGCCGAGCCCTTCGACAATGGCATCCAGTTCAAAGGCCCGTTCCCATCGAACAGCGAACTGACGCTTAACCTGCCTGAAAAATTCCTGGACGACGCCGGACGCGCCCTGGTCAATGCCGAGCGCTTCCCGCTGGCGGTCCGTGTCGGCGAATTGCCGCCGCTGGTCAAATTCAGCGGCGAATTCGGTATCATCGAACGCAATGCCGGCAGCCTGCTGCCGCTCACCCTACGCAGCCTGGAACCGGGCGCCGAGGGCACCGCCGCGCGCTTGCGCTGGGTGCGACTGGAGAGCGATGCCGACATCCTCGCCTGGATGCAGCGTCTGCATGACTTCGAGCAACTTCGCTACGAAGCGCGCAAGGACAACAAGCCACGCGACATGCGCAAGGAACGCTTTCTGGTCGCCGGCAGCCCGAACCTGCAAGACATGACCCTGCCCAAGCCGAACGGCGCCCAGGCCTTCGAAGTGGTCGGCGTGCCACTGCCGAAGTCCGGTTACTACGTCCTCGAAGCCGAGAGCCGCCGTTTGGGCCAGGCCCTGCTCTGCGTCGATCAGCCGATGTATGTGCGCGCCACCACGCTGGTGACCAATCTGGTGGTGCATTTCAAATGGGGCCCGAAGCGTTCGCTCGCCTGGGTGACCCGCCTGGACAACGGCAAGCCGGTGGACGGTGCCCAGGTCGCGGTGCGCGACTGCAAGGGCAAGCTGTTCGCCCAGGCGCGTACCGACGCCAAGGGCATGAGCCTGATCCCGCGCGGCCTGCCGGACCCGCGCGGCGCCGAATACGACTGCCCGCTGTTCGTCAGCGCCCGACTCGGCGACGATCTGGCCTTCGCCCGCTCCAACTGGGATGAAGGCATCGAAACCTGGCGCTTCGGCCTGCCCGAGGACTGGGAACAGGATGACCGGCGCGCCCACACGCTGCTCGATCGCAGCCTGCTGCGTCCCGGCGAGACCGTGCACATGAAGCATATCCTGCGCGAAACGCAGTTGTTCGGCCTCGGCTACGCCGGCAAATTGCCGCAAACGCTGGAGATTCAGCACAGCGCCAGCAGCCAGCGCTGGTATCTGCCCTTGCTCTGGAGCAACGGCGCGGCCGTCAATGACTGGAAGATCCCGAGCAACGCCAAGCGCGGCGACTACTCGATCCGCCTGCTCGACAAGAAGATCGATCCGAAGGCCGCGCTCGGCGAACTCGAATGGCAGCCCGGCCTGGACAGCGGTCAGTTCAGCGTCGGCGATTTCCGCATCCCGCTGATGAAAGCCAGCCTGAGCCCGGTCGATGCGCCGGTCATCGCCCGCGACAGCGTCGCCTTCGACGCCGCCATCGGCTACCTGAACGGTGGCGCGGCGAAGAACCTGGCCATCAAGATGCGCGGCCAGATCGAGCCGCGCTACGTACGCTTCGAGGACTACACCGAGTACGAATTCGCCGGACGCCGGCCCACCGACAACGGCGAAGCGGAAACGGAAACCCTCGACCTCGCCGCCGAAGCACTGACGCTCGACGGCGGCGGCGCCGGACGTGGCCGGGTGACCGGCATTCCGGCCCTGGAATCGCCGCACCAGTTGCGCGCCGAACTGGAATACACCGACCCCAACGGCGAGATCCAGACCATCAGCCAGCGCCTGCCCTGGTGGCCGGCGGGCGTGGTGCTCGGCATCAAGCGCGGCGAATGGGTCAAGGCCGGACAGAACCATGCCTTGTACTTCCTGGCGCTCGACACCAACGGCAAGCCGCTCACCAAGGTACCGGTAAACGCGACGCTGGCCCTGAACCAGAACCTGGGCTATCGGGTGCGCCTCACCGGCGGTTTCTACGGCTACAGGGAAGAGCGCAAGCAGATTCCGCTGGACACGGCCTGCGCCGGCGAAACCGACGCCAAGGGCCGCTTCGCCTGCGAGGTCAAGCCCGACGCCAGCGGCGAGATCTTCGTCGCCGCGACGGCACGCGACGCCAAGGGACGTGTCGCCACGGCGCACCACAGCTACTGGGTGGCCGGCAAGGATGAGACCTGGTTTGCCCAGGACAACCACGACCGCATCGACCTGCTGCCGGAAAAGAAGTCTTACCAGCCCGGCGAGAAGGCCCGCTTCCAGGTACGCATGCCGTTCCGCGAGGCGACCGCCCTGGTCACGGTGGAACGCGACGGCATCCTCGACGCGAAGATCGTCACGCTCTCCGGCAAATCGCCGGTGATCGAGGTACCGGTGAAAGATACCTGGGCGCCGAATGTCTTCGTTTCGGCCCTGGTGGTGCGCGGCCGGGTCGAGGGCATCCAGCCGACCGCCTTCGTCGACCTCGGCCGGCCGGCCTTCAAGCTGGGCATCGCCGGCATCGATGTCGGCAAGAAGAGCCTGCAACTCAATGTCCAGGTGAAGCCGGAACGCACCGACTACCAGATCCGCGAGAAGGCCAGGGTGAAGATCAGCGTGCGCGGCGCCGACGGCAAGCCGCTGCCACCGGCCACCGACGTTGCCATCGCCGCCGTCGACGAAGGCCTGCTGGAACTGGCGCCCAACGACTCCTGGAAACTGCTCGACGCCATGCAGGCGCAGCGCGGCTACGCCATGCAGACCTTCACGGCGCAGATGTACATCACCGGCAAACGCCACTTCGGCAAGAAGGCGCTGCCCGGCGGCGGCGGCGGCGGCCGCCTGCCGACGCGCGAACTGTTCGACACCCTGCTCTACTGGAACCCGACGGTAACCCTGGACGCCAAGGGCGAAGCCACGGTCGAAGTGCCGCTCAACGACAGCCTGACCGCCTTCCGCATCGTCGCCGTCGCCGCCGGCCAGAGCAAGTTCGGCAGCGGCCAAGCCACCATCCGCAGCCGCCAGGACTTGCAGATCATCTCCGGCCTGGCACCGGTGGTACGCGAGGGCGATCAGGTGCAAACCTATTTCACCCTGCGCAACGGCACGCAACAACCGATGAAGGTCAACCTGGAAAGCCGCATCACCGGCATCCGCACGCTGCCCAAGCCGCTCAGCCTGGACCTCGCCGCCGGCGAATCGAAGGAACTGAAGCTGCCGATCACCGTCCCCGAACTGGTGGATTCATTGGGCTGGTCGCTGATCGCCCAGCAGATCGGCGGCAAGGCCTCGGACAGCATCAAGGTCAGTCAGCGCGTCGATCCGGCGGTACCGGTGCAGGTGCAGAGTACCTCGCTATACCGGCTGGAGCCGTCGCTGGCGCTGCCGGTCGCGGCCCCCGAGAGCGCCCTGCCGAAGCGCGGCGAGATCCGCGCGACGCTGGCCGCCACCCTGGGCGACGGTCTGACCGGCGTGCGTGCCTGGATGCGCCAGTACCCGTTCGGCTGCCTGGAACAGAAAACCTCGAAGGCCATCGCCACGCGCGACGCGCGTGCCTGGGAGGAGGTCGTCGAGGCCCTGCCCGGCCAGATCGACGCCCAGGGTCTGGCGACGTTCTTCCCCGGCATGGAACGCGGCAGCGTCGCCCTGACCGCCTACATCCTGTCGATCAGCGACGAGGCCGGCTGGGCACTGCCCGTCGATTCCCGGGCGCGCATGGAAAAGGCGCTCGAAGAGTTCGTCGCCGGGCGCATCGACGGCGCCTCGGGCAACGGCCTGCCCGACCAGGCCGCGACCAACCTGCGCCTGGCCGCCCTGGAAGCCCTGTCACGCCAGGGCAAGGCCACCCCGGCGCTGATCGGCACGGTCAAGCCGGACGTCAAGAAGCTCGCCACCGCGGCCCTGAGCGACTGGATCGGCATCCTCAAGCGCAGCCCCAAACTCGCCAAGCGCGACGCCCTGCTCAAGGAGGCCCTGGCCGCCCTGCGCGCCCGCTACACCTACACCGGCCAGCGCCTGAATCTCGCCGACGAAGCGCGCGACAACCTCTGGTGGATGATGGCCTCGTCGGACACCGGCGCGGTACGCAGTCTGCTCGGCGTCCTCGACCTGCCCGAGTGGCGCGACGACATCGCCAAGCTGACCAGCGGCCTGCTGTCCCGGCAAAGCCGGGGCCGCTGGAACACCACCACGGCCAACGCCTGGGGCGTGCTCGCCCTGGAGCGCCACGCCGAACTCTTCGAAAAGGTCCACCCCACCGGCACCAGCCGCGCCGATCTCGGCAAGGAAGCTCGCCTGGTCGACTGGAAGGCCTTTCCGAACGGTGCCACGGCCAGCTTCCCGCTGCCCGAATCGCCGGACACGCTGAAGCTCAATCATGACGGCGCCGGCGCGCCCTATGTCACCGTCGCCGTCACCGCCGCCGTACCGCCCAGGGAGTCCAAGGCGCGCGGCTACAGCATCAAGCGCGAGGTCATCGCCATCGAGCAGAAACAGCCGGGCAAATGGAGCCGAGGCGACATCGCCCGGATACGCCTGACGGTCAGCGCCCGCGACGCCATGGGCTGGGTTGTGCTGCAAGACCCGGTGCCCGCCGGCGCCAGCATCCTCGGCACCGGCCTGAAGCGCGACTCGGCCATCCTAAGCGGCGGCGAAGCCAGCAGCGGAAATGCCTGGCCCGCCTGGCAGGAGCGCCGCTTCGACAGTTTCGTGAGCTACTACGAGTACGTCCCGCGCGGCGACTTCACCACCGAGTACACCATCCGCCTCAACAACGCCGGCACCTTCAACCTGCCGGCCACACGCGTCGAAGCCATGTACGCACCGGAGATGTACGGCGAAGCGCCGAATGCGGACATGACCGTGGCACCGTGATACACGCCCCTGGCTCGCCCTGGCCCCGTGAAACCGGCGGAGTCAGGGGGGAACCTCAGGCCACGGCAAAGCAAGCGCCGCTAAATCCGTCCTGTCCACCTTTTGCAAAGGGGGGATACGCGGCCAAGGCCTCACTTGGCTATGGCCTGATGAGCTTGCCATCGTCCAAGCCTATGCCAGTGACGACAACGCCAGAGCACTTGCCTTCCCCCTTTGAAAAAGGGGGATTGAGGGGGATTTCTCAGGCCTCAACAAAGCAAGCGCCGCTAAATCCCCCCTGCCCCCCTTTTACAAAGGGGGGATACGCGGCCAAGGCCGCACGCATCGCCTGCGTCCTGTTCTGTCTGGCCGAGTCGGCGACTGCAGCCCTCGCCGCCCCGCCCGACTTCGCTCAGGTGAAAGCCGCCTGGCAGCCTTCCGAGGCCTGGCTGCTCGACCGAAACGGCGAAGTCGTGCAGGAGCGGCGTATCGACAACCGCAGCCGGCGCACCGACTGGACAGCACTGGCGGCCATCTCCCCGGCACTGATCGGCGCCGTGCTGCATGCCGAGGACCAGCGCTTTCTGAGCCATGGTGGCGTCGACTGGCTGGCGGTCGGGCATGCCGCGCTCACCAATCTGTTCAACGACCGGCCGCGCGGCGCCTCGACCCTGACCATGCAACTAGCCGCGTTGCTCGATGTGGAACTACGTGCCCGCAGGGGCCGGCGCGGCATCGGTGAGAAGTGGGATCAGATGCAAGCGGCACGCGATCTCGATGCCGCCTGGAGCAAGACGCAGATCCTCGAAGCCTATTTCAACCTGCTGCCGATGCGCGGCGACCTGATCGGCATCGACGCCGCCAGCCGGGCGCTGTTCGACAAACGCCCCGCCGGCCTGAGTCCCGCCGAGGCCATTGTCCTGGCGGCGCTGATCCGTGCCCCCAACGCCAAGGCCGGCGAGGTAGCCAAGCGCGCCTGCGCCCTGGGCGCCGGTCTGGATAACGCCCCGGACTGCAAAACGCTGACACAGCTCAGCCTGAACAGCCTCACCGGTCGGCACCCCATCGTCGCCACCGTCGATCTGGCGCCGCACCTCGCCAGCCAACTTCTGAAGCGGCCCGGCGAGCGGCTGCGCACCACGCTGGATGCCCATCTGCAGCGCCGCGTCCGGGCGTCCCTCAACGAACAGTTGGCGCGCCTCGCGCCACGCCATGTGCAGGATGCCGCCGCGCTGGTCCTCGACAACGACAGCGGCGCGGTGCTGGCCTATGTCTCGGTGAGCGGCACGGCCTCGGCCGGTGGCGAGACCGATGGCGTCACGGCACCGCGCCAGGCCGGCTCGACGCTCAAGCCCTTCCTCTACGCCCTGGCCCTGGAGCGGCGCTACCTCACCGCCGCCTCGCCGCTGGACGACCGACCGCTGGCCATCGCTACCGGCGGCGGCCAATACGTGCCGCAGAACTACGACCGGCAATATCGCGGCCAGGCCAGCCTGCGCCAGGCCCTGGCCAGCTCTTTGAACATCCCGGCGGTGCATACCCTGGAACTGGTCGGCGAAGATCTGTTCGCCAACCGCCTGGCCAGGCTGGGTTTCGAAGGCCTCACCGAAGCCGCCGATTTCTACGGCCCGGCCATGGCCCTGGGCAGCCTCGACGTCACACTGTGGCAACTCACCAACGCCTACCGCGCCCTGGCCAATGGCGGCTTGGTGAACACACCCAGCCTCATCCCGTCCACGGGCCGGCAAACGTCAACCAAGGCGACACGCGCCTTCTCCCCCGAAGCCACCTACATCGTCGCCGACATCCTCGCCGACCGGCAGGCGCGCGCCGCCACCTTCGGCCTGGAAAGCCCGCTGGCCAGCCGCTCCTGGGCCGCCGTCAAGACCGGCACCAGCAAGGACATGCGCGACAACTGGTGCGTCGGCTTCACGGATCGCTACACGGTCGGCGTCTGGGTCGGCAACTTCGACGGCAGCCCCATGCACGATGTCTCCGGCGTCGCCGGCGCCGCCCCGGCCTGGCGCGACATCATCGACCACCTGCACACCGGCAGCCCGTCGCAACCGCCCAAGGCTCCGGCGCGCCTGGTCCGCCGCAAGGTCGCCCCGCCGACGAGCCACCCCGGCGCGAATGGTTCCTGCCCGGCACCGAACCCGACGGCCCGCAGTGGACCGCCGCCCGCCCACCCGCCGAAATCGTCAATCCCGGCGACGGCAGCCTGCTCGCCATCGACCCGGACATTCCCCCGGCACGCCAGCGACTCAGCCTGAAGGCCCTGAACGCCCCCGCCGGCAGTCGCTGGCAGGTCGACGGGCAGGACTGGCCGCACGCCGACTGGCCGATCACCCGAGGCAAGCACAAGGTCGCCCTGCTCGACAACGAAGCCCGCGAACTCGACCGCATCGAGTTTGAAGTCCGCTGACGCCGCAGGAGCCCGCTTGCGGGCGATCCAGACGATTCGCCCAGAAGCGCGCACCAGTAAGTAAAAAATTATGCCGCCCAATTACCTTAGATATTCAGTCAACTATTGCCGGCGCCCGTCCCAGCCCGTAAAATCGCCCCGTCGACTGACTTAACCAACACCACGGAGATAACCGCATGGAACACCAACTGCCTGCCCTGCCCTACGCCAAGGATGCTCTGCAACCGCACATGTCCAGGGAGACCTTCGAATACCACTATGGCAAACACCATCAGGCCTATGTCACCAACCTGAACAACCTGATCAGGGGCACCCCTTCGAGGACAAGTCCCTGGAAGAGATCGTCAAGACCGCCCCCGCCGGCGGCATCTACAACAACGCCGCCCAGGTCTCCAACCACACCTTCTTCTGGAACTGCATGCAGCCGAACGGTGGCGGCGCGCCCGGCGGCGCCCTGGCCAGCGCCATCAACGCCAAGTGGGGCAGCTTTGACGAGTTCAAGAAGGCCTTCCAGGCCAGCGCCGTGGGCAACTTCGGTTCGGGCTGGACCTGGCTGGTGAAGAAGGCCGACGGCAGCGTCGACATCGTCAACATGGGCGCCGCCGGCACCCCGCTGACCACCGCCGACACGCCCCTGCTCTGCGTCGACGTCTGGGAACACGCCTACTACATCGACTACCGCAACCTGCGTCCCAAGTTCGTCGAAACCTTCCTGAACAACCTGGTCAACTGGTCGTTCGCCGAAGCCAACTACGCCTGAGCTTCACGCCTCCAAGGCTGGAGGCCCCCCAAAAAAACGAGCACCCTCTGGTGCTCGTTTTTTTTTGCCACTACAAACCATTGGCCCCGCGGGGATGAGCCCGCTTGGGATTGCTGCGTCATGTCGTCCAATGCTCAGGTTTCGCCAGGACAATCATCAGTTTGTGCACCACCCATGCGCCCAGGCCGCACACAGCCATGACCGTCGCCAGGGGCACGATGCTGCCTTTGCCCGACAGGCCCAGCGCGGCACCGGCGAGCGCGGCGGCGCCGAACTGCAGTGCGCCGATGAGCGCCGAGGCGGTGCCGGCGATCTGGCCGTGGCTGGCCATGGCGGCGGCGTTGGCGTTCGGGTTGACCAGGCCCAGGCTGGCCATGAAGACGAACAGGCAGATCAATAACGGAATCATGGGCGGTTGGCCGTACAGGGCGAACAGCGCCAGGATCAGCGCCGATAACGCGGTGAGCCGCAGGGAGCGGCGCAACAGCGTCGTCAGCGGCGTGTGGCGCAGCAGGCGCGCGTTGATCTGGCTGGCGGCGATGAAGCCGACGGCGTTGATGCCGAACACCCAGCCGAAGTGTTCCGGGGCGATGCCGTAGAGGCCGATGAGTACCTGCGGTGAGCCGGCGATGTAGGCGAACATGCCGGCGCTGGCCAGTGCGGCGGCCAGGCCGTAGCCCATGTAACCGCGCTGGCGCAGCAGGCCGAGGTAGTCGCCAGCGACACCCGCCAGGGTCATGGGCGGCGCGTGAGTGCTGTCGCGGGTTTCGGCCAGCCTGCGGTAGACCAGTCCGAGGCAGAGCGCCCCGAAACCGGCCAGTAGGGCAAACAAGGCGCGCCAGCCGAGGGCAGCGCTGACCCAGCCACCGAGCAGGGGCGCGAGGATGGGCGCGACGCCCATGATCAGGATGAGCATGGAAAAAGCGCGCGCCGATTCCTGGGCGCTACAGCGGTCGCGCACCACGGCACGGGCGATGACCATGCCGGCGCAACCACCCAGGGCTTGCAGGAAACGCCAGGCGGCGAGGGCTTCGAGGCTGCCGGCGAGGGCACAGCCGAGCGAGGCGAGGCTGTAGATGACCAGCCCGGCATAGAGCGGCGGCTTGCGTCCGAAGCGGTCGCTGAGCGGGCCATAGAAGAGTTGCCCGAGCGAGATGCCGATGAAGAAGCTGGCCAGGGTGTATTCCGCCTGGCCGGTGCCGTTGGCCAGTTCTGCTTCGATGGCCGGAAAGGCCGGCAGATACAGGTCGATGGACAGCGGCGCGATGGCGATGAGCATGCCCAGCAGCACCAGCCAGCCGGGGAAGGTACGCCCCTGGTTCATGGCTGCGCGCCAATCCGGAAGGACAACATGCCGATACTGCCGTATTCGATGCGGTCGTTGAAGAACGCCGGGGTTTCGCCGGCATCGGCCAGCGCGGCGATGTAGAGCAGCGGCCAGTAGTGTTCCGGTGTCGGGACGGCGAGGTGGGCATCGGCGCTGTCCAGTTCGAGCAGGCCGTTGTGGTCGGCCAGCTCGAGTTGGTCGCGTAGCCGATCATTGAAGCGCCGCGCCCAATCGGTCGCCGAGTCGGGGTGGCGCCAGTCCATCAGGCCCAGGTTGTGGATGACATTGCCGCTGCCGACGACCAGCACGCCGGCGGCGCGCAGCGGGCGCAGTGTCCGGCCCAGTGCATAGTGCTCGGCGGCACGGCGGGTCACGTCCAGACTCAGTTGCACGACCGGGATGTCGGCCCGAGGATAGAGGTGCGCAAGCACCGACCAAGCGCCATGATCCAGGCCCCAATCCAGATCCAGCGCAACGCTCGACGCTCCCAGAAGATCGGCGATCTCTTGTGCCAAGGCGGGGTCGCCGGGCGCGGGATAGTCGAACTCGGCCAGTTGGCGCGGAAAGCCCTCGAAATCGTGGAGTGTTTCGGGATGCGCCATCGCCGTCACCGCCGTGCCACGTGTCAGCCAGTGCGCGGAGATGACCAGGATGGCGCGCGGACGCGGCAAGCCCGCCACCGCACCGTGCCAGGCCTGGGTGATGGCATTGTCTTGCAGGGCATGCATCGGATTGCCATGGCCGATGAACAGGGCGGGCAGGGTCGGGGTCATGGGGGGTGCGCGGGTCGCGGGTGCGCTCATGTTACCGGCAGACCGGGCGGGCGGGTTGAACTTGGCTCAAGCCCACGACGCAGGTTGCACCCCACTTTTCAAAGGCTCTGTATGCGTTTGTCGTTGAAAATACTTGCTGCGCTGACTGAGGCACTTTCCCCCTTTGCAAAAGGGGGATTGAGGGGGATTTAGCGGCCTTCGCATGACCAACCACTCTAGAAATCCCTGATAAAGCCTCTGCCCTTCGGTGCCTCACGCCCCATTTTGCAAGGGGGCGCCACGGTGGCAAGCGCTCGATACCAGGCGCCCGGCGGGTTACGTCCGGTCGCTGACGTTGATCACCGTCGCCTGAACGTAGATCCTGCCTTCCTCGGTGAAGCTGGCCAAACTCACCTCGATGGGGAAGGTCGCGCCATCCTTGCGCACGCCATGCAGGTCCAGGCCCGCGCCCATGGTGCGTATCGACGGATTGCGCAAGTAATCCTGGCGCAACTGGCTGTGACGATGCTGGCTGTCCTTGGGCACCAGGCGCTCCAGCGACTGGTTCAACAGTTCGCCCGGGGCGTAGCCGAACATGCGTTCCAGGGCCGGGTTGGCCATCTCGATGGCGCCCTGATCGTCGGCCACCAGCAAGCCGTTCGGGTTGGTCTGCATCATCAGCTGCAGGCGCGCCTCGATCTTCTGATGCAACTGCTCGCTGCGCTTGCGCTCGGAAATATCGGCGACGAAGGCATCCACGAACATCTCGCCATTCTCGGTGAACGGGCTGAGGCTGATCTCGATGGGGAACTCGCTGCCGTCCTTGCGCCGACCGCGCAGCTCGCGTCCTTGGCCCATGGGCCGCGCGGCAGGGGCGCCCATGTAACCGGCGAACTGCCGGCCGTGCCCGGACTTCACCGCGTCCGGCAAGAGGATATCCAGAGGCTGCCCGAGCAATTCCTCGGCGCCATAGCCGAACATGCGCGCCAGCGCCGGATTCACCAGGACAAGCTGCCCGGCCTTGTCGGCCACCAGCAAGCCGTTGGTATTCGCCTCGACCACCAGGCGAAAGCGTTCCTGCGCCTGGCGCACGGCATTCGCCGCCGCGGCCTCGGCATGGGCCTTCGCTGCCTCGGCGACAGCACGGGTACGGCCGACCACGGCACGCGCCAGCCAGGCGGCGATGACACCGTAGAGCGCCAGCAAGGCAAACATGTAGATGCCCACGGCGCGCCAGGCATTACGCTGGATCGGCGCCAACTGCTCGCGGGGCAGATGCGCCACGACCAGCCAGGAAGGAATGCGTGCCACGTCACGGCCATCGTCCACCTTCAGCGGGTAGACGGTGCTCCAGGTCCAGAGCCCATCCGCCTGTTCGACCTGCCCGGAGGGGATCGCCGAAACCGCCTTCCAGGCTTCCGGATGGTGTGCCGCCAGGGTGTCCTTGCGGTTGAACATGAAGCCCCACTCAAGTTCGGAATCCGGGTGTTTCAGCCAGTAGCCGTCGCTGTTCAGCAGCATCGTGTGATCGCGTCCTTCGACCAGGCTGTTGGTAAAGGCATCGAGCAGGGTGCGCGCGGCGACATTGATGACCAGTACCCCCACCGATGTGCCCGCCGCATCCCGCAAAGGCGTCGCCAAACGCAGCACGGCCTTGGCGGGTGTCTCGACCTTGCCGTGCTCGACGTTGAGATCCAGTGGCGAGATGTACACTTCGCCCGGCTTGAGGGTCAGGCTCTCCTTGACGTAATAGCTGTCGACCAACGCCTGCAACTGCTCGGGAGCCACGGCCAGCGCCTTGCCTTCGACGTTGTTGACCCGCACCCGCTCGCGACCGGTGGCATCGATCCAGCGCACCTTGTCGTAGCCGCCGTTATAGGCGATCAGCTTCTGGAAGGCGGCCTCCAGGCGGCGCGGCTCCAGGTTGCCGGAGGCTTCGCCCGCCAGGGTCCGCAAATGCTGAAGCGGGACGCGCAATTCATCGTCCAGCCGCCTGACGCCCATGACCACGTTGCTGATCTCGCTGGACTGGATCAGGGCGAGTTCCTCCTCGATCCGCTCCTGGCCGACATACCAGGCTCCGCCGAGGATCAACAGTGCAACCGGGGTGAACAGCGTCAAGAACAAGCGCAGCGGAAATCCTTCCGACGCGGACGACGTGTGATCGACATCAAACATGACCGACTCCTTCTCCTACATGCCAAGGCGAACCGGGGTCAACCGGGACGTTCGCTCCAGCCGGCGCGAAGTCGCACACTTCGTCACCACGCCGGTTTATCGTTATGCGTGCGCGGCAGACTGCTTTCTGTCGCGCACGGTGACATACTAAACCAATACCCGATGATTCCGCACAGGTATTACACTAGGGCTGCGGTCATACCAAAGGAGACGGACATGCTCTACAAAGGAAGCTGCCACTGCGGTGGCGTGGCCTTCGAGGTGGAAGGCGAGATCGACCGGGTCATCGACTGCAACTGCTCGATCTGCTCGAAAAAGGGCTCGCTGCTCTGGTTCGTGCCGCGCGACACGCTGCGCCTGCTCACGCCCGAAGGCAACGCCGCGACCTACACCTTCAACACCCAGAGCATCAAACACCGCTTCTGCCCAAAATGCGGCATTCACCCCTACGGCGAAGGCACCGACCCGAAAGGCAACGCCATGGCGGCGATCAACGTCCGCTGTCTGGAAGGCGTCGACTTGGCCGGCCTGAAGGTACACCACTTCGACGGCCGCTCGCTCTAAACCCATGCACCCCGACAAAGTCCGCCGCGACAGCCTGGCGCGCCTGACCGACCTGCCCAACATCGGCCCGGCCATGGATCGGGATCTGCGCCGACTCGGTATCGACGCGCCGCGCGACCTGATCGGCGAAGACCCCTACGTCCTCTTCGCCCGCCTCTGCGAAATCACCGGCGTCCGACAGGACCCCTGCGTCCTCGACGTCTTCATCAGCATCACCCGCTACATGGCCGGCGAACCCGCCCGGCCCTGGTGGGTCTACACGGAAGCACGCAAGCACGCCCTGCAGCAACCCGGCCCAGCGCCGGACAACACTGAGGAGACCACGTCATGAACACCCCGCAACCCGAAGACGTCCACACGCGATTCGCCGAACTGTTCGCTGCCGGCGACCTCGACGGCCTGCTCGGCCTCTACGAACCGGACGCGGTGCTGCTACCGCAACCCGGCGTCCAGGTCGGTGGACTCGCCGCCATCCGCGACGCCCTGTCCGCCTTCCTGGCCATGAACGGCACCTTCCACATGCCGCCCGGCAAGCCCATCCAGGCAAACGACATCGCCCTGATCTTCTCCGACTGGAGCCTCACCATGACCGGCCCGGACGGCCAGCCGAGCGTGCTCGAAGGGCAAACCTCGGATGTGCTCCGGCGCCAGCCCGACGGCAACTGGCGCATCGTCATCGACAGCCCATTCGGCACCGTGGGTCTGGGCGGATAGCCTGACCGTGTGAGCTCGACGCCATGAAGCCCTACGCCGAATCCTGCGAACAGAACCGCGAGCCCATCCTCGGCGTGCTGCGCGACGCCTTTGCCGACCGGCGCGATGTCCTGGAGATCGCCAGCGGCACCGGCCAGCACGCCGTCCATTTCGGCGCGGCGCTGCCGCACCTCACCTGGCGCACCAGCGAACTGCCGGCCAACCACGCCGGCATCCAGGCCTGGCTCGACGAGGCCGGACTCGCCAACGTCCTGCCGCCCATCGCCCTCGACGTCGACGCCGCCGACTGGCCGGTCGGCCCGGTCGATGCCATCTTCAACGCCAACACCGTACACATCATCGGCTGGCCCTCCGTCGAGCGCCTGTTCGCCGGCATCGGCCGGGTGCTGGCGCCGGGCGGCATCGTCTGCCTCTACGGCCCGTTCAACTATCAAGGCGCCTTCACCTCGGAGAGCAACGCCCGCTTCGACGCCTGGCTCAAGGCGCGCGACCCGGTCAGCGGCGTGCGCGACTTCGAGGCCATCGACCGGCTCGCCCAGGCACAGGGCCTGCGCCTGTGGCAAGACGTCGCCATGCCCGCCAACAACCGCAGCCTGATCTGGCGCCGCGACGCTTGATCATCCGCCGGCACAACCGCATCGCCGACATCCCCGAAGCCGCCTGGGACGCCCTCGCCGGCGACCAGCCGATGCTGCGCCACGCCTTCCTCAGCGCCCTCCAGGAAAGCGGCTGCGCCAGCCCGGAAACCGGCTGGGACGCGTGCTTTCTCACCGCCTGGGAAAACGACGCCCTGATCGGCGCCCTGCCCCTCTACTTCAAGAGCCACTCCTGGGGCGAATTCGTCTTCGACTGGGCCTGGGCCGAAGCCTACGAGCGCCACGGCCTGCGCTACTACCCCAAGCTGCTCAGCGCCGTGCCTTTCACCCCGGTCGCCGGCCCGCGACTGCTCGCCGAGCGCGCCGACACCCGCGCCGCCCTGCTCGAAGCCGCCCTCGAGCTGGCCCGCGAAACCGGCGTCTCGTCGCTGCATCTGCTCTTCCCCACCGCCGACCAAGCCGCCGAAATGCAAAGCCGGGGCCTGATGCTCCGGCGCGGCATGCAACTACACTGGCGCAACCCCGGCCACGCCGACTTCGACGCCTACCTCGCCAGCCTGCGCCGCGACAAACGCAAAAAAGTGCAACAGGAACGGCGCAAGGTCAGCGACGCCGGCATCCGCTTCGAACACCGGCGCGGCACGCAGATCACCGCCGAAGACTGGCGCCACTTCCCATGGCCTGTTACACGCGCACCCACCAGCAATTCAACTCGCCCATCGCCCTGAACCTCGACTTCTTCGAACGCATCGGCGCGCGCATGGCCGACAACATCCTGCTCATCGTCGCCCTGCGCGACGACACGCCCATCGCCAGCGCCCTCAACTTCGTCAGCCGCGATGCCCTCTACGGCCGCTCCTGGGGCACCCTCGAATACCACTCCGGCCTGCACTTCGAAACCTGCTACTACCAGGCCATCGACTACTGCATCACACACCAGATCGGCCTCTTCGAAGGCGGCGCCCAAGGCGAACACAAACTTGCCCGCGGCTTCCTCCCCGAAACCACCTGGTCCGCCCACTGGCTCGCCGATCCCCGCTTCGCCAGCGCCGTCGACAGCTACCTGAAACGCGAAGCCGACAGCATGGACGCGTATGTCGACGAGTTGAACGAACGCGGGCCTTATAAGGCGTTGACGTTCTGAACGCGCCGCGATGGCCTTTTGTGACCGTCATTCCCGCGAACGCGGGAATCCCGCCTTAAAGATTGTGGGCAAGGGCGGAAGGGGTTAAATCTGGCTACAAGGCTGGCATGGGCGACACGAGCCAAGCCGATGAAATTGGCCGTCACAAATCCAGCGCAAGAACCGGCGAATTACTAAAGATGAATTTGAGCTTGGAATTAATGGCACTACCTTAAACGCGTTGGGCTTGAACAGGGTGCTGGCCAAGACCGCCATCCCCCTTTGCAAAAGGGGGAGTGAGTATCGCAATGCTTAAGGTAGCACCATTGGCGCCTGGAAACTTTTCTTACCGTTTGAACAAGCTGGGAACACGCATGAACTCACGTATCGAAGCCATGGTGGAACAAGCCAAGTCCTTGACCCCCGAAGAATTGGTCGCGCTGCTGGACGCACTCGGCGAATTGTCATAACGCCCTCCGCAGCACGCTGTCGATGAACGCTCGCCAGACCTCGTTGGGCGTCCACACCTCGCGCATGGGAAACGCCGCCGTCGCCTCGTCCTCGCCCAACACCAACTGGCGATACAGGTAGACGAAGGCCGACACGCGCATGTTCAGGGCGCAATGCAACCAGATGCGCCGCCCCTTGAACGCCGCCAGCGCGGCAACGAACTGGTCATACTGGTCCACCTCCGGCTGCTCCCACTCCACCGGAATCTGCAAATAGGTCAGCCCCAGCCCGGTCACCAGCTCCGCCTCGCCCGGCAGCGCGTTCGAGGACGTGGGCAGCGCCAGGTTGATCACCACCTCGATGCCGAGGTCGGGCAGTTCAAGGATGTCCAGCCGGGAGAGCTGACCCGAGGTCCAGAGCCAGTCGAAGACTTGGTGGGGGTTGGGGGCGTCGATGATTGGACTCCTGCGGATTGATCTATGCCTATTGTCACGTAATCGCCGCGCAGCCGTAAATCAATGTGGTCAGGTCAGCACCACCCGCTTTGTGCGCCAGTGCCCGACATGATTATTCGAGAAGTGGCTTCACACTATCCGCAACCAACTCGGCGCCAACAGAACCGGCAGAATATCTTGTTTACAGATTCCGTATAACGGAACACAATGAATCATGATCCATTCGTTCGATTGTCTTGACACCGAAGCGCTTTTTCATAGCCGAGCGGTTGCCCGATTCCGGAACATCGAGCGCGTGGCGCGGCGTAAATTACTGCAACTGCACGCGGCAACCGAGCTGGCCAGCTTGAAGATCCCCCCGGGCAACCAACTCGAAGCGCTCAAGGGTGACCGGAAGGGCCAGTACAACATTCGCGTCAACGATCAATGGCGGGTCTGCTTCATCTGGCGAGAAGATTGCGCGTACCAGGTTGAAATCGTGGACTACCACTAGGGGCTGAACATGGCTGAATTACTTGACGAAATCCACCCCGGCGAAATTCTGCTGGAAGACTTCTTGAAACCGCTCGGTATCACCGCGCGCCAGCTTGCCGCCGACATCGATGTCTCGCAGAGCCGCATCAGCGAACTGGTCAACGGCCACCGCCCGATTACGGCCGATACGGCACTTCGCCTCGGCCTGTTCTTCAGCATGGAGCCCCGCTTCTGGCTGAACCTGCAAACCGAGTACGACATGCGGATCGCGGCCCGCACCCTGCAAGCGAAGATCGCGCCGCGTATCCGAGTCTTTCATCAGGCGGCGGCCTGATTGAACGGCTTGATTGAGGCTGATCTAAAGCAGCCTAATGTAATGATTAAACGTGGTCCGTCCCCATTATTCTGATGCTGGAACTGGCCATATAACCAAGCTGTACCGACGAGGCCACCACAACGATCCATGTTCACACACTGCAGGGATAGTCCAGATCGGGAACCCTGCAGGGCGCCTGCCGCCTACTCGGGTAGATCCAGCTCCGTCTGCCGTGCAGAATCCGGCAAGGGCAAATCGTCTGTCTTGATGACCGCCAAGCCATAGCGTTGGCCAATTCGGACAATGTCACCGTCTTCCGAATAAATGGTTCGGGCATTGGCCACCTTGGCGATGGCGACAATCTGCCAGTCGAACTTGGCCTTGGCCCAGGTCTTGGCTTGGGCACGTTTGTCCCCACTGGTCAACGCGGCATCCAGCAGTAAGGCGCATTCCAAGGCGGCACGGCTATCGAAGGCGGTGATCTTGAAGGCGGCCGAGGTACTTAACCGGGCATAGTAGGCGTCTCTGGCCTTGCCTGCCCGTGCCAGGAACTCGGACAACGCGGGGGTGGGGATGACAATCTTGATCTTCTTGCGCTGAAGATCGGTGAGAAGATTTTCGAGTTTGGCCTTACGGTCTGGCTGAGTGCGGGGATGGAACAGGTCGATGAGTACGCTGGCATCGAAAACGACCATTTACGCGCCTCGCAGACACTTCAACTCGGCTTGGGGATCGTCCATCTCGTTCCAGCCGCTGCCTTCCAGAACGCGCAAACCCGCAACGACATCCGCCAAAGGTGTTTCGTCCAAGACCTCGAAATCCTTGATATCGAAGTTCTCAAGTTCCCACTCGCCCTCTTGAGTACGCCGCCACTTGCCTCGACCCACGACGCGCACAGTTTGTCCGAAAAGAAAGGCTGCTAGCTTACGGGCATTTTCCCGGCTGGCGTTGCAGTGGTAGTAGATGCCCCGTTCACTTTCCACCAACACCGGGACGGTTTCGTCCTTGCCGCCGATTCGGATGACGACACCATCAAGCTCCCCAACTTCATACACCACGGCCTCTTCCGCCAGCGGGGTCTTACGACCGGGGAATTCCAGGATATTGGCGCCAGCCTTCAGACGGAGTACGCCGCAGGCATTGTCGTCACGTAACATACGATTAATGTCACGGTTGGCGCGGGAGATGTCTTCCGGCACATCGGGCGTGTTTACAAGACTCAAGCGGGCCTTGACTTTGGGTACGGCTGGTTCGTCCACCACGATTTCAGGAATGGCGCTGCCCTTACGAACCTTCATGAAATGAACATGCTCCTTGTTCCCAAACAACACCGCCAGCCGGGCCAGATACTCGGCCAGCCGGGCCATGGGAAGCGTATCTGGCTTCCATGTGTCTATTCGGAAATCAAAGGTGGTATTCATAGTTGGAACTTAACTCAATCATGTTTCCCGAGTCAAAGTATCAGTCAACCCAATACAGTAGCGGTGCGCATCAAGGTTGTTGTCGCCTCGCCCTAGCCACTATCCCCTTTCAACCATCGTTGCCGGGAACGCGCAAGACACGGCACTGGTACTGGCCGGTGTGATGCTGGTCAGCGCCCGGTAGAGCCGTTCGGCGAAGTGAGCCGGCGTCCGCCTCACCCCTTCCCCGCCAACCTCCCCAGCTCCGCCAGCGCCGCTTCCACGCGCGCATCCCACGGCAAGGCTGCGGCCAGTCTCAGACAGTGGCCGTATTGGCCTTGCGGCGAGAATAGCCGGCCGGGGGTGAAGCTGATACCGGCCTTGAGCGCTTGGTCGTAGAGGGCCAGGGTGTCGCGGTTGTCGGGCAGTTCCAGCCAGAGGACGAAGCCGCCGGTGGGGCGCGAGGCGCGCGTGCCGGGCGGGAAGTAGCGCTTCACGGCGGCGTGCAGGCGCGCCAGGTTGTCGGCGTAGGCGCGCCGGACCTTGGCCAGGTGGCGTTCGTAGCGGCTGTCGGCGAGGTAGTCGGCGATGGCCAGTTGCGGCAGGGTGGCGTTGGCCATGGTGCCGACGTATTTCAGGTGCTCGACGGCCTTGCGCCAGCGCCCGGGCACGACCCAGCCGACGCGGTAGCCGGGGGCGATGGTCTTGGAGAACGAGGCGCACAGCAGGACGTTGCCGTCGCGGTCCCAGGCCTTGGCGGGCCGGGGCCGGTCGCGGCCGTGCGCCAGGTCGCCGTAGATGTCGTCCTCGATCAGGGGGATGGCGCGCGCCGCGAGCATCTTCACCAGGCGGGTCTTGTGGGCGTCGGGCATGAGGCTGCCGGTGGGGTTGCTGAAGTTGCCGACCACGGCGACGGCCTTCACCGGCCAGCGGTCCAGGGCCAGGGTGAGCGCGTCCAGGCTGATGCCGGTGTCCGGATCGCTGGGGATTTCCAGGGCCTGCATGCCCAGCGATTCGATGGCCTGGAGAGTGCCGAAGAAGGCCGGGCTTTCGATGGCGATGATGTCGCCGGCCTTGGCGACGGCGCGCAGGGCGAGGTTGAGGGCCTCCTGGCAGCCGTCGGTGATGACCACGTCGTCCGGGCCGAAGGCGCAGCCGTGGTCGGCGGCGCGCTGGGCGATGCGTACGCGCAGGGCCTCTTCGCCGGGCGGGAAGCTGTAGCGGCTGCCGACGTCGGCGTTGCCGCGCAGGCTGCGGTTGAGCGCGGCGCGCAGGTCGGCGAGGGGCAGGAACCCAGGCGCGGGCACGGCGGCGCCGAGCGAGACCAGGTCCTTGCGCTGGGTGTTGCGCGACAGGCGCACGGCCAGCTCGGTGACGTTGACGGCGCACGGGCCTTCGGCGGCCTCGCCGGTCTGGGCGGCGGGCGGCGCCGATTCCGGCTGCCGGGCGAAGAAGCCGGATTGCGGCCGCGCCTCCAGCCAGCCGTGGCTTTCCAGCAGGCGGTAGGCCGAGACCACCGTGGCCTGACTGACGCGCTGCTGCTCGGAGAGGCGGCGCACCGAGGGCACACGGTCGCCGGGCGGGTAGACGCCCTGGCGGATGGCGTCCTTGAGTTGCGTGGCGAGGTTTTCATAGAGATTCATGAGGCCGCTCCCGAGCCGGTTCCGAACAGTGCCAGTCTAGGCGCGCCGGCCGGCCGGGTCGCGGTACAGTCGGCGCCGATTCGGACCGACACAGTCTTGTCCGTGGTTGAACTGTAGTGCATCAATTCAGGTTGTGCTGTCTCTGTATCGTTCGTTGTGTCCTGCCTAGCATGACGTTATCGCCCGGCAAGGACAGGAACATGAACGCGAACACCGCCCTCTCAAGCACGCTTGCGCGTTGGCGCGCGTGGCCGTGGTTCGCGGATGCGCTGAAGCGCCTGCGCGCCCTGTTCGCCACCCTGCGCGCCGAGGCGGAACTGCGTGCCCTGGACGACCTCGGCCTGCGCGACCTGGGCCTGGACCGGGGCGGCATCGCCTACGCGGCACGTCATGGTCGTTACGAGGACTGAGTAGGTTGCGCATACAAACCGCTTGACTTGACCGACCGGTCTAGTACAATTCGGGCCATGATCCCCGAAACCGACACCCGCTCACGCATCCTCGCCACTGCGCGCGACATGTTCCACAGCCGCAGCTATGCGGATGTGGGCATTCAGGAGATTTGCGAGGGCGCGCGCGTGCAGAAAGGCAGCTTCTATCACTTCTTCCCGTCCAAGCGCGACTTGGCGCTGGCGGTGATCGACGACATGGCCGACGACTGGGCGCACGGCTTCGTCGCCGAGGCCTTCGACCTGGCCCTGCCGCCGGTCGAGCGCCTGGACTACATGATTGACGCTGCCTATTACTGGCAGAAGGCCTCCAGCGACTTGGAGGGCCGCATGCCCGGCTGCCTGTTCGGCAATCTGGCGCTGGAGATGAGCACCCGCGACGACGTCATGCGCGCGCGCCTCAATGCCGTGTTCGACAAGGCGCGCGACAAGTTCATGACGGCGCTCGACGAGGCGGTGGGCATCGGTGCTCTGGCGGCGATGGACTCCGAAGCCACGGCGAGCGCCATGCTGGCCTATCTGGAAGGCGTCATCCTGCTGGCCAAGACGCGCAACGACCCCGAGGTCATCCTGCGTCTCGGCCCGGCGATCAAGACCCTGAGGATCGAGATGAGTCATTGATTTTTTCCATCAACGCCACCCGCGTGGCGTTGATTCCACCCCCGGCCCGCTTGGGCTTTTTTTTGAACCCCAACTAGACTGACCGGTCTACTATTTTGCGGCCCTGCCGCCCAACCGAAAGGAGTCCACCATGGATGCCAAGCAAACCCTCGATGCACGCGGCCTAAACTGCCCACTGCCCATCCTGCGCACCAAGAAGTCCCTGAGCGCGCTGCAACCCGGCGACACCCTCAAGGTGGTGGCCAGCGATCCCGGCTCGCTGAAGGACATGGCCTCGTTCTGCGTTCAGACCGGCAACACCCTGCTGTCGTCCGCGCAGGCAGGCGACGACTATGAGTTCGTCATCCGCAAGGCCTGAGGAGCGCACCATGAACATCGCCAAATTGCACCCCGTCGATCACGCCGCCGAAGCCATGCCGACCGACCTCGCCGGACTGGAGGCCTGGTTCGACCGTCGCCTGGACGAGAAACTTGCCGAGCGCGAGGCCGCCAAGGTGCCCTCGCTGGCCATCATCGCCACCAAGGGCACGATGGACATGGCCTACCCGCCCTTCATCCTCGCCTCGACGGCGGCGGCACTGGGCTGGAACGCATCGATCTTCTTCACCTTCTACGGCCTGGAACTGTTGAAGAAGGATCTCGACCTCAAGGTCTCGCCCCTGGGCAATCCGGCCATGCCGATGAAGATGCCCTTCGGCCCCGAGTGGCTGAAGCGTATAAACATGCCGATTCCCAATCTGGTGGCCGGCAATCTGCCCGGCTTCGAGAACCTCGCCACGACCATGATGGAGCAGACCGTGAAGGCCAAGGGCGTGCCCAGCATCCGGGAACTGCGCGATATCTGCGTCGAATCCGGCGTGCGACTGGTGGCCTGCCAGATGACCGTCGACCTGTTCAATTACCGCCAGGACGAATTCATCCCGGAGATCGCCGAATGGATCGGCGCCACCAGCTATCTGGCCGAGGCGCGCAACGCCGACGTCTGCCTGTTCGTCTGACTCCGCGACCTCCAGGGACGCACCCCTGGAGGTCATGGTGTCGCGACCTATCTGATCTGGGTCAGGCCTTGTCGGCGTCACCCTCGGCCGGCGGCGCGATATCCTTGATGATCACCTCGGCGTCGGCCGAGGCCTCGTCGGCGGCTTCATCCACCGCCGCTTCCGCGCTTTCCTGGGCGCCGCCCGTGACGCTCTCGAAGGCGGACGCGGCCTGTTCGGCCAATCCGGAGATCGCATCGGTGGCGCCCTCGACGACATCGCCGACCGTCTCGGCGGCGCTCTTGGCGAGCTCAACGCCGGCATCCAGCGCGTTTTCGGTCAGTTCCTTGGCTTTATCGAACAGGCTCATGGCAAGCTCCTTCAGGTGTCGCCGAATGCAGCCGGCGACGTGGGTTTTCGGGGAGATCAGACTAGCAGCCGGTATGTCACAATCCGATGAACCTTCCATGAGGAGTTTGTGACGCGCGCCAGCCCGCGTCGAGGGATACCTCAGACCACGGTTTATTAGCATTCAATTGTTTGAAGTCGTGGTTCCCTATTATTTCCGGCCCCGGCGGCGAGACCGGCGATTGACCCCGTCAGGTCGACCGGGATACTTTCCGTCCATGACCGACATCACACCCTTGAGCGACATCCTCGCGCGTCTCGCCGCCGCCTACGCCGCCCAGCATCAGGTCACGGCGGTGGTATACGCCGGCTCGCGGAGCATGTAACTGGCCGACTCCGCCTCGGACACGGATATCTACGTCTACATCACCGCCCCGCTGCCGCGCGAAGCGCGGGCAGACATCGCCCGAGGCCCCAGGGTCGAGCTCGACAACCGCTTCTTCGAACCGGGCGACGAATGGCTTGACAAATGGGAACCACGTTTATCAGTAACAATGATCAGTGTTATGAAAAATAAACATGGTTCCCTAATAAAATCCTAACGACAAGGGGAGCCGCATGCCTCCCCTTGTCGTTTCCGCCCGCCGTTACCGCGATCGACGCGGCTTACCCCCCGTTCGCCCTTCAGCCGATGTACGAGGCGATATCGACGGCGTCGATCTGCTCCGGCCGCAGATATTTTTCGGCATAGCGCCGATACACCCCGGAGGTGAGAAAGAGGTCGAAGAGCGCCGGATCGATGTGCCTGTCCTTCTTGAAAAAGGACAGGATCTTGATTGACTCGGACAGCGTCTTGGCCTTCTTGTACGGGCGATCCGAGGCGGTGAGCGCCTCGAAGATGTCGGCGATGGCCATGATGCGCATCGGAATATCGAGGTCCGCTTCGCCGAGCTTGCGCGGGTAGCCGGTGCCGGTCAGCGTCTCATGGTGGGTGCCGGCGTATTCGGGCACCCGGCGCAGGTTCTTCGGCAGCGGCAGTTGTTCGAGCATCATCAGGCTTTGCATGACATGCTCGTTGATCTTGAAACGCTCTTCCTCGGTGAGCGTGCCGCGACCGATGGCCAGGTTGTGGATTTCGCCGCGGTTGTACTGATGTTCCGGCACCTCGACCTTGAAACCCCACCTCGGGTCGGTGACGTCGACGCGGGTGCGCGGAATGACATGGTGCGGCTGGTCGGCGAGCAGCCTTTCCCTGGCCGGCAGCGGTTCCGGCTCGGCCGGGTAGCGCTCAAGCTCTTCATGGGCCAGGCCGAGGCGGTCGTCGAAATGGCGCTGCCAGGTTTCCTCGGCGATGCGCTTCAGGCGCTCGATCTTCTCCGGTGCCATGAATTCGCCGCCCAGGTTGCACTCTGCGACAAAGGCGAAGTCGTCCGCCAACCGGGCCTTGCGCGCCTCGTAGCGCGCCAGTGCCGCGTCGGGGTCGGTACCGGCAGCGACGGCCTCCAGTTCGTCGATGCGGGCATCGCGCAGCAGCACCTCGAAGCGCATGCGTATTTCGTGGATGCGGTTGTAGATGGTCTCCAGCTTGCTGGCCTTGTCGATCACGTATTCCGGCGTGGTGACCTTGCCGCAGTCGTGCAGCCAGGCGCCGATGCGGAATTCGCGCCACGCTTCTTCATTCTCGAAGCGGAACTCGGCCAACGGACCCGTGTTCTCCTCGCAGGCTGCCTCGGCCAGCATGAAGGCCAGTTCCGGCACGCGCTCGCAATGGCCGCCGGTATAGGCGCTCTTGGCGTCGATGGCGCCGGCGATCAGTTTGATGAGGGCGTCCATCAACTGGCGTTGCGCCTCGATCAGGTTCTGGTTATCCAGCGCGACCGCAGATTGTGACGCCAGCGCCTCGACGTACCCGACCATGCCCGGCGGGAATGGAATGACGGCGCCGGTTGCCGGATCGAGGGCGTTGAGCAACTGGATCACGCCGATGACCTCGCCATCGCGCGGCGAAAGGGGCACGGTCAGCATGGAAACGGTGCGGAATCCCGATTTCTCGCTGAAGCGTTTGGTGCCGGACAGGTCGAAACTGGTCTCGCCGTAGACATCGTCGATCACTACCGTCTTATGGTGAAGCGCGGCAAGCACGACGACGTAGCTGTCGTTGGCCTTGCCGTCGGCGTCGAAAAGGGGAAGTTCCGTGACCGGCAGGTCGATGTCGTTGGTACGCAGGGCGAACGCCAGGGTGTTCCGCTCGGTCTTCAGATAGATCGTCGCCGCCGCGCAGTGGGCGATATCGCGGGCGCTGAACAGGATGTGACGGAGCAGTTCGGTGCGATCCTGGTCGCGTGACAGGCGGATGCCGTTATCCACCAGCCGGGCCAGTTTTTCCTGGGACCTTTCCAGGTCGCTGGTCCGCTTCCGTAGGGCGTCGTGGAGGACATACTGGGCCTCGCCGAGGGTGTTGATCTCGTACAGGAAGGTCTCCGCCTGGTGCGGTTCACTGGAGAAGTCGAGCCGCTTGAGGCGCTCCGAGTCGTTCGCCATGGCCTCCAGCGTGCGGGCAACCTGGCGCGAGCCGATGTAGGCGAACGGCAGCAGCACCAGCAGCACGACGATGGCGAGCAGGAGGACATCGTGCTGGGCCTGCTGGAATGCGCCTGTGAAGTCGGACAGCGGCGCCAGCACGACGACGCGGAAGGTCGAGCCACCCGCCGGCTCGGTGCGGTGCCGCGTGACAACGAATTTTTCGCCTTCGCCCGCGCCCAGCGTCAGGATCGCCGAACCGATCTGGTTTACAGGTTGCCGCAATAGCGCCAGATAGGAATTGTCGATCTTATCCGGCGCTGTCATCGGCGCGATCGCGGTAGTCTGGAAACGCTCGCCCTGGCCATGGAAGGCCAGAACCCTGCCCTGGTCGTCCTGCAGGACGATGGCGCCATTGGGCGGCAAGGCCAGGCTGGCCAGGACCGTTTGCAACGAACGCAGGCTGATGTCGGTCGCCAGCACGCCGGCCCGTTCGGGCAGCGGCGTGGCGACGGTGACGCCGAGTTCGCCGGTCGAGGCGAACAGGTAGGGGGCGGTGACCACCAGTCCATCGCGCCGCATGGCGTCGCCGTACCACGGGCGGCTGGTCGGGATGAGCATCGCTGCCTGCCAGTATTCGCCCAGCAGGCGCCGCTCGCGGTCGAGAAACTGGTAATGGTCGGTCCGCTTGCCCTGGCCATCGAGCTGGATACGGCGCACGGCGAACCAGGCGCCGGCCGGCGCGTTCAGCGCGGCGGCGATGCGGGCGTCGCCGCGGATGCCGATCACCTGGAGAAATTCCTCGTTGCCGAGGCCGAAGAAATGCGAATACAGCGTGGTGTCGGCCTCCAGCGAAGCGAGGTAACCGACCACGACGTCACTGGCATTGAGCTTGCCGTCCCGCGCGAACTGAGACAACTCGGCATGGGCCTGGGCGCTGACGAACTTGCCGTTGTTGCGCACCAGGGAGCTCAATTCCTCCGCGGCCTGGCCGGCAATCAGCGTAAAGCGCGCGGTCGCGTTTTCTTCGGCGATCAGGTTGAAGGTGCGGAAGACCGTGTATAGAAAGCTGGCGGTCAGCAGGACGACCAGCAGCGTGGTGGAAAGCATGACCCAATGAAGGAAACGAAGTTTGATATGCGCGACCATGCCCCTCTCCTCCATAATGATTCGCAGTAATCTTTTTGCGAAGATTGTCCGAAACCATCAGCAAAGTATATAGCTCATTCCACGCCGCGAGGGACGCAGGCCCGATTCGGGCCGCCCGCGACGCCCATGACGGGAGGCAAGTCATAGGCCTCGGCGACCCGTTGGTCATCGTATGTGCCTGGTTTCGAGAGGAATGACAGATGCCACGGATCGGAATCGGCACCACCCGCTCGTTGCCCGGCACGATGGCCGTCGTAATGTCGCTTCCGGGGCGATTCAAACCGGCGATTGACCCCGTCAGGTCGACCGGGATACTTTCCGTCCATGACCGACATCACGCCCTTGAGCGACACCCTCGCACGTCTCGCCGCCGCCTACGCCGCCCAGCCACAGGTCACGGCGGTGGTATGCGCCGGCTCGCGGAGCATGGAACTGGCCGACTCCGCCTCGGACACGGATATCTACGTCTACGTCACCGCCCCGCTGCCGATCGAGGCGCGGGCAGACATCGCCCGAGGCACCAGGGTCGAGTTCGACAACCGCTTCTTCGAACCGGGTGACGAATGGCTTGATGCCTCCGGCCGGCATTTCGATGTGATGTTTCGGGAGACCCGCTGGCTGGAAGACCAGCTTGATCGCATGCTCGTCCGTCACGAAGCCTGGGTCGGCTACAGCACCGCCTTCTGGCACAACGTGCGCGCCTCGCGCATCCTGTTCGACCGCGACGGCTGGTTCGCCGCGCAATGGGCTCGCGCCCAGGCCGCCTACCCCGAGCCGCTCCGGCGCGCCATCGTCGCCAAGAACCAGCCGCTGCTCGCCGCCAACCTCTCCTCGTACCTGCATCAGATCGAACTCGCCATCGCCCGAGACGACCCCGTCAGCGCCAACCACCGTACCGCCGCGTTCCTCGCCAGCCTGTTCGACATCCTGTTCGCGCTCAACCGCGTACCGCATCCCGGCGAGAAAAGACTGCTTGAGCACGCCCAGCGGCTCTGCCCACTCCGCCCGCCGAACCTCGGCACGGACGTGCGCGCCATGATCGCCGCCGCCGGGCTGGCCGACGCGACGACGTTGGAGCACGGACAGCGCCTTGCGGAGGCCATCGACGAATTGCTCCGCGCGGAAGGGCTTCCGCCGTCGGCGGCACGCGGCGGCTGATGCAACATAAAAGTACAAAAGGGGACACAGACTTTGATGTTGAAATATTGGGAGAAGTCGGTGGTGGAAAATAACTCGAAACTGACCCAGTTGATTCAACCTAGAAACGTGGCTTGTCCACTTTTTTTATGCCTGATCCTTTTGTTACGCGCCAGGTGTGCTCTTGCGCCGACCCGACGGCCCGCATCGATTCACCGCGTGGCCTGGCTCGCGCTGCTGGGTTTACTACTTGCCCTGCCGGCCAGCGCGGCAAGCTACGACCTGCCTCCGGATGGCATCGACCTGGTCGGCGCGCCCGCCATGGTGCGCGCGGCCGCCGAGGATACCCTGCTCGACATCGCCCGGCGTCACGGACTGGGCTACGACGCCGTCCTCCGGGCGAATGCCGGGATCGACCCCTGGCTGCCCGGCGCCGGAACGCGCGTCGCACTGCCCGGACAGCATCTCCTGCCGGAGGGCTCGCGGGTCGGTATCGTCATCAACCTTCCGGAGATGCGCCTCTACCATTTCACGCGGCCGGACGCGACCCGGCCGGCGCGCGTCGAGACGTATCCGATCGGCATCGGCAAGGCCGGCTGGTGCCCGGTCGGCCTGCGCACCGAGGTGGGCGACAAGATCACGGACCCGGTCTGGGCGATGCCGGAGTCCATACAGCAGGAGCGGCAACTCGCGGCGGGCTCGGCCACCGTCGTGCCGCCGGGGCCGGACAATCCGCTGGGCCGATATGCGTTGCGGCTGGGCCAGACCCCGTATCTGATCCACGGCACCAACCGCAAATATGGCATCGGCATGCGCGTCAGCCACGGCTGCATACGCCTATACCCCGAGGACATCGAAGTCCTTTTCCGGACGGTGGCGGTCGGCACACCGGTGCGCGTCGAGCACCAGCCCTACAAGGTCGGCTGGGACGGCGACACGCTGATGATCGAGGCGCATCCGCCCATCGAGGAACACGCGGGGGAGGCCCGCCTCACCACCCTGGTCGCGAGCGTGATCCGCGCGACCGAACCCCGGGCCGCGGAGATCGACTGGGACAAGGCCTTCGCCGCCGCGCGTCGGGCGGACGGCATGCCAACACCCATCGGCCGTGCCTCGGTGCGGGATATCCAGACGCCGACGCCCACCCCCATCAGCCCATGACCGACCTCGGGCGGGCTTCCTCCGGCCTATTTCTCCATGGCGCGCTGGAAGATGCGCTTGGCCTTCTCGGTCTCCAGTTCGGATTTGGCGAGGGCCTGCTCCGCTGCCGACAGGGTCTTGGCCACCTGCTCGCGGGTCGCACTCAGATCGGCGCGCATCTGGGTCAGTTCGGCCAGGGCCTGGTCGGCCGCCTTGCGGGCCTCCCTGGCCGCCGCCATGGCGGCATCGGCGCCGGACTGGGCACGATTCGCGGCCTGCCCGACCTCGTCGGCCTTCGCCTGCGCGGCCTGAGCCAGGGCCTCGGCCCGGGCGGCGCGTTCCATCGCGGCGTCGGCGCTAGCCTGGGCCTTGTCGGCGCGCTTCAGGGCATCGCCGCCGACGGACTGGGCGGAGGCAGCCTTGAGTTCCACACCCTTCATCTCATCGACGCTGGCGCAACCGATCAGCAGAACCGGCAGGGCGACGATCCACCAATGGCTTGGTGCGTATCCATGTGGGGTCATGGCGTCTCCTTTCATGGTCGGGTTCCGGGAACAATCCCCCGCGCCGCCACCCATGGCGCGACGCCGGGGGTACGATTTCAGTGTAGATCATCTTTACCGGACGGGCGGCGCGCGCCCGGGGCATCCCGCCAACAACGCCACACGTGCCGTCGCGAACGTACCGTTTCCAGCCCTTCGGGCCGCTTCGTAAAAACAAGGGGGGCGTGCTCTGAGCTATCCCCACATTTTTCGTCCCTCATTGTTTCTGATTGCGCCGCATCGACGACTTGAACAGACTCGTCCATGGCATCGAGGACGGTAATCTCGTCATCGTCTCCTGTGATTACCATTACGAGTCAGCCGACGTCGGGTGACGGGCCTCAAGATTTTCCCTTGTTCCCACAGGAACCCTGTGGCCATGAACCGCCCAGGAACAGAATCCAAGCTACCGAAATACCACGTCTCATGGGCGAAGCCCCCATATGCCCATACCCACAATGCTGCCACTCCGGACAATGGACGATAAACTTCGTGCTTGAATACTCACGAACCATGATTGCAATGAGAAAGGCCGTAAAGTGAACGCGCCCAGGATCGCAGCGTCGATTGCACAAGCAAAATCCCTGATGGGGCAAGGCCGCCATGAGGATGCATGGCGGCTACTTGTCGGCATCGACGGCGTCCCTTCCCCTGATCTGCTCTATCTGCGCGCGGCTGCGGCGATGCAGTGCGGTGAGGCCGAAGATGCCGAGACCGCGCTCAACGCTTGCCTGAAGACCGCGCCCCTGCATCCCGGCGCCACTTTCCATCTTGCCGCGCTGCACTTGGCGCGTGGCGATCGATCCGCCGCGATGCGGGGGTTCGCCCAGGCCATCCGCCTCGTGCCGAATTGGGCGGAGGCGCACTACAACTTGGCGATACTGCAAGCCGAGTCGGGCGATGCCGCGGCCGCTGAAACCAGCTATGGATCCGCACTCCAGGCAAAGCCGGGCCTGATTCAGGCGGCGATAAATCTGGCCAACCTCCTGGACAGCCGCGGCGATCGGGCCGAAGCGATCGCCCTGTTATGGCAAGCACTCACCCACGCCCCGGAATTCGCTCAGGGTTGGAGTACGCTGGGTTATCTCTATCTCGGCGCGCGGCAGCTGGAAGCCGCGGAAACATCCCTGGCGCGTGCCGTTTCGATCGATCCGACGATGGCGGACGCATGGGAATATCTCGCCGAAACCCGCCGCCAACGGGGCGATCGTGAAGGTGCTCGCGAAGCCTACCAAGCCCTGATCCGCATCAACCCCGATGCCGAGGTTGCCGGTTTCCATTTGGCCACCTTGCTTGGCCAGACCCCTTCCCGGCCCCCTGACAGCTTTGTTCGAGGTCTCTTCGACGGGATGGCCAATGAGTTCGAGCACAAACTCGTGGATGTCCTTGGCTACCGGCTACCTTTCGAACTGACCCGCTATCTCGATGATGTATTGCAAACCCCCACGCCTCTCGATGTACTCGACCTCGGCTGCGGCACGGGGCTGTGCGGTCAGGCGATCAAGCCCTGGGCACACCGCCTGCATGGGGTGGACGTATCGCCGCGCATGATGGAGCTGGCTCGCGCCCGCGATGTCTACGACATGCTTCATGAAGCGGAACTCGTCGAGTTCCTCGCGCGATGCCAAGACAGCGAATGGGACATCTTGCTGGCCGCGGATGTGCTTGTTTATCTCGGCGCGCTCGAAGCGCTGTTCGGCCAGGTGAGACGGGTTCTAAGGCCAGGTGGCAGGCTGTTGCTGTCGATCGAGGAGCTCGACACGCAGGGTGACTACGCCTTGCGACCCACGGGACGCTACGCGCACGCCGCCGGCTATCTTGAAAGACTCGCCGCCGAGCACGATTTCACGGTGGAACGCAACGAACCGATCCCGTTGCGCAGGGAAAGCGGCACGATGCTCCCCGGGCGGCTACTGCGTCTGGGCGCCGGCCGGACTCACTAGCCGCCTGTCGGCCTATTTCGAAAAATATGAACATAAAAGGGGACAGGCACCCGAGGCGTCCCCGCATTGCGTCTTTCCAGTAACCATAGTGACTGAGAAGGCATCCCGCTTCGCCGACGCTGTCGACGCCACTCTGCAGCACGAAACCGGCCGCATGGAAGCCGATGTGTAGCGCGCCCCAACACATGCCCACCCTTTCGAAGGAATTACAGCATGACTGATCCATTTCCCACGCCCCATGTCAGCGTCGCTGTCCGGATGTTCATGTTGGCCGCCGCCGTCTTTGTCGCCAGCGCCGGGGCGTCGCTGTTTTTTCTGAGCGAGGCGACCCATCTCTATTTTGCCTGGACCATCAAGCCCCCCGTGACGGCATCATTCCTCGGCGGCGGGTATCTGGCCGTCACCACCGCCTTGGTGTTTGCGTTACGTGAGCAAGACTGGGCACGGGTGCGGGTGGGTGTGTCTGTCGTCGCCACGGGGCTTGTTTTCATCCTGGCGGCCACCTTGTTGCATCTCGACAAATTTCATTTGCGCAATGCAGTCTGGAGTGCCGGGTTTTGGGCATGGAGCTGGTTATTTCTTTATATCGTCCTTGTGCCCGGCCTGGCCATCGCGCTTTGGGCACAGCGTCGCCGGAAGGTGGCCTTGACGCCACCACAATCGCTACTGCCCGCGTGGATGCGCGTCACCCTACGCTTGCTGGGGATGCTGATGCTGCTGTTGGGCGCGCTGTTGTTCGCCGTTCCGGGAACCGCGGAGCAGCTCTGGCCCTGGCCTCTGACCCCGCTGACGGCGCGCATGGTCGGTAGTTTTTATCTTGCCTTCGGGGTCAGCCTGCTGGCAGCGGCACGGGAAAACGACTATGCGCGCATCTACGTGGCGAGTTGTGCCTACGTTGCTTTTGCCGTGCTTCAGGCCATCACCCTCGTGCGCTACCAGCCGGTCGACTGGCTTGGGCTGTCCGGCCAGTTGCTGGCTGGGGTGCTGCTCACGCTGTTGGTCCTTGGCACAGCCGGCGTGTATGGCTATCGGGCTACCCGTTCAGTCAAGGGCCAAGCGTGAGGGAATTAATGGGTAGCGTAGTGGACAGGCCCTCGCCTGCCCTTCCTCGTCAAACCGTGCCTGCGGTTCTCCCGCGCACGGCTTTCCGATGTCCTGCATACCGAGCCATATGCCTTGTTCTACTCGGTACCTTCGCATCGGCAAGTTTTGGTGGCGAATCGGAATGTACAAGGCTTGATGCCCGAGCGGGTGGCCCCGAGAATAATTACCGCCCGCCTCTGGAGGCGGCCGTCATTGGAAAAGGCCGGCTCTATTTTCACAGTGCACCAAGCGATCGGTGCCAGATGAAAGGCGTGTTTGTAATCGGGGGTGATGTACTTACGGTGTACAAATCATTCGAGGGCTGGGCGAATGTCATGTACATCGCCAGGAACGGTGATGACTTTATGGGTTGGGTTCTTGAAAAGGGGATTAAAAAAAGGCTCAATTCGCATTAATTTGTGACAGGCTCAGGCCCTGAGCCTCGGGATTGCCAAACTGGCCATGTTGGAAAGTGACCTGGAGGGTGAGATGAGGCAACGGGAATGGAAGAAACTCAAGGAGTGGGTGGCAAAACTGACCTTCGGGCAGCGCCATGAACTGATGGGTGAATTGACGGCCGATGATGAGATAGTGGCCTCCGTTGGGATTATTGAGAACCATGGGAAGCCAGAGCAGTGTCCGCGCTGCGGGAGCGTTCACGTGGTCAGGAATGGCAGTGCCAGTGGTTTACAGCGCTATAAGTGTCGCGGTTGCAGTCGGACGTTCAATGGCCTGACGGGCACGCCGCTGGCTCGCTTGCGCCTGAAGCCAAAGTGGCTCTCGCAGGCCGAGGCATTACGTGATGGTGTGACCATTACGAAGGCGGCCGAGCGCCTGAAGGTGGCGCGGAGCACGGCATTCCGTTGGCGCCACCGCTTTATGGCCTTGCCCAAAACCATTCAGGCGCAGAAGCTTGTGGGAATTGCTGAGGCGGATGAAACCTTCTTCTTGCATTCCGACAAGGGGCAACGCGGTCTGGATCGGAAACCGCGCCGGCGCGGCGGCAGTGCGGCCAAGCGCGGGCTGTCCAAAGAGCAGATCCCCGTGCTGGTCGCGCGGGACCGTTCAGGTGCCACGGCCAATTTCATTCTCGCGGCAGACGGCAAGGCCGATCTCGTCGCCGCCCTTAAGCCGTTGCTACCCTTGGATACGATCCTGTGCACCGACGGGAGCAGCGTGTTGGCCGCCGCCGTCAAAGAGATCGGCGTAACCCACCGACCGATCAATGTCTCGGCCGGTCGGCGCGTCATTGCCGGCGTCTATCACATCCAGAACGTGAATGCCTTCGACAGCCGACTCAAGAACTGGATTCGCCGCTTCCATGGCGTGGCAACCAAGTATCTCGATTCCTACCTTGGTTGGTTCCGGACCCTCGACCGGTCGTCATCGACTGGCTTACAACCCGCATCCTTGCTCGCTTTGGCTGTCGGCCGCCAGGCTGTCCTCAATTAATGCGAATTGAGCCTAAAAAAATTGGTCAATATGGTCACAATCCCTGACCCTGAAAGTCTCTGGGCTCAAGCCAGGAGCCTGTCCGTTGCATTCCCAGATAGACCTTGCAGGTCGAGCAGGGTATGTCCGAACGGGGTGGAGCCCGGCCGGTCACCATGGCGCGTGCGTGCGTCATCCTTTCGCTGGCCAGGCAGCTTTCGAGCCCCTCCTCGAAGACATTGCCGAAGTCGCTCCGATAGTTGATCGAACAGCCGAGCAGGCGGCCGTCGGCGTGAATGCGGGGCATGTCCCACAACTGCCGGCACGTATCGGCCACGTAGCTGCGCCCGTAGCGTCGCTCGTACTCGTCCCGGTCGGCCGCCTCCAGCCCGGATTCGCGACGGATCAGGTCATGGTCCGAGATAGGCGAAAAGGCCTCGGTGTATAGGTCTTCCCAGGACAACTTGAGGTAGAACTCCATGCCGAGCTCGTCGGCCAGACGCTTCGCCTCGGCGATCTCGTGCTGGTTATGACCGAAGGCCACGAACTGCCAACGCAGGCGGGGCAGTTCCGAGCCGTAACGCTCCTTGTGGCGATTGATTTCGCGGATATGGCCGATGACGCGCTGGAAGTCGCCATTGACCCGATAGCGCGAATACACCGCCTGGCTGGCGCCGTCCAGGGAACAGGTCAGGCTGCGAAGCCGGTATTTCACCAACTGCTCCAGGATGCCCTCGCGCACGGTGTTCAGGTTGGTTCCGTTGTCCGCGCTCAGGGCCACGCCGCGCTCATGGGCCAGACGCAGGATGTCCGGCAGCGACTTGTTAAGGAACAATTCGCCCCAGTTGGACAGTTCGATATGGCCAACTTGCGGATGGCCATCGAGAAAGCGGCGGAAATCGTCGATCGACAGGTGGCGCGCCCCCAGATGCCGAGCGATATCGCCACGCGCGGTCGGACAGGCCGGACAATCGAGCTGGCAGGCCGAGGAGAGTTCCAGGCAAACGCTCGATGGAACCGTCGCGACGGGGGTGGGCGGAGGCGCGACGGCAGCCACCGCTTTGACCGGCGACGGGTCCACGGAGGCCATGCCACGCTGTTTATTGAGATGCGCCCGGCGATGCCGCGCGTTGTTGAGGAGTATGGCGAAGAAACCGCCCCGGACGACCCCCGCCACACGCTCAAGCAGAGCCCGTTTGTTTTCGATACCGACCGTCCAGTTGGCGTGGAACAGGATCGGCGCCAGCGGTATATAGATCGCATCGTCCATCGTGACACGTTGGCCGCTGAAGGTACCGGCCCCAAAAAAACGCTCCGACAGAAAGTGAATCCGCAAGGACGCATCAGCCTTAGCGAGGCGATTGAAAGCCAACTGATCGCGGCCTTCGGTCAGGATGGCCCGCCGCACGCCTTCCCAGAGCGCGAGGGTACGAGCGTTGGCGCGCGCCACGAAAAAGCCCGTGCAGAAATTGCCGGCGGGATCGTCCCTCTGGCAGGCGATATCGCAATCCCGGATGGCCCGCAGTAAGTGCTTGCGAGCCGGTGCCAGAAAAACCAGGTCGACATCCGCATACACGAAAACCTCGCCGGGATTCCCGCGGATCGTGTCGAGGATGCGATCGCATTTGAACAGGATCGCCCGCGACCAGTCTTCCGCCATGAATTCGCCGTTGCCCTCCTGTACGTACTCGTACTGACAGAGCTCGAAGTCATCGCGAAGGCTGGGCAGGAAATATCGGTCCCGCAAAACCCGGTGACTGGGCGTATGGACGATCAGCAGCTTCATGGCCGCCTATCGTGAGGCGCGGCGGAACAAGCGGCGTGGCCATCGCCAGGCGGATGGGCGTTCGCCGCCATGGAACTCGAATACCAGGTAACGGGCTGTTTCGTTGCCCGGGTTGCGTATACCGTGGGGCTCGCCAGCGATGAACAGGACGATGCCGCCCGGCCCGATACGCTGTCCCTGGGTCTCGCATTCCCCCTCCAGCATGACGATGACCGCGTCATGGCGATCGATATGGTCCGGATAGCCACCACCCGGTTCAAGCCTGCTGGAGTGGCAATGGAGTTTCCGCAGATGGCCGGTCGGCCCCTCGAACAGGCCGCGACCGAGATAACCGCCGGGAGCTGGAGCCTCGGCGTCCGGCCAGGCGATGGCCATCGGCAGGAAACCGAGCGGCTGGTCAGCTCCGGCAGGCCCCCTTCCCGTCCACTTGAACATCAGGTACTCGGCCGGCTCGGGGCCGATGGCCCGCAGGCTGTGCGGGTAGAAGGCCGGGTAGTAGACAAAGTCGCCGGGTCTGGCGATCCGACGGCCATCGGTCACGCCCGTGCCCCCGCGCGGCAGCATCAGCTCGGCCTCGCCGGCAAGCATGATCAGGATTTCTTCTTCCGCGTGTTGGTGGGGATCGTGGGGGCAATGTCCCGGAATCAGCACGGAGGCGTGGCAGGCCAATTCGAGCAGGTTCGGGGTCGACCCCTTGAACTGATGATACGGCTTCCAGCCGGCCTGCCAATCCGGCTGCAACGGCAGTGGCAGCCGGTGGCAGGCCGGTGCCAGTGGATGATCGTCGGCGTGGCCGGGACTGCGCGGATTGCGGGACAGACCGAACAAGTTTCGAAGGGTAATCATCTGGGTGGTGTCAACGGGAGTGAATAAACAAGGGATAGGCGCGCGGCAGCGGCAGTATCTCCGACCCCGGCGCGCAGGGTCAATCGTCCTGATGGCCGTTGGCCGCGATACATCGCGGTCGATGCGAACCACTACAAGCGGTCGCGATTATCGAGGATCCGGCGCATCGCGGTGACGCGCGCAATATCGTTATTATTCAGCCTGGCCAACACTCCGAATGCCCCGCATCATGCGCGTCCTTTCCGTCATCCCGCCGATGACGCAGCTCAATACCCCCTACCCATCCACCGCGTACCTGACGGGTTTCATGCGTTCGCGCGGCATCGACGCGGTTCAGGAAGACCTGGCGCTGGCGCTGGTGTTGAAGCTGTTTTCGCCGGAGGGGCTGGCGGCGCTGCGCGACGCCATCGAGACGCTGCCGGCCGATCAACGGACGCCGCGCATCGAGGGTTTTCTCGACAACTTCGCGCTCTACCAGGCGAGCATCGCCCCGGCGGTGGCCTTTCTGCAGGGCCGCGACCCGAGCATGGGGCACCGCATTGCCGGACGTAATTTTCTTCCGAGGGACCGCGCTTCGCGCCGCTCGACGACTATATCGACCCCGACGGCGGCGACCCGCTGGCCTGGGCCTTCGGCGCCCTCGGCGTGCAGGACCGCGCCCGGCACTTCGCGACGCTGTACCTGAACGATCTGGCCGATGTCCTGCGCGAGGCGGTCGATGGCCGTTTCGAGTTCGTCCGCTACGCTGAATCGCTGGCCCTCAGCCAGCCGACTTTCGAGCCGCTGGCCGAGGCGTTGGCGGCGCCGCCGACCCTGGTGGATGCCACGCTGCGCGACCTGACCCTGGCGGCGGTTTCCCGGCATGCGCCGCGTGTGGTGCTGGTGTCGGTGCCGTTTCCCGGTTCGGTGTACGGCGCCTTCCGCATCGCCCAGACGATCAAGGCGGCGCATCCGGAAGTGGTCACCGTGCTCGGCGGCGGCTACGTCAACACCGAACTGCGCGAACTGGCCGAGCCGCGCGTCTTCGATTATTTCGACTTCGTCACCCTGGACGATGGCGAGCGGCCGATTCTGGCGTTGCTGGAGCATCTCAAGGGCGAACGGCCGCGCGAACGGCTGGTGCGCGCCTTCGTGCGCGAGCTAGCCCAGGCACCTTCCCCCTTAGAAAAAGGGGGAATGAGGGGGATTTCAACGCCCTCAGCCACTGCGGGCGCCGCTAAATCCCCCCTGCCCCCCTTTGCAAAGGGGGGAACGGCAGACCCAGGCTCCGACCGCGTCCGCTACATCGACGCCAACGAACCCGACATCCCCTTCGCCGAGATCGGCACACCGACTTGGGACGGTCTGCCGCTGGACCGCTATCTGGCCATCCTCGACATGCTCAACCCGATGCACCGGCTCTGGTCGGACGCCCGCTGGAACAAGCTGACCGTGGCCCATGGCTGCTACTGGAAGAAGTGCAGCTTCTGCGATGTCAGCCTGGATTACATCGCCCGCTACGAGGCGGCGAGCGCCGAGATCCTCGCCGACCGTATCGACGCGATCATCGCCGAGACCGGCCAGACCGGCTTTCATTTCGTCGACGAAGCGGCGCCGCCCAAGGCGCTCAAAGCGCTGGCCGACGAACTGCAACGGCGCAACCGGGCCATCTCGTGGTGGGGCAACATCCGTTTCGAGAAATCCTTCACTCCGGTGTTGTGCCGGCAGTTGGCGGAGAGCGGCTGCATCGCTGTCTCGGGCGGCCTGGAAGTCGCCTCCGACCGGCTGCTCAAGCTGATGCAGAAAGGCGTCTCGGTCGAGCAGGTGGCGCGGGTGACGCATGCCTTCAGCGAGGCCGGTATCCTGGTGCACGCCTACCTGATGTACGGCTTTCCGACCCAGACGGTGCAGGACACGGTCGATGCCCTGGAGTATGTCCGCCAGCTATTTGAGGCCGGCTGCATCCAGTCCGGTTTTTTCCACCGCTTTGCCTGCACCGTGCACTCGCCCGTCGGTCTGCACCCTGAGCAATTCGGCGTCCACCTCCAGCCCGCGCCGGAGATCCGCTTCGCGAAAAACGACGTGCAATTCATCGACCCGACCGGCGTCGACCACGACGCGCTCGGCGTCGCCCTGAACAAGGCGCTCTACAACTACATGCACGGCATCGGCCTGGAAAAGGACGTGCGCCGCTGGTTCGACGTGCACGTGCCCAAGCCGCGCGTGGCGCGGAATTTCATTGCGCGGGCGTTGGCGGGCGGACACCACGCGTAGCGGACACGACGAACGCCGCCGCCAATACCTCGCGGCGTCACCGGCCGGTGACGGCTACTCGCTCAGCGCCACGACCATCGGCGGGATCAAGCGCCTTCCTTGTCATCCGGGGCGTCCTTCTGGAAATGCGCAGCGGCTTTGCCGAAGGCGTCGCGCATGGCATCCCAGGCGGCATCGGCGCCCGCGGTGAGCTCTGTCCAGGCTTCCTCGCCGCTGGCTTGCAGCTCCCTGAGCTTGGCCGTCGCCGCCTCGCGGTGCTTGCGCAGGGCTTCAAGCTGCATTTCGTAGTCGATGCGCATGTCGGTCTGCGCCACCTTGGCCTTTTCCTCCAGTTTGCCCAGGTCGGCATTCCACTTATCCAGATTCTGTTTCAGTTGTTCGACGTAGTCGTTGCGCGTGCTCATGTGGTTCTCCAGATTCGGGTGTCAGGGTAGTTCCCACTACCAGTATATGGGCTTTTTCCGGCATCACCATAGCAGCGCCGGCGGTCTGCGCCTTAGCCACTACAACCGGCTTCTGAACAGTACACTAGCGCCATGCCCGCCGCCGTATCCCACCCATTGAGAGCGCTGCACTCGCGCGATTTCCGCATCTATTTCATCGGCCAGATCATCTCCGTCGCCGGCACCTGGATGCAGCAGATCGCCATGGGCTGGCTGGCCTACCGGCTGACCGATTCGGCGCTGGTGCTGGGCCTGCTCGGTTTCGCGGGGCAAGTGCCCATCCTGCTGTTCGGTTCGCTGGGCGGGGTACTGTCGGACCGCTGGGACCGGCGTCGCCTGATGATGCTCACCCAGACCCTGGCGATGCTTCAGGCGCTGATCCTGGCGTGGCTCGCCTGGCACGACCTGGCCACGCCCGCCCTGCTGCTGGTCCTGGCCTTCGGGCTGGGCTGCATCAATGCCATCGACGTGCCGGCGCGGCAATCGCTGGTGGTGCATCTGGTGGCCGACCGAGCGCAATTGCCCAACGCCATCGCCCTGAATTCCTTCCTGATGAACGCCACCCGCTTCGTCGGTCCGGCCCTCGCCGGCTTCATCATCGCCCTCGCCGGCGAGGCGGTCTGTTTCCTGCTCAACGCCGTCTCCTACCTGGCGGTGCTGCTCGCGCTCCTCGCCCTGCACGCACGCCCCGACGGCGACAGTTCCAAGCCGGCCCTGCACGCCCTGCGCGACGGTTTGCGCTACACCTTCGGGCACCCGGATATCCGCCGCTTCCTGTTGCTGGTGGCCAGCGTCAGTTTCCTGGTCGCGCCCTACGTGGTCCTGATGCCGGTCTTCGCCAGGACCGAGTATGGCGGCGACGCGCGTACCCTCGGCCTGCTGGTGAGCAGCGCCGGCGCCGGCTCGCTCCTGGCCAGCGTCTTTCTGGCGACGCGCGCCAATATCGACGGCCTGCAACGACGCGTGCCGCTGGCCGCCATGTCGGCGGGCGTGGCCCTGGCCCTGTTCGCGGTCAACACCAGCCATGCCATCGCCTATCCGATCTTGATGGTCCTCGGCTTCTCGGTGGTACTGGTCGCCGCCGGCAGCAATACCCTGTTGCAGACCTGGGTGCGCGACGATATGCGTGGCCGGGTGATGGCGACGTTTTCGATGGCCTTCCTGGGCATGGCGCCACTTGGCAGCCTCGCCGTGGGCAGTCTGGCGCACGGCATCGGCATCCGTCCCGCGTTGTTTATCTGCGGCGCCCTGACCATCGCGGCCGGGCTGGCGCATCGCTACCGGCAGCCGCGGATGCAGAAACCCGACTGAGGGGCATTGCGCGCGCAGGCCCGGGTCTCAGCCGGACTTGTCTGGAAGCACGAACAGGAACCGCGCCCAGACGCCCCAGGCGAATAGCAATACCGGCAGAAGCATCATGCCGACGCCTACGATCGCCAGCCCGACCCAACCGTCGAACTCGAAGCCGACGACGCGGGCATCGCCCGGCCTGCCGCGCGGATAGACCACGTCGATGGGCGTGCCGACCTTGAACACGGTCATGGTCTCAGTCAGCTTGGCGCCGTTCTGTGCCGTGACCTGAAAATCGTGGCCATCGGCCCGGTAGGCCACAACCGGCCGGTACCAGGACACCCGTTGCGCGCTGTTGTCGGTGTGCAGTTCGTGGTCGACGATGCGCCCGGTCACCCGGATCGAGTCCTGCGCCAGGGCAATATTGTCGCTCCGGACCTGCAAGGCCCCCTTCAGGGCGCTGTAGCCGATATAGGCGATCATCAAGACGATGCCCAGGATGATCAGCGACGCCTTGAGACCGAGGCCAGCGCGCGTGGAATCGGAGTGCATGATGGTCGCCTTTCCGGGTCGTGCCCGAGGGTGGAACAAGCCCACTATACCGATAGCCGCCGATACCGGAAACAATCGACCGTGTGATCGTTGACCAGGCCGGTGGCCTGCATGTGCGCGTAGACGATGGTCGAGCCGACGAACTTGAAGCCGCGCTTTTTCATGTCCTTGCTGATCGTGTCCGACAAGGGCGTGCGCGCCGGGATCTGCGCCAGGTCGCGCCAGGCGTTGACGATGGGCCGGCCGTCGACGAACCCCCAGAAATAGGCGTCCAGGCCGCCGAATTCCTCGCGGACGGCCAGCGTGGCGCGGGCATTGGTGATCGCCGCCGCCACCTTCAGGCGGTTGCGGACAATACCCGGATCGGCCAGCAGACGCGCCACGTCGGCCTCGGTATAGCGTGCGACGCGCTCGGCATCGAAGTTGTCGAAGGCACGCTGGTAACCCGCGCGCTTCTTCAGGATGGTGGCCCAGGACAGGCCGGCCTGGGCGCCTTCCAGGATGAGGAACTCGAACAGGCCGCGTTCGTCGTGGAGCGGTACGCCCCACTCCGTGTCGTGATAAGCGACGTAGAACGGCTCGGTGCCGCACCAGGCGCAACGGGGTTTGTCGGTCATGGCGTGAGGGGCCGGGGTGTAAACCACGGCTTCGGCGATTCCGGCTCGGTCCAGGCGCGGAACGGTTTTTCGGGGGCGGCATCGATGACGCGCACCAGAACGAGGTCACGCGATGCCATGGGATCATCGGGTTGGGAGCCTACCGGGTTTGTCACGATGTCTCCTGTTGAGTGGACGCTGCCGCCACCGCTTGTGTCATCGCGATGCCGCCAAGCAGAGGCGCAGATGCGACTCTAGCCGAGACTTTCGCTGGATGTAACCATGAGACTAACCGGGTCAAACGTCAGTCGTAGACATCGAACATCTCGACATGCTCGGTTTCGCCCTGGCTGGCCTCGATCCATTCCTGCAAGGCCGGCAACGCCAGGAGGGTGTCGGCATAGGCACGGGCGCTGCCTTCGAGTGGCACGGCGTAGGTCTGGAAGCGCAGGACCACCGGGGCGTACATGGCGTCGGCAATGCTGAATCGACCGAACAGGAAGTCGCCGCCGACGCCGTAGCGTTGCCGGCATTCCGTCCAGATGGCGAGGATGCGATCGATATCGCTCACGCACTCCGGCGTGCGGCCTTCGTCCGGGTAGTAGCCGCGCAGGTTCATGGACATGGCGCTGCGCAATGCGATGAACCCCGAATGCATCTCGGCACTGACCGCGCGGGCGATGGCGCGGACGGCCATGTCGTCCGGCCAGAGGCGGCAATCCGGGAAGCGCTCGTTGATGTACTCGCAGATGGCCAGGGAATCCCAGACCTTCAGGTCGCCGTCGTGCAGTACCGGCACCAGGCCGGAGGGCGACAGCGGCGCGAGGGCCGCCGCCGAATCCGGCCGATACAGCGGCACGCGGATCTCGTCGAAATCCACGCCCGCCTGACGCAGCACCAGCCAGGGACGCAGCGACCAGGACGAGTAATTCTTGTTGCCGATGACCAGGGTCAGTTTGCGCATGTCGAACCCTTTCGAATCAATGTCTATTCACGTGCCGTCGCGCGACCGAGGCTGTCGCCGAGGGCCTGCCATTGATGAATGGTCAGCCCCAGGCCGATGCACAGCGTACCGCCCCAGATCTGCGCCGTCACGGCTTCATTATTGGCCCAGTGGCCGAGCAGCAGTGCCAGCACCGGGGTAATCAGGGTAATCAACGATACCTTGCCGGTTTCCAAGTGCTTGATGACATAGTAGTAGAGCGCGAAACCGAGCACCGAGCCGAACACGCCGAGGTAGACGATGGCGGCACCGGCGCGCCGAGGAACGTCGACCGGGACATGACCGTCGGCAAACCACCAGACCAGCCCGAACAGCGGCAGCGATACCGCCAGCGTACCGGCCGTGGTCGCCAGCGGCGGACTGTCGTCGCCGATGCGCTTCAGCCAGACCAGGGTGGTGGAATAGATCAGCACCGCCACCAGCAAGGCGGCCAATCCGGCGACGGCGTGCGGCCCGCCAAGCTGATGGCCACCGCCGAAGATGATCGCCAGTCCGGTCAGGCCCAGCAACATGCCGGCGAGTTTGCCCGGCGTCAGGGCATCCTCTTCCAGCAAGTACACCGCCAGGACGCCGGTGAAAATCGGTGCCAGGCCGAACAGCACCGAGATCAGGCCGGAGGGGATGTACTGCGCGCCCCAATAGGTCAGCATCATGGCGCCGAACAGCCCCATGCCGCCGACCAGATAGCTGGCGCGGGCGCGCCGGTGCAGCGGGAAGCCGCCGCGCCAGACGGCGAGAATCAATACCGAGACAGCCAGACCGATGACCATGCGCGCCATGACGGCGAAGGCAAAACCCGCGCCCTTGGCGCTCCATTGAATCGCCAAGGGCGTGGTGGACCAGATCAGTATCACCGTGAGATAGGCGGCCGGTATGGACATGATGTTTCCTGTGCGACGCTGAAAAACAAAAAGGCCGGGGACTTTGCGGGTCCGCGGCCTTGTGGAGGTACTGCGAATGACGTGTTTGCTAACTCATCCCCCGGCCCCGGACGCCATGACGCGCAGCCATACGCGCGGCATCGGCATATGGCGGGTTTTCATGGACGGGACGAGTTGGTTCGTGAACATGACTCGATTCTGGTGGCCGGCCGGGAGGCTTGTCAACCGGAAATCCGGTGCCACGAAGTGGCGCGCGACGTAACAAAGTCGCATCGACCGAAACGCACGCGCCTGCGCGAAGCGGGCCAGATCGGGCAGGTCGGTTAAAATACGCGACCTTTATGACAACCCAACAGCTCGTCCGGCCAAGGCTGTGGCTCCATTAACCCATACAAGCCTTGACGTGACTGCCCCCTGCTCCGGAACCAACGATGAATCCCAATAACAGCCCCAGCCACCTGAAGCCCTTTCGCGCCAGCAAGCCCACCACCGAACTGTACGAAACGCCGCCCCTGGGAATGGACCAGGAATCGCTGGCTCTGGATATCCGCCGTTATTTCGGCACCTTCCTCGGGCGCGACCGTCGTTGCCGCTCTTCACACTATCCCTACCAGGCGCTCGCTCTGGCGCTGCGCGACCGGCTGATGGAGCGCTGGAAGCGTACCCGCTATGCCTATGAGGAAAGCGACGCCAAGCAGGCCTACTACCTGTCTCTGGAATTCCTGATGGGCCGTTCAATGAACAACGCCCTGCTCAACATCGGTCTGGGCGAGGCCGTCGAGCCGACACTGCGGCGGCTGGGGCTGGACCTGGAAGAACTGCTCGACGTGGAACACGACGCCGGCCTCGGCAACGGCGGCCTGGGCCGACTTGCCGCCTGCTTCCTCGACAGTTGCGCGACCTTGCAACTGCCGGTGACCGGGTATGGCATCCGCTACGAGTACGGCATGTTCCGGCAGCATATCGAGGGCAGCCATCAGGTCGAGGAACCCGATCACTGGCTGCGTGACGGCAATCCCTGGGAACTGGAGCGCCCCGAGCACATGCGCCGGATCCAGTACCATGGCCACACCGAGACCTTTCAGGACGCGCGGGGTCGTCGCCATGTGCATTGGGTGGATACCCACGACGTCCTGGCCGTGCCCTACGACATCCCGGTGCCGGGCTTCAAGAACGATACCGTCAATGTCCTGCGCCTGTGGCGCGCCGCCGCGACCGACGAATTCGATCTGGGCGAGTTCAACGCCGGTTCCTATCCCGAGTCGGTAGCCAAGAAGAACGCCGCCGAAAACATCACCATGGTGCTCTACCCCAACGACGCCAGCGAGAACGGCAAGGAATTGCGCCTGCGCCAGCAGTACTTCCTGGCGTCGGCCAGCCTGCAGGATGTTCTGACCAACTGGGAGATGCTGCACGGTCGCGACTTCAGTACATTCGCCGAGAAGAACTGCTTCCAGCTCAACGATACCCACCCGAGTTGCGCGGTCCCCGAACTGATGCGCCTGCTGGTGGATGAGTATGGCCTGGAGTGGGCCGAGGCCTGGGCCATTACCCGCAAGACCATGGCCTACACCAACCACACCCTGTTGCCCGAGGCGCTGGAAAAATGGTCGGTGCGCCTGTTCGGCCAGCTCCTGCCGCGCCTGCTGGAGATCATCTACGAGATCAACGCCAAGTTCCTGACCGAGGTGGCGCGCCGCTGGCCTGGAGACAACGCTCGACTCGCGCGCATGTCGCTGATCGAGGAAGGTCCGGACCCGCAGATTCGCATGGCCTACCTGGCCATCGTCGGCAGTTTCTCGGTCAACGGGGTCGCTGAATTGCACTCGGACCTGCTCAAACAGGGCCTGTTCCGCGACTTCTACGAACTCTGGCCGAAGCAGTTCAACAACAAGACCAACGGCGTCACCCAGCGCCGCTGGCTGGCCGGCGCCAACCCCGGCCTGCGCGAATTGATCGGCAAAACCATCGGCGAGGCCTGGATCACCCAGCTCGACTCGATCAAGGGACTGACCGCCCAGGCCGACAACACCGCCTTCCTGGAGCGCTGGCATGCCGTCAAGCGGGCCAACAAGGTACGCCTCGCCGAGCTGGTGCGGCGCGACTGCGGCGTCGAGTTCGACCCGGACGCGCTCTTCGATGTCCAGGTGAAACGTATCCACGAATACAAGCGGCAGTTGCTCAATATCCTGCACGTCATCCACCTCTACGCCCGCCTGAAACATGGCGAGGACGCCGACTGGACGCCGCGCTGCGTGCTCATCGGTGGCAAGGCCGCGCCGGGCTATTTCATGGCGAAGCGCATCATCACCCTGGCCTGCAAGGTGGCCGAAATGATCAACGCCGACAGCGACGTCGGCGGCCGGCTCAAGCTGGCCTTCCTGCCCAACTACCGGGTTTCGGCCATGGAAATCATCGCGCCCGGCACCGACCTGTCCGAGCAAATCTCGACCGCCGGCAAGGAGGCCTCGGGCACCGGCAACATGAAGTTCATGATGAACGGCGCGGTGACCATAGGCACTCTGGATGGCGCCAACATCGAGATCCGCGAGGAAGTCGGCGATGAAAACTTCTTCCTGTTCGGCCTGACCGCCGAGGAAGTCGAAGCGACGCGCGCGTATTACGACCCGAATGCGCTCATCGAAGCCGACCGCGACCTGAAGCGCGTCATGAACCTGCTCGAATCCGGGCATTTCAACCAATTCGAGCCGGGGCTGTTCGATCCCATCATCCACGCCATCCTCAACCCGCACGACCCCTGGCTGGTGGCCGCCGATTCCGGAGTTTCATCGATGCCCAGGAACTCGCCGCCGCCGCCTACCGGGACCGCCCGCGCTGGACGCGCATGAGCCTGATGAATACCGCATGCAGCGGCAAGTTCTCCACCGACCGCACCATGCAGGAGTACAACCGGGAAATCTGGAAGCTGAAGCCGGTGGCGCCGCAGCAGGCGTAACGACAAACGTCTGGGTCAGGTCGCGCCAGACACCTCACGGGTCGGGCGGCAGGCGCTTCCCTGCAATTTTAGAGCCATAGGTGACAATGCTATTGCCTCAATACCGGGGCTTGCCGCCCTGCCCTCAAGAACAATACGAGGGCGAATCCATTTTCTTTCAGTGAGCGCCCATACATGGCGCAGCGCAGTGCGACGATACCCTCGGCCGAGTGCAATTTAAGCAAGACATACGTAACCGCACCGGGATGAATGCGCCAGTGAAGGCACTGGCGCTCCGCCGTGGCGTGCCGGAGGTGTCGTCAATCGTGCCAGCCAGCCCCGTGTCGATGGCGCCACCCGAGGGCATTGAGTAATTCGAGCTCGCCCACTTGGCCGTCGCGGTCGGCATCCAGCAACTCGAACGTCAGCAGACGCGTCGGGTCGCAACGTCGCCGGCCCCGTACGTCTTGATGGGCTTGGCAATGGGCCCGCAGCGCAGCGTATTCGGATCGATTCAGGTACCCGTCACGATTCAGGTCATGCACCGAGTATCCAGGCGCAGCCGAACCAGCCTCTGAGATCAAGGCGAGCGGCACGGAAAACAACCAGACAAGGATGCGCATCAACGAGTCTCCTTGAGGTAGTCAACCAAGGCGCGCATCTCGGTATCGTCCAACTCGAAACGGTGCGCGCTGATATTCCCGGATCGCAGCAAGGTCGGTACCTGATCGGGGTCGGTGCGTAACGCACCAGCATCCGCGCTGTGGCAATAGACGCAGCGGCTGTCATAAACCGCCGCCCCGGCATTGTCTGACTCGGCAGTACCTGCCTGAGCCGCCGCCTTGGCGAGCGGCACGTAAAACCCACCCCGATCCCAGAACCCCGGTTCCGCGCAGCCCAGGCAGGGATGACCGGATTCGACCGGATTGCCGACGCCATTCCAGCGCCAGGTCGAGCAGGCATTGCGGGTCACCGGTCCCTTGCAGCCTAGTTCCAGCAAACACCAACCGGCGCGAGCGCCCTCGTCGTCGAAAGTCCGTGCATAACGGCCGGCCTCGAAATGACCGCGCCGGGAACAGCGTTCGTGCACCGTTTCGGCGTAGATGGCATGCGGTCGCAGACGCTCGTCGAGCTCAGGCAAGCGACCGAAGGCAACTCGATAGGCCAACACGGCGGCAATCGCATCCGGGATGGGCGGACAACCGGGTAGATTGACCAGAGGACGCTGGGGCACCCGGCCTTGCGACATGAGTTCGCCGACGCCCAGCGCGCCCGTGGGATTCGGCGCCGCACCCGGCAGACCGCCGAAAGCGGCGCAGCTGCCGAGGGCAATCACAGCCTCTGAGGCATCCAGACATTGGCGCAACAGGCTGAGTGCATCCTCGCCGGCGATGGTGCAGCAGGCGCCGCCCAGGGCAGTCGGCACCGAGCCCTCGACGACCAGCAGCACGCGACCGGCATACTCACGCAGTGTGGCCTTGCGCGCGACCTCGGCGGCATCGCCGGCGACCGCTTGCAAGGTGTGGTGATAATCCAGCGAGAGCATCTCGAAGAGTAGCTGAACGATGTCCGGCGCCGAGGCACGCATCAAGGATTCGGTGCAGCCGGTGCATTCCTGGAATGACAGCCATACCATCGGTAGGCGGGGTCCAGAAGCCAGGGCGCGCGCCAGGATGGGTGCGCCACCAGGCGGCAGCGCAAGCAGCGACGCCCAGAGCGCGCACTGTTTCAGGAACGCGCGCCGACTGATACGGCACGTGCCGCGATTCGTAACCGACGACCGACATACCATGATCCGTCTTCCTAATCGGACGGCGGGGACGGCGCGCGCAAACGTTTCACGGCGTTGCCCCATACTCGTATTCAAGCACAGAATGCGTGCTGGAACAGGGTCGAATCGTGCGAGGATGTACCAGGCAGACGCCGGTACGGAAAATCAGCCCAGCCAGCCCTCGATCTTCTTCCGATCCGGCACGCCGCCGGCATGCACCAACTTGCCGTCGACCACCACGCCAGGCGTAGACATGACGCCGTAGCCGAGGATGGCGGCCATGTCCGTAACCTTTTCAAGTTCGATGGCGACGCCTTTAGCGGCGGCGATCTCCGCCACCAGTTTGGCGGTGGTTTCGCAATTGCGGCAGCCGGTACCGAGCACTTTGACGTTCTTCATACTACGTTCTCCATGGGTTTGACAGCCTCGATGCTGGCCGAGGCGATATAGTCCTCGACGCCACGCCCCGGCGCCCAGTGGCGAATGAATTCCCGGCTGGCGTCCTTCGGGGCGATACGGATGTCCGTGAATCCGGCTGACGCCATCAGCTCGGTCAACGCCTCGACGTCCGCCGCGCCGGCGACGCAGGCGGTATACAGGGCGACCTCGCGCCGCATGTCGTCCGGCAACGGCGCCGTGGTAACGATGTCCGAGATTGCCAGCCGGCCCCCCGGCTTCAACACGCGCCAGGCATCGCGGAACACCTGTGCCTTGTCCGGCGACAGATTGATGACGCAGTTGGAGATGATGACGTCCACCGTGGCGTCGGCCACCGGCAGGTGTTCGATCTCGCCCAGGCGGAACTCGACATTGGCATAGCCCCCCTGGGCCGCGTTGGCGCGCGCCCTGGAGAGCATGTCCGGGGTCATGTCGACGCCGATGACCCGGCCCGAGAGACCGACCTGACGCGCCGCCAGGAAGGCATCGAAACCCGCGCCGCTGCCCAGATCCAGCACCGTTTCGCCCGATTTCAGCGCGGCGATGGCCTGCGGGTTGCCGCAGCCCAGACCAAGATTGGCGCCCTCCGGCGCGGCGGCGATCTCATCAGCGCTGTAGCCGATGCCGCGCGACAGCAGCTCGGCGACGGATTGATCGGAAGGCGCGCAGCAACTGGGACCGCAGCCGCAAGCGTTATCGGCACGGGCGATGGCGCCATATGCGTCGCGCACCCCTTGGCGGACTTCGTCGTGATTTGGCATGGTCAAGGGGTGCACCTTGTAGGAGCCCGCTTGCGGGCGATCCTTTGGCATGTAATCGCCCGCAAGCGGGCTCCTACGCGAACGTGTTTTGCATGACGCGGCTGGCTCAGCAGCACGACTGCCCCGATTTTGTCGGCGTGCAGCAGACGCCACCGGTCTCCACCACGGCGATGTTGGCGAAAGGATCGACCTTGAGCTTCGGCTTGGCCGGCTGGAAACCTGCCGCGTAGGCCTCGTCGAAGGTCGCGTCGAGGGATTGGGCGGCCTCGTCGCGGATGTGCCGGGCGATCTCGATGACGCTGTCGATCTGTTCCCTGGCGACGCCGTATTCCTTGAGTCTGTCGACCTGGCACAGGCCCTGTTTCGGGTGGTTGGCGGCGATGTTCGCGGCAAGCGACACCAGGGCGACGATGGAGGGATGCAGTTCGGCCATTTGAGACCCCTTATAAAACAGCGTTGAAAACGAAACCGACCAGCATGATGCCGGTCGCCACCACACCGGCGAAGACGGCGATCAGAGTGGGTTTCAGAACCTTGCGAAGAATGATCATCTCAGGCAGCGACAGGGCAATGACGCTCATCATGAACGCCAGCGCCGTGCCCAGCGCCGCGCCCTTGCCGAGCAGTGCCTCGATCACCGGCAGGATGCCGGCGGCATTGCTGTACATGGGCACGCCCAGGGCCACCGCCACCGGCACGCCCCACCATTGTTCCTTGCCCATGATGCCGGCCATGAAATCCTGCGGCACATAACCATGGATCGCCGCGCCGATGGCGATGCCGGCGATCAGCCAGGGCCAGACCCGGCCGACGATCTCCTTGACGTGAGCCACACCGGCGCGCAGCCGGTCGGGCCAGGTCGGCGGGCTATCGCCGAGCTCGGTGGCCGCGCCGACGCGGATGGCGCGTACCCAGTCTTCCAGATGAAGTTCCAGGCCCAGCTTGCCGATGACCAGTCCGGCGACGATGGCCACCGTCAGGCCCAGGACCAGGTACAGGGCCGCGACCTGCCAGCCGAACAGGCCGAAGAGCAGGGCCAGGGCAATCTCGTTGACCATGGGCGCGGCGATCAGGAAGGAAAAAGTCACCCCCAGTGGCACACCCGCCGAGAGGAAGCCGATGAACAGCGGTACCGCCGAACAGGAGCAAAACGGCGTCACCACGCCCAGGGATGCCGCCATGACGTTGCCCAGACCGAGGGGCTTGCCGGCGAGCCAGACGCGTGTACGTTCCGGCGAGATAAAGGTATGCACCACGCCCATGACGAAGACCACGCTCACCAGCAGGAGCATGACCTTGGGCACGTCGTACAAGAAGAAGCGTGCCGCCTCGCCGAGATGCGAGCCGGGCACGAGGCTCAGGACATCGAAGGCGAGCCAGCGGGCGAATGCATCAAGCATGCGGCGCGGCCGTTCCCATGGACCATCCCCCCCTTTGCAAAGGGGGGAGTCACTCTAGCCATGCACCCATCTCTCATCACTGCGCCTCGAACTCCGTGAACGCCCGGTTCATGTTGGCCCGGTGCAGACCATCGTAGTTCTCCAGGTGCTTGAACTGGGGCAGGTCGGCGTACTTCGCCAGGGTGGCATCCATCGGCTCCATCTCCTTGGCCGCGGCGCCCACCTTGTCGGCCAGGAGATCGTAGTAATCGCCGGTTTCGGCCTTGGCCTTGGCCAGGTCGCAGAGGCGCCCGTGGCCCGGGACGATGAATTTTGGATTAAGCGCCTCCAGGCCATGAAATGCCTTCTGGCCATGCTTGACGCTGGACCAGGGCAACACGCCAAGGATACGGTCGACGTAGATCAGGTCACCGCTGAAGATCACGCCGCGCTTGGGTAGCCAGACCCAGGCATCGCCGGGGAAATGCGCGTCGGTATGGGCCAGAACCAGGGTTTCGCCACCCAGTTCAAGCGCCGCCGATTCCCGTTGCAGGGTCTTGGCGGCCGGCAACGGCCGGGTGCCCGCCATGCGCTCGCCCAGGAAGCGTGTCAGGCCCTCCATGTGCTGCTCGGCGTATTGCGCCTGGGTCGCGGCGGTGCGCGCCAGGGCCATCACCTCGGCACCCTGGGCGGCGAAATGATCGTTTCCCATCCAACGGTGATCCTGACTGCCGGTGTTGATCACCCAGCGGATCGGCTGATCGGTGACCGTCTTGATCGCCCTGGCGAGCTTCTCGGCTCCCAGTTTGCTCGCACCCGAGTCGATCAGGATCACCCCCTGGCCGGTGACGATGAAGCCGAAATTGGCGTTCAGTCCGTCGTTCTCCGTGGATCGCTGCCCCAGGGGGCCGACAATGGCGTAGATATTCTCGGTGACCTGTTCGGCCTTGGGCTGGTATTCGGCACGCACCGTCGTGATGGCGGCGAAGGCCCCCAGAAAACCGAATAGGTATTTTTTGAACATTTGCTGACTCCGGATAGGAAACCCGCTTGCGGGCGATTACGCATGATCGCCGGAGAGGCGGCATTTACGATATAGCGGCTTCATACCAACCCTTGCTGCGGTTGACGATTTTCACCACGAGCAGCATCACCGGCACCTCGATCAGCACGCCGACCACCGTCGCCAGTGCCGCGCCGGACTCGAAACCGAACAGCGAGATGGCCGCCGCCACCGCCAGTTCGAAAAAGTTCGAGGCGCCGATCAGAGCCGACGGACAGGCGACGCTGTGCTTTTCGCCAACCTTGCGATTCAGCCAGTAGGCCAGGGCCGAATTGAAGAATACCTGGATCAGGATCGGCACGGCGAGCAGGGCGATGATCAGCGGCTGGTCAAGGATCGCCTTGCCCTGGAAGGCGAACAGCAGCACCAGGGTGGCCAGCAGGGCCAGGATGGAAAGGTGGCCAAGCCTGGCCAGGGTGGCGTCGAATTTCGTCTGGCCCTGTTTCAGCAAAACCTTGCGCCAGAGCTGTGCCAGGATCACGGGGAGAACGATGTACAGCACCACCGAGGTAAACAGGGTCGCCCACGGCACCGTGATGGCCGACAGTCCGAGCAGCAGGCCGACGATGGGCGCGAAGGCGAAGATCATGATCGTGTCGTTCAACGCCACCTGGCTGAGCGTGAAATAGGGTTCGCCGCGCGTCAGCTGGCTCCACACGAAGACCATTGCCGTGCAGGGCGCGGCGGCCAGCAGGATGAGGCCGGCGATATAGCTATCCAGCTGTTCGGCCGGCAGATACGGCGCGCACCAGTGACGGAGGAACAGCCAGGCCAGAAAAGCCATGGAAAACGGCTTCACCGCCCAGTTGACGAACAGGGTGACGCCGATGCCCTTCCAGTGCGATTTCACCTGATGCAGCGCGCCGAAGTCGATCTTCATCAGCATGGGGATGATCATTACCCAGATCAGCACGCCGACCGGCAGGTTGACCTGGGCGACTTCCATGCGACCGAGGGCCTGGAAGAGTGCCGGGAAAAGTTGGCCCACGGCCACGCCGGCGACGATACAAAGCGCCACCCAGAGGCTGAGCCAGCGTTCGAACAGACTCATCGGCGCGCCGACGGCACGCTTGCCGGTCACCTCGCATTGCGCACTCATTCCAGCCGTTCCCTGCCAATATCGTTCAATGCCTCCTGTAGCTTCATCCTGTCGAGTTTGGCGAACGGCAGGTTGGCGAACAGGTTGATACGGTTCTGCAACTGATTGAATGCCAGGAAAAAGGCCTTGCGCTTGTCGTCATCGGAACCTGACGCGGCAGCCGGATCGGGTACGCCCCAGTGCGCCGTCATGGGCTGGCCAGGCCAGTATGGGCAGACCTCGCCAGCGGCGTTGTCGCATACGGTAAAAACAAAATCGAGCCCCGGCGCGCCGGGTTGGGCAAATTCGTCCCAGGATTTGCTGCGCAGACCCTCCGTCGGCATGTGGTTCTTGGCCAATAATTCGATGGCGAAAGGATTCACGGCTCCCGAGGGGTGGCTGCCCGCGCTGTAGGCACGGAAGCGCCCCTTGCCGATGGTCATGCTGTTCAGCAGCGACTCGGCAAGAATAGAGCGGGCGGAATTGCCGGTGCAAAGAAACAGCACATTAAGGATAGTGTCGGGCATTGCAGTCTCCAGTCAGGGGATCGGGGGGTGGGTCAAATGCCCAGGTTCTCACGCACGGCGGGGATCAGGCGGGCACGGATCTCGTCGCGCACCCGGATGAACGACTCCAGGGGTTCGCCATGAGGATCATGGAAGGGTAAATGGATGGATTTCACTGGACGCGGGAAGATCGGGCACGACTCCTTGGCGTTGTCGCATACCGTCACCACCAGATCGATGTCATCGTGCATCACCGTATCGACGTCCTTGGGATAAAGCCCGTCGGTGGGCAGGCCCATCTGCTTCAGTGCTTCAACGGCACCCTCCGCCACCCTGGGTTGCGGCCGCGTACCCGCGGAAATGCCGCGCACCTGGCCAGCCAGATCGTGATTGATCAGGGCCTCGGCCATCTGCGAGCGGCAGGAGTTGCCGGTGCACAGGACGAGGACGGTTTTAGGTTCGGACATGTTCATTCTCCATGGTGATCGCGCGCAGGTATATATATTCGTTCACGCGCATTTGATACAGGGCGTTGCGACGGATTCGCCTTCGCCTTCCTTCATGTGCCAAAGCACCCGGAACGCCCAGGCGGGCAGATCGGCGGCGATCCGGTAGTGCATCCAGACACCGTCACGACGGGTCGCGACAATCCCGGCATCGCGCAGCACACCAAGATGCCGAGACACTTTCGGCTGTGCCTCGTTCAAGGCGCCATGCAATTCGCAGACGCAACGCTCATCCTTCTCCAGGAGCATCACCAGAATGCGCCGGCGCAACGGGTCGGACAGGGCGTCGAAAAATATCTGTGTTTCCATATGTATACGTTATACCAGATATATTCGGAAAAAATGTTACGCTTTTGTGATGCCGAATGGAGATCCCTACCCGATCAGCGAGACAGTTGCCGCCCCGCTCCGCCAGTCGATGACGAACTCGGCCTCGCAGTACTCGGCGATTTCGCTGGCCGGCGTGGGATCGTCGGCGCAACTGCAACCGGCGATGATGCCGGCATAGAACAGGCCGGCCCTGACGCGCAGGCTTTCCGGCGCTTCCTCGGTGCTCAGGATGACGACATCGATCTTGTCCCCCAGCGCATGGCTGGAATGCGTCAGGCCCGCCTGCAAGGGCAGCAGGCTGGAATCCAGCGCCGCCACCTCGGCCTTGAAAACGTCCCTGAATTCGGCTGTCCGCCAGGCGGCCAGGGATCTATCGAGACATAGCGTCGCCATGTTCAGGCTGCCGCGCGCAACTCCGCCCTGGCGGCGGCGATGATGCGCCAGGCCGAGCGTGTCAGCAGCCAGACCAGCCCCACGGCGACGAGGCTGTCCGGCCAGCCGGAGTCCGTCAGCCATACCGCCCCGGCCGCGAGGAAAACCGACAGATTGGTGGCGATGTCGTTGCGCGAGCACTCCCAGACGGAACTCATGTTGATGTCCTCTTGGCGATGCCGCCAGAGGAGGAACAGACACATCGAGTTCGCCGCCAGACCGAGCAGGCTGAAGCCACCCATGACTTCGAAAATGGGCATGCTCGGCACGATGAGTTTGTAGACAATCTGCGCCGTCACCACCAGCGCGGCCAGCAGAATCAGACCGCCCTTCAGCAAGGCCACCCGCGCCTTGACGCGCGCGCCGCGTGTCACAGCGTAGAGGCTGAGTCCATAGGTAAATGCATCGCCGAGATTGTCCAGACTGTCGGCGAGCAGCGCCGTCGAGCCACCGTACAGGGCCGCGCCGGCGATGACGAAAAACATGACTGCGTTGATCGCCAGGACGGCGCGCAGCGTCCCCCGCTGCCGCTCGCGCAGGCGGTCCAGGGTGCAGCCGTTCTCGCAGGCACAGCCGCTCATGTCATCGGCTCCGCCGCGCGCGACAGCAGCCATGCAGCGGCCTCCAGGTCGCTCGGATAGGTCACCTTCAGGTTGGTCATGTCGCTTTCCACCAGTTTCGGGTACAGGCCCAGCGCTTCGAGCGCCGAGGCCTCGTCGGTGACGTCGGTGCCGGCCTGTTCCAGGGCCTTCAGCAGCAATGCATGGTGGAACATCTGCGGTGTCTGCGCGCCCCACATGCCGGCACGCGGCACGGTCTCGGCGATGCGACCGGCGCCGTCGGCGCGTTTCAGGGTATCGGCGACCGGCTGGGCAAGGATGCCGCCGACAGGATCGCCCAAGACTTCATGCAGCAGGCGATCGAGCAGGCCCGCCGAAATGCAGGGCCGGGCGGCATCGTGGACGAGCATCCAATCGCCGGCATCGACCTCGCCAGCGATTATCCTGAGGCTATTGCGGACGGTCGCGGCGCGCGTTTCACCGCCACAGCGCAAGACGCGCAGCTTGATGAAATCGCTCCAGTCATAGTCATCCCAATAACCATCTTAAGGGGCGATGGCGACATAGACCCGGGAGATGGCGGGGTGCCGCTCGAAGGCGCGGAGGGTATGCCAGAGCATCGGCCGGCCGGCGATATCCAGGTATTGCTTGGGCAGGTTGACGCCCATGCGGGCGCCGACGCCGGCGGCGGGAAGTAAGGCAAAATTATCGGGCATGGTCTTGTCTTGGCGGGCTATTGCCCCTAAGTTTAAAGCAGGACTTGGATGGGAGCCGAACATGGTCACGATACGCCCCGCCGCGGTTGCCGGCATGTTTTACCCGGGTAGCGCCAAAACGCTCTCTCATGACGTTCAAGCCTACCTGGACGCGGCGCAGCCGCCTGTGCTGCGCCCCAAGGCCTTGATCGCGCCGCACGCCGGCTATATCTACTCCGGCCCCATCGCCGCCACCGCCTATGCCCTGCTACGCCCGCTCAAGGGCACGATCAAGCGCGTCGTCCTGCTCGGACCGGTACATCGGGTCTGGGTACAGGGATTGGCCCTGCCGGGCGTCGATTTTTTTCAGACGCCCTTGGGCGACATCCCCCTGGACCGGGCCGCCATCGCCGAGATCGCCGCCCTGCCGCAGGTCGAGGTGAGCCTGGCGGCGCATGCCCAGGAGCACTCCCTGGAGGTGCATCTGCCCTTCCTGCAATCCGTGCTGGGCGATTTCCAGTTGGTACCCCTGGCGGTGGGCGGGGCCACGCCGGCTCAGGTCTCCGAAGTGCTGGAGCGCCTCTGGGGTGGTCCCGAGACCCTTATCGTGGTGAGTTCCGACCTGTCGCACTACCTGACCTATCCCGAGGCCCGCGACAAGGACCGGAACACCCTCGATACCCTGCTGCATCTCGAACCGCGTCTGGTGGGCGAGCAGGCCTGCGGCGCGCATCCGGTGAACGGGCTGCTGGCCACCGCCAGGCGCAAGGGACTGACACCCCACCTGCTCGATCTGCGCAACTCGGGCGACACCGCCGGCGACAAGAACCGCGTCGTCGGTTATGCCGCTATCGCCTTCACGGAGCCCGAGCAAGCCAAAGCGGCCATCCCCGACAAGGGCAAACTTCTCACCGACATGGCGCGTGCATCCATTGCCGCCAAACTGGCCGGCGAGAAGGTCGTCCTGCCCTACCCCGACTGGCTGAAGGAAAATGGGGCGACCTTCGTCACACTGACCCAGAACGGCCAGTTGCGCGGCTGCATCGGCAGTCTCGAAGCCCACCGGCCACTCGGCCAGGATCTGCTGGAAAACGCCCGCGCCGCCGCCTTCCGCGACCCGCGCTTCGCGCCGCTGTCGGCCGATGAACTGCCGCGCACCCGCGTCGAGGTGTCGATCCTGTCGAAGGCCATGCCGATGCAATTCAACGGCGAAGCGGACCTGTTGCGGCAACTCCGCCCCGGCGTCGACGGCATCCTCCTTGAACATGGCATCCACCGGGCCACCTTCCTGCCGCAAGTCTGGGAACAACTCCCCGAGCCACGCAGCTTCATGGCGCACCTGAAGCAAAAGGCCGGCCTGCCGGCCGATTTCTGGGCTGACGACATGCGCATCTCGCGCTATACCGTTGACAAGTACAAGGAAGCGCTGCCATGACCGACACCAACCTCGTCACCCCCGGCGAAACCAGTCACCCCGGGCGCTGGTGGCACACGCTCGACGATGGCCGCGTCCAGTGCGACCTCTGCCCGCGCGACTGCAAGCTGCACGAGGGCCAGCGCGGCGCCTGCTTCGTGCGCAAGATGGAAGCCGGCAAGGTGGTGCTGACCACCTACGGGCGCAGTTCGGGTTTCTGCGTCGACCCCATCGAGAAGAAGCCGCTCAACCAGTTCTATCCCGGCACCTCGGTCTTTTCCTTCGGCACCGCCGGCTGCAACCTGGCCTGCAAGTTCTGCCAGAACTGGGACATCTCCAAGTCGCGCGACATGGACCGCCTGATGGACAGTGCCGGCCCGGAACAGATCGCCGCCGTGGCGCGCCGGATGGGCTGCAAGAGCGTCGCCTACACCTACAACGACCCGGTGATCTTCGCCGAATACGCCCTCGACACCGCACTCGCCTGCCGTGACGCCGGCATCAAGAACGTCGCCGTCACCGCCGGCTACATCCACCCCGAGCCGCGCGCCGAGTTCTTCGCGCTGATGGATGCCGCGAATGTCGATTTGAAGGGCTTTACAGATGACTTCTACGTGAAATACTGCGGCGCGCGTCTGCAGCCGGTACTCGACACGCTGGTCTATCTGGTGAAGGAAACGGATGTCTGGGTCGAGTTGACCACCCTGATCATCCCCACCCTGAACGACTCGGACGAGGAACTGCGTCGTCTGTCCGAATGGGTCATGAGCGCGCTCGGTCCGGACGTGCCGCTGCACTTCTCCGCCTTCCACCCGGACTACAAGCTGCGCGACCTGCCGGCCACGCCGGCCACGACGTTGAAGCGCGCCCGGGCCATCGCCATGGAGACCGGGCTGCGCTACGTCTACACCGGCAACGTCCACGACACCGAGGGCGACACCACGTTCTGCCCGGGCTGCCAGCAGCCATTGATCGTGCGCGACTGGTACGACATCCGCGCCTACGCCGTCACCGACGACGGCCACTGCCCGCACTGCGGCGCGGCCATCGCCGGACGTTACGGTAAATTCGACAAGCCGTTCGGCGCACGCCGCATACCCGTTTCGATGGCATCCGCCTGACGAAAAAAATCCCCCAGCGGCGGCACCGATGGGGGATGGAGCGAGGCAGGCTACCGGCCTGGCTGCTTACTTCTCGGAAATACCCAGCGCCTTGACCGTGGCGACGTTCTAGTAACCGTCGACAGGCAGCCCCTTGGCCTTCTGGAAAGCCTCGACCGCCTTCATGGTGCCCACATCCAAGTGCCCATTCACCGCACCTGGATCGAAGCCGGCGGCCTTGAGGGCGCCCTGGATCTGGCTGATGCGGCTGGGCGTGGCGTTGACGTCGCACAGAATCTGACTCCAGGCTTCCCGCGCCGGCGTGACGACCACCTGCTTCTGCACCGTGGCGTATTGCGCGGCGATGGGCAGACGTTCTTCACGCGCCGGGGTAACCAGCTTGGTCACTTCGCGCTCGCCATAGACCGCCGGCACCGGAATGCGCTTCTCCTGCGCGGGAGTCAGCATGACCATGATTTCGCGCTCGTAGTCCACCGGCACCTTGTTGATGACCGTCCTGGCCGGTGTCACCACCTTCTGGACCTCGCGCTCGGCGTATTCCGCCGGGATCGTCACGCTGCGCGTCGCCGCGGGGGACTTTAGAACCGTCTTCTTCACCGTCTTGTACTCGGCCGGGATGTCCTCATAGCGCACCGTGGACGGGGATTTCAGCACCTGACGGGTGACCGTGGCGTACTCGGCGGGAATCTCGACCAGACACATGATCTCGCCGGACTTTTCGTCCAGTTTCTGAATGGCCGACTGGGTACCCGGCTTCCAGGTCGTGTAGGCCTCGCGCACCAGCTTCTTCTCGGAGATCGTCTCGTACACCGGCGGAATCTCGATGGCGCGACGCGAAGCGGGGCGCACCAGAATCTGTTCCTCGACCTCGCCATAAACGGCATCGACCGGTTCCATCCTGGTTTCGGCCGGCTTCACCATGACGCGTTCCTTGACGGTCGTGTACACGGCTGGAATGATTTCCGTCCGCTCTTCCTCGACCACACGAACCTTTTGCGCCTTGTAGACCGCGGGGACGATCTCGATACGCTCACCCGCTTCCTTCACGAGGACACGTTCCTTGACCGTCTCGAACTTCGCCGGAATGACTCGAACACTCTCGCTGGCTTCCTTCACCAATTGTTGCACGTTCTCGGTACGGTAGACGGGAGGCATCAGCACCTTGGCATAGCACTCGCCCGGCTTGGCATTGGGAAATTCCAGCTTGGTGGCGGGCTTGGGCACGGGGAGCGGCGCAGGCTTCGCGACCGGCGCCGGAGCCGGTGCGACACACGGCGCGTCGAGGATGCCACGCCCCGGACAGCCTATGGTTCCATACAGTTCATAGCCGGTCGTCTTGCCGGCTGAGGCTTTGTCGTTGGTTGGATTGTAATAAGGGGCGGACTGCGCGCCGGCGATACCCGCCGACATCAGCGCGGTGCTTAACGAAGCCAAGACGAAAGTTTTGATTTGCATGAGAAACTCCTTTTAGATACCCGTATGTAGTTGTGGCTAAAGCTATTTCAACCTTCTGAAAGACTTCGCGCCTGCGCTCATGGAAGTTGCCGTGAGTTGCGCCGGAGCCTTGAAATAGTCGGATCGACTGTAGTCCGTATGCACGCAAGGCGAAATGAAGTGGTTCACGGCAGCGATCAAAATTCGACCGAACCTCAGAATTCCGGGCTATCCCTGGTTGATCGGGCACTGCATTCCACCGGCCCGGCTAGCAATGGCGCCACTTATCGGCGATTTATCGCCGCGAATCCAGGCTGCGTCTGGACTTTGGCCGAATCAACGAGTAGAAACTCAGATATCCAGCCACGCGCGCGTCTATCGTGTGCGATCCCAACCCGGTTGGTGTACCGCGTCGGCCGTCCGGGCTATGGTGTAACCGTATGACGCAAACCAAGCGCGAAAGGAAACCAGATGTCATTTCTTGAACAAAAGTGGAGCGACCATCGCCGCCAGCTGAATCCGACGCGGCGCTACAGCAGCCAGCGCGAGTTCGAGGCCGATTGGGTCAACGGCCTGCGCCGGCGCTACAGTCTGTCGCAGGAAGCCCTGGCGGTCCTGGCCAGCGTCTCGGTGACCACCGTGCAGAACTGGGAGAACCCGCGCAGCATCAAGAACATCGCCGGGCACAACCAGGATCGCCTGCGCGACATCGAGCGCGATCTCTGGATCAAGGCCCACGTCACCCTGCTGGAACCCTGCCCGCCGCACATCCGTGCCATGTACGACCTGATGGGCGCCAACAAGGACAGCAGCGCGCAAGGCCTCGCCGAATATCTGGTGACCATGATGGATCACAAGGACCCCGAGCGCGCCCGCCTGCTGCACTGGGCCGGCCTGGCCTACAGCATCGCCGACCCGGCCTCGCTGAAAGCCCGCGAATACGAAGCCGCCGCCCTGGAAGCCCTGGCCCGGACCGGTGGCCCCCTGGCCGCCGCCATCGAAAACGAAGTGCTCGGCGCCCAGTTCGAGGATCTGACGAATCTGCCCGAGGGCGACGAGCGCCGCGCCAAGGGCCAGCGGATCATGCAGGCCCTGGAGGCGCTGCATGCACGCGACCGCCAGCCGGCGTACCTGTGGAATGCCCTGGAAGTCGCCTGCCGCGCGCCCCTGACGGCCACCGACATCTTCCGCCTGGTCGGCGCCCTCGCCGAACAGCTCGGCGAGGATCGGGTACGCCAGCGCGTCCTGCACGAGGACAGCTACCAACCCGCGCGCGTCGCCTTCGAACGGCCGGCTTCGGTTAACTGACGAGGGGAATTCAAGTGAAAACCAACAACTTGAAACTCATGCACGCCACGCTCCTGGCCCTGGTCGCCGGCGCTACGCTCCTCGCCGCCGCGCCGAGCCGGGCGGCAAGCGCCCCCACCGTCCAGGCGCCGACGCCGCCCGCGCCGACCGTCACCGCCGAAACGCGCGTCGCCTGGGACCGCGTCGGCTCGCCGGACCGCACGTTCGCCTGAACCGGACGATATATAAACACAGGCCGGCCGGGGTTCGCCCCGCGCCGGCCTTGTCGTTTGGATTCCAGGAAACGGCCGGGTGAGCGGGACGAAACGCGCGCGCACCTGACGCAGTCGCCTTACTCGCTCCCGTATTGCCGATACAGCGCCACCGCGACGCGACCGATGAGGTCGATCGGCAACGGCCGATCCAGCGGAAAGGACAGATTTCCCTTCGCACCGCGATAGGGCGCCAAAGCCTCGATCAATGCCGCGTCCCGGGTCACCGGCGGATAGACGCCGATGTGTTTCTTGAACGCCGCGAAGTAGAAAAATAGCCGCCGACGCCGGAAAGCGGGCATGCCGTAGCTGATGCAGCGCGACGCATCGGGCAGGAGCGATTCCACTTTCGCCTGGATGGCGGCCAGCGACGGGCGCACCGCCTCGGGGACATTGGCGAAATACGCCTCGTGCGATTCGAATGTCACGATCCGTCCCGATTGCACCAATGGGGTCGGTGTTGATTCATAAATCCATAACCCATCGACACTGACCCCTTTAGCAGCAAATCGCCCGAAAGACACTCTGAGCCGTTCATTTAAAATCAATAACTTAAGAGGAGTGTCTTGAGAGGGTACGGGTCCGTCATTGTTCGGCCCCCGAGAAGTTAAGTGACAGTTTGGTTTCGCCAGTCTCCGTGATGGTGGCGACCGCCATCGCGTTGTTGCCCGCAATGGTCGTCTTGCCCCACGCCACCTGAACATCACCAATCCTTCCGTGCCGCACGCCAAACTTACCGATTTCCACTTTGCACGGACCGACGATGCGAATGGATTCGATTGGCCTCATCACGGCAGGCTCAAGCTTCCTCATGTACAAAGGCCGCCCCTGTTGGTCGTTTGGTGGCTCCCAAACAAACTCGAACCACTTGTGCTCCTCTTTTCCCTCTGCCAATAGATAGTCCCGGGCACGGGGGCTCTTCAATAGCCCATCAACCAGCTCCTTCGTTTGGCAAAGCTCCGAGCCATCGTCCAAGTACAGCAGATTGTCTGGGGCCGTTGCCACAGTTTCTGGAGCAAGGAGACCGACCTGTGCAACCCGGATGCTGACTTTCTCAGCGGTGATTGTCACTGACTTCAACCATAGATTTCCGTTGGGTCCCAGCAAAGCAGGGATGTTTGCGTCATCAATATCTTCGAGCGTAAACAGCTCAATTCCATACTTGCTTGCCACGTCACGGGCTTCGGGGGTGAAGCCGCTTCGCGATGCCAACAGTAACGCGTTCGTATCGAGCCGATCATGTTTGGCCTTCATTGCGTCGACCCAACCTACGTCGGCCACTCGCTGATGGTCGCGACATTCGATCGATACGAAGACACGCTGAGAACCGACTTTGCCATCAATGACAACATCCACTTCCCGAAAGCGCTTGGTTAGGCGGTCACGCATCATCTTCGATTCCGTGACCTTTGCGCCTTCAGAGAGGTTGAGGCGTACGAGGTAGATCAGACGCTGGAAGTCGTTTGATCGCTTCGGCATGGAGTGGATCCTGGGGTGCCCTAACGTGGAGCTAACTGGCGCTGCGCAGCCTTATAGCGCAGCGTCCAGCGACCGAAGGAGCGAGGTTGAGCCGAGTTAGCCGACACTTGGAGCACAACGAGAAGGCTCGCATCCCGCGCCCGCCGCGCGCGAACCTTCGCTTACGCGATGCCCGTGGTGGACGTGGGATACGAGCTGTTGAATTGAACCGTCGGGCTCAGGCGGTGACGCCATGGAGATTGAATCGCTCGGAGGCGTTGGCGAAGTCGGCGGTCGTGGCATGGCGGCGTTTTCTCCCTTCGTTCGCGGACGCGTGTCGGTTGGTTTGTCGCCCCGTCGTGATGACGTCACTATCGCCAAATGCCCCGCCGAGGTCAATGGGCATACGACCGCCCCCACCGCTTCCGGAACGGCCGTGATCTGGCACCCCGCAGTCCGATCTCATGGCGGCCCTCGGGCGCGCGGCACGGTCGCGATGCAACGCCAATGGCCGGCGTGGCAGATCGGGCAACGTTGGATATCGATCCCCGGCACCCGCCGGGCGAACGCGGCGACCGACTCCGTTGCCGTCATCTCGCTCGCCGGCGAATCCATCACCGGCGCCGCGATGTAAAATGCGGGTTTTCCCAACCCTGCCCCCCGCCATCATGCACAACCTCTTCGGAACCCGTCAGACTTTCAACGCCGGCTCAGGCCGGACCGGCACCTATTACTCGCTGCCCGAGCTGGAAAAAGCCGGCATCGGCGCCATTTCCAAATTGCCGGTGTCGATCCGCGTGGTGCTGGAAAGCGTGCTGCGCAACTGCGACGGCGCCAAGGTCACCGAAGCGCATGTCCGGCAGCTTGCCGGCTGGCAGCCGAACGCGACGCGCACCGAAGAGATCCCCTTCATCGTCGCGCGCATCATCCTCCAGGACTTCACCGGCGTGCCGCTGCTGTGCGACCTGGCGGCCATGCGCTCTGCCGCCGCGCGCGCCGGCAAGGACGTGCAGAAGGTCGAACCGCTGGCGCCGGTCGAGCTGGTCGTCGACCACTCGGTGCAGGTCGACGTCTTCGGCCAGCCGAACGCGCTCCAGCGCAACATGGAGATTGAATTCGAGCGCAACCGCGAGCGCTACCAGTTCCTGAAGTGGGGTATGCAGGCCTTCGACACCTTCAAGGTCGTTCCCCCGGGCGTCGGCATCGTCCACCAGGTGAACATGGAATACCTGGCCCGGGGCGTCATGGAAAAGGACGGCGTCTATTACCCGGATACCCTGGTCGGCACCGACAGCCACACCACCATGATCAACGGCCTGGGCGTCGTTGGCTGGGGCGTCGGCGGCATCGAGGCCGAGGCCGGCATGCTCGGCCAGCCGGTGTATTTCCTGACCCCGGACGTGGTCGGCGTCAACCTCACCGGCACGCCGCAGCCGGGCGTCACCGCCACCGACGTGGTGCTGACCCTCACCGAGATGCTGCGCAAGGCCAAGGTGGTGGGCAAGTTCGTCGAGTTCTTCGGCGAGGGCGCCGCCAGCCTGACGCTGACCGACCGCGCCACCATCGCCAACATGGCCCCGGAATACGGCGCCACCATGGGCTTCTTCCCGGTGGACGAGGCCACTTGCCAATACTTCCTGGCCACCGGCCGCGACGCCGCCCAGGTTGATGCCATGCGCGCCTACTATCAGGCGCAGGGCCTGTTCGGCATCCCCAAGGCCGAGCAGTGCGAATACAGCCAGGTGCTGAACCTGGATCTGGGCACGGTGAAGCCCTCGGTCGCTGGCCCGAAGCGCCCGCAGGATCGCATCAACCTGTATGCCCTGAAGGAGAGCTTCGAGACCCTGCTGGAACTGCCCAAGGAAGACGGCGGCTACGGCAAGACCGAGGCGGCGCCGGCAGGTGGCCTGCGCCATGGCGACGTGGTCATCGCCGCCATCACCTCCTGCACCAACACCTCGAACCCCGGCGTCATGCTCGCCGCCGGCCTGCTGGCGAAGAAGGCGGTGGCGCTTGGCCTGAAGACCCCGGCGCACGTCAAGACCTCGCTCGGCCCCGGCTCGCGCGCCGTCACCGAATACCTCAAGTCCGCCGGCCTGCTCGACTCGCTGGCGCAACTCGGCTTCAGCGTCGTCGGCTACGGTTGCACCACCTGCATCGGCAACTCCGGCCCGCTGCCCGAGGCCATCGAAAAGGAAGTTCTGGAAAAAGACCTGATCGCCTGTTCGGTGCTCTCCGGCAACCGAAACTTCGAGGCGCGCGTGCACCAGAACGTCAAGGCCAACTTCCTGATGTCGCCGCCGCTCGTGGTCGCCTTCGCCCTCGCCGGCCGGGTCGATATCGACGTCGCCAGCGAGGCCATCGGCCAGGGCACGGCTGGTCCGGTGTTCCTGAAGGATCTCTGGCCGAGCAACGAAGAAGTCGCCGCGCTCTTGCCCAAGGCTTCGGACGCCGCCGCCTACGCCATCTACAAGGATGTTGGCGCCGACAACCCGCTGTGGGACGCGGTGCCCGCCCCGACCGGCGCGGTCTACGAATGGGACGGCCAGTCGACCTACATCCAGGAGCCGCCGTTCTTCGCCGCCAATGCGCCGAAGCCGGTGGCCGCCATCCGTGGCGCGCGCGCCCTGGCCATCTTCGGCGACTCGGTGACCACCGACCATATCTCCCCGGCCGGCAACATCAAGGCCGCCGCGCCCGCCGGCAATATCTGGTCGCGCACGGCGTCGAGCAGAAGGACTACAACAGCTACGGCGCCAGACGCGGCAATCACGAAGTCATGATGCGCGGCACCTTCGCCAACGTGCGCATCAAGAACCTGATGATTCCGGGCAGCGAGGGCGGCGTCACCCTGCACAACGGCGAGCAGACCAGCATCTATGACGCCGCCATGGCCTATCAGGCCGCCGGCACACCGCTGATGGTCTTCGCCGGCGAGGAATACGGCACCGGCTCGTCGCGCGACTGGGCCGCCAAGGGTACTCAGTTGCTCGGCGTCAAGGCGGTTGCCGCCAAGTCCTTCGAACGCATCCACCGCGCCAACCTGGCCGGCATGGGTGTTCTGCCACTGCAATTCGTCGACGGCGCCGATGCCAAGTCGCTGAACCTGAACGGCTCGGAAAGCTTCGACCTGCTCGGTCTGGAGAACGGCATCACGCCGCAGCAGATGGTCACGCTGGCGATCCATCGCACCGACGGCACGAGCCAGAATGTCAGCCTCAAGCTGCGCCTGGATACGCCCATCGAGATCGAGTATTTCCATGCCGGCGGCATCCTGCCGTTCGTGCTGAAGCAGTTGCTGGCCTGACGACTGGCGGCAACGCCAGTCTAACCGCGTCATTCCGGCAGCCGCTGGAATGACGCGAACCACCTCTCCCGACGCGATGACTGCCCTGCCCGTCCCCGACGCCTACCTGCCATTATTGAAACGCCTGGGTCTGGACAGCTCCGTCAGATGTGATCCCGACTGGTCGGCGGCACCCGATTTCCTCGAACTGATCGCCAATCACGTCCTCGCCGCCCAGCCCGCAACCCTAGTCGAATGCAGCAGCGGCCTGACCACGCTGGTGCTGGCCCGATGCTGCGAAATGAATGGCATCGGCCAGGTATTCAGCCTGGAGAACGGCGCCGAGTACGCGGATAACACGCGCACCGAAATCGCCCGTTATGGTCTGGAAGCGCGCGCCACGATCATCGACGCGCCACTGAGCACGCAGATGGTAAATGGCACCGAGTTTCTATGGTACGAACTGGGCGACCTTCCCGAACTGCGCATCGACATGCTCGTCATCGACGGCCCACCAGGATTCATCCAGCGCCACTCCCGCTACCCGGCAGTGCCCAGGCTATTCGACAGGCTGGCCGAGGGTGGCGTGGTTTTCATGGACGATGCCGCCCGAGCCGATGAGCGCGAGATCGTCGGAATGTGGCTGGCGCGCTTTCCGGCCTTACAGCATGAGTACATCGACACCGAGCGGGGCTGCTCTATCCTGCGCACGCAGCATCGCGACTAAGCACGGTTAGCGATCCACATCAGGCATACAGCCCACCGGTCTGCTCCATCCAGTCGGCGATCTTTTCGACCGCGCTTGCCACATCGTTATCGGAAACATCGACGATCAACGCAGGCAAGGTGGACCCCGCAACCAGCTTGCGCAGGAGTTCCTGCTCCTCGATAAAGACGTGCAGGTTGTCGTACTGGGAGGGATTACCGGAAATTTTCAGCCGCTCCGCCCTGGCCGCTTCGAACGATTCGGGAGTACGCACACACAGCACCAGGCGAAATCCCAGTGGCTGGAGCCGGTCTTCCAGCCACCTGAAATCGTATTGCTTGCCGTGGTTGCGCCATTGATAGGCCTGGGTGGAAATGTGGAACCGGTCGATGATCCAGGAGTAATAGCGCTGCAATTCAAAGAGACGCACCCAGGTACGATAGGTCTCCAGAGCCATCTCCTCCTCTTCGGGCGCGAAGTTGATCAAGCCGCGTCCCCAGGGGAAATTGGTGAAGGCGCACCACTCCGCCGAAATCAGCGGCGAGTGGTAGCGGTACTTGCGTGGGCCGACGATGCGCGGATGCTCGTTCAGTGCGAAGGCGATGTCGGTCTTGTACGTCAACCGCGTACCCTCAAGAATGATCTTCGGGCAGAGCTTGGGCATGCGTGCCTCCTTGATCCGAGCGAGTCTTCCGGGTCGGTCTGGCCTCGCTCAAAAGCTGCCGATGGCCCTGCCGGGAGTGTCAGAACGGCTTACTTGAAGAGCGCGCCGAAGACTTTTTTCAGCAGCTCCGTACTACGCGCCACGGGATCCTGACGGATCAGTTTCTCTTCGGCGGCGATCATCTTGAACAAGCCATCGACGGTCTTGTCGGTGACATAGGTATCGAGATCCGTGTCCTTGCTCATCACCTTGGCGAACGGTCCAGCCTTGTCGAGCAACTCTTTGTAGGAACGGGTCACGCCAGCCCGGTCGGTAGCCGCCTCGACGAGTGGTTTGAAGCGTTCGGCGAGTTTGACGCCACTGGTCTTGCGGAAGTATTCGGTGGCGGCATTGTCCGGGCCTTTCAGGATGGTCTGGGCGTCCTGAACCGTCATCTGCGAGATCGCATCGGCAAATAATGTCGCCGCCTCGGGCACGGCCTGCTCCGCGGCATGGTTGAGGGTCGCGACGAATTCGTCGGCCTTTTTCCCCTGGCCCAGCTTGCGCAGCAGTTTATCGACTTTTTTCAGGCTTTCCGGCATGGGGATGGCGACTTCAGCGTTTTTGAGAAAACCATCGGTCTTGCCCAGTTTGGCAACCGCCTGCTGCGCCCCCTTGGCGAGGGCTTCCTTCAGGCCGCCGACCATGTCGGTGTTGGTCAGTACCGCGCCCGGCGCGGCTGTGGCCTGGCTGGCGGGCTTTCCGGACACGGCTTTTTTGAGGTCGTCCATGAAATCGGCTTGCGCGGGCATGGCACTCACTGTTGCGAGCCATACGATGCCGAGGGTGGCAGCTTTGAACATAGTGTGTTTCCCTGATTGCGATGATATGGATGCTCATATTATCGCCGATACCGGCATGAACCACCTGTATCCAGACCACAGGGCAACCTATGTGATGTGCTTCACAAACCTGCGATCGATCTGACCTCACAAATCTCGTTTTAGCCGTCTGCCGGGAAAATGCACTATCCGACCTGCCTCGCTCAAATAGTGAAACCGACGAGCTTGAGTTTCATGGCGCTATCTTCTCAAGAAAAGGAGCTGCCTCAAAATCTGGGGCAATTCACATTCCAAGTCCCTCCTGAACACATGGATGAGTCTATCCTCCGGAACCGATAAAATAGCGGCTGACATCAAAAGGCTACGCCATGAAACAGCAGATTCTCGACATTTTCCATCGCCGCTATGCATGCCACGCCTTCCAGCCGGATCGGCCGATGGCGCGCGAAGACGTCGACTTCATCCTGGAAGCGGGACGACTGTCGCCCTCATCCTTCGGACTGGAGCAATGGAAGTTTGTCGTCGTGATGCGCCCGGATGAAAAATCCACGCTGCAAGGCGCCTGTTTCAACCAGCCGCAAATCGGCAGCGCCAGTTGCGTCATCGTCATCCTGGCCAAGGTCGCTGACCTCGACCCGGACAGCGACTATGTCCGCCGCCTCATGGCCCGCGAGTATCCTGGCGAGGCCCTGGCGCCGGCCATGGAAAACTATCGCCAGTTCCACGCCATGACCGACGTACCGTCCTGGAGCATCACCCAATGTCACATTGCAGCGGCCAACATGATGACCGCTGCCGCCGCCATCGGCATCGATAGCTGCGCCATCGGGGGATTCATATCAGGCGCGGTCAAGACCACTCTCGGGCTGACCGACGACCGCTATGAGATCGCCCTCATTCTGCCCTTCGGGTATTGCAGCGAACCGGCCCCGGGGAAACAGCGCCTGACGCTGACGGAACTGGTCGAATACCGGGATTAACCGGGCATGCCGCACGTTTGGCGCTTCTTTGCGCTTATGGCCTCGCGGCTGGCCGCAGCACTCATCACCCGCTAAACGGCAGACCTCTGTCCGCATAACGCGTCAGTCATTTCTTCCATACCTTGATGGAACTCATGGTGTCGTCCCACCAGCCACTGAAGGCTTCCTGCTTGATCGCATCGTAGTCGGCGTTGTCGATATCCTTGGTCTTACCCTTGAAATCCTTGTGTTGATACATCCGGATTCGCGTCCGGGTACCGATCGTAATGCATGAGGTCTTGTCGTTGAAGACTGAGCCGACATAGCTATAGGTCACCCCTGGTTTATCCTGAAATACCATATAACCCTGTCCGCCAGGCGCCGTGCAATCCGATCTGTCATAGGCAACCGCCTCGCCCATGACGGGATTCATCTTGTTGGTTACCGAGTCCCATTGCGCACCCTGCATCACCGCCGGCCACGCCAACATAAGCAAACTTGCAACAATGACTTTGGTCTTGAGCATGTTGTACTCCTTCACTCTTAAGGCCTCCTTGGCAAACGCCATAAAAGGCCGCCCTTTTCTCTATCTATAGACCCTGGTGTCGATATTACGGGGCTTTTTATGACCCTTCTTCCAGGCCGCATGACGGCCATGACTACGCATATAGCCCGTCCTCGGCTGATAACATGCCGTGCATATGCTCAAATCGTCATCTATCAGACCCCTCTGGCTAACCATTGGCTGGTGCCTGGTCGCGCTCATTGTCTGGCTGTCCTTGAAGCCGTCCGGAGACGGCCCGGCGCTCATCAACGACAAACTCGCCCATCTACTGGCCTATTTCGGATTGATGCTATGGTTCTCCAAGCTGTACCCGCGACACCTCCTGGTTGCCATGGCCATATTGGCGCTCGGCGCCGCCCTGGAAGTCTTGCAGGGGTGGTCCGGCTATCGCGACATGAGCTTCGCCGACTTGGTCGCTGACGCCCTGGGCATCGGCCTGGGATGGTTCGCTGCCTCGCGAACTCCGGACATCCTGCCCCGGCTGGAGAGGCGCTTGTCATGAACCTGCACCACCTCGCGCGAATGCTGTTGGCAAACGCTGATATCGATGCCAAAGCAGCAGGCGCGACCCAGCTCTGGCAGGCTAGCCAAGCTGGCACACTCACAGGCGCAACGTTCCAGGAAACGTTGCCGTTGACCGCGCCTGGGCGCCCGGAGCGGCCGATCCTGGCGCCACCCGAAGCGATGCCGCGCCGCGAGCTGAACAGCCCGGAGGGTCATGCCGCCTTGATCCATGCCCTGACCCACATCGAGTTCAGCGCCATCAACCTGGCCCTGGACGCGGTCTACCGCTTCCGTGACCTGCCCGCCGAGTTTCACTCCGACTGGCTACGTGTCGCCGCCGAGGAGGCCTATCACTTTCAACTGCTGCGCGATCACCTGCGCAGCCTGAACCATGATTACGGCGATTTCACGGCACACGACGGGCTCTGGGAACTGGCCGCGAAAACCGCCCACGACCCGCTGGCGCGCATGGCCCTGGTACCACGTCTGATGGAGGCACGCGGCCTGGATGTCACCCCCGGCATCCAGAGCAAGTTGCGCGGCTACGGCGACAAGGCGGGGGCCGCGATACTTGACATCATCCTGCACGACGAGATCGGCCACGTCGCCATCGGCGACCGCTGGTTCCGCTATCTGTGCGCACAGCGCAGCCTGGACGTGGCAGCCACCTTCAGGGATCTGATCCGCGCTGCCGGAGCGCCCCGGCCACGCCCACCCTTCAATGAAGCGGCGCGTTTGCGTGCCGGCTTCAGCGCGGCCGAGTTACAGGCGCTGCGCGCGGGATAAGCAGCTCGGCGCACAAGCCGCCGCCATCCCGAGTGTTCAGCACGACGTGCCAACCGTAGGCATCGGCGAGTTGCCGAACGATAGCCAAGCCCAGACCGGAGCCGCCGGTGTCGCGGGCGCGCGAGCCCTCCAGGCGGTAGAAAGGCTGGAACACGGTTTCCAGCTCGGCTTCGGGAATGCCGGGGCCACGGTCGAGCACGGCGATACGCACGGCCTCAGCATCGCAATCGAGGCGTAACTCGACAGGCTTGCCCTCGCCATAGCGCAGGGCATTACCCAGGAGATTGGCGACGATGCGCCGCAACGCGCGCTCGCCGACGACGACCTTGCAGGCCACCTCGTGGGCGTGCCACACCACCGGCCCGGCACGTGCCGCGTCCGCCGCCAGTTCGCCGAGCAGAGCTGACAACTCCAGCTCGGTGATTTCCGCGCCCTTCAGTGCCCGCGAAAAATCGAGCATCTCGCTGATCAGGCGCCCCATTTCCTCAAGGTCGCCCTCCATGCGCCGCACCATCTCTCTGTCATCGGTATCCAGCATCGACAAAGCCAGACGCAGGCGGGTGATCGGTGTACGCAGGTCATGCGAGATGCCGGACAGCAGCACAGTGCGGTTTTCCAGCAGCTTCTGAACTTCGTCCGCCATCCGGTTGAAGGCCCTGGCCATTTGGCGCATCTCTTCGGCGCCGGCCTCGGGTAAACGCTCGGGGGTGCGGCCCTGGCCGACGATCTGCGCCGAGCGGGCCACCTCGGCAAGTTGCCTGCTGATACGCCGGGCCAGCAGCAAAACAGCCAACAAGGTCAATAAGCCACCGGCCAGAAATACGACCGCGGCCTCCAGCGGCGCTTTGAGCTCGTAGCGCTCTTTGGCAAAGCCGACGCGCAGCAAATGATCGGCGAGTTTCAACTCTACCCAGGAGTAGGTGGGGTCGGAGCCCTGCTTGACGCGGATTTCCTGCCCGGTGCGCGTCAGGACGGCTTGTTCAAGCAGTGTTCCGAAAGCCGACTCCGGCGCCAGCGTTGGCAGAGGCTGGGTGACCTTGCCCAATTCGAGGTTATGGCGCAGGGATAGCTCGATCTCGTAATCAGGCCGGGTAACCGGGGGTAACTCGACCCATGTCTGCGCTGCCAAAGCAATGCGTGCCGCCAGATCCTCCGCCGAACGGGCCCGCAAAGGCTCGACGGCGGTTTTCCAGACGACATAGAAGGCCGCCCCCTGCACCGCCAGAAAGATGGCCAGCAAGGCCAGCGCGGTACGGCCAAAAAGCGTGCGTGGCAACAGCTTCAAACGGGCGCCTTACCCTTGGGTGCGAACAGATAGCCCTGACCCCAAACGGTACGAATGTAGACCGGATTGGTGGGGTCGTCCTCCAGTTTGCGGCGCAAGCGCGTAACGCGCACGTCGATGGATCGGTCGAAGGGATCACGCTCGAAGCCCTTCAGCCAATCCATGATCTGGTCACGCGACAAAGCACGGTTGGGATGCTCGATGAATATCTTCAGCAAGGCGTATTCCGCATGGGTCAAGGCAATTTCGGCGCCGTCACGCAATAAACGCTGCGCGGCCAGATCGACGACGAAAGCGCCGAAGGCATACTGCTCTAGGTTATCGTCATCCTTGGGCTTGCCGGGACTATTCCGGCGCAGCACTGCGCGGATGCGCGCCAGCAACTCCCTGGGGTTGAAGGGTTTCGCCAGATAATCGTCGGCGCCCACCTCGAGGCCGACGATGCGGTCGATATCCTCACCGCGCGCCGACAGCATGATTACCGGCACGTCGCGACCGGCCTTGACGCGACGGGTCAGGGCCAGGCCATCCTCGCCGGGCATCATCAGATCCATGACCACCAGATCCGGCTCGAAGCCGAGCAGACGCTCGTCCATCTCGCGCCCATCGCGTGCCGTCTCGACACGCATCTCCTGTTTGCGGAGATAATCGCTCAGGAGATCACGTATCCCCGCGTCATCGTCGACGACCAGGACATGGGGCTGGCGGATTTCTTCCATGGCATCGTTCCTCTGAAACAATTGGTTACAAATTTACTGGATGTGGAAACTCGACGGAAACGCCCGAGACCTAGCATGAGCAGCGTCGAAAGGAGAAAACCATGAAAACCCAGGCACTCATCATGACGCTGTTGCTGACCGGTTCGCCAGTCGTGACCGCTCATGCCGCCTATGGTTTCACGGTTGGCCTCTCCGACGGAAGCCCCCTTGTCGGAAAACCGGCGGTGCACTTGGCCTGGTTGTCCGAGGACGAGATTTCCTCGATACGCCAGCAATGGCAGACCGTTCCCCCCGATGAGCGCGAGCGTTTGCGCAAGAAATTACGCGACGAGCACGGTGTCAACGTCGAAGACGGCTTTGGAATGGGCTTCGAGCTCCGGCGCCGCGACTCGGACACTGGCGATAACGCGGAGCAGGAGCGGCGCTGGGGCAAGCCCCGTTCCGGAGACAAGAGACGCGATGAACGCAAGGGTCGCCGCTGAAAACCACACACCAGGAGATGACCATGAAAACCTCACTATCCAAGCTATTCGGCATCACTAGCGCGAGTCTGCTCACCCTGTATACCGGTGCCGGCATGGCCGGCGGCAACCCGAACCCGCCATATCAGGATCATGGCAAAGTGCTTGCCAGCACGCCGGTCTATGAAGAGGTCAATGAGCCACGCCGCGAATGCTGGACCGAACGCGTCGGCGAAACCCGGGAAACGGTTCGGGACCGCTCCTACGGCGGCGCCATCCTCGGCGGTCTGGTTGGCGGCATCCTCGGCAACCAGATGGGCAAAGGCAATGGCAGGAAAGCCGCCGTCGTGGTGGGCGCAACCACGGGTGCCATTGTCGGCGATAACATCGACAACAGCGACACGCGCTACGTCGAACGTAGCGGCCCACGCGAAGTCGAGCGCTGCCGAAGTGTCGACCACTGGTCGCGCAAGGTCAGCGGCTACGATGTCGTCTACCGCTATCATGGCCATGAATACACGACGTTCCTGCCCTACGATCCGGGTTCCGAGATCAAGCTGCGGGTCAACGTCAGCGTCGCGGAAAACTGGTAAGCCCGCGTACCCACTCAACCCGGCCGCGCCTTCCAAGTGCGACCGGGTCTTGGTACAGTGCCGGCTGCTCCGGAAATATACTTATAAACTTGCCTGCCCTCGCCAACTTTCTTAGCGCACTTTTCTGCCTGTTTTTGCTTGCCTTGGCCCATGGGGTATCGGCCGACGACGATGCGGACTTCCTCGCGGCACGCGAAGCCTATACCAAAGGTCAGACCGAACGTTTTGTCCGAGCCACGACCAAGGTCGGTGAAGCGTACCCGCTTCAGGCCTATCTCCAGTATTGGCTCCTCAAATCAGCCGTACCCGGAGCCCAGGATATGGAAGCGTTCATCGGACGCTACCCCGATTCGCCGCTGACCGAACGTTTCCGTCTCGATCTGGCACGCCTGCATGCTCAGAACAACGAGTGGGAAGCCTTCAATAGATGGGCTTCGCAACTCAGCAAGCCGGATACCGAAATTCGTTGCCATGCCCTGCGGGCCCAAGTCTTCGCCGGCCAGGGAAACGCGGCGCAGGAGGGTGCCCAGCTTTACCGTACCGGCCGCGACCTGCCTTCCAGTTGCGGACTGCTTTTTGACGCCTTGTTCGAGCGCGGTGTCTTGCGCGAGGAAGACCGGCTGATTCGTCTGCGCCTTGCACTGGAGTCCGGCAACCTGCGTCTGGCCCGGGAATTGAGCAGCCAGATGCCGGAATCGCAGCGCTTGGCGGCGGATAGCCTCACCCGTGCCGAGCGCGAGCCGGCCAAGCTGATCGCCGAGGCACCAACCGGTTCGACTCGTGAAATCGTCTTTTACGCGCTGACTCAAATCGCCAAGTCCGACCCGGCACAAGCCGCCAGTGTCTGGGCCAGCCATGGTGAGAAGTACCCGGGCGCCGAGCAGCAGTACGGGTGGGCACAGATCGCTACGCAGGCGGCTCGCCAACTCCACCCTGGCGCACCCGAATGGTTCCTCAAGGTCGGTGCGGCGCTGAGCGAAAACCAGGCCATCTGGCGCGCCCGTGCCATGTTGCGCGCTGGCCGCTGGTTGGATGTCTTCCGCAGCATAGAAGCCATGCCCGAGTCGGTCCAGGAGGAAGCTGTCTGGCGTTATTGGAAAGGGCGCTCCCTGAAAGCCTTGGGTGCCGTCGTCCCGGCAAACACACTTTTTGCCCGCCTTTCCGGTGAGATTCACTACTATGGTGTCCTCGCCAGCGAGGAATTGCCCGTGCGCATCGAGTCCCAAACCCAGGACTACCGCCCGAGCCAGGAAGAAATGTCGGCGACCCGCAGGCTGCCGGGAATCGACCGCTCAATACGCCTGCGTCGACTTGGACTGATGGCCGACGCCACCTCCGAGTGGCTTTGGGCGCTGCGCGGCATGAATGACGCCCAATTGCTCGCCGCCGCCGAGATCGCCCGCCAGGAAGGCTGGTATGACCGGGCGATCAATACCGCCGACACGACCCGCGACACTCACAACTTCGACCTTCGCTATCTGACCCCCTATCGCGACCTCGCCGAGGCTTATGCCCGCGAGCAGAAGCTCGATCCCGCCTGGGTATTTGGCCTGATGCGCCAGGAATCGCGTTTCGTCGACCATGCCCAGTCCAGTGCCGGCGCCATCGGCCTGATGCAGATCATGCCAGCCACGGCGCGCTGGATTGCCAATCAGATGGGCGAGCGCAAAGCACATGCCGGGGTTCGGGAGCCTGCCACCAATATCCGTTTCGGTACCTTTTATCTGAAAAACATCCATGACCGCCTGGAGAACTCCGCGGTTCTGGCCACCGCCGGCTATAACGCGGGGCCCGGTCGGGCGCGACGCTGGCAAGCAAACATCCCGCTCGAGGGTGCCATTTATGTCGAATCAATCCCGTTCACTGAAACTCGCGAATATGTAAAAAAAGTACTGGTCAACGCGGTCTTTTACAGCCAGCGGCTGGGCACCCCATCCACCAGACTGAAGGATCGGCTGGGCACCATTCCGGCACGCGTGGACAACGCTACCGACAGCGCACCGAATATCTGAGGCCATCGCGGGCATGGCGGAGGATGGGTAGAATGGCCCACTCCTAACTTCGAGCGCTTTTCATGAAACTCTGCATTCTCGGCGGCGGTGGCTTTGTCGGTCGACATCTGATCAGCCTGCTGTCTTCACGGGGTCATGAAGTGCTCGTGCCCTGCCGCCACCGTGACCGAATCAAGCCGCTCCTGGTGCTGCCCGGTGTCACTGTCACCGAATCCGACATCCATGACCCGGCACAATTGCGTCGTCTGTTTACCGGCGTCGATGCAGTCATCAACCTGGTTGGCATTTTGCATGGCAGTGAAGTTGCATTTCGCAAAGTCCACGTCGATTTGCCGGCCAAGGTGGCGTCGGCCTGCCAGGAAGTGGGGGTGACCCGCCTGCTGCACATGAGCGCACTGGGCGCCGACGCAGCTTCTCGCAGCATCTATCAACGCACCAAGGCCGATGGCGAGCGTTGCGTCATGAGCGTACCCGGCCTTGCGGTAACGGCATTCCGACCCTCAGTGATCTTCGGCCAAGGCGACAGTTTCCTGGGTTTGTTCGCCGAACTGCTGCGGCTCGCGCCAGTGGTTCCCCTGGCGGGTGGCCACGCTCGCTTTCAGCCCGTATACGTGCTCGACGTAGCCCGCGCATTCGCCGACAGCCTGGATGACCCTGAGACTATTGGCCAGATCTACGGCCTCTGCGGGCCTCGTATCTACACCCTGGCAGAGCTTATGGCCAAAGTCGGCGCCGTCTTCGGACGATCGCCGTTGATCCTGCCGCTGGGTGACGCTGCCTCCTATGCATTCGCGCGCCTGATGGAATTCAAACCCGGCCGAAAACTCATGACTCGCGACAACTACTTCGCGATGCAGGTCGACAACGTCTGCCCCGAAGGCTTTCCGGCACGTTTTGGCCTGGCCACCGAGCTCGATGGTGTCATCGGCTACCTGCGCGAAGCGAGTCCACGCTGCAATTACGACCGCTTCAGGCGGCGGGCACAGCGCTAAGGATGTTCCCAGCGCCCATCAAGGCATACATTGTCGGCGGCGCCGTGCGCGATGGCTTGCTCGGCCTGCCAGTGCAGGACCGAGACCATGTCGTGGTCGGCGCTAGCCCGGAGGTCATGGCGAACCTTGGCTTTCAGCCGGTAGGCAAGGATTTCCCGGTATTCCTGCACCCGACTTCGCATGAGGAATACGCTCTGGCGCGCACGGAGCGCAAGACCGCTCAGGGGTACAAGGGCTTCCAGATTTTCAGCGCCGCCGACGTTACCCTCGAAGAGGATCTGCGCCGCCGCGACCTCACTGTCAACGCCATGGCGCTGAGCGACGACGGAACACTTGTCGACCCCTACGGCGGCCGGGACGATCTGGCGGCGCGCGTGTTTCGCCATGTCAGCCCGGCCTTCGCCGAAGACCCGGTGCGCATCCTGCGGGTCGCCCGTTTCGCGGCACGTTTTCCCGAATTTACCGTTGCCCCTGAAACCAACGATCTCATGGTGCGCATGGTCGAGAACGGTGAAGTCGAGGCGCTGGTTCCCGAGCGGGTTTGGCAAGAACTCTCCCGAGGGCTGATGGAGCAAGCTCCTTCGCGTATGCTTTCGGTGCTGCGGGCATGTGGAGCCCTGGGGCGCTTGATGCCTGAACTGGATCGGCTCTTCGGGATACCGCAACCACCGCAATATCACCCCGAAATCGATACCGGCGTGCATGTCTCGCAAGTAATCGACTGGACGGCGGCCCAGGGTTACAGCCTGCCGGTGCGTTGGGCCGCGCTGCTCCATGACCTTGGCAAGGGGGCGACACCCGCGGAGTACTGGCCCAAGCACCATGGCCACGAAGGCCGGGGGATAGCCCTGGTTAAATCCTTGAGCGAACGTTTCAAGGCGCCCGCCGAATGTCGCGATCTGGCGGTGCTCGTGACACGCGACCACGGCAATGTGCACCGCGCCGAGGAGCTACGTCCGGCGACCATATTGGACCTCCTGGAACGTAGCGACGCCTTCCGCCGCCCGGAGCGCTTCGTCGAATGCCTCCAGGCCTGCGAAGCGGATTTTCACAGCCGGCCGGGTTACGCGACACGACCCTATCCTCAGCCCGATCGGTTACTGCGTGCCCTTGACGCGGCACGCGGCATCGATGCCGGCAGCATCGCCCAGTCGGCGCCGTCAGGGCGCATCGCGGAGCATATTCGCGCGGCACGGATCGGTGCCATCGAGCGCGCGCTGGCGACGTAATGACCGACCCCCTGACAGTGCTGAGTATCGAGGATCACGACCGCGGCAGCGCGGGCATGGTCTATGTCTATCCGGTGGTCTCGCGCCGTGCTGGTGGCGTCTCCGTAGGCATCAACCTGAACATCAACAACGCCTGCAATTGGCGCTGCATCTACTGCCAGGTCCCGGACCTGAAACGTGGCGGGCCGCCGCCTGTCGACATGACCCGGCTGCGTGACGAGCTTTACGCCATGTTGGCTGACATCGTCCATGGCGATTTCATGACCAGGCACGTCCCTGAGGGTATGCGCCGCTTGAACGATATCGCCTTGTCCGGCAACGGCGAACCTACTAGCGCGCCGGAATTCGCCGAAGTCGTCGGCCTGGTCGGTGAGGCGCTGACGGACTTTGGCCTACGCGATACCGTCAAGCCGGTACTGATCAGCAACGGCAGCCTGATGCGCAAAGCCTATGTTCAAGAGGGCCTCGAAGGTATCGCGGCGCAGGGCGGCGAAGTATGGTTCAAACTGGATCGGGCCAGCCAGGTCGGCATGCGCACCGTCAACGGCACCGAGGCACGGCCCGAGCAGGTTGTAGCCAATTTGAAGATCGCCGCCGGGCTCTGTCCCACCTGGATACAGACCTGTCTGTTTGAGCTCGATGGCTTACCGCCATCGGAAGACGAGATTGATGCCTATCTGCGCTTGCTTGGTCGGTTGCAGTCTGATGGCGTGCCGCTGCGCGGGGTTTTACTCTATGGATTGGCACGGCCGTCATTGCAACCGGAAGCACCCCGGCTAAGTCGTTTGCCGGAGGCAAGGCTGATCGCGTTCGGCGGACGCATCGAAGCCATGGGCTATGCCTGCAAGGCCTTTCCCTAACGAAGCAGCAAGCGCGCTTCGCTGCGCACCAGTTTTTCCTTAAGCCTGGCCCGCGTCAGCGACACGGCGTCATACCCCTCGACGTCGGTGAACAGGAACATGCCGCGCATGGGGCTCACCCATTGCAGGACGAGCTGTTTCTCTTCTATGGACACGTCGCTAAAGCCTACCTGGCACCCGGCAGCAAAGAATTGATTGTCGCATCCACATCCTGACCTGGGCTTTCGACCGGCGATACAGACTCCACCAGGTTCCCCGCCGACGGCGCGAAGGTACTCAAGGGTTCAACTTCGCTTGATTCCAGGTGCTCGGATAGCTGGGCTGGCGCGGTATCCGGGTGTAAGCCAGCGCGCACGATGGCGGCGTGAAGCATGGCCAAATTGGCGAAAAAGATATCACGCTCGGCCTTGTCCAGGCGCAGGGCCTCGCAGCCATCCTGCAAACGCTCCACCAGCAGGGGCAAGAGTTGCAGCAAGCGCAGCACCTCTTCGAGCCCTTGCTTGGGCGCCAAACTCCAGAGCATGGCATGCACCGTATCCCAGCCGGCAACCCAGTCCGGGTGTTCCTCGCCACGCGACAGACTGATATCCGCGAGCAGACGAGCCCAACGTTGCAACAGAAAACCACGCACATCTTCAGGCGCCCGCGAACTGTTCAACAGGGCGGCCAGATCATCGCGAACCCGTGCCAGCACCGCCTCACTACGTTTATTGATCCGCAGTCGGTTCACCATCCACTCACCTTCCAACCGGTTACTCCAACCCCAGGCCGGCAGGTCAGCGTGCCCGAGGGGGTATGAATTCGGGCAAGAGCATGCCACATTCAGGATTTTTTTTCCTTTTTATCCAGCGCTTATTCTGTTATCGTCGCGCGCTAATGCAACCGGAGTATCGATCAGGCATGCCCAACTCCAAGCAAGTATTCGACTTCATCCGCGGCCACAAACGCTGGCTGATCGCCCTCTCGACCCTACCCTTGTTTGGCATGGTTGCGGCATTCGGTACCGCGCCAGACACCTTGACCAGTGACGTCGCCCAGGAAACCACCGTGGAAGCCATCGCACTTCCGACGCCCGTGGCGTCGGATAGCGGCGCCTTCGATTTCTGGCGCGAGGAGCGCATACGCTCCGGCGACAGCCTGCAAAGCCTGCTCACCCGAATGGGTGTCGCCAGCGAGGAAACTCAAGCGCTACTCGCCGAACACGAGCAACTCGGCAAACTCGGCAAACTGATTCCCGGACGGAGCGTTCTGGCGCGCGTGACGTCATCCGGACGCCTGATGCTTTTCCGTTATATGGCCGACGAAACCAAGCTGGTCAGCATCGAACGGATTGCCGGGCGCTTCATGATCGACGCACAAAGCATCCGGCTGGAACCAACCCTGGTCATGCGCTCCGGTATCGTCACCCACTCGCTGTTCGGCGCCACCGACGATGCCAATGTCCCCGATTCCATTGCCTCGGAAATGGCAGAAGCACTCTCCGGCGAGATCGACTTCCACCGCGACCTGCGCAAAGGCGACCGGTTTTCGGTGGTGTACGAGGCCTATATGCACGAAGGCCGACTCATCAAGACCGGACGCCTGATGGCCGCCGAATTCACCAACGAAGGTCGTTTGCTGCAGGCGCTGAATTTTGTTGATCCGTCCGGCAACGTGGGCTACTACACGCCTGAAGGGCGCAGCCTGAAGCGTGCCTTCCTGAAGTCACCCCCTGCCATTTTACCCGTATTACCTCGGGTTTCAGCAGTTCGCGATATCACCCGGTCCTGAAGGAATGGCGTGCTCACCGTGGCATCGACTACGGTGCATCGATCGGCACCCCGGTGCGCGCCGTCTCCGACGCCACGGTGAAGTTTGTCGGCAAACAACGGGGTTATGGCAACCTGGTGGTCCTTGAGCATGCCAAGCCCTACAGTACGGCATACGGCCATCTATCGCGCTTCGGCGCCGGAATGCGCAAGGGCGGACGGATCAAGCAGGGCCAGATCATCGGCTATGTCGGCATGACCGGCTTGGCATCTGGCCCACACCTGCATTACGAATTCCGCGTCAACAATATGCAACGGAACCCCTTGGCGATGAATCTACCCAGCGCCTACCCTCTGGAAAACCGTTTCAAATCGAGATTCGTGGCAGAGAGCGCACCGCTCATGCAGCGCCTCACACTGGTGCGTGGCCACAAACTGACCGCGCTGGACTAAGCTTCAGGATTTAGCGGAAGACGGCAATCGCTAAAGACTGCAGAACGTCAGCTCGAACGGTACATCCTGCTCGCAGGTGCGTGGTTTTTGATTCTTATCGACAAGCGTAAAGCGCAAATTGACTGCGTACTTGTTGGCGCTCGCCTCAGGGGCGCACGGTAAACCGGCCTCGACGCCGACCCGAAGCATATGGGCGTTACGCCCACCCAGCATCAACTGGAATATCCCGGCGGTAGCCATCTGATGACTGACATTGCCACCCTCCCGCAACAACGTCAGAACCACCTCGACGGCGGTACGGATCGGCAAGCTCGGCGCCAACCACTCAAGCAAGTCCTGCCGGCGTTGTTCGGGCGCGGCATTAAGCCAATAGTGATAGCCAGGCAGATCGAAACTGCAAACGCCCCCGGGAATGCCAGCGCGGCTCTTGATCCCCATTAGCCACTCGTTCTCGCGAATCTCTTGACCCAGCTTTCGGGCCATGGCGAGCAATTCCGAGGATGACGCCGCGACACGCGCCAGAATTTCCCCAAGTCTTTCATGATCGACGGCAGCATGACTGCGCAACGCATCAAGGCTCACGCGCTGGCGTTCGAGTTCTTGCAGCAACTCGCTTTTCAATTCGGCGCGCGACATGACATCGATCAATTCGAATATCGCCAGGAGTGCGCCATGATGTGAACGGTGATCGTGCGCCCGGATAAAAAAAAGTGCCTTGCCGAATAGATCCTCCAAGCGCAACCATGTGCGGATGCGCTCATTGAGCGGGTATTCGTAAACAATCAATGGCAAGGGGCTGGCCTATGGAACGAGGCAATGATCGAATCATTGTGCAGCACCGCTGCGGCGCATGCAATGATGTTGACTACGAAAGGGGCCGAAGCGCCGCAAGTTCCAGATAACGCAGATGAAATCTCGCCACCTGAGCGGCCAAAGCGTTCCTGTCACCCTCGTTTTCAATGACATCGTCGGCAATGTCCAAGCGCATTGCCCGACTGGCTTGGCTGGCCATGATGGCGCGTATGGCGGCTTCCGAATAGCCGTTGCGCTCCACAACCCGGCGCACCTGCGTCGTTTCGGCACAATCGACCACCAGCACGCGATCGACGATATCGTCATATGCACCTGTCGTTTCCGCCAGCAGGGGAACCACCAGCAGTGCATAGGGGCTAATCGAGCGGCTAAGCTGATGCGCAGCTTCGGCGCGGATGAGAGGGTGCAATATTGCCTCAAGCCGGCGGCGCGCCGATGCATCCTCGAATACCAATGCACGCATCCAAGCCCGGTCCAAGCCTCCACCAAGGGCAACGCTGACCGGACCAAAGCCTTCGATGATCTCCGACATCGCGGCGCCATCCGGCGCGGTCAGCACGTGCGCGATACGGTCGGTGTCGATCACGTCCACGCCGTGGTGGGAGAACAACTCCGCGACAGCACTCTTGCCCGAGCCAATGCCACCGGTGAGGGCGACAGTGAATGGCCGCATCACGGCTGTAGATAGGTCTGAACGATCACGTTGCCCCAGAACAGGGCGATCAGACCACCCAACGCCAGATAGGGCCCGAACGGCAGTGGCTTGGCGCGATCATGGCCAGCCAGCGCGATCATGGCGGTACCGATCACCGCGCCGACAACGCTCGATGCGAGGATGATCACCGGCAATAACCCCCAGCCCAGCCAGGCACCCAGCGCAGCCAGCAATTTGAAGTCGCCGTAGCCCATGCCTTCCTTGCCAGTGACCAACTTGAACACATGGTAGACCAGCCAAAGGACCAGATAACCCGCAACGGCGCCGATGACGGCATCTTCCAGCGGAACAAAGCCACCAGCAAGGTTCCAGAGCAAGCCCATCCAGAGCAGCGGCAGCGTAATGTTATCCGGAAGGAGTTGCGTGTCGGCATCGATGAAGGCCAGGGCGATCAGTGACCACACCAGGAGTAGCGCCGCCAGACCCATGGCGTTAGCCCCGAAATGCCAGACGGTGAAGGCTGACAGTAACGCCGTGAAGCCCTCGACGAGCGGATAGCGCCCGGAGATTGACGCACCACAGTGATTGCAACACCCGCGCAGCAGAGCGAAGCTCAGCATGGGAATATTCTCAAACCAGCGTATGGCATGGCCGCAGTGCGGGCAGGCGGACCCTGGCGTGGCCAAGTTGTATGTGGCCTGGGACGCTACCGGCTCATCTCTGAGATGGGCGCATTCCTCTTGCCACTGGCGCTCCAGCATACGTGGCAGTCGATATACCACGACATTGAGGAAGCTGCCGATCATGGCCCCGACGACGAAGGCAAAGCCGACTTGAATCCAGACTAACGTCGCGGGCTCGGCCAACAAAGAGAGTGATCGCATGGCTAGAATTTGGAGTGAAAGCGAGGCGCGGCAAGGACGCGCCCCGTGCCAGACATCAGATGACCGTACCCATCTTGAAGATCGGCAGATACATGGCAATGACGATGGTACCGATCAAACCGCCCAAGATGACCATGATGATCGGCTCCATCAAGGCAGACAGGTTGTTCACCGCCTCGTCGACCTCACGCTCGTAGTACTCGGCAACCTTCTCCACCATGCTATCCAGCGAACCGGACTCTTCACCGATGGAGACCATCTGGATCAGCATGGTCGGAAATACCTTGGCGGACTGCAAGGACGCGGTGAGGCTGGCGCCGGTCGCGACATCCTGCCGAACCTGGCGTGTGGCGGATTCATAAACGTAATTGCCAGAAGCCCCGGCCACCGACTCAAGGGCATCCACCATGGGCACGCCCGCGGCGAACATTGACGAAAAGGTGCGCGACCAGCGCGCAACGGTAGCCTTCTCGATGATTTCACCGAAAATCGGAAGCTTCAGGATGAGCACATCAATGCGCGCCTTGAAGGTTGGCGATCGTTTCCAGGCTTGAATAAAGGCATACGTGCTTCCACCTATAAGCAGGAATATCACCCACCACCACTCCACGAACAGATCGGAGATATTCATCACCAGACGCGTCAGTCCAGGCAGTTCAGCCCCGCTACCTGAAAACAAATCTTTGAAGGTAGGAATGACGAAGATCATGATGCCCGCGGTGATCACGGTGGCAATCACCAGAACGATGGTTGGATACATCAGGGCTGACTTGATTTTGCCCTTGATTTCCAACATTTTTTCTTTATACGTGGCGATCCGATCCAACACTGTGTCGAGGATACCGGCCTGCTCGGCCGCCTCCACCAGATTGCAGTAGAGCGTGTCGAAGTACTTTGGAAATCGTCTAAAGGCCTGGTGCATGCTGCTGCCGGACTCGATGCTGTTCTTCACCTCGGCCAGAACCTTTTGCAGGCTGGGGTTGGCGTGGCTGCGAGCGGTGATGTCGAACGACTGTAGCAAGGGCACCCCGGCGCGCATCATGGTGGAGAGTTGCCGGGTGAAGAGTGCAATATCTTTCTCGGAGATCGGTCGCGCCCGCGCCAACATGCTCTGACGCCGCACCTTGGTGGCGTTGATGCCTTGCCGTCGCAACGATTGGCGGACTACCGCCTCGCCGGGGGCGAGCATCTCGCCCTTGATCTTGCGGCCGTTCTTGTCGGTGCCTTCCCAGACGAACGGGTATTCCTTGGCCACTGTCTTGGCTACCGCAACCGCCATCGCTCTGTCCTCCTGGTTTCTCTGGCATCCGCCATTCTAGGCACAAGCATCATTCGTTGGTCACGGCGAGGACTTCTTCAAGAGAAGTCATCCCCGCCTTCACCTTCAACAGGCCCGCTTGACGCAAATCCAGCACACCCTCGGCCTTGGCCTGTTTGGCGATATCCCTTGACCCTGCCCCGGTCAGGATCAGCCGGTTGATCTCGTCGGTCATCGGCATCACCTGGTAGATACCGATACGGCCCTTGTACCCGGTGAACTTGCATACCTCGCAGCCCTTCGCGCCGTATGGCTGCCAGGAGCCGTCCAGAGTCTTCTCGGCGAAGCCCGCATCCAGCAGGGCTTGGCGCGGAATATCGATGGGCTGCTTGCAACTCGGGCAAAGCCGGCGTCCGAGGCGTTGCGCCGTGATCAGCAAGACCGACGCGACTACGTTGTAGCTGGGTATGCCCATATTCAGCATGCGCGTCAGCGTCGAAGGGGCATCGTTGGTATGCAGCGTGGACAACACCATATGGCCCGTCTGCGCGGCCTTGATGGCGATATCTCCGGTTTCCAGGTCGCGGATTTCACCAACCATGACAATATCCGGATCCTGGCGCAGGAAAGGCCCGCAGGGCCGTAGCGAAGTCGAGGCCCGCCTTGTCGTTGACGTTGACCTGATTGACACCGGGCAACTGGATTTCGACGGGATCCTCGACGGTCGAGATATTGATCCCGGGCTGATTCAGAATATTCAGGCAGGCATACAGCGACACGGTTTTGCCGCTACCGGTAGGCCCGGTCACCAGCACCATGCCATAGGGCCGAGCGATGGCATCGCGCAGCAAGGCAAGCTGTTCCGGCTCGTAGCCAAGTGACTCCAGGCCCCGGGTGGCCGTCGTGGAATCAAGGATACGCATGACGATCTTCTCGCCATACAAGGTCGGCAAGCTGCTTACCCGGAAATCGATCGCCTTTTTGGCCGAAAGCATCAGCTTCATGCGACCGTCCTGAGGCACACGCTTCTCCGAGATGTCCATCTTCGAGATGACCTTGATGCGCGAGGCGATCTTTTCCTTGATGGCGAGGGGTGGCTGGGCCACCTCATAAAGTATCCCGTCCTGGCGGTAACGGATCCGGTAGAACTTTTCGTAAGGCTCGAAGTGGATGTCCGACGCACCGCCGTTGATGGCATCCATCATGATCTTCTGGAGATAGCGTACGACCGGCGCATCGTCGATGTCGACCGTGGAGGTATCCGCAGCCGTCGGTGCGTCTTCGTCGGCAAAGTCAAGATTCAGATCGTCGGTATCGATGGTCCTGAGGATATCGTCCTGGGTAGGCTGGCCATGCTGTTCGAGAAAGAGGTTGAGCTTGTCGATTGCCACCACGACCGGATCGATCACCAGGCCGCTCTGGAATTTGATGTCATCCAGTGCCTGGAGGTTGCTCGGGTCGGAAACCGCCAGATACAGTCGATTGCCGCGCCGCGACAACGGCAGGACACGATGCTTCTGCAACACCTTGACGTCGACCACGCCTTGCGGCAGTAACTGAGGATCGATGCTATCGAGGTCGAAATAGGGCACGCCGAAGGTCATCGACGCGAAGGCCGCCAGTTGCTCCGCCTGAAACCTCCGACCGCGCAGCAGATGCTGGAGGAACGGCTCGCCAGCGGACTTGGACTGACTCTGCAGGGTCTCGCCTTCCTCGGGGCTGAGCATGCCCTGCTGAACCAGCGCCCGACACATCCCGGTCAGGTTAGACGCAACATTCGCAGCCGCCAAGCACGCGCTCCTCGGAAAATTAAGATGGAACTGGCCGGATAATGCAATCCACTCCCCCAATTGTCAAAAACCATCACTCCGCAACCCCGCTTGAGCGTGGCACGACCTGGATTCGTACCGTCTTTACCACACGCTCCTGCATCTGGACGATTTCCAGGGTACAGCCGGCGAGCTTGATCATCACTCCGGGTTCGGGCATGGTTTCCAGATGCTCCAGGATCAGACCGTTCAGCGTGCGTGCCCCGTCCAGCGGGAATTCTAGGCCAAGTTTCCGGTTTAGATTGCGCAGGTTGACCGAACCTTCGACCAGGTACCCACCATCCGGCTGCTTGGCCCAGCCACGCCCCGCCAGGGGAATCTTGCCGGTGAATTCGCCGACGATCTCTTCGAGTATGTCCTCGACCGTCACCAGGCCGATCAATTCACCATACTCATCGACGACAAGACCCATCGACTGTCGGTTTTCCTGGAAATGCGTCAGTTGTGTCAGCAGTGGAGTGCCCGAGGGAATGAAATATGACGCACGCATCCCCGACTGGAAAGCTGCCAGATCGAACTCGGCCTCACGCAACTGAGCCAGTGCGCGCCGAATGTTGACGATGCCGACGACATTGTTCAACTCGCCGCGAAAGGCTGGCAGGTGGGCATGCTGACTGGTCGACAAGCGCTGGACGATCTCGTTTTCGTCGTCATCCAGGTCGATCGCTTCAACCTCGCCGCGTGGCCGCATGGCATCGTCGACCGTCAGGTTTTCCAGGTCGAACAGGTTGAGCAGGATAGAACGGTGATTGCTCGGCAAAAATGATCCCGACTCGGCGAGCAGGGTCCGCAACTCTTCGACACCCATGCTGTTGCCGGAAGCGCCTTCCGCCGTCGGCAGGCGCAACACGCGCAGCAGAGCCTGCACGAAGAGATTCACGAACCAGACGACCGGATTGAACAACTTCAGCAGGGGCACCAAAACATAACTCGCCGCCGGGGCGATGCGCTCTGGATAGGTTGCGCCGATGACTTTCGGCGTCACCTCGGAAAACACCAATATGAGGAAAGTGACGGTAACCGTGGCCAGACTCAAGGCCAACTCGTTCTCGCCGAACAATCGGAAGGCGACAACGGTCAGTAGCGACGCCGAAGCGGCATTGATCAGGTTGTTACCCAACAAAACCACGCCAAGCAGCTTGTCCGTCCTGGCCAGCAGCCATTCCGCCAGCTTCGCGCCGCGATGCCCGGATTTGGCCATATGCTTCAACCGGTAGCGGTTCACCGCCATCATGCTGGTTTCGGCCGCGGAGAAAAACCCCGACAACAGCAACATCACGAATAGCACGCCTAGCAGCGCGCCCAAAGGTATCTGGTCCAAGCCTAGGAGAGAGTCGACACGGAAGGCCTAGTCTTAGCCGCGCTCATGGCAATGTCAAGCGCGTCCAAGAATGATCTCATGCACGAAGATGACGCCAAAGTAGGACAACAACAACGCCACGAAACCGGCGACGGCCCAGTGGATCGCTTTTCGGCCACGCCAGCCGCTCAAGCGACGCCCGAGCAGCAACGCGCAATAGATCAGCCAGGACATCAGGCCAAAGACCGTCATATGATTCCAAGGCAGAGGCTGGCCGAATATCGCCTCGGCGAACAGGACGCCGGTAATCAGCGTCAGGGTCAGCAGCAAAAAACCGGCCTCGATCATCCTGAACAAGAGCTTTTCCAGGGTGAGCAGTGGTGGCAGGTCCGCCACCAGTTTGGGCGGCACCGGACGGTGCAAATGCTTCTCCGCCAACCAGATCAGGACTGCATGCAAGGTCGCGATGGTAAAAAAACCATACGCGGTGAAAGCCATCAGCAGATGCACGGCGAACATTGGTTCGGCACTGTGCGCCATCGGGGTCGCCGCCGGTAGCAACGCGTGAAGCAATATCGCCACGCCGCCGAAAGCGAGCACGAACCCCTGCAGACCCCCAATGGGATAGAACCACGAGGCCATGGCATAAAACAGCACCGTCAGCGCCGCCATTGCGGATAACGAGGTTTGCGAAGCCCAGACTGATTCCACCTGTATCCGGGACCAGGCTGGCTTGCAACAAATGGAAATGCAGCAACAATGGCAGTAGTGTCAGCAAGCGATGCCAAGCCGCCGGCCGGCAGCATACCTTGCCGCCAGGCCAGAAAAGCGCCGCCAGGACGAAATACAGCGCCGCATCGATCAGAAAAAGCAGGAGATTGGGCATCGGCAAGGGTCGATGTTTTGTTAGACTTTGCGAGTTTAGCCGATTCGATCACAAACAGCGCATGTTCGACAATCTCTCGCAACGCCTCGGCCAGGTTGTAAAAAACCTGCGTGGCCAGGGCCGGCTCACCGAAGCCAACATCCAGGACGCCCTACGGGAAGTCCGCGTCGCCCTCCTTGAGGCTGACGTCGCCCTGCCCGTGGTGCGCGATTTCATCGCCAAGGTCAAGGAAAAAGCCGCGGGCCAGGAGGTGATGCAAAGTCTGACCCCAGGACAGATGCTCATCGGCATCGTCCACGGCGAACTCACCGCCCTCATGGGTGACCAGGCCGCACCGCTCAGTTTCGCCAGCCAGCCGCCGGCGGTCTTCCTGATGGCCGGCCTGCAAGGCGCCGGCAAGACCACCACCTGCGGCAAGCTGGCGGCGCCGATCCGCGAGCGCGGCAAGAAAAAGATCCTCATGGTGAGCTGCGACGTCTACCGCCCGGCCGCCATCGAGCAGTTACGCACCGTCGCTGGCCAGGCCGAGGCCGACTTCTTCCCCTCGGCACCCGACCAGAAGCCCCTCGACATCGCCCGTGCCGCGCTCGACCACGCCAAACGCCACTTCCACGATGTCCTGATTGTCGACACCGCTGGCCGGCTGCACGTCGACGCAGCGATGATGCAGGAGATCAAGGAACTGCATGCCGCCCTGAATCCGGTCGAAACCCTGTTCGTGGTCGACGCCATGCAGGGCCAGGATGCAGTCAACACCGCCAAAGCCTTCAACGACGCCCTGCCCCTGACCGGCGTCGTCCTCACCAAGCTCGACGGCGACGCGCGCGGCGGCGCGGCATTGTCGGTACGCCACATCACCGGCAAGCCGATCAAGTTCGCCGGCATCGGCGAGAAACTTAGCGGCATCGAGGTCTTCCATCCCGAGCGCATGGCCAGCCGCATCCTCGGCATGGGCGACGTCCTGTCGCTGATCGAAGAGGCGCGCAAGTCGGTCGACCACGCCGAAGCCATGAAGACCGTGCAAAAGCTGAAAAGCGGCAAAGGCTTCGATCTCGACGACTTCAAGGCGCAAATCCAGCAGATGAAAAAAATGGGCGGGCTGTCCAGCCTGGTGGACAAGCTACCCGGTGCGGGGCAACTCCAGTCCGGCGATCTCGCCCAGGGTGAAAAACAGATGCAGCGCATCGAAGGCATCATCAACGCCATGACGCCCCAGGAGCGGCGCAAGCCCGAGCTCATCAAGGCCTCGCGCAAACGGCGTATCGCCACCGGCTCGGGCGTGCAGGTGCAGGACGTCAACCGCCTGTTGAACCAGTTCGAGCAAGCCCAGAAGATGATGAAATCGCTGGGCAAGGGCGGCCTGAGCAAGATGATGCGCGGCATGAAGGGCATGATGCCGGGGATGCGTTGACCCGGCCACCGGCGCTCGAATCGACGTATAAATCGAAGCCAAACAACAGGTTGCTTTAAACCGGCGCACCCCCTAAAATAGCCGGCTTTTCCGTGCGCCAGTTTTGGCGTTGTGCAACAAAGGGATCCAACCAGCATGGTAACTATTCGCCTCTCCCGTGGCGGCGCCAAGAAGCGTCCGTTCTTCAACATCGTCGTCACCGACTCGCGCAACCGCCGCGACGGTCGCTTCATCGAGCGTATCGGTTTCTACAATCCGGTCGCCGCCGGTGGTGAAGAGACCCTGCGCCTGAATCGCGAGCGCCTGGCCTACTGGCAAGGTGTTGGCGCCCAGTTGAGCGAGACCGTGGCCAAACTGGCTCGCCGTGACCAGGCCGCCGCCGCCTGAGGATCTCGTGGTCATGGGGCGCGTCGCCGTCCCATACGCGGTGAAGGGCTGGATCAAGATACAGGCCTTCACCGAATACCTCGACAGCCTGCTCGACTACCCAACCTGGTGGCTGGGAAAACAAGGCCAGTGGCGACAATTCACGGTACTCGAAGCCAAGGTGCATAGCCAGTCGCTGATTGCGCATCTGGAGGGCCTGGATGACCGGGATGCCGCCGAGGCGATCACAGGCTCGGAGATCGCCGTGGCGCGTGACGAGTTGCCGCCGACGGATGAAAACGAGTTTTACTGGAGCGACCTGATCGGTTTTCAGGTCGTCAACCTGGCCGGGGAAACGCTGGGTCGGCTGGAAGGGTTCCTGGAAACAGGCGCCCATGACGTGATGCAGGTGAAGGGCGCCAAGGATTACCAGGTCCCGTTCACCGCGCCGATCGTCGACCGGGTGGAAAAGGAAGCGGCCCGCGTGGTGGTCGATTGGGGTCTGGATTATTGACACATGACGCCCAGCTATCACGTCGTCAGTCTGTTTCCGGAGATGTTCGCGGCGCTGGCTGACTACGGTGTCAGTGGCAGGGCAATACGCAACGGCTTGTGTCGCTTGCGGCTGTGGGACCCGAGGGATTTCACCCTGGACGCCTACCGCACGGTGGACGACCGGCCCTTCGGTGGTGGCCCCGGGATGGTGATGCTGGCGGAACCGCTGGACCTGGCGTTGACCGCCGCGAAAACGGCGCTACGCCGCGAAGGCGTGGACCAGCCCCGCCTGGTGTACCTCTCGCCCCAGGGGCGGAAGCTGGACCAGGCGCTGGTGGAAGAATTGACGCGGGAAACCGCGCTGGTGTTGCTGGCGGGACGCTACGAAGGCATCGACGAGCGTCTCTTCGAGCGGCATGATTTGATGGAAGTATCGCTCGGCGATTTTGTCGTTTCGGGTGGCGAGTTACCGGCGATGGCCCTGCTCGATGCCTTGATCCGGCTGATCCCCGGGGCCTTGGGACATGAAGACTCGGCGCGCGAGGACTCGTTCGCCGACGGCTTGCTGGACTGCCCGCACTACACGCGGCCGGAGACCTACCTGGGCCTCGACGTGCCGGCGATACTGCGTTCCGGCAACCACGCCTCGGTCGCCGATTGGCGCCTGAAGCAGGCACTGGGGCGGACGCTGCGGCGCCGGCCGGAATTATTGCAAGCACGGTCGCTCAGTGCTCGCGAAACGGAATTACTCGACGCACTGCGCCGGGAAGAGAACACCGAGTGACGGTGTTCATTTAGAAATGGCGTGCATGTCTCCACGGAGACCTCTGACACCGACAACGTGAAAGGAATGACGATGAACCTCATCGCCCAACTCGAAAACGAAGAAATGGCCCGTCTGGGCAAGACCATCCCCAATTTCCCCCGGCGACACCGTCGTCGTGCAGGTGAAGGTCAAGGAAGGTACCCGCGAACGTCTCCAGGCCTACGAAGGCGTGGTCATCGCCAAGCGCAACCGCGGTCTCAACTCCTCCTTCATCGTCCGCAAGATCTCCGCCGGCGAAGGTGTCGAGCGCACCTTCCAGAGCTATTCGCCGCTGGTCGCCAGCATCGAGGTCAAGCGCCGTGGCGATGTCCGCCGCGCCAAGCTGTACTACCTGCGCGGCCGTACCGGCAAGTCGGCACGTATCAAGGAAAAGCTGGGCTTCCACAAGGCCCAAGCCAAGGTCCAGCAGGACTGATCTCCGCGCGCTCCGAAAAAGCCGCCTCCGGGCGGCTTTTTCCTTTCTATGCGCAGCCGTCCCCAGGCCATGGGGCCGCAGCACCAACGCGCCATACCTTGCCCGTCGCGCCGACCGGCAATGCGCTGACAAAGACAATCCGGCGCGGCACCTTGTAGGCGCTGAGACGCTGTTCCAGATAGGCGCGCAACGCAGTCTCGGAGACCGTGTGGTCATGGCGCTCGACCAGCGCAACCGGCACCTCTGAACCGTCCTCTGCCTGCCCGGCAGGCAACACCACGCAGCGTACAACTCCGGGATACGCTAGTAACGCCTCCTCGACCTCAACCGGTGACACCGTGTCGCCGGTACTGAGCACGATGATCTGTTTGTTGCGCCCGGCAAACCAGTAATAGCCCTCGCTGTCGCGGTAGGCCAGATCGCCGCTGACCAGCCAGCCGTCGACGAAGGCGGCGCGGGTCAGCACCTCGTCGCGCAGGTAACCCAGCATCGTGCGCGGGCTCTTGATCCATATCTCGCCGACTTCCCCAATCGCCGCATCCTGCCCCTGACGATTCACCAGCCGGATCGTCACCCCCGGCCCGGGTTTGCCCAAGGCCAGACATTTGTCCTGGCGCCCATCGAAGTTGACGATCGCCCAACTGGACTCGGTCATGCCGTAACTGACGTTGAGCGCTTTCCCGGTCAGGGCGATATATCGGTTCTGCACGCCCGGCGTGACGCGGTCCGCGCCGACCGCCGCGAAGATCACGCTGTCCAGGCTCCGTGCCGTGATGTCGGGATGCCCGAGCAGGCGATCGAAGGCATTGACGACCATGATCAGGTGTGTGGGTCGATACCGGTGGATAACCCGGACCATGGGCACGACATCGTAATCCTCCAGCAGAACCATCGTGCCGCCGGCGGCGAGCAGCGCCAGGCATTGGTGCAGACCGACGCTCTGGGTGAGGCAGGAGGCAACGACCGATACACTCTCAGGACTCAGCCGGGTCTGGGCGAGCCGGAAATCCAGAATGTGGTTCAGGTTGGCATAGGACAGCATCACGCCTTTCGCCCGACCCTCCGAACCCGAGGTATGCAGGACGAAACCCGGGGATTCCGTTGTGGCGCGAGCACGCGCTGCATCCGCCGCCGCGCGCATCAGCTCCGTCCAGGACTGCGCTCCCGCGCACGGGACCGGATCGAGGGCGTACATCCGCTCGACGCGGGTTGCACGCAGACCCGCGCCGTCGGGCATGACCGGCCTCGCGCCGACGACCAGGAGCCTTGCCTGGGAATGCTCCAGCACCGCGCTCACCTCCGGCCACTTCATGCCGTGATGCAGGGGCATGGGGACAACACCGCACCTCAGGCAGGCCAGATAGAGGCAGACCAGTTCCGGGCCGTTCGGCAGCCAGAGCGCCAGCAGTTCACCTGCGGCAAGCTGGGCCGTCAGGCCTTGGGCCAGACGCGAGGCCTGATCGGCCAGCCATCGATAGGTATAGGGCCGGTCCCCGTGGATGATCGCCACCTTGTCCGGCCACCGACGCGCATTCGAGTCGAGGATGTCGCGTACATCCATGTCGGGCCGGCTTTCTGTCGGGAAAAATACGCTGCGTGGAGGCTAGTCGTAGACGATCGGAGGCATCGGGATGCCGCCGCGTGGCGCGCCTGCCGCGGTGTCCTGGAAGAAATAATGCCGGTAGCGCTCGGACAGCGGACGGGAATTCGGGACCGCAAGCCAGACCCGCAGGAGATGACGGCCCTGCCCCGGCTCCGCCTGCGCGTCGGAAAACGCGCTACGGGCATGCAGGCAGACGAAGTTGTTCGAGAACACGGCGTCGCCCGGCTCATAGTCGATCGCAAGGCGCCAGCGCTCGTCCTGAAGCGCGTCTTCCCAGGCGTCGAGCGCGGCCGTCTGGGCCGGGCTCAGGCGGGGCACCTCGGGCCGCTCCTGGGCCTGATCGATGTAAAACCGGGAATACTTGCAGGCGAAACGACCCTGCTCGGCGGTGAAGGTCGGCATCGCGTAGGTCGCCCGTTCCGGGATGAGCGACTGATTGCTGCCGGTCCTCACGAACAGGTAATCCTGATAGGTGTTGGTGAAATCCTCGTACAGGGTGCGCACATGCTCAGGATGGCTCGCCAGGAGGGCATTGTGGATCGCCAGGCTGCTCACGAACAGGCCCGTACCCCCGGTGTGCGCGGGCCGGATGCAGAGCAGCGAAATCACGTCGCAGGGATCGGTATGGAAGGACAGGGCGCGGTTGTGCTTGCTGCCGCGCCGTTCCCTGAGCGCGGCCTGGCCGCTGTCGCGGATGTCCTGCACCACTTCGCCGAACATGGTCTGCGGCCGCAACGTACCGATATGGCTGGACAACCCGGCGTACAGCAGGTGGATATCCTTGAGCGCCAGGTCGTCGACCGGGATGCCGCGGATCAGGATCAGGCCGTATTTATCCTCCAGGTCGATCCGCGCCTGACGCAGCGACCCGGCCAGGGACGGCAGCGGGAAGGTTTCCGGAACCGGCGTCATGTTGCCGTGCAGCCATTGCGCCGTCAGGCCGCGCGCCTGGGCATCGGACTTGAAATAGTCCAGCGCCGCCAGCATTTCGGCGCGCTGGGCATCGTCCAAGCGAACGATCCAGGACGCATCCCGCTTCAGTGTCCCGGCGTCCCAGGCGGCGGGTATGTCTAAAGGCTGCATGGCGACATTCATATAGGCAGCCGATACCTTTGCCCCCGAACGAGCATGGCTTCAAGCGACGTGTCGGGCATCCTTGCGTTTCTGGCGACGCCGCAACTCGGCGAGCGCGGCCGCGCCGAGCAGGGGAATCATCGGCCAGGGCGCGAGCGGCACCGAAACCGTGGACAGAACCTCAAGGCTCACCCGGTAGCCCTCTCCCGAACCGCTCTTCAGATCGTTGACCCGAAAGCCGAGGGCACCATTCGCGGGCACGGTCACGTTGCCGCAATAGAGAGCCGTGCCCGGGGCGTTCGGGACATCGACATTGCCCAGAATGGCCAGTGTGGAACTGTTGAAGAGGTCCAGGTCGAAGCCGAAATTATGCGGGCTGGGATAGTTCTCGATGCACGCCCGGATCTGGCTCCCCGGATTCAGACCGGTGACCGTGAAATAATCCACGTCACCTCCATTGCCGATATACCCCCAATAGCGGTCGCCAGGGTTGAAAGGCCCGGTGACGGTATTCACCGTATCGTTGGCCGGCTCGTCGCCAACATGGACATCGGCGCCATACGCCAGGGTCGTGCCCATCCCGAGCAGCGCCGACGAGACGAGTACCGGGAGCGTTTTTCGAACGAACATATCGCACCTCTCACAATGTTTTAGCAGCGTTGGTCTGACCGGTGATCGCGCGTAGCCCACCCGACACCCCGCGCCGAACGATATCTCAATTTCATTTCCGCAGATAGCCTGCGGATACCCAGTAACAGGAATAAGCACATGAATTGCACCGACGCTGTCCACGAGCAGGTCAAGTCGCCAGTTCCGATCGAAAATCCTCGAACTTGCCCCCCGCATCGCGCGGCAGCGTATCCATATAGGCGACAGCGAGATCGAAAGGCCAGGGCAGGCGGGCGCTCACCTGGGCCAGCAGCGCGGTTTCCTCCGCCGGCGAAAGCGGCCGCGCGACCACCAGCCGGCATTCGATCCGATCCCGCGCCACCTGGACAAACTGGCTCTGTATCACCGGCGCGATCTTGCGGAAACCCATGGTGCCGAAGCTCGGCCAATGGCGCCGGCCATCCGGCGTGACCAGGGTGTTGCGCACCCGCCCGCGGATGCGCCGCAGTACCGGCAGCCCGCGCCCGCAGGCGCATGCCTCACCGACCTCGGCATAATCGCCCAGCTCGTAGCGCAGGAGCGGCATGGCGTAGTTGAACAGTGGCGTCACCACCACGCGGCCGGTCTCGCCGGGCCGGCAGGGACGGCCGTCGTCATCCAGCACCTCGACCAGCAGGCGTTCCGACTGCACATGGTAGTTGCCGTGTTCGGGACATTGCGCGGCGATCTGGTCGACCTCCATGGCACTGTACAGGTCGATGACTTGCGCGCCCCAGATTTCCTGGCAGTGTCCGGGCAGATCCTCTGGCAGCGATTCGCCCGTGCACAGCACCTTGAGCAACCGGGGCGCGCCCACGCCGGCGGCTTCGCTTTCGATGAGCAGCGAACGCAGCAGCGAGGGATAGGTCATCAGATAATCGGGCTCCTGGCGACGCAGCCATTCCAGCTGCCTGTCGGCGCTGGCCTCGGGATTCAAGAGGCAGGCGGGCCCGGTCCGGAACGGATAGGTCGCCGTATCCCCCCAGCGTTGGCTGTGCAAGCCCTCCGGGTAGGTTGCCCCGCCCTCCGGCAGATAGCGGATGGTCGCGTACTTGCGCTCGAAATCGTACTCGTGCCACAAATGGAAGCGCAGGGTCTGCGCCTTGCAGATTAAAGCATCGTAGGTCGTGCCCAGCACCGAAACCGGCATGCCGGTGGAGCCCGAGGAGGCATTGCTGACCACCTGGCCATGCCCGCGCGGCACCCGGTCGCTGTGCAAGGCCGTGGACAGTTCCTGTACCTCGCGACGGGTCAGGATGGGCAACGCCGCCCATCGCTCAGGATCGATGACTCCCCCGGGCCTGATCCCGGCCGCTTCAAGGCGCGTCCGGTAATAGGGTACCGTACGCCAGGCATGCTCGGCCACGCGGCCCAGGGACTCGAACTGATGTTCCCGCAGGCGCCGCGGGGTCCACCACTGGCTGTCGGCCAGACTCAGCTGCAAGCGGTGAACGGTGTCGAGTGAGGTGGTGTCGCTCAATGGATGGCCGGGTATGCCGGATTGCAATGCCCAACACTGTAATCCAGATACGTTACGCATCGTAGCCCGGGCCGGTTACTATCCGACCTAACGCTTGCTCCGGAGTCCGCATGACCGTTCCCGATCTGTTTACACCACTCGACCTCGGCCCCTACACCCTGCGCAACCGCATCGTCATGGCGCCGCTGACCCGCAGCCGTGCCGATGCCGACGGCGTACCCACGGAAATCATGGCCGAGTACTACGCCCAGCGCGCCTCGGCCGGCCTGATCCTCAGCGAAGCGACGTGCATCTCGCCCGAAGGGCTCGGTTACATGAATACGCCGGGTATCTGGAATGGCGAGCAGGTCGCTGGCTGGGGCAGAGTCACCCAGGCCGTGCATGATCGCGGCGGACGCATCTTCTGCCAGCTCTGGCATGTCGGGCGCATCTCGCACCCCGATCTGCAACCCGGCGGCGCACTCCCTGTCGCGCCTTCCGCCATCAAGCCGGCAGGCCAGGTGTACACCCCCTCCGGGCTGAAGGAATACGTTACGCCGCGCGCTGGATAGTGCCGAATTACCCGGCATCGTCCGTCAGTACCGTGTCGCCGCCAGCAATGCCATTGCCGCCGGATTCGACGGCGTCGAAGTGCATGCCGCCAATGGCTATCTGCTCGACGAATTCCTGCGCGATGGCAGCAACCGACGCACCGATGCCTACGGCGGAAACCTCGAGAACCGCGCCCGCCTGCTTCTGGAAGTTCTGGAGGCGGTATGCGGCGCCGTCGGACCCAACCGCGTCGGTGTGCGCCTCTCGCCCATTCAGCCGTTCAACGACATGCACGACTCCCACCCCGAAGCTCACTTCCGCCGCATCGTGGAACTTATCGCCCCGCTCAAACTCGGATATTTGCACGTCACCGAGCTCGGCAAGGATGCGCCCGGCGCCGCCGGTCCAAAGTTTGACCCGTTGACGCTACGCGATCTTTGGCCCGGTGTATTCATGTGCAATCATGGTTATGATCTGGCAAGGGGCAATGCGGCCATAAGCAGCGGCGCCGCCGATCTGGTCGCGTATGGCGCTTTGTACATCGCCAATCCCGATCTGGTCGAGCGGTTCAAGGCAGGCGCGGCGCTGAATCAGCCGGATGCCTCGACTTTTTACTTGGGTGGCGAGCATGGCTACACCGATTACCCGAGCATGACCTGACCCTCCCCGACGCCGCGCCACGCGCGGCGGCTTATCACAAAGGAATGAACGATGAACCACACCCTGCGTTTCATGGCCACGCTCCTCGCCGCACTGCTGAGCTTGAACGTCCAGGCCGGCACGGCCCAGGACGACAAGATCGAAGCCAGCATCGATATCCTCGACAAGACCATCAACCTCGCGGAGCAGGAAATACCACCCGCTCTGCTCAGAAATGCCGAGGGCATCGCCATCATCCCGGCGGTCATCAAGGCGGGCTTCGTCATCGGGGGCAGCTACGGTAAAGGCCTGCTCATGGTGCGCGATACCCAGGGACGCTGGAGTCCGCCGATCTTTCTGCGTCTCGCCGCAGGCAGCCTGGGTTGGCAGATCGGCGCGCAATCCACCGATGTCGTCCTGGTATTCAAGACCCGACGCAGCATTGACGGGCTGACTCGCGGCACCTTCACCCTCGGTGCCGATGCCGCGGTCGCCGCTGGCCCACTCGGGCGCCGTGGCGAGGCCGCCACCGACATCGACCTGAAGGCCGAGATCCTGTCGTACTCACGCAGTCGCGGCCTGTTCGCCGGCGTCTCGCTGGAAGGTTCGAAGCTGGACATCGATCACAATGCCAACGCCGATTACTACGGTCAGCGTATCCGTCCCAACGAGATCATGGAAGGCAAGGTCACGCCGCCCGCCTCGGCCAACCGTCTGCTCCAGACAGTCGGCAAGGCCACGGCAAAATAGCCTAGGCGCCGGGCGGAACCTGTAACCAGAAGGTCACAGGTCCGTCGTTGACCAGGCTCACCTGCATATCCGCGCCGAACTCCCCGGTGGCGACCTCGGTGTGGGCCCGCCGTGCCAGATCCACCAGGTGTTCGAACACGCGCCGCCCGGTCTCGGGCGGCGCGGCCGACGAGAAACTGGGCCGAGCCCCTTTCCGGGTGTCGGCCACCAATGTGAATTGCGATACCAGCAGCAAACCGCCACCGACATCACGCAGGCTCCGATTCATGCGACCCTGCGCATCGCCAAACACCCGGTAGCCGAGCAGGCGTTCCAGCAGCCGGGCAGCGGTGGCCTCGTCATCGCCCTTTTCAACGCCGACGAGGACCAGCAGTCCGGTGCGGATGGCGCCGACCTCGCGTCCCTCCACGGACACCCGCGCTTCGCGTACTCTTTGTAGTAATCCGATCATGGCTGCATCACGACTGACAACAACATGAAATATACCGTCATCCCCGTTACCCCTTATCAACAGAATTGCTCGCTGATCTGGTGCGAGCAGACCCGTCAGGCCGCGCTGATCGACCCGGGCGGCGACATCGACACGCTCCTCGACGCAATCGCGCAGCGTCAGCTGACGCTCACCAAGCTGATCCTGACTCATGGCCATGTGGACCATGTCGGCGCGGCGGGCATCCTCGCCGCGCGCCTTGGCCTCCCCATCGAAGGGCCGCAGCGAGACGATGCCTTTCTGCTCGATGGCCTGCCCGAGCAGTGCACCCTGTTTGGCTTTCCGCATACCGAGGCCTTCAGGCCGACGCGCTGGCTGGAGGACGGCGACCAGATCAAGGTTGGCGAAACCCGGCTTGATGTCCTGCACTGCCCCGGCCATACCCCCGGCCATATCGTGCTATTCCAGGCCCAGGCGCGCCTGGCCTTCGTCGGCGACGTCCTTTTCAAGGATTCCATCGGGCGTACCGATTTTCCGCGCGGCAATCACGCCGACCTTATCGACTCGATCAGAACCAAGCTTTGGCCCTTGGGCGACGACGTCACTTTCATCCCGGGTCACGGCCCGGAATCGAGTTTTGGCAGGGAACGCCGCAGCAACCCATTCGTCGGCGATGCCGCTCGCTTCAGGTGATACAAAGTTCACAGTGACGGCGCGGCCGGGGCGTGTACCATGGCCACCAAAAGCATCCTGATGGAGGTGGTTCTCATGAAAGCTTGGCTGCTGCTCCTCGCACTTCCCCTGATCGGCTGCGGCGAGTCCGCCGAAATGGCGACGATGTCGAAAGAGGCCATGCGCATGGGCGCCCCGGCGGCCGCGCCCATGGCCATGGACCAGGCCACGGCCGAAGCCCCGCCGAGCCCGGGTGGAGAAGCGGCCACGCCGAAATACCTCGCCGAGCGCCAGTTCTGGGTCTTCGAACTGCCTGAACGAACCATCGAGGCCCGCTGGCAGGCGCACGTCGCCCTGTGTCGTCTCGATTGCGAAGTACTTAACGCCTCGTTGAACAAGTCGGCGCATAGCCCGGTCAGCGCCAGCCTGCAACTTCGTGTCGGCCGCGCCAGTGCCGCCAGACTGCTTGGCGCCATGAGCAGCCCGGAGGTCACCGAGCGGCGTGTCGAACGTGAGGACAAGACCCTGCAGGTGGTCGACGTCGAGGCACGTCTCAAAAACCTCGCCGAGCTGCGCGACCGGCTGCGCAATCTGCTGAGCAACCGTTCCGGCGCGCTCAAGGACATTCTGGAGACCGAGCGCGAGTTGGCGCGCGTTCAGGGCGAACTCGACTCGATGAGCGCGCAACGCCAGGCCCTGGCCAACGAAACCGAGAAGATCCTGCTGTTCGCGGAGTACCGCCCCGAGCCCTCCATCGGCGAAACCGGCGCCATGCAGCCCCTGGTCGAGGCCTGGCGCGGTGCCGGACGCGCCTTCGCGGAAAGCCTGTCGGCCGCCCTGCTGTTCGTTGTCCAGATCCTGCCCTGGCTGGTGATCGTCGTCCCGGCGGTCTGGGCCAGTTGGAAGGGCATGCGCCGGCTGCTCAACTGGCGCCGCAAAGCCCCGCCCGCCCCGGAAAAGTAGCATGGACCTCGGCAACACCCTGGAGCAGGTGCGACCGCTCCTCGACTGGAGCGGCCTGCCCCTCGACCTGGCCTCGCTGACCGCCCTGGCCATGGGCCTCGGCTGGGCCAGCGGCCTGCGCCTGTATGCCCTGGTCTTCACCCTGGGCATGCTCGACCGCTTCGCCGGCGTGCAACTGCCCGGCGGGCTGGATGTCCTGAGCCATCCCCTGGTCCTCGGCGTGGCCGGCCTGCTGCTGCTGGTCGAATTCCTCGCCGACAAAGTGCCCTACATCGACTCCCTCTGGGACAGTATCCACACCTTCATCCGCATTCCCGCCGGCGCCGCCCTCGCGGCCGCGGTGATGGGCGATCAGGGCGGCGCCATGCAGGTCGCCATGGCCCTGCTCGGCGGCAGCCTCGCCGCCGGTGCGCATCTGGCGAAATCCGGAGTGCGCGCCGCCATCAACACCTCGCCCGAACCGGTCAGCAACGTCGCCGCCTCGTTCACCGAAGACGCCGTGGTCGCCGGCGGACTCTGGACGCTGTTCAACTACCCGCTGGTGTTCCTGGTCGGCCTGATGCTGTTCATGATCGTCGCCGGGGTGCTGTTGTTTTATCTCTGGCGCTTCGTGCGTGGCCTGTGGCGCAAACCGCCGCCTTCAGGGAACGATATCCGCGCCGCTTGAACCCGTCTGGGACGGCCAGACGGAAGCCTTTGAGTCCCTTGACCGGGCGTGGGGATTTGGCGATAGTGGCGGTAACGCAGTGGGCCGACAACACAACAACAAGCGCCCACAAACGATGGGAGATAACGCCGCCATGCCTCTGAAACCGACCTCGCCAGCGCCTCGGAGTGATTCAATCTCCATGGCGCTACCGTCCGTGCCTAGTGGTTCAGTCCAAGAAAACCGTGGTCTGTCCCCTGTTGGCCTGTCCCCTGTTGGTCATGGGTCTCTCTTTCACTGCTAGACATCGGTGAACTTATCTCTCGGAATGTGGACTACATAGGAGAATTTATGGCACGGCAACTCATATCCATACTCCTGATTTGCACAAGCATCGGAGTTCATGCAGAACCATCAAGAACCGTGATGTATCTTATAAACCAGCCAATGTCCATGTGGCAGTTTGGCCTGTACCAACTTGACAATCACCTGAAGGATATTTCATTCTTTCAAAATGACAAACTAACGAAAATAAAACTTTCCGCCCACGCACTTTACAACCCCGTCATAAACAGAATATTGATTCATGTGATGCCGCCCTTTGACGGGTCGAATAAGCCAAATCTCGTATTTGAAGCCGAAAGCGTGGCGGAGTCGAAAGAGTACTGCAAAGATATGATTCGCTCGGTTAGATTTCAGTTGGGAAACCATAAAACACTTTCCGAAAAAACCAGTTGGAATAGCTTTATGTGTGGATATTTCACTGACGACAACTTAAAAAATGCACAGGAACCGAGCAATATATGTAACGAGCTTGATTCGCTAGTTGAAATTAGGGCATGGATAGGCATTAAGGGTGGAGAAACTATTCATTGCAACGGAGCATTGGTAAGTGGGTCAATTTATTTTTCGCAATAACACCTAACAAATACCTCGGGACTCTCCGCCGACAGACCGATTCCCCTCCTCAAGCACAATGTTGCCTATTGAGCTATAACAAAATATCCAGCAATTGTTCTGCACCTAGGGCAGGTGGTTTTATCTGGCCACAGCTTCGCTAGATGCAGTACTAATACTGAATGCATCGTCAGGCACATGATCTGCTAGGGCGTGGGTCTGGCGGAGGACTGCAGCTGCTCCGCAAGTATGTATAAAAGAGGTGAATCCATGAACGCACGTGCACTTGGCTTTGCAGCGTTGCTCTTCCTGGCGACAGGTCTTGCTCAGGCCGAGGGGAAGAATGACTTGACCATTCAGAAAATCAAGGCCGTCTCGGACAGCGTCGAGAGTGCCTCGCTCTTGGTGACCTGGCTCAAGACCAAGCCCGGCGTTCGGGAAGTCCATAGCTCTTTCACTATGCTTACTAGCCTTCCAGGTAAACGCGACGTGCTGTTCCGGCTTAACGGTGAGCCTCAAGTCCTGAGAGTGAGTGTCGGCTGGCGCGGCAAGGTCACCAACACAAAACTTGAGTTGCAACGCATGGACAGCGTCTTGGCGCAACTCGATGCGGCCGAGAAGCCCCGATTGGAAAATGCATCTACCAAGGCTGGCAAGAACACTGCCAGCAAGGTTTCGCCCTAAGATCATGCGCCGTTTCCGCACCCACTATGACAATCTGAAGGTGCCCCGCCATGCGACCCCTGAAGCCATACAGCAGGCGTACCGGCGTTTGTCCATGCGCCATCATCCAGATCGAAACCCTGGCAACGAACAGGCCAACAGCATCATGGCCGTCATTAATCAGTCCTATCGCGTACTCTCCGACCCATGGCTGAGAGCCGAGCATGACCGTTGGATTGGGCAGCGGGGACGGAATGACAGCGCGCCACCTCGCCCATCCAGGCCGACTGGAGCCGCCACCGGCATATCAGGACCACCCCTTTGGCCCGGTCTATACGCATACTTCGGGATTCATGACGGCCAGCAAAACGGCGCTGGTTTGGTTAGTGTTGATCCTGCTGATCATGCCCATTCTGGCGACGATAGCCAACGTACCGCCCTCCACGATGCCAGCGAGAAGCTGGCTTGCGCCACTCAGCCAGGACACGAGCGGTCCCCCGGTCGCGCCGACCCTGTGGCAAGCCCCACGGGATATTGCCGGAACCTATCGCCTACTCAAGTGTGATTTCAATTCCTATGACCACAACCCGCTGACCTATCCCAAAGGCAAGCTAGTGATCCAGAAATTGAGTGACACGGCTTATTTGTTCCTTGAGGCCAAGACCGTCCAAGGGGCCGGCACGTTCGGCAATAACCACGTCTATCATGTCCAGCCTCCACAGCCAGGCGACTCGGAGAGTTATCTTGCTAATGACCAGACGCCTGACTGGGCGGCGACCAATGGCCATCAACTCGAAATTCATGTCCGAGGGGCGAACTTTGATGAAGTCAGCTACTGGGAACGGGTGTTTGGGACGTACTCCGAAAGGTATCTGGATCGAGCCGTCATGCAGGCCGCCGAGAACTACAAACTACGTCAGCCTGGGTTTCCGTCGGAGCGTTGACGGGGCAATTTTCTTCTGACTGCCCAATACGCAGTCAGAATTCACAATGGGCGGTGGGGCCATGAAAACCGATTCAGGCACTGATCGACTGACCTATTTTATTCTTTGTCTCAACTGGGCAATCAGTATCGTTGCGTGGGGGATGTTAGCTGTTGTCGTGTACAACTACGGCCATCGGTTGGCCGACTATTTTCGGGCTTTCGTGTTTGATAATCTGTGTCCGGAAGATGTCATGCACCCCCTGCTTTCAAGAGATCCGTTGACGCGGGAAATCGTAGACTGGGTGGACTGGTGCGACACCTTCTGGTGGCACCCGTTCAGGCTGTCCACCCGCATCGTGTTTGGGGCCGCGACGGCGCTCACTATAGGTCTACTGGCCAGAGCGTTTCTCCCGCGTACGATCAAGGCCATCACAAGGGCGACCGTCTTTGTGAGCATCATGGCGGGGCTGCACATATATTGGAAGGTCTTCGGGGCGGACATGACGGATATGACGCAACACGCTTGTGCCTGGGGTCAGAAGTCAGCAGAGTTATGTCACCAGCAGTTGGGGTACTTTGGTGATCAGCGCCTGTACTACCCATATGTAGTCGCGTTGACGGCCGTATACCTGCTTAGGTATGAACGCAGACGCATCCGGCGACGCCAAGATGCCGAAAGCTCCTGAAGATAAAATTCACCGAAAAAATACCGAATCATTTCGTTAGGGATAAGGAGAAACCGAGATGAAATTTCCCACAAAGATGGCTCTTGTTATTGCTATTTTCATCCCAATGGCCGCGTATGCGGAATACTACAAAGTAAATGTAAAGCGAATTGAGCAAAACCTATACAAAACTGACAGCGGTCTCTATATTCAAACACAGTATTGTTACGAGTACACCTACGGAGATGATGCAGTTCTTAAATATGAGCAATACAGTTACGACAACAAACTTATATTTGATTCAGGAACCTCGTGCGATGTGAAAAAGGTATTCAAGTAAGCCATCATTTGCCTAACATTACGCTCAAGCGGGACGGTCGCTATCGCGACCGCCCCTTAGCTTTACGTTAAACCACTCAGAGAGGCTATTGGATGAGCAATACAAGTGGCGCATACAGATGGTGGGAAAACTATCTTGTTCGTTATCTCATGCCATCGATTGCCGGTGCGGTGATAGTAAATTGGTTGGCCACAGCAGCAGGGCTGGAATTTAGAAAGATTCTTTTGTTGGATGTTGGGGTTGCAAGCGTACAAACGCCCACATTATTTCTGCTGTTTCTTTACGGTAATTTATTTTGTTATATTTCTTCATACCCAATTCTTGGGTTTCATGTAACAAGAGTCATAGATTTTGAGCGAGGAGCATTGCGCAAAGGGTTCTTTGATGGTTACATCGTCACGGCCATGTTGGCATTGGTCACATTAATCTTAACCTCTGTATGTTTTGAACCAAGCGCAAAAGCTGGAATAATTGCGCCGTTCTTGTTTGTCACTGTATACGTAGCAATTCAACTTTATAGAATTCGCGCAGCCCTCGATCAAGTATCATTCAATGGATTAAATGGAAAAACATCCAAGGTGTTTGCCTATTCTTACGCCATATCAAAACGTCGTGGCGTAGTGGAAGAAGTAAGCGTCACCAAACAACTTAGCAAGGATCAGGTTGATGGCGATACGGGCGACAAATTCGATGAAGAATCAGAGTGGCACAAGAAGTCTATTTGGCGCCGCGAATTCATCGACACTTATCGCCATATGCGCGAGCACGGGAACTCGGCTTTTATATTTATTCTAGAGTTAACATTGGCAGGCCTATGCTTCCTTGTTCTCGTTGCTTATAAAAATGAGGGGGCAGTTTATCAATTGGCAGCCATTGGCCTATTGCTTGCCATTTGGGCCATTCCAGCCATGTTTATACATTTTGTTGGGCAGCATATTGAGCGTCGCTTTTCATGGTATGACAGAAAAGTTTCTTTACCCACTGAGGCGAATCAAAGTGATTTATAACATTAAATAAAAGGGGACAGACCACGGTTTTTTTCACAAACACAAACACTCCAAGGTTTACTGCTCGACGACTCTGCTAAACCGTGTTTTGTCCCCTTTTCTTTTTCTGCTGGCGCTTCATACGCGGCCTTTGGCGCAAGCCGCCCTCCAGGAACGATATCAACGCCGCTTGAACCAGCCAGTGACGGCTAATCGCTCGCGCCGGGCCGCGGTCACTTCGTGCCAGAAGCGGTCTGCAAGAAACGTCACCAGGGTGCCGCCCGTCGGGACGATCTCCAGGGCCTCGCCCTCCCCGGTCGGGTCCGGCCAGAAGCGCAGCAGGCCGCCATCCTCGGCGGACCAATCCGGATTCAGGTAGACGATGGCGGTGAGGCTGCGCCGGTCGTCGTCACGAAAGCGGTCCAGATGTTTCTTGTAGAACGCCCCGTGAGGATAGACCGCGAAGTGGGCTTCGAGCTGCTCCAGGCCGAGGTACAGCTCGCGGTTGACGGCCTGGCGCAAGGCCTCGGTGGCATCGAGGTAGGCGCGCAGCGCGGGCGCCGGATCGTCCGCTTCGATCCACTGGATGGCGTCGCCACGGACTTCGTTGATCACCTGGGCGCTACCCGAGCCGACGCCGGCATGATGAAATGCGCCGGCCTCATGGCGTGCCAGACACTCGGTCCGCAATTCGGCGACGGCTTCGACCAGCAAGAAATCCGGGGCGACGCACCAGCCGCGCTCGACCAGTGCGTCGAGAATCGGGGTCAGGTTGAAGTCCGTCGTCGCCATGCGTGTGATTATCGCCCATTCAAGCCCTACCCAATGGGTGAGTTCCTCCGGAGGCGCCATCGCTTGCGCTCAGGCGGCCTGACACGGTCCAAGGAAGCGGTGATGTATTCGCCTTTCGTCATTCCTGCGAACGCCGGAATCCCGTCGAATCAAGGGGCTGGACCCCGGTCTTCGCCGGGGTGACGAATAAGCCAGCGCCTACCTGAATTCGCTGACGCGTGGCGTCAGACGCATTTGGCGAGAAACCGATCAAGCTGGTTTGCGAAGGTCTGCCGATCGTTGTGCGACAGCGCGTTCGGGCCACCGGTCTGGACGCCACTGCCGCGCAGCTCATCGAGAAAATTACGCAACGCAAGGCGCTCGCGGATGTTCTCGGGGGAATAGAACTCGCCGCGCGGGTTCAGGGCGTGGCCACCCTTCTCGATCACCGCCGAAGCCAGCGGGATGTCGGCGGTGATCACCAGATCGCCGGCGCTCACCTCGTGGACGATCCGATTGTCGGCGACGTCGAAGCCGGCCGGCACCTGCACGGCCGTGATGTACGGCGACGGCGGCGTACGCAGCAGCTTGTTAGCCACCAGCGTCATCGGGATGCGCTTGCGCTCCGCCGCCCGGAACAGGATGTCCTTGATCACCCCCGGGCAGGCGTCGGCGTCAACCCAGATGTGCATGACTTACCGTGCGTCCAGCGCCTGGCGGATGTCGGCGAGCAAATCCTCGACAGTTTCCAGACCCACCGACAGGCGCACCAAGCCCTCGCTGATACCGTGCCGGGCACGTTCCTCGGGGGTATAGGTGGAATGCGTCATCGATGCCGGGTGCTGCGCCAGGCTCTCGCAATCGCCCAGGCTGACGGCGCGGGTCACCAGATGCAGGGCGTCCATGAAGCGTGCGCCGGCCGCGTAGCCGCCCTTCAGTTCCAGGGCGATCATGCCGCCGGGCAGGCGCATCTGACGTTGCGCCAGTTCGTACTGCGGATGGCTCGGCAGGCCGGGGTAGTGCACCACGGCGACGGCCGGATGCGCCTCGAGCATTTCGGCGATGGCCTGCGCACTGGCGCAGTGCTGGCGCATGCGCAGCTCCAATGTTTTCAAGCCACGCTGCACCAGGAAGGCATCCATGGCCGAGATGTTCGCCCCGGTCATCTCCTTGACGCCGAAGAAACGCATTTCATCGATACGCTCCTTGACGCCGATCACCGCGCCGGCGATCAAGTCGCCATGGCCGCCCAGGTACTTGGTCGCCGAGTGCACCACCAGATCGGCGCCCAGCTCGATGGGCCTTTGCAGCCAGGGCGTGCAATAGGTGTTGTCGACCATGGTCAGGGCACCATGACGCCGGGCGATCTCACTGACGGCGGCGATATCGATCAGGCGCATGTTCGGGTTGGCCGGGCTTTCGAAGAACAGCACCTTGGTGTTCGGCGTCAGCGCTTGTTCGATGGCAGCCAGATCGGTGAAGTCGGCGAAGCGTACCTCGACCCCCAGGCGCGCCAGTCCGTGCGCGAAGAAGCCATAGGTGCAGCCGTACAGGGTCTGATCGGCGAGGATGGCATCGCCCGCCTGCAACAGGGTCCAGAGCGCCGAGGTGATCGCGCCCATGCCCGACGAGGTCGCCAGGGCCGCTGCGCCGCCCTCCAGGCTGGCCAGGCGCGTCTCCAGCACCGAGACGGTGGGATTGCCGACCCGCGAATAGATATAGCCGGGCTCCTCGCCGAGAAAGCGGCGCTGGCCCTGGGCGATATCCTCGAAGGCGTAGGTGGCGGTCATGAATACCGGCGGGATCAGGGCCCCGTGGTAGTCGTGCGGGTCGTAGCCGAGATGGATGGCGCGCGTGGCGAAACCGAATGGCTGAGTTGGGTCGATCATCGTCGTCATGGTGTTTTCAAGAGGGGGACCGAGGGTAACATCTCGCCGGCACCCCGAGGAATACACCCGTCACCCAGGTTGCAGCCGCCCCGAGCCGGGACCGATCCAGAAGCGTGCAGGCATTGGCCGTTAATGCCACGGTTCTCTGGTTTTATCGAGCGAACCCTATTCCAAGAGGCTGTCATGTCGCTGCTCGCCCCTTCAGACGTTTCTCTCGCCTGCCTGGCCGCGCCCCTGGCTTAGCCCAATCCCGCTCAGGCGGATACGGCCAAGCCCGTCGAACTGGGCGCCCTCAAGCACATCCTCGGTCGCTGGCTGGGTACGCCGGCCTGATCGACCGACATCGACTAGCTGCCAGTACCCAGCCAGAACCCCAGGTTTTTGTCGAGAAACTCGTCCCAGGGCATGTAGTGCGAGCCATCGCAGGAAAAGGTCAGACCGACCAGACCGTTGAAGATGTTCAGTGTCCCCGAGCGCAGATACAGTGTCTCATCCATGAAGCGCAGGGCCTTGAAGGTGTTCAGGATTTCACGTATCCGATCCGCCGGAACGACGGCGTTCTCGGGGTAGGGGCAGCGCGGATAGGCCATGCACAGGTTCGGGTCGGACAGATCGTCGATGCCGTGGATGCGGTAGCGGTATGGATCGTTGACCAGCCAGAGGGTCGCCCGGGAGCTGGAGAAATGGAGCTTGCCATGGAACACGCCATGCACGGTCATGAGCTCGTGCAGCAAATCGAGCACGGCATCGATACGCTGATCCATGAGGCTGTCGCTGCGCGCCTGATGGAACAGGCCGGCACGGATGGCCGGATCGCCCTTGAGTTGCCGCCACTCCATCGGCTGGCTGTAGATAGCCTGGGTGGCAGGCAGTTCACGCAAGTCGAAATCGGCCCCCAGATAACCCAGCAAGGCACCGTCGAGCGCATGGATACGCTGCACGGCGGTCAGGGTCGGCCGACGCGCATTGCGGCTGAGATAGGCCTCGGACAGCGAGAACGATGCGCCGGCCAGCGCCTCGGCAAGATAGGGGCGCGCGCGCCGATCCCGACCGTACTGCTCCGGCATGAGCCCCTGACGCGCCAGGTTGGCGGTGATCTGGCGTGCCTCGGCGTCGAGGACATACAGGTATTTGCAGTAAGGCAGTTCTTCCATGCCCGCGGCCAGTCTGGCTTCCAGAGCGGCCCGCTCGGGCCAGGCCGCTCGACACCCCTCGGCGAGGATGGACAGCGATGACGCCAGCCAGCCTTTCAGGATATGGCGTTGACGGGCGATGGCCGCATGCAATGCGCTAGTCACGGCACATCGTCCAGTCTGGCCAGCGTGCGTCCGGCATGCCTGTGCAATCGATCACCGGAAGCTACTGCTTGACCAGTTCGACGCGCCGATTCCTGGCGCGCCCTTCTTCATTGCGGTTGTCGGCAATCGGTCGTTCCTGACCGTATCCCGCGCTCTTCAGACGTTTTCGATCGATACCCATGCCGACCACGGCGTCGAGCACCGACCTGGCACGGCTTTCAGAGAGTGTCTTGTTGGCCTGCGCGGCGCCGACATTGTCGGTATGACCTTCAATAGCGATGCGCAGGGATGCGCGGCTGCGCAGCAAGTTGGCGATTTCGCCGAGCGTTGCCTGGGAATCCGGCTTGATGCTCGATTTACCCGTGTCGAAGTTGATATACAAAGTGATGTAACCGGTCTTGTCGAGTTCATCGAGCATCTTCCGCGCGCTGATCACCTGGGCGCCGGCATCCGGCTGCACGACGATCAGTTTGTAGGTGGTCCAGTTGCCCCCGACCACCGCCGTATCGCTGGTCAGATGCACCCAGACCTCCTGGCCACCGATCGGCACGCGCGCCGTCAACCGATCGCCAAGCGTGCTTTTCGCTGGATCGTCCAGCAGCGTGCCACCGATACTGGCGACCGCATTGGCATAGTTGGCGGCGACATACTTCGGCGTCGCCCCCTGTTGCGGGCTCGGCGCGCGATAGACAACCTCGGTGCGTACGCCCATGACCTGTTTTTGCCCACCCGGCCAGCGCAACTGCTGGGTGTCATTCGCCGTCGTGCATGAGGCAATCGCAAAGTTGGGAATGCGCTTTGGAAACATGGCCGGATCGCGGCAGCCCTTGGCGTCGCCGGTCTGTGCCAATGACGCATCGCTGCATAACGCGAACATCAGCATGAATATCGTCTTCGCGGTGTTGCAATGCATCCTTTACCTCCATAAGTTCAGATGAGCGCGCGCGGACAAGCATGCTAACCCAATTGGCAGCCCGCATCACGACTGGGAACCTCGTAAAGACAGTGTCGACGGCGGCTCGATCCGAAACCATTTCCGGTAACACGCTCAACACAGCCCGCGGTTATGATCGAGCCATGCAACCCCGGAACACGAGATCGTCCGCGGTCGATATGCCCTGATTACGCCCCCCGCCGGTCCAGCCGGATCGACCGTAGCCTTGCCCTACTAGCCAATCCTGATCACACTAAAGATAATATCCACGCTGTATAACTTGATTAACTGACTCGAAAATGCCATGCAAGTACGACGCCTGACCCTCGCACTGATGACCGCCTGGGCCTGCCTGCCCGCATCTGGGTATGCCGCAGGCGAGTATTCCCCGGCCTGGTGGATCTACTCGGTCAACCAGGCATGCCAGACCTGGGCTGACGCCATGGCGCGCTACTTCCCGGTCGCCGTGATCGGTTCGGTGCCAAGCGCGCTGGCGCCTGGTTTGGCCCCACACATGCCGACACCGCCGGCCACCCAGCCGTCGACGCAGCCGATGGCAGCCAAGGCAGGAATCCCGGGCGCTGCTTCAACCAATCCCTATCTGGCCTACACACCTTATGCGGCCCCGGCGGCAAACGAACCCTCAGTGGCCGTCTCCGCCCCTCCGGCGAGCTTGACGCCGCAGGCCGCCACGCAAGCCACCAGCAGCCAACGCGCTGAACCCCAGCCAACACCGACACCCGAAAATCCGGCCCAGCGCGACAGTGTGATCGCGGCGGCGGCCACGGACAAACCGACGGAGATCGCGGCTGAATCATCGCCCGACGCAGCCGTCGAGCCGGCCGTCCCGGTTCCCGTGACCGCTGGCACCGTGAAACTGGAAGACGCCCTGACGCACTTCGAGTTCGACAAGGCCAAACTCACCGAAGCCGGACGCGCCGCGCTGGATTCCTGGCTGGCGGGCATTCCGCAGGGCTTGAAGGTACGTGTTACCGGCCATGCCGACCGGCTCGGCCCGAGTCGCTATAACCTTGCCCTGTCGCGCCGTCGCGCCGAAAGCGTGGTGCGCCACCTGAGCGGCAAAAGCATGCGGCCCAACGACATCAAGATCGTCGCCAAGGGCGAAAGCCAGCCCGTCGTCTCCTGCAAGGGCCGTCCGACACCGGAGACCAAGGCCTGCCTGGCGGCCAACCGGCGCGTCGAGATCAAGCCGCGATAAGCGCAGCGGCGGCTGAAGTAAAATAGCCTCCGATTCACCCGGACGGCCCCGCATGTTGCGCCTTACTGAAGTCAAACTCCCGCTCGACCACCCCGAAGCCGCGCTCAAGGCCGCCGTCCTCAAACGGCTCCGGCCTGAGCGAAGCCGACCTGATCGGCTTCAGCGTATTCCGGCGCGGCCATGACGCCCGCAAAAATCGGATATCCATTTCGTCTATACCCTCGACATCGAGGTGCGCAACGAGGCCGCTGTGCTGAAGCGCCTGCGCGGCGACCGCCATGTCTCGGTGACGCCGGACATGGCTTACCACTTCGTCACCCGGGCGCCCGAAGGTCTGGCCGAGCGTCCGGTGATCATCGGCATGGGCCCCTGCGGCCTGTTCGCCGGGCTGATCCTCGCCCAGATGGGCTTTAGGCCGATCATCCTGGAGCGCGGCAAGGCGGTGCGCGAACGCACCCAGGACACTTGGGGCCTGTGGCGCAAGGGCAAGCTCAATCCGGAATCGAACGTGCAGTTCGGCGAGGGCGGCGCCGGCACCTTTTCAGACGGCAAGCTCTACAGCCAGATCAAGGACCCGGCCTATCGCGGCCGCAAGGTGCTCACCGAGTTCATCGAGGCCGGCGCGCCGCCGGAGATCGTCTACGTCAGCAAACCGCATATCGGCACCTTCCGGCTGGTGTCGATGATCGAGAAGATGCGCGCCCGGATCATCGAGCTGGGCGGCGAGATCCGCTTCCAAGCACGCGTCGAGGACGTCGAGATCGACCGCGATGCGGACGGCAACGGCCAGGTGCGGGCGGTGCGACTCGCCGACGGCACGCGTCTGGTCACGAGCCATGTCGTTCTGGCCGTCGGCCACAGCGCCCGAGACATCTTCGAGCAACTCTACGCGCGCGGCGTGCATATCGAGCCGAAGGCGTTTTCCATCGGCTTCCGCGTCGAACATCCGCAATCGCTGATCGACCAGGCGCGCTTCGGCAAATTCGCCGGACACCCGGAACTCGGCGCCGCCGATTACAAGCTGGTGCACCACTGCGGCAATGGCCGTTCGGTCTACAGTTTCTGCATGTGCCCCGGCGGCACCGTGGTCGCCGCCGCGTCCGAGCCGGGGCGCGTCGTCACCAACGGCATGAGCCAGTATTCGCGCAACGAACGCAACGCCAACGCCGCCCTGGTGGTCGGCATCACCCCCGAGGATTTTCCCGGCCACCCGCTCGCCGGCATCGAATTCCAGCGCCGCTGGGAAGAAGCCGCCTTCAAGGCCGGCGGCGAAAACTACGCCGCACCGGCCCAGAAGGTCGGCGACTTTCTTGCCGGTCGGCCGTCCACCGAACTCGGCGCGGTGGTGCCGTCGTACACGCCCGGCATCCACCTCACCGACCTGTCGACCTGCCTGCCCGAATTCGCCATCACGGCCATCCGCGAGGCCCTGGTCGCCTTCGGCAAACAGATCCACGGCTTCGACATGGCCGACGCCCTGCTCACCGGCGTCGAGACACGCACCTCCTCGCCGATCCGCGTCACCCGCGACAAGGCCAGCTACCAGAGCCTGAACACGCGCGGTCTCTACCCCGCCGGCGAAGGCGCGGGCTACGCCGGCGGCATCCTGTCGGCGGCGGTCGACGGCATCGAGGTGGCGGAAGCGGTGGCCCTGGATATGGTCGGTCAGAATGCACCCCCCCTTTGACAAAGGGGGGCAGGGGGGATTTGACGGTGATTCCAGCCCAAACGCCCGAGAAATCCCTGATGAAGCCCCTACCCTTCGGTACCTCACTCCCCCTTTTTCAAAGGGGGAAGACGCCTAACCAAATGCCGAGACACTGCCCAGTGTCGCCATCATCGGCGGCGGCCCGGCCGGTCTGATGGCCGCCGAAGTCCTGAGCCGCAATAGCCTCCAGGTCGACGTTTACGACGCCATGCCCTCGGTGGGCCGCAAGTTTCTGATGGCCGGCAAGGGTGGACTGAACCTCACCCATTCGGAACCGCTCGACAGCCTCCTGGCACGCTATGGCGCGCGCCGCGCGTGGATAGAGCCGCTGCTCGCCGCATTCGGCCCTGACGCCTTGCGGGCATGGGCGCGCGAGCTCGGCGTCGATACCTTCGTCGGCAGCTCGGGCCGGGTCTTCCCGACCGAGATGAAGGCCGCGCCGCTGCTGCGCGCCTGGCTGCATCGGCTGCGCGCCGCCGGGGTGCGCTTTCACGTCCGGCATCGCTGGCTGGGCTGGGATGACGCCGGACGCTTGCGTTTCGCCACGCCGCAAGGCGAGCGCACTCTGGGCGCCGATGCCACCCTCCTGGCCCTCGGCGGCGCCAGTTGGGCCAGGCTGGGGTCGGACGGCGCCTGGGTGCCCTGGCTCGAACAGCGTGGCGTGCGTGTCGCGAAATTGCGCTCGGCGAATTGCGGTTTCGATGTCGACTGGAGCGAGCACTTCCGGGCACGCCATGCCGGTGCGCCGCTGAAGTCGGTCGCCCTGAGTTTTGCCGGCGAAACCCGGCGCGGTGAATTCGTGATCACTAAAACAGGCGTCGAAGGCAGCCTGATCTACGCCTTTTCCGCGCGCCTTCGCGACGCTATCGAAGCCGATGGCTCGGCCACGTTGCACCTCGATCTGCTCCCGGATTTCAGCCCGGACAGGGTGGCGCAAGAAATCGCCCATCCGCGTGGCAGCCGTTCCCTGTCCAGCCACTTGCAAAGCCGGCTCGGCCTGAAAGGCGTCAAATCAGGGCTGTTGCACGAATGCCTGGAAAAAACCACCTTCGCCGACCCCGCGCAACTCGCCCAGGCCATCAAAGCGCTGCCCGTTCGCGTGATCGCCCCACGCCCCATCGACGAAGCCATCAGCAGCGCCGGCGGCGTGACCTTCGAAGCCCTCGACGAAAACCTGATGCTGCGCAGCCTGCCCGGCGTATTCTGTGCCGGCGAAATGCTCGACTGGGAAGCCCCCACCGGCGGCTACCTGCTCACGGCCTGCTTCGCCAGCGGCCATGCCGCCGGTATGGCCACCGCGGCCTGGATAGGCCGGCAATCCATGGAGAACATGACACATGACTAACGAAGAAGTCCTCGCCACCATGCGGCAGTGGGTCGAGAAGGCCGTGATCGGCCTGAATCTATGCCCGTTCGCGAAATCGGTGTACGTCAAGAATCAGGTGCGCTTCGTGGTCAGCGAGGCACGCCACATCGATGCCTTTCTGGAAGAACTGGACACGGAACTCGACCTGATCGCCGCGGCCGATCCGGCGGAGATCGACACCACCCTGCTGATCCATCCGACCTTGCTGCCGGACTTTCTCGATTTCAACGATTTCACCCTGCTCGCCGAAGCCGCCGTGATCGAGCATGGCCTGGAAGGCGTCATCCAGGTGGCCACCTTTCATCCGAAATTCCAGTTCGCCGATACCGACCCGGACGACATCGGCAATTACACCAACCGGGCGCCCTATCCAACCCTGCATCTGATTCGCGAAGAGAGTCTGGCGCGCGCGGTCGAGGCGTTTCCGGATGCCGAAGCGATCTTCGGCCGGAATATCGAAACACTTAACCGCCTCGGGCTGTCGGGGTGGCGCGCCCTCGTATTTTCGGCGCCACACGGGGACGAGCCAACCGAATGATCAGTCGGCGGTGGGTGTCACGGCTGCAGCGGCAGCATCGTCCTGACCGACCTGAGTCGTCGTATCCTCGGCGGCTTCGTGGCCGACGGCCCCTTGACGCTGCTGCAGTTTTTCCTGTTTCTTCTGTTTTTTGGCCAGTTCCTTTTGGCGTTTTTCGAATGCATAGTTGGGCTTGGCCATGGGCGCACTGTCCTGAAACGTTAGGTAAGTCGTCAGCGTACCCCAGATCACTGGCCACGACGAATTTTTGAGGGTTTTAGAACACCATGGCGGACAAGAAAAACCAACGCACAACGGCTCCGGTGAGCATCGCACCCATGCCGGACATCCGGCCCGGCCAGTCCATCGAGCTGCTACAGGAACTGCACATCCTGACCCGCGACGGCAAGCTCAACCAGGATAGCCGGCGCAAGCTGAAGCAGGTCTATCACCTCTACCAGTTCATCGAACCGCTGCTCGACGAGGTGATGGCTGAACGCGGCGACCTGACCCTGGCCGATCACGGCGCCGGCAAGTCCTACCTCGGTTTCATCCTCTACGACCTGTTCCTCAAGGACAAACCAAACGGCCATATCCACGGCATCGAAACGCGCCAGGAACTCGTCGAAAAATCGCAGGCCCTAGCCGCGCGCCTCGGTTTCGCGCGCATGTCCTTCCTGAACCTGTCCGTGGAAGAATCGATCCGTTCCCCGAACTTGCCCGAGCGGATCGACCTGGTCACCGCGCTGCACGCCTGTGATACGGCCACCGACGACGCCATCCGCTTCGCCCTGCACAAGCGCAGCCGGTTCATCGTCCTCGTCCCCTGCTGTCAGGCCGAAGTTGCCGCCGTCCTGCGCAAACACAAGAACGCCTCGTTCGCCAAAACGCCGTTATCCGAGATTTGGCGCCACCCCATCCACTCGCGCGAATTCGGCAGCCACCTGACCAACGTCTGCCGCTGCCTGCTGCTCGAAGCCCACGGCTACCAGGTCACGGTCACCGAACTGGTCGGCTGGGAACACTCGATGAAAAACGAACTGATCATCGCCCGCCACCACGGTGCCCCACGCAGCAACGCGCGGGAGCGACTTGAGGCCATCCTCGGCGAACTGAACCTGGACGAACTGAGGCCGCGTTTCGCCTATTGATTCGGACCCGGGCCGCTTGGCTTGCCCGTCAAGCCAGCATATGCGACGCCATGCCGTCGGCCAGCTTGGGCTCGAACCAGGCAAGTCGCTTAATTGTCATTTATTTTCATTTACTTAGTGCACACTGCCCCGTGCCTTTTGTGACCGAAAGTGACAGTTTTTGACGGTTCGTGACGCCAGTGCGTCACGTTTTCGTCACGCTCAAAATCTACAGAGGCCGATCAAACACAGGCAAAGCTCACCAACTTACAATGTTTGAACTTGTCGTAGTTGAACTACGACTATATTAATCAAATATTGGCGTAATTTGCAATGACGACTACTATCGTAGTATGGCTACGACTGAACGAAACAAACTAAACACGCTCTACAGACAGTGGGTGCCAGGAGCGCCGTTGGCGTCGGAGGACTTGGCGGCTCAGGGTATCTCCGCCGACTTGGCCGTCCACTACGTACGTGCCGGCTGGCTTTTCCGCTTGGCACGTGGGGTGTACTGTCGCCCCAACGATACGCTGGAACTGCATTCCAGCTTGCTCTTGCTTCAGCGCGCCATCGACGGACTACACGTTGGTGGCAAATCAGCCCTCGACTGGTATGGCGTGAGGCACTACCTGTCACAACAACCGGTGCTGAATCTATATGGCTGGACAGCGGCCCGGCTGCCCGGTTGGTTCACCGAACGCTTCCCGGCGGAATACCACCGCAAGCGGTTGTTCGAAGAGCCATCGGCCGACCCGATTCACGCCGGGCCGTTTGAAAAACGTAACGGGGCACCCCGAGTATCCGCACCCGAGAGAGCCCTGCTGGAAGTATTCAGCGAGGTTGGCGTACGCCAACCGATACAGGAGGCGCGTGAACTCGCGGAAAGCACCTACAACCTGCGCGCTGATGTGCTGCGTGAATTGCTGCAACGTTGCTCCAGCGTCAAGACGGTGCGCATGTGCCTACAGTTTGGCCGCGAACTCGGACTGCCATGGGCTGAGAAGCTTGATCCAACCCAACTGCCCACCGGTAGCGCCCGAGCCTGGGTGTCCCGCTCTGTCGACGGTCTGCTGATACTTAAGCCATGAACCAGGACTACCTCGATACCGCACGACTGCTGACTCAGGTCGCCCCGCTCGTTTTTTCGGATGACGCGTTCGCGCTCAAGGGCGGCACGGCGATCAATCTATTCATACGTGACATGCCGCGCCTGTCGGTCGATCTGGATCTGGCATTTCCCGACCACAGCCTTGCGCGAGATGAAGCTCTGGCTCGCATCAATGCATCCATCCGCCATTCCGCGGAGCGTTTGGAAGCACGGGGGTTCCAAACCCATATGCCCGCGACACCCGATGCAGGGGAAACCAAACTGCTGGTGCGGCGCGCGGGCATTGAGGTCAAGATCGAAGTCAATTATGTGATGCGAGGCACCGTCCACCCTGTGCGTTCCGCTTCATTGACTCCCATGGCGCGAGATACCTTACTGGCCGATCTCGAAATTCCAGTGGTGTCGCTGGAGGATGTCTACGGCGGCAAACTCGTTGCTGCCATGGACCGTCAGCACCCCCGTGATCTGTTCGACGTGATGCAGCTATTCGCCCACGAAGGCATCACCCCCGGTATCCGACGTACCTTTGTGGTCTACCTCGCCAGCCACAACCGCCCCATTCACGAAGTGCTGTTCCCGACTCTACGGAACATCGACAGAGAATACGAATTCAACTTCAGAGGCATGACCACTCAGCCGGTTGAACTGGCTGCGCTTCTGGACGCACGAGAGCGAATGATGCAGGAACTTCAAGGCGGCCTGGATGCCGAGGAGCGACAGTTCTTGTTGTCACTCGTCAGCGGCAGGCCCGAATGGTCGTTACTGGGGATCGCCCACGCCGAACAGCTGCCCGGGATCCGCTGGAAACTGCACAATCTCGCGCAACTGGAACGCAAGAGCCCGAAAAAATTCGCCGAACAGGCTGAAATACTTACCCGGAGACTTATGTAGCGAAGCAAACAGACAAGGACGATGGCATCGTCACTCACTGTTCGGCAATCAACTTAATTCTCTGAGCCCCCGCGATAAGTTACCATTCTGTGCAACAGGATATATCTGTCGAGCCGTGTTAAGGACGAACATCGGGAAGCAGACCAAACTGCTGGCCAGTCGCCCATTCCCGGATCACATAACCGTTGTCTTCATCAGGAGCCCCGAAACCACAGCCCAATGACACGAACAGATGGTCATCGCCATCTGACCGACAACGTGGAGGTAAATCAGAAAACGATAGGGAGCTGTCGCTTTTATGCGATTTTCAGGAGAAAAAAAGTGGTTGATCCAGTTGAATACATCACACAATTCGATGAAGTACCTTACATGGTGGCCGTCGCCGCCGAGACGATGGGCATAGCCACGCACAAGCAGGCTCCGTGCGTGTTCAGCCCGACCGAGCTGGTGGATCGAGCCGAGTCCGCCATCTACAAGTACCCCGTTCATGCCTATGAGATCGGTCTGGTCACATTGGCCATGTTGGCGGACGGCATCATTCCAGACACCCCTGGCAGACTGGTACTGCGCGAGCAATTCGTTCGGATTGGCGATGCGATTCAGGATGCCGAGAATGATCAGCAAGCCCATACGACCTAAGGCATACCAGCACACCTTTGATAGCAGGTGGTAATTCGTTGACACAGACATGAGCATCGCGCCGGCCAATAATTACGAGATTGACTGGCTAAAGACGTGTCCCGATTGACCAAGCACTTTGCCTGTGCCTCCGCATGAAACCGGAGGAAGCGATCCCAACGATCTAGCTAGAACTGGCCCTGAACGTTGCAAACGGCGACTCACGACGATGACAGCGAGCCCACCGAACCCGACTTGACCGATGGCTCCCTATGGCCAGGCGATCATTCCCCGAACCATGCACCCAATTTATTGATAGGCGTATCGGGATACAAGAAACCAGATCACGCCCATATAATGCCGCGATGAACAACCAACACCCACAAAAAAAGCTGATCGCCCTGTTACTGCCTTTGCGTGAAGGAGTCGGACTCCCCTGCCCCGACTCCGCCCACCCTGCCGGATATCGAGAAGAAGCCGGCCGTGAAAAGAAGCTTGTCGCCAGAACATCAGGAGTTGGTGGACATCCGCCTGAAGCTTGGCTTGTCGCAAGCCCAATTCGCGGAAGAGCTGGGTATCGGTGTTCCCCGCCTATCGTCATACGAGTATGGCCGTGCCGGGAGTATTCCTGAATGGGTCATGACGGCTGCACGGGAGCTGGTGGCAAATAACGGCGAGGCCCAGGAATCCATTCGAAAGAAATACGAAGAGCTTGAGATGCCTATCATCCTGGCCACTTGGGCAAAGGCACTCGGTGTGCCCTATGAGGACAATGGCCAGCTCGCAGCGTTGCTCGGAACCTCTGTCTCCACCTTGACCAGATGGAAGAACAAGCTCACTCGACCAAGCCTGCATTCGTTGGCCTTCCACGAGCACATGGTCGACCAGGCCAAGAAGAAGTTGGCCAAACAAAAAGCATGCATCGAAGAACTGGCCGGCGGAAAACCAAAGCGTCGGTAGGCGTCACTTCTATTAAACCAATGTGGGCTGATTGCCTCTCAGAACGACAAAATTATTGTTGATGGTGTATAAATTGAACCCGTGCGCCATTACACATCCACGCAACAGGTGAACAAGATGGTAGATAAATCCAAAGATAAACCGGTCCGACAAAGCCGCAAGACGACCAACGCGGCCAAGACACCTGAAAGCCCTGTAGGCGCCGCGCTCATCGCGTCACTGTGGGAGCGAATGAGCGAGCGCGGTCATACCACGAAGGAATTGGCCGAATCCCTCGGCATCACTTACGTGTACCTGATGGCCCTGGCGCGGGGCGAGAAGCCCATCCCCCAGGTTGGCCGCGAAGTCCTGAAGCGCGCCGCCGACTATCTGGGTACCCCCGTCGCCCAAGCCTATTTGCTCGCCGGCGCCTTGAACCCGGAAGACTTCGTCCTAAGTCCCACAATGGACGAGCGGATAGCACGCATCCGAGACGCCATGACGCATGACGCGATGTGGTGCGGGCTCGCTCTTACCGATGAAGTCTGGCAGCAAACTCCGCAGGAGGCCCGCCTGCTGATTTGTATGCTTTACGAGCAGTCGGCGAAGACAACCTGGCTCGACTGGACGATGGTTCCGAAAGGGACGACCTCGAAGGTCAAGCTGGCTTCGTAGGACTGGTTTGGAGTTTGCACGAGCCAGGGGGGCGAACACCGCTGCAATATGCGCTTCCAGCCATTACGGGCGGTGACGGCTTCACGAAGAATGTCCATGTACTCGTCGACATTCACCCGTTCATCCGGCGGCATTGGCCCCTGTTCATGTTCTGCAAGCAACCGCAGCAGCCCCTTGGAGCTGTCGGATAATTCGCGAATTCGGCTGTAGGCCTCGCAGGCATAGGCGAAGGTTTCGCGCTTCCCATAGTCGATTTCCAGCAACCATTCTTTCCGTCTGGTCTCAGGCAACCCGATCGTGACACGCTTGCAGTTGTGGAAGATGTGCGCCGCTTCGTGAACCAGAAAGTCATCGAAGCAGCCAGATTGATCGAAGTATCCAGCTGACAGATAGCAGGTTGTTCCCTCGCTCAGGCCAGCAAGATAGGGGGCATCATCTGCAAGGAGCTCAGCGTCAAAGTCCGCCAGATAGAGATTCGCAAGATTCCAGGCAGTACGGAGCCATGGCGTCTGCTCAAGCACGCCATCGATTGTGACCGGCGTCATAAAAACGACTGAACGCGCGAGCGTATCCAGAACCCGCTCTTGTTCTGTCGCCGGAAACAGCCCGCGCACCATAGGCGTGACTTTCACACGTGTAAACGCAACGGTATCCATATTGGTCAAGGCTTCGGGGAGCGTGGCATGCTGAGTTCGCTCCCGGACCGTAGAGACCAAGGCACGACGCAGAACTGCATTGCCAGATTGAGCACGTGCAAGGAAATCATTTCCTGGCCATACCCGAAACGCTAAATCGTGCTCACCACTCCGAAGGAAGGCATCGATCTCGTGCTTTGGGATTTCCAGCCCATCGTCACGCCTTGTTGCCATCACCCACGCCTTCCACTGCAAACTTGAGTTTCTGACTGGCATGGAAGGTGGTGACCCGGCGGGCATGGATGGGCATCTCCTCGCCGGTCTTAGGGTTGCGGCCAGGGCGTTGGGGTTTGTCGCGCAACTGGAAATTGCCGAAGCCAGACAATTTTAGGCACTCATTGGGCTGAGGCGGTTGGTCCAATCGGGTCAGAAACTCGGCGTAGGCCTCTCTGCTGGTGACGATGAGCACCTGATCGGGCAAGTCCTCTTCGGCCGCGAGACGCTCGGCACCCAGGATGAAATTGGTATGGGGCTTCCGGTGCGCCCTGGCGGCGCGGTCGATCAGGCCACACTCTTCGGGCTCGATGCGGGTATCCAGAGACTCGCGCTTGCCGGGCACTTCGGGCGGTGTAGACATGGTGGGGACCTTCTTGGGTTAGGCCGATTATAGCGATGCGGCCGACATCTTCATTACGGATGCCAGGGTGGCGTCCATGGCGCCACGAATGGAATACCTATAAATAGTTGTGTGTACGTGCATTGGTATATTATATTTCTGTTTGATGGTTATGGTCATCGTGTAGCCACGTTACACACAAACGCATTCGTTAACCGTAGCAGGAGGTACATGTGGTCATTCTGAGCGTCGTAGGCACCAAGGGAGGTATCGGCAAAACAACCATCACGGCCAATCTCGGCGCGCTTGCCGCCGACATGGGGCTTCGTGTGCTCTTGGTCGACGCCGATATCCAGGGATCGCTATCCAAGTATTACCAGCTGCGGCGGCAAGCTCCGGATGGGCTGACCTCCGTCGTCCTGAGCGGTCGCGTCGCCGAATCGGCCATCTCGACGACGGCGTGGGATCGGCTGGACATCATCGTGTGCGATGCTCCGAGACGTAAATTCGCCGGCATCGAAACCACCGATCTGGAGCAGTTCATCCAGGGCCGCATCGACGCGCCGATGATCCTCCGCAAAGCACTGCGCGCCCCGGTCATTGAAGACAACTACGATCTGGTGTTCATCGATACCCCCGGTGCCCAGGGGCCGTTGCTCTACACAGCGGCATTGGCCGCGCATCGCCTGATCTCCCCAGTCCTGCCGGAGACGCCGAGCGCGCGGGAATTCCGCACCGGCACGTTCGAACTGCTGGTCAAGCTCGAAGAAGCCCAGGCACTGGGTATCGGTCCCGGTCCCCTGACGGCGGTCATCAACCGGGTCGGGCACACCAACGACGCGCGGCAGATCACCCAGGAAATCCGGCAGAGCTATCTGGAGATGCGCGGCTTGGTCACCGTGGCCGAAACCGCCATTCCGGCCAGCGTGGTCTACAACGAAGCAGCCACAGCTCAACTGGCGGTGCACCGACTCAAACGCCGGGAGCGCGGGGTGACGCCATTCGACACCATGCATCGCCTGGTCTGGGAGCTGATCCCATCGCTCAGCGGCGTCTACGCCGGTGGTTTCTCCGAGGAAGAAGAAACGCCTTCCCCGGCCTCGCAGCCGGCCCACGATGAAGTGAACACGGCATGAGCGCTCAGGATCGCCTCCCTGCTTCGGTGACGGTTGCGGACGCCGCTCGGAAGGCTCAACAACGGGATTTGGCGCAACCCAATGGCACGCGGACCATCAGCCCGATCGACCTGCGGGCAAGATTGGTCAAGGAGTCCTTGAATGTCGGCCTGCCGCTCGACAACAGTCACCAACTATCGATCGACACCGAGAGCCAGATGACCCTGCCGGTGATGGACATCCTCCATTACGACAAGAACCCCCGCAAGGCGGTCAATGACCAATACGACGTCATCAAGGAATCCATCCGCTCGACCAAGCAACTCACCAGCCCACTGGTGGTCACCCGCCGACCCGGCCAGGACAAATACATGGTCGGCAAAGGCGGCAATACCCGCCTGACGGCGCTACAGGAACTGTTTGGCGAAACCGGCGATGCGGCATTCCAGTATGTCGTCGTCACCTACACCCCCTGGGTATCGGAATCCTCCACGCTGTCCGCCCATCTGGTGGAAAACGAGCTGCGTGGCGAGATGATCTTCTGGGACAAGGCCAAGGCCTACGCCGATCTGAAGCAGATGATCGAGTCGGAAACCGGAAACACCCTTTCCGCGCGGTCCTTTGAACAGACCCTGAAGGAGCGTGGCCTGCCGCTCGGCAAGACCACGCTGAGTTATTTCAACTTCGCCGTCACCCATCTGTCCGCCTTGGGCGAGGCCTGCAAGTCGCTTTCCAGACCGGTCATATCGGAACTGCAACCCGCTTTCAACGCCTTTGAACGGCTCTTGAAGCATAAACAGCAGATCCAGGCCTGGCCGGAGCTGCGCGACCAGGTATTGAAGCGTGCCGAACACTCCTGGTTGTCTACCCGCACACTTGAGCCAGGCAGGGTGATTGAGCAACTGGAACACGCCGTAGCCACGAAGTTGGGCGAGACCGTCGAGCTCACGCGACTTGCACGACAGCTATGCCAGCAGCACCCGGGCGAGGATATCGCCGGGCTGGTGGCCCAGGCCAGGCTACAGACGGAGCCAGCGAGCCCCCCTCCCCTACCCCCGCCGAATGCCGCCGAAAACTCTGTTGGCAAGAAAGGCAACACCACGGAAAGGACCGAGAACCCTGGGCCAGCCACGCCGGCACAGAAGCCCAAGACCGAACTGCTCGACGAGATCCAGGACCTGGCGACCCGGTTCGCTCGTCTGACCGAATCGGCCGACTGCCTGCGTCTCGCCAAGGACTGGCCCACCGGCTTCTACATGGAAGTACCGGAAAACGACGAGCCCATCGACCTGACCGGAAACGGCGCGGATCGCTACTTCGGCTGGTGGATGCTGGCCATGCTCTCCGAGCAGCTCGATGGCGCCTGGTCCGGATCGATGCCGGCGGAATCCACCTGGCGTCAGGCCCAACGGCAGGAGCATGGCCGCGACGAGTTCGCCCTTCAGCATTACATGGACACGATCCTGGGCATGCCCATCGACCCCCTGTCACTGGGCAAACGCCTGGCCTCGGCATCGCCCTCGGTGCCGGTCTGGCTGGAACTGGTTTCGTTACTGCGCACGCTGCGCGGGAACGCACCGGAACGCTTCGCGGTGGCGGGGCCGGAATGAACACCTTGCCCGGCCTCCCGCTCTTGGACCCTCGCCATGTAGTCGCCCTGCTCCAGCACTTGGTCGACCAGGCCGACCTGGGCGAGAACCTGGAGCAGCTGTTGTCGGTGGTCAGCCCCGCCACGCTGGAACAACTGAAGCGCACGCCCACAGTGGAGCTACTGCGTCTCGCGGAACAGCGTCCGGCCTTTATCTCGGTGTTCGTCGACGAGTCCCGCTTGTGTCTGGCGCGCAATCGCCTCCAGCACATCCTTCATCGCAAGGAAGAAACCCTGTGGTTCATCCGGCGAGGCGCGCCGGCGGCGGCCATGCTGGAGTTGTTCGGCATCCCCGACCGCGAATATCGCCAGCTCAAGCGGATGACCGCGAACACCTCAAGACGGGGCCGGGTGCGCAAGCTAGATGCTGTGGTCGCCGAGCAGGTACTCAGGTTCTGGCGCGGCACGCGACTTCAAAGCGACGACTTGGCCGCCCGTTTCCGCCTGCTGGCCGAACAATTTCCTGACGAACCCCTGTCATCGCTGTGGGCGGTCTTCAAGGAGACCACGACATGAATCGAACACTCGTTCGCCCTACTCCAGCCGTTTCGCCGGCACAACGCACGATGACTCCCGGCGTTCTGCTGGAACTGTACGACGAACCGGTGTCGTTCCACCGCGCCTTCGTGGAGATGGGCGGCGGGGTAACAGCCGCCCTCTTCCTCTCTTGCGCCTGCCAGGCGGCGGCCGACCTGCCGGACGAGTCGGAGGGGTGGATGCGCCTAACCATGGCGCAATGGAGCGAGGCGACATGCCTGACCCGATCCGAACAGGAAAGCGCCCGCCGCCACTTGCGCGAGCGCGGCCTGATCGAGGAACGCCGCGTCGGCATGCCGGCGCGCCTGGAAATCCGCGTCGACGTCGTCCGCCTGGTCGAACGGCTACAGGCGCAAGCCAGCCGTAAGTACCAGGGGCTGGGCCAGATCGATTACAGCCGCCTCGACTGAGATGGATGCCCGATGAGCCCCGATTTGGAGCGTCGATGACGGACACGCCAAGGTCGCTTGTTGTGGGATCAGGCGATCCGATCCACTCGATGGGGCGTCTGAACCAGCTACACGCAGCCACCGTATTACTGGGGCAACGATGCGTCGCCTTTCATCCTAAGCTGGTGCTCGTGACCGGACGCGTCACGGCAGGACTGATGCTCTCCCAGGCCATCTACTGGACGCGCAAGCTGGCCATCGCCGAATCGGCCCGGCAAGGCTGGTTCTGGAAAACACGCGAGGAATGGCGCAACGAAACCGGCCTTTCGCGCCGCGAGCAGGATAGCGCGCGACAGGCCCTGAAAGACCTCGGGCTCTGGCTGGAGAAACGGGTCGGGATGCCAGCCAAGGTCTGGTACCGCATCGACCTGGACACCCTGGGCTGGCTCCTGGAGCCGACGGGCTATACCGCTTGGGACTGGCGCAACGACCGGGCGGTCCTGCAACTGTTGGGGCGGCCTTTCCTGTTCTACCGGAGCCTGTCCGATATCACCGGCGCCGCCACCTCGGCGGTGCTGCTGTCGAATTTCCTGGGGCAGGAACGCGCCCGGCTGAAGCATGGCGACGTTCTCACCGGCTGGAGGCCTTATCTGTTCGATGCCCTGCGGCAGCAAACCGGGCTGAGCCGACACGAACTGGACAGCGCCCGATCGGGCCTCCGCCAAACCGAAGTGCTGGCCGAGCGCCGGCTCGGCATGCCCCAGAGGGTGGAATGGCAAATCCGACTGGACCGGTTGATTGCGCTGCTCGCGGCTGTCGACAGCCGACCTGCGTCAGCCAACACGGAACTGCGCCAACCGGATCAACTGGCCGGGACCGGCCTGGTTGATCGATTTTCCGGAAACGCACCAACCAGTTTGCGGGAATCGGGCAATCCAGCATGCGAAAACCCTGCAAACAAGGAAGCAGGCATCCTGCTGGCTGGTTTTCCGGAAACGTACCCACTGGATTTCCGCAATCGTACCGACAGGATTTCCGGAATCGTACCGTCAAGTTGGGCGCTTTCCGGCACCCCAGTTGGGCGCCTTCCGGAAAATCTCTATATAGATTGGACTACAGGTTTTAAGACTACTCCACCTACCGAGGTCATCGGCCCCGAGGACGATGGGAGTAGGTGGTCCGAGCAACTGATCTGGCCCAGAACCCTTCGACCTGAAGAACGCGAATCCGCCAAGCGCCTGCTGGCCCCCGTGTCGGCCCAGGCCCAGTTGCTGCTGGACGAACTGGCCGGCCAGGCCTTGAACCACAAGACCATCGAGCAACCGCTGAACTACCTCTCGGCGTTGGCGAGCAAGGCCAGGACGGGCGACTTCATCCCGGCGGCGGCCCTGCGCGAACAGGCGCGACGACAGCGCATCGAGGCGGAACGGCAGGCCATTGCGCCCGCCACCCCCATCCCCTGACGAACGAGCTCGGCACATCCAGGCCGGGCTCAATGGCTTGCGCACGTTCATGGCGCAACGGATGGGCCAATCGAGGTCAACGTGACGGAGCGAGTGATGGATGGGGTGTCCCCAGTGGGGACAGGTCCGAGACATGTTGATGGTTGTCCCTACTGGGGACAAACCAGCGGGTGGTTCGGGATGGGACTGGCCCAACCGATTTCAGGAACGTGTTTAGGGAGTGACGTACATGGCGACGACAGGTAAGGATGCAAAGCGGTCAACGGCGGTGCCGAAGTTCGACCCGGACGAGGCACGGCGGCAATTGAGGGAGTTTCTGGACGCGGACCAGGATGTGCCCTCGCACCATCCGTTGTATCCGCTCTCGCTCCTGTTGTCGGCCTGGGAGGATGCGCAGGAAGCGGAGAAACGCGACTACACGAGCCGGCTGGGCGCGGACAAAGGTGTGGGCAAGGACGAGGCACGCACTATGCTGTCCGTCGGCTCGCTAGACTCGGATGACGATTACATGCTCGTTCACACCCGTCAGGCCTTGCGGCTGTTCATCGGCCGTGGCCGCGATCCGGAAGGCAAGCTGGCGCGGATACCCGGTGCCAAGAACGTCGGCGCGGCATTGCGGAACCTGTGGCAGCTCTCCGGCCAGGACAATCCCTATGCCGACTGGATGTTGATCCTGTCCGAATTCGAGATCGACGACCTAATGAAGCAACTTGGCCAGGCCGTCGTCGAGGCACGAGGCCGGATCGAGACCCTGGGCGCGGCAGGCATGCACCTCTCCATCCTGAAGAGCCGGGAGCCAGCCAAGGTCACGCTGGGTTTCCGATCGCCCTACGGGTTCCTGATCTCCCGCCTGGTCATGGACTTCGATCTGTACGTCCGGGTGGTCAAGACACTCGCCGGCCGGGATTTGATCAGCGCGGAGAAGGAGCGGGAACTGCTGAATGCGCGGTTGCGACCCATGCGCGCATTCTTCGACCGGGTCTTGCGCAACCAGAACGTCCTGCAGGTCCCCGCCTACGCAGCCCTGACCCGCGCCGATGTACTCAATCCGAAAAGCAAGGACATCAAGGACCGCGTTCAGGCCCTGGCGGAAATCTGGCCAGTGCTGCCGGCCGAGGTCCTGGAGCGGCGGAAACTGCCCAAGCATGCCAAACCTATCCGTCGGGGGACGGTGCGCGAGAGGTGGGTCAACAGAACCCGAGGATGCCGAAGAGGCTGGCCTGCTATGAGCTGCCAAGGTTCGATGGACGTGGGCAACAGGGTATCGGGCCAAGATCAAGACAGTGGGCTACCGCTCGGTAGCGTAAAGGGTTTTAAGGGTAAGGGCGCGGGCGCGAGGAAGCGGGGTTGAAAGATGAGATGGGGTGCTGGAATCTTTCCGTTCGGCAATTTGGCGTCTGGCTGGCTCGGCTCTTGAAAAGCCCCAGAGGGGATCAGACGAATCCCGGCCCTGGCGAACAGCGATCCGGCGCGGCGTGTGTGGTGACGATGGCCAGCAACCGCGAGGCGGATGCCGAGCCCGGTCCTGAAGGGAGCCCTCGCCGATGAAGAGTCACTTGATCGTCGAATCGTCCCTGGGCACTTGGCGAGGTCGTTGGGCATGAGCACGCCATTCGATGTATCTGCCCCGGCGTTGGCCATCCTGGCAGAGCTATGGATAACGACCGACGGCACCGCACTGACGCAACGAAGCGGCCGTATCGCGATGACCTTGACCGAGGTTCTGAATGAAATCGAGGCGGAGATGACCCAGATCGGCGAGCTGACCCGGATGGACAACGGCATCGGCCTGGTACTGGCGATCCAGCGCCGAGCATCCGGAGCGGTGTCACTCAGGTGGCGGACCAGCCGTAACCGGATGTTGTCCGCCGACGAGCTGGCCAAGCGGGTGTCTGGTCTGCCGCCCGAAGTCGGGCGCTGGTACATCGAGCTGGACACCAAGGTGCGCTGGCTCAACGCGAGGGAACGCCTGGTGCGCCATGCACGCCAGGTGTTGCGGGACCTCTCCTAGGAGAGGAACCGTGATGTTGTCTATTGAGCAGATCAATTTGATAGGAGAAGCACGATGAGTAACGTTTTTGTCGGTAAAGGCAACCTGGGCACGGCGCCCACCCTCAAGCGCGTCAGCGTCAACGGCGAAGATCGCGCCGTCTGCGAACTGCGGGTATTTTTGACGAATACAGCCGCGATGCTGAGGGCGAGATACAGCAGAGCGGCGGCTTCTGGCTAACCTGTTCAGCCTGGGACCGGCTGGCGGAAGCAGCGGCCAAGCTGCTGCGCAAGGGCGCCAGGGTAAAGATCGAAGGCCGCCTGCGCGAGGAAACCTGGCAGGACAAGACATCCGGCGATATAAAGAGCGAATTCCGTCTGGCGGTGGACGACGTCACGCTCGCGCTGTCGCGTATTGAGTCGTTGCAGTTCAGGGAGAGGGTGGCAGATCCAAGTCAGGAGGATGAGCCGGCCTGATGGAGCGTTGCTGACATTTTTGCCCCACGCTGCGAACTACGGGAAGTGCCGCTCCGGCCGAGCTTGAGACGGCCATATGTGAATCACGTGATATAGGCCAAACCACCGCGATCGGGATATTGACAACCCATGTCATTTCTGGTGGAGTTGAATCCGCACTTCCTAGCCTCCGGGCTCACCTGATCGCATGTAACGCGATTCGTCTTCTGGTGCGTCATTCCAGTTCCTTGATCGCGGTCAGCCTCTGACACCGCGACGCTCGCAAGAGCCGAGGCCACATCCTTTCTCTAGCTGCTCGGGAACAGCGTTCCCCACCGGTCGCCGCCATCCTCCGATGAAGGCCCATTCCGATAACACTGCGCGCCCGACTCACCACAGCCTCATGCGGATATCCCACTGGATAGGCCCAGGTAAGACATCACCGCTTCGGAAAACCAGTTCAACCACCGCCGGGAAACCGGTTTCATCGGGTCGCAAGACCCACATCCCACTGGGGAGGCTAACTCCCCTCGCGGGTAGTGGTCTCCCTTTGTTTTTTCATCAAGGAGATCGCTATGAACACCACCGCTGCTGAAACCACCGTCGCTGCCGCCGAGAAGCCGAAGACGCATCTCGATCTGCATGTGAACGGAATCGGATATTTGAATCGTGTCCGTGAAGTGAAGGTCAAGAAGGGCTCGTTCTGGGCTTGTTCCATCGCCGCGATGCATGGCTCGATCGAAGCGCCCGAAACCACCTACTTCGATGTCAAGATCGAAGGCGCCGAGGCGCTTGAGAGGGTCAAATTCCTCAAGAGCGCCGTCAACGCCAACCAGAAGGTGACGGTTGCCTTCCGTTTGGGTGACATCTATCCCGAGTCCTTCGTTTACCAGTCCGGTCCCAAGCAGGGCCAGACCGGTGTTTCAATCAAGGGAAGGTTGCTCAAGATCGCTTCCGCGAAGATAGACGGCATGCCCGTCGATTTCGCTGAAATGCGCTTTGCCGCCTGATCCCAGGCGAACTCAAAGCACCCTGCCCTACCCGCCATTCGGATTCATCCGCATGGTTTCGTGTTTTACCCATCCCTACCGGGAGTGCGTCCACTCCCCAAGGGGAGTGGCGCCTTCCGGCTGGGCTTCATTTTCATCCTGGAGGCACATCATGATCAGCATCACCGGAACACTCAGCATCAAAGCGGTCAACGGCAGCAAGGGTTCTTTCTGCGTCGGCGACTTGTCCACCAGCGTGGGCACCTTCAAGGTCAAGGACGCGATTCTCGACCAGTACAGCCCCGGCGATTACGACGGGACTTTCGTCATCGAGGAGATTTTCCCGTCCAGCTACACCTGGCGCGGGAAGGTCTGGGTCGAAGTGCGGGCCAGGCTGTCGGCGATCCATGTCGAGAGCGAACCCGAAACGCCCGATACCGAGACGTTGCCGGAGTCGGTCGAACCCGATCCGGCGAACGAGAACCGCCCGGTGCAAGAGACTGCCGTCACGCCCGTTTCCGACGCGCTGCCGACGGCGCCGACCGAGACCTCGTTGTTCGATGCCGAGACCCATGGCCTCATCGAAGCCGGCAAAGCCGTCAAGCTCGATCCCACCGTGGATCGCGGCCTGTTCCGGGCTCAACGCGATGCCCTCAAGGGACATGGCTACCGGTTCGATGCCAGCACGCAAATGTGGGAAATGCCTGCTGAGTAATCTCAACCTCCGAACCCGCTCAGGCGGGTTCACCCGGGCGGCCTGAATGAGGCCTCCAGGGTGAGCCCGAATAGCGGCGATTGCAGCCTGGTTGGCGGCTTTCCCGAACCGCATCCCTTAACTGCGCGTCCAGGCCTCCCTTGCCGGACGCGGCGGCGCATATTCCGTGGCCGTCTGGAGGCGCGATTTCAGCCACCCACTCCGTTTGCATCTCGCCCCCAGGGCATCCGTCAGCCGGTTCCGGCGAGCCGGCTGACGGATGCCGTGTTTCCCCGGCCCTTGTGGCCACCCGAAATGTACTGACGCCGCTGAAACAGTACGCACCGAGAGGCGCGCGGCATAATTGCAACCGGAACCCAGTTCCAATCAAGAAAATAGAAGGGAGTAAGCATGTCACCCCAGAAGATCGGCCATCTGGCCAAACAGTGTTTCAACGTCGCCCTGCCCCTCCAGGTTTGTCGGAGTGCTGCGGGCTATTACATCGGCACCGTTCATCCCAAGGACGGACCCTACAGCCGCGAGTCGGAAGAATATTTCCCCACCCTTGAGGCCGCCGAGGCGGCACTCGAATCGGGTGCTTGGACTCAGCTGGAGTACGAAATCTGAAGCCGTGCCCTGGGTGGAGCCAAGCCTCCACCCAGGGGCTTTTCTTGAGGGAACGCCCTGAAGAAAAGCCAGCCTGGCTTGTCGTTGTTCTACCGCAGGCAGACGGTTTCCGCCCGCTCGATCCCCGTCAAGGATCACCGCTCGTCAGTCCCTGAAACGAGCACGGCCGCAAGGTCCGGGACTTCATCTCAACCCACGCGGGGATCCCATTCCCCGCCAGGGGCATGGTGTTTCCGCTCTTCAGGAGCATCCACCATGTTCGCTTTCACCTTGTGCGCGGCCTTCGGGCTCACCCTGTATTTCAGCTTGATTCGGCCGGTGTTGCATCGGGCCGGTTGGATTTGACCACTCTTCACACTCCCGAAGTAGCAGGCATTCAGCTTGCCGCACCTTTGCACCAAGGAGACAAAAATGGATATTGAAGTTCGACCTGAGCTAATTGTCGGTTTCGCCCCCGGCAGAGGCTATTTCATTGCCGGCTATGCCGACGACGAGGACTTGCAGTGCTATTGCAGGGTATCCGAAGACGTTTATCCGACCTATTTGGAAGCCGCCAGAGCATTGGTCAACGGAGGTTGGATACCGGCCTGAGCGTCCGTCCGAGCCAGGCTTCTCTGATCTTTCGCACCCTTACTTCAACCCACGCGGGGACACTGTTCCCGCTCGGGGCAAGGTGTCTCCACTTCACTGGAGTTCATCATGCCTCTCTCCTCTCAAATGTCGGACCTTGATCTGCTGGGGGTTCTGGTCGGCACCCAAGCCGCCGAGAACCTTTTGCAGGAAAACCAGGGATCGTTGTACCAACTTTTCAGCCTGGCGGCGGTGGATCATCTGGTTTGTGAATCCGCGCCCGAGGATGGATGGAACCGTGTCCGGCGGCTCCTCGACGTTTCCCGCGAGCTGGTTACGCGGGGTTTTGCCGAGTCCTTGCGTCATCGGGATGCGTTGTCCTCTCCGGGGGCCGTGCGCAGCCATCTGATCACCTCGCTGTCACATCTGCCTCACGAAGCCTTCGTCGTGTTGTTCCTGGATGCGCAGAACCGGCTGATCGCCTCGCGAGAGTGCTTTCGCGGCACGCTGACTCAGACCAGCGTCTACCCCAGGGAGGTCGTCAAGATCGCCCTGGAATACAACGCCTGTGGGGTCATCTTTTGCCACAACCATCCATCCGGAACGTTGGAGCCCAGTCAGGCCGACCGCTGGTTGACTGATCAGCTGAAAGCAGCGCTGGCCCTGGTCGACGTCAAGGTTCTGGATCATTTCATTGTCGCCGGCAACCAAACCCTTTCCATGGCGGAACGAGGTTTGATCTGACCGCTTTTTTCATTACCCCGCGGGGCGCCTTGCCCTGCCGGGGCGTGGTGTCTCCGCACTTTCTTGGAGAACATCATGAGTGAATCGTCAAACATCGCCATCGGCGCCAAGGTCATGGTCAAGCGCAAGCAAGACCGCCTTGGCGGGCCTCAGTATCCTGGCCGGATCGGCGTCGTCGTCCGTGAAAACATGTTTGGCCGCGAGTCGGGTGGGTACTGGTATGTCCAGCTCGAAGCCACACGCCGCGCCAAGCAACGTATCGCGCTGTTCTGCGCCAAGGAACTGGAACTGGCACAGGAGGGCACGTCATGAACCTGCGCATCGTCGAGTACACCATCGATTACGCCCACCGCGTCCAGGTCGGCATTCTGTCCGATAGCGACGAAGAGGCCCTCGCCAAGGCGCAGGCCGCTTTCGATGCCGGCACGATCTGGGACGACACCCCGGCGATGCCCCTCCTCTTCGACGATTACGAGGAGAAGGAAGGCGAAACGCTGGACTTCCAGGTGGTGGCCACGGTGGCTGCCTGGCCGGTACCGGATGCCAGCGTTCTCCAGCAACGCCGCACGGCGAACGCCATGGAGGCCTGTCGTCTACTGGTGGTGGCGGAGTCGATGCGCGGTCTGAACGGCCCGACGCCCGGCGCCTATGAGCAATCGCTCGTCGAAACCGCGTATCGCCTGGCTCGAATGGATGTGGATGGCCATCCGACCAGGATGCCCGAGCCGCCTCGGCCCCGCGTCGTGGTCGGTGTCGAGGGCGGCCTGGTCCAGGGCGCGTCGTCCGACATGCCGGTGGAACTGGTCGTGCTCGATTACGACATGAACGATGTGGACGATGGCGCAGTCGAGGTGCCGCAGAGCGGTGGCTCGACCACCCTGGCCACGATCATCTCTCATGGCGTGGATCTCGATCCCGAGTTCGTCGCCGGTGTATGGCAAGCGGAATCGGAAGGCTGATCCTTCTTCAACTTGGCCCCTCATCGAGGGGCCTTTCCAGGGCCGTTGCCACGACGGCCCCGGAAAGGCCGAGCGCCACCCGTGTTCCACCGCCGGCTGTCGGTTACAGCCCGCCCGATCCCCGTCAAGGATCGCCGTTCGTCAGTCCCTGAAACGAACACGGCCGCAAGGTCCGGGACTTCATCAAATCCGCCCCGTAAGGGGTTTTATCTCAACCCGCCGGGGTGCTTCGCCGCCCTGGAGGGGCTGCGTTTCCTTCGGCTCAGCATGGAGGAAATCATCATGGGATGGACCGTGACATTCGATAGCAACCGGCGGCAGCTCATCCAGGAGCGCACCCGGTCGGCTACGCAGGCCGATGGCACCCGCTGGGAATGCCTGCGTCACACGGCAGTGGGCAATGTGCTCTGGACGGTATGGGAGGTCACTCCCGCCGATCCGAAGCCGCCCATGGCCTACAGGGAGCCCTATCGTTATATCGGCTGCGACTTGCTGGCGCCCGGCAGGAAGGGCGAAGGCTGGGGTTACAAGGATCTGTGCGAAAGCATGGGGCCTTGCTACAACACCTGTCCCTTGTCCTACCTGGACATGGCGCCGGTTGCCGATGCGGATTGGCGCGCCCAGGTCCGCGCTTGGCATGCCTCGCGCAAACGCAAGGTCGATATCGGCGATGTGTTGATCTTCGAGGGGCTTGCCATCCCCGAGGTCAAGATCGTTTCGAAACAAGGTCGGCGCCTCGTGGGCGAATACGGTGGCTGTCTGTACCGCATTCCTCCCCGAATCCTGGCCAAGGTAGTCGATCAGCGCCTGGCGGCCTAACTCGACCACCGAGAGTTCAATCCATCGTACCGGCCCCGTCGCGGGCTGGTCGTATTTCCAGGAGCGTGAACATGCAATTCACCGTCGAGGCCAGCACCAGCGACCCGCGTACGCGCGAAGGGTATGCCAGGGACAACCTGGCCGATTTCGATTACTGCCCGGATCGTTCGTCCGCGAGCGCGAAGACCCGCCATTTTCATCGGCGCGGGCTTTGGGTGGAGGTCTACCACACCGATACCGGCGAGCTCATTGCAGGGCCGATCGATCCCGATCAGCCCTGTCCTGCTTACATCGTATGAAGGCTTTTCGAGGCGCGTCAGTCCCTGAAACACGCACGGCCGCAAGGTCCGGGACATAGCTGTTTTACTCAACCCTCGCGGGGATATCCTCCCCGCCTGGGGCAGGTTGTCTCCGCATTTCCTGGAGACAACCATGGGACTCATGTTCTCGCGGCTCGCCCGCAATTTTATTAAAAATGGCTACTTCCCCACCGACGAGGTCACCCTCGCCCGCATCCTCAACGCGCTCGATATCGCCGGCACACGGGTCCGCATCGCGGACCCGTGCTGCGGCGAGGGCGTCGCCCTGGCCGAGGTCAAGCATGCCCTGACCGAGGCCGGCGCCGCCGTCGAAGCCCTGGCCATCGAGTTCGACGCCGAACGTGCCTGGCACGCCAAGCAATTGCTCGATACCGTGCTCCATGCCGATATGAACGATGCCTGGGTATCGGCCAGATCGACCGGGTTGCTGTTCCTGAACCCGCCCTATGGCCATACCGTGGCCGACACCGGGCAGACCGGTGATGGCAAGCACAGCGAACGGCTGGAGTTGCTCTTCCTGCGCAAGACGGCGGGATGGCTCCAGGCGGGCGGAGTGCTGGTCTTCATCGTGCCGCACACGGTCATGAGCGAGGAGATGGCCAACTATCTGTGCCGCCACTTCACCCACCTCACGGCCTGGTCGGCGCCGGAACGGCAGTTCAAGCAGATGGTCGTCTTCGGCATCAAGCGCCGCGCCGCCGCCCCGTCCAAGGGGCAGGTCGAGGCCTTGATGGCGGCAAGAGACACGCCACCGCCCGAATTGCCCGAGGCCTGGCCGCATGCCCCGCTGCTGGTGCCCGAGATGCCCGTTGGCGAGGACCTGGTTTTCCAGGCGATTCGCCTGAATGGTCCGGAACTGGCGGCCGAGGTCGCCAAGCATCATGCCAGCACTTTGTGGCCGAGTTTCCCGCGCACCTTCAGCGCTCAGGCCCAGGTCCATCGGCGTCCCTTGCGGATGCTGTCGGACTGGCACCTGGCGCTCGGGTTGGCGGCGGGCCAGATCGGCGGTTTCGTGGACGCCGAGGATGGCCGCACCTATCTCATCAAGGGCGCGACCTACAAGGAAAAAGAGGTTTCGGTGCAGCACGAGACCGACGCGAAGGGCGACGTCTCCGAGACGCGCATCCTGACCGATCGCTTCGTGCCGGTGATCCGGGCCATCGATTTCACGGCCGGGAGCATGACCTTCGGGGACGTGCTGACCATACGCTGAGCTTCATCCGGCTCCTCCCTTTACCCCTCATCGAGGGGTCTTTTTGAAGCGCCTGCCTGGCGGGTGCTTCGGAACGGCCCTTGGCCCTTGGCCATATCGAGCACCACCGCTGGTCGAACGGTTTTCGACTCGCCGATGCCGTAAGCATCGAGGTCCGGTCATCCCTGAAACCGGATCGGCGTCTGGCGCCGGGAGCAAGCCGATCATCCGATCGGTGATTCATCACCCCCGTGGGGCTCGCCCCCACCGGGAAGAGCCCCACTACCTTGGAGGCTCATCATCATGTCCGCATCTGTACCTTTGTGGGGCATCCGGGAGTTTTCGGATGTCTTTCTCGACGCCCTGGTCCGCAACGAAGCAGGCCAGCTCATGTTCGCATCGCTCTACGGCCGGGATACCGCCATCCAGCAATTGCTGGCGGCCTTCTCGCTGCCGGTAACGTCCGGCGGTGTCGACCGCATCACGTTGAAGCCGGTCAAGGCCCCGCCTCGGCCCGGCGACGGCGTGGCGGGCGTGGTAACGCTTCATCCCGAAGCGCCGGCAGGGGAAGACCACCGGGGTATCGCCTTCATCGGCGATGCCTCGCGGCTGACCAAGCTGGCGGGCAAGCTGCCGCGCCGGTCTTTGTTCGGGCCGGTGTAGCACGTCTTCATCTACGACCCAATGGTCATCGACCCGGACACGGCCAACGGCCGGGCCTGGGTACTGACTTTCGGCAACGATGGCCAAGATCACCGGCAATCGGTCTCGGCGATGATCCAGCGCATCTCTCCGGTGCCGCTGATCGAAGCCTGGTGCGAGCCGGTGCTGGCCGCCCTGGGCGAAAAGATCATCACCGATCTCAACGCCAAGGCTACCTGGCCGGCCCTGGGGCCTATCCAGGCCTCGCTGATCGATTTGGGAGAGAACTTCACCCAAGCCATTTCCCTTCTGGTGAAAAACCGGGTGCTCACGCGCCAGGCTGAAGCCGGTGAAACCACCCCGCAGGAATTGTCGCTCGCGGCCTGACCTGTTCATTTCTTACCACCCTCGCGGGGATGCCGTCCCCGCCAGGGGCAGGGTGTCTCCGCACTTCTTGGAGAGCATCATGCAAGTCACTCAACATCAATTTCACGTCACGACATCCACCCAACCGGTGGGCGAAGATAACAAGCTGCATTCGGACATCCTGGAGTTCATCGCCTCGCATCCCAAGCCCGAGGAGGCCCCGGAACAATGGGTCATCTGCAAGCTCTTCGACGCCTTCGGCTCGGCCACCTGGTGGCTGACCGAATACGACGCCAAAGAGCGGATCGGCTTCGGCTTCGTTACCGGCCTGGACTACGACGAATGGGGCACCGTCTCCATCGACGAGTTGGCCGAGCTGCATGCCGGCTTGTCCGGTATGCCGGGATCGGCGCCTCGCATCGAAGTGGATCGATATTTCCGACCGCGCAGCAAGGACGAAGCCGTGTCCGCCTACTATCAGCGAACCAACGAGGGCGTCCAGGCACAGGAAGAACGATTCGATGGCGACATCGCGCCGATCGCCGAGCCTGGGGTGTTGTCGCTATCGGAGTTCGTTTCATCGTTCGGCTCGGGCCTGCTCGAAGCCGTGCGCCGACAGAACCCGCCCGTTTATTCCGGAGTACCAAATGAACGGCGGGAGGCGGTGATGGACGCCCTCACCCGGGCGCCCTTCCCTGCCCAGCGCGAAGTGGTGCAAGCCATGGCCGCGCTGCTCTTCGATGAAAACGATCCAGCCGGCATCATCAACGCCGAGATGGGCACGGGCAAGACCATGATGGCCATCGCGGCCGCCGCGGTCGCCCATGCCGAAGGCTATCCACGCAGCCTGGTGATCTGCCCTCCTCACCTGGTCTACAAGTGGCGGCGGGAGATCAAGCAGACGGTGCCGAATGCGCGGGTCTGGGTGCTGAACGGCCCAGACACGCTCAAGAAGCTCCTGACGCTACGGCAGATGCGCGAAGCGCCACTTCATCCCGAGTTCTTCGTGATGGGCCGGGTGCGGATGCGCATGGGCTACCACTGGAAGCCGTCTTTCATCATCAAGCGCGTCGTGGAAACGGTCGAGGCCGGCGATACGACGATCCCTGGCGGGGCTCGGGTCGCCTGTTGTCCGAGCTGCTACGCCTGGGTGACGGATGGGGACGATGCGCCCCTCAATCCCGCCCTGGCGGAAATGCACTTGGCCAAGGAACGCCGTTTCTGCCCGCATTGCCATGGTGCCTTGTGGACGTTGACCCGTCCGCAGGCCTCGGCGAAGTCGCGGGAGGAGATGGTGCTCGCGGCCATGCAGCAGCTACCGACGATTGGCACGAAAACCGCGCGCCGGTTGTTGGACAAGTTCGGCGCCACGATGCTGGGCGACATGCTGGAGGACAACGTCTACGAGTTCATCAACCTGATGGACGAGGATGGCGACCTGTTCTTCTCCGATCGCCAGGCGACCCGAATGGAGCGGGCCATGGCCAACTCCGAGTTCAGCTTTGGGCAAGGCGGCTACCAGCCGACCGAGTTCATCAAGCGCTATCTGCCCCAGGGCTACTTCGGCTTGCTCATCGTCGACGAAGGTCACGAGTTCAAGAACGAGGGCTCCGCCCAGGGCCAGGCCTTCGGCGTGCTGGCCAGGAAATGCAGCAAAACGCTGCTCCTGACCGGAACGCTGATGGGCGGTTATGCCGACGATCTCTTCTATTTGCTCTGGCGGCTACAACCCAGGGCGATGATGGAGGACGGTTTCGGCTACTCGCGGCGCGGCTCGCTCGGGCCGGCCTCCGTGGGCTTTCTGCGCGCCCATGGCGTCATCAAGGACATCTACAAGTCCAAAAGTGACGACGAAGCCCGATCCCATCGCACGGCGCGCGGTCGACAGACCGTGCATCGTGCAACCAAGGGACCGGGTTTCGGCCCGAACGGCATCATGCGGTATGTGGTGCCGATCAGTGCGTTCCTGAAGCTCAAGCAGATCGGCGGCAATGTCCTGCCACCCTACGAGGAACATTTCGAGGGAGTGGTCATGACGCCGATCCAGCATGAGTGGTATCGAAAGCTGGAAGATGCACTGAAACAGGCATTGAAAGATGCCTTGCGTGCCGGGGACCACAGCCTGTTGGGGGTGGTGCTCAACGCCTTACTGGCGTGGCCGGATTGCGCGTTCCGCGAGGAGCACGTCGTCCACCCGCATCGTCGCGACCGCGTGTTGGCTCATGTGCCGGCGCTGTTCGACGGTTCGGAGCCAATGCCGAAGGAGCGCATGCTCATTGAGCGCGTGAAGGCCGAGAAAGCCAGGGGACGTCGTGTCCTGATTTACACGGTCTACACGGGCACCCGTGACACCACGGCGAGGCTGAAGGCGCTTCTGGCGTTGGAGGGCATCAAAGTGGCGACACTGAGCGCCAGCGTGGCCGCCGAGAAGCGGGAAGACTGGGTCGCCGACCAAGTCGACCGCGGCATCGACGTGCTGATAACCAACCCCGAGTTGGTGAAAACCGGTCTCGACCTGCTGGAGTTTCCGACCATCGTGTTCCTACAGTCCGGGTACAACGTCTACACCCTGCAACAGGCCGCCCGCCGTTCCTGGCGGATCGGCCAGAAGCAAGCAGTGGACGTGGTTTTCCTGGGCTACCAGGGCACGGCGCAGTTGGCCTGCCTTGAGCTGATGGCGAAGAAGATCGCCGTGGCTCAATCGACTTCGGGCGACATGCCCGAGTCGGGGCTGGACGTGTTGAACCAGTCGGGTGATTCCATCGAAGTGGCACTGGCCAGGCAGTTGGTGGCCTGATCTTCCTCGGCGCGCCTCAAGGCGTGCCGGGGTTCATTACAGAATTGGAGGTGATGATGTTGACGAATCCGGATCAAGAACGGCTCGATAAAGCCGCTCAGGCGGCCCAGTTATTGCAGCAGGATCTGCTGGATCTGAGTCGGGCCGACAACCCGCTCCTGGCGGACATTGGCTATGGACTCCTGGAGGAAATCGTGGCCTTGCACACCCGGCTGGATCGTCTGTGCGTGGTAACGCGTGAATCGCCAGAGGGATGAGGAGGTGTACCGCCATGCCTCTATTGTTTGATCAGCTAAACTGTTGTGTAGAGTCTATTCAATGATATCCCCACCCCCGAGCAACTCGGGGTCTTCAACCGCCCTCATGGGCGGTTTTTTTGTTTCCCCATGAGTAAATAATGACTGCCAGATTTAGCATCGAAATGGCATGCACAAGCCTCGCCATGTGCTGCTGCCACCAATTCATGCAAAATACCGCACTCCCGTGCGCTGTGGTTTTCTCCGCATTGCGCCCGCAACGCAGCAAGTTGGCTCTCCAGTGCGCGTAAGCTGTTGAGCCGCGCCTGCACACGAGCCAATTGCTCGTCGATCAGCCGGTTGATGTCGCCACACTCCGCCTCTGGGTGGGCGACGAAATCCAGCAGGCGTCGGATCGACTCCAGGGGCATGTCCAATGCCCGGCAATGACGGATGAAGGCCAGTCGTTCCAGATGAGCCTGCTGGTAGGCACGGTAGCCATTGGCCTCGCGTCCGGGCTCGGGCAGCAGTCCGGCCTTCTCGTAATAGCGGATGGTCTCGATATCCACCCCGGTGGCTTTCGCCAGATCACCGATGCGCATGGCTCACTCCAAATCAAGAACATGACTTTACCCTCTTGACCCCGGAGCGGCTCCAGGGTTTCCAATGCAGCCATCTCATCACCGAAATTCATAACCATGTCAGGTTGCTCCTGCACCGGAAGTTGTGAGTCCTCCAGTACCGCCGTGTCACCGCGTTACCGGCGTGTATTGTGGGTGGCGCTTGTCCTCAACGCCGTGATGTTCTTTGTGGAAATCGGCGGCGGCCTGCAATCCGGATCGGTGTCCCTGTTGGCCGATGCAGTCGATTTCGCGGGGGACGCCGCCAACTACGGCCTCTCATTGGCGGTACTGTCCATGGGACTGGCCTGGCGGGCACGTGCAGCCTGGGTCAAGGGCGTCACTATGGGCGTCTACGGCATCCTGGTATTGGCTAAGACCGCCTGGGCCGCCTCACTGGGCATCCCGCCCGAGCCGATGACCATGGGATTGGTGGCCCTGCTGGCCCTGGCGGTCAATGTCGGCGTGGCGATCATGCTTTACGCTTGGCGCAACGGTGACGCCAACATGCGTTCCGTCTGGCTGTGCAGCCGCAACGACGCCATCGGCAACGTGGCGGTGGCCCTCGCCGCCCTAGGCGTATTCGGCACCGGCTCGGCCTGGCCCGATCTGCTGGTGGCGGGCGTGATGGCGACTCTGGCCTTGACGGCCTCGGTCACGGTTGTGCGGCACGCGCGTGCCGAGTTGGTTCTGGCTGTTCCTCTGCATTAACCCCCAGTTTCCGGGTCAGCAATGCACAGCGAAGCGGGGGTAACCCCCGCTTCCAATAGGGCGGAAATTTCTCCGCCATGGACCATGGTAATGCCCAAACTTATGATTGAACTGAATGGAGAACGGCATGAAATTCATCACGCTCACCCTTATTGCGGGCCTCTTCATGGCGCCCCAACTTCCGGTGTTGGCCGCCGACAACAACGGCCACGTCATGCATGCCGAACAAGCCAAGGACAGGGTCTGGACCGACGGCACCGTGAAGAAAATCAACTCCAATATCGGCAAGATCGCCGTCAGCAATGTGCGCCTGGCCCAACTGGCCAACCTGGATCCGGACAATCCGGACATGCCCGCCTTGGCCTTGATGTTCCGGGTTACGGATCCCGCCTGGCTCGACCAGGTCAAACCCGGCGACCGCATCCGTTTCGTGGTGGAACGCCTGGATGGCGCCTTAACGATTACCGCGCTGCAACCCGGCCGCTGAGGCAGTCTCAATGAGCGACTTTTCCTACCCACGGGGGACATGAAATCGATGCAGCGCAATACCCTGATGTTCGCCCTGGCCATGCCCGCCACCCTGATAGCCACCCAGGTCTTGCGGTTGTGCGGCACGCGCGCGCTGTGTTAGCTTCCCCGACATGCGCAAGCTTGTAGCCATCCTTTTCCTGCTTATCCTGCCGCTGCAGTGGACCACTGCGGCGGTGGCAGCTTATTGCCTGCACGAAACGGATGGTCCAGCCCAGCAGCACATCGGCCACCACGCGCATGAACATCAGGCCAGCGCTGCCCAAACGGACAGCGATTCCGGCAATAGCGATTTCGATGCCGACTGCCCGAGTTGCCACGCGCATTTCGCGCAAGCCGTCATCGACGCCGATTCGCCCATGCTTCCGGTTTCGCAAGTCCGTGCTGCCATGGCTTACCGGGCCTTCCTGCCCACCCCGCCGCCAAGCTCCCTGTTTCGCCCCCCTCTAGTCGACCTCGCCTGAAGCTCCGGCAGGTTGGCGCGTCCCTCGATTCCCTCGTTGTCGCGATTACCTCGCCGGATTTGACGTAAGTATTTGCGTTATTCCCGGCTGCCCTCGACGTGGGCGGCCGCATCAGGACGAGGCTTCAAATGAACATTGTGTTCCGCTTTAGGGGAAGTGCTTCCCTCTGGCTGCTGGCATGGGCCATCCCATTTGCCGCACTGATTCCCCCTGCCCAGGCTGTGGAAACGTCTCCAACTCTCAAACAGGCCTTCAAGGCCGCCTGGGCACGTCAGCCGGAGGCGCGTGCCGCCAGGGCGCGACGCGATGCCGTCGGCGCACGTCGGCAGACGGCCGACAGCTGGCTGGCGGAGCCGCCCAGCCTGGATGTTTCCTACAAAACCGACCAGCTCAATCACGACCAGGGCAGCCGGGAATACGAGGTCGGCCTCGCCATGCCGCTCTGGTTGCCAGGCGAGCGGGCCGGTCAACGCGCCCTGGCCGAAGTCGAAGGCGCCGCGCTGGAATGGCGGTTGGAATCTGCACAACTGCGTACGGCGGGCGAAGTACGCGAGGCCTGGTGGTCCCTGGCCTTGGCGCGTATCGATCTGGAGGCCGCCGAGGCCCGCCGGCAAAACGCCGAACGGCTGGCCGCCGACGTGGCCCGGCGGGTCAAGGCGGGCGACCTGTCGCGGGCCGATGGGCACCAGGCCGACGCCGCCGTGGCTGGGGCCGTCGCCGAAGTCGCGCGGTCACGCGGGGCACTGGCCGAAGCGGCCAAGCGCCTGCGCAGCCTTACGGGCGTAACGGTGAATGGTGCTGTATCCGCTGCCACCGAACCCACCCCATCCCAAGCCAACGAGGGGGACGTACATCCGCTCTTGAAGGATATGGCCGCCCGTGTCGAGACGGCCCGCGCCGCTCGCAACCTGGCCGGTGTGCAAAGCCGCGCCAACCCGGAACTACGCCTGGCTGCAACCCGCGACCGTGCGGCTGCGGGCGATGCCTGGTCCAACACCCTCACCCTGGGCGTGCGCATCCCCTTCGGCTCCGACAGCCGGCAGCGCGTCCGTGTCGCCACGGCGACCGCCGAGGAAACCGAGGTGGAGGCTCAACTGGCCGTCGAACAGGAACGCATCGCCGCCGAGATCGACGCCGCCCGTCAGCGCGAAGAAGCGGCCCGTGCCTGGCTGGCTGCCGCCGAGCAGCGGGCGCAGCTGGCGAACGAGTCGCGCGGCTTCTTCGAGAAATCCTTCCGCCTGGGCGAGACCGACCTGCCCACCCGTTTGCGCATCGAGGGCGAAGCGGCCGAGGCCGAACGCGAGGCCGCCCGTGCCCGCGTCGAACTGGCCGCATCGGTCTCCGCCCTGCGCCAGGCCTTGGGCCTGCTACCCGAATAATTCAGGAGGAAACACCCATGAACCCCAAACATATCCTGGCGGCCCTGAGCCTGGCCGTCGCTTCGCCAGCCTGGGCCGGTGATGGACACGACCATGGCGACGCCCCCGCCGCCACTGCCGGCTCCACGTTGCCGCGCTTTGCCGCCACGTCCGATCTCTTCGAACTGGTCGGCGTGCTCGACGGCAAACATCTGACCCTCTGGCTCGACCATGCCGCCGACAACAGCCCGGTCAAGGACGCCAAGCTCGAACTGGAACTCGGCGGCATCAAGGTGCCAGTGAAGGTCCACGGTGAAGGGGAATTCGAGGCCATCCTGGCCAAGCCGCTCACGCCGGGGGAATTCCCGGTTGCCGCCACCGTGTATGCCGGTGAGGAGGCCGACCTACTGGCTGGCGATTTTGATATCCACGCCGAAGCCGAAGCTGCCGAGGCCGCGCATACCCATGGCTGGCAGGAATACGCCCTCTGGGCCGCCATCGCTGGCGCGGCACTGGCCGGCCTGGCCGCGCTGATCCGTCGCCTTCGCAGCCAACGCTTGGGAGGTGCCGCATGAAACCGCTCGCCCTTATAGCCATCTTCTGCCTGGCCTTGGTGTCCGGTGCCCATGCCGGTGAGGGCCACGACCACGGCGACGCCTCTCCGGCCGCCAACAGTAGCGGCCCCAAGCGGCTGCCCGATGGCGGCGTCTTCATGCCCAAGCCAGCGCAACGCCAGATTGGTGTGCGCACCCAGCCAGTGGAGGAAGGCGCGCTGCCCCGTGCCTTCGAACTCTCCGGCAAGGTGGTCATGGACCCCAATGCCGGCGGCAAGGTTCAGGCCCTCATCGCCGGCAGGCTGGAGCCCGGCCCGCGCGGCTTCCCCAGCCTCGGACAACGGGTCAACAAAGGCGAGGTGCTGGCCTGGGTAGTGCCGTCCGCCGGCATGATCGAGCGCTCCAACCAGTCCGCTCAACTGGCGGAATTGCGTGCCACCAAGGGTCTGGCCGAGAAGCGGCTGACCCGCCTGAAGGAACTGGCCGACACCATCCCGAGAAAGGAGATCGAGGCGGCTGAGAGCGAGGTCGATAGCCTCAACGGGCGCATCGCCGCCCTGGGTGCCGGACTTTCCAACCGCGATGCCCTGGTCGCGCCGGTCACAGGCGTGGTCGCCATGAGCAATGCCGTGGCTGGGCAGGTAGTCGAGGCACGCGAGGCGGTGTTCGAGGTGGTCGATCCCAACCGCTCGCGCGTCGAAGCGCTTGCCTACGACACCGCACAGGCCTTGGACGTGGTTTCCGGCAGCCTGGCGGTAGGCGATGCGCGGGTGCCGCTGGCCTTCGTCGGCGCTGCCCGCAGCCTGCGCGAACAGGCCTTGCCCCTGATGTTCCGTGGCGAGGGCAATGCCTTGGCCAATCTGGCGTTGGGCCAGCCGGTCAAGGTTTTCGCGTTGACCCGGAGCACCGTGCAGGGCTATCGCGTGCCGGCGGCGGCGTTGGTGAAAAACCCGGCCAACCAGGCCATCGTCTGGGTCAAGACCGCGCCGGAACGCTTCGAACCGCGCACGGTGACGGTGGAACCCCTGGACGGTGCGAACGTGGCGGTGACCACCGGCCTGAAGGCGGGCGACCGGGTGGTGGTGCGTGGCGCGACGCTGGTCAATCAGGTCAGGTAGGGGCGCCATCATGTTCAAGTGGCTACTCGACAACAGCCTGACCAACCGGCTGCTGGTGATCATCGCCAGCCTGGTGGTGATGGCCTACGGCGCATTCACCCTGATGCAGACGCCGGTGGACGTCTTTCCCGACCTCAACAAGCCCACCGTCACCCTGATGACCGAGGCGGGCGGCATGGCCCCGGAGGAGGTGGAGCAACTCATCACCTTCCCGCTGGAGACCACCATGAACGGCCTGCCTGGGGTGGAGAGCGTGCGCTCGGTGTCCAGCGCCGGGCTGTCCTTCATCTACGTCACCTTCGACTGGCGCACCGACATCTTCCGGGCGCGGCAGATGGTCTCGGAACGCCTCACCTCCATGGAAGAAGGTCTGCCCGATGGGGTGACGCCGCGCATGGGGCCGATCAGCTCGATCATGGGCGAGATCATGCAGATCGCCATCCCCATCGACACGGGAAAGATCACCCCCATGCAGGTGCGCGAATACGCCGACTGGGTACTCCGGCCTCGCCTCATGGCGATCCCCGGCGTCGCGCAGGTCATCCCCATCGGCGGCGAAGTGCGCCAGTTCCAGGTGCAGCCGGATACCGTGCGCATGGCGGAACTGGGTGTCAATCACGACCAACTCGACGGCGCCCTGCGCGGCTTCTCCTCGAACTCGTCGGGGGGCTTCCTGGAACTCAACGGCCGGGAATATCTGATCCGCAATCTGGGCCGCACCTCGCGCCTGGAAGACCTGAAGAATCTGGCGCTGACTGCGCGCAGCGGCCAACCCATCCTGCTGCGCCAGATCGCCGAGGTGACCTTCGCCCCGGCCATCAAGCGCGGCGACGCCGGATTCGAGGGCCGCCCGGCGGTGATCCTGGGCATCCAGAAACAGCCCACGGCGGACACCATCGGGCTGACCCGCTCCATCGAGGACGCCCTGGGCTCGCTCAAGCAGGGACTTCCAGCGGGCATGGCCGAGCCCCGTGTCACCTTCCGCCAGGCCAGCTTCATCGAGGCCTCCATCGATACCTTGAAGGGCAAGCTGATCGGCGCCTCGGTGTTCGTCGCGGTGATCCTGTTCTTCTTCCTGGGCACCTTGCGCCCGACCGTGATCGCACTCACCGCCATCCCGGTGTCGATCTTCATGACCGCATTGGTGTTCAAGTATTTCGGCATGTCGATCAACACCATGACCCTCGGGGGACTCGCCATCGCCATCGGCGGCCTGGTGGACGATGCGGTGGTGGGCATCGAGAACGTCTTGCGACGGCTTAAGGAAGACCGGGCCAAGCACCCTGATCATCGCCTGCATCCCATCGAGCTGGTGGCCCACGCCACCCTGGAGGTACGTTCCGCCATCCTTTACGCCACGCTCATCATCGTGCTGGTATTCCTGCCGCTGTTCGCCCTGCCCGGCATGGAGGGCAGGCTGTTCGTGCCACTCGGGATCGCCTTCATCGTCTCGACCCTGGCCTCCCTGGTGGTGTCGGTGTCCATCACCCCGGTGCTGGCGTTCTACCTCCTTCCCCGAATGAAGTCCCTCGACCACGGCGATACGCGGCTCTTGGCCTGGCTCAAGTCCAGGTATCGCGGCAGCCTGCAAGCCGTGCTGGACCGACCCCGTGCAGCCTTGGCGGCGGGGGCTACGGCGGTGCTGGTAGCGGCGGTGGCGGTGCCGTTCTTCCCCACCACCTTCCTGCCGCCGTTCAACGAGGGCACCCTGCTCATCGGTCTGCGCCTGAATCCTGGGGTGACCCTGGCCGAATCGTCCGCCCTGGCGCGGCAGGCCGAGGTGTTGGTGCGCCAGGTGCCGGAGGTGGTTCATGTCGGACGGCGCAGTGGCCGCGCCGAACTGGACGAGCATGCCGAGGGGGTGCATGTCAGCGAACTGGACGTGGGCATCAAGCCTGCCGCCGAATTGACCCGACCGCTGGACGACATCAAGGCCGACATCCGCGGGCGCCTCATCAACCTGCCCGCCGCCATCGAAATCGGCCAGCCCATTTCGCATCGCATCGACCACATGCTGTCCGGTGTGCGCTCGCAGATCGCCATCAAGATCTACGGCGATGACCTGGACACCCTGCGCGCCCAGGCCGACCTGCTGCGTGGCAAGCTTGCCGGCATTCCGGGCCTGGCCGACCTGCAAATCGAAAAGCAGGTGCTCGCACCCCAGATCAAGGTGCGCATCGACTATGCGGCAGCGGCGCAATACGGCGTGCCGACGCCGCAAATCCTGGCCATGCTGCAAGGCCTGGTGGAGGGCGAGAAATCCGCCCAGATCGTCGAGGGCGGCCGGCGTTTCGCCCTGGTCATGCGTCTGCCGGAATCGGCGCGCACGGTGGAGGGCTTAAGTCGCATCCAGTTCAGCACTCCGAGCGGCAGCGTGCCCCTGTCGCGCATCGCCACCATCGAGGATAGCGACGGCCCCAACCAGATCAGCCGCGACGACGGCAAGCGCCGCATCGTCCTCTCGGCCAACGCCCAGGGCCGGGCGCTGTCCGAGGTGGTGGCCGACATCCGCAAGGCGGTCGGAAGCACGAAGCTGCCCGAGGGCTACTTCGTCACCCTGGGCGGCCAGTTCCAGGCCCAGGAAGAGGCCTCGAAGCTGGTCGGCCTGTTGTCCATCGTGTCGCTCACGCTGATGTTCGTGGTGCTTTACAGCCGCTACAAGTCGGCGCGGCTGTCGTTGTTGATCATGGCCAACATCCCGCTGGCCCTGGTGGGCGCGGTGCTGGGGCTGTGGCTATCCGGGCAGCCGCTTTCCGTGGCGGCGCTTATCGGCTTCATCACCCTGGCCGGCATCTCGGTACGCAACGGCATCCTCAAGGTCAGCCACTACATCAACCTGATGCGCCGCGAAGGCGAGGACTTCGATCACACGATGATCGTGCGCGGTTCGCTGGAGCGCTTGGCGCCGGTGCTGATGACCGCCCTGGTTACCGCCTTCGCCCTGGCCCCGCTGCTGTTCGAGGCGGAACGACCCGGCACGGAAATCCTCCACCCGGTGGCCGTGGTCATCTTCTCCGGACTCATCAGCTCCACCCTGCTCGACACATATCTCACCCCCGCGCTGTTCTGGCTGTTCGGGCGCCGGGATGCCGAGCGTCTGCTCGCCGACCGCGATGCCGAGGCGTTGTGATGCCAACCTTCGTTCACATCCCCCAAGGAAAGGAAACACCATGAAACCTATCCATCTACTTACCGCCCTGGCCTTCGGACTGAGCAACGGCGCCTTCGCGGCCGGCGGTCACGATCATGCTCACGAACACACCGCCCTGCACGGCGGCGTGGTGGCCGAGGCCAAGGACATCGACTTCGAGCTGGTCGCCAAGCCGGACAGCCTGCGCCTTCATGTGCGCGACCACGGCAAGCCGGTCGATGTCGCCAAGGCCAGCGCCAAGCTGACCCTGCTGGCCGGTGGCGTGAAACAGGAAGTCGCGCTCAAGCCCGCTGGCGACAAGCTTGAGGCCATGGGCCAGTTCAAGGTAACCGGAGCCAAGGCGGTGGCTCTCGTGAACCTGCCAGGCAAACCCGCCCTGACCGTGCGCTTCGTACTGCGCTGATGCCGACAACACCTACCCATCGAAAGGAGATCGAAATGAAACGATTGATGCTGATCCTGCCCCTGATTGCCATGGCTGGCAGTTCTTCCAACGTGGCCCTCAAGGACGACTCAAACACCACGCAGGCAGTGGGTACGCTAACTTTGACTTGGCTGCAGCCAAATTCCATGGAAGTGATGCTGGATGGCAAGCGCTATGTAGGCGAATGGGATAGCGAGCGTTGTTTGGACGCGGAATGCCGTGGTGCCTATCGCACCATGTCCAAAGTCCATCGACGGCATATCAGGGAAGGTCAAGCTGTCTTGAAGACCAAGGAAGGCGATCGCCTGGACTGCGAGTGGGTAAGCCACCTACCTGATGTTAAGGGCTCGTGTCGGACTCAGAATGGCAGAACGTTCCGTCTGGAGGAGGCCAAGCCGACCAAATAGTGGGTGTGCAGGCTGGAGCAGCCCATCCGTTGACCCAACACAGACTGGGTCGTGATTTACACGCCAAGCGACCTCGCAAGGTCAGGAGCAACGGGCTACGTTGCTTACCCTTGATGGACATCGGCAAAACGGATCTTGTCGCCTTCGACCCCCAATATATTGTTCAGACTCACGGCCCGGAACCCGCGTAAACACTGGGGATCGTACGAAAGGCACAGAGAACGGAGAGCACAGAGAGCAGGAAAGCCGCCGAAACCAGGGTTTTCGGGTTGGTGCCGCCCTTCGCACGAATCCAGGAACCAACACCAGCACTAGCACTAGCACGGTGTGCAGACGTAAAAAAGGCGAGAGCAACGTCTGGCCTTTTGGAATTGGCGGTGCTGGGGCGACCCAGACTGGACGTGGCATTCGTGCTAGGGGGTAATCCAGAGCATTAGATTGTGCTTCCCAGTGGTCATCCTTGAATCTTTGCTTGATCGCAAGATTTCTCTCTTGGGTCCACGAGGGGCAGGTATATGCCCCTTCGATCACTCATTGAAGGAGGCAACGAGAGCCGCTGCCGCGACTTTCACGTCAGGTTGACTGTTGGTCTTCCTGACCTGGCAAACGCAGCACAAAGCAAGTAAGCCCCAGCTGTGACGTGACGTCGACTGAGCCCCGTGTGTCTTCATGATGGAACGCACAATCGCCAGTCCAAGCCCGACCCCCTCGCCACCGGCGCGGCGGGAAGGGTCTCCGGTATAGAAACGGTCGAACAGGCGAGGCAACTGCTCGGGGGGAATTGAACCGGGATTTTCCACTACCAGTGTGGCGTGGGTAGCATCTCCGCTTAGTCTGATCGCCACGGTGCCGCCAGCCTGACTGTGCCGGATGGCATTCGACAGCAGGTTGGACATGGCCCGCCGCAACATGAGCCGGTCGCCTCGCGTGGTGGCCGATCCGGCAACCTCAAGCCTGACACCTTGTTCTTCGGCCAGGATGCCGTAGAACTCGACCAATTTTCCTGCTTCCTCGCCCAGATCCACGTTTTCATGGTTAAGCGCCAGGAGCTTGTTGTCCGCCTTGGCCAGGAACAGCATGTCGCCGATCATCCGGGCCAGGCGCTCATACTCCTCGGCACTGGATTGCAGCACTTCGCAATACTCGGCGGCTGTTCTGGGACGGGAAAGCGCGACCTGGGTCTGGGTCAGCAGATTGGATACCGGGGTACGCAGTTCATGGGCAATGTCGGATGAGAACTCGGACAGTCGGACAAAGGAGTCCTCCAGACGCTCCAGCATGGCGTTGAAGGCGACGGCCAGGCTGCGGATTTCAGGCGGCAGCCCTGATTCCGGCAGCCTCTGATCCAGGCGATTGGCCGACAGGCCGGTCGCCAGTTCGATCATTTGCCGCAAGGGCAGCAAACCGGTCCGCACGGCCAGCCAGCCCAGACCGGCGGTGAGCAGGGCAGCCAGAATCATGGCGAGGGCCACGCCGCGCTTGAAGGTGTCGATGAAATGCAAATGGTGGCTGATGTCGAGCACGATGGCGACGGTGAGGGTGCGGCCGTCGCCGGTCGTCACGGTCGCTTTCAGGCCGCGAAAGCCCTGCTCGCCTTCCCGCCAAACGGTCAGACCATGGTCTGATGGCGCCCGGAAAAGCTCGGAGGGGAAATCCAGGTCGCGGCTGGCGAACCATTTGTTGCCCTGGGCATCGACCAGCGTGACCGAAAGCCCATCATGGCCAACCAGCGCGTCGTCCAGCTCCTTGGGTACGCCATCCAGGGCATCGGATGAGTTCGCCTTGGCCAACAGATTGGCTACCAGGGCCAGTTTGCCCTCCAGTTCGTGTCGATCCATTTCCTGGAAATGGCGATCCACCGACCAGGCAACCAGCCAGCCCAGGCTGAACAGAACCACGGTGACGACCAAGCCAAATAACAGGCTGACCCGCGCGGTCAGAGACAGGGACTTCATTGCGCGGAGGCCCTGGGTACCAGATCCACAAGCGTGCAACTGGTTTTGCGCGTGGCCACGCAATGCGCGTCACCCGGTTCATGTTCGAACGAGCATGAGCGGGCCTGGAGCATGTCCCAGTCCGCCTGCTCATAGGCATGGCGAGGCAGATTGGGCGGGTAGTAAACGCAACCGAAACACAGTTCGTTGCTCTCGTCCGTTGTGATCGTCATGTGATGAAATCCTTCTCGATGTTCAATCCGGCGCTAACGCTCGCTGTCATCCAATACGTAGCCCATGCCGCGCACGGTATGGATCAGACGGGGCTCGAATCCATCATCCACCTTGGCGCGCAGACGGCGAACCGCTACGTCGATGACGTTGGTATCCGAATCGAAGTTCATGTCCCAGACCTGGGAGGCGATCAGCGATCTCGGCAACACCTCGCCCTGGCGGCGCAGCAGCAGTTCCAGCAGGGCGAATTCCTTGGCCGTCAGGTCGATTTTCTTGCCGGCGCGATTCGCCCGTCGGCGCAGCAGGTCCAGTTCCAGGTCGGCGACCTTGAGCACGGTCGGCTCCAGGCCGCCCCGCCCCCGGCGCAGCAGGGTACGTACGCGGGCGAGCAATTCGGCGAAGGCGAAGGGCTTGACCAGATAATCGTCTGCGCCCAATTCCAGGCCCTTGACCCGATCTTCGACCTGATCGCGCGCGGTCAGGAACAGCACCGGCGTGTCCAGGTCGGCGCGACGTAAGCCTTCGAGGACCTGCCAGCCGTTGAGGCCGGGCAGCATCACATCCAGGATCAAGAGATCGTAGGGATTCGCCTTGGCCATCTCCAGTCCATCCCAGCCGTCGCGGGCCAAATCGGCGACGAAACCGGCCTCGGTGAGGCCTTGTTTCAGGTAATCACCGGTCTTGGGTTCATCCTCGACCACCAGAATTTTCATACATGCCTCCTTGCGCAATGGAGACATCCTGCCACAGACATGGGGAGGCGAATCAAACCTGACATTTTTGTAATCCACCCGTCAGGTTCATGACGGATGCCCTTATCAACAATGGCCTCACCGATGAATAACCCATGGAGATCAGGCATGACCCAATCCATAAGTCAGAAAGGAATGCGAATCCGGCTGCCGCTGTTGCTGTTGGGAACGACCGTGCTGGCTGGCTGCGCCAGCTTCAGCCAGGACGGCGGACTCGACAAGGTGGCCTCGATCACACGCGAGCGCCAGGGCATCGCCCCGCAAACCATCAAGACCGAACAGGACGGCGAAAATGCCGGAGCGGAAGTGAAACGGCTCCTGAACGGGCAGCTCGACGCGGAACGCGCGGTGAAGATTGCCCTCCTGAATAACCGCGGTCTTCAAACCAGCCTCGCTGACCTGGGCATCGCGGAAGCCGATCTGGTCCAGGCCGGAAGATTGCGCAATCCGGGCTTTACTTTCACCCGTCTGGAAGGCGGCGGTGAGCGGGAATATGAACGCAAGTTCCTGTTCGATCTGATGGGGCTTCTGACGCTGTCCACGCGATCTGAAATCGAGCAGCGCCGCTTCCAGGCCACCCAGCTCCGGGTTGCCGAAGAGGTGATGCGCTTGGCCCAGGCCGCCCGCCAGGCATGGTTCGAGGCCGTGGCCGCTCGCCAGGCGGCGCGATACCAGGAAGACGTGCTGGCCGCCGCCGAGGCCGGCGCGATGCTGGCCAAGCGCATGGCCGACGTGGGCAATTTCAGCCGCCAGCGCCAGCAGCGGGAACAATTATTCCAGGCCGAAACGCGTGCCGAACTGACCCGCGTCCGCCTGACGGAAAACGCCGCCCGTGAACGTCTGGCGCGGGTGTTGGGGCTCTCCGGGGCGCAGCGCGGCTTCACGCTGCCGGACCGCCTGCCGGACCTGCCCGCCAGCCTGATGGAGGAAAAAGCTGTCCTGCAACGGGCCATGGACGGTCGCCTCGATCTCGACGTAGCCAAGCGGGAACTGGATGGACTGGCGAAGAGCCTGGGCCTAGTCAAGGCCACCCGCTTCGTCAACGTGCTGGAAGTGAGCTACTTGAACAACAACGTGTCCGGGCAACCCCACGCGCGGGGATACGAAATCGAGTTGTCCCTGCCCATCTTCGACTGGGGCGGGGCGCGCACGATTAAGGCCGAGGCGCTGTACACCCAGGCCATGCACCGGGTGGCCGAGCTGGCGGTGAACGCCGAATCGGAGGTGCGCGACGCCTATGCGGGCTACCGCGCCGCCCATGAACTGGCGGCGAGCTATCGGGACGAGATCGTGCCACTGCGCAAAAGCCTCTCCGAAGAGGCACTGCTGCGCTACAACGGCATGCTGATCGGTGTCTGGGATCTGCTCGCCGACACCCGCTCCCAAGTGGCGGCCGTCAATGCCGCCATCCAGGCCCAGAAGGAATTCTGGGTAGCGGAGAGCAATCTCCAGATCACCCTCAACGGTCGCGGCGCCGGCGCCATGACAATCTCGAAAAGCACGCCCGCGGCCGAAGCGGCCGGCGGTCACTGAGAAAGGACAAAATCATGGATCGCCGCCAATTCCTCAGCCGCTCCGGTGCCGCCGTTTTGGGTGCCGGGTTGGTTACCCGCGTCGGCGCGGCCTCGTTGCCCGAAGCCCCCGTATTCACCGACCCCGCCACCCAGCCACCGCTGGCGCCCAGGGAGGGCCGCCCCTATAACCCCGTAATCACCCTCAACGGCTGGTCTCTGCCTTGGCGCATGAAGGATGGCGTCAAGGAATTCCACCTGGTGGCAGAGCCGGTCGTACGCGAGCTGGCGCCGGGCATGAAGGCCCGGCTGTGGGGCTACAACGGTTCCAGCCCCGGCCCCACCATCGAATGCGTGGAAGGCGACCGCATCCGCATCTTTGTCACCAACAAGCTGCCCGAGCATACGGCCGTGCACTGGCACGGCATCCTGCTGCCCAACGGCATGGACGGCGTGGGCGGCCTGACCCAGCCCCAGATCAAGCCGGGCAAGACCTTCGTCTACGAATTCCAGATGAAAAAATCGGGCACCTTCATGTATCACCCGCACGCCGATGAGATGGTGCAGATGGCCATGGGCATGATGGGCTTCATCGTCGTGCATCCGAAAGACCCGGACTTCATGCGCGTGGACCGGGACTTCGTGTTCCTGCTCAACGCCTTCGATATCGAACCGGGCGCGGCCACGCCCAAGGTCAACACCATGCTTGACTTCAATCTGTGGTGTTTCAACAGCCGGGTGTTCCCGGCCATTGACCCGCTGGTGTGCCGCACCGGCGACCGGGTGCGCATCCGCGCCGGCAACCTGACCATGACCAACCACCCGCTGCACTTGCACGGTGTGGATTTCGAGGTGACCGGCACCGACGGAGGCTGGGTGCCGAAATCAGCGCGCTGGCCGGAGGTGACCACGGACGTGGCGGTGGGCCAGATGCGTGCCATCGAATTCATCGCAGACGCACCGGGCGACTGGGCCTTCCACTGCCACAAGTCTCACCACACCATGAATGCCATGGGCCACGACGTACCCACCATGATTGGGGTCGACCAGCGCGACATCACCGAGAAGATCGGCAAGCTGGTGCCGGACTACATGGAAATGGGCAGCAAGGGCATGGCGGAAATGGGCGAGATGGAAATGCCCCTGCCGGACAACACCTTGCCCATGATGACCGGCTGGGGGCCGTTCGGGCCGCTGGAGATGGGCGGCATGTTCACGGTGGTGAAGGTACGCGACGACGTGAAACCCGGCGACTACCGCGATCCGGGCTGGTTCAAGCATCCGCAAGGCACGGTGGCGTGGGAATGGGGCTGTGACGCGCCGAGCGCCGAACGCCAGTCCGGCCCGGCCGCCGACGAACACACCCTGAAGGCCCGCAAACCCACTGGCCACGAAAGCCATTGACCCAAAAGGAAGCGCCATGCGCAAGCACGTTCTCATTCTGTTCGCAGTGATCGCCCTCTCCACCAGCGCCGCCCAGGCCTCGCCGGGCCATGCCTCGGCCCTGGGCAAACCGGGCGACCCCGCCAAAACAGACCGCACCATCGAGATCGCCACCAGCGACGACATGCGTTTCTCGCCCAGCGAGATTCGGGTCAAACGCGGCCAGACCATCCGCTTCAAGGTGGTCAACGGCGGCCAGATGAAGCACGAAATGGTGCTGGGCACCCTGGCCGAGTTGAAAGAGCACGCGGCCCTGATGCGCAAGTTCCCGGAAATGGAGCACGACGATCCCAACGCCGTCACGGTTGAACCAGGCAAGGCCGGCGAACTGGTCTGGCTTTTCACCCGCACCGGCAATTTCGATTTCGCCTGTCTGGTGCCGGGGCATTTCGAGGCGGGCATGCGCGGCCGGATTCGTGTGCATCCATGACGGAAATGTCATCCGCGCGTCAGCTTGGCGTGCGGATGAAAACCGGATACTGGAATCGTCTTCGACAAGGAGTGCAATGTGAACCCCCCCATCCTCCATATCCTGCTGCTTTTCGCCCTGATCCAGCCCGCTTGGGCGGCCTCGCCCGTGATCGATGTCTACAAGAGCCCGACTTGCGGTTGCTGCAACAAGTGGATCGAACATCTCAAGGCCAATGGCTTTACCGTGCGCGCCCATGACACCGACGACGTGGTGAGCCACAAGTACCGCCTGGGCGTGCCCCCCGGCCACGGTTCCTGCCATACCGCCGAGGTGAACGGCTATCTGGTGGAAGGCCACGTGCCGGCAAAGGAAATCCGGCGCTTGCTCAAGGAAAAGCCACGCGCCCGCGGCCTGGCGGTCCCAGCCATGCCCATCGGCTCGCCCGGCATGGAACAGGGCAACCGCAAGGATGCCTACGACGTCCTGCTGGTGAAGCGGGATGGCGGCACCCAAACCTACGCCCGTTATTGAACTGAAAGGAGAATGGCATGAAATCCACCACACTCACCCTCATCGCGGGCCTTTTCCTGGCACCCCAATTTCAGGCACTGGCTGCCGACCACGACCACAATGGCCACACCATGCCCGCCGGACAAGCCATGGACACCGCCTGGGCCGACGGCACCATAAAGAAGATCAACGCCGATGTCGGCAAGGTCACCATCAGTCATGGTCCCCTGGCCAACCTGGATATGCCCGCCATGACCATGGTGTTCCGGGTCAAGGATCCCATCTGGCTCAGCCAGATCAAACCCGGCGACCGCATCCGCTTCGTGGCCGAGCGCCAGGACGGCGCATTGACGGTCACCGCGCTGCAACCCGGCCGCTGATGCGGTCTCAAGGAACAGTTTTTTCCACCCACAGGAGATTTTCATGAAATCGATGCAACGCAATACCCTGATGCTCGCCCTGGCCGCCGCGCTGGCCATGCCCGTCCCCCTGATGGCCGCCGACGCGACCAAGGACGAACACAGTGGCCACCACCCCGGACAAACAGCCGCCGCACCCATCCCGGCTCAAGCGGCCCCCGCCGCCACGCAAGACAAAATGCAGGCGATGCGGGCGCGCATGATGGAGATTCGTGCGAGCAAGGATCCCGAGAAGCGCAAACAACTCATGGAAGCCCAGATGAAGGACATGGAAGCCATGATGCAGGATGGCTCGTGTCCGATGATGTCCGGTGGCAAGGGCGGCATGATGGGGTCCGGCATGGGCATGATGGGTGGCCCGGGCGGCATGGGCATGATGGGTGGCGGCATGATGGGCCAGGGCGCCGCCGGCGCCGATGACATGATGGCCAAGCGCATGGAGATGATGGAAAAGCGCATGGACATGATGCAGATGATGATGCAGCAGATGGGCAAAGCGAAATGACGGTGCGCAGGCCGGCAGGCTGGCTCCTTGCCGGCCTGCTTTTTTCCCTGGCGCCCGCCTTGTCCGCGCATGCGGACACCCTGGCCGCCGCGCTGGAACAAGCCTGGCTACGCTACCCCCAGGCGCGATCCCTCGACGCTCGCGCGGCGGAGGCCGAAGCCCGTGGCGAGGTGGCGGCCGGCCTGACACCGGGGCCGACCAGCCTCACCCTGGGGCATGTTAATGACGGCCTGACCGGCAACCGGGGCCGGCGTGAGTGGGAGGTCGAACTGTCCGCGCCGCTTTGGCTACCCACCCAGAAGACAGCGCGCCGGGATGAAGCCGCCGCAGCCGTGGCCGGGGTCGCCGCGCGCCGGGCCGCCCTGCGTCTGGAAGTCGCGGGCGAGGTGCGGGAGGCCTGGTGGAACCTGGCCGCCGCGCGCAATGCCCTCGACCTGGCCGGACGCCGCCTGACCACCGCCCGTACGCTGGAAGCGGACGTGCTGCGCCGGTTTCGGGCCGGCGATCTTTCCCGCATCGATGCCAACCTGGCCCAAGGCGAGCGCCTTGCGGCGGAAGCTGAAACGGGCCAGGCGGAACTCACCCTCAAGGCGGCGGAACAGGTCTGGCTCAAGCTCACCGGCATGGTTGCCCCCGCTGCGTTCGGGGAAGAAAGGCCGTCTCCATCCAGAAACACCCGCCACGAACCGGTGACGGATCACCCGCGCCTTGCGGCGTTGGACGCCGCCGTGCGCTCGACGCAGGCCAGGCTCAAGGTTGCCGAGGCCACCCGGCGCGAAGCACCGGAACTGGCTTTGCGCCTGGTGCGCGAGCGGGGCGATGCCGCCGAACCCTATGGCAATGCCCTCGGTGTGCAGTTTAGGCTGCCGTTCTCCTCCGGGCCGCAGGTGCGTGCCGATCACGCCGCCGCACGCGCGGAGCTGGCCGAGGCCGATGCCGAGCTGGCGCTGGCCCGGCAGCAGCTGGACCTCGACGTGCAAAAGGCCCGTCTTGATCTCGACAGCGCAGAGCGCCAGCACCTCATGGCGAACGAACGCCAACGGCTTGCAGCCGACAGCCTGCGCCTGGCGGAGAAGTCCTTCGCCCTGGGCGAGTCGGACGTCACCACCCTGTTGCGCATCCGCGCCGCCGCATTGGAGGCCGACGCCCTGCTGGGCGCGCGTCGGGTCGCCTTTGGCGCGGCCGTTTCCCGTTTCAACCAAATTCTGGGAGTGCTGCCTTGAAACGCCTATTTGCCTTGCTTGCCATGGTCATCCTGCCCGCCATGGCCTGGCCCCACGGTGGTGAAGACCACAGCCACGATGCCGCACCTGCTGCGCCCGCCGATATCGCGCCGCGCGCCGTGGCGCAGAGCGAAGACTTTGAGCTGACCGTCTTGAAGACGGGCGGCCGGATACTGCTCTATCTGGACCGTTACGCCGATAACGCCCCGGTCACCGGCGCCGTGATCGAGCTGGAAAGCGGCACATATAAGGCCGTGGCCAAGGAGACCGAGCCGGGGCTGTACGCCTTGCCGGGCGACGCCTTCGCCAAGCCCGCCAAGTACCCGCTGACCCTTTCCGTCCAGGCCGGCGACACCGCCGATCTGCTCGCCGCCAGTCTCGATCTCACCGAGCCGGAGGTCACCGTGGAACACGTGCATTCCTGGGATGAATGGGCCGTGTGGGGCGGGGCGGCGAGCGTGTTGCTCGTGGCCGTGGGGTTCGTGCTCGCCCGCCGCCGCAAGGCCATGAAGGGAGTCCCCCAATGATTCAAATGCTTCGGATGCCCGTGCTCCACATCGTTTTGGCCGCGCTTACCTTTGTGGCGGTTTATTCCGGTCATGCCCGCGCCCATGGCGACGAAGACCATAGCCAGGATGCGAAATCGACCTCCGTGGCGCCCCCGACGATGACCAAACCCGCCGTTATCACGGATTCGGTCGCGGCCAGGCGTCTACCGGACGGCAGCCTGTTCGTGCCCAAGGCGGTGCAGCGCCAGATCGGCCTGCGCCACCGCATCGCCGAGATCACCACCATGGCTGCGACGGCGGAATTCAACGGCAAGGTCATCGCCGACCCCAATGCCGGCGGCCGGGTCCAGGCCGATCAGCCAGGCCGCGTCGAGGGGCCCTTGCCGACGCTGGGACAGCGGGTTGCCAGGGGGCAGGTGCTGGCGCGACTGCGCCCCACCGCCAACAGCATCGAGCGCGGCAACCAGCGCGCGCTCGCCGCCGAGCTGGCGGCCCAGGAAGCCATCGCCGAAAAGCGCCTGGCCCGTCTCGAACAACTGGAAGGGGCCGTGCCGCAAAAGGAGATCGAAGCCGCCCGTATCGAACGGGAAGCGCTGAAACAGCGTCGCGCTGCCATCGGCGCCAGCGTCGGCACGGCGGAAGTGCTGCTCGCGCCGGTGTCCGGCGTAATCGCCGCGACCCATGTGGTGGCCGGCCAGGTGGTGGAGGCCGGGGCCATCCTGTTCGAGGTGGTGGACCCGGCGCGCCTGGCGGTGGAGGCCCTGGCCTACGACCCGGCTCAGGCGGCGGACATTGCCGGGGCCACCGCGCCCCTGCCCGGCGGAAGCGTGTTGGATCTGCAATTCATTGGCGCCGGCAGGCAATTGCGCGAACAGGCTCTGCCGTTGCTGTTCCGCATCAGGACGAAAGACGCGCCGGTGGCGGTGGGCCAGCCGCTCAAGGTGATCGCCGGCACCCGCCGTCAGCACACCGGCGCGCTCCTGCTCCGTGGCGCCCTGGTCAAGACCGGCGCCGGAGAGGCGGCGGTGTGGGTGCGCGACGGCGCGGAGCGCTTCCTCTCCCGCCGGGTGACGGTGGAGTCCCATGACGCGGCGACGGTGGCCGTGGTGAACGGTCTCAAGAACGGTGACCGGGTGGTCACCGAGGGCGCGAGCCTGTTGTCCCAAGTGCGTTGATTTCCGGCTCCGACTCCATCATGTTCGAACACATCATCCAATCCAGTCTCCGGCAACGTCTCATCGTCCTCGGCGTGGCACTGCTGCTCGTCATCTATGGCGCGGTGACCCTGAAGCAGATGCCGGTAGACGTCTTCCCCGACCTCAACAAGCCCACTGTGACCCTGATGACCGAGGCCGGGGGCATGGCTCCGGAGGAGGTGGAGCAGCTGGTCACCTTCCCGGTGGAATCCGCCATGAACGGCATGCCCGGCGTGACCCGAGTGCGCTCCGTGTCCGGCATCGGCCTGTCCATCGTCTATGTGGAATTCGAGTGGGGCTCGGACATCTACCGCAATCGCCAGCAGATCAGCGAACGACTGAACCTGGTGCGCGAGCAATTGCCCGAGGGCATCGCGCCGCAGCTCGGCCCCATCTCCTCCATCATGGGCGAGATTTTGCTGATCGCCCTGCCCGCCGACCCGGACAAAGTGAGTCCGATGCAGGTGCGCGAGTACGCCGACTGGGTGATGCGCCCGCGACTGTTGACCATTCCCGGTGTGGCCCAGGTCATCCCCATCGGCGGCGAGGTGCGGCAATACCGGGTGGAGATCGATCCGGCGCAATTGCAGGCGCTGGGCATTGAGCGCGAGCGGTTGGAAGCGGCGCTGGCCGATTTCGGCGCCAACACCAGCGGCGGCTTCCTGGAGGCCCAGGGCCGCGAATACCTCATCCGCGGCCTGGGCCGCACCAGCCGTATCGAGGACCTGCAAAACCTGGTGGTGGCGGTGAAGAACGGTCAACCCATTCCGCTCTCCCAGGTTGCCCAGGTCAAACTGGCCCCGGCCATCAAGCGCGGCGACGCCGGCTACGACGGCAAGCCGGCGGTGATCCTGTCGGTGCAGAAACAGCCTTCAGCCGACAGCGTGGCCCTGACCCGCGAGGTGGAAAAGGCCCTGGCCGACCTGGCCAAATCCCTGCCGACGGGTGTCGAGGCACCGCGCTTCCTGTTCAAGCAGGCGGACTTCATCGAGCACTCGGTGACCAACGTGGAGGAAGCCCTGCGGGACGGCGCCATCATGGTGGCGGTCATCCTGTTCCTGTTCCTGCTCAATGCCCGCACCACCCTCATCTCCCTGACCGCCATCCCGGTCTCCCTGCTGGTGACGGCGCTGGTGTTCAAGTACTTCGGCCTGACCATCAACACCATGACCCTGGGCGGACTGGCCATCGCCATCGGAGAACTGGTGGACGATGCCGTGGTGGGGGTGGAGAACGTGCTGCGCCGCCTGAAGGAAAACGCCGCCCAGGCCATGCCCAGGCCGGTGGCCGAGGTCATTGCCAAGGCCACGCTGGAGGTTCGTTCGGCCATCGTCTACGCCACCTTCATCATCGTTCTGGTATTCGTGCCGCTGTTCGCCCTGCCCGGCATCGAGGGACGTTTGTTCACGCCTTTGGGCGTGGCCTACATCGTCTCCATCCTGGCCAGCATGTTCGTCTCGGTGACGGTGACGCCGGTGCTGGCCTATTACCTGCTGCCAAAAATGAAACAGCTTGGCCACGGCGACAGCCCGCTGGTGACCAGGCTGAAGGCCTGGGATACACGCCTGTTGCACTGGTCATTCGACCATGCCCGCACCCTGCTGGCCGCCGCCATGCTGCTGGTGCTGGCAGCGGTGGTGGCCATCAGCCAGTTTCCGCGATCCTTTCTGCCCCCCTTCAACGAGGGCACCCTGACCGTGAACGTGCTACTCAACCCCGGCACTTCTCTCGCCGAGTCCAACCGCATCGGCGTCCAGGCCGAACGGCTCATCGGGGAGGTGCCGGAGGTGACCCAGGTCGGCCGCCGCACTGGCCGGGCCGAGCTGGACGAGCACGCCGAGGGGGTGCATTACAGCGAGATCGACGTCGACCTGAAGGCCTCCGAGCGCAGCCGGGGTGAAATCATCGGCGACATCCGCGCCCGCCTGGCCGTGCTGCCGGCGACGAGCAACGTCGGCCAGCCCATTTCCCACCGCCTCGACCACCTGCTCTCCGGGGTACGCGCCCAGATCGCCCTCAAGGTCTATGGCGACGACCTGGACACCCTGCGCGGCCTGGCGGAAGACCTGCGGACGCGGCTGGCGAAAATTCCCGGCGTGACCGACCTGCAAGTCGAAAAACAGGTGCTCATCCCCCAGGTCAAGATCCACGTGGATTATGAACAGGCGGCGCGCCTGGGCGTGGCGCCGGGCGCCCTGCTGCGGGCACTGGAACAGATGATCGAGGGCGAGCGCATCACCCAGGTCATCGAGGGCAACCGCCGCTTCGATCTCATCGTGCGCCTGCCCGAGGGCAGCCGCGGTCCCGAGGCACTCAAGGGCCTGCTGATCGAGACGCCCGGCGGCAGCGTGCCCCTGGCGCAACTGGCGCGCGTCGAGGAGAGCGACGGCCCGAATCAAGTCAGCCGCGAAAATTCGCGCCGCCGCATCGTCGTTTCCGCCAACACCGACGGCCGCGACATGGCCAAGGTGATCGCCGACATCCGCGCGGAACTCGCTTCGAGGCCCCTGCCGGAAGGCTATTTCACCGCCCTGGAAGGCCAGTTCCAGGCCCAGGAGGCCGCCGCCCGCCTGATTTCGCTGCTGGCCGTGGTGTCGCTGGCCATGATCTTCCTGGTGCTCTACAGCCGCTACCGTTCGGCGGTGCTGTCCGCCATCATCATGGGCAACATCCCATTGGCGCTGGTGGGCAGCGTCGTCGCCCTCTGGCTGTCCGGTCAGCCGCTGTCGGTGGCGGCGCTGGTGGGCTTCATCACGCTGACCGGCATCGCCACCCGCAACGGCATCCTGAAAATCAGTCACTACATCAATCTGTGCGCTTTCGAAAATGAAACTTTCGGCCGCGCCATGATCGTGCGCGGCTCCCTGGAGCGCCTGACCCCGGTGCTGATGACCGCCCTGGTAGCCGCTTTCGCCCTGGTGCCGCTGCTCCTCGCCGCCGACGCGCCGGGCAAGGAAATCCTGCATCCGGTGGCCGTGGTCATCTTCGGCGGCCTCATCAGTTCCACCCTACTGGACACAGTGCTCACCCCGGTGATGTTCTGGCTGTTCGGCGAAAAACCGCTCAACCGTCTGCTGGCTGAAATGGCTCATGGCGGCGAGGCTTATTGATCCCCTTGATCCACTTCCCCCTGAAAGGAATCCTCCATGAAACACGCCATCCTCCCCCTCCTGTTCTCCGCCCTGCTGGCCCAGCCGGTATTCGCCCACGACGACCACGGCAAGCCCCGCTGGGGTGGCGTGGTGGCCGATGCCGAGATCTTCCAAGCCGAACTGGTCATCAAGGACGGCCAGGCCAAGGTCTATCTCAGCCTGCACGCCGACATGCTGCCGGCCCAGGGCAGCAGCGGGAAGCTCACCCTGCTGGGTGGCGGCAAGAAGGAAGAACTGGAACTCAAGCAGGTCGCCGACAGCGCCCTGGGCGCGGCCACCTCGTTCAAGTCCGGCAAGGGCGTCAAGGCGGTGGCGGTGGTCACCGTGCCGGGCAAGGGCACCGGAAACATGCGCTTCCAATTGAAGTGACCGGTCGTCGGAACTGGGCAGCGCTCAAGTAAACGAAGGGCCGCCCCGTGTAACTTGCCCCCTGTGGGAGGGAGGGCGTTCACAGGCCGTCGGGTTCCCCGATGGCGCGGTCCAGGTCGAATTCCATCTCCCGCAGCGCCCACCCGGCCTCGGTGTGGGTCGAATCCAGCATCAACGCCCGCTGAAAAGCCACCACGGCGTGCTCCGTCTGTCCCATGCCGCGCTCGGCGCGTCCCAATGCCATCCAGGCTTCGGGGTTACTGGGCTCCTGCTTGATCCAATCCTGGCCCAGGCGCCGCAGGGCGAGCCACTTTTCCTGCGCGCCAAGGTCGCAGGCTGCCAGAAAATAGCCGCTCTCTCGACCCGGCTTTTCCCAGAAGGCGGGGGAGTCGGCTGGCTGTACCCCCGGCGTGCCCATGGCCGTATGCCGCAGCCAGCCCACCGGCAGGGCGAAATGGAAGTTGCCGCCCGCCTTGGCCTTGAAGGTCAAGATGCCCACAAGACGGCCTCGTCCGTCGAACAGTCCACCACCGCTGGCGCCCCGGTCGAAGGCCGCCGAGGTCTGGATTACCTTGCCGCCATCACACTCGCAATGGTGCAGTCCGATGATGCGACCCCGGCTCACGGCCAATTCGCCTCCCGGCCAACCCGCTGCGACCACATCCAACCCCACCCGGGTCTCACCCACCTCGATCATCGGCATGGGCGGGGCGGAGAGGCCCGGCAACGTGACCAAACACATATCGCGATAGGCATCGCGCCGACCGATTTCAGCGCGCATGACCGCGCCGTCCACATGCACCTCGATACGCACCGCCTGACGCAGCACATGACAATTTGTGACCAGCCGCTCACCGCCCAGGGGCACCGCCGAACCGAGTTCCGTCGTGCCGTCCGCCTGGATGGCCACCAGCTTGTAGACCCGCGTGTTCCAGTCCGGTGCCTGCGCAAGCGCGGCCAGGGTCCACGACCAAAGGCCAAGCAGCAGCAGTTTGTTCAGGCCGTATGCCATGCGGTAACTCCTACGTCATGCCCAGGGCAGAGAGAGAGACTCCCCTGAGTAAACCAGTGTAACGCCCTGGAAAACCGCCTGAAAGCCGCCCTCTCAAGTCGTTCTCCAGGCCGTCTCAAGAGCGACTTGGCCCCACGGTGGGGCGGCCTGATGCTTATTCTGGGGCGGGGGCACAGCTGACCCATGCCCCATCGCCATGCAGCGCTACCGACTCCCCGCATGACGCATTTGTAATCACCGTATCAGCTTCCTGTTGGACTCCTCTGTCCATACTGACTCCAACATCACGAAGCGTGATGTCCTCACCTCAATTCACAGGAGTCGATCATGAAAGCGTTTATTCCCTTCGCAGTCCTGGCTTTCGCCGCCACTTCCGCCTTCGCCCACGACTGGGACGACAACCCCGATATGCGGCAGAGCATCCTCAACGACCACTCCAGCGGTTTCGTGGGCACCGGCTACTCGCCCGCCCGGCTGGAGCGCGGCACCGGCGACACCTATGGCTGGATCATCCTGGACGTGCAGGCCGGCGAATCCCACGTGCCGCACAAGGGAGGTGACGGCCATGGCCCGGAAAAAGGCTTCGGCGACACCTATGGTTCGGTCCTCAATGACCGGTGAATCGCTTATCCCTGGCGCCCGGCGGGCCGACTCGCCGGGCGGACAACCTGCCTGCATCAACCCGTGAAAAGGAAACCATCATGAAAACTCTCATCGCACTCACCGCCCTCATTCTGTCGACCGCCCCGGCCTTCGCCCACGACATGGACAACAGCCCCGACACGAAACAGAGCGTTTTGAACGTCCACGACAGCCACTTCCCGCACAAACCCGGCGACAGCCACGCGCCGGCCAAGGGGTCGGGCGATGCCTACGGCTCGGTCCTCCAGGACAAGGGAACGCATACCCCGCACACCCAAGGCGACAGCCATGCCCCCGAGAAGGGCCAGGGCGACACGTACGGCTCGGTGCTTCACAACATCAGGAAGTGAAGCGTCTGGCGATCTTCAAGCACACCAGGTCCCGGGAGACAAGCCATGTACGGAATCGATCATATCGGCATGGGAATCGGCGGCTTGGGCATGCTCCTGGTCTGGTTGCTGCCCTTCGTCCTGATCTTTCTGGTGCTCCGTCATTTCTTCGAAAACAGGCAGGAGCGTCGAGACAAGACCGCCCTGGGCATTCTGGAACAACGCTATGCCCAGGGCGAGATTGACCGCGTAACGTATCTGAAGCAGCGCGCCGACCTGGAAGGCCGTGGCCGACCCGCGCAAGGAGGTTGAAATGCTGAACTGGCTGAAACAAATCTGGACAGGCTTCGTCGCCTGGCAACAGGCCAATGCGGAGGCGCATGCGCACACCGGATCCCATGCCTGTTGCTCGGCGCCTCCACCCGGTGCCGGATCACACGGGCGGACACCTCAGCGTTGAGGCCGCGTGGACGGAGATGGCCATGAACGGGCATCGTCACAGCACACCGCCCATGTCGCTGCGGACCAAGCTGGCCTGGTTCGGCTTTGCCGCGGTGGCGGCGTTCTATCTCTGGACCGAGCACCGCGCCCACCTGCTGGGCGCCCTGCCGTTGTTGCTCCTGCTCCCCTGCCCGCTGATGCACCTGTTCGGCCATGGCGGGCACGGCCACGGCGGCAAAGGGGGTGATCAATGAGCGCCTCGCCGGCCTACGGGCTCTGGTACCTGGTGCTGTTCAACTCGGCGGTGTTCATCCTGTTCGCCTTCAGCTTCTACAAGCCGAAGGCCCCCCGCGACTGGCGTGGCCTGGGCATGTACTCGGCCTTCATCGTCGCCCTGTTCACCGAGATGTACGGCTTTCCGCTCACCCTCTACCTGCTGTCCGGCTGGCTGGGGCAGCGCTTCCCCGGCATCGACTTCCTGGCCCACGACGCCGGCCATCTGCTGGAAGTCATGTTTGGCTGGCGCGCAAATCCGCATTTCGGACCCTTCCATCTGCTCAGCAATATCTTCATCTTCGGCGGTTTCTGGCTGCTCGCCTCGGCCTGGAACGTGCTGTTCCATGCCCTGCGCGAGCACCGCCTGGCCTCGACAGGGCCTTACGCGCGCATCCGGCATCCCCAGTACGCGGCCTTCATCCTCATCATGTTCGGCTTCCTGTTGCAGTGGCCGACCCTGCCGACTGTGGCAATGTTTCCTGTCCTGCTCGCGGTCTATGTGCGCCTCGCCAGGCGGGAGGAACGGGATGCCCTGGCCGAATTCGGCGACGCCTACCGCGACTACCAGGCGCGAACGCCGGCCTTCCTGCCGCGTCTACACCTTGTCGACACGGATGCCGGGAGGACGCCATGAACCATGCCGGGCATAGCCATTCCGGGGCCATGGCCGCCGGACAGGATCGGGATCCCGTCTGCGGCATGGCCGTGGCGCCGGACTCGCCGCACCGCGCCGAGCACGCCGGGCAGACCTACCGCTTCTGTAGCGCAAACTGCCTGTCCAAGTTTCTGGCCGAGCCACTGCGCTACCTGACTGTGGCCGAATCCGCACACCCCGAGATCCTCCCGGCGATGGGCGAATTCACCTGTCCGATGCACCCGGAGATCCGGCAGGTTGGGCCCGGCACCTGCCCGAAATGCGGCATGGCCCTGGAGCCGGTGCAGCCGGGTGCCGAACCCGAGGCAAACCCCGAGCTGGCGGACTTCCGCCGCCGCTTCTGGTGGACATTGCCGCTGACGATCATGGTGGCCGCCGTCACCATGACGGGCGACCTGTTCGATCCGCTCCTGGGGACGGCCCGCCCCTGGCTGGAACTGGCCCTAGCCACCCCGGTGGTACTCTGGTCGGGCTGGCCGTTCTTCGTGCGCGGGGCGCAGTCGGTCATCCGCCGGAGCCCCAACATGTGGACGCTGATCGGCCTAGGCACGGCCGCGGCCTATGCCTACAGCGTCGTCGGCACCCTGGCGCCCGGCCTATTCCCGGCCTCGTTCCGGGTCAACGGCCAGGTACCTGCCTATTTCGAGGCCGCCGCGGTGATCATCTCGCTGACCCTGTTCGGCCAGGTCATGGAACTCAAGGCCAGGTCCGAAACCGGCGCCGCCATCCGCGCCCTGCTGGGCCTGGCACCCAAGACCGCCCGGCGCCTGAACGAGGACGGCAGCGAGGCGGACATCCCGCTCGCCCAGGTCCATCCCGGCGACCGCCTGCGGGTTCGGCCGGGTGAGAAGGTGCCGGTGGACGGCGCGGTGCTGGAGGGCGAGAGCGCGGTGGATGAATCCATGCTCACCGGCGAGCCCATGCCGGTCGCCAAGGCCCCCGGCGATACCCTGATCGGCGCCACCCTCAACACCAGCGGCGCCCTGGTCATGCGCGCCGACCAGGTGGGCAGCGGCACGGTGCTGGCCCGGATCGTGCAGATGGTGAGCGAGGCCCAGCGTTCCCGTGCCCCCATGCAGCGCCTGGCTGACGTGGTGGCCGGGTATTTCGTGGTCGGCGTAGTCGTGGTGGCGCTCCTCACCTTCGTCGCCTGGGGCCTGTTCGGGCCGCAGCCCTCCTGGGCCTACGGCCTCATCAACGCAGTGGCGGTGCTGATCATCGCCTGCCCGTGCGCCCTGGGCCTGGCCACGCCCATGTCGGTCATGGTCGCCACCGGCAAGGCCGCCACTCATGGCGTGCTGTTCCGCGACGCAGCGGCCATCGAGACCTTGCGCAAGGTGGACACCCTGATCGTCGACAAGACCGGCACCCTCACCGAGGGCCGGCCGGCCTTCCATGGCCTGGCGGCGACAGCCGGCTGGCGCGAGGAGGAGGTCCTCCGGGTGGCGGCAAGCCTGGACCAGGGCAGCGAACATCCTCTGGCGCACGCCCTGGTGGCCGAGGCGCGTCGGCGCGGCCTTCGCCTCAGCGCACCGGAAGGTTTCGAGTCCGCCTCCGGGATCGGCGCGCGCGGCGTCGTCGACGGCCGGGCGGTGGCCATCGGCAACACCCGGCTGATGGAGGGCGACGGGATCGACTGGCGGCCGCTCGGCGAGCGGGCCGAGGCCCTGCGTGGAGAGGGCGCCAGCGTCATGTTCCTGGCCGTGGCAGGGCAGGCGGTCGGCCTGATCGCCGTCGCCGACCCGATCAAGGCCTCCACGCCGGAGGCCTTGGCCAATCTTCGTGACAGCGGCCTGGAAATCGTCATGGCTACCGGCGACGGCCTCACCACCGCCCACGCCGTGGGCCGCGAACTCGGCATCGCCGAGGTCCACGGCGAGGTCAAGCCGGAGGACAAAGATGCCCTGGTGGCACGGCTGCGGGGCCAGGGCCGCATTGTCGCCATGGTCGGCGACGGCATCAACGACGCTCCCGCGCTGGCACGCGCCGACGTCGGTATCGCCATGGGCACCGGCACCGACGTGGCCATGACCAGCGCCCAGGTCACCCTGGTCAAGGGCGACCTGCGTGGCATCGTCGCCGCCCGCCGCCTGTCCGAGGCCTCAGTGCGCAACATGCGACAGAACCTGCTCTTCGCCTTCCTCTACAACGCCCTGGGCGTACCCATCGCCGCCGGGGCGTTGTACCCGCTCTTCGGCCTTTTGCTGTCGCCGCTGATCGCTGCCCTGGCCATGAGCTTCAGCTCGGTCTCGGTGGTGGCCAACGCCCTGCGCTTGCGTCGGGTCGCACTCTGAAACCTCACTTGAAGGACATTGCCATGAAACTGCTGACGATTCTCCCTTTGCTGCTATTGGCCGGTTGCGCGTCGAATGTGGCGCTCAAGGATACAAGCGATGCGACGCAGGCCGTCGGCACCCTGCATCTCGGTTGGCTCCAAGCCAATTCCATGGAGGTGATGCTGGACGGTAAGCGCTATGTGGGTAAATGGGATAGCGAACGTTGCTTGAATGTGGAATGCCGAGGCGTCTACCGGAATGTGTCCAAAGTCCATCGTCGGCATATCGAAAAAGGTCAAGCCCTCCTGAAGTCCAAGGATGGCGACCACTTGGACTGCGAGTGGGTGAGCCACCTGCCTGATGTTCAGGGCACATGTAGGGCGCAGGATGGCAGCGTATTCAAACTGGTGGAGGCCAAGCCGATCAAATAATGGGCGTACAGGTGAAAGCAGCCGTAAAAGCAGCCGACCATTGAGGCCATCCAGTTTGGGGATTGGTATACTCGAAACAACTCAGCAAGGCCAAGAGCAATTGATGACATCGACAAAGTTGAGGCCATGAGTTGGACCTCAAGTTGGATCTCATCTCATGTGTGGACTAATTGCCAATTTGATGGAATCGGTTCTTCTTGATCACCTCCCTGTCGGAGATGAACTCGGGCTCACCGATACAGCACACATTCGATGACCCAAGCAACTTATATCCATGGCCTCAGATGTTTGTTGCGATATGACGACCCCACGCCGGTTAGCGGCACGACCCGCGCTGGCTTCATTGCTATCGGTAAAGCAGTCGATGCAGAAACTGATCGTTATCTTGTCGGGAACCACTCCCTCATTGATCAGATAGGACCGTATCTCGGCAGCACGGGCCATGGCCAATCGCTTGTTGATCGACATTGCCCCAATGATGTCAGTATAACCCCGCACATGGATGCGAGTAGCCCCCCTGGCTACCGCCAATATGGCATCCATGGCCGAGCGACCTTGTGGACCTAGCTTTGAACGGCCGAATGCGAATGGCACCAAGTGCTTGAACGCGGCCGGCTGACCTGCCGATTTCGTATCAGGAGTGGGAACCGGCGCTAGCATCGTTTCCTGAACCAAGACCGGTACGGGGTTCGCTGTGGTAGACATAGCGGGTGCAATAGTCAAGGCCGCCGGCAGAGGGGGCAGGTATCGCGTCTTGATAGTCGGCTTCGCGCATGGCTTACAAATCACATGGAAGGCTTCGCCTGAGTCAGCGTCTCGAATCTGGTCGATCCCACGCTCCAGGACGAACACTCTATCTTCTACCCTATTGCCTGAGTCATTGGATTGTAGCGGCATAGACTGGCAGCCTGAGACCGCCAGGACAACCAGGAATGGGACCAGGATGGAGGGCTTCATTGTTCTTCGATCACCAGAAAGGCCGGTGCACCGTTTCCTCCCATACTCATGTCCGCCACCCGCCAACCGAGGTCGTAGACCTGACTGATGGTTACCCCGCCAAGAGATGAACAATTCCAAACCTCGGTAAGCAATCCGCGTGTCCAGCAGACCTCCCCCTTCTTCATCACTCTCCCTTGGTCGGTAGTTGGCACCTGGGGCCTCGCAGCCAACCCCGCCAAGTCCTGCATCTTGACGATGCCTGGTACCGACGGCTCGGCGGGCTGGACGGCACCACTGGAAAGCAGGCCCACGGTGAAGAGAGCCGTGGCATAGCGTGTTTTCATAGAATTTCCTTTCATTGAAGGCGTATGTGGCCTACCGATGCGTTGCATGCCACATGATGCAGGCCTAAACTGAAACCGCTTGAAAACAACGAAACAGGGAAAACTTCATGGACAACACAGCTTGGTACGCATGGGATGACATGACCCCGTGGCGCTTCGCCATTCTCATCGGCGTGGTGTTGGTTACATGGGCCGTCATCAAGCTGGTTGAACGATTTGGCGCTTCGGATGGCACCGCTGGTCAGCCCGATGATCATCTGGGAGACGATGACGTCGTGACGAACCCGTCCTACCGGCACTTCGCTGGCAACATGTACCGTCGACACGATGAAGACTGACATCGTGGCTCGCTCTCCCACTACCATTTCCCTGTCGCCCCCGGTTTCTTCGCGCCTTTCTTGACGGCATCCGACACACCGTCGGTTCCGAAAGCTTCATTGGCCCAGTTCAGGTTCTCGGTTTTGGTCTGGTACTGCTGACTTAGCTGTTTGTCCTTTCTGCCGATCTCGGTCTCGACCGACGCCTCAGCTGATTGATTGTCAGCCTTGCCAGCCGCGACCCTTTTCTCCAGCGCCCTGCCCTTCGCTTCAGGATTCTGATAACTGGGCACACCCGGCATCAGCGTCCGTTCGAACTGGTTCTGCTGACTTACCGTTTCCGGTGTCACTGCCTGGCCATCGATCATCGGCGCTGCCATTCCGTCGTAGCGTGCGCCAAGATCGGCGTTCGTCTCCGGCGCCATGGGATGCCGGGTCGGCGTAAACCCGACCCGCTCCATCCAGGCCGGCGAGCCGTCCAGGGCGCGCCCCATCTCCCCTTCGGAGAAGAATTTGCTCATCCAGTAGGCGGCCTTCTCGCCGGTCAATTCACCCATGTCCCGGATGCCATGCTCATCCGGCGCGTTGAGGGCGTGCTGGCGGACATAATTGTGGAACTCGGGCACCCAATTGATCTCGCCCCGTGCCGCCATGGCCATGACGATCTCCGCACTCTGGCGGTATTCATGAGACTGTTCGTGGGACTTCTGGGCGGCGTGGGTGTGCGTCAGGGCTTCCTGATGCGAAGACTGAATCTGTCGAGCCCGCTCATCGCCCTGGCTGATGCGATGCTGGAAGTCCTCGGTCTTGACGTATTCCTCGGTGAGCGAGCGGGTGTCGGTGATACCCGCCTTGATGGCGGCGGAACGCGCCTTGTCCAGTGCGACCTTGACCGTGTTTTCATTGGCCTGCTGCCCTCTGGAATCGAGTCCCGCCTTGACCGGCAGCATTTCCTTGACCGATTCGGCCGCCTTCTGGCGACCTGAAGCGCTGGTATATCCCACCCCCAATGCAAAATTCAGTGCGCTCGAAGCGGTATTCGTATCCGTAATCCCCAGATCCCGTTTGAGTTGATCCGTGATCTCATGAACCTTGTCGATCTTGGTGCCCAGACTGGCACTGTCGCCATGGCGCGCGCCCTTGCCGTAGGCGCTATCCACCCCTTCCCTGTGCGTTTCGCCCAGGATATGCGCCAGGGTAGCCGTATCCGCCTTCTGGGCGGCCTCCGATTCCTGGATTGCCAGCCGCTCGGCGTTGGCCGACGCCGTGGATAGGCGGCTACCGATTTCGGTAGAGGTGCCCAGCGAGGCAGCCGACTGGCCAAGGTTGGCACGATACCGGTAATCCCCGGTCAGCATGTCCGAGGTGCTGGTGCCCAGGGCATTGCCGTACTGGCTCATGAATCCACTGGTGTAGTTCGGCGCCAGGTCCATCTTGTCCAGGCTGAGGTTGCCCGCGTAGTCGCCGGCCTGGCGCGAGCCGAAGCTGGCCGACGTGCCCATTGCGGTCATGAAGCCGATACCGGCGTTGGCCAGCTTGTCCATGCCGAAGACGATGGCGCTGGCGATGACCGGCACCGAGACCAGCAGCCAGCTGGTGATGGCCAGTTCGGACATCGTGGTGTCGTAGATGCTCGGCGCCGTGGCCAGGGTCACCCCCTGCACGCTGTTGGCATAGCCAGCCAGCGCCGTCGCCTTGGCGGCCTTGGTGGAGTGCAGGAAATTCACCACGGCATAGAGCGGCGGCCACATGGCCAGCCAGACCAGGGACAGGCTGTACATCTTGAGCACGCGGATCGCGCCCATGCCGCCCAGGAGCAAGGCGATCAGGATCACCAGCGGGAAGGCCGTATAGACGATGGCGGTGATGCCGTTGTGCAACAGCGGCAGCGCCGATTCGGCGATCTTGCCGCCGACGATCTTCTGGGCATTGTGCGCGGCCGTGGTCTGGGCCTGGGCCATGCCGAGCATCAGCGCCGAGGGATCGTTAGTTCGTTGGCTGAACATCGCGCCGGCGCCGTTCACGGCATTGATCAGGCCATGTTGCCGAATGATTTGCGCGGTCGTGGCGGCCGCGCCGCCCAAGGCGGAACGGTTGTAGGCCGCCATGAGCTGGGCATCCAGATCGGCCGCCGCGGCGCTCGACATCGCCGGCGTGATCGATTGGCCGAGATTGGCTCTCAGTGCCGGGTTGACGAACACCGCCATGTTGGTGATTTGTTGCGTCACCTGATTGGCCATGGCGGCATCGAGGGAGGCATAGGCCACCGGGCACGCATACGCATCCACTGCCCCATTGGCGCCGTGCAGGGTGGTGAACCGGGCCTGATTGGTGTTGGCCATCAGCGGCCAGAGGTCCTTGGCGTTGTTGAACGCGTTCGCGTCGATCAGTCCTTGAGAGATGTCGTAGATGGTGCAGTTGGCGATGAAGTTGACCAGATCGGTCTCGAATACCGGGTCTTGGAAGCGGGTCTTGGATGCCTCGCGAATCAAGGTGGCGCCGAACATTATCCCGGTCTTCTCATAGGTAAGATCGGCCGGTAGGGTCACGACGCTATTACCCGAGAGCGCCGCCGGCAGGACCTGGAACGCGGTCTCGAACATCTCGGTCAGCCCCGAGCCGACGCTTGTCACGATGGAGGCCAACGCACCTATCCCCCAGGGTACGTTGTCCACCAGGACCGGGGCTGGCATCGCCGTCTTGTCGATGATCTGGACCGTGGTCTTGGGCACCAGGAGCACGCCATTAATCAGGAACACCGCGATCAGCCAGTGGACCCCATACATGTGCTTCATCACCGCCATGGAAATCAGGGCGCCGAAGAAGCCGAGGATCAGCACCATGGCGATGGCGCCCGCCATGCTCGAACCGCCGGTCATGGCAGCGAGGGCGTTGAATATCAACGCCAGGGTGTCGACGTCGCCATAGCTGAACAGGGTGTACCCGGCCACGGTTCTCCCCGGTCAGCGCAGGGCCGAGTACGCCAACAGGTCGCGGACCTGCTGTGGCATGGCGGCTCGCAGGTCGCGTTCCAGTTGGGCGACTTGCTGGATGATGGTGGTGGCGACCTGGGCCTTCTGCGCCGCCACCTGGCGATCGGCGTTGAGTTGCTGGATGAACAGACGGGCCAGGTCGATGTGGTTCCTCAACTGCTCGGTCTGTGGCGGCAGCAATTTGGCATTCTGCAAGCCCGCGTTCATGGCCTCGTTGACCATGCGCGACATCATGGCGTGGACGAACTCGACGGCCACGTAGTCGTTGAACTGCGCCCGCAGCGACTCCGAGATGGCGCTGTTGTTGACCGTGCCGCCCACCGCCAGGATGCGATAGACCGGCACCGGCACGTTGTTGACGAAGTTGATCTCGGTCACCGTGGGCGACTGGTTGCCCGCGCTGATCTTGCCCGCCAGGGAGGCCATGATGTCCGCCACCCGCTGGCTCATGGAGGTGAAATCGCGGCAGGAATAGGTCGGGTTCAGGCAATCCGTCGTGTCGCCACCGCAACTCAGCAACTGGATCTTGTTGGCCCCACACGGCCCGCCGTCGGCGTAGAGCAAGGTGGAGGTCTTCAGGTCGGCCGGGCCCAACGAGCCAGGATGGTTGGAGCCGTCGGTGTAGGTCTGGGGGTAGATCGTCGTCCCGGTCACGGACATGATGACTTCCCGGTCGGAGTCGTCCAGGTGGGGCATTTTCTTGAGGGACTGCCAGACCAGGTTGCCCCGGAATGGCGGCAATTCCTTGATATTGGGATCGGCGGAGGCGTTGGCGGACGCCATGACCGTGTCGACGTTGCCGGTGTTCTTGCAATACTCCCGCGCAGCCGCGCCGTCGCTGGCCTTCCCGGTCAGCCAGGCGATCTGCTCGCAGTTCTTGGCGGTGGCCATGCCCAGCATCTGATAGCCCTCGTACACCGCCATCTTCGCCGCCTCGCAACTGGAGATGTTGGCCCGGTTGACCATGGTGGCGATGGAGTTGAACCATTCCATGGTGTCGCCCAGGAGCGGCTCCACCGACTTGATGGCCAACTGGAACAGGACGCCCGGCAGGGCCGAGGTGATGCCCTTGAGCATGTCCTTGAAGCCCTCGGCCGAGATGTGGCTGAAGGAACCGGCGAAGGCGTCGATGCCGGAACAGCCGTTGCCCGCGCGCAGGTAAGGCGCTTGGGCGGCCAGGAACTGGTAGGTCTTGTTCGGCACCCGGACGAACATGGAACCGGCCGTGTAGGTGTTCATGGTCTGGCCCTTAAAGGCCTGTGGGGCCGTGACATTGGCCATGCCGGTGAACATGGATTCGGCCTGGGATTGCAGCGACTCGGCGTAGGTCGGCGGACATGAGGCCATGACCAGGGCGACGGCGAGGATGCGGATAAGTGATAGATACGTTGCTCCCTCATCCCCAGCCCTTCCCCCGGAGGGGGAAGGGTGCAGTTCCCCTCTCCCGCTGGGAGAGGGGTAGGGGTGAGGGAGCAACGGTCGTTTTCCAAATCCGGCTTCACGTGCTTCCTTAATCTTTTTCATGGCTCCAGTCCCTCCAGTGAATGAATGGGCGTCGAGGCATCGACAAAGCCGCTCATACCCGGGTTGGCGATGGCCATGACGCGGTCGACCAATTCCGTTTCGGACTGGATGCCGAAGGCGACCGGCGTGATTTCGCGGGTCGATGGATTGGCCAGATAGACCGCCGGCACGGTCGTGGCGCCCAGGGCCGCCGCCTGGCCATGGTCTTTGTGGGGCGCGGGAAACTCCGGCAAACCACCGCCATCGAGCGACACCGGAAAAATCTTGATCCCGGTGGCCTGCGAGAAGCCCAGCAGGACCGGCGCGAAGGCATGGCAGTAGGGACAGTCCGCCTTGAAGAAGAAATACAGCACATGGGTCTTGGCCAGGCGATCGAAGGTCCGCCGGCGCTGTTCAGTTTTCTCCGCGTCATGCACCTGAAGACCGACGGCCGACACCGGCCGGGCCTGGGTGAAGTCGTATTCGGCATTCGCCCAGACCACGCGCTGGCCTGCCTCGGCCAGTTGATCGGCCAGCTTCACCAGGGCGGTGCGGTACTGGACGTAGCGCTCCACGTTCGCCTGGGTCGGATTGAACATGGCGACGATCCGGGCCTCTTGCATGCCGGCCTTGAACTGCTCATACATCCGGACCTCGACCGGTTTGGCCGTGCCCTGCCCTGCCTCGGCCTTCGGTTTCGGTGCGGACTCAACGGGGGCCGGCGCCTGCTCGTACCAGAACCAGCCCCGTTCCTTGTCCATCAGAAACGACTTGGCTTCCAGCGGCTGCGCCGAGGCGAAGGTGCTACAGAGAAGCGCGCCCAGCACACCCAGGCGTTTGCGTGTCACCTGCCCTCCTCCCCGATCGGAAAGCGGCCACGCTCGCAGTAGTTGACCTGGTACACCATCCGCTGGTCCTTGGCGGGCAGCGCATGTCCCTTCTGGTCACGCTCCACGACGCCGGCCTGGCTGGTCGTCACGCGCAGGCGAGCACAACCCGCCTCTTGGTGCGAGCCAATGCGGACAACATCGATCAGGATGGGCGCGGCGCTGCCGAAGGTTTGGCTGAAGGCCTTGGCATCCGGATTGGCGAGCATGCCCTCGGCACTGCCCTTCCTGAGCGCCTCGACCAGGAGAGGCTTGAGGCTGGCCACGGTCTGGCGGGCCATGGCGTCCTGGGCGAGCAAGGCCAGGATCAGGATCAATGCACGGCTGGACATGAGGTTTCTCCCTGGAAGTAGCAGGACGTAGCCGTAGGCGACACGCCTTGCGGCCTAACCTGATCCATGAACTCGGACAGGTCCATGGCGGCCAGATCGAGCTGTTGCAACTGCGCCGCGGTGAAGCCGCCGCAGTTCGGTTGCTTCGCGCTGCCCATCCCCATCCCGAGTTGGGCCTTGCCCTGGGTGTTGATGGCCTTGGCGAGCAGCGAGTTGAAACAGCAATGGCTATAGGTCCGTTCCAGGCAGGTGCCGATGATGGGCACCTTCTTGGAGCAGTAGCTACCCAGATCGACGCACAGGCGGGCATCGCGCTTGAGCGCCGTTTCGATGTCGCTGTCCTCGCAACTCAGCAGCCCCGAGAACTGGAGGGCCAGCATGGCGATGCTCCAGGGGCCGGGTATCAGGGAGGTCAGGAAACTCTCGACCGACACCTGGCCGGCCAGTAGGCCCGCGAGCGCCGAGCTGGTGCCGGAGCCGAACACCGACGAAAATCCGTTGATGACCCAGTTCGGCGCATCCGACACGAACAAGGCATCGAAGGTGTAGGTGGAGGCGGCCGCCTGACCGCCGGCCGAGACCGCCGCGATGGCGGAATTGGAGAACATACTCCCAGAGCTGGTGCCGCCCTTGTTGCAGCAGTTCACCAGGCCGAAGAGTTTCTTCCGGCAGCGGCTGTCGAAGCCCTTGAACAACTCCAATGAATCCGGATCGATGTAGCCGCCCGCCTCCCGGCCGGCTTCCATGAACGCCACGACCGAGGCCAGGTCGCTGTCGGGCTCGTGCCCGGCGTCCCAGACCGCGCCGCTGGAGTCCTGATAAACCTGGGTGCCGCAATCAGTGACGGTTTCCTCGCGGGTGGTGTCCGCCACCATGCAGGAGAACCGGGTCTGTTCGGCCGTACAGAAATTCGGGGTCAGTTCGTCCCAGTCAACGCAACTTGTTCCGATGGTGGTGCAGCTACCCCAGCGGGGCTGGTCGCAATCGGACTTCGGGTCGAGGTCCAGGCAAGTGAACGTATTCGTGTATTGCCAGCAGTCGCGGGTGACCGGATGGCCGTCGATGACCCGTGTCTCCCCAGGCTGGGAGCAAACCGAGGTGGTGCGCTCGCACTTGTCCTTGGGGCCCGGACCGGTGGCAACCGGGAACGGGACCAGCACGCCGTCCGGATTAACCCCATCCGGCAACAGCAAACCGGGCGGGACGCGGGACGCATAAGCGGCACAGGAATCCTGCCAGACATTACGCTCAGTACACTGGAGATCGCCGATGCAGGTGCTGTTTCCGTCGATGACCTGCGCCTCTGAACCGGCTGGGCAGGAGATCGTCGTCGCCCCTGGGCAATAGTAGTGGCCGGGATAATCTTCAGTCGGCGGACGCCAGGTCGGATTGGGGCAGTCCGCCTGCCCGGAGAGATCGACCATCGAGTCGTTGATGGCGCCGGTGCAGCCCGTTTGCAGGAAGGTCGGACTGTTGTTGACGCAGATTCCGTAGGAAATCCCCCGGCCGAGATGGATATGGTAGTACCAGAAGCTGGTTCCGGTGCCGTAGGTATGTCCGTTTACCTTGAACGTCATCGCCGCGCCGCCCGTGCCGACCACGCCCCAATAGTCACCGGCGGTCAACGAGCCGGTGAACTGGGTTTGATTGCCGAGCGCCTGCAACAGGTTCGTGACCTGGTCCTTGTAGGTGCTCCACTGCCCATCCCGGTTGTAGGCGCAGCCCCCGCACCAGTACCACCCCGTGGCGGTATTCACCCGCGGCACCACCCTCGACTCGCAGACAAGCTCCACGTCCAGGGTCTTGGTGCAAGGCTGGTCGAGCACCCGCAAGTAATAGTCGTGGCAGTACTGCTCGTCGTAATACTGCTGGCCTTGGGTGACGGTCTGGGCGGTGCACGCGGAGTACGCGCCGGCGATCCCCGTGCTGGCCAGCGTCGAATCGATGGGCAGTTGGCCCTCTCTCAGCTTGTATACGTCCTCCGGCACGATCTGGCCGGCATTCTGATAAACGCCTGAATTCGAGGTATCGGCACTGGCGTTCAGGCCCTCGCATTCGGCCCGTGAGGCGGGATTCGAGGCGCATGCCGCCTGCAGGGCCGCACCTTGCGCGCCGGCGGTGCTCGGGTCGACCCCATAGGGCGCATTGCCTCCGGGCGAGGCCTGGACGGCCTCCTGTGTCCAGGCCGAGCCGGAGTAGTTGATCCCGCCGTAGATCGTATCGACCGATCCCTGGCCGATGGCGCGAGCCTCGCTCATGGGGTCGCCGTGGGCCAGGCCCGCGCAGAGCAGGAGCGCCATCGGCGCCAATAGCTTCCTCATTGCCCTGCCCTCGCCTTCGCCACGTCGTCGCGAAACTGAGGCGCCAATCGCTCGATGGCGTCGAGGGCATAGGCGATGCTCACATCGCCGGCCAGCCGCACGTAATCGTCCCGGGTAAAACAGGCCTCGTCGCCGCAACCCTCGAAGCGGGCGCCCTGACGGGTCAGGATGAAGACAGGGACGGTCTCCACTCGGAAACGCGCGAAGGCATCCGGATCGATGGCCCAGGCGACCTGCCGCGGACCTATCAGCGTCTGGACCGCGAGCATCGTCTTGGAGATGGAACGGTCGACCATGCCACGCAGGACCAGGGTGGCGCCGGTGCGCTCCGCCTCGGCAACCAGCAATTCAAGGTTGCCGCGCGGCATGGACAGGGAAACGAAGACGGACAAACCGCCCGGCGCGGGTTGCCCTTGGGCTTGCTGAGTCAGGTAGCCCTGGAAACGTTCGACGCTGGGCAGGATGTCCGGCGCCGACGATGCCGAGACGGGAAGATTGTCCCAGTTGGCGATACCCGGTGCCGGCGCCTGTTCGGCCGACTGGATGGCCTTCTCGCCACGCTGGCGCCACGCCGCCGCGTCGGCCTGCTCGGCGGCTCGCACGGCCGCGTCGATCCGGGCCTGCCAGTCCACCTGGTCCTGGCCATGAGAAGCGCTCGCCAGCAGCCCGGTTGCCAGGGCCATGATCGGGAATCTGATCCAGATGCTCATGGCCGCTCAGTACAAGATCATGCAGCAGTTCCGCTTACGGAACAGCAGGTAGGCGAAGTCTTCGCCCGCGATGGGGAATTCCTTGGCCGAGCCCCAGAGGATCGAAGACTCGCCCAGGTTCTGGCAGCACTTGCCGTTGATCTTCCGGGTATTCGGCACCGGATAGAGCATCTGGGTCTTGTAGGCCTGGCGATCCATCACCGGCGAGGGGTACGGCCCGCACAGTGCGTCTGAGCCGTGATAACGCCAGGCCACCCCGAACTTGTGCATCTTGGCTTCCAGTCGCTGCGTCAGCAGCAGCGATGTGGCGACACCGCCGGTGTGGTGCGGCACGAAGCCCTGCATGGGGTGGAGGCTGCCCTGACAACCGGCGCACCAAGGCGTGGCAGCCAGCGGCTTGTCGACGCTGGCGGCGACGCAATCGGCCGCGCAGGCCGCCAAGGCGGCTGGGTTAGCGAACAAGAAGGCTTCCGGATTGACCCAACTGGACAGGGCCGGATCGTTCCAGGTCGGGTCGAACTCGGTCATGAAGCCGATGTCGATGCTGTTCTGCACCAGGCAGGGGTGATCCTGGAGCACGCCCAGGGCATAGAGAATCGGGAAGGTGTAGTGGTGGGCGTGGTAGAACGCCGTCGAAGTCGGCTTGGCCGGCGTCTGGGACGAACGGGCGTGCTGGGTCGGCTGGTAGCCGCCGGTGTTCATCTGCAGGCCGCCCAGGATGGGGAAACAATACGGCTGGCGCGGCACCTCCGCCAACAGGGCCGGCTCCCAGAAACCCAAGGTGACGCCGATATGTGGCGGGGTACTGCCGCAGGTACAGATCGGATTGCCCGGGTTGTCGATGTCGGTCTGGTTGCCGATGTTGGCGATGCGGGCGCTGCCGATCGATAGGGGCAGGATGCAGCGCCAACAGATATCGGTCACCGGATTGGGGAACTCCCCTTCGCACGAGCCCGCCCAAAGTGAGGCCGGAGACAGGAGCCAGCCGGCAACCAAGGCGAGCGCGGTCCGGATCATGGCTTGATCTCCTCGATGGTCAGGAAGCGGTCGGTTGGGTTCTTCTGGGTGATGAGCGCCGGCACGGTGTCGAGCCCGAAGCGGCGCACCCCGGCGCCGGCCTGGTCGAAGTAGACCGGCCGCTCCCACTTGCGCATCAGCTCGGCCGGCGAGCCGTCGACCAGGATCACCTTCAGGGCGTCGCCCTTCTGCTTGACGAGCTTCTCGGCCAGGGCCACCTGGCGTTTGTCATCGCCGGACAGGTACAGCAGCGCGCCGGGGAACGGCGCGATGTCGGCCGGATTCACCGTGGTGCCGGCCGCGAAGAGCAGACGGCCGTCGGCGTCGCGGATGTCCTCCGAGAGGGTGATGCTGGGGTCGAACCGCCGCGCCCTTCCCTTCCTCGCCGGATGCAGGCCCGTGACGGCCGGCGGGTGCTCGAAGTAGCGCTTGCCGCGTTCCTGCGCCTCGACCCCCAGGCGTTTCCATTCGCCGCTCGCCACCTTTTGCATGGCGATAGCTTGGACCTCGACCAGGAAATCCGGCTCGGCGATGGGGTAGGTTTTGCCGAAGACGCCCAAGTCGTGTGCCGGGGAAACGCCGGGCAGGAGCAAGAGAAGAACGATCAAGCGGCGCATGTCAGAACACCGGATGGGCGACGCCGATCACGGCATCGAACGGCACCAGGCCGCTTTCCCGGTAGCGGGAATCGAACGACGACGGATGTTCGCCCTTGGCGTAGAAATAACCCGGCGGGATTACGCCCGGTGCAATCGGCGTCAGGCGTTCGCCCTTCCGGGTGGCGGGCATGGCCAGGCCCATGAAACAGGCCCCGACCCATACCGCCCGCCCTTCCAGGCCGATGACGTCACCGGGAATACCGGCCACTTCCTTGAAGAAGGTGTGGGATGGCAGACCTCGCATGGTGCCCCGGTATTCGTAGAGCATGAGCTCACCCAGGTGAGGCAACCGACCGTACTCCACCCTGGCCAGGGTCCAGGGCATCGAGGGGCTCAGGTTCACCCGGTAATGCATGGCCAGCCAGACGGCCAACGGAACGAACAGCAGCGTGGCCTTCCAGTAGCGCATGGGCAGACGCAGCAGTTCTATCAGCTCTCCGCCGACGCGAGCCCTCCACGAGTGAGGCGCCCGCGTGGCGCCGGAACTGACTGAGGGTGTGGAGAAGCCGTCATCAAGGCCCCGCGTCACATCCCGAGCCGGGCGCGTGGAAGCGGCGTCAGGTCGTGTACCTGCGTTGTCTTCGAGACTACCGCGTTGCCCATCAGGACGACGCAGCCACACTCTTGCGACAGGCTCGCCAGCACCGCCGGCAGCGCCTTGGCGAAGGCCTGGGCCGCCGCCACCGCCTTGTTGCGCTCTTCCTCGGTCGCCTTGTCGCTGCCGACGATCTTGGCGAAGGCCTCTTCCTTCTCGCGGTAGACGCTCGCCAGATCGACCACGCCGAACACGGGCCTGCCGGCGTCACGCAAGGTGTCGTAGAGCACGATGCCGCCCAGCACCAGGGTCGAGTTGGCCAGCAGGACCAGCAGCCAGTCGCGCAGGGTCATGCCGCCCTCCCGCCGCGACGCTCCAGGAGGATCTCGATGGCTTCGTCGAGGGAATGGCCCTGGGCGCGCAACTCGTCGATCGGCGCGTTGTCCTCGTGCCGGTTCGAGAACATCAGCAGGCTGAACGGATCAATGATGAGGCGCACGATGCCCTCGCCCATGGTGCTGTAGAGGTAGGCCTCGGCGTAGGCGCCCTTTTCCATGCGCAGCGACGACAGCAGGCGCTTGCGGCCTTCGTCCATGTGCAGCTTGCCTTCCTGGGCCAGCTTCTCGATGGATTCCCGGCGTTGCCGCAGGACGATGATGTAGTCGGACAGGGCGAAGGCCGTGTGCAGGGCCTCGCTGGCGTGGTAGTCCTCCACCATGTGGGTGGCGGTGATGAGGGAGCCGCCGTATTTCCGGGCTCGCCGCGCCGCCTCCTCGATGATGAGCACCAGGGTGGAGTCGCCGGCATTGCCCAGCTGCTGCTTCAGCTCGTCGATCATCAGGAGCTTCTTCCGGTTTCGGTTGAAGTACATCTCCGAGGTGATTCGGAACAGCAGCACCATCATGATGACCCGGTGCAGGGCCGGCGAGCGCTTGAGCGATTCCAGTTCGATGACCAAATGGTCGTTGTCGAACTGGACATTGGCCGGCCCGTCGAAGAACTCGCCGTAGGCACCGCCGGCGGAATACGGCGAGAGCATCACGGATAGGTCGCGGATGCGGGCGTCCTCGGGTTCACCCTCGTTGAGACAGCCCTTGGCGAAGACGTCGCGGATGTCGGTGATGGTGGTGTCCCGGCCCTTCTCGTTCCAGATCCGGGTGATGACCGTACCGATGGCTTGGTATTGGAAGGCCTCCAGGTCGGCGAACGGCGAGGCCATCTTGGCCACCACCGCTTGCAGCATGGCGAAGTCGTCGGAGAAATCGACCACGTGGGTGAACGGATTGACGCAGTGCCCGGAGCCGGCGTGGATGTCGACGAAGTGGCCGCCGGTCTTCTCGGCGAGTTTCTGGAAGGATTTGCCCAGGTCGAGCTGCCAGACCTTCGCCCCGGCGCCCAGGTAAGACCAGGCGATCTCGTTCAAGAGCACCGACTTGCCCGAGCCCGGCGTGCCGATGATGGCGACGGAATAGTTGCCCTCGGGGTTGTCGTAGAAGTCCAGGGCGGTCAGTTGGCCGCGTCGGCCGCCCATGATCAGCATGGGCGTGGGCGTGCCGCGCCACTCCCCGATCATCGGCGCCAGGGACACCACGTTCTCGTAGCTCTTGGTCGAGGGCAGCTTGAACCGGGTCAGCAGCTTCTGCATGTCCCCGTGCAGGGTCATCGGCAGCGAGGCCAACAGGATGGTCCGGTGGATGTGGGTCATGTGGCAGAGCTGGAAGCCCTGGTCGCGCCAGATCGATTCGGCCGCCTTCTCGGCCGTCGAGGCGTACTCCTCCTCGGGGAACAGCAGCAGCGTGTGGTAGGCCTTCACCAGGCCGCCGCCACCGTCGACGACTCGGAGGGCTTCGTCCCAATCCGCCTTCTTGTCTTGGGAGTCGGGCATCAGCGGCGCCATCTTCGAGACCGCGTTCTGGGTCGCCCGCGCCTGGTTCATCATCACCATGGCCTTGGTGCCGGACGGGTCCGGGAAATACACGCCCATGGTCAGCAGGAACGGACAGGGATATTGCAGCGAGGACTGGGTCAGATCGCCGATCAGGGCGCCCATGCGGGCCAGACTGAAGCGTTCGGGGTAGCCCTTCACGGCGTAGGCGCGCATCTCGACCGTGAGGTCGTCGTGCCGGGTATTGGTGAAGCGGATGCCGCGGTTGTGTTCCAGTTGGACCGTGTCGAAGTCCACCACCTGGGCATTGAGCAGCCGTCCCTCGTCGTAGTTGAGCAACGGCAATTCGGTGTGCAGGCGGTGCGGATTGGCGAAGTCGGCGCACCAGTTGACCAGGTCGGAGGCGTCCCAGACACGGGATGGGAAGCCGGCCGCCCGCAGAGTGGTTTCCATGCCGGCGCGGGCATTGAGGAATTCGCCGATGCGGGCGCGTTCATTGAAGCGGATCGGCGCCGTCACCGACACCACAAGCCGGTAATCCCTCAGCATGTAGATATTGCCCCGGGTGAGGGACTGGTGCGCGGCACGGGACAGGTGTTCTACCCGGCGCCGGGCCAGCTTGCGGTAGATGTTCTCGTTACGCACCGGCCGCCCTTCGCGGTCGGAACGTTCCTTGATGTCCGGGTCGGCCAGCCGCATGTTCGCGTACTGGGTCAGGCGGCGGTAGATGTGGGGAGTGCCGAACAGGTGGAACTGGATGCCGGTCCCCACCGGCCAGTTGTGCATGAGGCCTTCCAGGATGTCCGCCATTGACTGGTCGGAGCCGGACTGGGGCGCCAGCTCCAGGCAGAAACCGACCTGATTGCCCAGGATGAACAACTGGGCCTCTTCATCCCAGCCGCGATAAGGCAGGTAGGAGGAGAATTGCAGCGGGTCGCCGGCATCCACGTCGGCCTTGGGGGCGAACAGCCGGGAAAGCCATTCCAGCCAACTGGGCAGGGCCTCGGTCGCGTTGCTCATCGGTCCTCTCCCGGCTCAATCGGTGTTGGTGTCGAAGAACGGCTCCGCCGGCACCTTCGAGCCGGGCAACAGGTTTTTCGGCAGCACGTCCGCCACGTCGGCGGCGACCGACGCTGGTTTGGCCTGGGCGGCCGGCTTGCTCTCCTGGACCGGCGGCGGCACCAGGGATGCGCCGTAACCCTCGCGGATGCGTTCCCGCACGTGGTCGATGTTCCAGCGGCCGTCATCGAGGCGCATGGCGATCCAGGCGCCCTCGTGTAGATCGCCGTCGGCATCCTCCCAGGGCGCGATCCAGATACGCATCACGCTGGGTCGGGTGCGGAGCGGCACCGGGCCATTCTCCGCGCCGGGCGGCACGTGGACGGTGCCGCGCGGCGGCAGTACTGGGCTTTCGGTCTTCGCTTCCGCGTCGTCGGTATTGGCCGGCTTGGCGGACTCCTCGTAGACCTGGGACATGGGCTTGCAGGTCACGCCTTCGCCGACCGGGCAGGAGAGTTTTTTCGAGCCATCCAGACCGGATAAACTGCCGGCGCAGCCGACCAGTGTGGGCAGCAACAGGCACGAAAGAAGATGGCGGTAGTTCATTTGCTGGCCTCGGTGGCGACAGTGGTGACGGCGGTTTGATCGGGATTCAGCCAGGCGGATAGCGCAGGTGCTTCCATCGCGCCCATGGAGACGCGCCCGTCCGGCGAGACCAGCGCCGGCGTGGCCCGGATGCCGAAGCGCTTGGCCAAGGCCAGGTTCCGCTCCAGGACGCTGGCCTGGCAGGTCTCCGGCGCTCGGTCGAGCCGGGTGCCCTTGAGCATCCAGGCAGACCAAGCGCGTTGGCGATCCGGTGTGCACCAAATGTCCCTGGCCAAGTCAGACGAGCCCGGTTGCAGTGGCAACAGGATCGTCCGGACCATCAGCGTCGGCATGCCGGCCAGGGTCTGTTCCAGCTTCTTGCAGTGGCCGCAGGCCGGGTCGGAAAACACGTACACGACCTGGCTACCCCCCCCCTGCTCCAGAACCTGATCCGGCTGGATCAGGGACACATCCAGCCGCGAGATGTCACGCAGTCGGTCTTCGGTCAGGTCGCGGTTGCCGGGGAGATCGAAGATCCGCCCGAACAGGAAATACTGCCCGGTGGCGTCGACGTAGACGATCTTGCGGCCCATCGCGACCTCGAATAGCCCGGCGATCGGCGTCGTCCGCACTGTGTCGACCGGGGTGGATGGGTAGCGCTCCATGAGACGTGTCCTGACGTCGTCGGCGGTATCGCCGAGGACCGTGAGCGGTAAAGCCGAGAGGGCGAGAAATGCGATGAGCCTCATTCCACCACCCTCCTCGGCCCGTTACGTGGGCCGGAGCGAATCGCTAGCAGGTCGGGGTCTTCCGGCAAGGGCACGTCCAGGGCCGTGCCCTTGGTAAAGCCGAGGTCCACCAGCCGGCCGGCGTCGATCTCAATGATCGGGTGCGTCTTGTCGGCCAGGGAGATGTAGTACTGAGCCAGGCGATCCATGGCGTTGCTCACGCCTTGACCGATCCCGGACTGGTACTCCATGCCGGGGTCGGGATCGGTCACCACGGTGCCGAGCGCGGTCGTACCGACCGTGGACGATTGGTAGACCACGCCCCGGCCGATGCCCGAGACCACGCCGGCCAAGAGCGCGTTGGCCAGGATCTGGCCTTGCTTGGTTACCAGCCGGCCCCTCAAGCCCAGCTTGCCGTCTTCGCCGTAGACCGAACCGGAAATGTTCTGCTCCAGCACGCGGCCGTCATGGCGCACGCAGGAGAGCTTTTCCAGACGGAAATAGGCGCGCTCGGAAGACAAATCGCCGTAGCCGGCGGCCGTGACCAGGCAATCCTTGACGTTGGCGCGCCAATGGTTGGGCAGCCAGGCCAGGTCTTCGAGACGCATGAACACCGGCAGCGGGCTGGATTGGGCCGCACCCGCCGTTGGTGCATCCAGGCCGCCCAGGAGCTTTGCCTTGACCAGGCCGATGGGCAGGAACGACTTGCCGGCTTCGCGTTCCTTGGCCGATGCCCCGGCGACGCCCCCTTTCGATGATGGTGCCGTCGTGGGACTGACCGCGGCGCCCGACGCCAGTCCCGGCACCTTGCCGCCAGCACCCGGCACAGGTGCAGTGGCCAGGCTGACGTGACCGATGCCCGCCTTGGGCGGTGGAGGTAAAGCAGGCTGGAGCGGCGTGGATGCCTGTGCGCCGACGCCCGTCGGCGGCGTATTGGAGACGGGCGGCGGAATGAACTTAGGTACCGGCTGGCCCTGGCCGGGGTTCGAGGGCGTGCCGGGCGGGAAATCGTAGGACTTGGCAGGTGCCGGCCCGGAGGGCTTTGTTTTGGCCTCGGCCTCCAAGGCCGCGAGCCGGGCCTGGAGTTCCTTGTTCAGGGATTCGCTTTCCTTGACCCGGCCCTTCAAGGTGGAAATGTCGTCGCCGGCCTTGTACAGCCAGCGCTGGGCATCGGTGACCACCTCCCCCGGCGCTGTGATGGCCTTGACCGCCACCTTGCCGGGGTCCGTGTTGGCACTCTGGACCTTGGGCTTCTTGTCGGAAGACAGCAGGAATACGAATCCCGCCCAGAGGGCCAGGACGGCGACCAGGATGACCGCGAACTGGGCATAGCGGGCGTTCTTGAGCCCGCTGAGGCCGGGTGCCGCGGAGGGCTTGCTCTGGCCGCTACTCACCGGTTTTCTCCCGGATCACATAGACGCGGGTGGATTCGTTCGGCGCCAATTGGGTCTTGGCGATACCGGTCGCCACCACGCCCGCGTCGAAGAATTCGCGCTCGTCCAGGACCATGGGCGCCGCCGACACATTGGTCAGATCGAACACGGAACCGGCCAGGCGCCGATGCGTGACCCGACGCATTTCCAGAAAACGTGCTTCCTGCCACAGCCCCACCGATTTGCCGACCGGGACCGCGACATAGCCGGGCGGTGTCATCTCCCCATTGAGAACCAGCATCATGTTCTTGATCTGCCGCAGCCAGTCCGGCGCCTCGCCGGTCGGCGGCGGCCCCGCCTGACTGCTCGCCTTGGTCAGGCGATCGCTCAGGATGACGGTCTCGCTCGGGATGTCGACCGGCGTCAGCAACAGGGTGTAGGTCGCCTTCTCGGTCTTGATGAAGATGTTGATCGGCTTCCTCGGCACGGCCATGGCCGAGGGCATGACATACAACTCGCCGCTCACGGCGTCCGGGGCCACCATCAGCTCGCCGGCGGTGTTGTCCGGTGAATAGACCGACCCGAAGACGTCCACGATGGCCAAGCCCTCCACCTTGATCCTGGACGTTTCCTTGAGGGCGATGCGCGCCGTCGCTGTCATGTCCGGCTTGATCTCCAACTTCTGGAGCGACCAGGCGGGTAATGCGCACAACAGGCCTGCGAGGGCCAGCGCGCTAGAAACTGCCGTCGGTTTCGTCATCGAGCGCGGCATCCGCGAGAGCGGCTTTGACGTCATCGTTTTTCACCTGCTTGAACTGGATGAGTTGGGCCTTGCCGCCATCGAGGTCGAAGCGGGCCAGGTAGTGACGGATTTCGTTCTTGACCGGCGTGCCGTTGATCAGCACCTTGAGCTGACCGGTCAGGACTGCGGCCAGCGCATCCGGCGCGGCGCGGACGGTGCGGATATCGAAGGACGTGGCGGCGTTGTCGCGCCGGATCTTCTCGGCGTTGACGCGCAGCTTTTGTTGCAGCGCGCCGTGGTAGTCCGGGTGGGCGAGCTTCAGCAGCAGATCGGACTTGTACTGGACGTTGTCGGGCGTGACATCGAGGGTCAGGTAGGAAACCCACTGCGCCATTTGATCGATGTATTCGCCGGAGGCGGTGTTGTCGGTGATCCAGAAGGATTTTTCGATCTTCGGCGGGGTGACGACTGTCCTGGTGGCGCCCATGCCCGCCCAGGCCACCAGCAAGGCCAGGACCAGGGCGGTGACTATCCCTCCGAGGGTGAGCCACAGAAAACGGTTCTGCCGGATGAGCATCTGCACATCGGCTTCGTAGGCTTCGCGCTTCATGATTGCCCGCCCCCGATCAACCGACCAACTCGCGGTAGTGCGAGGGCGGGAGGAGGTCGCGTGGAATGAACATGGCCTCCTGGGGCAGCCACCAGAACAGGAAATGCCAGAGGAAACCGGTGTGCCGCATCGCTTTCAGCTTGGATATCCGCGAGCAGACGAAATAGCCCGCCACGATGGCGGCGAAGAACGCCCCCATCGTGCCCTTCATGAAACCCAGGCAGAGAAAGAAGACGAAGGTCCCAGCGACGTCCAGCTCCCAGAGCCCGAGCTTCCAGGGATCGTCCAGTCGCCGAAGGATGCGGCTTCCGTCCATGGCTCAGATGACCGCCCCGGCGATGGCGAAAGCGACCGTGAGGCCGACGGCCGCGAAGATGGCCAGGCCCACATAGCCGAGCACCGGCGCGAAGTTGCGCAGCGCTGCCAAGCCGATCAAGGCCACCAGAAAACCGATGATGATCACCAGGGCCTTCAGGCCGGTGTTCATGTCGGCGAACTGCTGGATCGCGGTCGATACCGGCCCGAGACCGGTGGCGGCGCCGACGTTGTTCATGTCGAGGTTGATGGCCAGGGCGTTGTTGGTCATACCGGTCAGGCCGACGACACCGCCGACGTACCAGGCGGTGGTCTTGCGGTCGATGGCGGCCTTGGCTTGGTTCATACGACTCAGGGTGGCGGTGACGAGCTTCATACTGCGTTCTCCTTGGAGAGTGGGTGGAAGGAATCGAGAACGGTCCGCGCGGCGCGGTCCATGACCCGTGCCGGGAAGCCGTCGATCAGCAAGGCCTCCAGCACGACGGCCGAGGCAACATCCTTGAGATCGAAGCGAACCCCGTTCGGGTCGTTGTCATGACCGTATGCGAGCCTTTGCAGCTTCTTCAGCCGATCGAAGGCCTCTTCGGAAACCAGAATGGGCCGAAAGCCTGGGGTGACCTTCTTGCCAGGAGGCTGGACTCACCGATTTGTCTCTGCGGCCCATCAAGTGCATTTGCCGGTCCGCTCAAGCCGCTGGCGGGCGCGATAGACCAGCCAGGCGTATTCCGTGCGGGCCTTGCGGCAGGACGCACCCTTCAACTTCGTGCAGGACGCGTTGTAGGCGCCGACCGCCTCCCAGGTATCGCCATACCTAGCTTTCATCTGCGCCAGCACAAAGGCCCCCATGTAGATGTTGGTGCAGGCATCCCAGAGCAGGTCCGGATGCATGCCCACAGCATGAGCATTGGAAGGCATGACCTGCATGACGCCGCGCGCGCCGACCGGGCTGATGGCGCCGGCATTCAGGCGCGACTCGACGCAAGCGATGGCCCCCAGTTCCAGCGGCTCCAGTCCGTAGGACTTGGCGGCGTCATGCCAGCATTCCGCGCGGGCATTCCCCGCCATGATCGCCAGGCTGATCGGTAGTAGGTAAAGGAGAGCGCGCTTGTACATCCCGTCGTTCTTGTCGTTTCGGTGCGCTCACGATAGGGGCCTGCACCACGAGAAATTCGTACAAAAACGAGACGGAATTATTGGAAGTTCACGCTGCGATTTCAGAAGGGTGAGAAGGGACGACAAGCAACATCCAAGTGTTACGGGCCGACCCAAAGGGCGGGCCGATCGCTAAGAATCTCGCGTTCGTCCCGAAAGGCGGTATGACATGGGTACGGTAATCCAAAGGGTTACGGCAAACATCTAGAAAGCACTGAAGTGCGTCCATTTACAACTAGAATTGTTATTAATATTCAACGATTTAAACTGCATAAAAAGGAAATCCGTAGCAACACCTTGATCGAGGTTGTGCGGTTGTCATGAGACACTGCGCGCCCTTACCCTCTCGAACTGGAGGAACTCGCCAGTTCGCCATTCAAACGCTAGAATGTCGCGATGAAAATCTCAGCCAACCGCAAAGCCACCATCCACTTTTCGGGACATGAGACATTCCCACTGCGTCAGATGTGGCTAAAGAAGGCCTTTGATCAAGCACTTGATGGAGGGCGGGTGCCTAAAGCCACATTTACAGACGAGAAAGCCATTGCCTCGTTTGGGGTTGGCAAAAACATGGTCAGTTCTATCCGCCATTGGGCGTTAGCGTGCGATGTTTTGCGCGAATCTTCCGATGACCCTTTGTTTTTTGCGGTATCGCCAATCGCCAGAGAAATATTGCGCGATGGCGGCTTGGATCCATATGCGGAGAATCCAAGTACTGCTTGGCATGCTCATTGGTGGCTCGCGGGCAAAGGTAACCGCGCCACTACATGGCGCTGGCTTTTCAACAATGTCACGGCTCCAACTTTTACACGTCAAGAGCTCGAAGTGCCTTTGGAGGACTTTGCTCGCAAACTTGACCCGAAGCGCAAACTGTCTGCATCTACGCTCTCAAGAGACTTGGAGACTTGCCTTCGAAGCTATGCACCCCGTTCCGCCGGCGGGTCACCAGAAGATTTCGCAGAACCGCTACTTGGCGAGCTTGGTTTGCTTCAAGAGATCCATAAGGGTCAGTACGCTTTCCGTAGGGGACCCAAGGCGACGCTGCACGAAGGTCTGTTCGCCTATGCGCTGCTTGACTATTGGGACAGTTCGGCCAAAGGCCTAAGTTCAATGGCATTCGAGACGATCGCCTATGGCGAGGGGCTCGCCCGGCCGCGTATTCAAGCTCGATGAAGACTCGGTGGCTGAGCGCCTGATGGGCCTCAGCGACCTCACGGAAGGCTTTCTGGCATGGACCGACACCGCTGGCCTGCGCCAAGTCCATAGAAAATCAGGTGACTCTGAGGAGATCCGCCTAGAAATGGTTCGAAGAGCCTATGACTGACGAGAAAAGCCAATTGCTCTCGGACTTCGTCCACATATCGCGCCACTACCAACGCTCCATCCGCGTGGACGCGGACTTGGGCCGACTTGATGCCCTAGCGGGTTACATCTGCCACTCCACTGCCACCTCCATCTTGGAGAACATGGCTCGACAGTTGACGGAAACAAACCAACGCTCGTTTACATGGACTGGCCCCTTTGGCGGCGGAAAATCGTCGCTCGCAGTGGCGCTTGCCAGCGCGCTACATCCCGACAAGAATCTTCGAACCCACGCGCGAGCCGCCCTAAAAATCGAAGCGATGCCCGCCTTCAACAAGGCGTTTCCGACCCGCAAGGGCTGGCTGATCGTGCCCGTGGTAGGCAAGCGTGCCAGCGTGGTCGCCGAGCTAAATGCCGCGCTGCGAAAAGCCAAAGGCAAAGGCATCGACCACCGCAAGATTTCGCCGACAAGCCTGATCAATGAGCTGTGCCAAACCGCCGAGGAACGTACGCAAGATGGCGTGCTAGTCATCCTTGATGAAATGGGCAAGTTCCTCGAAGCCTCTGCTCTGGGGCACGGCGACGATGTCTATTTCTTCCAAGAGCTCGCCGAAGCCGCCGCGCGAGCCAATGGCAAACTGGTTGTTGTGGGCGTGCTGCATCAGTCATTTGCCCAATACGGGGCACGGCTTGGCACCGGTACCCGTGACGATTGGGCCAAGGTACAAGGACGCTATGTCGACTTGCCCTTCGTCGCCGCAAGCGACGAAGTGGTGGAGCTGATTGGCCGGGCTATCGAGACCAATCAGCGCCCTCCATCGATGCAAGAAGCGTCGAACGCTATCGCTGACTCCATCCGGTCGCGCCGACCTGCCGTTGGCAGCAAGTTCGCCGAAGCTCTAATGAGTTGCTGGCCGCTGCATCCCGCCATGGCCGCGCTGCTTGGTCCGATCTCCAAGCGGCAATTCGGACAAAACGAGCGCAGCACGTTCGGCTTTCTCGCATCCGTGGAGCCACATGGCTTTCACTCCTACCTTCAAGCGACTCCGATCAAGTCAGTCACGTGGTATCGCCCGGACAACTATTGGGACTACCTGCGCTCGAACCTAGAACCCGCTATTCTCGCCTCGCCCGATGGGCACCGCTGGTCGCAAGCGGTCGAGGCCATTGAACGCACCGAAGCCAAGGCCGGCAATCCATTCTTGGTCGAACTGATCAAAAACATCGCCATCATCGACCTGTTCCGTAACGGCTCAGGACTCGCCGCCGACATCGCAGTCCTCTCCGCCATTTTCTACAAGCAACCCATCGCCGAGATCGAGAAGGGGCTCGAAGAGCTTGCTCGCCTGCGCGTGGCACTCTTCAAGAAGCACATTGGCGCCTGGTCGGTCTTCGAGGGCAGCGACTTCGACATCGACGCGGCCATCGCCAAAACCTTGTCTACCTCGTCGGGCGTCGATTACAGCTACCTAGCGCAGTTAATGGGGCTTCATCCGGTCGTGGCAAAGCGCCACTACCACGAGACCGGAACGATGCGTTGGATGAACATCTCCCTTAGCCAGGCTCGACGAGGCAGAGCGCCTGGCTCCGAAATACGTTCCAGCCAAAGGGGAATTCGGCCTATTCGCCCTGGCCCTTCCCGGCCGGGGCCTGAGCGTCAAAGTTGCTCAGCGCAGGGCGAGGAAAGCTCCCAGCGCAGCCCATGGCCGGTGCTTGTCGGCATTCCGCGAAACCATGCCCGCATCGAAGAACTCGGAGCTGAACTGGTGGCACTAGAGGCCGTCAAGGACCGCCACGAGCTCCAAGGCGATGCAGTGGCTCGCCGCGAAGTTCACGCACGGCTGGCGTCCGTCAAAGCCAACCTCGAAGAACAGCTCCAGGCCGCTGTGACCAACGCGCAGTGGTTCGATGGCAGCGACGAGCCAGTCGAAGCCGGTACCCGCCTCTCTCCCATCGCCACTGATCTAGCCGACGAACTCTACCCAAGCGCGCCGCTGGTGTGGAGCGAACTGGTCAACCGCGACAACGTATCGAGCAACAGCGTCAAGGCTCGTCGCGATCTACTGCACCGCATGCTGACCCACGAAAGGGCCGAGCACCTGGAGATTGAGGGATTTCCCGCAGAACGCGGCCTCTACGAAACATTGCTAAAAAGCACCGGCTTGCACCGCGAGGTCAGTGAAGGGCTCTGGCGTTTCATGCCACCCGATGACCAAAGCGAAACCCGTTTTTCTGACATCTGGCAGGCGACGCGCGACTTGTTCATAGACTCGTCGTCACGAGTGAAAGCGTCCGACATTCTCGACCTGTGGTCCGCCCCGCCCTTTGGCGTGAAGGCAGGCATCCAGCCGGCAATCCTCGCCGCGTTCCTACTGGCCCATCAATCCAATGTCGCCGTCTACAAGGATGGGATGTTCATCCCGCGCCTGACCGACGCCGACATCGACGAATACCTCCAAGACGCGAGCCGTTTTTCTCTGCGCTGGGTGGTCATTGACGAGGAAAAGGCTCGAATCCTGAGCGGCATCGCCAATATCCTAGCCGAGGTAGGGCATGCAGCGGAGGCACGCGACCCGTTGGAAGCCGCCCGTGGCCTGGTCGCCTTGGTGTTCAATCTTCCGGTGTGGACCCAGCGCACTCATCAACTCAGCGATAGCGCCAGACAAATCCGCGACACGCTGCTTAAAGCGAGCGATCCCCACAAGGTTCTGTTCGTCGATCTGGTGGCTTTGCTGGACACCAGCGACGGAGACGCCTATGTAGAGGCTCTGCGCGGCCCCATCACCGAATTGGCTGGCGCTTACGAAGCCATGCTCAGGAGCGTGGACTCGGCCATGCTCGATGCTCTAGATGCTCCACATGCTCAACTCGACCGTCTGCGGGCTCGCGCCGAGGCCGTCGCAGGCATCACAGGCGACCTAAGACAAGACTCGTTCGCCACCCGCCTAGCCAAGTACGATGGCAGCACTATCAGTATCGAAGGCATCCTAAGCTTAGCTGCCGACAAGCCCCCTCGCGACTGGACCGACCGCGACATCGACGCAGCCACGCTCGAAATCTCCAAAGTCGCCCTGCGATTCAGGCAGGCCGAAGCGTTCGTCTCGGTCAAGGGCCGCAAGCCCAACAGTGAGGCGTTTGCGGTCGTGATTGGCGCGGGTACGGGCACCAAGACGATTTCGAGATCCTTCGACATCACTGATCGGCACCGCAAGGCCGTAGAGAAAAAGGCGGACGAGCTCGCTAGCCAACTCAGGATGCAAGGGCTGAGCACCGATGTGTTGCTCGCCATCCTAGCCAAGACGGGCATGCGGCTGACAGCCGACGAGGAGGAAAAACATGGCTGAACGCCATGTTCTCGGGCTATCAGGGGGCAAGGACAGCGCCGCGCTTGCTGTGCATATGCGGCAGACCCACCCCGAGCTCAACATCGAATACTTCTTCACCGATACAGGCGAGGAACTGCCGGAAGTCTATGAGTTCCTGGGCCGCCTAGAGGGCTACCTCGGCAAGCCCATCGAGCGGCTCAACCCGCGACGCGACTTCGACTTCTGGCTACGCGAATACAACCACTACCTACCATCTGCCCAGACAAGATGGTGCACGCGGATGCTCAAGTTGAAGCCATTTGAACAATGGGTTAACCCAATGATCAAGGCTGGCGATAAGGTCATCTCCTATGTTGCCATTAGAGCCGACGAGGACTATCGCGAGGGCTACTCGTCCAAACAAGACAACCTCAGCGTGCTCCTGCCGTTTCGCGCGGCAGGCATCGACAAGGCCGGCGTAATGGACATCCTCGAATCCTCGGGAGTGGGATACCCCAGGTATTACGAGTGGCGCTCGCGCAGCGGTTGCACCTTCTGCTTCTTCCAACAGAAGATCGAATGGGTCCGCCTCAAAGAACGGCACCCCGACAAGTTCGAAGAAGCCAAGGCGTTGGAGAAAGACGCCTTGGAGCACGGCTCGCCATTCACCTGGTCCTCGGGCGAATCACTGGCCGAGTTGGAGCAGCCCGAGCGGATAGCCCAAATCATTACCGACTTTGAGAAGCGCAAAGAACGCAAGCGCTCGGCGGTCCCGATCAACCCGCTACGTCCTGTTCGTGAATGCCATGAAGACATTGATGATGTCTACGGTGAAGACGAAGGAGGCGGCTCTTGTTTGATCTGCCACAAATAGGATTTGTGTTCTGATAGAAGCCAACGAATCAAGTGACTAAAAATACGATGAAAGAACATAGTGTTTAAGATCACAGCGCGCACAGTTTTGGAGCTTGGCTCTGAACTTATCAGCTCAGACATCATTGCATTCTACGAACTGATCAAAAACGGCTTTGACGCGGCGACCAAGGACGGGGTAGACATCCGGTTCAACATCGTGATCCGACGCAATGCCTACCTCGAACTACGTCGCAAAGTCCTGCAAAACGTCAAGCCACTAAGCGAGATTGCTTTGATGGCGCAGGCAGCTTTGAACGCCGATGCTTCGATTGAGATGCTTGACAGGTCGAGGGCCTGGCTTGAACAAGCGGCCACCGGGCAACAGCTCACGGATGCTCTCGACCGAATCTATGAGATGAGCCATATCGTCGTGAGCGACACTGGCTCAGGCATGTCCGTTGATGACTTGAACAACAACTTCTTGGTCATTGGAACTGCCTCGCGAAAGCGCGAGGTCGACAAAGCTCTCAGCACTGGCGAATCAAAATCGCCTTTCCTTGGCGAGAAAGGCATTGGGCGGCTATCGGCCATGCGCCTCGGCGACACGCTTCGAGTCGAAACGGCGAAGGCGACAGACAGTCATCTCAACAGCCTCGACATTGACTGGTCAGACTTCGCGCAAATTGATGCGATGCTGGCTGACATCGATATCCACCCCAAACAAGGCGGTAAGGTTGAAAGCGTAGGCTGGTCGGGAACTCGGATCATCATCGGAAGGCTCACAGAAGATTGGACCGCCGAACGTGTCAAACGGATGGCTGACTATGACTTCTCACGCCTGACCGACCCGTTCTTGGACCCAAAGAAGCGGCCTCGGATCGCGCTTTTCTGGAATGAGGATCGCATCAGCATTCCGTGGATGCAAAAAGCGCTCATCCAAGGCGCCCATGTGTCTGTCGGCGGGACATACAAAATCCTGGACGGAAAGCCGCAACTTGCGTGTGATGTTGAAATAAAGAATCTTGGCTTCCCACATCCGGTGGAGTCTGACAGCTACCTCATTTCGGCCGAAGACCTTGAATCGGCGCTGATTGGAACTTCGCGAGAAATCCCTGAGAGCGCCCTTTCCACGCTGGGGCCATTCACCTTCCAAGTCCATTGGTATAACCGACGCCTTCTCACCTCCATGGATGGCATTGGGGACCTGCGAGCGGTTCGAGAGCAGCAGCAGCGCTGGTCTGGAATTCTCCTGTATCGGGACGGGTTCCGAGTGTTCCCCTATGGCGAGGACGAGGATGATTGGCTTGCCTTGGACCGCAAGGCCCTGGCCCGAACAGGCTACACACTCAACAAGGCCCAGTTCGTCGGCAAGGTTGAAATATCCCGTGTTGGAAACCCCTCCCTGGTTGATCAAACCAATCGCGAAGGACTTCGAGAGACACCTGAGCAACAAGTCTTCTTGGGAGTCATGCAATACGTGATTCAAGACTTGTTGTTCAAGTCGATGAAGAACGTCGAGAAGCAATACAAAGCGCAAAAGGTTGACCTCAGTGAAGCCAAGACCGAAGTCGCCAACTTGGATGCTCGTGCGAAAAACGCGCTGATCAAACTTCGGGAGGTCGCCCCCAAGGGCGACCCATCCCTTGAAGAGCTCCAACAAACACTGTTTGATTTTTCTGAATTCGCAGAGCGCGCTCGCCAACGCATTGAGGAAGTCGAGCAGGAAAGCCGTCAGATGATCGAGATGGCCGGTGTCGGCCTTATGGTCGAGATAGTGGCTCACGAGCTGGCGCGCGCATCAGAAAACGCCTTAGAGAACCTTGAGGCGCTTCGAGGCAAGAACATTGAATCGCCCCGGGTTCTGTGGAGGCTGGTTGGTTTAAGTTAATTTGCTTCCACGGTGTTGCCGGCGAGCAGCCGGTAGTAGTTTGCCTCAGCCTCGGCTGGAGGGATATAGCCGATAGGTTCCAGTAACCGAATGTGGTTAAACCAAGCCACCCATTCCAAGGTGGCGAGCTCGACCGCCTCGCGGTTCTTCCAGGGTGCCCGGCGGTGGATCAGTTCCGCCTTGTACAGGCCGTTTATGGTCTCGGCCAGGGCGTTGTCGTAGCTGTCGCCACGACTGCCCACCGAAGATTCGATCCCAGCCTCGGCGAGGCGCTCCGTATAGCGGATGGAGACGTACTGCGATCCCCGGTCGCTATGGTGTACCAACGCACCCGAGCGTTCCGGTTGCCGGGCATACAGGGCTTGTTCCAGTGCATCCAAAACGAAGTCTGTTCGCATGGAAGTACTGACCCGCCAGCCCACGATGTAGCGCGCGAAGACGTCGATCACAAACGCCACATACAGCCAGCCCTGCCAGGTCGAGACATAGGTGAAGTCGGACACCCACAACCGATTGGGACGGTCGGCCTCGAATTGCCGGTTCACCCGGTCGAGCGGACACGGAACGGCACGATCCGGAACCGTGGTTCGCACTACCTTGCCGCGCCGGACGCCTTCCAGCCCCAAACGCTTCATCAGCCGCTCGACCGTGCAGCGGGCGACCTGGACGCCTTCGCGGTTCAACTGGCGCCAGACCTTGTCGGCCCCATAGACCTGCATGTTGGCCTGCCACACCCGCTGAATCTCCGGCATCAGGAGGTCATCGTGCTGGGCGCGCGCGCTGCGCAGGGCCGGATTCTCTCGCTGGGCGGCCTGGCGCCAATAGCCGGACGGGGCAATCTGCAGAACCTTGCAGATCGGCTCGACCCCATAGGCGTCACGGTGCTGGTCGATGAAGTCCATCAGGACTTGAGTCGGCGGTCGAGCTCCGCCTGGGCGAAAAACGCGCTGGCCAGCTTCAGAATCTCGTTGGCCCGACGCAGTTCCTTGACCTCGCGTTCCAGGGCCTTGAGGCGTTCGCGCTCATCACTGGTGACGCCATCGCGCGTACCCGTATCGACTTCGTGCTTGCGCACCCATTCGTGCAGGGTTTGCGGGACACAACCGATCTTCGGGGCAATCGACTCGATGGCCGCCCACAGCGAGGGATACTCGCCACGGTGCTCCTGCACCATACGGACTGCACGTTCACGAACTTCAGGAGAATACTTCGGGGTGATCTTCTTGCTATGCATGGCTTCATTCTCTCAAGAGTTGAAGCCTCCTCTGTTGGCGCCGACCGAGAATTGAGCCACTTATGAAGTTCTGCCGATTCTGAATTGAGCCGGGTGTTCAACCTATCCTGCTGAATTATTCAGCAGGAGATCAGGAGTGATCACCATGGCCATGATTGGCAAGGTAAGGCGGATGTTTCACCGCCAGAACAAGTCTGTACGAGAGATCTCTCGCATCACCAGTCTGTCGCGCAATACGATCAGCAAATGGCTGGAAGCCCCGCTGGAAGGCGAACCGAAGAGCCGCCCACGGCCACCCCAGGCCGGCAAGCTGACCGCCTACCACAAGGCCCTACAGCAAGCGCTTGCGACCGACGCACATCGACCGAAGAAGGAACGACGTACGGCGCTCGCCCTGTTCGCCGAGATCCAGGCGGCGGGCTACACGGGGGGATACTCACGGGTCACCGACTACGTCCGCGCCTGGCGCCAGGGTGAAGGTCAGGGGGCCGCCACCAAGGCATTTGTGCCGCTGAGCTTCGAATTGGGCGAAGCCTTCCAGTTCGACTGGAGCGAAGAAGGCTTGGTGGTGGGCGGCATCTATTACCGTCTCCAGGTCTCGCACATGAAGCTGTGTGCCAGTCGGGCCTTCTGGCTGGTGGCCTACCCTAGCCAAGGACACGAGATGCTGTTCGATGCCCATACCCGTTCCTTTGCGGCGCTCGGGGGTCGCCCGCCGGGGCATCTACGACAACATGAAGACCGCGGTGGACAAGGTCAAGAAGGGCAAGGGCCGAGTCGTCAACGCCCGCTTTGCGGTGATGTGCGCGCACTACCTGTTTGACGCCGACTTCTGCAACGTCGCCTCGGGTTGGGAGAAAGGCGTCGTCGAGAAGAACGTGCAGGACAGCCGGCGGCGCATCTGGATCGACGCCGCCAAGCTGCGCTTTGGCTCGTTCGCCGAACTGAATGCCTGGCTGGGGGAGCGGTGTCGGGCCTTATGGTCCGAGCTCCGTCATCCACAGCATGACCAGTTCAGCGTGGCCGAGATGCTGGAGCATGAGCACGCGCACTTGATGCCGATGCCCGTGCCGTTTGATGGCTATGTGGAGAGTCCGTCCAGGGTATCGAGCACCTGCCTGGTGTCGGTATCCCGCAACCGCTATTCGGTGCCCTGCGAGCTGGCGGGTCAGCGGGTCAGCACGCGGTTGTATCCAGGCCGGGTCGTCGTCGTGGCGAGCGATGCCATCGTCGCCAGCCACGAACGTCACAGCGAACGCGGCCAGGTCCGCTATGACTGGCAGCACTACATTCCCCTCCTGCAGAGGAAGCCCGGTGCCCTACGCAACGGCGCGCCGTTTGCCGATCTACCGGCACCATTGCAGCAACTGCGCCGAGGCTTGCTGCGCGAACCCGGCGGCGACCGGGTCATGGCGCAGGTGTTGGCCATCGTCCCCAAGGCCGGACTGGATGCCGTGTTGGTGGCGGTGGAACTGGCCCTGGAGAGTTCGCCGCCCTCCGGCCGGGTAAGCGTCGAGCATGTGATCAACGTCCTGAGTCGGCTGAATGCACCGCCGGTGCCAGAGACCGTGGAGACGACCTTGAAGGTCGCCACCCCGCCGATCGCCGACCCGAAGCGTTACGACCGCCTCCGCGGACAGGATCTCCCCGAGGAAATCGACCATGCGTGATCTTTGCACCGAACTCAAGCAATTGAGACTGCATGGCATGGCGAGCGCCTGGACCGACCAGTTTGAACAGGATCGTGCCGCGCTCGACAGCGCCCGATGGTTAATCGAACACCTGCTACAGGCCGAGATCACCGACCGTGCCATGCGCTCGGTCAGCCACCAGATGCATGCCGCGAAGTTCCCGATGCATCGCGACCTGGCGGGCTTCGACTTCGCCATCTCACCGGTGGATCACAAACTGGTCCTGGAGTTAGCCGAGACCGCCTTTACAGAGGCCTCGCACAACGCCGTTCTGGTGGGTGGGCCGGGCACCGGCAAGACGCATCTGGCCACCGCCATCGGCGTCTCCGGGATTACCCGCCATGGCAAACGGGTGCGATTCTATTCGACGGTCGATCTGGTCAATGCCCTGGAGCAGGAGAAGGCGCAAGGCAAGGCGGGGCGAATCGCACTGAGCCTGCTGCGCATGGATCTGGTGATTCTCGACGAGCTGGGCTATCTACCGTTCAGTCAGTCCGGCGGGGCACTCCTGTTCCATCTGCTGTCGAGACTCTATCAGCACACCAGCGTGATCATCACGACCAACCTGGACTTCGGAGAGTGGTCACGTGTGTTCGGCGACGCGAAGATGACGATGGCGCTGCTGGATCGCCTGACTCACCACTGTCATATCGTCGAGACCGGCAATGAGAGCATTCGCTTCAGGGATAGCAGCGCGGTGGCAAAGAAGCGCATCAAGGCTCGGGAACAGGGCCGCAAGAATCTTCCTGAAACCAGCAGTTGATCGTCGCCCGCGTAGAGAACAGCTTCAAGGAGGTCAACAAACCGGAAAAACCGTACACTTATCCACAGCCAACCTCCATCCGGTTGGCTTACATCCCCGGCTCAATTCTCGGTCGGCAGGGTGGCTCAATTCAACTTCGGCGCGAACAGCCTCCTCAAAACCCGGGGCGGTTCACATCCCCACAGAAGTGAAAGCCAAACTGGACTCCCTCCGAGCTCAAATGAAAAGCTTGGGGAAACGGATCAGGGTGCTGGATCCTCTCAGCGTCTCAGGACGTCAACGCGTCGAGACTTTTGACTTACGCGACCTCATTTTGAACACGCTTGAGGCCCACGAAGCGCAGTTCGAACGACACAAGATCAACGTTAAACTCTCCATGTCTGACGACGCAGTGAATGTCCGCTCCGTCAAGGGGATGATTGTTCAAATCCTTGAAAATCTGATCTCGAATTCCAAGTATTGGTTGGACATCGACGCCGGCAAGCAATCGGGAAAGAAGTCCACGATATCCATCTCGCTCTTGCCCTCTCCGCCCACCATCGTCTACGAGGACAACGGCCCAGGCATCGCCCAAGAAAATAGAGAGCGTGTTTTCCGTTCGTTCTTCTCGTTGAAGGAGAAATCAAAACGACGTGGCCTCGGCCTGTTCATCGCCCGCGAGTGCGCGAGCTACGTTGGTGGAAGCCTGACGCTTGACCCCAATCCTGAAAATCCGAACGGCCGTCTCAATCGCTTCACGCTAGAGCTGCCATTGAACACGACAAAATAATGGCTGAACTTGCAGAAATCCTCGCATCAGCAAACATCACCAGAGCACTTATCGTCGATGACGCTATCGATGAGGCTCCCCTCGCCGATGACCTCTCCATTGATGGACCGCAATGGACGCGCTTCTTTGACGATTTGACCGGCCCTGATCATGCCGCGTTAACCGCCGCCTTTCCTGAGTATGCAGATTTGGAAGCAGAAGACCTTCAAAAGTCTGACGGCTTTGTGGGGTGTCTGTGGGCTAACAGGAACTTGATTGCGCCAGCGCTCTGCCAGACCCTATTCGCGCGGTATGTCGCCGACATGCAAGCAGACGCTAACCATCTGAATGTTTTGCGAGCTCAGCTTGAAGGGGCCGGATTGGTGTGCAATGCCGTGGGGCGAGACTTCATAGCCGCAGTGGCCGATGCCGATATCGTCTTCATGGATCTTTACCTCTGTTCTGCTCAACGGACAGACGACATCAAGGTTTCAATCGAAGGCCTGGCGAGCGCGATTGCAAAGCGCAGAACGAAGCCTCCTCTTGTGATCCTCATGTCTCGTAGCAATAGGCTCGAAGATAAGCGATCGGAATTCCGCGAAGGAACCAAGCTCTTTGAGAGCACTTTCCGGATTTTGGTGAAAGCAGACATCCAAGTGGATGGCGTTGTTCAGAGAACCGTAGGCCGGTTGGCGACACACTATAAAAAATCACTCAAGCTCTCAGAATTCGTATGCGCTTGGGAAGACGGCCTCGACGCGGCAAGGGACAGAACCACGAAGCTCATACGAAAACTTGGACTATCCGACCTCGCACAGATCCAACATCTGCTGCTCTCGGCCGAGGGCGAGCCGATGGGAAGCTACTTGGTAGATGTATTTGACAAGGTTCTGCAACACGAGATCGAAGCCAACGCCAACATCATTGCCACCGCCTTGGCGTTGAATGATCTCGATACCTCTGAATTTCCGGCTCCACTTGTTCCCGGCGCAAACGATCTTTTGGAGTTTGTCGAGCACTCGCTCTTTCACCATCGAGCCCGGCTAAAACTTCCAGGCGCAATTGATTCCAGCGTTTCCTTTGGCGATGTGCTGCGAAGGAAGCTGCACGCACCTGCTGCACCAGAAGCTCCAGCCACAGACGAAGCCGCGAAGCCCACCGCACTTCCAGAAATCAAGAGCGATATGGTCATGGCTGTATTGAGCCCGGCGTGTGACTTGCAGCGCAACCAATTAAAGCGCGTGCTGCTACTTGCCGGTGAGCTTCTTGTATTGAAAACAGAGGCTTGGAGCGCGAAGATCGATGGCACAAAAACCCCCGTTTTTGATATGGGCGATGGCATCCGGCGTTGCATCAAATGGGACCTGAAGCACGTCCTCACGCTCACCCACTCTGAACTGAATGACCTCCTTATTTCCGAGCAGCCAGCCTTTGAAAAGGTCGGCCGACTGCGCGATTTGCATGCCTTAGAAATTCAGCAGAAGCTCTTGTCCTCCATGGGGCGTGTGGGCTTGGCTGCACCCATGCCAGCAACCCACGTGGTCAGGATTCAGGCATTCACTGTCGGCACTGACAAAAAACTTCGCAATCTGAATGTTGCTTCGCTAACAGACGGAGGCGTCTGCTTCATTGGAAGAACTTCTGATGGAGAGAAGGCTCATGAAAAGCTAGTCCTTACGGAACGTGCTTGCGAAGATATCTGTCGCGCAATCGATCAGGTTGATCCCGATACGGTTCACGAAAGGTCGAGAGACATACTTAGATCAATACAGAAATCGAACGTTCTGTATGAAACGCTGGAACAAGGCATCACCGTCGCCAACCTCAACAACGAAAACTTTGTCGAGTTCAAATCGCGTGAAGCTGCAACGCAAGGCCTCGTCGCCAGAAACAAGAAGCAGACCGACACGCTCATTGGTCGGCAAGGAACTCCCGCTTTCAGGCCTTGTGCTGATTGCCTACGACGGCACCGGCGAAGAGCCGGATCCTACTGTCGAAGAAGCGGCTCCGGGCGATGTTCCCGGAGCCGTAGTGCCACCCGCTTGAAATCAAGTCTGTGGTGCGGCGTTGTCGGCACGTATGGCTTCCACAGCCATCTCGATGTCTTCATCAGATAAAAACGGGGCTTGCGCAAAGACCAAGCCTTGTTCCCCATTAAGCTTGGCCGCCAAGTGGCCCTTGCCTAGCAAAAGCTCCGCTCCCGGCCGGTCCAAGGCGATCTTGGAGGTCGCCTCGCTGGCCACCTTCAAGATCAGACGATTGCCAAGGTTTTCTCGAAGCTGCATGGGCATCACATCTTTGTCAGGGCGCTGCGCCGCGAAGATTAAATGAATGCCCGCCGCGCGCGCTTTGACGCCCAACCGTTGCACTGCCGCGCTTACCGCGCCCTTGTAAGCGTCATCCAACATCCAATCGGCGAACTCGTCATGGATCAGGAATACCATAGGCAACCGAGCGTCAGGCGCTGCCTTGGCGTTGAATGTTGCCAGGTCTCGCGCGCGGGCTTGGGCGAACGCCCTGTAGCGATTCTCCATCTCCTCAACAAGCGCCTCCAACACTTCGGTCGACCGCTCCTTGGTCGTGATGATGGCCTCGCGCATGTGTGGCAGATCATCCAAGGCAGCATAATCCACGCCCATCTTCGGATCGATGAGAATGATCTGAGCGAGCTCCTTCGGATTCGTCGCTGCGACATCTAGGAGAATGGCTTGGATCAAGACCGATTTGCCACTACCTGTGGCTCCGGCCACCAGCGAATGTGGCTCATGCGAAGACAGGCCTCCAAACTCGCCACCAAGATTCAGGTAAAGCAACGAGCCATTGATCTCCTGGAGCCCCAGTACGAACGAGGTGTTGATTCCAGCTACGTTGCGAGTGAGTTGCCGCTTGGCCCATACGTCCCACAGAGACACCGCCTGCCGCTTGACGCCCGCAATTGTCACTACAATCTCGCCAGGCTTTGGCTGCACCGTCACCAGATTGATGGCGTGGGTGGTCAGCATTTGGGTGCGCTTGGCCTCGATGTCCTCGACTCTGAGCCGGTCCGAGCCAGCCAGGCGCACCAAACAGCCATTGGGCGTCATGCGCGTGCCAAGAACCGCCGCCTGCAAGCCGTAGCTGTTCAAGGCTGTTTTCAACTTCTTAGTTGTCTCCTGCGCCCACGCCTCACGCTCGTCGTCTGCCACAGACAAGCCGGCCTGCTTAGCAGCAATCAAGGCCGACAGGTGTTGCCCCACGACCGCCGCCACCGGTGTCGGAACGGCTGCATTGGTTTGTGTAGATGACGCCGCAGGCGTCGGGCCAACCTGATCGGCTACCAGCGGGCTTGTCGGAGCCGGTTGAACAGACTCCACCTCGCCAGCGGCTTCTTGCGGCTGCTCCGAATGCTGGCCAAGCTGTTCCATCATCGCATGCCAAGCAACACGAGCAGCTGGACGATGGAACTCGACCAACTTCCACGGTTCCGCACCTCCTAACGAGGCCCTCGCATCGGTAGCACCCGATTCTGCCGCGTAGGCCTCAACTAACTTGCGCAGCTCCGGCCGGTCAAATACCTCCTGCCAGACTTGAACGCCATCGGTGTTGTCGATCTCGATTTGTTCGGATGCAGACTGAGATTGGCCCGCATCAGCGGAATGAATGAAGACATGCGAGTAGCCTCGCAGCGCAATGTCCACGTCGCCTTCGCGTAGCTTTGCTCGCGCCCGCTCCAGTAGCCCTGAGAGGCCAGGTGGAATCTCTGCGTCGATCAACAAATCAGCCAGACGCGAAAGCCACACGTCGCGGTCAAGGCGACCAGGGTCACCAAACAGCGCGGCGCGGAACGTGGTCAGCGTCGCCATGAGCTGCGCCTTGGACGAGCGCCGCGCCTCAGCGGCACCATCGGCGGAAACATACTTGGACTCGACCACCGCGATACGCAGGCGAATTCCGTCATCGACTTCCTCAACACAGAGGGCAAGGATGTCGGCGATCCGACTCTCTCGCTGGGCCAGCCAATCGGCATAGTCGTCGAGAAGGAAAAACACACTGAACGACTGGCCAACGCAGGCCTGCGCAGCAAACTCCTCGGCGATCAAGTGCCGGCTGAGAACCAGCCCGAGCATTTCGCCAGCGGAGACACCACGCTTTGCGGCCCGCAAGACGATATCGCCGGAGACCGACAACGCATCCTTCTTCATCCGAGCAGCCACACTGTCGAGCTCGTTGCTACCAAGCGAAAGACTCAGCTCGCTAAGGCGCCGACGGATCAGCACGCTGAGCAGACGCAGTTCGGAAGTCGAGCTGACGATCATATTGCGTCCATTGGTAGACGCCCGGCGGTATCGCACGACCGTAATGCCGTTGTGCTGCAACTGCCGCTTATCGAGCAGCTCGTCATATGTGGCGACCCACTCGGCCAAAGCGTGGGCGTCGTTCATGGTCGAAGCCAATGCCTCGTGCTGCAAGGAGATGCGGCGCGCAGGGAGGTAGCGGGCTCCCACCGGCGCATCGGTCTGTCTATGTACTGCGGCCACCGCGCCAACATAGGCCCACCCTGAGGCCGTCTGCCACGGGCAGCTAAGGAACGTGGTGGATTTGAGCTCGTTCTCGCCGGAAACACTGCGATATGACCAGCGCGACGGAGCGTGCTCCAAACTTTGCCGATCATTGGTCCAGTCCACCGGTAGCCATTCTTCGACGGCAGTGCGCGACACCACATCATGCAAGAACGCCACGTCGAAGGGTTTGAATCCGCCTTCGCCCTGCCCTGGCGTTGCCGACGTCGGAGTCACCGCAATGCGGAGCTTGGAGATGAAGTTGTCCGAGGTTTCGCTAACCACCGGTAGGTCGGAATCATCGCCCGCCTTGTTGACCAGCTCCGCATATACCCTGCGCAGCTTGGCCGGGTCACTGTGCCTTACTGATACATTGCACTGAAAGTCATCCCCTGTTTGCAGGCCCGCGAGCTCGCGCACGGTGGCCAAGGGAAGTTCTGCCGCATCGGCGTTATAGAGCAACACACTGAGATTGGCCGCCTCGTGGGGTTGCAGCCCGATATATCGTTCCAACAGCTCGCGCGCTTGCTTGGCAGCGGCCGCTGGATCGACATCGGTCAGCGTGTCATCATCGCCACGCACAGGCCGCTCAAAAAGGCTATATCCATTGACGGTGCTACTCTCCGAGACAAGCAGCGGCTGGCTTCCGCGCCGCAGGACGGCGATCTCAGGGTAGAACGGGTGTGCGAGCTCCTCGGAAAACTCTCGGAAGAAAATATCCCGGTGCCCGAACAACACACTGTCGCTGGTGAGCAAATGGGTTACTAGCCCCGCGACGCGGCGGGTCTTGACCGCCAGAGCCTTCATGCGCTCAGGATGCCATGGCGGAATGATGAGGGATGGCTGCTCGCCAGAAATACGCGCAGTGCCAATCGAGAGCACCTCAGCCACCAGCTTGGCTCGGCACACGTCCCCACGGGCATGGATCATCAAAGCATTGAGCAGCGCCGAGAAAGACTCCGCTTGGCGCATCACGGCCTCGCCTTGTAGGCCAGTGTCGACGAAGTCCTTCATAGCCAAGATGTAGTCGGCCTCGAAGACATCCCAAGCCAAGCGCAACTCGTCGCGCTGCTCCTTGGTCAGACGGCCCTCAGCCGTAAGCTCCTTGATCCGATCCTTGATCTCGGCCCGCAGGCTGCGCAGCTTGTTGGCGGGCGGAACCAGCGACCCGGCGTCGCGCGAGAACGTCGCTTCCAGCGTTCCTGTGTCGTGCAGCGAGACGCTTTGCACGCCGCCCTTCTTGCTGACCAAACGGCGCGGCACCTCTGTGCAGCCGACCGCGCCTTTTTCCAGCAGGCGACGCATGTCGGACACCATTGCCAAGCCGATGGACTCAGGGCGATAGCTCCACACCAGCTGCGTCTTGTCGATGACGGTTTCGTGGTCACCCACGCGCTGCACAAGTGCCACGTCGAATTTGATTTGGACCGCGTTACGAGCCAGTGACGACACAGGCTTGAGCGTCGCTCCGCGAAGCTCTTTCTCCTTGGCGAAGAACTTTTCGTAGTCGAAGAGCGGATCGGGTAGATTGCCAGAACCCATGCGCTCAACCTTCCAATCCGCCCGCGAACCCATCAGCTCGCGCAGCCCCCGATACATCGACGAGAAGTAGGACCCAACGTCATAGTTGAAACGCTCGCGCCACTCCTTGCGACCCTTATTGACGGTAAAACGCAGGAAACGCTCTCCCACCAGATCGCCGGCACCAGCCAAGAGGTGGTGGGCCACCCCCACGAATCCATCGAGAAAGTCATTGCACTCAATGGCTTTGCCGAAAATCGCCTTCTCCCAACGCGCATGGAGCTGCCGGGACTGCTCGATGTGGCGCCTGTGCAGTTCGAAGAAAACCTTGTCGTCGTCGTTCCACTCTGAGCGCTTCTCACGGGCCTTGAGATCTTCCAGGTGGCGCGTCCACTTCTCGTCAAGCGCTTCAGCATCCTCGCAATCGTTCTCAAAGAATTTCAGCGTATGCTCGGCCAGCCCTTGCAGCTTCTCCTTTGGCTTATCGAAGATATGGCAAACGCCATCGGTCTCCCATTCGAGTTCGGCCACATCGGCGGCAGGCTGGTTGTCGCCCATGGGGGCGTTGATGAACGCATCCAACGCAACACGCGCTGCGTCGGTGATGTCTGCCGCGTTATCCACCAATCTCTGACGCATCTCGTCAGGGTCCAACGGCTGACCGGTTGGACGCAACCGCAGCAACAGCGGAGCGCGATGGGCGAAGAGTTTCTCGAAAGCCTTTTTCCATTGCTTGTATGAAGTGCCATAGGTTCTCGCGCTGGCGAAGAAGGAAGTGTCCCTCGGCAAGCCAACCTTGGGCAGCGACCAACCGATGGCGTCGCGAATCGGCAGACCACGCGCTGCTGACATAGCTTCGGTAACGTAGGCGCAGAAGTCGCCGAGCTGTACGAGCGACAGGTCGTTAGCAGTAATCAGGCCTTTGAGTGCAGAGCGAAACACTTGGCGGTCGTCAGGCACAGGCGCCATGCCAGCAACGTGACATGTGGCATCGACCCAAGCCTCCTCATTGGCGCGCAGCTCCTTGGCGCCCAAAGCGGTGACGTGACCGAGTGTGTCAGCCAAGTTGTGCTCGTTGCCATTGGCTGTGAGGATCGCTTCCTTGCTGGTCTGGGCGTTGTTACGCACGAAGCCCGCGTTGTGCTGGATCAGGGCTTCAGGTGGCAAGCCCTGGCCCTCGACCAAGGCCTCGGGAATCATGAGAGCTACGCGATTTGCAAGGTCATGGTTGGCCAGGACCGCACGTGCGATCGATGCAACTTGCGAAGAGGACAACTTATCGAGGCGAAACAGCGCCGCCGAATCCTGCGCCGAGCCGTCGACCTGGCGAGCGTCATTGATGCGCTTGGCCAGGATGTCGGCACCGACGCGCCCAATGATCCGATCAGTCAGCAATTTTATTCTCCCTTGAATCCATACGGGTTTTCCACGAACGAGCACGAGTCGGAGAGCCGACGCACCAGCCCGAGCCCAACCAGCCGCGCTTCGAGGTTGGCGCGGTTCTCGCTGAGCACCTCTTGGTCCACCTTCTTGTCGGCGACAAGGCGCGAGCCTTCCGCGTCGCCAATGACGATCCCGTAGCGTCTCTGAGCCTCAGCCAGGAATTCGTCGAATTGCATCCGGTCATCGACGATGGCCACTACCAATGTCTTGATGAGCCGGTCGTTGGGAGCGTATCGCGTGCGGCGCGCAAGGCGGCGAGAGCTCAACCCAATTGCCCGCGACCACGACGCGTGAATCTTTCCTACATGCTGCTCATGGCGCGAGAGTGCCATCTCCACTAACGTCTCGATCAGCTTGTCGCCGGTCATGCGTGTGTAGTCGGTCTCGTCGTCCGAATCACTCGACGGCCATTGGAACAACTCGCGCATGATGTTTGCCCGCTCGGCATCTGGATAGTCAGACCTGGACGCGGACTCCCATTCGGGCAACAGGCGGGCTTGCTCTACGGAAGCCCGGACTGCTTTGAGTGAGAGACCTTGGTTGAACTGATAGCTGTCGCCAGAGAGAGCCCGGACCTTTGTCCGCTCCTTGGAGACGATCTCGCAGACGAACTCCACAGGCTCGGCATCACCGGCCTGTGCTTTGGCCTGTTCGAGGAAATACAACAAGAGGTTGAGGCCCGCTGACGCAATCAGGTGCTCCAACGCGTCATAGATCGGCATGTCCTTGGCAAGTATCGCCAGCCAGTCCTCACAGAGCTGATCAAAGCGCGGATGGGAAGCATGGGGTAGGTAGCCCACGTCGCGTGAATTGGAGGCCAATTGAGGCTCACCCTGCAACGCCCGCACGAGCCGATTCATCGGCGCTGCCCGATTGAAGAGGCGCTGTGAGAGCTGCGCGCCAAGCTCAGGCCCGCGAGCGGCGCGGCTGAGCATCAAATAAAGCAATTCTCCCGTCCGTGCAAAAAAGCGGCGGTCGTTGCTCGCTCCACCCGAGTCGATCCGCAAGTCTTCGAACATCGCATCGGGACCGAAGGGGAAGACGAACTTGGAGCTCCAACGCTTGTTGCTGCGGGCTTCAAACGCGGACGAGCGCAGGAGTTCGATGGCTTTGGCGAAATCATCAAAGCTGGAAAACGCCTTGCGCAGGTAGCCCATGTCCTCGTCCCCAAGCTTGGTCGCGTCTTGGGTAAACAAGACACTCCACTCGCGCCACTTCTCGTCGTCGGTGATGGACCGCTCGCGGATCGCCTCGACAAAGGGGTTGTTGAACAGCAGGCCGCGCAGGCGGATTTGATGCTGGGGCCGGTATCGCACCTTGTCGCTTGGCGTGGCTACCAATGGGCTATCAAGGTTTGACCCCAGCACACCCAAGAATTCCAACACTGTCAAATGGGGCAACTGCTCGTCATATAGACGGTGGCCCCAAATATGCTCATCGACAGCGAAATCGACCCGGTCAATGTCAATACGCTGCCTCATTCCGAAATCCTCACGGTGATGGGCCGAGAAAATCCGTGGCCACCCTGTTCTATGTCAATGAAGTTGAGCGTCAGCGAGCCGCTGTCAGAACCGGCCTCCTCGTCGTCGTCCTGATGGCTCCTACCCCGGATGAGTTCGGCCTTGCGCAACAGCTTGGCCTTGAACGCCAGCAAATCCTCCAAGCACTCGTTGGAGAAGCTGCCCGGTAGCGCTCCTTCGGCAACGCGAGAGAGAAACTCAAAGCGCACGGGCGTGAGATCAAAGGTCACAGAATTTCCATCGCCCTGGGCCAGCGATACATCCAGCGAAGGCCGGCCAGTTTTCGCATCGAGCTTGATGGCCATACCAACGCCATTGAGGCGCCGCGACGGCGCCTCGGTGTCGCACAATACGCTGACGCGCGATTGGGTGAAGCCCCCCGAACTGGCGACAAAAATGCGGTCTATGTTGTCAATTAGCAAACCGGTCATGACACGATTGAGACCTCGTACAAGTCGGCCACGTACGGTCTCGGCAACGGTCTTCTTTTCAAGCAAGGCCGTACGCAGCTCCAAGTATTCGCCTGCGAAGCGGAAAACCGTCATGGACCAGAATGGATAGCCTGCCTCATCAGGTGGCAGGGTAAAAAAGAGTCTGCGACGCTGCTCCTGCAACAGGTCAATGAAGCCAACGGCCCCTCCATCGATGCGGGCGGCCTCCTCGCCTTCGAGATACTTATCCTGGGCACTCAGCAGCCGAGACGTGGCCCCATAAACCGGATCGCTGCCTATCAAGCGGGCAAACACCGGTGCGAGTTTCACATCGTCCTTGCCGTAGACCAACAAGCCATCGGCGCTATTAGTGGTTTCATCACCCACACCAAAGGATGCCATTGCCTTGAACACCGGGCGGTCAGCAAGCCGCCGCTTCGGCAAGTTAGCGCCAAACACATTGCCATAGACGCTAGCGCGATCCACGGCACCTTGCTCCTGAATTCCCGCAACCTCGGCACAAGACATCAAGCCGTCTTTGGCGTCACGATGCCCCAAGATCATGTTTGCGCACAGGGCAAGCAGGTCTCGAACCGGCAAATGCTGCCCGTTCAGCCTGGCGATCTCCACCAAGTCCCCCAGGCGACGCCCAAGTTGCGCGCCATCACTCACTCCGAGCAGGCGCTCACGGTTCTCATAGATGGGGCAGACCTTACTGCCGGACTTCAATGCGCACCTTACGCAGTTGTCCCATTCTGCATGTTTGGCGACAGCCGCCACCACCTCCTCCAAGGCCATGCGCCCTACGCTCCGGCTGAGGTCAAATACAGCGAGGCGCTCGGGTTCCTGGCCTGCCTGCAAGAAAAACTCCTGTAGAGGCTTGCGCAAGGGGTGGTTGCGCCCTTGTCTGCGCGCCAAGTCGCGCAACCTATCGAGGACTTGGCCGTGGCTTGCGGCCAAGATGACGATCTCGCTGTCGTCGCCTTCGAGCACTGATTTTTCAAGACGCGCTAAGGGAGCGTCGCTTTCCTCGCCATTGAACTCACTGAGGTCTTTGATGAAGACGGCCAAGCGGCCATCTGCCAAGCGATGCTCTTTGATATTTCCCTTGGCGGCCCACTCGCGGGGGTTTCCGCCCATGGATGTCCACAACGCGCGACAGTGATAGGTCTTCCCATCGCCGGCAGTGCCCGCAATCAGCATTGAGCCTGACTTGCCCGAGGCGACATGCGCTTTCATCATCTCTAGCATCGGAGTGCTTAGCGCGATGGGCTGCACTTTGGCTCGGCCCACGGCCCCAGCCACGTATTCGTCGAACATCGTCAGGTTGTTCGGCGTCGGCCCGTATGTGCGCAAGAAGCGTACCCACGCGCTTGACGGCGGCACCCCCGTATCCGCCATGGCTATTGATTGGTCTTGCACTTATTCCCCCCTGGGCCTTGGATTTGTACAGTTTAAACCGGGCTGGCTGTTCCTAGTCGGTTCTGAGTTTCTTGTTGGCATCCAAAATGCCATTGGAGTAACAATTCCGGATGGGTTTTGTCACGAAAATTCGTGTAATTCATCATCACTTGTGTCCAGCAATGGCGCGGGGCACCCAAAAAATGGGCTGTTATTCTACACACCGACCATCCGTAGATTTCGTCTGACTTTTCACACATATTCCTGAGCAATCCAGGGCCTAAGCTGCCCGCTATGTTCAAGTCCCCCTCCCCCAATCGTTGGACCGCCCTCCATCTGCTGAACCGGGTGCGCCCGCATGGAGTCCGCTGAGCTTGTCCTGGGTGCTCTGCCGGCGATTGCTCTGGGTGTCGCCGCGACGTGGTGGCTGAAGCGCCGCCCAGGTCATGGCGATATCTCCGAACCCAACCCGCTTCTTCCGCCCTCCCCCGCACGCTGGCCCGCGACCGCCCTCCCCGTCCTGAATGCCGAACGGATCATCGCCATGACCGGCGTGGCGCCGCTACTCATCGAGGTCAGACGCGATTCCGGCCTCACCGACCCGACCTGGCAAACCCATGTAGTACCTGTCGTCCAGGCCGTGGCGGAGATGGTTCAGCAACTTCCCGCCTCAGAGGCCCATCACCACGCCGAGCCGGGTGGCCTGTTCGTGCACACGGTGGAAACCTTCCAGTATGCGGCCAAGTTGCGTCAAGGTCGCATCCTGCCACCTGGAGCGGATATCGAGACCCAGGGTCGGACCCAGCACCTATGGACGGTGGGAATCTATATCGCCGCCCTGCTGCACGATATCGGCAAGCCGGTATCCGATTTGCGGGTGACCTTGTTCTCCGATTCACATCCGGCCGGAGCACCCTGGCAGGCCCTGATGGGGTCCATGGTGGAAGCGAAGGCCTCGGCCTATGTGGTGGATTTTCCGCGCGCCACAGAGCGCGACTATCAGGCCCATCAGCGCTTGGGCATTCAGCTGATACAGCGGCTTGTGCCCACCATTACGCGCCTTTGGCTCGGCAGCGATCCCACGTTGCTGGGACAGTTGCTTGGTTACCTGTCCGGCGAGACACAAGGGCCCATCGCTGAGATCGTGCGCGCGGCGGAAGCGGAGAGCGTCCGGCGCAACTTGGCCACGGGGTCGAGGGTCCGCTTCGCCGTGGCCAAGGCCACCCCGTTGATCGAACTGCTGATGCTGGCGCTGCGTTCGATGTTGGCGGAAGGGGGACGCCTGCCCCTGAACCGGCCGGGTGCGGCCGGTTTCTGCGATGGCGCGGATATCTGGTTCGCCGCCGTGCGGCTGGCCAACGAGGTCCGGGACTGGCTCAGGTTGGCCTATCCAGATGCGCCCGTACCGGGCGAGGCGATGAACGACCGGCTCTTCGACACCTGGCAGGAATATGGGGCCTGCAAGGTCAACCCGGACACCCAGGGCGCCGTGTGGGGTGCCCATATCGAATTCACGGGCGGTCAGACTTTTTACCTGGGGGCGCTGCTGCGCTTTCCTCTGGAGCTTCTCTACCCGGAACCATCCCTGTACCCGACCGCTTTGGCGGGGCGGATTCGGATCAAGGTTGGGACGTCGGTCTCTGGAACGGTCGCAACCACACCTGACCAAGGCTGTCCTCTCGCCGATCCGTCGGCTGCGACAGCGGGAATGGACGATCCGGCTGACAAGACCCTTCCCAGCCAGCCTGTTTCCGATGAGACACCCGTCGTGGCCAATGCGCCCCGCCTGCCCAGCGTCCAGAGTCTGGCCGGGGCGACGCCCAAGCCGACGCGCAAATCGGTCGGAAACGCCAAAGCCTTGCCCATCGACGTTCCAAAGCTGGCCAACGCTGAACCGACGGCATCCGCTGTCTCGGAGGCCGACAGTGGGCAATTTCTGGACGATGAGGATTCCGCCAGCGCCGAAAAACCCCCTCCGGCCCGGCTTGCCGAACCTCCACGCCTCACTGGGGCCGTGGTTCCCCATGTCGCCCTCCCGAAGGAGCCATCGAAGAAGACCAGTGGCAAGAACAGTGCGACACCATCGGACGCGTCCCTGCGTTTCATGGGCTGGCTGCAACAGGGCCTGGCCGATGGCGGTCTGCCCTACAACACCACCACGGCGCTGGTGCATTTCGTCAGGGTCAATCTCAGGGAACAGGAAGAGACCATGATGCTGCTGGTCTCGCCCGCGGTCTTCCGTGCCTTCGCCGAGGCCTATGGCGACCAAGCCACCGGTGTCGATGGCGAAGTCGAACCCAGCAAGCTCGGCATGGGTATCCAGATGGCCTTTACCCAGGCTGGATGGCACCAGCCCGCCGCGCGCGGTCGCAACATCCATCGTTTCCAGGTAATCCGGCGCGGCGATAGCGGTGGCAGCCTGTTGAACGGCTTTCTGGTGCGCAACCCGGAGCAATTCGTCAATCCGGTACCGCCAGCCAACGAACGACTGCGCTACTGGAGCCAAAACGTCGGCACGGACAAGGCGGAAAAGTCATGAGCTATCCGATCGAGAATCGCCTGCGCCCTCCCGTCGAACTCATTTCGGCGGGAACCTTGTTCATCGGCTCCGCCGTCATGGCCGCCGCCCCGCCCTGGATTCCGGTGGGAGCTGAACTGTCCTGGGGCATGTCCCTCGCCATGCTGGCAGGGTCGGCCTGGCGGGCCAGCCAAGCTTGGGAAGTGATTCGCTACCAGGGCAATCTGCGCCTCCTGAAGCGGTATGCCCTGAAACCGAACGACATTCCCTGGAGCAATGAAGTGTTGTTCCTGGGCATGGGGTTTCGCTGGACGGCGCTCCACACGCGCCGGCTGATCGATGCGGTGCAGCCGAGGAACCGGCGCTACGTCGAGCCATCCTGGCTGTACCGGACCTTGCGACGCTTGGAGCGGAAGTACGAGCATCATCCTAATCACAACATCCAATGGCTGCGCGCATTGATGCGTCGGGAGGCTTGGTGGAACCGATGGGTGCCTTTGCCCGATATCGGCGGCAACCCGGCACTGCATGGAGTGGAGCCGAACGAGGAAGCCGTCGTCATGCCGCTGTCCGGCCGAGTCGGACACACCCTGGTTTTAGGGACGACCCGGGTGGGCAAGACCCGGCTCGCGGAGCTTCTGATCACACAGGACATCCGGCGCGGTGACGTGGTGATCGCCTTCGACCCCAAGGGCGACGCCGACCTGCTCATCAGGATGTATATCGAAGCCCGGCGCGCCGGCCGGACGTTCTACGTCTTCCATCTCGGTTTCCCGCATATCTCGGCGCGCTACAACCCGATCGGGGCGTTCTCACGCATCACCGAGGTAGCCACCCGCACGGCCGAACCCCTGCCCTCCGAAGGCAATTCGGCCGCCTTCAAGGAGTTCGTCTGGCGTTTCGTCAACGTCTTGGCCAAGGCCATGACCACCCTGGGCGAGCGTCCGGATTTCCAGAGCATCTACGCCTACGCGGTGGATACCGAGTCCCTGGCCGTGCGCTATTTCACCTGGTGGCTGGACCGAGTCCGGCCAGGCTGGCAGACCGAGGTCACGGAACTGGAATCCGCCCAAGCGAAGCTGCTCAACGAGGCCTCGAAGAAAAGCGGACGATCTCTGCGGACGATGGCGATTATGGGGTTCATCCGCGACAACGAATTGCGCGACCCCGTGGCCGATGCCCTGCGGTCGGTCCTGAGCAACGACCGGACCTACTTCGAGAAGCTGGTATCGAGCCTTTATCCCCTGCTGGAAAAGCTGACCACGGGCAAGATCGCCGACCTGATCTCACCCGACTATGCGAATCTGGACGATCCTCGGCCGATCATCGACTGGATGGGCGTCATCAATCAGGGGGCCGTGGTCTATATCGGACTCGACTCGCTCTCGGACCACGAGGTCGCCGGCGCGATCGGCACGGCCATGTTCGCCGACCTGACCAGCGTCGCCGGCCAGATTTACAAGTTCGGCGTCGGTGCAGGTCAGCTTTCACCCGGCAAGCGCAAGTTGGCACTGCATGTCGACGAGTTCAACGAATTGGTCGGCGACTCGTTCGTGCCCATGGTCAACAAGGCCGGGGGCGCCGGTTACCAGGTCACCGCCTACACCCAGACCTGGCACGACGTGGAGGCCAAGGTGGGCGATGCCGCCAAGGCCATGCAGATCGGCGGCAACTTCAACACCCGCATCATGCTGCGGGTCGAGAA